>CAVZVB010000009.1:0-286393 GCA_963778625.1 uncultured Alphaproteobacteria bacterium
TCGCTAATGGATTCGGTTTGCGTTCGGAATGCTCCCCTGGACCGCGTCACGACTCCTGGCCTGCTCCCCGACGCTTGCGCGACGGTTCGATAGACTTCGACTTCTATCGTGGCGTCGCCAGGCGAGACCGACACCTGGCCGCAATGCAAGTGTTCGGGGGCGCGCGCACGAGATTCCTCCATTTGGTCCGTCATTTGGCTTCCCAACTCCCCACGACCGACCTCGCGACTAACCCGGGCGCGGCTAGCGTCGAAGAATGCCTAGAGGTTGCTGCGCACAAAAAGCGCTGGAGCACGTGAGCCAATCCGCACGATAAATGCACGAGTACGCTGCATCGGGAGGTCCGTATGAGCGACAGAGAGGCCTTGGCTCGTCAGATCGTCGTGGCGAGGCGCTCGTTAACGGCGCTGGACCACTTGGACGAGTTAGCTCCCCCGCCGACGACGATCGAAGAGGCGTATGGCTTCCAGCAGGCGGCGGTGCGGCTCTGGGACGATGACATCGTCGGTTGGAAGGTCGGCGCAACTTCTTACGAAATCCAAAAGCTGTTCAACATCTCCGAATGATCTTGACGGACCGGTCTTCAGGAAGACCGTATTCATTGGCCCTAAGCAGCTCAGGGCTGACATTTCAATCACACTATGCTTGAGAGTGAGTTTGGTTTCGGTTCAGGCGGGATTGCCGCCGTGCTCTACTGCTTATACGCGCCAGGACGTGCTCGATGCGGTCGACGAGCTCTATCCGGCGTTCGAGATCGTGAGCCCGCGGTTCACCCGGCTCATGATTGATGACGTTCCGCAGCTCGTTGCCGACTTCTGTGCCAACGGCGGCGTCGTTCTTGGTCGTCCATGCAAGCACCAGTCCCGGCTGTTCCGGGGGTTTTGCGTATGAACAACGCTGTTATGTCCCGGTCAGCGCAAGCTAGCCGATTGCTCGTGAGACACTTGGCAGGTCTCGTCCCCCGGATGTATCCGCTTTAGCCAGCCCGCGATCTGCTCTGGCGACCAGTCCATCTCCAGCTTCGCCGCAACAGCTTGCCGCAGGTGATCATACGCCGCCAGCTTGCACGGCTTCGGACGCAGAGCCTGCCGCCATGCGCGGCTGTCAGCAGCCTCGGCGCGGTAGCGCCGGGACCCGCCATCGCGGCCAATCTCCCGGCTGACCGTCGAGGGTGAGCGGCCGAGAGCATGAGCCATCGAGCGAATTGTTGGCCCGCAACAAGGCCGCGAGAGATCTCCTCGCGCTCCGCCAGCGTCAACGCCAGACGGGATCGTCGCCGGACCGGCGGCATGATCCCTCCGCTCGGCCTGATATGCGCAAAAATGCAGGAAGACGGCTTGCCAAAGTCGCGCCCGATCGACTTCAGGCCTTCACCCTTCTTCCAACGCTCCCAGAGTTCCGCGCTCTGCGCCGCCGCAAACCCAACTCGACGATACTTTCTCTCATTGCCCTCGCTCCACGCCCTCATTCCAAGGTACGTGTTGCGTCGATCAGTTGAGAGCACCACCAATTCCGGACGTTGACCATCCGAGGAACTCAAGCTGCGGTCCTCTCGATCTCCAGCACTCCGTCGCGCAGCCGGAAGATGTGGTCGAACCGGTCCAGGATCATTTCGTCATGCGTGACGCAGATGATCGCAGCACTTTGATCGACCGCCACCTTGCGAAGCAGGTCCATCACGATTCTGGCGCGCTCTGAATCGAGCGGCGCGGTGGGCTCATCGGCGAGAATGATGCGTGGTCGGTTGGCAAGCGCGCGTGCGATCGCGACGCGCTGGGCTTCGCCACCGGAGAGCTGCGCCGGCATGGCGTGCCGCCGGTGCCCAACTTCAAGATATTCCAGCAATTCGACGGCGCGGGCGTGCGCCGCAGCAGAGCGGAATCCGGCAAGATCAAGCACGACGGCGACATTGTCAGTGCCGTCCAGGAACGGCAGCAGGTTCGGGTACTGGAAAATGAAGCCGATCTTGTCGAGCCGCAGCCGGCGCAAATCGGACTTAAGCCAGCGGTCATCATAGACGACTTCACCGTCGAGCGTGACGCGGCCGCTGCTCGGCTCGAGAATGCAGGCGATGCAATTGAGCAGCGTCGTCTTGCCCGAGCCGCTCGGGCCCATGAGGCCGACGACCTGGCCAGGATAGACGTCCATATCGATGTCAGTCAGGGCATCGACACGCGCGACTGCCGGCGCCGAAATGCTTAGAGAGGTGTTCGACACGCACGACCGGCTGCCTGCTCGTCATCGGCCATCACTACCCCGCGGCGGCGAGCGCTTCCGCCGGGTCTACCTTGAGCGCGAGCCGAATACCGAGAGTACTGGCCGCAAGGCAGACCACGATCATAATGCCGAACACGATCGCGACGCTTACTGGATCGAGCACAAGCCGCCGCGGAAAGTAAGGCTGGAAGATGAGGACGAGCGCCAGCCCGGTGAAGTAGCCGAATATTCCCATCGACAGAGCCTGCTGAACAACAAGGCCGATGATGGTCCGGTCCGGCGCACCGACAAATTTGAGCGTGGCGATGGAACGGACCTTGTCCATGGTCAGCGTGTAGACGATCAAGGCAATGATCACTGCCGATACGATGATCAGAAGCACCATGATCAGGCGCTGCTGGTTTCGCGCCTTCTCGATGACGAATTTGCTCAACAGGGTTTCCTGCTGGTCCTGGGTGAGCGTGGTGAGATGTTTCCAGCGCGATAGAGCGGCAGCGACTTCGGCGATCGGAACGTAAGACGATACTTTGGCGATTACCGCGTTGATCTGATTGTTGGATTGCAGTGCGCCGCCACGCGCGGACTCGCGCCGCTCGGCCGGCGGTGCCAGCTCGAATTGCAGGGCTTGTGCGTCGCGCAAGGTGATGTAGCCGACCGGGTCGCCGGACGCAGTGACCTCTTTGTTCATCAGGCCGACAATCGTGAACTTGTGGCCGTGGGTGCCCAGAGGCACTTCCTGTCCGAGGGCAAGACCGGCGGAGCGGTCAACGATCATTTCGAAGTGGTCGCGCAGAATCTCACGCCCGGCCCAGAGCGAGCGGGGGCCGCCGGGCCGACCCGGCTCGTAGCCGATGAGGAAAAGGCGGAGCGGCTTGTCGTTGAGCTTGGTCTGGATCGATTGGTAGGTGACGGCGCCGGCACGCTCCACGCCATAGACTCTGCTGACCAACTCCCTGGTGTCGCCTGGGATGCGCGACGACTCGGCAAACGGCCCATTGGTGCCGGCCTCGACGACCCAGAGGTCCGCGTTCGCCGCGCGGGCCTGCCGCAGCGCATCGTCGATCAGGCCTCCGTAGACGCCGGTGATTACGATCACGATGCCGAGCAGAAGGCTGAGCCCGAAGTTGGTCAGGACGAACCGCAGGAGATTATGCTTGATGTCGCGGTAGGCCAAGTTCATGGGCCTTGCCCCTCGGCACTCTCGGCGGAGCGACCAGCGCGCAGGCCGCTGCGCAACTGACTGACCACGGCGGCGTTGTCCGGAACGCCCCCCGTGATTTCGTAGCGTCCATCGAGCAACCGGTGACCGAGCGTCACCTCGCGCTGCTGGAGCCGCCCGTCTTCCACGGTCCACACGGTTCCGCGATTCTTGCCGAGCTCTTCGATAGCTGCTTCCGGGACAAACAGGCCCCGATCCAGCCGCACGGTGGTGATGTAGACTTCGGCCTGTTCGCCAAGATGGAAGTCGTCCCGCAGGTGATCGAAGGCGATCTCGATCCGTCGCTCCTCGTTGACGCGATCGCTCTCGGGCTCGATGCGCGCCACGTGGCCGGCAATGCGCCGGTCGGACTGTGATCGCAGCACGATCTCCGCCGACTGACCGATTGCGATCCCGCCTGACTTGCTTTCGTCGATGTAGGCGAGCACCCACACTGTGCTGCGGGTCGATCAGCGAAAAGACCGGCTCTCCGACGGCAAGGGCCGAGCCGGGCTCCTTCAGTCGCTCGGTCACCATTGCATCGTAGGGAGCCGTGAGGGTGTGAAAGTCTAGGATGGCAGCTTCCTGCTGCTGTTGCGCCTTGGCGTCGCTGATGGCGGCCTTCGCCACCAGAACATCGCTGGCAGCCAGGTCTACGTCAGCGTGGGCGGCGTCTTCAGCGGCCTGTGCCGTTTGCGCCGTCTCGATCGAGGTGCTGTTGCCCTGAAGCAGTGCCTGTCGGCGCTCGTTGATTGTCTTTGCATTGGCATAGTTCACTTGCGCCTTTTCGAGGGCCGCTGTTGCCTTTTGAAGGTTGGCCTCGGCTTGTTCCTCGGCCGCCTTTGCCCTGGCGACACGTGCCATCTGCTCGCGGTCATCGAGACGGGCCAAAATTGCGCCCTTGGCCAGCCGATCGCCGACATCAGCCGGAAACATCAACGAGAACACCAGAAATCTTGAATCCCACCTTCGATGCGACGCGCGCCTCGACCGTTCCAAGGCCGAACACCTCGACCGGCACGTCTTGCTCAACGTGCGCAACCTGCACAGTGATCGGCCGGAAGAACTGAGCCCAGACACCGCTGGCCGCAACGGCTGCCATTGCGAGCAGAACGGCGCCCAAGACGAAACGTCTACGGTTCATGGAGTTCGCGTGCTCTCGCCAAGAAAGGATGCATCTCGATCACTGGCAGAATATCATGTGTTTGCTTGCCGTGGTTGGAACAAGCCTCATCTCGCGCCGGAGATAGCTCGGCCACACTGACTTAGATCAAAGAGACGAGACGGGACCACCGTGCGGAACGCGGACTGGTCAGCAGGCAGTCGCGCGAAGGTTATGTCGATGCCGAAGGCGATGAGTTCTTCGGTATTCGCGGCGACGTCAGGCTGGCCTGCCATTCGATAACTCCGCGTTGCTGCGCCCTTGCGTGCCAGATGGTCGGGGTCGAGCGCCTGCCGCTCCAGGACCGCGTCGATCTCCCTTTGCGCTGCGCTTCTGAGGTTGAGTGCGAGGCTCCGAACGGTCTGGATCGCTGCCTGCGTCGGATGAAAAATCTGTTCGGCTATTTCAACAGCTCAACGGAGGTGATCCACCTCTTCATAGCGATGTCCGTTCAGGGTCAGACTTCGGACCTCGGCCCGCGCAATCCGAATGTCCGCTTTGCCCTCGTAAGCAGACATCGGTGGCTCTGAAATCCGACTTCGGTTTTGCGCCATGAGCAGAAGTTGTGCGCACGCCTCGATTAGGTACCCGCCGCGCCCTTGTCGGTCATTAAGCCGGCGTCGCCGGCTTTCGCAAAGCGAACATCAGGTGCAAGAAGGTCGCGCTCTAATGCGGCAAACGCCCCTCGCGGGTCCAGTTCCCATCCGCCGGCCCCGCGCAGTCACACCCTATCCAGTGGTTCAAAGTGCGAGCATTATCTTCAATGATACCAACCCTCTACCCACGCCATGCCGGCGCCGCCCGTGCCACGGTTCTGCGCCCACGTGGAGGGATCGGAATCGAGGATCGTGTACGTCCCCGGCCGCAGCGTGATTTGCGGGCTCGCGGTCCAGTAAGCATTGCGAACGCCTCCCTGCCCCGATGACCCGACAGTCTGCCACGGGCCGTAGAGGCGGCCCGAACTGCTGCGCAGCGCGACGGTGCCGGGCCTCGCGCCTCTGCCCTTGTTCCAGTGGTAGGTCCTGAGACTGACAATCGTCGCTTCGCGGTCGAGACTGAAGACGGTCGAGCGGCGCGCGCCGTTATGGACGGTCGCGACATTGGTGTTGGTGAATATCGTGGTCAGCTCCCGGCGCCACGCCGCTACGGTCAGCGCCGTCGCCGGATGCCATCCAGTGCCAGGGGCACCAACACCTTCAGCCGCAGCAGGTGCAGCCGCCACTAGCGCCGCTGCGAGCAAGCAGAGCAACGCCGCTACTGCATAACGCATCCGACCTGGCCGCGCTGCATCGCGGCTGCGGTTCGGAACGACTTCAATCAGCTTGGCAAGCAAGGTCTTGGCTCCGTTGCCCTAAGGGGTCTTGCTGGGAGCTATCAGCCCACGCCGCTCTCGCCTTGAGCAGGATCAATGCCCGCGCCAACACTCAAGACACTCTGCGCTGTTCCGGCATGCGCATGCGCAGAAGAGGTAGACGATGATGTTATGTCAGGCACTCTTCGCCCGCATCGCGCTGACGGGCGCCTTCCTCAGCCTCGCATTCTCGGCGACAGCGTTTGCGAACGATTTAACCGCGAGTCTCGACACCGGTGAGCTCGTGCTCATCCCCAATGTGGATATCCGCCTCCTCGACGAGGACCTCTTCATCAGTCCGGACAAGGTCAGGGTCCGCTATTCGTTTGAGAACACCAGCACTGCGCCTATCACCGCGACTGTGGCGTTTCCGGTTCCGCCCGTCGATCTGAGCCAGGACGTCGGCTACTCCATCAGTCCGGCCGATCCGGTGGATTTCGTCGGGTTCAAGCTGTCGATCGACGGCAAGCCGACTCCATTCAAGATCGATGCCCGAGCGACGGTCGACGGCCGAGACGTGACGGACATCTTGGAGGAATACGACATCCCGCTGACGCTATTCACGCCAGACATGGAAAGTTTCGATCGGCTTCGTGAGAGGCTCGACAGCCTGCCCGTTGATGTCTTTGAGCGCTTGCGCGCCGAGAAGATCATTCACGGCGCCGATTGGGGTGAGGGCTTTTACGCGGCGTGGACCGCGAATGTGAGCTACTTCTGGACTATGACTTTCCCGCCTGGCCGCGCGCTTAAGGTGGAGCATTCCTATACGCCCGTGCCGACCTCGACATTCTACACCCAGTACCGATGTCAAAGAACGCGCGTTCCACGACAATGCTTGCATCGACGCGGGGTTCGAGCGAGCCGCAGGAGGGCTCCTCAAAGGGGAGGAAGGCGGCGCTCTCGATGCAACGGTGCTCACCTACATCCTGACCACGGCAAACAACTGGCGCAGCTCGATCGGGCATTTCCACCTCACGATCGACAAGCTCTCAGCCGACACGCTCGTTTCGCTGTGTCGGGACGGAATTCGCAAGACCGGAGCGACAACGTTCGAATGGGACGCGCGAGACTACCGCCCGGAGCGGGATCTGACGCTTCTCTTCGTCAAGCCGCTGCCCGACGAATAACGCGCATGGATCAGCCAGCGGCTGCCGCGTGGTTCCTGCTGCTGAGAATTTGGTGGATGCGTTTCTCCACCACTGGGTAGCTTTCGGGCGTGCAGTGTATGGCTCCGACCGGCCACGACCCCGCCGCCACGAGACTGACGAAATTGCGCTCCGGTCGGAATCGCGCCTCCCTAATCCGATTCCACTTTGTGTGCTCGCGCTGCGATCCGGCGGCCACTAGACCAGATCTGGCGAGAGTTGCGTTTGCCGAGGCAGTGCCGGCGAAGACCGCAAGCGAACCGGCAATCTCCGCCCTGCGGTCGACGACGACGGAGGTCACACCCGCGTCGTCGAGAACGTAGCGCACGCGCATGCGATTGCGGAAGAAGACAAGTATGACAAGGAGGGCCAGCAGCGCCAGGAACGCAAACCCGATGGCCATCAACCCCATGAAGGCGGGCAGCCTCTCAAGATGGTCGGCGGACGCGAGCACGATGCCGAATATGCCGACGACGAACAGGTAGGCGATGGCAAGAATCGGTACCAATGCCCTCAGCACGATGGGATTGGTGAGAAGCGGAACGTCGACGATCCAGGTTAGTATCTCGCCGCCGCCCGACGCCTCTTGGTCCGAATCTCGTTTCATACCCGTTCACGTCGGGTCACACTTCGCATCACGCGCTCCCGATCAGCGAAGCTTCTCAGCCCGCAGACGGTCAGCAATGTATTCGTCGAGCCGAACTCCTTCGTTGACGACCTTGCCGTCTTTTTCCATGTATCCGACGCGCGCCTTGTCGAGGCAGACGTTCAGTGCCGCGCCCTCGGTTGGCGGCGGCGTGCAGCCCTCACCGAAACCTTGCCAGAAGCAGCCGTTGCAGCCGTTGGCCCCGTAGGTGATGCCGACATTGCTGGTGAAGGTCGGCTTGGTCCCGCCGGGGCCAAGCTGCGCGCACAGGCAGCCGTAGAAACTGCCAGGCAGCGAAACGCCGAGGTGATCGAGGAATCCCGACAGCTTGGTGTAGTCGAGGTGAGAAAGCTTTTCGACGATGTCGGCGTTCTTCGCCTCGCTCTCCTCCTGCGAGACCGGGCTGACCGCGCCGCAGTCTTCGAGGTGCTTGGCGAAGTCCAGCTGGTACTCGGTGTCCCCATTTTCGACCAGCGTGCACATCAGCTGCCTCACGTGAATGTTGAGCAGCGCGGGGCTTGCGCATTTGTTGCCGGGGGGCAGATAGCGCGCCATCTGATCGCTTACGTTCGCTTGCAGCTCGGTAAAGCGGTCGAACAGCTCAATTTCCGGAAGGCACGCGTTCGTGTAGTCCGACAGCGGTTGATAGACCTTGCCTGACGCCCAAATGTCGGAGAGCAGTTTGCCCGCCGCGCTGCGGCCTTTGGGCCAGACCTGCTTCTCGAGCGCCCCTCTGCACGACGACGGAAACTGGTCGAACTCCGCTTTGGCGGCGCTCATCCGGTCGGCTTTCGCTGCCGCTTCCTGTTCAGCCTGATGCCATTTCTCGAATTCCTTGAACAAGCGGGCCCTCGCCGCATCGTCGCTGACAAACTGGTCCGAATCCGAGCGCATCAAATTCTTCACCTCCGTCAACGGCAGCAATTCGCCCCTCACGGCGCGTGCGTTGTAGAAGTCCTCCGCCCCCATGCCGTTATTCTTGACGAGCTCTTCCTTCCAAATCTCGTAGAGATCCCGCACCTGCTGATTGACGACGAATACCTTGGTGGCTTTCGCCGTCTCAAGAATCGTTTCGCCCAGCGCCTTGGCGACGGCGTACTGCGGCGAGAATGTCGAGAGCGTGTTGTTGGTCAGCGTCCAGAGCGCAACGCCCACGGCCTTCTGGTTTCCCTCCGCTCCCTCGCCGAAGACGGTGCCGAGGTCGAGGCTGGCCCCTTTCTCAAGGATGTCCTTGTAGAGGTCGTGCCCCGGAATCGGGTGTAGGCCCAGATTGATGCTCATTTGCGCGATCAAGGCGCGGGCCTTGTCTTCCGGCAGTTTCTTCAGTGCGTTTGACCATGTATCGAGCACGTTGCGGTCCAGATTGCGGAATGTCGGCGCTTCGAGCGCGTCGGACGACAGGCCGATCTTCATCGCGGTCTGCATCGCGTGAATGACGAAGTCTGCATCATTGCCGCCTGCAATGTCTTCACCGAGCGTCGCTCCATCCAGGACCGCGTCACGCGTCTTGCCGGCAAGCTTGCGCACCCACTCGGCTTTCGTTTCACCCAGATCGGCGGCGCCGAAGGCCGTCCAGAACAGGTTGACGAGCTTTCCCTCGATATCGGCCTGTTCGCCGAGCGTGACCTGAACGCGGCGCAAGTCGTCGACATGCTGATCGATGGCGGCGGTGCAGTCGGGCGCTGCATATGCGACGGAAATAGGATTGAGCCAGTCCCAAATGCTTCTTCTGTCTCCCAATTCTTGCGGCGCGCCGACCGGCCTGATGTGCGGCGCCTCAAAATCGGGCGGGAGCGAGAACGGCTGATCGGCCTTTCCGTCTTCCGCCTTCCCCCCGGCGCCCAGCCAGCCAAGAAAGTCGTCCGGGTTGAACAAATCGTCGTCGAGATATTCCCAACGCTGGGCTTCGGTCATCCCGTCCGGCGCGGTCCATTCAAGGCTCACCTGCTCAAGGACAAGCGTAGAGCCGCCGTAGGTTTCCTCCGGATGCGCATAGATCGTCATGAAACCGTGGGCATTGAAGCCGGTGCCCTTGACGAACGGGCCATTGGGCAGTCGCGCGGCGACCCAATCGTTCCCGATCAGAATCTCGAACCGCCCATCCCAGTTCTTTGCTACCCATTCCGCCGGAACCGTCCTTGACCAGTTGAAGTAGGGCCCGGACTCCAAGTTGAGGACGTAGGCTCCTCGATCCGCTCCTTTGGTGTGGCGGATGAAGCTTACCGCCGCCGTGCGGCTAGGCCACATGTCGGGCGTCGGGTTGTCCGAGAACAATATCTGGAAGCCGGTCGTCTGTTTGGGATCGACTTTCAATGCCAGCTTGACGAAGGTCTTCTGGAAACGCTCATCAGAGGTGACAATCGGCACCTTGGACAACAGCCCGGCCTTGCCCCACGAGAATTTGGCGGGGATGTTGACGACCATGCGGCCGTCTTCAAAGCGGCCATAGGCAGCGAATTCGGCGCCGCTGACGCTGGCAGGTTCCCAGAGCTCTCCAGGCTCGCCGTCGAACAGCACCTTCACTGGCAGCGGCTCGACGCCGGCCGCGATCTTCAACGACGGGGGCGGCGTTCCGATTCTTCGCGTGAGCCGGATTTCCTTCAGCCCAAAGTGGGCAGCTGGGCCCGGCGTCGGCGCAAGCGAGTAGGCGTAGACATGCAAGCCCACGCCGTCCGCGGCAATCGGCCACGGCTTCGTGACAGGCGCGAATCCGTCCGCAGTGAGAGTGACCTCGCCGGGCCGTAGGATGAAGCGCACCGACTTCGGCGCCGCGGCGTCTTCGCGGTCCTCGGTTGAGAAGTCGCCTGCCGGGTGCGGGTTGAGGTGGAACTCGGCGTGCGATCCCGAGCCGTCCTGCTTACGCCACCATTGGAACAGCGCGCTGGGACTGAGCGGGTCGTTCCCGGCGACCCCGCCATATCCCGGCTCGCTGAGCGCCAAAGCAAACCCATCGCTCTTCTGCGGATCGATCACGAACTCGACTGTCACTTGCGCATCGCCGCTGAAGGAATCGAGCCACACAAGCGGCTCCGGGCTGAGGATGCCAGCCTTGGCCCATCCGCTGTCCTTCGGGGCCTCAACCGTCAGGCCATTGTCGTCGAGCCGCGCATGCTTGGCAAAATCGCCGCCACTCGCGCCGTGCGGCACCCAATCTCGCCCGAGATGCCCATCGAAGAGCACAATGCTTTGCCGCTCGTCGGGATAACGCGACGACACGGTAGCGTCGCGCTCGTCGTGGCTCATCACGATCCGACGCAGCGACATGGCCGCGGCAGCGTTGGCAGCCGGCGCATGTGCCAGCACATAGAGCCGATAACCGCCGTCGACTGGCCCGTCGGGGATCGCCGCTTCCATTCTCCGCCCGTCCGGCAGCGTGACGACGGCGAGCCCTTCGCTGTCGAGCGAGAGATCAACAGTCGACGGCGCTTCGGCGCCGGTCGAAGTCTTCCAGACTTCCCGCCGCCGTACAAACAGGGTGGCTGTTCCAGAGCTCCCATCCTCGGAGCGGGACCAGCCGAAGCGCACGTCATGGCTCTCCCATTCCTCCGGTGTGTCCTTGGCGCCGAGCGCCAAAACAAAACTGGTCGTGCGCGCCGGATCGATCGTGAAAAGCAGATGGGTGATCTCGGCCTTGCCATCGTGGCTGCGCGGCGCCACCACAGGCTCCCGGGTCCAGATTCCCGTTTTCGCCCAAGCGTTCCCAACCGGCACATCGACGACAAGAGCGCCGTCTTCGGTCCTTGCGAACTTGGCATAGTCCCCGCCCGCGACCGAGAGTTCCTGCCATCGATCGGACAGCGTCCCGTCGAAGAGGACGGTCTGAAGATTGGCGGATGCGAGGACCTTCTGCGCAGCGTCAGCGGCGAGCCCATCGGGGTCGGCCGGCCAGGCGACAAAGAGCAATGCGAGCCCGGTTTCCGTCACCGCGGCGCGCGCTTCAAGCACCGTCGGCTGCGAGCTGTCGGTGCCCCACACCATCACGCCTTCATAGCGGGCGGTCATCGTCCACGGCCCTTCAGGGGCCGGCGCCGAAGCCTTCCGACCACCCTGGAGGAGCACGGCGTTCGCCTGCTCGACGTAGCTCGCAAAGGCGGCATCCGCTTCCTCTGCCGGCACGCTTAGCGTGGCCGCACCCGCAAGCCCCTGGTGCGCCGGATCGACCGCATAAGCGGAGTTGAGCGGCTCGCGCGACGTGGTCGATGTCGCCCAGCTTTCCGGGATGCGAGCGGAAACCGGCCCAAATTCGAAGAATTTCAGGCCGCCAGCGGGCCCCGCTGACTGGGCCGCGGCAGCCGCCACGTTCAACTCCGGCGCACGTGTCCAAAAAGTGCCGTCGCTCCATTCGATCTGCAGGCCGGCGGCGTCAATCGTGCCGTCCTTCTGCAGAGCGCCGGAGACGATACGCAGCTGAAAGGGTGAAAGGCGCACCACTTCCAGGCGCTGGTCTTCCGCCGATTGGATGTCCTGGTCGACGGAATAGTAGGCGCCCTTCGCTTCGCCGACCGCCGAAGCTTCCCGATCCTCCCGGCCACCGATGTACCAGTGACCCTTCAGCTCCGGCACGATGAAGGTGGACGTATCAAGCTCAAAGCGCGCGCTGGCGAGGATGCGCTCGAAGGTCGGGCCGAATTTATCCCAGGCGTCCGCGGGCGCCAGCAACGAGATTCCGATCGGCTTCGCGTCCGCAGCTACGCCGTCGATGTCGATCATCGTGCCGCGCACGCCGGTATCGGGTGGGGCTTTGACCTCGTATTCGGTGGCGGCCTTTCCGCCCACTTCGATCCTGCGCTTTTCCAAGATGGCATCGGGAGGAATGACATCTGCGAACCGCCCGGGAACAACCATCACCCCTGTCGGAGCATCCAGAGCGTCGCGCGCGTCGGGCACGTAGCCGACTACGCCTTCCTTCGGCTCGTAGACGAACTGCCAGTCGGCCGGCACATCGAAGGCGAGATCGCGCGCCCTGCCAACCTTCCAGTCATCCGCAAAGGCTTGTTGGAAGAACGCGGCAAGCAGCAGGGCAGCAAAGACAAGCCGCGCAGATGTTACGCGAAGGCCGCCACTACTGAGTGGTCGGTACCACCTTACGTCCATCGGGTTTCCTCATCTTCTTGTTGGGCTTGCTTTGCTTGCGCACGAAGTCCGGCGAGATCGGAACGCCTGCGCGCTCAAGAGCGGCGATGACCTTGCGAGCGTCGGGGAAGGCGTCCGCCGGCAATCGAAGAGCAGACCCATCTTTCCGCTCGACCACAATCCAGCGGCTTGGGCGGTTCGCATGCAGGAGGGCTACGCCGAGGCCTCGCCATCCTCCGAAGAGCACGAGCAAAGGTCCGAGCCAGCGCGGAGGAAGTGTCATGTCCGGCGAGATGCGAGCGATGCTGTCGTACTCCATCGCCGTTGTTCCACGCGTGGTATTGACCGTCAGCGCATGCGGCTCAAGACGAATCCAGAAGCATTGATAGCGCGCGGCAATCCAGAAGATTGCCAGCGCGATAAGCCCGGGTGGCCACATGAACAGCGTCAGCATCCACGGACCGCCGAGCCAAGGCTCGCCCGCCGAGATGATGAACGGCATCGCCAAGAACGTCGTCGCGAGAAGCAACCCGACCAGGTCCGGCATCCACACGGATGGCAACCGCTCGTGATGCAGCGCGCCGGGCGGGGGCTTGGGGCGGGGAAGCAGCCAGGTACTCAGCAACAGCAAGTAGTGCGGCGACCAGAGCAACGCGCAAGCTTCCGTAGCCGAATGCCGCTGTCGCCGCGACGATTGCCAAGGCAAGCGCGATAGCCCGTCGCGCAAGCTCAACCCACGCGGCGCAGGTCAATGGCGATGCCCAAAGCATAGTCGATTTCAATCTATGAGCATCGCCCTACCGGCATTGACATGCGTCAATGGTCTTCTCCGACCGAGCGGGCATGAACTTTAGACCGATAGCTTGGAGAGGGTGAGCCGAATGTTGCGGGGCAAGCGGCGATGGAGCGTCATCTTCGCGATGGGCGCCGGGCTCCTTTCTTTGGCCGGCCAGTCGAGCGACGTTCGCGCCGACTATGTTGGGGGCCTCAATCCGCGCGGCGAGAACTACCTCTCCCTGCGAACCGGTCCGGGCAGCCGTTACGAAGAGCTGCTACGGATGGAGCCGGACACCCTTCTGACGGTGCTCGCACGCAAGGGAAACTGGCTTCGCGTCCAGCTCGAAGACGGAACGATCGGCTGGGCTTATTCGAGATATATCTTTCCGGGGGAGCCGTCCGGCGCCACGCGCACTGGCACGTCTGCGACGGAAGCCGAAGGGTTTGCCACGTCGGAAGAGGCCGATGCGGTAGCCGCCCCGACGGAGAGTGCGGCGCCGGTCGAAGAACCGCCGACGCAGCTCTCGGAGGGCGAATGGGTCAAATATGTGAATTCACGCTTTGGGGCATCGATCGTCTACCCATCCGGCATCTTCAATCCGCAGCCGCCGCCGGACAACAACGACGGGCGGCGCTTCACGGCCATCGACGGAAAGTCAAGCTTCTTCATTTTCGGGCAGTACAACGCGCTTGAGATGACGCTGGCGGAACTGGAGGCCGACGATATCGCCGGTGGCGACTACGACGCCGTCACCTACAAGCGGCATGGCGAGGACTGGTACGTTCTCTCCGGCTATCGCGGCGATCAGGTCTTCTACAGAAAGCTCCTGCTGCGCGACGACGGCGAGACCGAGCACGTATTCGAGATCATCTATCCGAAACAGGCTAAGCGCACTTTCGACCTGATCACCGCGCAGATGGCGAAGTCCTTCTTCGCGCCTGACACGAACGGGGCCGATATGGCGGCCTCGCCCGCTGATACAAGCGTCACGCCTCAAGTCGGCCTGCCGCCGGGAAGCGGAAATGAGAAATCCTCTGGCGAGGATGAAGCGGAGACGGCCACGGCAGAAGAGACAAGTCCAGCCGAAGCTGAAACGCCAGCCGTTTCTGACTCCAATCTCGCGGCTACCCAGGGTGCTGGACTTGCCGATCTCTTCCGCAGCGAATTTCTCGAACTGAGGGACAATCTGCGCTGACACATCGCCGGCGCCAATGACTGCAAAGGGTCAGACACGGTCATCCGTTGGCGTGATCAGGATGTCCGTTTGTAGCTCGCAAGCAGACATGCTCTGCGTCAGTTCGGGCTTCGGCTTCGCGCTATGAGCGGAATTCGGCGATCTATTTGGCTTTGCGCTTGAGTGTCACTAGCATGGGCCGGAAGGTCGCATGCGGCGCGGCCGCGCGAGAGTCACCATGTGGTTTCGCCTGCTTGCCCTCGTCTGCGCCCTGCACTTGCTGCCCGCCTCCGCCCTGGCGGGCCCGAAGGAGGAGATCGCTGCCCTTGCGCCGTCGGCCTTGGTGCTTGTGCTGGACTTCTAGAGGGCAACGAATTGGTCTCCCAAAACGCTGACCACCCCTTTGTTCCGGCCTCCGTCACCAAGATTGTCACCGCCTGGTTGGCGATGGAGGTCTTGGGTAGCGACTATCGCTTCGAGACCCGCTTCTACCTGGATAAGGACCGGGTCTTGTATGTGCACGGCGGTGGCGACCCGTTCTTGATCTCAGAGGAGTTAGCCCTGCTCGCGCCCAAGCTGGTCGCCGCGGCCGGCACAGAGCCGCTCACCGGCATGGTGCTGGACACGAGCTACTACCCTGCCGACCTTCGAATCCCGGGCATCGAGGATACCGAAGAAGCGTATGACGCCTTGAACTCGGCCCTCGCAGTGAATTTCAACACGATCCATGCTGAGCGCCACGGAAATACCGTCGTCTCCGCCGAGAAGCAGACCCCGATCACCCCTTTGGCGATCAGCGAGTTTCGGGCGCGGGGCCCTAATGGTCGGGGCCGCATCAGCCTGACACACGAAGATCCCGCAGTGAGCGTTCGCTATGCCGGCGAGCTGCTCGCCGCATTCATCGAGCAGGCAGGTGGAGTTGTTAAGGGTGACATCTCGATTGGATCCGTGCCCGAGGGCCTGGAGCCCGTCTACGTGCACCGCCAGTCGCGAGCGCTCTCACAGATCATTGCCCAGATGTTCATCGGCTCGAACAACTATGTCGCCAACCAGGTCTTCCTGGAGATCGGCGGGCACCGACTGGGCGGTCCCGTCAGCCTCGAAAAGTCACTTCAAGTCGCTCACGAGATCCTCGCCGAGCATGATCTCGCCGACGCTATCCATCTTGAGGAAGGCTCGGGTATCAGTCCCGAGAATTGCTTCACGGCCCGCGGCTTGGCCAAGGTGCTCGACCTTTTCTCATCCTATGCCGATCTGCTTCGCGAAACCAAAGGCGGCTCGCGATACAAGACGGGCACTATTCCCGGCGTCCACACGCTGGCGGGGTACGCCAACACCTCCGAGCATGGGCGCGTGCGATTTGTGATTTCCCTTGGCGGCAACACGGGAAATCTGCGCTTCCGCCTGCTGCGAGCCATCGAGCGCAGGCTTTAGCCGGAGAGCCCGACCTGAGGCTTTCCAACCGCGATGTTGGACAGGGCCGGGGTCATCATCGACCCCCGGCGGTCGAGACCTAGACCGAAAATGTCTCACCCGGTTAGGGACGGACTAGCCCGTGAGCGCTTGCCAACGCAGACTTTCGGCGCACCAATAACCCCGGATCATGAGTGGTCGAGCAAACAACTGAACGCTTACTCAAAGCCCTTCGCACGCCAAGGGCTGCAACAGCCTTTGAAGGTCGAGCGTAGCTGAGCCGCTACCGCTGCCTTCCTCCGCAGGGCTTATGCGCCACCAAGTGCCTTAACCGGCGTCACCCGCCATTGTCCCGACTGGTCCGAACAGATCGATGCGCCGGTCTGCGACGTACGGATTGGCTGAGCGCGATGACGCGAAATTTGATGACTCATAGTCGGCGACGATGACCGCGCTGCCGCTGGCTGACGCGCGCGCGCCGTCAGTGCCGTCCGGGAGAGCAATGCAGGATCGCCCCGCATAGGCGAAGCGCTCGTCGCTGCCGGCGTGATCGGCGTAGACGATCGCAATGCCGTTTTCGAAAGCGCGCACCGGAACGATTTTTTCGGCGATGAAGGGGGCGTCCTGTGTATCTGGCTGGGCGGTGGGCACCAGAACCAGTTCGGCGCCCGCGAGTGCCAGATGCCGCACAGCCTCAGGAAATTCCACGTCGTAGCAAATGAGGATACCGACCTTCAGTTCGCCGAGATTCACAACACGCGGCGGCTGATCGCCAGGCGTGAAAAGGCGGCGTTCATAGTCGCCGTATAGATGGCACTTGCGATAGATGACACGGCTGCCGGAAGGCTCCACCAGTACAGCCGAATTGTAGACGCGCTCGCCCGCCCGCTCGGCAAAGCCGGCGACGAGGGTGATATTGTTCAAGGCCGCCATCCGGGCGATCGCAGCAATCTGCGGTCCGTCGGCTGGTTCCGCTAGCGAGCGGATGAGGTCGCCGCTGCCGTATGCCGTCGTAGCAAGCTCAGGACAGACGAGAAGGGTTGCGCCGCGGCGCGACGCCTCTGCTGCCGCCTCAGCAATCATGGCAAGATTGGCGGCTACGTCGCCCATCCGCGCCACCATTTGGAAAGCAGAAAGACGCATCGTTATGTCCTCGAAGCCCAGGCCCCGAGAAGGCGCGGCAGGTCGCCGAAGCGCGCGATGAGCCCAAAGATGAGCGCCGCGAAAAGCACGAAGACAACCGTCACTGACGCCATGGTCGGCGTGTAGCCGTAGCGGAGCGAGTTGAAGATCTTGATCGGCAGCGTCTCGATAGTGAAACCGGCGACCATGTAGGCGACGATGTATTCGTTGAGGGAGAGCACAAAGGCGAAGGCGAAGCCGGAAAGAATATAGGGTCCGACGAGCGGAAGCACGATCGTCGTCAGTATCACGCGGTCGTCGGCCCCCATAATGGCCGCCGCCTCGACGATCTCGCGGTCGATCGACGCGAAGCCGAGCGTCAGCGTGACGAGCGGCAGCGTCACGAAGAAGATCGCGTGGCTGATCACGACGGTCCACGGCGCGCCATAGAAGCCGATCGTCGCCCAGAACGAGAGGAAGCCGAGCGCAGTGATGACCGGCGGGAGTATGAACGGCGTGAGCCCAAGCATTTCGACGATCCGCACCCAGGCGCGCCAACGGCGCCATTGTGACCATACGAGCGGAAACGCGATCATGATCGACAGCCCCGCTGCGAAAACGGCGATGGTGAGCGATGTCAGAAGCGCGTTCCGCCAGCCGGCATCGGTCAGGACCTGTCGATACCAGTCGAGCGAAAAACCGGCCGGCGGAAATTGCAGCGTCTTCTGCCTGTTCACCGAGACGCCGGCCACGACGACGATGGGCGCCGCGAGGAATAGGGCCACCGCGGCGAAAAGCAGCCAGCGCCCAAGATGAATCACGCGCCTCATGTCCCGATCTCCCGCCGCCTGAGTGCGAGCGCCGATCCGACCAGTCCAAGGCTCACAAGAACCAGGAAGATCGCCATCGCCGCCGCAAAAGGCATGTTCGACTGGTAGATGGCTTGGTCGGTGATAAGCACGGAGAGGGTCCAGTGCTGGGGCCGGCCGAGAAGCTGCGGAAGGAGGTACGAGCCGAGCGCAAAGACGAAGACCATGATGAGCGTCGCGAGAAGCGTGTTTCGCAGCACCGGCACGACAAGGTTGAAGAACGCGCGCGGCGGCGATGCGCCGAGCGTCCGCGCCGCCTCAACGAGGGACGGATCGAGCCGCGCGACCGAAGGGTAGAGCACGAGAACCGTGTAAGGAAACGCCTGATAGACCATTCCGATCAAAACGGCACCGAAGCTCGGGGTCAGCGACACAGGTTGATCCATCAGACCGAGCGCGACGAAGAGATTGGTGATTCCGGCCGTGCGCGAGAGAAGCGTCGACCAAGCGAAGCCGATGATCACCTCCGAGAGCGAAAGGATGGCGAGCAAACTGACGAGCCAGACCACCTGCAACCGGCGCGGCAGCTTCGTGAGCTGGTAGGTGAAGGGAAGCCCCAAAGTGACGCACAGGAATGCGACGAGCGCCGCCAGAACGAGCGAGAACAGAAGTCGCTCGGCGAAGAAGACGCTCAGAAAGCGCGCATAATTGTCGAAAACGAAGGCGGGCTCGTAGAAGGCCCCTTGGATCCGCCGAAAGAAGCTCACGGCGAGCATGATCCCGAAAGGCGCGACAAAGAACACCGTCAGCATTAGCGCCGGAAAGAGCGCGGGAAGGATATCGCCAAGGCTGTCGCGTCGGCGCTTCATGGCTTCAGGACCACGCAATTTTCCGGTCGAATCAGCACGCCGACTTCGTCGTTCTCGCGGACATCGAGGTGCTCGCGCGAGGGGGCAACCGCGATAATCTCGCGATCGCCGCAGGCGACATAGGCTTCGACGCTCGCTCCGAGATCGCGGACGAACGTTACGCGACCACGGATCGACGCGCTCGCCGCATCGACGAGCCGCACGTCCTCTGGCCTGACCGAAACGACCGCGCCATCCGCGGGAATCGTGAGCCCCGGAATGATCCCGCCCGGCACCGCTCCGCCACCGTCCTCGGGTCGCGCCGGGAGGATATTCGTCGAGCCGATGAAGGCGGCAACGAACGTGTCGCTGGGCTTTCGGTAGATATCGATCGGCGTGCCGGCCTGCCGGATGCGGCCTTCTCCCATCACCACGATCAGGTCGGCCATCGTCATCGCCTCCCGCTGGTCATGGGTCACGACGATCGTCGTGATGCCGAGCCGGCGTTGGAGTTGTCTGAGCTCGACCTGCATCGCCTCGCGCAGCTTTGCGTCGAGCGCGGAAAGTGGCTCGTCGAGTAGAAAAAGCCGCGGCGAGCGCGCGAGCGCGCGGGCAATCGCCACCCGCTGTCGCTGCCCGCCGGACAGCCGCGACACCGGTCGATCCGCCAGATTCGGCAGGCGCACCAACTCGAGCAGCTCGTCGACGCGCGCTCTCTGCTCGCTCTTCGAGACGCGGCGGATGCGCAGCGGATAGGCGATGTTCTCGCTGACCGTTAGATGCGGGAAGAGAGCGAGCGATTGGAATACCATGCCGAAGTCGCGCCGATGCACGTCGAGCCCGCCGATGTCGGCGCCGTCGATCAGGATGCGTCCCTCCGACGGCTCCTCCAATCCGGCGATCATCCGAAGAAGCGTGGTCTTCCCGCAGCCTGACGGACCTAACAGGCAGACGAAGGTGCCGTGCGCGACCGAGAGGCTGACATCGTCGACTGCCGTGACGGGTCCGAAACGCTTCGTCAGATGTTCGAGAATGAGACCGGACATCTATGCCGGCTCAGCCCTCTCCCTTCGGAGAGGGCGCCGTTCTCGTAGCGAAGGTGCGGTCGATTGGTCCACGCTTGGAAGCCGCACGCCGCTCCGCCGCTCAGCAGAACCGAACGCCGCCTTCTTTGACAAGAGGAGGCGGCTCGTAGCCGGCGTTCGACCGTTCATCCCCCGACGATCAACTCGGTCCACTTCTCGTTCAGCCAGTCCGACTTGGCCTGATACATGTCGTAGCGTGGGATTATCGGCGGAATATCGGAAGACACGGCAGCAAATTCCGCGTCGGTCAGATCGAGCTTGTCGCGCGTGATGGTTGGCGAGGTGCCGACCTTGCGCGACAGGATTCCCTGAATGTCCGGCCGCGAGGCGAAATCGATGAAGGCATGCGCTTCGTCCATGTTACTCGAAGCCTTTGAGATGACCCACGAGCCAGCGTCGTTGATGCCGCCTTCCTTGGGGAAGGTAGAGCGCACAGGGAAACCGTCCGCGATCGCAAGCCCTGTTACGTCATGGTAATATTGCCCCATCGGAATCTCGCCCGACTTCAGCGCCTGCTCAAACTGCGCTTCGTCGCGATACCACAGCTTCACGTTCGGCTTCAGCGCGGCGATCTTGTCCAGCACCTTCAGGATGCCGTCCTCGGTGTCGAGGATCCCCTGCCCGCCAAAGAAGGTCTTGGCGGTGATGTCGAGCAGGAAGGAATTCGACACCAGCGCCAGGAGGCCCAGCTTATCCAAGTTTGAAGGATCCCAAAGGAACGCCCATGAGTCCGGTGCCGTGGGATAGACGTTCGTGTTCGACACAAGTGTGATGTACCAGGTGACGGCGCCGATGCCGGCGACGCGGCCGTCTGCATATTTGTTGACGAATTCCGGTTTCACGTTCGCCGTGTTTGGCATCTTGGCGAGATCGAGCGGCGCCCACAGGTCGACCTCCATCCCTTTCAGCACCGGAACTTGCGCCATCATCGAGACGTCGGCCGGCGCGACATTCGCCTGCGCCGCCTGCTGCAGTTGCACGAGCCAAGCCTCGCCAGTTGGCTCGGCGATCGACTCAACCTCGATCCCCGTCTCCTTGGTGAAGACCGGAAAGACGTGCTTGTCGAAGGAGTCTTTGAAGTAGCCGCCGTAGGCACCCACTTTGAGGCTCTTGCCCTGCGCGCGGACGACGTTGGGCAGCGCCAGCGCCGCCGCGCCTGCTGCACCATAGCTGAGCACGGTTCGCCGGCTCAGGCCCGATTTCGAAGTATTTGTCATCTACCCCTCCAAAACCACACGCCCGAAGACGAATTCATTCCACGTCTGCGAACCTCAGGCAATCCGCGAGGACTATTCCTGCCCGCCAACGGACGGGCTGAACACCATCAGACTGGCAATCTCGAAGAGCATCTGCGCCCCGGCATGGGCTGTGTTGGTCGTCGCGTCATATTGCGGCGCCACCTCCACTACGTCGCCTGCGACAATATTGACGCCCTTGAGCCCGCGTAGAAGGGCCTGCGCCTCGCGCGTCGTGAGACCGCCGATCTCCGGGGTTCCGGTGCCTGGCGCGAAAGCAGGATCGAGGCTGTCGATGTCAAACGTCAGATAGGTGGGGCCGTTGTCGACCACCTTTCGCGCCGTCTCTATGATCGAGTCGATCCCACGCCGCTCGATCTCTTCGGCGTGGATCACCGTCATCCCGGAATCGTAGGAGAACTCCCAAAGATATTCGGCGGAGCCGCGGATGCCGATCTGCACAGTGCGGCGCGGATCGAGAACGCCATCGAGCACCGCCTGTCGGAACGGCCCGCCGTGATGGAATTTCGTCTGCTCGTAGGGCCCGGACGTGTCGCAGTGGGCGTCGATGTGAACCATCCCGACCGGTCCATGCCGCCCGCCGTCGCGACCGACGGCCCTAAGGATGGGCAACGTCATCGAATGATCACCGCCGACCGAAAGCGGCACCACACCGGCGTCGACGATCAGGCGGACGTGACGCTCGATATCCTCGTGCGAGGTTTCGAGGCTGAAGCGGCTGCGGAACGGAATGTCGCCGATATCGGCCAGCCTCAGATCGAAGACCGGCGCGCATTCGAGGGCGTGATTGTAGGGTCCAATTCGCTCAATCGTGCGCACCGCGCGCGGCCCAAAGCGCGAGCCGTTGCGGTTCGTGACGCCAAGGTCCATCGGGATGCCGATCGCTGCGACCTGAAGGTCGCCGAAATCGGGCGCGTTCCAATCGATCGACCGGACCGGCGCCGCAAGGAAGGTCGGGATGCCGGCATAGGGCGCGACACGGGTTCCCTTCGGATCGAATATCTTGTCGGCAACCTTGCGGAACTTCGGATCGCGCACTTCGCCGCCGCCGGCCTCACCATATTCGGCCCGCAGTCGATTGAGGTTCTCCTCGAAGTCCATTCGCAGACCCTCTATGCGTGCCGCGCGGAAGGCGTCCATGCCGGCGTAAGCTGACTTTGAAGAAGCCGGGATGGAATCTGCGCGATCTCAGCCACGCCAACATTGGCGAATGCGACACGCAGAAAGCCCTCCTGCGCCGGGCCGAAATAAGATCCGGGAAGACAAAGCACGCCGCACATCTCAGCGAGCCGAGCACACAACGCCGCATCGCTCTCGCCGACGAAAGGATGCGACACGTATGCAAAATAGGCCCCGATCGAGCCGACCGACCAGCCGTCAAGCGACGCGATCGCTTCCCTGAACGCCGATGCTCGGCGGCCAATCTCCTCACAATTCGCCGAGCGCCAATCCGCCAACTCGGGGATTGCCCACGTCAGGGCTCGCTGCGGGACACGCGGAGCGCATATCTGTAGCGTATCGAGGATTTTTGCGATCTCGCCGATGGTTGCTGCACCCGCGACCATAGCGCCAGCGCGATGCCCCGGAATGCAATACGCCTTGGAGAAGCTATAGAGCTGGACGACCGTCCGGGCCCAGTCTGACGCGGCAAATCCTCTGTGCGGTGGCGCATCGCCGCCGATGAAGTCGCGATAGGTCTCATCGAGGATGAGCGCGATATTTCGTTCGGCACAAAGTGCCCTAAATGCCTCGATTGTCGCGGGCGGATAGACGGCGCCCGTCGGGTTGTTCGGCGTGACGAGGACGATGGCGCGGACGCGGTTGCTGATCAGTGGCTCGGCGTCGTCAACGTGCGGCACGAACCCGTTCTCGGCGCGACAGGAAAGCGGCACCGTCTCAATGCCGAGCATGTCCAGCGCCATCTTGTGATTGAAATACCAGGGGATCGGCAGCACCACAGCCTCCCCTGCCCTCGCAAGCGCCAGGACTGCAACAAAGAACGCTTGGTTGCAGCCGCTGGTGATCGCGACGCTTCCGGCGCCAATGTCTGCCTTGTAGAATGCCGAAGCATGCTCGGCATAGATGGATCGCAGATCCGCATCGCCGACGATATCGCCGTAGGCAGCCGCCTCGAGCGACGCGGCTGCGTCACTCATCCGCTTCAATAGAGCCGGGTGCGGAGGATAGCCGGGAACCGCCTGAGAGAAATCGATTAGCGGCCCAGCCGATCCATCGTATCGCGTCGCCCAGGACTTCGCCTCGGGAATTGGCGGTGACGCGGTAAGAGTGAGGAACGAATTGAGTAGCAACTCTGTCGACCTAGACGTGCGCTATCAGAATGCTAACCCACTGCGTCGGGAGGCCGCAATGCATCCTTGGTTTGCCGTCCAAGAGGTGGCATCCGGAGTTTGGCTGATCGCCGAGCCTGGCCATGTGAATTCATGGCTGGTGGAAGGTCGTGAACGGGCGGTGCTGATCGACACCGGGTTGGGGATCGCCCCGATCCGCCCGGTTGTCGAGGGCCTCACGCGATTGCCTGTCTCGGTCGTCAACACGCACGCCCATTTCGATCACGTAGGAGGCAACAAGGAATTTGCGGACGTGGCGATCCACGAGCTTGGGCTTGCAAAGCTTCGACAAGGCGTGCCGTCAGAGCGGCTGACCACATATCTCGCTTATATGCGCGAGATGATCGCATCCGCCGACCGATACCGCGAACTGGACCGGCGATTTTTCTTCCTTATTGACGATGCGAGCGATCCCCGCCCGCTGCCCACCGATTTCAAAGACGAGAACTGGCGAATTGACCCGACCGACGCCAAGTCGCGTGTCCGCGAGGGCGAGAGCATTGATCTCGGCGGGCGGGCGCTGAAGGTCATTCACACACCGGGTCACTCCCCCGATTCAATTTGCCTGCTCGACGCCGCTGCCGGAATCTTGTTCGCCGGCGACACAATCAATACCGGACCTATCTATGCACATTTGCCAGACTCTGACCTCGATCAGTTTGCAGAGTCGGCGATGCGCCTGAAGATACTTAGCGCCGACCTGCATATGGTCTGTGTGAGTCACTTCGGTCGCGCCGTCGCGCAGCCGTGGATTCTTGATGAGCTTGCGGAAGCTTTCGCCCATATCAAGCAGGGCGCTGTTACTTTTCGTGCATCGCAGGACGCCCTGAGGCGGCCCGTAACCGAGGCGAAGTTCCCAAGTTTCTCGATTTTGCTCCCCCCGGATCCGCGCGCCGCTTAAGGTCTATGCGGTCAGCTCTCTGCCTTGGCGATCAAGTTACTGATCGTACGGAGCGACTGCCTGCGGACAGCAGCTGGCCGACCTGATATCTTCCAAACGAACGGCCGATATCGACATCCCCGTCCGTGAGACGCTCGATCCGATGCCCTTCCAAGCGTTCTGGCGGGTGGGCGCCAACATGAAACATCGCGGCGCATCTCATCCATGACAGGCTGCGCGGCCGGTAGAGACAATGCGTGACGGCGGACCCGTCAGTGCTTTCTTTGGAGTCCACTGCAATGTCGGAGAATAACGAGAGCCTCGAAACACGACGGTCTCAGGCCATTGCCCGCGGCGTCGGAGTCGTCACTCAGGTCTATGTCGATCGCGCCGAGAACGCCGAGATTTGGGACGTCGAGGGCAATCGATATATTGATTTCGCGGCGGGTATCGCTGTGGTCAATACCGGCCATCGGCACCCGAAGGTGATCGAAGCGGTCAAGGCGCAGCTCGACCGCTTCACCCACACCTGCCATCAGGTAGTGCCCTACGAAAACTACGCGACGCTCGCCGAGCGGCTCAACTACGCGGTGCCCGGCGAATTCAAGAAGAAGACGATCTTCGTGACCACCGGCGCCGAAGCTGTGGAGAACGCAGTGAAGATCGCGCGCGCGGCAACGGGTCGTTCGGCGGTCGTGGCGTTCGCCGGCGGCTTCCATGGGCGCACGTTCATGGGCATGGCGCTGACCGGCAAGGTGGCGCCCTACAAGAAAGGTTTCGGCGCCATGCCCGGCGACGTGTTCCACGCGCCGTTTCCAATCGCCCTGCACGGCGTGAGCGAAGCGGATTCGCTTGCTGCGCTCGACCGGCTGTTCAAGGCGGATGTCGACCCAGCGCGCGTCGCAGCAATCGTGCTCGAACCGGTGCAGGGCGAGGGCGGGTTCTACGAGGCGCCGAGAAGCTTCGTGAAATCGTTGCGCCACGTCTGCGACGAGCACGGCATCCTTCTTATCGCGGACGAGGTCCAGACCGGCTTTGCGAGGACTGGCAAGCTGTTCTGCATGGAACATCACGGCGTCGCGCCGGATCTGACCTCCATGGCGAAAGGCCTCGGCGGTGGATTTCCGATTGCCGCGGTCACCGGGCGGGCGGAGGTCATGGACGCCGCCGCGCCCGGCGGGCTGGGCGGAACCTTTGGCGGAAGCCCGATTGGGATCGCCGCCGCCCATGCGGTCCTCGACGTGATCGAGGAGGAGAAGCTCTGCGACAGGGCAGTCCAGCTCGGTTCCAGGCTCAAACAGCGGCTTGCCGGCATCGGCAGCGCGACGCCCGAGATCGCCGACATCCGCGGCCCGGGGTTCATGAACGCCGTAGAATTCAACCTGCCCACGTCGCACGAGCCCAATCCCGCATTCGCCAATGCGGTGCGGATCCAATGCGTTGAAGCGCGGCCTTATCCTCTTGACCTGCGGTGTCTACGGCAACGTCATTCGCTTCCTTGCACCGATCACGATCCAGGACGATGTGTTCAACGAAGCGCTGGACATGCTCGAGGAGTCCATCTCGGCCGCCCGCGAGGATACGCAGGGCAGTTGATGGAGCACCGAGTGTTTTGGCGCCGATCCCCGACAGTGAGCGACCCGGCGACGGCGGTTCTAACTGAATTGCCGGATTGGGCGCTGCTGCATTTTCTCTGTCAACCACCTTACCATCCCAGACGTGAGCCTATTCACATGCCGGGTTGGGTGCCTTGATATCCCGATTGACCCTAGTGATGAAAAATAGCAGCATCGCTGAATGACTGCAGCAGCGGACGTCCGGGGGCTGCCAAGCCGCACATTCGGGCATCACGACCTTGATGCGGAGATCCTTGAACGGATTATCGCTGCATCGAGCGATGCGTGCTGGTGCATGGATTTCGGCGAGCCCGTCGATTTGACGGCGCCAGACTATGAGATCGTCCGCCAGGTCTTCGAGAACGATCCTTTCTGGCGGTTCACCAATCCCGCCATGGCGCGCCTTTATCTTCTTGAGCCGGGCGTCGATTTCAATTCCAGACCGACCGCGGAGATCTTTCCGCGCAACATGCAGAACGAAGAGTTTGTGATGCGCCTTATCGCGAACGGCTTCGAAGTGGACGCGGCGCCGGCGCTCGATACCCGCTACGACGGCGTCCAGATCTACGTGGAAAACGACGTGCGGGCACATATCGTCGGTGGACGTCTGCTGCGCATATTCGGGATCGTGCGCGACGTCGGAAAGCATCGGTTGCGCGAAGCGCGGATGCTGGCCGAGTTGAACGAGGCACTCGAAGTGCTCGCGGCCCTGCCGCACGGCGTGCTTGCCTTCAATGACAATTGCGAGGTTGTCGTCACCAACCCCTCCGCCTGCCGCATGCTCAATACCACAGCAGATGCGCTTCTCGGTGGCGAGCTGTCGAGGAACCCGGCTTTTTCGGGCGTCATGCGTGCTGTCGGTCGCGTCGCTCTGGGGACCGTTCCATCGCGTGTCACCTCCGGCGGCGTCGAATGGTCATTGGCACCGCGAGCGGGCGGCGGCGTGGTCGCGAGCCTGTCGCCCCGAGAGCGCGAAGGGACCTGACCGTGACGAGCCTCTGGCCAGAACATCCGTTGTTTTCGGCGGGGTCGAGACAGGAGGCTGAGGCGGGGCTCGACGTTTTTGGCGACGGCCTGATCGCGCTGGGCGCACATGGCGAAGTGGTCTCCATCAACAGTGAAGCTGTGCGGATGCTGCGGTTATCCGATGGCGTGCGGAACGGTGCACTCGCCAGCCTCGATGTCGGGCGGGAGGGTTGGGGATCTGTTCTTGAGGCCGTGGCCGCGGGACGCAGGGGCGACGTCGGGCTTCGCGGCGATGGCGGTCGATCGTTGCTGGCAACCCTTACCTGTGCGCCCGGCGCCGACCATATCCAATGGGTCATCCTGCGCGATGTTGAGGCATTCGAGTTTCGGCGCGACCGCAGCTTTGGGCTCCCGCAGGACAACAATGTCCGCTTTCTCTCTTCAGAGCGCACCCGGCCGGACTTCGCCACGCAGCGCCAACTGTGTCCGGAGATCAATCGCCTGCTGTCTCGGGGCGAGCGAGCCATCCGCCAAGGCGCAAGAATTCTGATCACCGGCGAATCCGGCGTGGGCAAGTCCGAGGTCGCGCGGTTCTTGCATTCCGCTGTCGCTGATGCGCGCGATCCCTTTGTGATCGTCAATTGCGCGTCGTCCTCCGAGATGCATTTCAACTCGCTCCTGTTCGGCCGGGATGATCAGGACGGCCAGTTTCGTCCCGGCCTTATCAAGCATGCGGAGAGTGGCACGCTTTTCCTGGACGAGGTTGGTGAAATCCCCTTGTCCACGCAGGCCAAGCTTCTGGGATTTCTGGAGGACGGCCGCCTGCCCCATACGGCAGGTTCCACGGTACTCCCACGCCGCGTGCGCATCATCTCCGCCACAAACCGCGATTTGAGGCAGATGGTGCGGGAGGGCCGGTTTCGCGCCGATCTCTACTTCCGGCTTGCCATCATCAGCCTCCACGTGCCGCCGCTGCGAAATCTCCCCCCGCTGATCAATCACCTGATCGACCGGTTCAGCCGGACCATAAACCAGCGGCGTCAAACGCCGATGATGGTACCGCAGCGGGTGAGAGAGATTCTCAACGACTATTCCTTTCCCGGAAACATCCGGGAGCTTCTCAACGTCGTCCAGCGGCTCGCGATCTTCATCGATGAATTCTGAAGACATCGAGGAGATTTTGGCGGAGGTGCTGGCGCCGATCGACATTCCAAACACCAACGGCGCTACTGACGCGCCGGCTGCCGCAGGGACACCGACGCTCGATCTGCGAACCGAAGTGCGGCGCTTCGAGCGCGCATTGATCGACAAAGCCATCCGAATCCACGGTTCGAAACGGAAAGCCGCAAAGGCATTGGGCGTGGATATCGGAACCGTGGTCCGAAAGACCGCCAATTCGTCGAACGATTCGTCGACGCGAGAACCCATCAACAGGGGGAGCATCAAATGACAAAGTGCAACCGTTTCCTGGCAGCCACCTGTGCTGCCGCCATATCCCTGTCAGGCGCCGCTCCGGCTTTCGCTGGCGAGCTCAACTTCCTCGGCTGGGAAGGCTACACCGATGACAGCTTCGTCAAGGCCTTTGAGGACGAGACGGGTTGCAAGGTCACATCGACCTTCGTCGGATCGAATGACGACTTCGCGCCGAAACTCGCCTCAAGCCCGGGCGTCTACGACATAGCTTCGGTTTCGGCCGACACGACCGGCGTGCTGGTTGCAGCCGGGCTGGTTGAGCCGATCGACGTTTCGAAAATTGACGGGTGGGATGGAATTTATCCGCTTTTCCGCGACGCCAAGGGCATCAACCACGACGGCAAGGTGTGGGGCGTTCCGCTCACCTGGGGCTCCATTCCCCTGATGTACCGAACCGACAAGATCAGCTCGCCGCCCGAACTCTTATGCCGCGCTGTGGGACTCCGAATACAAGGGCAAGATCGCGCTGTGGGACGACAAGAGCGCGATCTACAACACCGCGCGTCTGCTCGGTTACGATAATGTCTACAATCTGACCGACGAGCAGCTTGACGCCGTCAAGCAGAAGCTGATCGAGGAGAAGCCGCTTCTGCGCAAGTACCTGGAGCACGGCGGGAGAACTGGTGAACCTTTATGCTTCCGGCGAAGTATGGATATCCAACACCTGGGGCGGCTTCCAGTCCGCGGACCTGCAGAAGCAGGGCATTCCGGTCGCTGAGTTCCTGCCCAAGGAGAAGGCCGACGGCTGGGTCGACAACTGGCAGATCGTCAAGGGCTCGCCCAACACCGAATGCGCCTACAAATACATCAACTACATCAATTCTCCGCGCGGCCAGTGCGGTATCTCCTCGGTGACCGGCTACTCCGCGGCAAATCCGGTGGCTGCGAAAGAGTGCATGACGGAAGAAGAGTTCAAGGCGAAGCACGAGGATGACATCGACTACGTGAACGAGCTGGTGATGTGGGAAACGCCCGCGCGGCTCGATGTCTATACCAACACGTGGAATGCGGTGAAAGCGGCAAACTAACCGCCGACACCTTGATGCCGCCGGCCGAGACGCCGGCGGCATCACTAGCCATGCAGAAAGCAATCCAAGTTGCCCATTCTGGAAGTTCAGCACCTCAGCAAGACGTTCGCGGGCAGCATCGTCGCCGTCGACGATGTCTCCTTCGCGCTCCACGAGGGCGAGTTCGTCACCTTGCTCGGGCCCTCCGGGTGCGGGAAGACGACCATGCTGCGGCTGATCGCCGGATTCGAAGTGTCCGACAGCGGCCGCATCATGCTGAGCGGGCGCGACGTGACTGACGAGCCGCCTTATCGGCGCGAGGTCAATACGGTCTTTCAGGACTACGCTCTGTTTCCTCACATGACGGTCAGGGAAAACGTGGGCTACGGCCTTCGCGTGTCCGGCGTTACGCGCAGTGAAGTCGCCATGCGGGTGCGCGACTCCCTACAAAGCGTTGGACTGCTCGACAAAGCGGACAGCCGTCCCATGGAGCTTTCCGGCGGTCAACGCCAGCGCGTTGCGCTCTCGCGCGCCATCATTCGCCGCCCTAAGGTGCTGCTCCTGGATGAGCCATTATCCGCGCTCGACGTGAAACTGCGCGAGGCGATGCAGATCGAGTTGAGGCATCTGCATCAGAAGCTGCGCATCACGTTCATCCTGGTGACGCACGACCAGAAGGAGGCGCTGGTCATGTCCGATCGCATCATGGTCGTGGACCAAGGCCGGATCGTTCAGAGCGGCACACCGACGGAGATCTACGAACGTCCGACAAACCCCTATGTGGCTGATTTCATCGGCACCGCCAACATCGTGCCGGCGACGGTGGTCGGTCGGGAAAATTCCTATCTGGTGACGGCGGTGGGCGATGCCCGGCTTCAGGCGCCCCTGGGGGCACATAACTTCGATATCTCCGCACCGGTTCTCCTGGCAATCCGTCCGGAAAAGCTCCGACTGATCAATCCCGAGGGCGCCAAGTCCGGCTGCCTAACGGGAAAGGTGGTAGAGACTTTCTTTCAGGGCAATTCGCTGCGGCTCAAGCTGGCCATTGCGGGCGATACGCCGTTTGCCGTCGATCTGCCTTTGAGCTCCGGACTTCGAACAGATTGCCCCGCCGGCGGTCGGCGAGACGGTCGGTATTGCCGTGGACCCGGCGAACGTTGTTGTCTTTGACGGAAAGGGGGCAACGTGAAACTGACGGCGCGCCGCCGGCTTGGTTCGCTCGCCGTCCTGGCGCTGCCGCTCGGCTGGACTCTCCTGTTCATGATCGTGCCGTACGCGATCATGTTGGCCTATAGCTTCTTCCGCAAGGAAGGCTTCAACTTCGTCCCCGACCTTAATCTCGCCAACTATGAGAGCCTGCTCAAGGATCCGCAGTACCGGCAGGTGTTACAGCGCACCTTAAAAATCTCGTTCACGGTATCGCTTTCGGCGATGGTTCTTGCCTATCCGCTTGCGTATTTCATCGCTCTAAAGATCCGCGCTCAACGTCTCCGCCTCTTCCTCTACATGATGGTGATCGTCCCCTTGTGGGTGTCCTACCTTCTGCGGGCCTACATCTGGAAAACCATTTTGGGCAGCGAAGGCGTGCTCAACTCGTTTCTGGTATGGACCGGTATTCTCTCCGAGCCCACGCCGCTCCTGCTCTACAACCAGTTCTCGATGGTGCTGACGCTCACCTATATCTTCATTCCGTTCATGTTCATGCCGATCTATACCGCGTTGGAAAAGATTTCCCGGAGTCTCGATCGAGGCCTCTTGGGATCTCGGCGTCAATCCGTTGCGGACTTTCCTGAGAGTGACGCTGCCGCTGTCGGTCCCGGGGCTGCTCGCCGGCTTTACCTTTACGTTCTGTCTGTCGTTCGGCGACTTCATTGCTCCGTTCCTCGTCGGTGGACCGACCGGCACGTTGGTCGCCAACGTCGTGCAGTCGCAATTCGGTATCGCGTTCAATTGGCCGCTGGGGGCGGCCATATCGATGGTCATACTCCTAGTCGTCATCGCGATCATTTCCATCGGTGACCGGTTCGAGCGCGCCGGCCGAATAGATCTCGGATAAGCGATGGGGGCTGAAAGCAGCATCGCCGGCGCAGAGGCGCCGATCATTGCCGGACAAGAGGCCGACGGCCAAGCGTCGCGCCGCAGGCGACACGCCGACATATCGACGCTTGTTCTTGGGGTCATCGCGGTTCTGGTTCTGAGCTTTCTCTACCTCCCGGTGATCGTACTGATCATCTTCAGCTTCAACGACAACTCGGTCATGACTCTGCCGTTGCAGGGTTTCACACTCGACTGGTACCAAAGGCTCTTTGCCAACGACGAGATGCTGAGGGCGATCAGAAACTCCTTTTATGTCGCCACTTTCGCTACGGTCCTGACGACGCTGATCGGAGTGCCCACAGCCTTTGCCCTCGACCGATCGGACTTCCCCGGCAAGACCCTATTCAGGCGCGTCGTGCTTCTTCCCTTGACGCTGCCGGAAATCATTACCGGCATCTCGATGCTGCAGATGTTCCATCTGCTAGGTTTCAATCTCAGCCTCACGACCGTGGTCCTGGGCCACGGGACAGCACTTATCGCTATCGTGTTGACCCAGGTGCTCGCCAGGCTGCAGCGATTCAACCGTCGCTGGGAGGAGGCGTCGAGCGATCTGGGCGGCAGGCCCTGGCAGACATTCTTCCTCGTCACTCTACCCAACATCCGTTCGGCGGTGGTCGGCAGCGCACTGCTCGCCTTCACGCTGTCGTTTGACGAAATCCCGGTGACCTTCTTCCTCACCGGCCGTGAGAACACGCTGCCCATGTATATTTACTCGACACTGCGGCGAGGCATCACGCCGGAGATCAACGCCATCGCCACGATCATCGTAGTGGCGTCGCTGGGAGTGATCCTGCTCTCGATCAAGCTCCTGAGAAGCAACGAGCCAACACCGGGAGGTCGATGAAGTGTCAGTGACCGAACCGGACAGCGACAGACGGAGTGCGCCAAGCGCTTCTCGCGCGGGCAACCGGCGAGCTCTGACAGAAAAAAGGGAGTGCCAGACACATGAACAAGCATAGCCAGGTCAACGCCGACGTCCTGCGGGCGGCCTTCATTGGCGGCAAATGGCAGAATGGCACCGGGGGGACCTTTGAAGTCCGCAATCCTCACAACTATCAAGTCTTGCACGAGGTCGGGCGCGCCAGTCTCGAGGATGTGGAGCGCGCCATCGCTGCCGCCCGGGCCGCACAGCCGGCATGGGCGGCGCTGTCGGTGATCGAGCGGGCGCAGATCATGCGCCGCGTCCACCAGGTCTTCCTTGAGCGCGCCGAACCGATCGCGCACATGATCACCGCGGAGATCGGCAAGACCATCACCGACGCTCGCGAGGAGGTGTTCGAATATTCCGCGCCATCCTGGGCGAAGTCGGCTGAGGAAATCCTGCGTCATCGCGGCATGAGCTTTCCGTCGACACAGGAGCGCACCCGCAACAAGCGGCTGGTGCTGACGCATCGGCCGCTTGGAGTCGTCGCCGCCATCACGCCCTACAACTTTCCGACCGACATTTCGTCCATCGCGCTCGCGCACATTGTTGCCGTCGGCAACACGGTGGTCTGGAAGCCATCCGAATATGCGGCGATCTCCTGTGCGATGCTCGGCGAAGTCTTCCTGGACGCCGGCGTTCCACCGGGAGTCATCAACATCGTGCAGGGCAAGGGCGACGTCGGCGCCGCGTTGGTTGAGGCGCCCGGCGTCGACGGCGTCTTCTTCACCGGCTCGACCGCGACCGGACGCAAGGTCGCGGAGAAGTGCGCACTGCGCCCCCACCTCCTCGAGCTTGGAGGCGATGGCCCGTTCATCATTCTGGCGGATGCCGATATCGACAAAGCCGTCGATGGCGCAATGAACGGCTGCTTCTACTATTCGGGTCAGGTCTGCACGTCGGCGGAGCGGGTCCTGATTCACGCGGACGTCCACGACGAGTTCCTCACGAAGTTCAGGAAGAAAACGGCAAATCTCAAAATCGGAGACCCGGCTGACGAAACAACCCAAATGGGCCCGCTGTGCAATTCCGACACGCTCGACCGTGTCAGGCGCCACGTCGAAGACGCGCGCGCGAAGGGCGCAAAGATCGAGCAGTATGGTCCGGAACAAGGGCTTTACTACCCCGCCACCATCTTGACGAACGTCAACACCGACATGGAGATCATGCGCGAGGAGACGTTCGGTCCGGTCGCGCCGATCTACAAGTTTACCGACGTCCAGGAAGCTATCGACATCGCCCATATTTCAGGGCTCGGCCTCATCGCTTCGCTGTGGACTCGCGACCTCGCAACCGCATGGCGGGTCGGGGAAGCCCTGCCGCACGGATCAGTCAACATCAACGAGACGTCGAACTATTGGGACCAGCTGGCGCCGTTCGGCGGAGCGGGTCTTTCGGGCGTCGGGCGCGAGCTCAGCCAATGGTTCCTTGAGACTTTTACCGAGAAGAAGCTGCTGGTCTTCGATCTCGGGGGAGAAAGCTACAACCGCCGGGCTGAAGGCGGTTGGTAGGAGCGCCGCTGTCCTTCTATTTTCTGAGTCTAGCCTTTCGTTTGATCCCACTGGGTGTCGCGTACGCGATCTGGGCCGGGGTCGGAACGATCGCAGTCACGCTGATCGGTGGCTATTGGCTTGGACAGCCGATCGGCGGCCTGAGGGGAGCGACGGGCGTGGTACTCATCGTTGTCGGGGTCGCTGTTCTTCGGATGACCGCACCGATCGAATGAACGGCAACGCGCCGAATTGGAGCATCTTGCAGCACCCCAATGACCTGCTTCACGCCATATCGGCTCTTCTTCATCTCCGTTCTTCCGACGGAGTCCACTTCAAATCGAGGACACTCAGGGGCAGCGTCAATCCTCCTCCAGATAGCCGAAGCAAGCCGCTCATCGACCGACCCGTTTGTGTCGATCTTCGGAAGTCGCTGCGAGCCGGTGGCGTTTCCCGGATGCGCCAACGGCAGACTTTCGTCACGGGATCAGGACAAGGGCTCCCGTGTTGGCGCGCGATTCCAGGTGACGGTGTGCCTCTGCGGCCTCGGCGAGTGGTAGGGTTCGGTGCATTGGGCGGATGACACCGTGGCGAAGCGCATCGAAGAGACGGCCCGACATTGCGCGGAGTTCGACCGGGTCGGTGGTGTAGTGGCCGAAATTTGGCCGCGACACCGTCAGCGATTTGGCCGCTAACGCACCGATATCCCAGCTGCCGACCGGACCGGAGGCTTGGCCATGGCTCACCAAGTGCCCACGCGGGGCGAGCGCCTCCAGCGATCGGGCGAAGGTGGTCTGGCCGACCCCGTCATAAACGACGTCGACGCCGCGCCCGGCCGTCAGCCGTTCAACGGCGACCAGGAAATCCTCCGCCGCGTGAACGACGACGTGCGCGCAGCCTGCCGCACGCGCATGCTCCGCTTTTTCTTCCGTCGACACCGTTCCAATCACCCGCGCACCGATGGCGCTCGCCCACTGGCAAAGGAGCGATCCGACGCCGCCCGACGCCGCGTGGACGAGCACGGTTTCGTCCGGCGAGACCTGATGCACGCGATGCAGAAGGAACTCCGCCGAAAGGCCCTTCAGGAACGCTGCGGCGGCAGTTTCGTCATCGATGTCGTCGGGGATGGGCACCAGCAGCGCGGCGTCCATCGTGCGCGCTTCCGAGTAAGCGCCGACCGGCTCGCAGGCGTAGACGACGCGGTCGCCGGGGCGAAGATGCGAGACGCCTTCCCCGACATCGACGACGACGCCGGCCGCCTCCATCCCGAGCACGTCCGGCGGGGTCAGCAGGCGGAAGATACCGGTGCGGCAATAGATGTCGATGAAGTTCACACCGATCGCCGTGTGGCGAAGCCGTACCTCGCCAACTCGCGGCGGCGGCACTGCCACCACGCGCGCCTCTAGGACCTCCGCTCCACCATATTCGGGCACCACGATCGCTCGCGCCTCTATCGTGTCTCCCGCGGGCGTGGCGATAATCGAGCGCGGTGGTGCTTGGCGTTCGGCGGCAGGTGCAAGCGCTGGAGCCCGCGGCGCATCGACGTGTCGTTCGAAGCGGCTCTTCAACGCGGCAAAGCCGGCATCATAGATATCGTCGGAAACGAGGCGCGCAAGCCGCACCGCCTGATCCTTCGGCGGGCGGAAGCGCGATTCCCAGGTGATGAAGGTGCGGTCTCCGTCGGTCACCGGTCGGAGCCGCATCGTCGCGACGTAGTCGATCAACGGGAGCGGCGCTTCGAGGAGACAATAAGTGAGCTCGTGCTCCCGGTCGGAGAGCGCGATCAATTGCTCGCTGAGGAGCGACCCGTCGGCAAGCCGAAAGACGCGCACGGCGCCGACCGAATCGGGTGGCTCGTCCGCCTGGATATGACTTGCCGAGATCGCCGGGTGCCAGCTGGCATGGCTGTTGAAGTCGCGGAGCAGATGCCAGATCATGCCAACCGGCGCGTCCACGACCGTGCTCCGCGACAAGCGGACGAGTTCGCTCATCGTGTCCCGAAGCGGGTCTGCAGCGAACGCAGACCGTTCATGAAGACGTCCCGCCCGATGAAACCCGCGAGTTCCGCCTCGCGAGCCGGCGCGCAACGAAACTCTGCCGACCATTCGACATAGCTTCGATCGCCGTCGGTGACCGGAAAGAGCCGCAACGTCGCCACGTAGTCCTCCACACCCATCGGGCTCTCAAGGATCGTGTAGGTCATGGAGAAGTCGTAGTCGGAGAGCGCAAGCAGCCGCTCGCGGAACCGGCCGCCGTCTTTGAGGGTGAAATTGCGGACGCAGCCGATCTGATCGGCGCGCGCATTCTGCTCGATGCGGCTCTCCGCGACCGCCGGTAGCCAGACGGGCAGACCGTTGAAGTCGCGGACCGTCGACCAGACCTGCGCCGCCGGCGCGCCGACGATCGATGAAACGAAGACTTTAGCCAAGGCGCTGTATCCCCGCCTCAGTCGTCGTCGTCGTCAGCGCCGTCCTCGGGCTTCGATTTCCGCTCGCCTTGGGCGATCGAGGTGAGATCCTTGGCGTCGCGGATCACATCCGACATCCGTCCAAGGCTGCTCCCCTCGATGCCGATATCCTTCATCAGACTGTCGATCATCGGCCCCTGCACGCGATAGCGAAGCGCGCTGTCGATCACCTCGTCGGTGACATTCTTGCGGCCGCCGCCGTCGCCGCCGCTCCCGCCGAGCCCCTCGACATGCACGATCTTGATGTTGTCGATCTTCTCCATCGGACGGACGCTCTCGCGCACGATGCCCTCGATCCGATCCAGAACAGCGTGGCGGATGCGCCCGGCTCGCGCCGCCTCCGAAAGCACGTTGTCAGCCTCGTTGGCGCGCTTACGGCCATCCGCCTCTACCTCGTAGTGCTGGGCGGCGGCCTCAGAGCGGATCACCTGCGCGTCCGCTTCTGCGTGCGCCTCCAGGCGCCGCGCCTCGCCGAAGCTCGCCGCCGCCTCCTTCTCCGCCTCGGCCTTGGCCGTCAGCCGAAGACGCTCTCGCTCGGCGTCGCGAGCCGCCGAGATCAGGTCCACGATCTTTCGGCGTTCGGCGATCTCACGCTCGCGCACGGTGAACGCCTGCTCTTCGGCCAGGATCGCCTTGGCCCGCGCGGCCTCCGCATCGGTGATGGCGACCGAACGTTCCTTCGACTTCGTGGCGAGCTCGATCGCCTTCTCGATCTCGGCGATCTCGATCGCCTTGTCGTTTTCGATCGAAAGCCTTTGCAGATCGCGATCGCGCACGAGCCGGGCCTCATCCAGCCCGCGCTCGGTGGCGATGCGCGCGCGCTCGACCTCCTCGCCGGAGACGATCTCCGCCTCCTCGAAGGCCTGGCGTCTTGCGATCTCCAGCGCCTGCAGGGCGCGCTCTCGCTCGATGCGTGCAGCGTCCACGCGCTGCTCGGCGGCAACGCGCTCCCGTTCACCTCGGAGCGTGCCGAAGATCTCCGCCCGTTTGGCATCAACGTCAGCCTGCGTGACCTCGATCGACTTCTTGGAGAGCATGATCGTGCGCTCCTGTTCGGCGATCTCGACGGCGCGGCGGCGCTCGACCTCCAGCTCTTGCTGGCTGCGCTGCCGGTTGATGCGTTCGCGCTCGATGGCGAGGCCAAGCGCGATCTGCTCGCGCTCCGTCTCCTCGCGGCTCTGAATCTCGGCATGCTCGAGCGTGCGCCGGCGCGCGATCTCGCGGCGCTGGATCTCTTCTTCGTTCGTGATGCGCGTCTCGGCCAGAGCGCGCTCCTGCGCCATGCGCGTCTTCTCGATCGCTTCGCTGGCGGCAATCTGCGCCTGCTCGGCCTCCTGCTCGCGCAAGCGCGCGCTCGCGCGCGAGCTCGGCCCGCTGCACGGCGCGGCGGATCTCCACCTCGCGCTCCTGTTCGAGCCGCGCGTATTCGCTCTCGCGGTCGATCTCCAGGACCCGACGCTCGGACTCGAGATTCTGGTTGCGGATATCGACCATCGTTCGCTGCTCGATCTCGTTGCGCATCTTGCGGCGCGTCTCGATCATCTCGGTGAGCTGGGTCAGGCCCTCGGCATCGAAGGCGTTCGACGGATCGAAATGCTCAAGGCTCGTCTGGTCGACATCGACCAGCGCGACGCTCTCCAGCTCTAGCCCATTCTGCGCCAGCGCTTCGGCGGCCTGCTCGCGGACCTGCACGGTGAACTGGCTGCGCTTTTCGTGCATCTCCTCCAGCGACATCTCGGCGGCGACCGCGCGCAGCGCCGACGCGAACTTGCCTTCGAAGAGATCGCGGATGCCGTCTGGCTGCATGGTGCGGCGGCCGAGCGTCTGCGCAGCGATCGCCACGGCTTCCTTGGTCGGCTCAACGCGCAGGAAGAATTCGGCGATGAGGTCGACGCGCATGCGGTCGCGGTGATCAGCGCGGTCGTCTGTCCGCGCCGCACCTCGATCCGCATTACGTTCATGTTGACCGGCGTGATCTCGTGCAGGACCGGAATGACGAAGGCGCCGCCGTTGATGACCACCTTCTCGCCGCCGAAGCCCGTCCGCACGAAGGCGGTCTCCTTGGTGGAGCGGCGGTAGAGCCAGCGAAGCAGATAGACCGCGATGACGATGACGATCGCGAGAATGACCAGCCACAGGATGACCTGGCCGATGATCTGGTTTGCCATTCAACTCCCTCCCGGACCGGGCACGCCGTCTTCGAGACGCTGCCGACGCGGTCCCCATCTGCTAGCTTAACGCATCGTTAACGCGCTGTTTTCCCTATATCTGCGCATGGTTACGCCCGCTTCCGCAAGGGCCCGGCGATACCGCGAAAGGCATCGATAAGCGCGGTGGCAAACGGGCTGTCGTTTATCCCGGCCGCAACGCGGCTTACCTGGCGCTGGCCGCTCCTTTCCACGGTCTTCTCGATCGCCTCGAACAGGGCGTTGTCGGCTTCCGGGTCGTGGAAGGGCTTTCCCGGCGCATCGATCCCCGAAACGCCGCCTTCCGGAAGCAGAAAACGCGACCGGGCCGCGCATCCGGTTCAGCCGCTCGCCGATCCATCGGCCGAACGAGGCGTTCTCGTCGCGCGTCGTGCGCATCAGCGTGACGTTGGGATTGTGGACTACGAAATTCCGTCCGCGGAACTTCTCCGGCACGGTATCGCGCGGGCCGAAATTGACCATGTCGAGGGCACCGACCGAGCCGACATAGGGAATGCGCATTGCGGATAAACGCCGCCGAAGCGATCCTCGGTCGCCGGAAAGACGCCGCCGACAAGGAGGTCGGCGACCTCGGTCGTCGTGACGTCGAGGACGCCGGCGAGCATGCCGGAATCGGCAAGGCTTTCCATCGAGCGGCCGCCGATGCCGGTGGCGTGGAACACAAGGCAGTCATATTCGGCCTCGAGTTCCGCGGTCAGCGCCTGCACGCAGGGCGTGGTCAGGCCGAACATGGTGATGCCGAGGGCCGGCGGCTTCTTGAGCTTCGCGGCGGAACGCTCGGCCGCACTCGGCATGCGCGCGATCATGCCGGCGAGCGCATTGGCGGCGTTCAGCAGCACCTGCTCCGTAATCGAGTTCAGACCCTGCACGTCGGCGACCGAGTGCAGCATCATGATGTCCGCGGCGACCGACATAGCTGCCGACATCGCCGGACGCGACCGTCGAGATCATGATCTTCGGGATGCCGAGCGGCAGGCGCCGCATGCCGGCTGTCGCGAGCGACGTGCCGCCCGAACCGCCGGCCGAGATGATGCCGCCGACGTCGCGCTGGCGGACGATCCAGCGTTCGAAGGCGAGCGCCATGGCCTGCACCGAGTGCCCGCGGTCGCCGCTGAAGACCCCGCTTGCGCCGCGCGGATGCGCGCCGGCCACCTCCTGCGGCGTGACGTCGGCGCTCGACGGCTTGCCCGACGTGGAGAGGTCGACGGTGCGCGTGCGGATGCCGAGATCGCGCAGCCGGTCGCGGATGAACTTCAGCTCGTGGCCCTTGGTGTCGAAGGTCCCGACGACGAGCGCCGTCCGCCGATGCGCTCGGCGAATGGAATGGCGAAAACATCGGAAGATAGCGCCTCCGCCTCCCGCTTCTGCCGCGTCGCCGGCGGCGATCTGACTCCGCGCGAAAGATCGGCCTCCGTCAGTGACCAGCGATTGGGCAGCGACGTTGCGGTACGGATGTTCGGCGCGCCGTTCGGGCTCTCCTGCAGCCCCGCGCCGTTTCCGCCGCTTACGACGCGGAAGACATCGGACACGCGTTGCTCGGTCGCTTCGCGACTTGCCGCGATCCGGCTCGGCCTCGTCCTCATGCCGTCCGACGCCGAGAAGGCGCTGCTGCAGCTCGCGGTCGGCGGCAAGCGCCCGCGACGGCATGACCCGATGGATGCGGCCGTTGACCATGATCGCGACGTTCTCGGCGACCGAGGTCGCGACGCCGATGTTCTGCTCGATCAGGAGGACGGCGATCTCGCCCTCCTCGGCGAGCGACGTCAGCATCGAGCCGACCTGCTCGACGATGATCGGCGCCAGCCCCTCGGTCGGCTCGTCCATGACCAGAAGGCGTGGATTGCCGAGCAGAGCGCGGGAGATCGCCAGCATCTGCTGTTCGCCGCCCGAAAGCTGCGCGCCGCCGTGCGTACGGCGTTCAGCGAGCCGCGGGAAGGTCTGGTAGATGCGCTCGACCGTCCACACCGCGTCGCGTCCGTTGCGGGCGGCAAGGCGAAGGTGCTCGTCGACGGAAAGGCTGCGCCAGACGCGCCGGCCCTGCGGCACATAGCCGACGCCGAGGCGCGCGATCTGATGCGGCTCGAGCGAAACGATTTCGCGCCCCGCAAAGTGGATCGAGCCGCGGCGCGCCCGCTTCAGCCCCGTGATGGTGTTGCAGAGCGTCGTCTTGCCCATGCCGTTGCGGCCGACGATCGAAAGAATGCGGCCGTCGAGGGTCAGATCGACACCCTTGGATGGCGTGAGATTCGCCGTAGTAGACGTGCAGATCGCGGATGCGCAGGACCGCTTTCGAAGCCGGCTCAGCCATGGCCGCCTCCGAGATAGATCGCCTGCACCTCGGGATCGTTCTCGATCTCCTCCGGCGTGCCTTCCTTCAAGACGCGCCCATTGTGCATCATCGTCACGCGTTCGGACACGCGCAGCGCCACATCGAGGTCGTGCTCGATGATGATGTAGCCGATGTGCCTCGGCAGCGAACTCAGGATCTGCACGAGGTCGCGCCGCTCCGCCGGCGACAGGCCGGCGGCCGGCTCGTCGAAAAGGATGAAGCGCGGCGCACCGGCAAACGCCAGCGCGATTTCGAGCTGGCGCTGCTCGCCATGGCTGAGGCGTCGCCACCGCGGTGTCGCGGACGGACTGCAGGTGCACGGCGTTCAGGATCGATTCCGCCTGCACCATGTTCACGTCGTTCGTGCGCGGGCGGATCAGCGAGAAGCGCCGTCGCGAAACGCCGCGACAGGCGAGATAGATGGAATTGAGGACGGTCAGGCCGCCGAAGAGCTGCGATATCTGGTAGGTGCGGCGCAGCCCGCGCCGGATGCGCTCATGCGCCGGCAGGTCGGTGATGTCCTCTCCGAAGAAGCGGATGCGCCCGGCCGTCGGCAGGAAGTCGCCGGTGATGGTATTGAACAGCGTCGTCTTGCCGGCGCCGTTGGAGCCGAGGATCGCGCGCCGTTCGCCGGCCGCGATCCTAATGTTGACGCCGGAGAGCGCCACCAGCGCGCCGAAACTGGCGGCCGACGCCGTCGAGTTCCAGCGCATACGCGCTGGAACTCTGAAGGCGTGTCGCGACCGCACTGTCGGCCACTGGACAACTCTCCGCTTGCCTGACTTCTACGGGCAGCTTGGATTGTCGCGCGTGACCTTGCCGAGCTTCAGGAACTCGTCCTCCGGAATGCCGAGCGTCTGGTTCACCTGCGGGATCACCTTGATGAGCTTGTTGTAGAGCGTGCCGTCGGCTCTCTTCGACGACCTCCGTCAGGAACATGTCGGCGATCGCGTTGCGGTTCTTGTCGAGCGTGACCTTGCCGGTCGGCGTGTCGAGGACGAGGTTCGACAGCGCCTCGCGCAGCTTGGCGCCGCCGTCCGAAACATCCGCGCCGATCTTGTCGAGCGCCGTCAGCGCCGCCTGCATGTTGACATAGTAGCCATGCGCGAAGAGCGACGGCGAGGGGAAGGCGTCGGGGAGTTTCTTGTAGTCCTCGACGAACTTCTTCCATTCCGGCGTGTCGTTGCTGTCGGCGATCGGGCCGGCCGACGGCGTGCCGATGACGACATCGTGGATCTTGCCCTTGGAGCCGAGAATGGTCTGGTCGACGGTGATCGAGCCGCCGATCAGCGGCGCCTGGCCGCCCGCCTGCTGGTATTGCGTCAGGAAGTTGATGCCGTCGGCACCGCCGAGCGCGACGTAGATGGCATCGACATCGTCGGGAATCGCCGCGATGACCGACGAATAGTCCTTGGTGCCGATCGGCACCCACGACTTCGACGGGACGTGGCCGCCCGCCTTGCAGAACTCCGCCATGAAGCCGAAGACCTGCGTGTAGGGGAAGGAATAGTCTTCCGCCACGGTGGCGACCGTTGTGGTAGCCCTTCTCGTTGTAGGAGTAGTCGCCGAGGCCCGCCATCCACTGCGCGCCGTCGGTGGAGAAGCGGAAGAAGTTCGGCGCCGGATCGCGCAGCGTCGTGTCCTGCGCCGCCGAGGTGCCGTTGAGGAAGGTCACGTCGGGCTGGGTCTTGGCGTAGTCCTTGATCGCCAGGCCTTCGTCGCCGGACAGCGGGCCGATGAGGACCTTCACGCCGTCCTGCTCGACGAGTTTGCGCGCGGCGCGCACGGCGCTGTCGGGTGAAGCGTCGGACGAACCCTTGACGATCTCGATCTTCTTGCCGCCGACCATGCCGCCATGCTCGTCGATGGCCATCAGCGCGCCGCGCAGGCTGTCTTCGCCGAGGATGGTGAAGGCGCCTTCGAAGGTCGCCAGCACCCCGATCTTGATCGTGTCCTCTGCCATGGCGATCGACGGCACGGTCAGCGCCGTCGCAAGCGCCAGGCCCAGCAGTGCCCGTCTGTTGATCTTCATTCTTCCCTCCCTTGGTTCTGCTTTTGAACAAGCATCCGTCCCCTTCATGAGGCGGAACGAAGCGACTCCTGCGTCAGATGGGGCTTCAATCTTCCCCAAAGGCCGAGAAGACCATCCGGCGATACGAACACGATCACCAGAAAGACGAGGCCGATCAGCGTGTTGATAGCGTTCGGCGCCGACGATATCGATGGCGAAGGTCTGGATCAGGACGACGAAGACGGCGCCGACGAACGGCCCGATCGGGTGGCGCAGCCCGCCGATGACGGCGATGACCAGCACGTCGATCGACTGCCCGACATCGACGGTGCCCGGCGAAATGCGGCCGTTGAACCAGACAAGCAGCACACCCGCGAGGCCGGCGATGATGCCGGAAAGGAAATAGGCGGCGACCTTGTGCGCGGTCACGTCGATAGCCGAGGGCGCGCATGCGCCGTTGATTGTCGCGGATGGCCTGAAGCGCGAGCCCGAAGGTCGAGCGCGAGCAATAGAGCACGGCCGCATAGCAGACGACCGCAACGAACAGGCACAGATAGTAGAACGGCATGGGCGCGCGCCAGTTGACGCCCCAGAAATCGGGAGCGGGAATGCCCGCATAGCCGGAATGGCCGTTGAAGAGCGCATAGTTCTGCTGGGCGAAGTAGAAGAACGCGGCGGCGATCGCGAGCGTGATCATGATCGTGTAGATGCCCTCGGTGCGAACCGAGATCGCGCCGATCAAAGCGGACGCGACAGCCGCGACAAGAACCGCAAACGGCACCAGCACCCACCACGGCCAGCCGAAGCCGTGCACGCTCATGTTGTTTGTGCCGAAGATGGCGACGACATAGGCCGCGATGCCCGCTGTCGTGATCTGCGCCAGGCTGACCATGCCGCCATAGCCGGCCAGCAGCATGAGCGACAGTGCGAGCAGTCCCCAGATGAGCGAATAGGCGCCGATCTGAGTCAGGAAGAATTGCGATGCGATCGTCGGATAAAGGAGGAGAGCGGCGGCGAGGATGATCTGCCCCGCGCCGATGCGGCCGAGAAATGCCAGGCCGACACGCGGCTCTTCGCCTGCGGCAGCGACGCTCACCCCGCCCTCCCCATGATGCCCTGTGGCCGGAAGGCAAGCGCGGCCACCATGATGACGAAGGTCAGCACGATGCCGTAGGTCGGGAAATAGACGAGGCCGATCTGCTCGGCGAGGCCGACAAGCAGCGCGCCGATGGCGGCACCGGTGATGGAGCCCATGCCGCCGACGATGACCACGACGAGCGAGGCAAGCAGGTAGCGCACGTCCTCGCCGGGCGCGACGGAGAGCGCCGAGCCGCCGACGACTCCGGCGAAGCCGGCGAGCCCAGCGCCGATCGCGAAGACGATGGCGAACACCATGTGGACGTTCACGCCCGACGCCGAGAGCATCGCCCGGTCGTCGACGCCGGCGCGGATCATCATGCCGACCCGGGTGCGGTTCAGCATCAGCCAAAGCCCGACGCCGATAACGATCGCGACCGCGAGCACCACCAGGCGGTAAACCGGATAGGTGATGTAGACAGCCGTCCCGTTCGAACGCACCGCGGAGACGATCGGCAGCTTGATGGCGCCATCGAGCCAGGCCGGAACGCCGATCTGATAGGTCGTTCCCGTCCAGACGGCGAGCATCAGATCGGCGGCGACGATGGAGATGCCGATGGTGACGAGCGTCTGGCGCAGATCGTCGCCTTCCAGCCGCCGGAAGACAGAGATCTGCATCACCAACCCGATGACCGCAAGCGCCAGAAAGCCGGCAGCAACTCCGAGCAGCCAATAGCCGGTTCGGTCGGAAACCTCGTAGCCGATATAGGCGCCGAGCAGATAGAGCGAGCCGTGCGCGAGGTTGACGTTGCGCATCAGTCCGAAGACCAGCGTGAAACCGCTTGCGACGAGAAAATAAAGCCCCGCGAGGGTGACTCCGTTGAAGATCGAGCTGACGAAGGCCTTCTTGGAAATCAGTACCGCATTGAGCCAATCCGGCCACACGGCGATGAAGAGCCAGGCAACAAGTGCCGCGACGAGGAGCCCGACGAGGCCCCACGCCTGTCGCCGCGTCAGTCCGCCCGCAGGCGATGTCTGGTCGACGACGCTCACGCCGTCAGCCGCCGCCGCTGCTCTTGCACCTGCGGCCGCTTGTGGAATTTCCCGTCCTTCATGATGGCGAGCAGCCGGTCCTTTTCCTGCAGGACTCTGATGTTCGCGATCGGGTCGCCATCGACGAGCAGCAGATCGGCGAGATAGCCCTCCTTGATCTGGCCGAGTTCCTCGCCCATGCCCATGATCTCACCGCCGTATTTCGTCGCCGCGATGATCGCCTCCATCGGCGAGAAGCCGAGCATCTCGACGAAGGTCTGCGAGATCCTTCGCGTTGGTGCCCTGCGGCGTCCAGGCAAAGCCGTAGTCGCCGCCGATGCAGACGCGGATGCCGCGCCGGTGCATCTTCTTCATGGTCTCGACGCACATTTCCAGCTCGCGCTCGTACTCGATGGTGAGTGGTGAGCCGGGCTTGATGCCCCACGCTTCGGCGTGGCGTGCCGTGTTGATGAGCCATGCGATGCCGGGCGCAACGAAGTGCTTGTCCTTTGCCGCTTCCAGCATGTCGAGCGCTTCTTCGTCGGCGAAGGATGCGTGATAGATGTTCTGGATGCCGTGGCGCACGCATTGCTTCACCGAGCCGGACGAGCGCGCATGGGCGGAGAGCACCTTGTTGCGGCGTGCGCGCTTCCTGCGCCGCCATCGCAACCTCTTCCTCCGACATCGGCGTTTCCTCGGCGCCCATGCCGGTGATCGTCTCGCCCGAAAGGTTCAGCTTGATGGAATCGACGCCATACTTGATCAGCTGTCGAACCGTGCGACGCACCTCTTCGGGGCCTGACACGACGAGGCCGAGATTGAGCCCGGGATGCGGAATGTGCGAGGGCGCGGAATCGCCGAGGCCGCCGACCGTCGTGATCTCCGGACCGGCGGCAAGGTAGCGCGGCCCGGGGAAGCGACCCTCGTTGATGAAGCGCTTGGCGACCACGTCGAGACGCGGCTTCGCGGCGGCGGCGCCGCGGCCTCCGGTGAAGCCGGCGTCGATGACGAGCTTCGCCATCTCCATCGTGACAAGCATGTGCTCCTCGATCTCCATCATGTTGATGGGATCGATGCCCGGCGCGTTGTTCCAGGAAAGATGCAGATGCGCGTCGATCATCCCCGGCATCAGCGTGGCGCCCATGCCGTCGATGACAGTCGCGCCGCCCATGGCGCCGGCGCCGAAACGGGAGCCGCCGCGCGTCACCTGCTTGATGCGATTGCCCTGGACAAGAACCTCGCCCGTATAGGGATATTCGCCGGTCGCATCGAGAATGCGCACATTGGTGAAAAGGACGGATTCTGGCTCGCGACCATTGCCATTCCAGCGCGCGCCGTATCCGTTACCGTCTGCCATCAGAACCTCCCTCGAATACCCCCGGCTTGCACGCTTTGTCTGCGTCTTCCTTGGATAGCCGGGTAGATGAACGCTATTGTTCGACCCGTTTCAACAAATCGGCAATCCTTTGGTTACATTCGGTCGGCTTCTCGACCGTCAGCCAATGGCCGGCGCGGCCGACGATGCTCAGCCGCGCACCATTTATCCTCTCCCGCAGTGCCTCGGCGACGCTCGGCGGATTGACCGTGTCGGCGTCGCCGGTAATGAGCAATGTGGGGGCGGAAATCAGCCGCGCGTCGACCGCGCGGACATCGGCAAGCGCCTCGCACACCCTGGCGTAACCCTCCGGATTCTGCCGCATCAGCGACTCGCGCACGAAGGCGACGGTCGCGGGCTGCGACGCGCGGGTCGCCGCGGAAAGCGCGCCGGCCACGATCTGATCCGCGATGGGGGCCATGCCTTCGCTCCGCGCGAGCTTGGCCCGGTTGCCGAGGGCGGCGCGCGTCGCGTCGGACGGCTCGGCGAGCGCTCCAAAGAGCGTCAGCGACCGCACCATCGCCGGCTGGTCGGCGGCGATCATCTGGCAGACGATCGTACCGAGCGAATGGCCGACGAAGTGCGCCTGCTCCACGCCGAGCACTTTTGCGACCGAAATCACCGCCTCGGCGAAACCGCCGATCGTCGGCATGCCGGCGGGCACCGGCGAGCGCCCGCTGCCAGGAAGATCGACGCGTATCACTCGGTAGGCGCGAAGCACGTCCATCTGAGGCTGGAAGGTATTGGTCGTACCGCCGAGCCCGTGCACCATGATCACGGGGAACCCTTCGCCCTCGACCTCGGCCACCACTCCGCCGACAGCGACGCTGGTCATTGCCGCGCCTCTTCGACCGGATTCTCAAGGGCTCCTAATCCGTCGATCTCGACGCGGACGACGTCACCTTTCTTCAGATAGCGCGGCGGATCGAATCCAATCCCCACGCCAGCGGGCGTACCGGTTGCGATGATGTCGCCAGCTCGAAGCGTTAGCCCGGCCGAGATTGTCGCAATGATCGTCGGTATGTCGAAGATCAAGAGTTTGGTATTGGAGCTCTGACGAATTTCGCCGTTGACGAAGCTCCGGATGGCGGTATCGGAAATATCGATCTCGTCCTTGGTAACCGCCCACGGGCCCATCGGGCAGAAGGTATCCTGCGATTTTCCGACAAGCCATTGGCTGTACCGCCCCTGGAGGTCGCGGGCCGTCACGTCGTTGACGATGGTGTAGCCCCAGACGTGGTCGAACGCCCTTTCAGGCGCTATTGCACGACCCGGTGTCCCGATGATCACGGCGAGTTCGGCTTCGTAGTCGATGGCAGTCGAGACCTTAGGGTCGATGACGATTGCGTCGTCATTAGCGACAACTGTTTCAGGAACTTTGGAGAAGATGATCGGATGCTTCGGCACGTTCCCGTTCGCCGAGCTCGAATCGAAGCCGCTCCGGGCGAATTCGTGCGCATGCTCGTGGTAATTCTTGCCGACACAGAAGATGTTTCGGCGGGGATGCGGAATAGGCGCCTCGATGTGCACAGCATCGAGATCGATCGTTGAACGCGTTCCGGGAAGCGACCGATCGCGAGCGGCGAGTGCCTGCACACCCGTTGCCGCTTCTTCGACCGGCAGGTCGAACGGGCTGACGGTATGCCGATCGAGATCGACGACTCCCACCCGTCGCTCGCCGGCAATCGAAAAGGTTGCCACCCGCACGCTTCCACCCATCCCATTATTGTTGGAAACCAATCTAGCGCCAAATTGGATTACCTCACAAGGCGTGCCCTGGGGTTTCGGATGCTAATCACGGAAGGCAAAAGGTCGCGAATGCGGTGGACAGGATTCCGAGTCACATGTTAATTGGCTCACAAATGGACCACGTTGTGGATCGTTGAATGGCGCGGGCCGCGGCGACGGACATTGCTAGATCGCTCAAGCAACGCATTGATGCGGGTGAATGGTCGGAGAGCGGCCGTATCCCGCCCGAGCGTGATCTCGCGATCTCGTTTGGCGTGGCACGGAACACGATGCGTCGCGCCATGCACCTCCTCCGCGACGAGGGCGCCATATCGCGTCACATCGGCCGCGGCACTTTCGTCCGCTCCGCCAACGGCGGATCGCTTTCTGAGATCGCTCAGCGAATGAGCGGCGCAAGCCCGGCGGATATGATGGAGATCCGTCTACTGCTTGAACCGTCCGCGGCGGCTTTCGCTGCGACCAATGCGAGCGCGAGCGAGCTTGCCAGCGTTGAGGAGGCGCATCGCAACGCCGTCGCTGCGATGGACATGCCGACTTTCGAACATTGGGATGCTGAATTTCATCATCGGATATTTGCAAGCTCCCGGAACGCCCTCCTGAAGGACATGCACAGCCTGCTCTCCTTGCTCAGAAATCAGAGCCCCTGGTTCGAGATGAAGGCGCGCGCCTTTTCGGAAGAACGACGCCTTCGCTATTGCTCGGAGCACCTTGCGTTACTCAAGAATTTGGTGAGTTGCGACCCGGACGGCGCACGCAGCGCAATGCGAGGTCACCTCACCACGGTGCGGGCAAACTTGCTTGGAAAGTAATCGCCGCACGCAACACCCTGTTGGATGCACTCAACGCTCGCGGTGTGCGATCGGCCAGGGGCGGAAGGTGGCATATCTCAGCGCTTCAGACAGGTGTTGATGGCGGACACTCAAGACTGCGTGGAGAATGTAGGATTTCAGTTTCTCTCCCTCCGCCAGCCATTCACGCGAGCACATTCTCCACCGCCCATTCTAGGCTCTTAGACGCGGCGGTTTGGCGGGCTTCCGGTTACCGGCCTCGGACCGTTCTTGGCAATTGCAGCCCGGGTCAGCGCGAGCATCTGCTCAAGCTCCAGGTCGGTGACCTTGTTCAGATCGAAAAGGCCAACCTCGTGGGCCTGCGGTGTCTCGCGCCAGCTCAAAGCGGCAATTTGAGTGTCGGCGGGATCGTGACGCAGGTGATCGGTGCGGTGCTGGTAGGGCGATCCTCACGCTCAAGAGCGGCGCCATCAAGAATAGAGCGCTAGTCTATTTGTCGGTCTGACGTCTCCGATAACTGACCGGCTCGGAAAAAGGGCGCGCCTGTTCGCGGGATGAGCCCGCCGGCGAGACACGGTCGGCCTCGATATCCGCTCAACGTGCCTCACTCGCCCCAGGTACGCTTCGAGCAACGCAAGCCAGTTCTCAAGGCAGAGCTTGTTAAGCGTTGCTTCGTCGTAGCCTGCGGAACGGAACGTCTCCACAAGCCTCGGCAATCCGGCCACGTCCTTCAGATCCTTTGGCACCACACCGCCGTCGAAGTCGGAACCGAATCCCACATGATCGACGCCTGCGTGCTCGATCAGGTGATCTGCATGGCGGACAACGTCCTCAAGCGGCGTTTCCGCCAGCATACGTCCGTCCGGACGCAGAAAGCAGGTGGCGAAATTGATTCCGACGACACCCCCACTTTCTCGAATCGCAGCAAGCTGGCGATCGGTCAGGTTCCGTGCATGAGGCGTGAGCGCATGGGCGTTGGAGTGCGTGGCGACGAGCGGGGCGCTGCTAAGCGCAGCCACATCCCAGAAGCCTCGTTCCGATAGATGCGAGAGATCGATGACGATCCTCAGCTCGTTGCAGGCTTTCACAAGTGCCTTGCCGGCATCGGTGAGCCCGGGGCCGGTATCGGGACTGCTTGGATAGCGGAAGGGGACGCCGTGACCGAACAGGTTGGGCCGACTCCACACGAGCCCGAGCGACCGCAATCCAGCCGCGTGGAACACCTCCAGCATCTTGAAATCCGGATCGATCGGTTCTGCACCTTCAATATGCAGAACTGCCGCGAGCGACCCGCTGTCGAGGGACCGACGAATGTCTTCAAGTCGGCAACATAGCCGCACGCGATCGTTTGACTTCCGCACAATCCTAAGCAGAAGCGCGATCATGCCGGCTGCGTAGGCCTGAGCATTTGTCAAAGCTATCGTCGAGGACAGGGGTAGATCGTATGCGGCGGCCCGCATCATTTCGTCGCGGGCGCCGCCGATTTCGTCGGAAGGCACGAAGACTGCAAAGAGGCCTCCGGCGAACCCGCCGGCGTGCGCGCGTGGCAGGTCGATGTGACCGGCGTCCTCGCCCTCGAGAAAGCGCTCCGCGGCCGTCGCCGGGTCGCGGTTGAGGCGCAGGAGTACATCGTTGTGCCCGTCGAAGATCGGAATCATGCCGAGATGAGGTGCAATAAGTGGAACAGCAAAGACTACGGTATTCCGGTGGCTCGATCAAAGGCTCCGCGGGTTGCAGACGTCCCTGGCGTCATAGGGCGCTTGACGCTGCCGCGAGCCAATGAAGCCGGGCACGACAGGCCGGCACGCCTACGCGTCCGCAGGCGTCAGTGAGCTTGCTCGGCAATACCCCAGCCAGAAGGAACCCGGCTTGCAGCCCAATGTCCGAATTGGGTGGTGCTCTCAACCGGTCGTCGCAAGGCCGTCACACGGCTTGATGCGCTCAATCTCGATACCGAGCCTGAGCCACCACACAGGCAGCCTCGACAGGTTGAAGAGCGCATTGGAGCTGGCGCAGGGTGCGCCGTTATCGGTGCCGATGGCGCTCGGCAGGCCGAACTCTTTGGAGGCGCTCTCGAATACGGTGAAGGCATAGGCCTCTTTGGTCCCGACATGGCCGCGATCGACGGCGTGGAGAGGCTTCGCGACGTCATTGAAGACAGCCAGAGCGCGGGTGCCGCCGGCAGAAAATAGTCGCCGGGTTGAGCCGGGCTGGCACGACCTCTGAACCCCGTCGAAATCGCAGCTGGCGCACATTGACGTTGCGATCTTGCCCGGAGCACTATCCGCCACGCGAGGGAGGGGCATGGCTGGACGACTGGAAGATAAGGTCGCCATCGTCATTGGCGGATCGCGCCGTGTCGGCGCCGCTTATGCTATTGGCCCGACGCTGGTGTTCGACGACGGTCAAACGGTGTCGGAGGCTAAGCCCTAGCTTCCGATGAAGTTCCCGATCTATCAGCTCGATGCTTTCGCGGGGCGCGTGTTCGCCGGCAATCCCGCCGTCATTTGCTGCCTTGACGATTGGCTCGACGACGCGGTTCTGACGGCGATCGCCGCGGAGCAGAACATCTCGACCACGGCGTTTATCATCGACCGCGGGGACGCGTTCGATATCCGCTTTTTCGCGCCGGCCGGCGAGTTGCCGCTCGCCGGACACGCATCGCTCGCGGCGGCGCATGTCGTCCTCGGCCTGCTCCACCCCGAGCTTTCGGGCGCAATGCTCAGGCGCCATAGCGGCAGTCCGCTCCGCGTCTCCCGCTTCCGCGACGAGATGTTCGCCATTCAGCTCCCGCTCGTCCCGTCGACCCGATGCGCCGCGCCGGTCGACCTCACGAAAGCGCTCGGCGCGCCTTTCGCGGAGGTGTTTGAGACGAGCGATCGCTACTACGTCGTGATGGATAGCGAGGCGGCGGTCGTCGCGGTCAATCCCGACATGGACGCGCTGATGCGGCTGGCTCAAGATTCGGTGGTCGTCACGGCGCGCGGCGAAAGCTGCTCGTTCGTCTCGCGCGCGTTTGCGCCGAAGGAAGGCCTGCCGGAGGATCCGGTTTGCGGCTCGGCGCATCTTACGCTCGTCCCGTTCTGGTCGGAGCGGCTTGGGCAGAAAGAGCATCACGCCCTGCAATTGTCGCCGCGCGGCGGCGAACTCTATTGCGCGCTCGTGGGGGAGGAAGTGCGCCTCGCCGGTCGCTGCGCGCTCTATCTCGAAGGCTCAATCCACATCTGAATTCGCGCGGGCTTGAGCGCTCTTTCACACAATCGCAACGGCCGCTCTCTGATCGGCGTGCAGGAGCCGCGCGAGTGTCGTCAACGCCTCCTCGACGCGTGCCTCGTCCGACTCCGCGCAAAGGCAGAGGCGGACCCCGCCGGGATCATGGCCGGGGACAAGGGTGAACGCGTCTCCCGGCGTAACGGCGACGCCATTCGCAAGCGCATCTGCGACGAAGCGGCGTTGCTGCGATCTCGGCGGCAGCCGCAGCCAGAAGTGCAGCGAGGTCGGCGCGGAATTCGTCTGTCCGAGGATGCGGGCGGCAAGCGCCTGCCGCCGTCGCGCTGCGGCAGCCTGGAACCGCGTCGCCTCCAATCCGGCACCGCTGCGGATCATCTCGGCTGCAAGCTCCAGAAGCACCGGCGAGACCATCGCCGTCGTCGCGCGCATCGCGGCGCGGAGCGCGCGGTGGAGGCGTGGCGGCACCACCATGAAGCCGACGCGCAGCGACGGCGCGATCGATTTCGACAGGCTCGTCAGATAGACCGTAATCTCGCGCGCAAGGTGACAATAGGTGACGGTGCGCGGCTCAACGAGAAAGCCGTAGGCGTCATCTTCGACGATCAGCACGTTGTTCGCGCGCGCAATGCGCACGATCTCCTCGCGCCGGGCGAGGCTTGCCGTCGCCGTCGTCGGATTGTGCAGCGTCGGCATCGTGTAGACGAAGCGCGGCCGGAACATCTCGCACGCATTCTCGAAAGCTTCCGGCACCATCCCCTCCGTCATCGATCGCGACGGGCATCATGCGGATGCCGGTGAGACGACCGACCGAGAGCGCGCCGGGCCAGGTCAGCTCTTCGGTGAGCACCGTGTCGCCTGGCCGTGCGAGGCCCAGGAAGATAGTCATCAGCGCGGTCTGCCCGCCGGACACGACATAGACGTCGTCGGCCGGGACATCGACGCCGAGATCGCGCAGCCACTCAGCCCCGACCTGTCGATGCTTCAGCTGCCCCTGCGGCGGCTGGTAGTGCGCGAGGTCGCAGAGATCGCCCTTGGCGGTCACCGTCCTCAACGCGGCCCGCAGGCGATCATCTGTTCCGTCGGGGAGCGGCTCGTTGAGGCTGAGGTTGATCGCGTCGTTGCGCTGCATCAGCGGCAGGTAGAGCCGCTCCAGCGGGCGCAGTCCCTCGCGGTTGGAGCCTGCTTGTTTCTCGCCGTCGGTCGGCAGCACGAAGGTGCCGCGCCTGACCGCGCCGTCGATCAGGCCGCGCTCGGTCGCCTCGGCATAGGCGCGCGAGACCGTGCTGACGGCGACGCCGAGGCGCTTGGCGAGATCGCGGTGGGTTGGCAGGCGGGAGCCGGGCGGAAGCCGTGCCGCTGCGGATCGCCTGCTCAAGCGCGTCGGCGAGCGAGTTGTAGACCTCGCCGCGACGCAACCGCCAGTCTGAAAACCATTCCTCCATCCCAACCCCGCGATTGTTCTCAGGCGAAGTACATTGGTGCCTTCGCGACGGGCAGCTACGCAATTCCGAGCAAAAAGGCCAACAAAAATCCCTGTATCTCGCGCGGTTCGATTGACAGGCGTTTGCAGCGATGCCTATAAAAATGAATGTACTGCAAGGCCGTACATGGTGCCAATCCTGAGTAACTCAGGACAACGCAGCGAAATCGCCAGGAGCGGGGGCTCGGGCAAGAACGGAGGGGTCATCATGAACAGCAAACTGCATCGTGAGACTTACGCGCTTGCCGAAGCCTTCGCCGCCGGCAGGATTTCCCGGCGCGGCTTCGTCATGGGGTTGCTTGGATTGGGAATCGCGGCGCCGACCGTCGCGTCGCTCATCGCCGAGATCGATCCCGCGGCCGCCGCGACCATGGATATGAAAGGCAATGTCCGCTTCCTCGTCGGGCCGTGGTCGCCGCGCGAGGTGGAGCTTCACCAGAAGATCGCCGAGGGATTCACCGCGCTGCATCCGGACGTCACGTTCGAATTCAAGGTCTACGATTGGGACACTGACCGTCAGGAGATCAACACGTCGGCCGCGGCGGGCGCCCACGACATCTACATGACGACCGAGAACGCCTATCCCGACAACGAGGCGAGCGACGCTTTCATCGATCTGAGCGATTGGGTCAACGATCCGGCATTCGCCGAGGAGAAGGCCAAATACCTCTACCTGGACCGCACGCTCGGCTTCGGACCGAAGCTCAAGGGGCTTCCGATCAGCTTCCACGCCGAGAGCGCGCTCTTCGTCAACATGGATATGGTCAAAGCCGCAGGCTACGACGAAAGCTTCGCGGACTCCTGGGACACGTTCCGCGACTGCCTCGCCAAGATGAACAAGCCCGGCGATGTCTATGGCATCGCGCTCGGCGTGCAGCCCTACGGCGAATGGTACCAGGTTCTATGCGCCGCCGGCGGATCGTTCCTGACGCCCGATCTGAGCGCGCCCGAACGTCAACAAGCCGGAGGTGATCGACGCTACGGACCGCATGGCGAGCCTCTTCAAGGACAAGCTCGCGGCGCCGCTCGGCACCTACAATTACGACGACGCACCGGCCGCCTTCGCCGGCGGCAAGCTGGCGATCCTGTCCATCGATCTTGCCGCCACCACCGTCGTGGAGCTTCCGCTTCCGTTCAACTGGAAGCTCATTCCCAATCCGCCGCAGGCGGCGGGACGTGTGAACTTCAACGACATCACCTACTACATGATCAATTCGCAGTCCGAGAATCAGGACCTGATGTGGGAAGCGGTGAAGTGGTGGACGAACTCCAAGAACGACGCCTACTGGGCGGACAACTCCGGCACCTATCCGGCGAAGCGTTGACGCCACCGACAACGGCTACGGCACGAACGCCGCGCCGCAGCTCGCCGAGCTCTGCCGCTTTACGAGAAGTACAGCGTCGGCCCGGAGAAATTCGCGGGCTGGGCGAGCGTGGAGAGTCTCGCCAGGGCCGAGATCGAGAAGGCTTCAGCGGCGATGCCACCGCCGAGGAAGCGGTCGCCAGCGCCGAGAAGGTCGTCATGCAGGAAACCGGCCTCTGAAACGCCGCGGGGTGTGGAGCGATTGAACCGCTGAGTTGATCCGGAGCGCGCGGCCGACATGGACGGGCAACCTCGTCGCATGCGGTTGTCGCGTGAAGAGCATGTGCGGCTGCGCCGAAAGGCGCGGCTGCACCGGGAAGCGACCGGATGGATGTTCCTCGGGCCGATGTTCGTCTTCTTCGTCGTGTTCCTCGTCGTCCCGGTCTTCGGCACGATCTGGTGGAGCACCCGCTTCGGCAGCCTGATAAGCGGCACCCGTTTCGTCGGCCTCAAGAACTTCACCCGCCTGCCCGGCCTCGTCGGCGCGCCGCAGGCGATCAGGAACACGCTCGTCTTCGCCGGCGTTCTCGGTGCCGCTGATACTGGTCGGCGCACTCGGCATCGCGCTCCTTCTCGCCCGGCTGAAGCACGGCGGCGCCGTCTATCGGTTCCTCGTCTATTTCCCGGTCCTGGTCCCCGGCGTCGTCGGCGGCGCTGATCTGGCTGTTCCTGACCAATGCCGATTTCGGGCTCTTCAACGAAGTGCTCCGCATGTTCGGCATGCAGCCGGTCGACCTGGCTCGGCGTCGACAACGCTCTCGGCGTTCTGATCGCCCTCGATGTCTGGCGCAACGTCGGCTACTGGGCGATGTTCTTCGTCGCCGCCATCATCGGCCTTCCCGAGGAGCTCTATCAGGCCGCGCGGCTCGACGGGGCGTCGGTCATCGCGCGCTTCCGCTTTCTGACGCTGCCGCTTCTCCGCCGCATCATCTTCTTCGCGGTCGTCGTCTCGACGATCTGGGCGTTCCAGGTCTTCGACACCGCGATCGTGCTGACGCGCGGCGGACCCGCCGGCGCGACTACGACCGTCATCTATCGCATCTGGAACTACGTCTTCGCCGCCAGCAACAAGGTCGGCTTCGCGTCGGCGATCTCCCTGGTGATGATCGTGGCGATCCTGGCCCTCACGCTCATCCAGATGCGTCTCCTGCGCTCCCGCCGCGGAGGCGACTGATGGCGGATGTCGGCCGCACCTCGCCTCACCCGCGGCACGCTTCGGCGCGCTCGCCGTCGACCACGCGCGCACCAGTCGGCGGCGGCGGCGGCTTGCCGAGCTGTCTCGCCACCTGTCGCTCGCGCGTCATCACCTTCGTTCTGGTCGCGCCTTTCTACTATGTCGTGCTCGCGTCGCTGAAGGACAGCCACGCGATCTTCTCCTACCCGCCGAAGCTCATTCCGTGGCCGCCCTACTGGGAGAACTACAGGCACGTCTTTCACGACACGAACTTCCTGCGCTGGATGTTCAACACGCTGTTCGTGGCGACGACGGTCACGGTCCTCAAGGTGTTCCTCGATTCGATGGCCGGCTACGCGCTCGCCAAGATCAGCTTCACCGGCAAGCGGGCGGTCTTCCTCCTGATGGTGATCCTGCTGATGATGCCGGTCGGAGCGCTCATCGTTCCGCTGTGGTCGCTCGTCCACTCGCTCGGCCTGATCAACACCTATTTCGCCCTGATCCTGCCGCCGCTCGCCAGCCCGCTCGGGGCGATCCTGATGCGCCAGTTCATTCTCGGTCTGCCCACGGACCTCGAGAATGCCGCGCGCCTCGACGGACTGAACGAGTTCCAGATCTACTGGCGGATCATCCTGCCGCTCATCAAGCCCGGCCTCGTCGTGCTCGCGGTGATCATCTTCACCGACCAGTTCATGAGCTTTATCTGGCCGCTGATCGCGACCACGAGCGACAACCTTATCGTCCTGACCGTCGGGGTCGCGTCGCTCCGCGCCCATGGCGGCGTCGACTACGGGCTGTGGTCGGCTTCGGCGGTCATGTCGCTCGTTCCGATCGCAGTCCTCTTCTTCATCCTTCAGCGCCAGTTCCTGGCGCGCTCGTTGGCCGGGGCGCTGAAGCAATGACGGAAGCAGCAAGAGAAATCCGGGCCGACGCCATGCACGCCATCGAACTGATCGAGGTCACCAAGCACTACGGCAAGACGGAAGCGCTGAGCGCGGTCGACCTGGCGATCGAGACCGGAGAGTTCGTCGCGCTGCTCGGCCCCTCGGGCTGCGGCAAGAGCACGCTCCTCAAGCTGATCGCAGGCCTTGAGGATCTGACCGACGGCGAAATCTACGTCGGCGGCAAGCTCGCCAACTATCTGAAGCCGAGCGCCCGCAACGTCGCCATGGTCTTCCAGAACTATGCTCTCTATCCGCACATGACGGTGCGGGAGAATGTCGGCTTCCCGCTGAAGATGGGCGGCATTCGGCGCGAGGAGGTGCAGCGCCGCGTCGAGGCCGCGGCGAGCCTTCTCCAGCTCAGCGCGGAGCTCGACCGCTTCCCCGACGAGCTCTCCGGCGGCCAGCGCCAGCGCGTCGCGCTTGGCCGGGCGATCGTCCGCGAGCCGCTTGCCTTCCTGATGGACGAGCCGCTGTCGAATCTCGACGCGCTGCTGCGGGTGGAGATGCGAACGGAGCTTCTGCGCCTCCACAAGCGCGTCGGCCGCACCACGATCTACGTCACGCACGACCAGATCGAAGCCATGACCATGGCGAGCCGGATCGTGCTCATGAACCGTGGCAAGATCCAGCAGGTCGGCAGTCCGACCGAGATCTACGTGACGCCCGCCAACACCTTCGTGGCCCGCTTCGTTGGCAGCCCGGCGATGAACCTGATCGAAGGGCGCGTCGAGAATGGCAAGGACGGACCTGTCTTCCGCGGCCCGATCGAGCATCCCGTAGGCGGGATCCTTGGGCTTGCCGCCGGTCCGGCGACACTCGGCATCCGGCCGGAGCACATCGAGATCGTGAGTTCCGGCATTCCCGGCACCGTGCCGGCGAAGGTCGACCTCATCGAACGGGTCGGAGCCGACTCGAATGTCTTCCTGATCGTCGGCGGCACGACCTCTGTCATCGCCAGCGTCGACGCGGCGACCCCTCTGCGGGAGGGCGACGAGATCCACGTGCGCCTACCTCCGGAGCACCTGCAGTTCTTCGACGCCGACGGCATTCGCGTCGCCAACCGGAAAGTCGCGTGATGAAGAGGCCGATCCCCCTCGGTACGCCCAGCCCCTACAGCCGACCGCACCGGCCGGAGCCGGTGTATCCGCCGGCGCCCCTGCCCGCACCGGGGCCCGCCGCGCGCTTTCCGCTGACGGTCTCGGACGACCGCCGCCGCTTTCTCGATGCTGACGGCAAGCCCTTCCTGATCCAGGGCGACGCTGCCTGGTCGATCATCGCCAATCTCACTTACGAGCAGGCGGTCCACTATCTCGATGACCGCCAGGCGAAGGGATTCAACACCGTCATCATCAACCTGATCGAGCATCTCTTCTCGCGTGATCCGCCGCGCGACCTTGCGGGGCGCGAGCCGTTCTCGACTCCGGGAAACATGGCTACGCCCAACGACGCCTATTTCGACGCTGCCGAGCGCGTGCTCGACGCCTGCGCCGAGCGCGGCTTCATGGTGCTGCTTGCGCCTTGCTACATCGGCTACGAACGCGATTTCGGAGATGGCGGGTCGCTGCGTCTCGAAGGCTGGAACGACGAGATCGTCGCGACCGGTCCGGAAGGCTGCCGCGTCTATGGCGAATATCTCGGCCGCCGCTTCGGCCGTTTCGCCAATATCGTCTGGATGATCGGCGGCGACTGGCATCCCCTCGATGCGCGAAGCGGCCTCGACGCGATCGCCGAAGGCATCCGCGCGCACGGGCGTGAAGAACCTCTTCACCGCCCACCCGCATCCGGAGTTCTCGCCGATCGAATCCTTCGCCGGGTCGAGCTGGCTCGACGTCAACGTCACCTACACCTACGGCATCGTGCATCGCTGGCTCATCGCCGACTGGCAGCGCAATCCTCCGTGGCCGTTCTTCCTGATCGAGTCGGCCTACGAGGGCGAGCACAACGTCAGCCCCTTGCAGATCCGGCGGCAGGCTTACTGGTCGGTGCTTTGCGGCGGCAACGGCCACTGCATGGGCAACAACCCGATCTGGCTGTTCTGGGACGGCTGGGAACGCGCGCTCGATCTTCCCGGTTCCCTCGCGATGGCCCGCTGGGGCGACTTCTTCCGCTCGCTGCCGTGGAGCGAGTTCGTCCCCGACATCGAGCTCAAGCTGGTGACTTCGGGCCTCGGCGAGGCGCGCGGCCTCGACAGGGTGACGGCGGCGATGACGGCCGACCGTCGTCTCGGCATCGCCTATCTCCCCGTGCGGCGGCCGGTCGGCGTCGATCTCTCGGTTCTGAACGGCCCGCGTCTCTCCGCCCTCTGGTTTGAGCCTGCGAGCGGTCGGCGATTCTCCGGCGGCGTGCTTGCGGCCGAGGGCTCGGTGATACTGGCGCCGCCCTTCGAGGAGGACGCGGTGCTGGTGCTGACGTCATGCACATGAGCGACAAAGCGCCTCATGATCATCGAAGCTCAGATGGAAGACTGACCGCCATCGACGATGAGCGCCGTCCCGACGCAGTAGCTTGCCTCGTCGGAGGCAAGCCACAGGATCGCCGAAGCGCATTCCTCCGCGGTACCGGTGCGCCCGATCGGGATCTGGTTGCTCCAGTAGGCGAGCTCCTTCGGGTCCTTCATCACCGGCGCGTTCATCGGCGTGTCGATGAAGCCGGGGATCACCATGTTTACGCGGATGTTGAGGCGCGCGTAGTCGATCGCCATCACCTTCATCATCGCATGGATGCCGCCTTTGCTGGCGCTATAGGCAGGCTCGTTGGTCGCCATGCCGAGATAGCCGCAATTCGAGCCGAGGCAGACGATGGCACCGCCGCCGGCGGCGAGCAGGTGCCGCGCGCCGTGCTTGCAGGCGAGGAACTGGCCGGTGAGGTTCGTGCTGATGAGCTGGTCCCAGATCGCGCGGTCGAGACGGTCGACGCGATCGTCCTGACCGAGCAGCTCGATGCCGGCGTTCGACACGATGATGTCGAGCCCGCCGAAGCGCTCGGCCGCCGCGTCCATCGCCGCTTCGATCTCCGCTTCGACGGAGCTGTCGGCGGGGAGAACGAGAGCCTCGCCGCCGGACGCGGCAATCTCCGCTGCAACCGCTTCGAGCGGCTCGCGCCGCCTCGCGACGAGCGCCACGCGCGCACCTTCGGCGGCGAGCCGCGCTGCCGTCGCGTAGCCGATCCCTGCGCTCGCGCCGGTGACCACCGCACGCTTTCCGGCAAACCGTCCGGGCTGAATTCTCGTCACGGTCCAACTCCCCCGTTTCCGCCATTGCTTGTCGAATGTTCCTAGAACAGGACATCAAAGGTTGGAACGCAGAATATCCCAATATTCGCAGGGAAATGCGCCAAGGCTCCTGATCCCGCGTCACGCCTTTGAAGCGATTGTATCCTTAAGCAGTACATCGGAGGTTCAGGCGTCATGACCGTCGACCGTTCAATCGCATTGTTCGGGACGGCGGAGCCGCTGCCGGAACAGATTCAGCTTCAGGCCGGGCCGGTCTCCGTGACGCTCGAAAACGGAGCCTTGCGCTGGATAAAGCTGAACGGCGTTGAGGTCGTGCGTGGCGTCGCCTTTCTGGTGCGCGACCGCATCTGGGATACCGCTGCCACGGAAATCTCGAACTTCGAGATCGACCGGAGCGAAGGCGGCTTCCGCGTATCCTTCAACGCGATGTGTCGCACGAGTGACGGCGAGCTTCCGTGGTCCGCGGAGATCGTCGGAGGCGCGGACGGCTCGCTGCGGTTTGTCGGCACCGCCGCTCCGCCGCAGGATTTCGTCACCTGCCGGACCGGCTTCGTCGTGCTGCATCCGCTTGAGCGCATCGTCGGTTGTCCCGTCGAGATCACCCACGCCGACGGCACCAAGCGGCGCACGCGCTTCCCGAACTCTTGTCGATCCTGAGCCGTGCTTCACCGACATGCGGGCGATGGCGCATGAGGCCGTGCCCGGTGTCTGGGCGACGTGCACGATGGAGGGCGACAGCTGGGAGACTGAGGATCACCGCAACTGGCTCGATGCGTCGTTCAAGACCTATGTGCGCCCGATGCGTCTTCCCTATCCCTATACGTTGAAGGGTGGGGAGCGCGTCACGCAGTCGGTGACGCTCACCTTCTCCGGCACGCTGCCGAAGCCGCGCAGCGCATCGGCGAGCGAACGTCCGGTCGAGGTCGCGCTCTCGCGCGAAACCTCGACCCGCATGCCGGCGATTGGACTTCGCGCTCCGTTGAATTGGATGGCGGAAGCGAATGCCGCCGCCGCGCTTGTCCGCCAGGCGGGGCCGCAGCTTCTGAATGGTCGCATCGATCCGCGCGCCGGCCACGGCGCCGCCGAGATGAAGGCGCTCGCCGAATTGGCGGCGCGCGTCGGAGCGGCGCTGACGCTGGAGCTCATCGTTCCGTGCCGTTCCGACCCCGCAGCCGAGCTCGCCGAACTCGCCGGAGAGCTGAAGGAATCGGGCGCCCGGCCCGAGTCGATCGTCGTCGCCGCGGCGGAGGATCGCATCCGTCAGGAGCCCGGACCGCCGGTCCCGCCGCAGACGCTGCTCGGCGAAATCTACCGCGTCGCCCGCATGTTGTTTCCTGACACAATCCTCGGCGGCGGCACATTCTGCTTCTTCACCGAGCTCAACCGCAATTGGCCGCCGGTCGGGCTGGTCGACTATCTCGCGCATATGTCGTGCAGCGTCGTCCACGCCTCGGACGATCGCGCCATGATGGAGAACCTGGAATCCTATCAGCACATCGCCCGGACGATGAAGGCGTTTGCCGCCGACAGGCCGCATCGCGTAATCGCCGCGGGCATCGGGCTCGACACGCCGCCCGCCGGAGAGCCCGCCACGAACCCGGACAATTGCCGGCACACGCTGGGCGGATCGGATCCGCGGCATCGCGGCCTCTTCGGCGCGGCGTGGACGCTTGCTTCGATCGCGGAACTTGCGCGTAGCGGTGTCGCCGCCGTCAGCCCGGCCGCTCTGGTGGGCGGCGCCGGCATCGTCCACGCGCGGCTGCCGAGCGAGCAGCCGTGGTTCGACGGCCTCACGGACCGCGCGGTCTACCCGGTCTTCCACGTGGTCTCCGCAATGGCAAAGGCTGCCGGGCGCGCCTGCGTTGAAGCCGTCGCGTCGGACCGGTCACGCATTGCGGCCGTCGCATTCCGCGAAGCGGATGGCGGAACGAGCCTGTGGCTCGCCAATCTGCGGGACACACCGCAGCGCGTCGTCCTGCCGGAGGCGGCCGGGGGCGCGGCAGTGGCAAGTCTCGACGAGACGACATTCGAGGCTGCGGCGATGGACCCTGCCTTCATGCCGACGAGTGCGGGCGCGCAGGCAAGAAAAGAAATCGAGATCGGCGCGCATGGCGTCGTCCGTATCCGGATGGGGGGCTGAGGATGGGCAATTCGGTGGTCGCCGGACTCGGGCCGAACGAGCGGTTCATCGGCGTGAAAGGCAGTCGCTCGCAGCTCAACACGCCGGCGCTCCTGCTCGATCTCGACGCGCTGGAGCGCAACATCGCGGCGATGGCGAGGTTGACGAAGGCGGCCGGCGTGAACCTCCGGCCGCATGAAAAGGGGGCGAAGTCGGTCGAGATCGCCAGGCGTCAGCTTGCAGCCGGCGCGATCGGCGTCTGCTGCGCGACGCTGCGCGAAGCCGAAGTGATGGCCGACGGCGGCATCGAGAACATCCTCGTGACCTCCGAAGCCGTGACGCCGGCCGCGATCGAACGCGCCATCGCGCTCAACACACGATCGAACGGCTTCATCCTGAACGTGGAGGATCCGAAGAACCTCGATGCGCTCGCCGCGGCTGCGCAGAAGTCGGGCAGAGCCGCTGTCGCTTCTCGTCGAGTTCGACGTCGGCCAGGATCGCACCGGCATTGCCGTCGATCGAAGGTGTCGTTGCGCTCGCGCGCAAGGTGAAGGCATCGCCGCATCTGCGTTACCGCGGCCTTCATGCCTATTACGGTCATTTGCAGCACATCCCCCTCCCTGCCGACCGCAAGAAGGCGGCGGAAGGAGCAGATCGCGCGCATCCGCGAGCTGATTGCAGCGCTCAAGGCGGAGGGGCTTGCCCCGGAGATCGTGACCGGCGGCGGCACCGGCACGTTCGACACCGATCTTTCCGGCGGCGTCTTCACCGAGATCCAGCCGGGTTCCTATCCGTTCATGGACCGCGAATACTACGAGATCGAGCGCGACGGAGAGCGTCCGTTCGACGCGTCGCTCTTCGTGCTGGCGACGGTCATCGCGTCGCGCGACGGGCACGCCATCGTCAATGCCGGCTACAAGGCGCTGGCGACGGAGGGCGGACCGCCGGTCGCTGCTCACCCCGAAGCTCAAGGACGCGAAATTCGTGTTCGAGGGCGATGAGCACGGCGATCTTCGCTACGATCCGAAGGGTGGCGCGCTGAAGCTCGGAGAGGCGGTGGAGTTCCTCACGCCGCACTGCGATCCGACCATCAATCTCCACAACTACTACCACTGTGTACGCGGCGACACGCTGGTCGAAATCTGGCCGGTCGATGCGCGCGGATATTGAGGGCTCGGGGGAGGCGAAAGAATGAAGACGATCGTTCTGGGGGCCGGCGTGGTCGGCACCGCTACCGCCTATTTCCTGGCGAAGCACGGCCATGAGGTCGAGGTCGTCGATCGCCAGAACGGCGCGGCGCTGGAGACAAGCTTCGGCAACGGGGGCGTTCTCCATGCCTCGGAGGTGGAGCCGTGGTCGCAGCCCGGCATGCCGCGGAAGATCCTGAAATGGCTGGGCCAGGAGGACGCGCCGCTGCTCGTCCGCTACGGCGCCATCCCGCAGATGTGGCGCTGGGGTCTGAAATTCATCGCCAACTGCACGCCGGAACGCTCCCGGCAGAATGCGCAGACGAACCTGCGGATCGCATTGCACAGCATGGAGGTCGTGAAGCAGATCCGCTCGCGAGATCGCGCTCGACTACGACATGCGCTCCAACGGCCTGATCAAGATCTACACAAGCCGCGGAATCTTTCGACGGCAGCCTCAACGCGATGAGCCTGCTGCGAGAGCGGGGCCTGTCTTCCAGGGCCCTCTCGGCCGGAGGAATGCGTGGCGATGGAGCCCTCGCTCACGCAGACGGGGTCGTCCCTGGTCGGCGGGATATTCTTTCCCGGCGAAGAGACCGGCGACTGCCACAAGTTTACGACAGGGCTTGCCGCCGCCGCCGCGAAGCTCGGCGTCAAGTTCAGCTACGGCACTGAGATCGAGCGGCTTGAGGCGTCCGGCGGGAAGGTCGCGAAGGTCCACACCAGCCGCGGGCCGATGCAGGCGGACAATGTCGTCGCGGCGCTCGCGAGCTACACGCCGCTTGTCCTGCGCAGCCTCGGCATTCGCGTCCCGATCTATCCGGTGAAGGGCGTTACCATCACCGTGTCCGGTCTGCCGTGGGACGACCGCCCGAAAATGCCGATTGTCGACGACGGACGCCTTTTCGGTCTGGTGCCGCTGGGTGATCGGCTGCGCGTCTCCGGCTCCGCCGAGGTCGCGGCCTACGACACGACGCCGAGCCGCGCGCGCTGCCAGGCGATCGTCAACAACGTCATCAGCGTATTTCCCGATTTCGCCAAGTGCTACGACCCGGCGAACGCGAAGTTCTGGGCGGGTGTCAGGCCGGTCACGCCGACCGGCACGCCGATCCTCGGGCGCTCGCCGCTCCCGAACCTCTTCATCGCGGCGGGGCACGGCCATCTCGGCTGGACGATGGGCTGCGGCTCGGGACAGGTGATTGCCGATCTCGTCGCCGGCCGCACGCCGGCGATCGACATGAACGGCTTCGCGCTCGCTGATCATTAGACGCCTGAAGGGCAAGGGAGGGGCGGCGATGAAATCTGCAACGCCGAAACGCAAAGCTGCAAAGAGCAAGGCGCCCAAGTCGAAGGCGGCGAAACGCAAGGCGCCAAAGCGAGCCACGGCGAAAGCGGACATCGCGCTGCGTCAGAGCTTTGGCAGCGAGCCGGGCTTTCCGATCTCGCTGGCGATGCGGGCGGGCGATTTCGTCTTCGCCTCGGCGCAGGGCGACCACGAGTTCGATCCGAAGGACGTCGTCTACGACGAGAAGGGCCTCGTCATCAGCGACGGCAGCAATGTTCCGCCGCGGAGCGTCGCCGAGGAGACGCGGGGGAGCCTGCGCTCTATCGAGAAGGCGCTGAAGGAAGCCGGATGCACGCTGGCGGACGTGGTCGACACGTCGATCTGGCTGCGCGACCCCCGGGACTTTCCGGAGGTGAACGTGGCCTACGCGGAATTCTTCAAGCGGAGCTGCCCGACGCGCTCCGTGTTCCGCGTCGACTTCATGTTCGACTGCCGCGTCGAGATCAAGGTGACGGCCTACAAGCCGCTCCCATCCGGCACCGCCGGGCGAAGAAAAGCCGGATTGCGCGCCGCACCTCGCCGTCGCCGCAGACCCTGAGTGAGACGGCGCTGTAAAATGTGATCGGCAGGGAATTCGAGCGCCAACCCCTGCCGGGCGCCAGTGCCCGCGGTCGAACTGCTCTCGAGGGCGGGCATCCGCCCCGCCGGCGCCCTTCCCTCCAGTTGACCGGGACGACGGTCCAAAACATCATGCACTGGCGGCCGCGCGCTCAAGGCGGGAGTCGCTCGGCCGACGGGAACATGGGGACTGGTCATGCATGATCGCGGCTCGCTGCTTGTAAGAATCGGCACCCTCGGACTCTGCGCTGCAGCTCTTCTGTTGGCCGCGCAGACTTCACGATCCGACGCGCAATCCACCAACGCATCGCCGGTGATCATCATCGGATCGACCGAGGTCGATCCGGCGACGCTCCCGTTCCTTGCCGACGACGCGCGCCACGCGTTGACGAACGCCATCGCGAATTTGAAGGCCGGGACGACCGTCGCGCACGTCATGGCCACCTCGCCGAACAAGACCGGCTGGGCGAGCAAGGATGCCGACAACACGAATTTCGTGAACATCGAGGATCTCGCCAGGCAGAGCCTGGAGATCTGCGAGTACCTACTTCCAAGCTGCCTTGCCTCATCGTGTCCATCAACGGTCACGACGCGCGTGACGCGAACGGCGGATGGCCGACGCAACCGCGCATGCTGACAGAAGAGCCGGGACTATTCGACGCGGCGCGGATTCCCTTCGCCACTCCGGCGAACCGCGAGGTGCTGCGGGGCTACGCAGACCTGACCGGTCCGCGCGCTCTCGTCATAACGACGTCAGGCGGAGGACTCTGGCGTCAGGGAGATACGATCTTCAAGGCGATCGCCACCGCCCAGACAGATTGCGAACAGAGCTTTCCCGGCCAGCTCTGTGTTCTCTACGCCGTAAACGACCGTGTCGTGTTTGAACGCTGACGCGCTCGCTTCGAGAGGCCGAAAAAGAAAGAGACGGTTCCACTACGGCGGAGGACTGAAATGTCCGCATTGCGAATTGGTCGCTTGCTGGCGCTCCCCGCCTGGCTGTCGCTTGCCCTTCTGGTGGTCCTTTCAACGGGCGCCGCCGCCGGGCCCTGCGAAGGCCCGATCCTCACGCAGTTCAATTTCGATACCCTGCCGGCCATGTGGCAGACGCCGGCGAACAATCCATCCGTGTCGAACGGCCAGCTCGTCATGCAGCCGAGTCAGAACGGCCTCTCTCGCGTCAGCCTCGACCTCGGCGGCGGACACGACATCGAGGCCTGCATCTTCTCCGTCTTCGCCGCAGGGCATGGCGGTCAGGCGGGTCTGTCGGTCTTCACGGCGGGCACCGAGATCCTGTTTGCGATCGACGATGCAGGCAGGGCCGTGGTCCGGAAGAATGGCGGCGACACCAACGGTTGGGTCGATCTGGTTCCGCCGCGCGCCGATCCGGCGATCGCACCGAAGTTCGAATTCAATCAGCTCACGGTGAAGATCAACGGCAGCAACGCAACCTTCTTAGTCAACGACGTCGAGCTTGCAGCCGTCAAAGGAGCGATCCCTGACGGGCCACTGACCTTGTCGATCGATGCCACGTCGGATGCAGAAGCGGTGTCAACGTGGCGCTTCGACGAGCTTACGGTCACCGTAGACCCCGTCATTGCGGCAATCGCGCAAACCTCCGGCGGGCCGCCGGGACTACTCGATGCCCTGGTCGAGGACGTGCCGGGCTGCCCCGGGGTTGCGATCCTGGCCGACGATTTCACGGCGCAGCCGAGCGGCTCGCTCGCCGCCGACCCGGCCGTCGCGGTGGTGAATGGGAAGCTGGATATGAAGCTGGCGGCCAACGCCGACCACTTTGTGCCCTGGCCCGTGGCTGGAGGTCGCGAAGTCAATGCCTGCGCGTCGGTCGCGCTTGTCGACGGAGCCGGCTCAGACGCCAGCCTCAACATCTCTGGAGCGGATGGGGCCGTGCTGTTCGACGTTGATCCGCAGCACGGCGTGGCGGGCATCTACTTTCGCGACGCCGCGAACACTGTGTCGTCGCTCGTAAAGAAACGCTGGATGCCGGCCCTACGTCGTGGCCCCGCGGCTGAGAACAAGCTGCACGTCCGCATAATGGGGGACAGGGCGATCTTCTATGTCAACGGCGCGAAGTTCGACTCCGTCGAGGGAAAGCTGCCCAAAGGTCCTTTGAACGTCGAGCTTGAGGGCTTGGCAGGGCAAGGCGGAGCCACCTGGGCGTTCGACGATTTGAAAGTCACGCCACTGAAGCCCATCGAAGTGGCTGCCGTTCCGTCAACCTCCACCCAAGCGCCCGCCAATACCACCAGTGCACCGCCGCTCGCGTCGGTTCCCACCAATCCTGCGCCCACCGCGGCTCAGAGCTCCACCGAACCGCCCGCCGGCGGCACGAGCGCACCGGCGCCCGCGCCGGCTCCCGCCGCGACGCAACCCGCGGCCTCTCAAAGTGGCGGCGCCGCTGTGGCGGCCGCCTCCGCCGGTCCGACCCGGTGCCAAGGCCCCGTTCTGATGCAGTCGAGCTTCGATTCGCTGCCGGCGATCTGGGCGACGCCGTACGGCAACAAGTCCGTGCACGGCGGCAAGCTCATTGTCCGCAAGGGCACCTATCGGGACCGTCTCGATCTCGGCGGCCGACACGACTTCGAGACCTGCGTGACGGTGGCGTTTAACGGCGACAGCTCCGATACCGGCGAGGCAGGCATCTATGTCGCCGCAAACGAGTTCAGCGAAATCCTGTTCACGATCAATAACAAGGGCCAGGCCGTGATTTCAAAGTACGCTGGGGGGTGGACGGATCTGGTCGCCCCGCAGGCAAATCCAGCGATCAAGCCCATTGGCGAAGACAATCGGCTCGCGGTCACGATCAGTGGCGCGGACGCGACCTTTTGGATCAATGGCGTGGAAATCGCCTCCGTCACTGGCGTGGTTCCCGACGGGCCCCTCACTCTCGGTTTCTACGCGCCGTCGTCCCGATGGCTTTTCGACGACCTCGTGGTCGCGGCGCCGGAAAATCCTGGTTCCGCTGCGTCGCCGGAAGATGTCGCATTGTTCACCGCCGGATGCGCCGGCGAGCCGATCGCGCAAGACAGCTTCGACGCCCCGCTGCCGAACACGATCGATGATCCGAAAGTTTCCGTGGCGGACGGCAAGCTCACGATGAAGGTCTACACCGACAAGGCCAGCTATCTGGCCTGGGGTTTGCAGGACGTCGAGACCTCGATGCGTGCGTGACGGCTGCCATGCGGGACGGATCGGATGGATACGCGGGCCTCGACGTCTCGGCGGGCGACGTGGACGTGGTGTTCCTGATCGATCCTCGGCAGGGGCACGCGGCCGTCTATCGGCGCGACAATGGCGCGGGCACCTATACTGCGCTTCTCGCCGACCGGCAGACACCCAGTGTCTTCATCGCGAGCGAGAACCGGCTGCAAGTCCGCGTCAGCGGCGACACCGCGGTGTTCTATGTCAACGGCGTGGCGTTCGGCGCCGTCAACGGTGCGCTGCCTGCCGGGCCTCGATCAGTGAAGATCGAAGCCGCGCGTTCCACCTGGGTGTTTGACGATTTCGTCGTCACGCCGTCGCAAGGGGATCGAGATCGCGGCATCGAATTCGAATGCGGTCGCCGTCGAGCCGGCGAACCCGCCGAGCTCCGCCGGGACGACCGTCGCTGTCCCGACCGCGCTGCTGGAGCCGACCCAGAGTGCGGCGTCAGCAGACTCCGCTGCCGCACTGAGCGAGAACACGCCGAGACCGTGTCAGGGCCCGATTCTCGTGCAGTCCAGCTTCGACGCAGCGCCTGCGATATGGGCGAAGAACACCAACATCCAATTCGCAAGCTACGGCGGGCTGTCGCTGAATCCCTTTCCGAACCTGCGCATCGAGGCGAGCCTCGATCTCGGCGGCAGGCACGATGTCGACGCCTGCGCAATCGTTCGGCTCGCCGACGGGCCTGCTTCCGATCAAGGCGGATTGGCCTTCTCCATCGGGGACACGGAGATCCTGTTTCTGGTGGACGGCGGGGGCGAGGCCGAGATCGCAAAGTATGACGAGGGCACGAAGACCCGGACGCAGCTCGCCAGTTGGCAGGACGGTTCAGCGATCACCGCCGGTTTCCACATCAGGCCCAAGGGACAGGATAATCGGCTTGCCGTCAGGATCGTCGGTGGAGACGCGACATTCTGGGTCAACGGCACCGAGGTCGCCTCCGTCGGCGGGGCGATCCCGCTCGGGCCGCTGACTCTCAGCCTCTACGCCTCGGCATTCAATCAAGACATTGACGCGACGTGGCAGTTCGGCGGCCTGACGGTCGCAGCGCTTCCGCATTCCGGCATCGAAGCTGCGCCGGCGGACATTGCCTTGTTGGAAAAGAACACCGAGGGATGCTCCGGCGAGGCCATCGTGAGTGACAGCTTCGGAGCGCCGCTGCCGAAAGCTGTCGACGATCCGCATGTCGCCGTAGCGGACGGCAAGCTAACGATAAACGCGGATGCGGATAAAGCGAGCTATCTGGCCTGGGGCTTGCGGGGCAGCCGGGACGTGGATGCCTGCGCGACCGTGGCCGCCGTCGACGGATCGGGAGGCTATGCGGGCCTCGATCTCGCGGCGGGCAATGTAGACGTGCTGTTCCTGATCGATCCCCGCCAGCGTCGCGCAACCGTTTATCGGCGCGACAATGCTACGAACGCTTATTCCCCTCTCGTCGCCGACCGGAAGACCTCCAGCGTCTTCACCTCGGCCGAGAACCGGTTGCACGTTCGCCTCAACGGCGACACGGCGGTGTTCTATATCAACGGCGTGGCATTCGGTTCCACCAAAGGTGCGCTGCCCGCGGGCCCAAGAAGTGAAGCTTGAGAGCATGTCGACGAGCAGCGGCGGTACATCGTCGTTTGAAAACCTGATCGTCACGCCAGCCAAGCCGATCGAGATGGCGGCGGTGCCCGGCACGGAACCGACGACCCCTCCGGACGCTTCGGGGAGCGCCGTCGCGATCACGATTGCGCCCACCGCGCAGTCCGATCGGAAAGTCGTCGAGGTCGGTCCACCCTCTTGCGTGACCGACTGGGAGGCTATCGACGGCCCCGTGCATGACACCACGGACGGCTGGGAATACTGCGCTGCGGAAGCGACACCCGCCCAGGAGCAGGTGGACCCCTTCAAGGCAACGACCGTCATCAAGATTGCGGTCGCGCTGCATTTCCGGATGCGACGACGGCCGGACCTTTTTCGGTGCCGAGGCTTTTCTCAGGCTTTTCACGTCGGACAAGGTGCAGATGGACCTCCCGCGCAACAAAACGCCGGATTTCGGCGAGCCGGCATTCCATCTCTACCTCGATGTCGAATTCCTCTACCCATGGCACGCGATAAAGACCGACTCGATCGATACCGAAAAGAAATACACCTCGCCAACCGAATTCGATTTCCCGATCAAGATCGCGATCAACGGGAGGGTCGTTGTCGACGACGTGCCAAGCAAAGTCGCGGTCCACCCCGAACAGCGCGCGAACCTGCAGGGATACAAGTCATCGCCATGGGTATGGCGCTACGACCTCGCCGACTACGGGGTCACCCAATATAATTTACCGCGGCTCCATACCATCGTGGCAAGTTTCGACGTTCCCGACGAGTTCAGGGTCAAACCCGGGGACAAGAACCTTCCGCTCTACGTCACAGGCGCCCCAAGCGCCCCCGTGGCCGACGATCCTCCCGCTGAGGACGTGGTGTTCTACAAGGCCACATTGATCAACACGCCGCAGTTGCTTGCCGCGATGAAGACTCGGATGGATTTTGAGATGGCGACAGTGACGCCGGCCTCGCCGTCGTCTGCATCAGGCGGCTCGGAGAGCGAGCGCAAGGCGGCGATGGCGGCGCAGTTTTTCGCGGCCGTCGACCAGATGCAGCCTCCCGCGACGGAAGAGGCCTGCAACGGGCTGGCACAGCGCCTTTCCGGTGTCTGGAACGAGGTGAAGAAGGCAGTGACTACCGACGCAGAGGCGAGCAATGCCCGCGACGATCGGCTGAAGAAGGCCGTCAGCGACCTGACTGCGGATTGCAAGGCCGGCGATTTTCCGGCTGCGTTATCGATCGCAAAGCAGGAAATGACCGCGCTCGGTCACGAGTACTACCGGTAAAGCCTTTCGCTTGCAATCCGTCATTTCAGCCCGACGGTCGAAAGCCCGCGTGTGATCGAGCCCGATGTCGGCAGAAGCGGGATCAAGGACGCCTGTAGCGCATGATAGAGATCGGGCTTTCCCTCGAAGAGCGGCGCGACGCCGGTTTCGCGCACCTCCGGCCACCAGCCGCCGTTCTTGCGGTCGAGCAGCCGGTTCGCCACGAAATCCCAGATGCGTCGGTACCAAATCTCATAGTCGCGTGCGCCGTCGATGGCGTTCAGGAAATGCGCGCCGCCGATCCCCTCGGCGCACGGCCACCAGAGCCGGTTGCGAAGGCGCGGCTTGCCGGCCCAGTCGAGCGTATAGTGGAAGCCGCCCTTCTCGTCGTTCCAGCCCTTCGCGACCGCGTGCCCGAACAAGGCGCGCGCGGCGTCGGGAAGCCAGTCGAGGCGGCGCCCGCCGAGTTCCCAAAGCTGCAGGCAAAGCCGCGTCCATTCGAGCGAATGGCCCGGCGTCGTGCCGGCAGGACGAAAGATGTCGCCGTGCGAATATTCGCGGTCGAGTTGCCAGTTCTCGTCGAAGTGCTCCGCCACCCGCCAGCCGTTCGCGCGCGCGAGCTTTGAGATGATGAGCGTCGCGATGCTCTCGGCCATCTTCAGATAAGCCGCGTCGCCGGTCGCCTCGAAGGCGGCCATCAGCGCTTCGGTCAGGTGCATGTTGGAATTCTGGCCGCGATAGCGGCCGATCGGACTCCAATCGGCGTTGAACTCCTCCGCCGATGCGCCGCGCTTCTCCTCCCAGAAACGCGTGCGCAGAATCTCGGTGACGTCGGCGAGCAGCCGGTCGGCGTCGGGGTGTCCGACGACCTTGGCGCTCGATGCGGCGAGAAGCACGAAGGCGTGGCCGTAGGCCTGCTTGCTGGAGTCACTCGCGCCGTCGTCGCCGACGCCCCAGAAATAGCCGCCGTTTGTCGCGTCGCGATGGCCGTTCCACAGAAACGCCATGCCATGATCGATGAAGGCCTCGGCGCCCGGCCGCCCCATGAGGCGCGCGATGGCGAAGCAATGCACCATGCGGGTGGTGTTGTGGATTTCGCGTGCCGGCGGCTTGCCGGTTGCCGCGCTTCGCTCGATGGGGCGGCCCTCGTCGTCAAGAGCGAAGAAACCACCCGCCGGGTTGATGCTGTTCGGCTCGAAGAAGCCGAGAAGCCCACTCGCCTGCTCAGTCAACCAGGTCCGGTGATAGGGAAGCGTCGTCCAACGCTCCGCCGCAGCGCTCGCATCAGGCGACATTGCCTTCTTCACCATCGAGGTGGCCCCTAACCGAGCAGCCTTGTCCGAATCGCGTCGAGCGGATGGTCAATCAACGGCTGAACCCGCTCAAGAAATCTCACGGTGTGCTGAAGTTCGGCATGCGTTTCGAACGCAGCCTCGTCGACCCAGCGCGAGTGGATATAGAACAATCGCTGATCACGTGTGGAGCGAAAACCCGCTATCGCCAAGCAGCCCGCTTCGGCACTCGAAGGGCCGATGACGTCGCGCAGCGCAGCCTCGACTGCGGACTCCTCGCCTTCGCGAGCGTGAAAGCGAGTGAAGATGAACAGCTCCGCCGGGCTCTGGGCCTTCGCCAAACTAGTGCACCAGCATGTCGTCGCGCGCGCCGACCATGTACTGGACAAGCTCCTCGGTGTTCGTCTCGCTCGTCTTCTTCTCAGTCACCTTGCGCCCGCGGTGCATGACCATGAGCCGGTCGGTGACGGCAAAGACGTCGGGCAATATGTGCGTGATCAGAATGACCGGGACGCCCTGGTCTTTCAGCTTGTGAATGAGCTGCAGCACCTTCTTCTGTTCGGGAACGCCGAGATTGTTGGTCGGCTCGTCCATGATCATCAGCTTCGCGTCCCAATAGACCGCACGCGCGATGGCGACCGCCTGGCGCTGGCCGCCGGACAGGTTTTCGATCGGCTGCGTCAGCGTCGGGAAGTGGATCTCCAGGGTATCGAGCGCCGTCTTCGATTCGCGCAGCATCTTCTTCTCGTCGAGCGTGTTGACGAGGCCGCCGAGATAGTGCCGCTTCACCTCGCGTCCGAGGAAGATGTTGGCGCTGACGTCGAGATTGTTGGCGAGCGCCAGATCCTGATAGATCGTCTCGATGCCCTCGCGCCGCGCATCGATCGGGCGCGCGAAATGGCTGAGCCGCCCTTCAAAGAAGATCTCGCCCTCGTCAGCGTGATACACGCCGGACACGCACTTGATGAGCGTCGACTTGCCGGCCGCGTTGTCGCCGAGCAGGCCGACGACCTCGCCCGGATAGACGTCCCAGCTCACGTCGTCGACCGCAACGAGGCCGCCGAAGCGCTTGGTCAGTCCACGAATGGAGAGGATCGGCTTGCTCACGTCGGTGGCCCCGTTCTGGTGCGGCCGACGATCAGCTCGCGCGACTGGTCGATCAGCACGGCGACGATGACGACGACGCCGACGACAATGAATTGCCAGAACGCCTGCACGTTGAGCATGACCAGCCCGGTGGTCAGCACCGCGATGATGAGAGCGCCGATGACGGTTCCGATGATCGTCCCGGCGCCGCCGAAGAGGCTGACGCCGCCGATGATGACCGCGGCGATCGACGATAGAAGCAGCGGGTCGCCGATGACGGCGGAGCCGGCGGTGAAGCGCAGCGTGGACAGGAATCCCGCGATCCCCGCGGTCGACGCGGAAAGCACGTAAAGGGCGATCACGCGCCGATCGACCGGAATGCCGGCGCGCCGCGCCGCCTCCATGTTGCCGCCGATCGCGTAGGTGTGCCGGCCGAACTGCGTCTTGCGCAGGAGGAACATCGCGATAGCGACCACGACCGCCGTGACGATCACCGGATAGGACAGGATGCGGTCCATGCGGCGCAGCATCTCGCCGGTCAGTTCCGGCGGCGCCAGGAAGTAGAGGCCGCCGCCCTCGCCGCGGATGAGATAGAAGAGCGACTCGTTGCCGTAGGCGCGGATGTTGGCGGGAAGACCGATGACCGTCGTGTTCTCCGACATCAGAAGCGCGACGCCGCGCACGATGAAGGAGCTGCCGAGCGTAACGATGAAGGCCGGCACCTTGAGCTTGGCGATGATCGTGCCGTTGATGAGGCCGACGGCCGCGGCGCCGGCAACGGCTGCGAGGAACCCGATGACCACGGAAGGAAAGAGCGGCAAGCCGGAATTGAATGCCGCGCGCAGGGCGAGCGCGGAGAGCACCGAGCCGAGGCTCATCACCCATCCGACCGAAAGGTCGATGCCGGCGCCGATGATGACGAAGGTCTGGCCGAGGCCGAGGAGCAGAACCGGAATGATCGCGACCAGGATGTTCTGCGAGTTCCGCACGGTGAGGAAATTGACCGAGCCGCCGTTGTAGATCGGGACCGCGACCACGAAGAAGACGATCATCAGGCCGAGGAACGCCCAAGCCCAAAGGCGGCTCAGTGTGAGGATCAACCGGTGCCTTCGTGCAACAGCCGGTGCGGCGACCGGCGCAACGATGTTCACGTCAGGACTGGCCAAGCAGCCTCACTTCCGAGCTCCGGGCAGCAGGGCGAAATCCCGGGAGGCGCAGCTGCGCCGCCCGGGATGCAGGGTCTTTCGGGATTCGACTACTCGGCCTTGTAGATGAAGCGCGAGTAGTTCGGGTCGTTGACGTTGTCCTTGTCGATGATGGCGAAGCCGGTCTGCACGCGCTTCGGCAGGCTGGTGACGCCGGCGGCGTCGGCCGCGGCGAACTCGACGGCCATGTAGCCCATGTCGAAAGGCTTCTGCGCCAACACCAGGCTAACGTCGCCCTTGTTGAGCGATTCGATGGCGTCCTTGGTCGCGTCATAGGCGACGACCTGCACGTGGCCGCCAAGCCCGGCATTCACGACCGCATTGCCGGCGCCCTGCGCGCTGAACACGTTGGTGCCGAACACGCCGGCGAGATCGGGGTTCTGCTCGATCACCGCAGCGGTCTGCTGCGCCGCCTTGTTCGCGTCGTCGAGGTTGTAGTCAGGCCCGAGCACTTTGATGTCCGGATAGTCCTTCGCCATCTCCTCCTTGAAGCCCTGCTCGCGGCCCTCCACCGAGCTGACGTTCGGGTTGGTCGAGTTGATGTAGACGGTGCCCTTGCCGCCGATCGCCTTGGCGAGGCCGCGCGCCGAGATGCGCCCGCCTTCGACGTTGTCGGAGCCGATATAGCTGATCGGGAAGGTCACCGGGCCGTTCACGTAGTCGCCGTCGCCGAGGAAGGTGTCGACGGTGATGACCTTGATGCCGGCATCGAGAGCCGCTTGCAGCGCCGGAACCATCTGGTCCTTATCGACCGGCGCCGTGATGATGTAGTTCAGGTCGCCGCGCGCGATCATGGCGTTCAGGAGCGGTGTCTGCGCCTCGACGCCCCAGGTCGGCGGAATCTGCGTTACCACCTCGATACCGAGGTCCTTCGCCGCCTTCTCCACGCCGAGTTGCATCACCTGATAGAACGGGTCGACGACGCCCGGCAGGAAGCCGATCTTGATCTTCTCCTGCGCCACGGCGCCCTGCGAACCGGCCGCCAGCAGTGCTGCCGTCGCAAGCGCAAAAACGAGTTGTTTCTTGGCCATTGATTTCCTCCCGTCCTGTTTTCACAACGTTCGGCTTCGCCGAACGGCGGCTAATTTGGCGCAATGGTATCGAAGTGTGGAATCGTGTGCAATCGGAGAGGCCTTCCGTGGGCGCGATAAAGCCGCCGGCCGCGGCCACACGGCCCCGAAAGAAGTGAGATGGCGCCTGACGTAGGAGTTGGCGGCGAGCCCGTCGCCGCGGCCGAGGGACCCGTCCTGATCGGCGTCGACGTGGGCACGAGCTCCGTGCGCGCCATCGCCTTCGATATGCGCGGTCGGCGCGTTGCGGCCGAGGCCCGTCCGACCCCGATCCGGCTGACGGAAACTGGCGGCGAATACGACCCTGAGGCGATCTACACGGCCGTCATCCAGAACCTGATCGGCGTCGGACGTGCGCTCAACGGAAGGCCTGTCGCCGGCATTGCGGTCACGAGCATCGGCGAGAGCTGTATCTTGATCGATGCTTCCGGCCGTGCGCTCGCGCCCTCGATCGTCTGGCACGACCGGCGCACGGCTGAGGAAGTGCCGGCGATCGAGGCCGCACTTGGTCGCGAGCGTGTCTTCGCGCTGAGCGGCCACGCCGCCGAGCCGATCTTCACGTTGGCGAAGCTGATCTGGATGCGCAGGCACTGGCCCGAGGCCATGGCGAAGGCGCGCCACGTGCTGATGATGGCGGACTGGATCGCTTTCCGCCTGTCGGGTGTGGCGGCGACCGACGCGATGCTCGCCTCGCGCACGCTTTATTTCGACATCCGCCGGCGGCGCTGGTCGGAGGAGCTTCTGGCGCTCGCCGGCGTGACGGCGGATTTTCCCGCGCCGCTTGCCGCAAGCGGCACGCCTCTCGGTCCCGATGCGCCGCGACGTGCTCGCCGCAATCGGGCTTGCCGGCGCGCCGGTCGTCGGCGTCGGCGGCCACGATCACATTGTCGGCGCGCTTGCGACCGGGCTCGACGAGCCCGGCGCCGCGATCAACAGCATCGGCACTGCCGAGGCGCTTCTCGTTGCAACGCCCGAGCCTCTCCAGGATCCGGAGCTTTTCCGTCGCGGCTACATCCAGGGAGCGATCGAGACCGACCGCAAGCTCTCCTATGTCGTCGGCTCGACCATGAGCGCCGGAGGCGCCATCGAATGGCTGCGCGCAGTCGTCGGCGACATCCCGCAGGAGAAGCTGATTGCGGAAGCGTCCGCCGTCCCGCCGGGAAGCCGCGGCATCGTCTTCCTTCCGCATTTCGCGAACGGGCCGCCGCCGCACCCCGACTCGAACGCGCGCGGCGCCTTTCTCGGGCTGACACAGAAAGCGACGCCGGCGGAGCTTTACCGCGCAGTGCTCGAGGGCGTGGCGCTCCAGTCGCGCCTGATGCTCGACGGCATGACCACGCTTGCCGGGGTCGATCCGGTGGAGACGATCCGCCTGATCGGCGGCGTCGCGAGGAACCCGCTCTTCATGTCGATCAAGGCGAACGCCTTCGCGCGCCCGCTCGGGGTCATCGACGAACCGGAGGCGACGGCGCTCGGGGCAGCGCTCCTCGGCGGCGTCGCGGCCGGCGTCTACAAGTCGCTTGATGCCGCGATCGCCGGCCTCGACCGCAAGGAGCACATGGTCGGGCCCGACCCCGCCACGGTCGAGCGCTACGCCGAGCTCCGAGAGCTCGTGTTCGAGCGCATCCAGGATCAGATGCGGCCGATCAACGCCAGCCTCGCCGCTTTCGCCGCGGCGGAAACGCCAAGACGCCGCCTGAGGCTCGGAGTCAGCTTTCAAAGCCGCCTCGGTGATCACCCGGTCCTTGGCGAGCGGAAGCGTCGGCTTCTTTCCGCTCTTCTTCAGCGCCGTCGTGATAGGCCTTCACCGCCTCTTCCGGGCCGATCGCTCTTCTCGACCACGGCGCGCATGAAGGTAACGAGCGCGATCGGATCTTCAGCAAGGTTGATCTTGCGCCCGAAGAGCGCCACGCGCGCGCCATGGCGCTCCGCCTGCGCGATCAGCTCGAAGGTGTCGCGGGTCGTGCCCTTGGCGCCGCCGAGGACGCCGACGATGAGCCGCTCCGGATCGTAGCTTGAGAGCTCCTCCATGGCGCGCGGGCCGTTGTACTGAAGCTTCAGGAAATGCGGATGGTCGGCGCGCATGACGCCGGCAAGCGTGCGCACGATGTTGTCGTTGATGAAGCTGCCCATATCGGCGCCGCCGGCAAGCCGGATGTCGAAGGCCGGATTGAAGACCTCGAGGAAGTGCCGCATCTTGTGCGCCGCCGCCTCGGCACGGAAGGCGGAATAGGCCTCGGCGTTCTCCGCATCGATGTCACGGCTGTTCGAGAAGGTGATCGAATAGAGCCCGAGGTCGACGAGCTTCCGCGCCTGGTCGACCCGCGCGGTGCGATGGTGACGCGACGGCTCCTCCTTGTAGCGCCCGCCCCGCGCCGACCAGATGTCGGTCGTGTCGTTCAGGCGGATCGCCGGCGTCACCTTGCTCTTCTTGAAGAGCCCCTCCTCCGACAGCCGCTCCGCCGACGAAGCGGAGAGCAGCATGATGTCGACGAGACCGGAGCGCGTCATCTCGCGGATCGCCTGAAGATGCGCGGCGCGCGGCTTGAAGCGGGTGGGGTCGGCTCGGGTCGGGTCCCGGCGCCGCCGCGCCAAATCCGATGTCGCCGTCCTTGGCGTCGGCGATGATGAAATCGGTGGGCTTGCAGGCGCCGGAGCGGATCGCGGCGAGTTTCTTGTCGAGGGTCTTCATGGTCCATGGCTGATCTGTTGGCAGGGCACACGCAATAGCCGACATGCAGCCCGGGGCGAAGCCCCGTCGTGCGACTTCCGGCCGCGCCGACGCCGGGCAGGAACCGTCAGGTCGGGCGTCCGGCCTGCGCTGAAGCCTGCCGCGAGCGGCGGTGCTCCACGATCTCGGCAAGGATCGAAAGCGCGATCTCCTCCGGCGTGATGGCGCCGAGATCGAGGCCCGCCGGCGACTTCAGCCTCGCCAGCGCCATCGGGTCGACGCCCTCCCCGGCAAGCTTGGCGCGCAGCTTCTCCGCCTTCTTGCCGCTGCCGACGAAGGCGACATAGTCGGCCTCGACGGCAAGCGCGGCGCGAAGCGCCGCCTCGTCGCCCCGCCCCTGCGTCGAGACGACGACGAAGCGCGACGCCGGCGCTTTCGACAGGAAGCGTGTAGCCTTCGATGCGGCGGTCGACGTCGCCGAACGCCGCCTGCTCCTCGCCTGGCGCGCAGGCGGTGATCGAAAACCCGAGCCGCCGGCCGAGGTCGGCAAGCGCCTGCGCCACCGGGCTTGAACCGCAAAGCACGATCTCCGGTCGCGGCAGCACCGGCTCGACGAAGATGTCCATGGTTCCCTTGCTCGGGCACATGTTCTTGGCAAAGCGCACGCCCTCGCGCTCCTCGCCCGCCGAAATGCCCTTCGCCTGCAGCACGTCGGGCGGCTCGACCGAGACGAGCCGCGCCTTGCCGTCGGCGAGCGACTCGTGCGCCGCCTTCACCACCGCGGCGCGCGCGCAGCCGCCGCCGATCCAGCCGCCGGAGACCGAGCCGTCGGGAAGGATGATCGCCTTGGCGCCGGCCTTGGCGGCCGTCGCCGCGACGGTCCTGACAACGGTCGCAAGTGCGAAGCGCTCGCCCTTCTCTTTCAGGGCAGAGATGTGATCGAGGATGTCGTTGGCCTTGTTCATGGCATCAGCTCACATTTCAATGTCATCCTCGGACGCGCGTAGCGCGATCCGAGGACCCAGGACCCGATGGCCTCTGCTCGCTGGGCCCTCGGGTCTCCGCTGTGCTCCGCCCGAGGGTGACGGCGCCGGTAGTGTTGCGAGCCCATCCTCAGATCCTCGCAAGGTAGGGCTCGAGCGCCGCGAGGCTTTCGAGATTGTGCGCCGGCGCGAAGAGGTCGACGTAAGGCAGCGCCGCCTGCATGCCGCGCGCCGACGGCTCGTAGTCGCGCCAGCCGATCAGCGGGTTGAGCCAGACGATGCGGCGGCAGCGGCGGCGCAGCCGCCGCATCTCGTTTGCCGAGCCGCTCCGGCTCGCCGGTGTCGTAGCCGTCGGAGACGATCATCACGACGGTGCGCGAATTGATAACGCGCTCGGCGTGCCAGCGGTTGAAGGTGGCGAGGCTCTCGCCGATGCGCGTGCCGCCGCCGATCCCCTGCGCCATCAGCGCAAGCTTTTCCACCGCGCGCGTGACATTGCGGTCGCGAAGCGAGGGCGAGACGTGCGCGAGGCGCGTGTGGAAGACGAACGCCTCCGCCTCGCGGAAATTGTCCACGACGCCGTGCAGGAAACGCACGAAGAACGCGGTGTAGAGGCTCATCGATCCCGACGCGTCGAGCAGCACGACGAGACGCAGCGGCTTCTCCTTGCGCTTGCGCCAGAGAAGCTCAACCGGCGTGCCGCCATGCGAGACGCTGCGATGGATGGTGCGGCGGATGTCGAGACGGCGGCCGCTGCCGGCGCGCCCGCTCGCGCCGCACGAGCCGCGCGCGCATCCGCTTGGCGAGGCGGGCGGCAAGCGCATGCGTCTTGGCGATCTCGTCGGGGTCGACGACGTGGCGGATGTCGGCGGATTCGAGCGCCTCGGCGCTCGTTGCGCCCTCGCGGCGGGCGCGGCCTTCGCCGGCGGCATCACCGTCGCCGCCGGAGCGGAGCTCGGTGGCGTCGGCTTTCGCGGATTCCGCGCGGCGCGGCGTCGCGGGCTGCTCCGCGCCTGACGTCTTCGGCATGCCGGAGACTCTTGCGCGCGTGTGCACGTGGTGACCCGTCCAATAGGCAGAAAAAATCTCGTCGAAGCGCGCGAAGTCGGAATGGTCGGCGGAGAACAGGGCACGGAACGCCGGCTTGAGCGTCGCGGGCCGGCGCGCTGCCGGCGAAGCAAGCAGCGAAAGCGCATCGCGCGATTCCGCCATGCCCACCGTGAAGCCGTTGTCGCGCAACGTCGCGACGAAGCCCGCGAGCTTCGTTCGCATGGCTTCGCCGACGGTCGGAGACGATTGAATCGCGAGCGCCGCCATGGCAGCTCTCACGCCACCTTGCCAAGGAGGCGCTCAGCTCACCTCGCGGGTGACGTTGGCGCGGTCCTCGTGTGTCTTCAAGAGACAGATCATCGTCTCGTGCACCGCCTCCGGCTCTTGCCGAAGATCGTGCACGCCAAGCCCGACGAGGGTCGCCGCCCAGTCGAGCGTCTCGGCGATGCCCGGCACCTTGCGCAAATCCTCCTTGCGCACCGCCGCGACCATGCGCGCGATCTGCTGCGCGAGGTTGGAATCGATGTTCGGAAGTCGCGTGAGAAGGATGCGCGCCTCGCGGTCCACCTCGGGGAAATCGAGATAGTGATAGAGGCAGCGGCGGCGGAGCGCGTCGGAAAGCTCGCGCGTCGCGTTCGAGGTCAAGACGACGCGCGGGATCGAGATCGCCTTCACGGTGCCGAGCTCGGGGATCGAAACTTGCCAATCAGAGAGCAGCTCCAGCAGGAACGCCTCGAATTCCTCGTCGGCGCGATCGACCTCGTCGATCAGAAGCACCGGCGGCGTCAGCCGGCGGATCGCGGCGAGAAGCGGCCGCTCGAGCAGATAGCGCTCCGAGAAGATGTGCTCCTCGACCCGCTCCGGGTCCTCGCCCGCGCCCTCGCGCGCTTGAATGGCGAGAAGCTGGCGCTGGTAGTTCCACTCGTAAAGCGCGGCGTTCTGGTCGAGCCCTTCGTAACACTGGAGGCGGATCAGCTCGGTCTTGTGGACCTCGGCCAGCGCCTTCGCGACCTCCGTCTTGCCGACGCCCGCCTCGCCCTCGATCAAAAGCGGGCGGCCGAGGAATTCCATCATCCAGAGCGCAGTCGAGAGATCGCGGTCGGCAATATAACCGGCCTCGGCAAGGCGTTCGGCGATGTCTTCACGGGTCAGAGGCATCGGCTTTCTTTGCACCGGCGAGAGGCTCCGCACATCCGAACTGTCGTCATTGCCGGGCTTGACCCGGCAATCCATTCCGTGACGGCCGCGCACTCGAAACGGTTACGGAGTGGATGCCCGGATCAAGTCCGGGCATGACGACGATCATAGAAGTCGGCTCCCTTTTTCAGCAGCCGCCTCCAAGCCTCCTTCGCCCGCTCCAACGCAAGCTCAATCGCGTGCAGGAAAGCGGGGCGAAGTCGGCGCTCTTCCGCTTCCTTAGGTAGGAGCAGCAGCAGCGCTTCGCCATGTCCGCCGCAGCACATCATGACGGCGCAGGCCCTGCCCTACGTATGCAGCCCAAGCCGCTCCGCCGCCTCCCAGGTGCGCCAGGAATCGTGCGGCATCTGGATGTGGGTCGAGCCGAGGAACGCGAACGCATCGTTCACCGCATTCGAGAAGCACGGCACGCCGCCGACATTCGGGCTCTCGCCGACGCCCTTCGCGCCGATCGGATGATGCGGCGAAGGCGTCGTTGTCCAGTCGGTCTCCCATTTCGGCGTCTCGACGGCGGTCGGCAGGAAGTAATCCTGGAGCGAGGCGGTCAACACGTTGCCCGTCTCGTCGTAGAAGATCTCCTGTCCCATGGCGATGCCGAAGGCTTCCGTCAGCCCACCGTGGATCTGGCCCTCGATGATCATCGGATTGATGCGCGTGCCGCAATCGTCGAGCGCGTAGAAGCGCCGCACCTTGGTCTCGCCGGTGTCCACGTCGATGTCGACGACGCAGATGTAGGCGCCGAACGGGAAGGTGAAGTTCGGCGGGTCGTAATAGTTCACCGCCTCGAGCCCCGGCTCCATGCCGGCCGGCACTTCGTGATACGCCGCCCAGGCAAGCTCCGTCATCGTCTTGAAGCGCTCCGGATTGCCCTTCACGCGGAAGCGGTCGACGTCCCATTCGAGATCGTCGTCATGCACTTCGAGCATGTAGGCGGCGATCATCTGTGCCTTGGCCTTGATCTTTCTGCAGGCCATGGCGGTCGCCGCACCCGAGACGGGCGTCGAGCGCGAGCCGTAGGTGCCGAGTCCGTAGGGCGCCGTGTCGGTGTTCCCCTCCTCCACGGTGATGCCGTCGGCGGCGATGCCGAGCTCCGTCGCGATGATCTGCGCGTAGGTGGTCTCGTGCCCCTGCCCCTGGCTCTTCGTGCCGAGGCGGCAGATGCCGGTGCCGGTCGGATGGATGCGGATCTCGGCGGAATCGAACATCGCGATGCCGAGGATGTCGCACGCCCGCGACGGGCCGGCGCCGACGATCTCAGTAAAGAAGGCGACGCCGATTCCCATCAGATCGCGCGTCTCGCCGCGCTTGAAGGCTTCCTGCTTCGCCTGCTGCTCGGCGCGGAGCTTGGGGTAGCCGACGGAATCCATCGCCTTCTTCAAGGCGGTCTCGTAGTCGCCGGAATCGTACTGCCAGCCGAACGCCGACGTGTAGGGGAACTGCTCCCGCTTGATCAGGTTCTTCATGCGCAGCTCGGCCGGGTCCATCTTGAGCTTCTGCGCCAGGATGTCGATGGCGCGCTCGATGCAGTAGGCGGCTTCGGTGACGCGGAACGAGCAGCGGTAGGCGACGCCGCCCGGCGCCTTGTTGGTGTAGACGCCGTCGACCAGGCAATAGGCTGCCGGGATGTCGTAGGAGCCCGACACGATCGAGAAGAGCCCGGCCGGCCATTTCGTCGCGTTGGCACACGCGTCGAACGCGCCGTGGTCGGCGATCGTATAGACGCGAAGCCCGGTGATGCGGCCGTCCTTGGTGGCGGCGATCTCCGCCGTCATGTGAAAGTCGCGCGCGAACGCCGTCGACGACAGGTTCTCGATCCGGTCCTCTACCCACTTCACCGGCCGCCCGGTCACGATCGACGCGACGATCGCGCAGATATAGCCCGAATAGGCGCCGACCTTGTTGCCGAAGCCGCCGCCGATATCGGGCGCGATCACATGGATCTTGTGCTCCGGAATCTTGGAGATCAGCGAGCCGACGGTGCGGATGACGTGCGGCGCCTGGAACGTGCCCCAGAGCGTCAGGTCGCCTGTGATCTTGTCGAAGGAGGCGACGCACTGGCAGGTCTCGAGCGGACACGGATGCACGCGCGGATACTGGATGAACTCCTTGATCTTCACTTCGGCCTTGTCGAAGGCCGCGTCTGCCGCCGCCTTGTCCCCGGCCGCCCAGGCGAAGATATGGTTCGGATGCTTGCGGGCGCCGTGCGCGCCGTCCTTCTTGTCCTTGATGTCCTCGCGAACCACCGGCGCGTTCGCGTCCATGGCCTTAAGCGGATCGACAAGGACGGGAAGATCCTCGTAGTCGACCTCGACGAGCTCCACCGCGTCGGCGGCGGCCTGGCGGTTCTCCGCAATGACGAAGGCGACTTCCTGATTCTGGAAGAGCACCTTTCCGTCGGCGAGCACCATCTGCACGTCGCCGGCAAGCGTCGGCATCCAGGCGAGATTGACGGTCTTCAGCGTCTCCGCCGTGATGACCGCGATGACGCCCGGCACCTTCTCCGCCTTCGACGTGTCGATCGACTTGATCCGCGCATGCGCATAGGGCGAGCGCACGAGGTCGCCGTAGAGCATTCCCGGCAGGTTCAGATCGTCGACGTAATTGCCCTTGCCTTGTGTGAAGCGGACGTCTTCGACGCGCTTGCGCTTGCAGCCGATGCCTTCGAGCTTCTCGGCGCGGGCTTCCGAGGTTTCCGTAACGGCGTTCATTCTGCCGCCTCCTTGATTTGACCGCCGGCCATCTCGGCCGCGGCGGCCTGGATCGACTTCACGATGTTCTGGTAGCCGGTGCAGCGGCAGAGATTGCCGGAGATGCCCATCCGGATTTCGTCCTCGCTCGGATTGGGGTTCTCCTTCAGAAGCCGATAAGCGCGCGTGATCATGCCCGGCGTGCAGAAGCCGCATTGCAGACCGTGATGCTCGCGGAACGCCGCCTGCAGCGGATGCAGCGTCCCGTCGGCCTGAGCCATGCCTTCGATGGTCAGCACGTCGGCGCCGTCGGCCTGCACCGCGAAGACGGTGCACGACTTCACTGACTTGCCGTCGAGGTCGACGGTGCAGGCACCGCAATGCGTGGTTTCGCAGCCGATATGCGGGCCGGTCAGGCGAAGCTCGTCGCGGAGGAAATGGATGAGCAGCGTACGCGGCTCGACCAGCGCCTCGATCGTCTTGCCGTTCAGCGTGAACGAAATCTGCGTCTTTGCCATTTCCGTCTCCCTCACGCGGCGCGGGATTTGGCGCGGGCGAGCGCGCGGGACAGCATCACGCCGGCCATCTTGGTGCGGTATTGCGGCGTGCCGCGGCGATCGGAGGCCGGCGCGGTGATCGCTTCGGCGGCGGCGACCGCCTTCTTCACCGTGGCGGCGTCGAGCGTCGAGCCGGCGACGATCTTCCCCGCCTCCTCGGCGAAGAGCGGCTTATCGGCAACGTTGGTAAGGCCGATCGCGCACGTGCCCACCTTGCCGCCCTCAAAGGTCAGCACCACGGCCGCGGCGGCGGTGGCGTAATCGCCGACCTTCCGCTTCAGCTTCTCGTAGGCGTAGCCGTGCTTCCCAGGCGCCGGAATGCGGATCGCGGCGACGATCTCGCCCGGCTTCAGCGCGGTGTCGTAGGTGCCGTTATAGAAGGCGCGCGCCGCGACCTTCCGCGAACCGGCTTTGCCGGCGAGCTCGTAGCTCGCGTTGAGCGCCATCATTACCGCCGGCATGTCGTTGCCGGGGTCGCCGTTCGCGACGTTGCCGCCGAGCGTTCCGAGATAGCGGACCTGCGGGTCGGCGATCTGCCGCGCCGCTTCGGCGAGGAGCGGCACTTTCGATGCAAGAAGGTCCGAGGCGATGACCTCGTGCTGCGTCACGCCGGCGCCGATTACGACGTCGCCGCCGTCGGCGCGGATAGTCTTCAAGTCGGCGATGCCGCCGAGGTCGACGAGATGTGACGGCGCGGCAAGCCTGAGCTTCATCAGGGGAATCAGGCTGTGGCCGCCGCCGAGCGGGCGCGCGTCCTCGCCGAGGTCGGCGAGAAGGGCGACAGCTTCGTTGACGGATTTCGGGCGGTGGTAGGCGAATGCGCCTGGGATCATGGCTTCCTCCGGAGCGGCTTAGCGCCGACGGATCTCCGCCCGGCAGCGCTCGCGGCCCATCTGTCTCGAATGGTCCGGTTGTCCGATGAATTTGCTGATTGTTGCGGTGCAGCGGCAATCTGCCATTCACGAGCCGAGGCCGGCCGGCACGAAATGCGCTTCTGCCCGCACGAACTGCGTCAGCCAATCTGACGCTTGTTGCAAGACTGCTGGAATTCCGGGGAATCAGCCGGGAGGCGGACGAAGCGTGCCACCAGCCTGCTGCAGCGCAAAAGAGCGCTTTACGAAACGGCCTCGCGTGGCCGAAGGCCGAGCTGCGACTTCAGCCCGCCGAAGCGGCTGCGGCTCACCGGCACCATGTAGGGGTCGTGGCCGGAGAGCTCGATCAGACCGTGGTCGCCGCTGCGTTTCAGCCCCACGACCCGCTCGATGTTGACGATATGGCTCCGATGGACGCGCACGAAATGTGCGTGGTCGAGCCGCGCCTCGACCTCGCCGATCGGGAGCGGGCAGAAGAGCTTCGAGGTGCCATCGAACACGGTCGTGTAGTGGGCGTTGGCATGGACGGCAACGATGTCGCGCACGGCGACGAAATGCGTGGCGCCGTCGCGCACGATCGGCAGGAGGCGCGCGGGCGTCGCCGAAGCGGTGGCGGCCGATTGGGGTGGCGGCACCACAGCCGCCTCTTCTGCCGTCGCGGAAGGCCTGGAAAGCGCCTCCATCAACGGATGGACTGCGCCGTTCCTTGCGCCCTGCGAGATCACGGGAGAAATGGGCTCAGCAATCGCCGGAGCGAGACGATTTGCCGACGCCTCGGCCATTTGGCCTCTCCGCTCCGGCACCAGCGCGAGCAGGAATATGCCGGAGACCGCGAACGCCACCACCGCAACGACGATGGCGAGAAGATCGGTGGAGAGCGCCGGGGCGCTGACCAGCACCTCTTCATGCGGCGTAATTGAGAGGCCCGCCATCGCGGTGTAGTGCATCCCCGAGATGGCGCAGCCGAGCGCCGTGGCCGAAAGGATCAGTGGCGGGCGCCCGCTCCTGCCCCCGGCGAGGAAGAGGGCGAGGCCCGAGGCGGCGATCGCGATCACGACGCTCGCCGCGACGAAGGCCGGCGCGTGCGTCATGTGCGCGCTCGCATGCAGCGCCCACATGCCGATGTAGTGCATGGAGACGATGCCGAGGCCCATGAAGACGGCGGACGCGCCAAGACGCGGCGGGGTGAGCGGCCCGGCGCTCGCGGCAAAGATAGCCGCCCCGACCACGATCACGCAGACGAGGAACGAGAGCAGCGTCGGCAGCACCAGATAATCGACCGGGAACGGCAGGCGCACGGCGAGCATGCCGACGAAGTGCATGGCCCAGATGGCGACCGCGAGCGACAGCGCCGCCGCGGCGAGAAGCAGCCGCCGGCGCACGCCGGCCGCTTCGGCCACCTGCACCGCCAGGCTCAAGCCGACATAAGCGCCCTGAATCGCCACGACAACCGACAACACGACGAGCCAAGGCTCGTGCGTCACGCGCATCTACTTCCTCCCGCGCCAATTATTCGCGCTGGCGGGAGGATTGTAAATCGAATTGGGGACTCCCGAAGGCGCCGCCGGGTTTTCAGCCGAGTTTCACCATCACGTGCCGCGCGACCGTGTAGTCTTCGAGCGCGTAGATGGAGAGATCCTTGCCGTAGCCCGATTGCTTGAATCCGCCATGCGGCATCTCGTTGGTCAGGTTGAAATGGCAGTTGACCCAGGTGCAGCCGTATTGGAGCCGCGCCGCGACCGCCATCGCGCGGCCCACGTCCTTCGTCCACACCGAGGAAGCGAGCCCGTAGTCGGAATCGTTCGCCCAGCGGATCGCCTCCTCAGTGTCGCCGAACGGCGTGACGGAGACGACCGGCCCGAAAACCTCGCGGCGGACGATCTCGTCCGCCTGTTTTGCTCCAGCGACGACGGTCGGCTCGTAGAAGAAGCCCTTGCCCTTCCCCGCTTTGCCGCCCGTCGCGATCTCGACGTGCTTCAGTTTCGCCGCGCGATCGACGAAGCCCGACACGCGCTCGCGTTGCCGCGCAGAGATCAGCGGCCCGATCTCGTTTTCGGCATCGTCGGGCTTGGCAAAGCGAATCGAAGACGCGGCGGAGGCGAGGTCGGCGACGAGCCGCTCGTAAATCTTCTTGCCGGCATAAACGCGCGACGCAGCGGTGCAGTCCTGCCCGGCATTGTAGAAGGAGAACGCCTTGAGGCCGGACACGACGGAGTCCAGATCGGCATCGTCGAAGACGACGACGGGCGCCTTGCCGCCGAGCTCAAGATGCGTCCGCTTGATCGACTTCGACGCGGCTTCCAGAACCTTCTGGCCGGTCGCGATCGAGCCGGTCAGCGAGATCATCTGGACGCCCGGATGGTTGATCAGCGCGCTGCCGGTGGTGCTCCCTCGTCCGACCACGACGTTGAAGACGCCCTCTGGGTAGATCTCGGCGATCAGCGCCGCGAGCTTCAAGGTCGTGAGCGGCGTCATCTCCGACGGCTTCAGCACCATCGTATTGCCGGCCATCAGCGCCGGAGAAATCTTCCAGATCGCCATCATCAGCGGGTAGTTCCACGGCGTGATCGAGCCGACGACGCCGATCGGATCGCGGCGGATCATGGAGGTGAAGCCCGGCATGTATTCCGCCGCGGCGCTCCCCGGCATGACGCGCGCCGCGCCGGCAAAGAAGCGCAGGCAGTCGACCATCGCCGGCAGCTCGTCGTTCTTCACGGCATTGACGGGCTTGCCGCAGTTCAGCGCTTCGAGCTCGGCGAATGCCTGGCCTTCCGCCTCGATGCGGTCGGCAAGCTTGAACATCAGCGCCGCGCGCTGCGCCGGCGTCGTCCGCGACCAGGTCGAAAAAGCCTTCGTCGCGGCGGCGACCGCCTGGTCCACCTGCTCGGCGGTCGCTTCCTTCAGGTTGACGATCTTCGCCCCGGTTTTCGGGTTGATCACCGGCTCGGCGTCGCCCTTGCCCTTGGCGAGCTTCGACCCGATCAGCATCTCGGACTGCATGTTCCTTGCTCCCTCAACATCCTGCGGTCGCATCAGCGAGCGCAGCTGCCGCTTTTCTTCTCAGTCTGTCATCCCGGCCGAGCGTAGCGAGAGCCGGGACCCATGAACACGGGAACCGAAATCGCGAGGCCTCCGTGTTCATCGGTCCCGGTCTTGCCGCTTCGCGGCAAACCGGGATGACAACCGGGAAACGGATCGATTCTCATCGTCCTCATTTCCCGTGGCCGGCCACGCTTTCCCCCTCGCGCGTCAGATAGTAGGCGGCGAGGATCGGCAAGAACGTGACGGCGATGACGAAGACGGCAACGACGTTGGTGACCGGCCGCTGGCGCGGGCGGATCAGCTCCGACAGCATCCAGATCGGCAGCGTCGTCTGCTGCCCGGCGGTGAAGGTCGTGACGATGACCTCGTCGAAGGAAAGCGCGAAGGCGAGCATGCCGCCGGCAAGGAGCGCCGTGCCGAGATTGGGCAGAAGCACGTAGCGGAAGGTCTGAAAGCCGTCGGCGCCGAGATCCATCGACGCTTCGATCAGCGAGCCGGAGGTGCGCCTGAGCCGCGCCACGGCGTTGTTGTAGACGACGACGATGCAGAAGGTCGCGTGGCCGAGCACGATCGTCCAGAACGAGAAGGGGATATCGGCGAGCGCGAAGGCGGAGCGGAGCGAGATGCCGGTGATGATGCCCGGAAGCGCGATCGGCAGGATCAGAAGCAGCGAGATCGCTTCGCGCCCGAAGAAGCGCGAACGGGCGACCGCGGCCGCGGCGAGCGTGCCGAGCAGAAGCGCGACGAGCGTCGAGACCGCGGCGATGCGCACGGAGAGGAGCAGCGCGTCCCAGATGTCCTGCCTCCCCCAGGCCACCTCGAACCAGTGCAGCGTGTAGGCCGGCGGCGGGAACTGGTAGCTCTTGTCCTCCGTGGTGAAGGCGTAGACGAGGATCAGAAGCAGCGGCAGATGCAGAAAGAGCAGCCCCGCCGCCGCGGCGAGCTTCAGCCCGAAGGGAGCGCGCGGCCCGTCAGAGCGCATCGAAAGCTCCCAAGCGCTTCGCCACGGTCAGGTAGACGGCCATGATGACGATCGGTACCACGGTGAAGGCGGCGGCGAGCGGGATGTTGCCGGCCGTGCCCTGCTGCGCGTAGACGGCCTGCCCGATGAAGAGCCGCGAATTCCCCACGATCTGCGGGATGATGTAGTCGCCGAGCGTCAGCGAGAAGGTGAAGATCGAGCCCGCGACGATGCCGGGCAGCGCGAGCGGAAAGATCACCGAACGGAAGGTCTGACCCGGATGCGCGCCAAGGTCGGCGGAGGCTTCGACGAGGCTCGCCGGCACGCGCTCGAGCGCCGCCTGCACCGGCAGGATCATGAACGGCAGCCAGATGTAGACGAAGACCAGGAAGGTGCCGATGTAGCTGATCGAAAGCGACGGCCCGCCGATGACCGGGATCGACAGGATCGCGTCGAGCAGCCAGGTCAGATGCAGCTCGCCGGCGAGCCACGTCGCAATGCCCTCCTTGGCGAGGATCAGCTTCCAGGCATAGACGCGCACCAGATAGCTCGACCAGAGCGGCAGCATGACGCCGAGATAGAAGAGCGCCTTAAGCCGCCCGCGCGCATAGCGCGCCGCGTAATAGCCGATCGGGAAGGCGATGATCGCGGCGGCGACCGTCACGAGCGCCGCCATCGTAACGGTGCGGGTGATGATGTCGAGATTGGCGGGCGCGAGAAGCTCGGCGTAAGTCTGGAGCGTCGGCTCGTAGATGATGAGGCCGGAGAAATCGTCGAGGTGGAAGAAGCTCTGCGCGAGCAGGGCGAGAAGCGACCCGATGTAGACGACGACGAGCCAAAGAAGCGGCGGCCCGAGCAGGATGGCGAGGAAGACGTGCGGATGGCGAAAGAGCGCGTCGGAGATGCGGCGGAGAACGCCTCCCCGCCCCCGCTCTACAATTCCTGCCGTGATCGCCGCCTCGCTCACTCAAAATCCAATTCGTGCAGGGCGTCCTTGTGCCAGGAGAGCGTAACCCTCTCCCCGGAGCGCACGCCGAGCTTTCCTGCCGGAACGATGACGCCGACCGGCGTTCCGTCGACGTCGACGGTTACCCGGGTCACCGCGCCATGGTACTGGATCGAGGTGATCTGGCCCTCCGGGTTCGTGCCGTCGAGCCGGCGGCCGTCCGGCATGTAGATACCCTTCGGACCGATGCTGATGCTCTCCGGCCTGACGCTCGTCCAGGCGTCGACGCCGCAATAGCGTTTCGAAAAGGCCGGCTCGAAAACGTTGGACGAGCCGACGAAATCGGCGACGAAGCGCGTCTGCGGCCTCTCGTAGATGTCGCGCGGCGTTCCGAGCTGGACGATGCGGCCCTCGTTGAAGATCGCCAGCCGGTCGGCCATCGACAGCGCTTCGCCCTGATCGTGGGTGACGAACACGAAGGTGATGCCGAGCTTTTGCTGCAGCGCCTTCAATTCGACCTGCATCGCCTCGCGGAGTTTGAGATCGAGCGCGCCGAGCGGCTCGTCGAGGAGCAGCACCTTCGGATGGTTCACGAGCGCGCGGGCAAGCGCCACGCGCTGCCGCTGTCCGCCGGAAAGCTGCGCCGGGCGGCGCTTTTCCATGCCTTCGAGCTTGACGAGCGCCAGCGCCTCCTCGGCGCGCGCCAGCCGCTCCGCCCGCGCCACGCCCTTCACCATCAGCCCGTAGCCGACGTTCTCCACGACATTCATGTGGGGGAAGAGCGCGTAGTCCTGGAAGACGGTGTTGACGTTGCGCCGGTAGGGCGGAACGCCCTCCGCCGTATCGCCGAAGATCTCGATGTGGCCGCTTGTCGGCTGGTCGAAGCCGGCGATCAGCCTGAGGCATGTGGTCTTGCCCGAGCCGGATGGCCCGAGCATGGCGAAAAACTCGCCCTCCGCGATCTCAAGCGACACGTCGTCTACGGCGCGCACCGCGCCGAAATGACGTGAGACGTTCTGGAAGGTGACGGCGGTGGCCATGAGGGGTTCAGAAAGGGAGCTGCGCGTCCTGCAAGCTCCGTAACCTCCCCCTTGAGGGGAGGTCGAAACCGGCAAGCGGAGCGCCGACGGTTTCGGGAGGGGGGAGCGCCATCGATGCTGACGCCCCCCTCCCGAAATTTGCACTCGCTGCGCTCGGCAACCTTCGACCTCCCCTCAAGGGGGAGGTTAAAGTGCCGAGCAGGTCAAAGCGCATCTCGCCGGTGATCGACGCTCTAGCGCCCGCCCATAACCGCGATGTAGTCGGTGACCCAGCGGCTATAGGGCACGCAGTTCGCCTGCGTCTCGCATTTGCCGATCGGCGTGCGCCAGAAGTGGATCTTGTCGAAATTCTCAAAGCCGTTCGTGGCGCAGCCTTCGTCGGTCAGAAGCTCGTTGCCCTTGCACGCCGCCGGCACCACCGGCACGGAGCCGAACCAGGCGGCGAGATCGCCCTGCACCTTCGGGTCGAGCGAATGCTCGATCCACATATAGGCGCAGTTCGGATGCGCGGCGTCGACGTGCATCATCGTCGTGTCGGCCCACCCGGTCGCGCCCTCTTCCGGCACGACGGACTCGACCTTTGCGCCGTTCGCCTTCAGGAGATTGACCTGGAAAGGCCACGACGAGGAAGCGACCACGCCTTCGTTGGTGAAGTCGTCCACCTGCACCATGGCATCGTGCCAATAGCGGCCGATGAGCTGACGCTGCGACTTCAGAAGATCCATCACCGCGGCATACTGCGCTTCGCTCAGCTCGTAAGGGTCCTTGATGCCAAGGTCGGGCTTCTTCGCCATCAGATAGGTGGCGGCATCGGCGACGTAGATCGCGCCGTCATAAGCCTGCACGCGGCCCTTGTTCGACTTTCCGTCGGGGAGGATCTGCTCCTCGAACACGACCGACCAGCTCGTCGGCGGCTTATCCTTGAACGTGTCGGTATTGTACATGAGCACGTTCGGCCCCCACTGATAGGGGACACCGTAACGCACGCCGTCGACCGTGTACCAGGGTGCGTCCTTCAGGCGGTCGTCGACCGTCGACCAGCTCTTCACGAGGTCGACATTGACCGGCTGCACCTTGCCGCCGGCGACGAGGCGGAGCGAGGCGTCGCCAGACGCGGTGACGAGGTCGAAGCCGCCCTGGTTCATCAGCGTCACCATCTCGTCGGACGTCGCGGCGGTCTTCACGTTGACCTTGCAGCCGGTGTCCTTCTCGAACTGGGTGACCCAGTCGTAAGCCGGGTCGCTCTCGCCGCGCTCGATGTAGCCGGGCCAGGCGACGATATCGACCTCGCCCTCGCCCTGCCCGACCGCCGTCATCATCTCCGCGCCGAAGCTCGTGGCCGGCACCGAGAAGGCCGCGACCGCGGCGACGACGCTATGCAACGTGCGTTTCATGGAATCCTCCCAAAGGCCCGCATCGCGCGGTGCCCTGGGATACTCTGGCGCGGCAGGCGACATCTAGCCAAGCTCAAAATGAGGATTCCGCGTTGCCCGGCAAGGCGGCGGAAAGGCCGGACACCCTCGGAATGCGGGCGGAAACCGGGCCGGTCGGAGCCGCCGGCTAACGGCGGCGGCGTTCCGTCAGCGCCCCGGCGCCGGCCGCGAGCTCGACGATTTCGGTGGTGATCTCTTCCTGTCTGAGCAGCCGTTCCTGCTGCGTGAGCCCGGCAAGCTTCGATTCGATGTTGGTCTTGGCCGAACCCATCGCCAGCATGCGCGCTTCGTTCTCCGCCTCGAAGGCATGCATCGCCGCCTCGCAGAGCTGCGCAAAGACGTATTCGGCGGCGAGGCGTTCGAGAAGGAGCTCGGGGCCGAGTGTCGTCAGCGGCGCCTGCCCCTCGATCGGCCGGGCGAAACGGCCGAAATCGACCGGCAGCAGCGAATGGCGGTCGACGCGGATATCACCGGAAGAGAACCGGGTGAAAAGCAGGTCGACCTTCTCGACCGCACCGCTCGCGACATAACCGTAGAGGGCTTCGGCAAGCCGGTTCGCGAAGCTCGGAATGGCGTCGACGTGCGCCGCCATCGGAGTCGACCAGGAAGGCTTGATCCCGCGCTCGCTCGCCACGGCAAGGCCGCGCGTGCCAACGACGAGCGTGACAGCCTCGCCGACATCCCCGGCCGCGTCGAGAACGCGCTCGCTGAAGGCGCCGGCAAAGCCTTGCTCCGCGCAGAAGAGGATCAGCCCGGACTTTGCACGCCGGGACGGCCGCGACGCTGCCACGTCGGCGGGAAGCAGGCTCAGAGCCTGGCCGATCGCCTTTGAGACGACGTCGCTGTAGGCGTCGATCCCGGCGAGGAGCGAGCGGCTCTTCTGTGCCCGCGAAGCCGCGATGCCGCGCATTGCCGTCACCACCGCGCCAAGCTGGCGGACGTTCTGGATCTGCGCGACGACGTCGGCGAGCCGCTCGGCCATCACGTGGCTCCCGTCGCGGGCGCGGCCGGCGGCGCGACGTGCGCAGCAAGCGCAGCGAGGGTCTTCTTCAGCTCCGCGGCAGCGGCGTCTTCCAGGTGTCCACTCTGAGCGATCGACTGGACGATCGGCGCCGCCGTCCGCTGCAGCCAGCCCGGAAGCTCGGAGCGAAACGCGCCGATCTGGTCAGCCTTGAGATCGTCGAGAAGGCCCTCCTGCAAGGCAAGGACCAGCGCCACCTCATCGGCAAGCCGCAGGGGCGCGTATTGCGGCTGCGAAAGCGCGGCGCGGATCGCCCTGCCCGCGCGCGATCTTGGTCTTCACCTGCGCGTCGGTGACGCCGCCGAAGCGCGTGAATATCTCAAGCTCAAGAAACTGCGCGTAATCGAGCCTGAGCGTCTCCGCGGCGTCGCGGAGCGCCGGCGCCTGTGTCTTGCCGCCGACGCGGCTGACGCTGGTGCCGACGTCGACCGCGGGCTTGTGGCCCTCGTGGAAAAGCCGGGAGTCGAGGACGATCTGCCCGTCGGTGATCGAGATCAGGTTGGTCGGGATGTAGGCGCTCAAATTGCCGGCATCCAACTCCGCGATCGGCAGCGCCGTCAGCGACCCGCCGCCGCGAGCCTTTGAGAGCTTCGCCGCCCGCTCAAGAAGCCGCGCGTGAACATAGAACACGTCGCCCGGATAGGCCTCGCGGCCGGGCGGCTGGCGGGTGAGGAGCGCGATCTCGCGGTGGGTGGCGGCGTGCTTGGTCATATCGTCGATGACGACCAGCGCATGCTGCCCGCGGTCGCGGAAATATTCCGCCATCGTGAAGCCGGAGAACGGCGCGATCCATTGCAGCCCGGGCGGCGCCGAGCCGCTCGCGACGATGAAGATGCAGCGCTCGGGCGCGCCGTGCTCCTCGATTGCTGCGATGACGCGCTTGACGGTGGAGGACTTCTGCCCGACCGCGACGTAGACGCAGATGATGTCGCTGCTCTTCTGATTGATGATGCAATCGACGGCGACGGCGGTCTTGCCGATGGCGCGGTCTCCGATGATGAGCTCCCGCTGTCCGCGCCCGAGCGCGAACATGGAATCGAGGACGAGCAAGCCGGTTTGCACGGGCTCGCTGACGAAATCGCGGTCGATGATCGCCGGTGCCGGCTGCTCCACCGGCTGGCTGGATTCCGCGTCGATCTCGCCGCCTTCGTCGAGCGGGCGGCCGAGCGGATCGACGGTCCGCCCGAGGAGACCGGGCCCGACGGGCACGCGCACCACTTCGCCGGTGCCTTTGACCTGATCGCCGGCTTCGACCCCCTCGATGTCGTCGAGGAGAACGCAAGCGATGATCTCTTGCTCAAGGCTGAGCGCGAAGCCGACCTGCCCGCGCTCGAAATGCACGAGCTCGTCCAGCCGCACGTTGGGCAGCCCCGACACGAGCGCAATGCCGTCGGCGACCGACTCGACGCGGCCGACCTCTTCGGCGACCGGCGCGAGCGGCGCCCGGCGGACGCGTTCGCGCGCCTCGCTCAGCCACGCGTCAAGATTCGCGGTGGTGTTGGCCACGGCCAAGCTCCTCGCGGATTCGCTCAAGGTCCGCGCGCCAGCTGTTGCGCACGATCGTGTTGCGGCTGTTAAGCTCGATGCCGGCGATCAGGCCGGCGTCGCTCTTGAACGAAAGTGGCACATTGGCGCCGAGCGCCGCCTGAAGCGCGCTGCGGATACTGCCCTCCTCCTCGTCCGAGACAGGCGTCGCGGTCACCACTTCGATCGGATGATCCGCCGGCGCCGAGGCGAAGCTCGCTTTCTCCGCGGCGGGCAGCGCGCGAAGCTCCGCACAGAGTCCGTCGAGGAAGGCGGTCGCCGAGGCGTCGGCCGGGAGTCGCGCCAGCAGACGCCGCGCTATGTCGACGGCAAGCTCGCTCGCCCGTTCGATCGTCGCCTGGTCCGCGGCCGCCTGATCGCGCGCGATCGCCGCCTCCGCCTCGCTGTGGTGCTTCGCAATCTCCTGCGACGCCTCGGCCAGCAGAGCCTCCTTCTCGCTCCCTGCCGCCGTCTGCGCCTCGCCGATCAGCCGGTCGCGCTCGGCACCGATCCCGGCGCGCATCTTCGCGACTTCAGTGCGCGTGTCGGCGGCTTCCTTGCGCGCGGCGGCGGCGTCGGACAGGAGCTTCTCCGCCTCCGCCTGCCGCTTGGCGACGACGTCGGCCACCGGCCGAAAGAAGAACCGCGCGAGAATCCAGATGAGAACGAGGACATTGACGGTCTGGAGCGCCAGCGTCCACCAGTTGAAGTGCATGGATCAGTGGATGAACGGGTTGGCGAAGAGCACCAGGAGCGCGATCACCAGGCAGTAGATCGCCATCGTCTCGATCATCGCGAGACCAACGAAGAGCGTGCGCGAGATGGTGCCCGCCGCTTCGGGCTGGCGGGCGATGGCGTCCATCGCCGCCGCCACGGCGCGCCCTTCGCCAAGCGCCGGCCCTATTGCACCGAACGATACTGCCATCGAGGCGGCGAAGATGCTGACGATTTCGGTCCAGTTCATGCTCTATCCGTTTCCTTGCTGCCGTCGCTGCGTCTTTCGCCCAAAGCGCTGGCGATGAAGACCATCGCCAGCACGGTGAAAATGTAAGCCTGGACCGCCCCCGTCAGAAGGTCGAGCGCCATCAGCGGGATGGGGACGAGCAGGCCGGCGAGCGAAAGAACGATGCCGATGATGAAGACGCCGCTCATGACATTGCCGAAGAGGCGCACGATCAGCGAAAAGGTGCGCGTGAACGTCTCGATGACGTTGAGCGGGATCATGATGAATGTCGGCTCGGCGAACGTCTTGAGATAACCGCCAATTCCGCGCGCGCGGACGCCGAAGATAGATAATCGCGAAGAATACGATCAGCCCGAGCGCCGCGTCCGTCTCGAGATGCGCCGTCGGCGGATCGACGCCCGGGATCAGCGACGACCAGTTCGCAGCGAGGATGAACAGAAACAGCGTTCCGAACATCGGAACGTAGCGCTTCGGCTCGACGCGCATTGTGGCCTTGATCTGCTCCTCGATGACGCCGACGATGAGCTCGAGCACCGTCTGGTAGCGCGAGGGTTTGAGCTTCAGCGCGCGCGTGGCGATCCAGCTTGCGAGCGTCAGCGCCGCCATCAGCCCCCAGGTTACGACCACCGGCTCGGTGATCGTGACGGGCCCGAGCGTGAACCATGTCGTCGTTTCGAGCGGCGAGGCGATCATGTGGCGCCCCCGAGCCGAATGACCGCCGTTCGCATGGCGAGGATGCCGGCGGTCGCGACCAGGAGCGGCAGCGCCCCGTAGAGGATCGCGACGGCAGTGAGCGCCGCGGCCGTCACCACGAAGCGCGCGAGCTGCAGCGCCAAAGCAAGGAAGAGCGAGTCACCCTTCGCGAGCATTCGCACGTTCACCCGGAGCGTCAGGAAATGCAGCGCGCCGATCAGCCCGCCGGCGATGAGCCACGCGCTAAGACCGAGCGCGAACCAGCCGAAGCCGTGTGCAGGAAGGTGCAGCATCGTCATTGCTTGTGCATCCACTTCCACGCCGACCAGAATCCGATCGCCACGCCGACGAAGAGCAAGGGCGCGCTCCAGAAGATGCCGGTGCCGAGCTTGTGATCGAGCCAGCGCCCGATGAAGAGGCCGATCAGGGTCGGCGTAACGATCACCCAGCCCAAGACGCCGATCTGGCCGACGAACCGGATTACCGACAATTCGCCCTCCTCCCGCCATTCGCGTTGGCGGGCACGCTCCTTGCGGACGGCATCCGCCATGCCATCCGGGGCCTCAGGTTCGACCGGACCGGCGCTCATGGCCCGCCTCCGAAAATCCCCGGGCGCTCGGGCCGCAGATATCGGACGATCTGGCGGATCGCGTTCATCTGCAGCTTCAGGCTTTCCGTGCGCGCACTGCGCTCCGCTTCGCGCGCTTCGCGGAACTCAGCCAGCACCACGCTCTCAAGATGGTCGAGATCGTCGCCCGATATCGCCTCGCGCGTGGCGATGGCGATCTCGCTGCCGTTGGTGACCGAGAGCACGCCGTGGCGCACGGCGCAGTAGCCTTCGCGCCCGTCGCTGTCGCGCCAGCGCACGATCGATATCGTCAGCGCGGTCAGGAGGTCGACGTGACCATTCAGGATTCCAAAGCCGCCGCTCTCGTCCTCGGCGCGCACGGAGACGACGTTCACGGCATCGATCACCACCGCCGTCGGTGTCGTGATCAACAGCCTCAAGGCTTCGCCTCCCGGCCGCTGCTGCTCTCCTTCTCGTGCGCTTCCGCAATCGCACCGACCATGTAAAGCGAGCTCTCCGCCCAGCTGTCGCAGTTTCCCTCAAGGATCGCGCGGCAGCCTTTGAGCGTCTCGCCGAGCGGCACCGAACGCCCGGGCGTGCCGGTGAACGCCTCCGTTACGGTGAAGGGTTGCGTCAGGAAGCGGAGCAGCCTGCGGGCGCGCGTCACCGCGAGGCGGTCGCGCGCGGAAAGCTCCTCGATGCCGAGTAGCGAGATGATGTCTTGCAGTTCCCGGTAATGCGCGATCGTCTCGCGCACCTCTTCCGCCACGCGGTAGTGCTCCTCGCCGACGACCGTCGGGTCGAGCAGGATCGAGGAGGAGCTCAGCGGATCGACGGCCGGATACATGCCCTCAGCAGCCATCTGCCGGGAGAGCACGATCATGCTGTCGAGGTGGCTCGATATGGCGGTCACCGCCGGGTCGGTGAAATCGTCGGCCGGCACGTAAACGGCCTCGATCGCGGTCACCGAGACGCCGGAAACCGAGGCGATGCGCTCGTGCAGCGCCGCGACTTCGGTCGCAAGCGTCGGCTGGTAGCCGACGCGCGACGGCAGCCGGCCGAGGAGGCCGGACACCTCGCTTCCCGCCTGCACGAAGCGAAACACGTTGTCCATGAGAAGCAGCACGTTCTGCCGCTTCTCGTCGCGGAAATATTCGGCGATCGTCAGCGCCGTCAGCGCGACGCGCCAGCGCGCGCCGGGCGGCTCGTTCATCTGGCCGTAGACGAGGACGCTCCGTTCGAGCACGCCGGAGCGCTGCATCTCTGTCAGAAGCTCGTGTCCCTCGCGCGAGCGCTCGCCGATGCCGGCGAACACCGAGATGCCCTGGTAGCTCTGCACCATCGAATGAATCAGCTCCATGACCACGACGGTCTTGCCGACGCCGGCGCCGCCGAACATCGCCGCCTTGCCGCCCTGCGCGAGCGGCGCAAGCAGATCGATGACCTTGATGCCGGTCTCGAAGATGGCCGTGGCCTGGCTGCGTTCGCTGAGCGGCGGAGCCGCCCGGTGGATGGGCGACCGCTTGATGTCGGAAGGAAGCGGCGGTCCGTTGTCGCGTGGTCGTTCCGGTCACGTCGAGGAGCCGCCCGAGCACCGGATCGCCGACCGGCACGGTGATCGGGTTGCCGGTAGCGCGCACGGGAACGCCGCGCTTCAGGCCGGCGGTCGCCTGAAGCGGGACGCCGCGCACCGTCGTCTCGTCGAGATGCGCCTCCACCTCCACGACCAGCTGACCAGGCCGATCCCATTCCACGAGAAGCGCTTCGTCGAGCCGCGGAAGCGGCTCGCCGTCGCGGAAGGCGACATCGACCACCGCTCCACGGACGGCGACGACTTTCCCTTGCGCCTCGCTTGCTTCCGTCATCCTGATCGAATCGCTCGCATCAGGGAGCGCGCTTCCGAAGGCTGGGACTACACCGGTCTTGCGGCTCCGTCCAACGGCCAGACGCGCCGGGCGCACCCCGCATCAGCGCTGCAACACGTAGAGCCCGGGGGCGTCGGCGATCGGGGCGTAGCCGGCGGCGCCCATCGACGGCGGCGCTACCGGCGCGCCGGAATGCTCTGCGAGCCAGGAAGCCCATTCCGGCCACCACGAGCCGTCCTTGCGCGGCGCTTCCGCCAGGTAGCTCGTCGGGATCCATATAGCGATCGTCCGACTTCTTGGTCATGACCTGGAAGCTGCGATGCTCGTGGCCGGGCTCCGAGACGATTCCGGCATTGTGCCCGCCCGACGTCAGCAGATAGGTCACCTCGGTGTCGGTCATCAGGCCGATCTTGTAGGTCGAGCGCCACGGCGCGACGTGATCCCGCATCGTGCCGACCGAGAAGATCGGAACGCGGATGTCGGTCAGCGCCACCGGCCTTCCGTCGACCGCGAGGCGGCCTTCGGCGAGATCGTTGCCCAGGAAGAGATGGCGCAGATATTCCGAGTGCATGCGGTAGGGCATGCGCGTCGCATCCGCGTTCCACGCCATCAGGTCGATCATCGGGCTCCGCTCGCCCATCAGATATTCGCTGACCATGCGCGACCAGATGAGGTCGTTGGAGCGCAGCATCTGGAAGGCGCCGGCCATCTGCGTCGTGTCGAGAAAGCCCTGCTCCCACATCATGTCTTCGAGGAACGCGAGCTGGCTCTCGTTGATGAAGAGCATCAGCTCGCCCGCTTCCGTGAAGTCGGTCTGCGCGGCGAGCAGCGTCATCGACTTCAGCCGCGTCATCGCCGTCGCGCGCCATTGCGGCGGCTGCGATCGCCAGGAGCGTGCCGCCGAGGCAATAGCCGACCGCATGCACCTTCTCGTCCGGCACGACGGCGCGCACCGCGTCGAGCGCCGCCATCGACGCCGAGCGTCCGATAGTCGTCGAGGCCGAGGTCGCGATCGTCCGGGCCGGGATTCTTCCAGGAGATCATGAAGACGGTGAAGCCCTGCTCGGTCAGGTACTTCACCAGCGAATTGTGCGGCGACAGATCGAGGATGTAGTACTTCATGATCCAGGCCGGCACGATCAGCACCGGCTCCGGCCGCACCTTGTCGGTCGCCGGCGCGTACTGGATGAGCTCGATCAGCCGGTTGCGGTAGATCACCTTCCCCGGCGTCACCGCGACCTCGCGGCCGGGACGGAAGTTCTCTGCGCCGACCGGCGGCTTGCCGCTCACTGCCCGCTCCCAGTCGTCGCATCAGGTTCTGAAAGCCGCTGACGAGATTCATGCCGCCCTTGGCGATGGTGCGCTGCAGGATCTCGGGGTTCGTCAACAGGAAGTTCGACGGCGAAAACATGTCGAGCACTTGGCGTGCCATGAACTCGGTCATGTCTTCATGCTGCTTCGTCACGCCGCGTATGCCGGTCGTGGCGTTGTGCCACCATTGCTGATTCAGCAGGAAGGCCTGGTAGATCGAGATTGTACGGCCACGTCTTCCATGCCTCGCCGGCGAAGCGCTTATCCTGCGGCAGCGGCTCGATGCAGGGCTCCGCCTTGGCGCCCTCTGCGGCGCAGCGATAGGCGTAGTTGGCAAGGCGCATCGCCTTCCGCCCCGCCTTGTCGACGAGCTGCACGCGCTTGCCGGGCGAAAATGCGAGGTGCGTCGCCCAATCGAAATAAGCCTCCGCCAGCGCAGCGGGCGAGGTGCCGAGCGTGAAGCGCGCGGCGGTAGCATGCAGCGAACGGTCGATGATGTCGGCAAGCGCCGTCACCGCGTAGGAGTCGCGCCCATCGCCGTCGTCTGACGGCAGCTGCTCGGCAGCCTTCGGAGAGGCGCGCGCCGGATCGTCGCCCGCCGAGGCCTTGCTTCGGGTATGCCGATCGATCGGAACGACGGTCGCGCTCTTGGCCGCGCCTGTCCCCCTGTGGTTCGCCGCCCCCTTCGAGACCGCCATGCCGTACTCCTCCGGCCCCCAGAAGAACCTATGCTCCGGATTGTGGCGCAATATGACGCAGATCAACCCGGAACGCTTAACGCAGGGTTTCGCCGCAACCGCCTCTTGCGAAACGCGCCGCAGCCGTCGCAAGTCCGACATGAATCCGGGTCAGTGTCCGCAAACGGAGGCATCCAAGAATGAAGCTGGCCGGCGTCGAACTTCTTGATGGTGGCAGCGCGGCGCGTCTGACCTGGACGAGCGGCGAGAGCGCCCGCTTTCACGCAATCTGGCTTCGCGACAATGCCCTCGATGCGGCGACCCGCAGCCCCGGAAACGGTCAGCGGCTGATCGCGCTTTCCGACATCCCGCGCGAGACTACGCTCGGCGCAGCGTCCGCCACGGCAAGCGGCGATCTCGCAGTGACATTCAGGCCCGAGGAGAAGGCGGTCGTCTTCCCCGCCGCGTGGCTCGTCGCGCACCGCTACGACCGCGAGGCGCCTCCCGCCAAAGGCTGGGTCGATCCGGGGATCGCGCTTTGGGACGCGAGCTTCGGCGCAAGCGTGCCTGCCGGACGCTTCGTCGAGATCGCCGCCAACCGCGATGCGCTCCGCCGTTGGCTTGCGGATATCCGCCGCTACGGTTTCGCGCTTCTGTCGGGGGTGCCGTGCGAGCCCGGCGCGCTCTGCCAGGTCGCCGAGCTTTTCGGTTATGTACGGGAGACGAATTACGGCCGCTGGTTCGACGTGCGTGCAACCGTCGATCCGAACAATCTCGCCTACACCAATCTCGGGCTCCAGGCGCACACGGACAATCCCTATCGCGACCCGGTGCCGACGCTGCAGCTTCTCGCTTGCCTGGAGAACACGGTCGAGGGCGGTGAGTCGACGGTCGTTGACGGCTTCATGGCCGCAACGAAGCTCCGCCAGGAGAACCGAAGACGGCTTCGAACTCCTCACCCGCTATTGCGCACGCTTCGAATATGCCGGCAGCGCCGGTGTCAGGCTTCGCTCGAAAAAGCCGATCCTCGAGCTTGCGCCGGACGGCGAGCTCGTCGCGATCCGTTTCAACAACCGCTCCGCAGCGGCAATCACCGACGTTCCCTATGACGCGATGCCCGATTTCTACGCCGCCTATCGGCGGCTTGCCGAGATCATCGACGACCCCGCGTCTGCGCTCACCTTCAAGCTTCAGCCGGGCGAGCTTTTCATCGTCGACAACACGCGCATCCTTCACGCGCGCCGGGCGTTTTCGAGCGGCGGTACGCGCTGGCTGCAGGGATGCTACGCCGACAAGGACGGGCTGCTTTCGACGCTCGCCGCGATCGAAGAAGAGGACATCGAGGAGGCCGCAGAGTGACGCAGCGTGACCTGGCGCGTGAGACGATCGTGCCCTTCATCGCCGAGATCTTCGAGCGGCGCGGCGCCGAAGATTACCTCGGCGAGCCGGTCACCGTGTCGGAGCACATGCTGCAATGCGCCAAGCTCGCGGAAGAAGCGGGCGCCAGCGAGGAGCTCGTCGCCGCCGCCCTGCTTCACGACATCGGCCACTTCACCAGCGAGTTTGGGATCTATTCGCCGGAGGACGAGCACGACCGCCATCACGACGAGGCGGGGGCGGAAGTGCTCGCGCCTTTCTTCCCGCCGGTCGTCACCGAGTGCGTCCGCTTGCACGTCGCTGCCAAGCGCTACCTCTGCGCCGTCGACCCGAGCTATTTCTCCAAGCTGTCGTCGGCTTCCGTCCACACGCTGTCTTTGCAGGGCGGTCCGATGCGCGCGGACGAGGTCGAGGCGTTCAGAGGTAGTCCCTTCCACTCCGAGGCGGTGCGGGTGCGGATATGGGACGAAGGCGGCAAGATCGCGGGCGAGAAGACGGATGGCTTCCGCGACTATGCGCCACTCCTCCAGCGCGTGGTCGACCGGTATCTCGGCAGCGGATGACAGCGCCCCGCGCGAGCGGGTCCGCTCAGCGCTTGCAGAAGGCCTGGTAGAGCGAGCCGACGATCGCCACGACTTCCGGCCGCGCAATCGAATAGAAGATGTTCTTGCCGTCGCGCCGCGCCTCGACGAGATCGTCGGCCCTGAGCCGCGCCAGCTGCTGCGACACGGCGGATTGGCGAAGCTGCAGAACCTGTTCGAGCTCGCTCACCGTGCGCTCGCGCTCGATCAGGAGGCAAAGAATGAGAAGGCGCGATTCGTGCGCGAGCGCCTTCAAGAGGTCCGCCGCCTCCCGCGCGTTGTCGAGCATCTCGTCGACGTCGAGCGTCTTCTTTTCGAGGATCGGCGCGCTCCTCAAAGCGAGCGGCGAGTGTTGCATGAAAGGAACCCCGGGTGAGCGTCGCACTTCCATATGCGCTCTTGGCCCTCCGCTTCAATAGCGATCGCGGGCGGAAGCGTCCGGGATTGCGGGTTTTGCGACGAATCCGGCCGCCCGCGTCGTCACTGATCGGCAAGGGAAGCCGCGCGTGCGGCGCGCGGCGCGGCGGGCTCCGGCACGGCGGGCTCAGCCTCCGCGATCGGCAACAGCACCTCGAAAACCGTTCCCCTGCCGCTCGCCGGCTTAACCTCGATCCGCCCGCCATGGCTGTCGACGATCTGCTTGGAGATCGCCAGACCGAGGCCGCTGCCCTCGCGGCGCGAGCCGCGGCGGGAGAATTTCTCGAAGATCGCCGCGCGGTCGCTCGTCGGAATGCCCGGCCCGCTGTCGCGCACCGAAAGGACGACCCAGCCGCCGCGTGTCGCGCCTGTAACGACGACGCGCGCGCCGGGCTCGTCGTTGAACTTGATGGCGTTATGGATCAGGTTGATCAGCACCTGCTTCAGCCGGTCCGCGTCGGCGCGCACGCTCGGCAGGCTCGCCGGCAACCGTTCCTCGAGTTCGACGCCGCCCTGATGCGCGAAGCCGAGCATCGCGGCGAGTGCTTCGCGCACGGCAACCGCCGGATCGAGGCGCGCAAGCTTCAGCGACTGCTCGCCGCTCTCCAGCCGATTGAGGTCGAGGATCTCGTCGAGCAGCCGCGTCAGCCGCTGGCTCTCCTGGTAGATGATGTTGACGAAGCGGCCGCGCTTCTCCTGCGGCAGCGCATCGGAGTCGAGCAGCACCTCGGCGAAAGAGCGGATCGAGGTCATCGGCGTTCTGAGCTCGTGGCTGACGCGGGAGAGGAAATCGTCCTTCATCGTGTCGATCTCCTTCAGCCGCGCGTTTGCCTCGCGCAGCTGCGCCGCGATCGCTTCGAGCTCGGACGATTTCTGCTCCAGCTGGCGGCCGTATTCGATCGCCTGCTGCGTCTCGTCGAGGATGGTGATCACCTCGTCGAGGCTGATCGTCTCGCCGCCGGCGATGCGCGAGACGAGCACGCGCGCCGAAGCGGCGCCGATCGAGCCGGCGAGCTGGCGCTCGACGAAGGAGATCAGCGGCGTATCGGCGACGAGCTCGTGAATCTCGCGCTTCTCGCTGTCGGCATAGTCGCGGAACGCACGGTAGGCGCGCTCCGGCCCGATGATGCGCCGCGCCAGCGCCATCAGGTCTTCGACCGCCGTGTCGCCCGTCCACGCCCGCGACGTCTCGCGCGGCAGGCGTCCGAACGCGTCGACGAACAGCGCGCTCTGCAGCCGCTCGAGCGGATTCTGGTTGGAGAACAGCGAGACGAAGACATAGGCGCCGACATTGAGCGCCAAGCTCCAGAAGAGCGCGTGCACCAGCGGGTCCCAGCCCTCCAGATGGAACAGCGCCTCCGGCCGCAGGAATTGCAGGCCGAACGGGCCGTCCGTCAGCAGGCTCTGCATCGCGCCGCCGACGCGGATGATGCTCGGCAGAAGCAGCGTGTAGCCCCACACCGCAAATCCGGCGACGAGGCCGACGACGGCGCCGCGCTCCGTGCCGCTGCGCCAATAGATGCCGCCGATCATCGCCGGAAGAAGCTGCGCGGCGCCGGCGAACGAGATGAGCCCGATCGCGGCCAGCGCGTCGGAGCGCGCGCCGACCCGGTAGTAGAGGAAGCCGAGCGTCAGGATCAGCACGATCGACAGGCGGCGCACCGCCAGAAGCAGCCCGGTCAGATCGCGCTTCTCGTGCAGCTTCAGCCGGCTGCTTCTCAAGAGAAGCGGCATGACGATGTGGTTGGAGATCATGATGGACAGCGCGATGCAGGCGACGATCACCATCGAGGTCGCCGACGAGAAACCGCCGATGAACGCGCCGAGCGCGAGAAACTCGCGCCCCGCCTCCATCGGGACCGTGAGCACGTAGAGATCGGGATTGGCGTCGGCGCCGACGGTGCCGAGGCCGGAGACCGCGATCGGCACCGTGAAGAGGCTGATCAGGAACATGTAGAGCGGGAAGAGCCACGCCGCCGTGCGCAGATGACGCTCGTCCGTGACCTCCACCACGGTCACCTGGAATTGCCGCGGCAGGCAGATGATCGCCGCCGCGGCCAGAAAGAGCGTCGCCGTCCAGCGTGCCGGATCGCTGCCCCAAAATGGCGGCGTATTGCGAAGCGCGGGATCGAGCCACACCGCGCCGGAATAATCGGCGCTCGCCATCTTCAGCCCGATCACGACGAAGAGACCGACCGCGAGCAGCGCCGCGAGCTTGACCAGCAACTCGAAGGCGATCGCCGCGACGACACCGGGATGATGCTCGTCGGCGCCGATGTTGCGCGTGCCGAAGATGATGACGAACGCCGCCATCGATGCCGCCACCCAGAACGCGGTGTCGCCGAAGAGGCCGTGCGCCTCCGCCGAGATCAGCGAGCGGCCGATGGTGAGCGTGTCGAGGCTCGTCGCCACCGATTTCAGCTGCAGCGCGATATAGGGCGTCGTGCCGACCACCGCGATCAGCGTCACGATCGCAGCGACGCGCGTGCTCTTGCCGTAGCGCGAGGAGATGAAGTCGGCGATCGAAGTGATGCGGTGCGTCTTGGAGATGCGCACGAGCTTCCTGAGCAGAAACCAGGCGCCGACGAAGACCAGCGTCGGGCCGAGATAGATCGCCGCGAACTCCGCGCCGTTCCGCGCCGCCGAGCCAACGGCGCCGAAGAAGGTCCACGAGGTGCAATAGACGGTGAGCGAAAGCGTGTAGACGACCGGCGAGCTGATGAGCTTGGCGCGGCCTTTCGCGGCCATGCGGTCGGTGACGAAGGCAAGCACGAAGAGAAGCGAAAGGTAGGCGCCGGCGATCGGGAGAACGAAGCCCGGGGTCAGCATGGCCCGCCTCAGCGATCGTCGCTCTCGCGCGACGCAGCGTTTCGCCCGCGCGAGTCGGCCGGCCATTCGAGCCGCCGCGCCACGATTCCCCCGGCGACGATGAGCGCCAGCCAGCAGACGAAGAGATAGATGATGAAGAGCGGGAAGCCGGCGGCCCGCGACCAGGTCTGCCAGATGATCACGACCGGCGGCGTGAGCAGGAAGACTCCCGACCCAGGGGAGCAGGAAAGCCGAACTCGACCGTCGCGGCGGATCATTTCCGCTTCCCTTCCGCGGCCTCGGCGCCAGCGACGCCGGCAAGCGCCAGGGTCCGTTCCACGACCTCGCGATTGGAGAACGGCTTGGTCACGAAGGCGTCTGCGCCGAGCCTCAGCGCCGTCTGCCGGTCGTTTTCCTGTCCGCGCGCGGTCAGCACCAGAATCGGGATGTGGCGGAGCTCGGGATCGCTCTTCACGAGGCGCAGCACCTCCATGCCGTTTTCTTCCGGCAGCATGATGTCGAGGATGACGACGGCGGGGCGCAGGTTCTTGATCGCCTGCAGCGCAAGCGCGCCGTCCTTGGCGACGGCGACATCGAGACCCGCACCGCTCGATCAGGAAGGTAAGCGATTCCACGATATAGGGCTCGTCCTCGGCGATCAGCACCAAAGGGCGCACGTCAATCCTCCCGCTGCCGGCTTGTTCGCGCCCGTTGCAGCGCCACTACTTTAGCTGATCCGGTACCTTCTTACAGGACTATTGCGGCGCCTTCACCTGCGGGAAGGCACGCTGCGCGCAGCCTTCGCGCGGGCACAGATGGCAATTGATGCCGGCTTCGAGCGTCAGGCCGGAGCCGGCGCGCAGCGCCTCGCCGTAGACGATGCGATCGGCGTAGACGGCGTCGCAGGCGATCATGACGCTGAAGCTCTCGCCGGGAGCGCCGAAGCCCGGCGCCGGCTTGGCGACCATGCGGGCAATGAACAGGAACTCGCGCCCGTCGGGCAGCCTGACGCGCTGCGTGACCAGCGAGCCCGGGCTAAGCGCCGTCCGATAGATCGCCCACAGCGGACACGCGCCGCCATAGCGCGGCAGCCTGAGCGTCGGCAGGCTGAAGCGCTTGGAGATGTTGCCGGCCGGATCGACGCGCAGGAACGCGAACGGAATGCCCTCCGCGTCAGGGCGGCGAAGCGTCACCAGCCGATGGCAGACCTGCTCCATGCTCGCGCCGAAGAGTGCGGCGAGGCGCTCGAGGTCGTAGCGCACCGTCTCCGCCGCGGAGCGGAACGGCATCGTAGGGAAGGACCAGCGCACCGGCGCCGTAGCTGTAGAGCGCCTCCGTCGCCCGCCTGCGCGCAGCATCGGAGGTCAGGCGCGGATCGCGCACGAGCTCGGCGACGGGCGCCGCCTGATCGATGGCGAAGGCGAGGCGCGCGAGCTGGAAGCGGCGCGTCGCCGGCGCAAGCCCGGCCGGCAGCGTGAAGACGCGCGCATCGCTGATCGAACGCGCCGCGGCGTTTGCCCCGAGCGCCCCGGCGTCGGCGGTCTCGACCGTCTCGACGCGGATTCCGTGCTCGGCGGCGAGCCATTCGGCGATCGCCGCCTCGCTCGGCGCGCGCGCAGCCCGCATTTTCTTTGCAAGCGCCGTCGGCCGCCTCTTCAAGCTCGGCGAAGAAGCTCCGCCGGTCGATGAATGAAGTCGTCGACCTCTTCGGCCGGCGTCGTCGGCCGCGCGCTCTCGCCGAACTCGCTCAGGCGATCGAAGACGGCCTTCGCGATGTCGCCGAGCTTGCCGCTCTCTTCGGCGATCAGGGCGGTGAAGCGCTCGCGCTGCCGCGGCGCGATGTCCGGGTGCTCGCGCAGGATCTCGGAGAACGACCGGACCGAGGTCATGCGCGTGAGGAGCTCGTGGCTCGCTTCCAGCAGATCGGAATCGTGCGCGAGCCGTTCGGCGAGCGTCTCCGACAGCATGCTTGCGCCGCCGGTAGGAGCGGTGCAGCCGCACCAGCGCCCTCCCCCAGGCCGGCTGCCGGCCGACGATCTCCTGCGCGCCGATCGGATCGATCGCTAGGTCGCGAAGCAGCGGGTCGGCGGTGATCTCGGTCAGATCCTGGATGAGGCGCGACGTCTCCGCGCCGGTGATCTCGTCCATGTCGAGGTCGAGCGCTTCGGCAAGACGGCGCAGGAGCGCGCCGGCGATCCGCCGCTTCCCTTGCTCGATGAGATTGAGATAGCTCGGCGAGATGCCGGCTTCGGCGGCAAGCGCCGCTTGCGTCATGCCGCGCTCGCGCCGTGTCTGGCGCAGGCGAAAGCCGGCGGGCGTCCTCTCCATCTGCTCTCCCTCGCCGCGCCGCGCTTGACAACCTTTACAGATTTGCTGCGGTGCACAGCGAGATATTTACAAAAATTGCCTTTGCAATCAATCGCTTCTGGCAGGAATTACCACCGGCATTTACAATGCCGCGCGGCCCGCCATGCGGACCGGCCCGTCGCAACAAGACGACGGTGACGGGATTGGATATCCAGGAGGAAACTGATGAAAATCTCCGACAAGCGCGTCACGCGACGCGGGCTGCTCAAGGCGGGGGCCGCGACCTCGCTCGTCATGGCGGCGCCCCTGCATTTCGTCCGCGGCGCCTGGGCGGCAGAACAGCCGATCGGCAACTATCCCGCGAAAACATCGGGTTCGAGCGTCACGTTCGGCTTCAACGTTCCGCAGACCGGAGCCTACGCCGACGAAGGCAAGGACGAATTGAAGGCCTACCAGCTCGCCGTTCAGCACATCAACGGCGAGGGCGACGGCGGCATGCTCAACACCATGACGCCCAAGGCGCTCAAGGGAAATGGCGTCCTCGGCAAGAAGGTCGAATTCGTCACCGGCGACACGCAGACCAAGTCGGATGCCGCTCGCGCGTCGGCCAAGCAGATGATCGAGAAGGACGGCGCGATCATGATCACCGGCGGCTCTTCGTCGGGCGTCGCTGTTGCCGTGCAGTCGCTCTGCCAGGAAGCCGGCATCATCTTCATGTGCGGCCTGACCCACTCGAACGACACCACCGGCAAGGACCGGCGCCGTTACGGCTTCCGCCACTTCTTCGACGCCTACATGTCCGGTCAGGCGCTCGGGCCGATCCTCGGTGAGGAATATGGCAAGGACCGCGTCGCCTACCATCTGACCTCCGACTATACCTGGGGCTGGACGCAGGAAGAGTCGATCAAGGACGCCACCGAGGCTCTCGGCTGGAAGACCGCAGGCCGACTGTCAGGACGCCGGTCGGCGCGCCGGACTTCTCCCAGTACATCACGCCGGTCCTGAACTCCGGCGCCGACGTGCTGATCCTGAATCACTACGGCTTCGACATGATCCATTCGCTGACGCAGGCGGTGCAGTTCGGCCTGCGCGACAAGATGGCGAACGGCAAGAAGTTCGAGATCGTCGTGCCGCTCATCTCCGAGCTGATGGCTCAGGGCGCCGGCGACGCCATCAAGGGGATCCTCGGGACGTCCAACTGGAACTACAAGCTTCCCGACGACGCCACCCAGGCGTTCACCAAGTCGTTCGGCAGCGCCTACGGCGCACCGCCCTCGCAGGCGGCGCAGACCTGCTACGTGCAGGCGCTGCTCTACGCGAACGCGGTGGAGACGGCCGGCACCTTCTATCCGCCGGACGTGATCAAGACGCTGGAAGGCCTGAAGTTCGACGGCATGGGCAACGGCCCGACCGAATACCGCGCGGCCGACCATCAGTGCTTCAAGGACGTGCTGGTGGTGCAGGGCAAAGAGAACCCGGAGAACCAGTTCGACATCCTCGAGATCGTCAAGGTCGTGCCGCGGGCGCAGGTCGAGTACGACCCGAACATCCCGCAGTTCAATCCCGACGGCAAAGCCGAGCTTGGCCCCTACGTGCCGGCCTAGTCTCGAAGCGATCCTGTGGCCGGCCGCTCGTTCTCGCGAGCGGCCGGCCTTTTTGATAGGCTCGTTGCAAAGGCGGACAATCGTGTAAGACTGATCGCGTGGGAATGGGCGGACTGGGTGGACAATGCTGGATGCGATCGTCCTGCAATTCCTGAACGGGCTCGACAAAGGCGGTGCTTACGCGCTGATCGCGCTTGGCCTGACGCTGGTGTTCGGGACGCTCGGCGTCGTCAACTTCGCGCACGGGGCGCTGTTCATGCTCGGCGCGTTCTGTGCCGTCGCCTTTCAGAACCTCATGACGCTGTCGACCAAGATCAAGGACCCGGCGATAACCTTCTTCGACGCCTATAAGGAGGTCCCCTATCTTACCGCCTGGTTCGGCGACTTCGGCCAGTCGATCATCAACTACTCCGCGCCGCTCTCCATCATCCTTGCCGTTCCCGTGATGCTTCTCGTCGGGCTGGCCATGGAGCGCGGTCTCATCCAGTTCTTCTACAGGCGGACTCACGCCGAGCAGATTCTGGTGACCTTCGGCCTCGCCATCGTCCTGCAGGAGATCGTCAAGGCGATCTGGGGCGCAAATCCGATCCCGGTCACCGCCCCGCCGGCCTTCGCCGGCAGTGCCGATGTCGGTGCCTGGCTCGGCCTTGGCTCGGGCGTCGTCTATCCGTGGTGGCGGCTGATCTATTTCGCTTTCTCCGCGCTCGTCATCGGCTGCGTGTTCGCCTTCCTCCAGTTCACCACCTACGGGATGGTGGTGCGCGCCGGCATGCGCGACCGCGAGACCGTCGGCTTGCTCGGCGTCAACATCCAGCGCCGCTTCACGGTTGTCTTCGGCCTCGCCGCGGTGGTCGCGGGTCTTGCCGGGGTGATGTACGCGCCGATCGTCTCGCCCGACTATCACATGGGGATGGAGTTCCTCGTGCTCTCCTTCGTCGTGGTCGTGGTCGGCGGCATGGGTTCGCTCCCGGGCGCGGTCCTGGCCGGCTTCCTGCTCGGTATCCTGCAATCCTTCGCGGCGATGAACGAGGTCAAGAGCATCATTCCGGGTATCGACCAGATCATCATCTATCTCGTCGCGGTGATTGTGCTGCTCCTGCGTCCACGCGGCCTGCTCGGCCGTGCCGGCGTGATGGAGGCCTGAGCGATGATAATGAGCCAGAGCACGCCGCGCCGCGACGCTGTCCTGATGGTCGGTTTCACAGCGGCCGTGCTGACGATGCCCTATTGGCTGGCGCCGATCGGCGCCGGCTATCCCGACCTCCTGCAGCGTTTCGCGATCTACGGAATCTTCGCGATCGGCTTCAACATCCTGTTCGGGCTGACCGGATATCTCTCGTTCGGGCACGCCGCCTTTCTCGGCGTCGGCTCCTACGCGACCATGTGGTCGCTCAAGCTCTTGACGATGAACGCGCTCCCCGCGATCGTGTTCGCGGTGCTGCTTTCGGGCTTCGCCGCCCTGATCATCGGCTATATCAGCCTGCGCCGCTCCGGCATCTACTTCTCGATCCTGACGCTCGCCTTCGCGCAGATGTCCTATAATCTCGCCTACTCGGTGTTCACGCCGATCACCAACGGCGAGACCGGGCTGCGTGTCCTGCGCGGCGACCCGCACATCATCGACGCGGCCTTCGGATGGACGCCGGCGGAAAGCCTGCCGACACCCGAATTCTTCGGCGTCAAGATGGCCGGCTACGGCGGCTTCTACTTCTCAGCCGTCATGCTGATCATCGCGTTCTTCATTGCGCTGCGCATCTTCCGCTCGCCTTTCGGAATGGCGCTCCGTGCGATCCGCTCGAACCAGAACCGCATGCAATATGTCGGCTTCAACACCCGGCCCTATGCGCTCGCGGCTTTTGTCGTGTCCGGTATGTACGCGGGGCTGGCGGGCTCGCTCCTCGTCGTCACCGACCCGCTTGCGGGCGCAGAGCGCATGCAATGGACCGCGTCCGGCGAGGTCGTGCTGATGACGATCCTCGGCGGCGCCGGCACGCTGCTCGGGCCGCTCATCGGCGCCGGGGTCATCAAGTATTTCGAGCACATCTTCTCCGCCTTCAACGACCAGACGCTGCATCAGGCGTTCTCGTTCCTGCCGCAGCCCGCTCAGGACGTCGTCGTACAGATTGCGAGCCTCTTCGTCGGCGGCGGCTGGCAGCTCACCCTCGGCGTTGTCTTCATGCTGATCGTGATCTTCCAGCCCGGCGGCATCATGGCCGGGATGCGGCGCATCGGCCGGCTGTTCAATCGCGGCACGCCCGGCGCCATGGGCCCGGCCGCCGAGCAGCCGGCGGAGTGAGCGTATGACCGTGATCCACCCCGGCAACGTCGTCCTCCACGTCGCCGATGTGTTCAAGAGCTTCGGCGGTCTGCACGCGCTCTCCGACATCGACCTCGAGATCGAGGAAGGCAAGACGCGCGCGATCATCGGGCCGAACGGCGCCGGCAAATCGACGCTCCTCAACATCTGCGTGGGTCGCCTGAAGCCGGATTCCGGCACCGTCGTTTTCGACGGGCAGATCCTCACCGGGAAGACGCCCTACCAGATCAACCAGATGGGCGTCGCGCGCGTGTTCCAGACGCCGGAGATCTTTCCCGACCTCTCGGTGCTCGACAACGTGGTGATCCCGGCCTTGGCCAAGCGCGACGGCGCTTTCCGCATCCGCGCGTGGCGGGGATTGACGCGCGAAGGCGAGCTTCGCGACAAGGCCGAGGCGACGATCGAGGATGTCGGGCTCCACAACCAGCTTCACCACGAGGCCGGAAGCCTGTCGCGCGGCGACAAGCGCCGGCTTGAGCTCGCGATGTGCCTGGTTCAATCGCCGCGGCTTTTGCTTCTCGACGAGCCGACTGCCGGCATGTCGCGGCTCGACACCAATCGCACGATCGACCTGCTGCAGAAGATCAAAGCGCGCGGCATGACCAAGGTGATCATCGAGCACGACATGCTCGTCGTCTTCAGCCTGGCCGACCGGGTGACGGTGCTTGCGCAAGGGCGTATCATCGCCGACGGTCCGCCGGACGAAGTGCGTGGCGATCCGAGCGTGCAGGAAGCTTATCTTGGGGGCGCCCATCAATGACGGTCATGGCTGAAGTCGCCGCGCCGGCGGTTGCCATGTCAAAGGCCAGCGATGCGACCGCGGAGAAGAAAGCCGCTGCGGCGGACGCTTACTTCTCCTGCCGCAACCTGCATGCCTATTACGGCGAGAGCTATATCGTTCAGGGCGTCTCCTTCGACATCCGCGAAGGCGAGGTTCTGGCGCTGCTCGGCCGCAACGGGGCCGGCAAGACCTCGACCCTGCGCACCATCGCCCGCACCGACGAGCCGGCTTTGAAGCAGGGGGAGATCATGCTCGCCGGCAAGCCGATCCATCCGCTCCGCGCCCATCAGGCGGCACGCGCCGGGATCCAGCTCGTGCCCGAAGATCGCCGCATCATCGGCGGGCTGACGGTGGAGGAGAACCTCTTCCTGTCGCAGGTCGCGCCCCCGCTCGGCTGGTCGATCGAGCGTATCTATGAGCATTTCCCGCGGCTCGCCGAGCGCCGCAAGCAGGAGGCGACGACACTCTCCGGCGGCGAGCAGCAGATGCTGGCAGTCGCCCGCGCGCTCGCCCGCGACCTGAAGCTGCTTCTCCTCGACGAGCCTTATGAAGGCCTCGCCCCGGTCATCGTGCGCGAGATCGAGAAGATCGTCGCGGAGATCAAGGAGCTCGGCATCACCACGATCATCGTCGAGCAGAACGCCATCGCCGCCCTGCAGCTCGCCGACCGCGCCGTCATCCTCGACATGGGAACGGTCGCCTACCAGGGACCGGCGCACGAGGTGCTGGAGAACACCGAGCTCCGCCACGAATATCTGGCGATCTGAGGGTCTGCGAAATCCTTCCGGCGGCGCGAGAATCCGAACGATTGACCTGAGTCAAACAGACGCCGCGGCTGCCGCGATAGCCTCCCGTTCTAACCGGGAGGTACTGCCATGATACGTCGAACGTTTCTCGTCATCGGCTGCCTCGCGCTCCTCGCGTTCTCGTCGGCAGCGGAGGCGCGCACAGGCCGGACGCTGACCGAGCTCAATCTGCGGGCAGGTCCGGGCACACGCTATTCCATCGTCACCGCGATGCCGGCGGGCGCCCGCGTCAGCGTGGTTGGCTGCGCCAGCTGGTGCGAGCTCTACTATGCCGGCCTTCACGGCTGGGCCTCGGCCCGTTACATCGGCCTTGCGAACTACCGCCCGTCGCCGCCGATCATCGTCGTTCCGCCGCCGATGCCGCCGGTGATCTACTGGCACTACGGCCGCCCCCGGTGGGATGACCGTCACGACTCTTGGTATGACGGGCATCGGTGGTGGTACGAAGACCGCTGGCATAGCCGGCCGCGGAGCGGGTTCACCTTCGAGTTCAGCTTCTGAGCCGATAGCCGGCGACCAACCAGCTTGGCCGTGGGAGCCCGGTGCGGGGCTCCCGGGGCCTCGCTTTTGCAGCCAGCGCCTGGCGGGGGACGGGCTCAGAGGTGGATCGAGATGCGAACAACCCCGCTTTCCGCGCCCTCGCGCCGGAAGCCGAGTTCCTGCGCCATCTGAAGCATCGTCGTGTTTTCGCTGAGCACGTCTCCGTAGACGGTCTTGATGCCGCGCCGCCTCGCGCAGGCCAGGATGTCGCGCATGAGCTGGAAACCGAGGCCGCGCCCTTTCAGGTCCGAGCGCACCATGACGGCGAATTCGGCGCGGTCGTTGTCCGGATCGGCGACGAAGCGCGACACGCCGACGATCTCGCCGCGGTTCGGCCCCTCTCTGTCGTCGATGGCGACGAGCGCCATCTCGCGGTCGTAATCGATCTGCGACAGCCGCGCGGCGAGAAGATGCGGAAACTCCCTGAGCGGTCCGAGGAAGCGCAGGCGCACGTCCGCCTGTGAGGAGCGTGCGACCATCTCGACAAGCCGCACCTCGTCTTCGGGGCGGATCGGCCTGACCAGAAGCCGCACGCCGTCGTTGATCTCGATCTCGTGCTCAAGCTCCGACGGATAGGGCATAATCGCCGGCGGCCGACGCTCGCTCCCCGGTGGCCTGACCGCCACCCGCGCGTCGAGCGCGATCACGCCGTCCGGGCCGGCAAGCAGCGGATTGATGTCGAGCTCGGCGACCTCCGGAAGCTCGATCAGAAGCTCCGACAGCTGCACCAGCGTGCGCGCGACGGCATCGACGTCGACCGGCGGGCGGTCGCGGTATCCGGCGAGCATCCTTGAGATGCGCGTGCGCGCGATCATCTCGCGGGCGAGCACCAGATTAAGCGGCGGCAGGCCGATCGCCCTGTCGTTGATGATTTCGACCGCCGTGCCGCCGTGGCCGACGAGGAGGATAGGTCCGAAGGCGGCGTCCTCGCCGATGCCGACGATCAGCTCCTGGCTGCTCGGCCGGCTCACCATCGGCTGCACGGAGAAGCCGGTGATGCGTGCCTTCGGGGCCCGCTCGCGAACGGTCGCCAGAATGTCGTGCGCCGCAAGCTCCGCCACCTCCGGCGAGCGCAGGTTCAGGCGGACGCCGCCGACGTCGGATTTGTGCGTGATGTCGGGCGACAGGATCTTGACCGCGACCGGCCCGCCGATCTTGTGCGCCAAGGCGGCGGCCTCGGTCGGGTCGGCGGCAACGAACGTCTCGACGACGGGGATGCCGAAGCTCGCAAGCAGCGTCTTCGCCTCCGGCTCCGTCATCAGCGTTCTGTTGTCCGCGATGACCTTCTGGATCAACGCGCGTGCCGAGGCGCCGTCGGCCTCGCGAAGCTCGGGCAGCGCCGGCGGCGTCTCCAGGAGGAGATCCTGGTTGCGCTTGTAGTTGACGAGATGCATCAGCGCACGGATCGCCTCGTTCGGCGTCTCGTAGCTCGGCAGCCGGTTGTCGGCGAAGAGCCGGCGCGACTCTTCCGCCGCCGTCTCGCCCAGCCAACAGCTCAGGATCGTTGCGCGCGGCTTCTTTCCCGCAACGGCGAGCACGGCACGCGCGGCGTCGGCGCTGTCGGCGACCGCCGTCGGGCAGTTCATGACGAGGACGGCGTCCGCGCCGCGATCGGCAAGGATCGCCTCGAGCGCCACCGTGTAGCGGTCGCCCTTGGCGTCACCGAGCACGTCGACCGGATTGCCGTGCGACCAGGCGCTCGGCAGCGCCGCATTGAGCTTTTCAATCGTCGCCGGCGAGAGCTCGGCGAGCGTGCCGCCATAGTCGGCGAGCGCGTCGGTCGCAAGCACGCCCGCCCCGCCGCCGTTGGTCAGGATCGCAAGCCGCGCGCCGGCCGGGCCGCACGCCCGCGGCAAGCGTCACCACCGCTTCGAACAACTCGCGCAGCTCATAGACGCGGAGCATGCCCGCGCGCCGGAACGCGGCATCGTAGACAGCGTCGGAGCCGGCGAGCGCGCCGGTATGCGAAAGCGCCGCTCTCGCGCCGGCGCTGCTCCGCCCGGCCTTGATCACCACGACGGGCTTGGAGCGCGCGGCGATCCTGCCGGCGGACATGAACTTCCGCGCGTCGGTGACGCTCTCGACATAGAGCAGGATAGCGCGCGTGTAGCGGTCGAGCGCCAGATGATCGAGCATGTCGCCGAAATCGACGTCGCTCATCGCGCCAAGCGAAGCGACGTGCGAGAAGCCGATGCCGCGCGCCGTCGCCCAGTCGAGAACGGCGGTCGCGAGCGCACCCGATTGCGTCACGAAGGCGAGATCGCCGGCCTTCGGCGTCAGATGCGCGAAGCTTGCGTTGATGCCGGCAGCGGGCGAGATGAAGCCGAGGCAGTTCGGGCCGACGATGCGCAAGAGATACGGCTTCGCCGCTTCGAGCATCGCCTGCTTCAGCGCTTCGCCGTCGACCCGCTCTCCTTCCCCGAAGCCGGCGGTGACGACGACGGCGGCGCGACAGCCGTGCTGGCCGAGCTCCGCGACGAGGCCCGGAACCGTCTGCGGCGGCGTGGCGATGACCGCGAGGTCCGGTGCCATCGGAAGCTCCGAGACCGAGTGGTAGTTGACCGCGGAGCGGATCGCCTCCTCGTGCGGGTTGACGGTCATCACCGGCCCGTGGAAGCCGGCCTCGAAGAGATTCCGCGCAAGCACCGCGCCAACCGAATTCGGCTGGTTGCTGGCGCCAATCAGCGCGATCGCCTTGGGCTCGAAGAGCGCGTCGAAATTGCGTGTCGTCATGCTTTGCGGCTGGGAGCGGCCACGAGAGCTTCTGCCACCAGATGATGGCATGGCCACGGTTTCTTCAACCTTGATAGCCGTTTGGTGAGAGAAATTCGTGACGGCTCGTGCAAAGTCTGGGCGAAAGCCGGCGTCTTTTGGCCGCGGGCCGGGTCGCTTTGCGCCAGAGCCGAATAGTGGCGCGCCGCTATGCCGGCGATGCCGCCACTTTCGCCTCCGCCAACCTCTTCACTTCGGCCTCGAGCGCCGCGATTCGCTCGTCCCGCTCGGCAAGCGCGGCGGCGACATCGGCCGCCTCGAAGCGCTGCGGGATATGCTGCGAGCAATTCGTGTCCCAGGCGGAAACGGTGAAAAGGATCACCTGCTCGGGCCGCGCCTTGTAGCCCGCGGGCATCAGCCTTGCGGTCAGCGCATCGTCACCCTCAACCACGCGCGCCGTGCCCCAGACCTTGATGCGCCGCCGGTGTGCGAAGTCGATCAGGAAGAGCTGGGCCCGCGGATTGACCGCAAGGTTGCCCTGCGTGATGTACTGCCGGTTTCCAACGAAATCGGCGAAGCCGATTGTTTGTTCGTCGAGCACGCGCAGAAAGCCCGCCGGGCCGCCGCGATGCTGAATGTAGGGCTGTCCCTCGGCATTCGCGGTGGCGAGGAAGGCGCTCGTCTGCGCCTCAATGAAGGCAGCAAGCTCCGGCGTGATGCCGGTCTGCCAGGAGCCCTTCTCCTCCATGCGTTGGTAGGCGTGCCGGGAGCCTTTGCGCGCCTGCAGGGCCTTGACCGACGGCGTGAACGCGACGTCGCTGGAGTAGGTGCGGGTGGTATCCATTGCTGCATCTCCAAGACCGGGGCCAGTTGCGTTCCTCCCCGTTCGATCCGGAACGGGGATGAGATTCCGACGCGACCTAGCGCGCGCGTGTCACTCGCTCCTTGTGGAAGCGGATCATCGTGTCAGCGATGAAGTCGAGATTGTCCTCGACCGCGAAGTGCCCGGCCGCCAGCCGATGCATCTCGGCCTCCGGCAGATCGCGAAGGAAAGCCTCGCCGCCCTCCGGCGTGAAGAAGACGTCGTCCTGGCCCCAGAAGATCAGCGTCTTCGGCTGACGATCGCGCAGGAATTTCTGCCATTGCGGATAGAGCGCGACGTTGGTGCGATAGTCGTAGAAGAGGTCGAGGTTGATGCGCACCGCGTTCGGGTGCTGCATGAAGCCAAAATCCGATTCCCAGTTGTCCGGGCTGATCAGCTCCGGTTTCGGCGCACCGTGCAGGTAGATGCCCTTGATCGCGTCGTGCGTCAGAAAGCCGGCAAGCGGCTTCTCCGTCTCCGGCGAGCGGTTTTTCCACAGCGCGCCGCGGAAGCCGTCCCACGCGGCGGTGAAGCCTTCCTCGTATGCGTTGGAGTTCTGAACGACCAGCCAGTCGAGCGCCTCGGGATGACGGGCGACGATGCGGAAGCCGACCGGCCCGCCGTAGTCCTGAACGAAGAGCCCGTAGTGGTCGAAGCCCTTGGCAGCGAGGAATTTCTCCATCGTCTCGGCGATGCCGTCGAAGGTGTAGCGATACGCCGCCGGATCGGGCGCGTCGCTGTTGCCGAAGCCTTGGTAGTCGGGCGCGATCACGTGGAAATCGCCGGCAAGCGCCGGGACGAGATTCCGATACTGATGCGACGAGGCGGGAAAGCCGTGCAGCAGGACGAGCTTCGGCTTCGTTGGGTCGCCGGCCTCGCGATAGGCGATGTTCAGGCCGTCGACATTGACGGTCCCGTAGCGGACCGGGCGAGGACTGATCGAGGTGGAAGATGACGGGCGTGCCGGGAGTGTCATCGGGTCTTGATCTGCGGTGCGGAGCATGGCGCGTTCCTTTCGATTCACGGCCGGGGCGGCCGACACCCGAGAGTTACGCCCTTCCAGATTACGGCATAAGACGCTATGATTCGTAGTTACCCTTCCAGAATTCGGGAATCTAATGGATCGCCTCGAATCGATGTCCGTCCTGGTCTCGGCCGTCGAGGCCGGGAGCCTCTCGGCGGCGGCCCGCCGGCAGGGCACGCCGCTCGCGACTGTCAGCCGCAAGGTCTCCGATCTCGAGGCCCATCTTGGGACCCGGCTTCTGATCCGCACGAGCCGGCGCCTCGAGCTGACGGAAGCCGGCCGCTCCTACGTCGAGGCCTGCAAGCGCATTCTTGAGGAGATCGGAGATGCCGAGCGCGCCGCCACGGGCGAATACAGCGCGCCGAAGGGCGCCCTCGCCATCACAGCGCCGATCGAGTTCGGCCGTCTGCACGTCCTCCCGATCGTCATCGAGTTCTTGAAGGCCTATCCGGAGATCGATGTCCGCCTCGCGCTCGCTGACCGGCTGGTCAACCTGCTTGAGGACCGCGTCGACCTCGCCGTCCGCATCGGGGCGCTTCCCGACAGCAGCATGGTCGCGACGCGCGTCGGCGCGATCGGGCGGGTCGTCTGCGGAAGCCCCGCCTACTTCGCGGTACGCGGAAAGCCGAAGCAGCCCGGCGATCTCGCCGCGCACGACTGCGTCTCTTTCGAGGGGCTGACCTCCGCGAAGGTCTGGACCTTCACAAAGAGCAAATCCGATCTCACCGTCGCGATCCGCTCGCGTCTGACGGTCAACACGGCGCAGGCCGCGATCGACGCAGCGATCGCCGGCGTCGGTGTCACCCGCGTCCTCTCCTACCAGATCGAAAGCGCGCGGCGCGTCGGCGCGCTCGGTATCGTGCTTGAAGAGTTCGAGCCGCCGCCCTGGCCCGTCAACCTCGTCTATGCGGATCAAGGCCCCGTGCCGCTCAAGCTCCGCGCGTTCCTCGACTTCGCCGCGCCGCGGCTCCGCGCGGGGCTAATGCAGACTGAAACCCAGTTTTCGCGGCCTTAAGAGAATTGCGAGCGGAACACGGCTTTGATCTCATCGAGGCGCGCCTGCAATCGCGCGACCCGCTCACCATCGCCAAGCGCCTGCGCCCGTTCGATCGCGCTGTAGAGGGCTTCCTTGGCGTCGCTGTAGCGCGCGGCGGCGTCCGACGGAGACGTCGCGTCGTACATGCGCCCGTAGGCTTCTTCCGCCATCAGCTCATACGCATCGGTCCATTCGCCGCGCTCGTCAGGCACGCCTCCTTCCAGGTCGTCAGGCACGTTGGCATCGAGCTCTTCGATCCAGGCGCGGGCGTTGCCATCGGAAGGCGCGCGCCAGTCGCCGCGCGGCGAGAGCGCGCCGCCGGCTGAGACTTTTGGGCCGTTCGGCATGGCCGAGCGCTTGAATTGGCTGAAGCCGAAGAAGCGCTCGAGGAACACGCGCAGCCAGCTTTTGATCGTGGCGAGGTCGTACGCGCTGCGGCTGTCCTCCGGAAAGCCGGCGGGCCACTCGCCCTTCGCCTTGTCACTCCAAGCGTGGAGCGCGAGGAACGCGATCTTCGACGGGCGGAAGCCGTAGCGCGCCGTGTAGAAGAGGTTGAAGTCCTGCAGCTCGTAAGGGCCGACGGTGGCTTCGGTGCTTTGCGGCGTCTCGCCGGCGACGACAGGGACGAGCTCCGGCGTGATCTCCGTCGACAGAATCGAGTCGAGCGTCTCGCCGACGCTCTCGTCGAACTGACGCGAGGAAATCACCCAGCGGATCAGGTGCTGGATCAGCGTCTTCGGCACACCGGAATTGACGTTGTAATGTGCCATCTGGTCGCCGACGCCGTAGGTGCACCAGCCGAGCGCTAGCTCTGAAAGATCGCCGGTGCCGATGACGATACCGCCGCGCTGGTTGGCGAGGCGGAAGAGATAGTCGGTGCGAAGTCCCGCCTGCACGTTCTCGAAGGTGACGTCGTAGACCGCCTCGCCGCGCGCGAAAGGATGGTCCATGTCTTTCAGCATCTGCTGCGCCGCCGGACGGATGTCGAGCTCGTGAGCCGACACGCCGAGCGCATGCATCAGCCGCTCGGCGTTGCCCTTCGTGCGCTCGCTCGTGGCGAAGCCCGGCATGGTAAAAGCGAGGATGTCGGTGCGCGGAAGGCCGAGCCGATCGAAGGCTTTCGCCGCGACGATCAGCGCTTGCGTCGAATCGAGGCCGCCGGAGACGCCGATGACGACATGCTTCGTGCCGATCGCCTCGAGACGCTGCACGAGGCCCGCGATCTGAATGTTGTAAGCCTCATAGCAATCGAGCGCGAGCCGCTCCGGGTCGGCCGGCACGAAGGGAAAGCGCTCGACCTTCCGTAGAAGCCCGACATCGTCACTTGGCGGGTCGAGCCAGAAGGAGACGCGTCGGAAAGCTTGGCCCGCTGTCTGATGCCGACGGCGATTGTCGTCGAAGGTGCCCATGCGCGCCCGTTCCTGGCGCAGAAGATCGAGGTCGATGTCGGCAAAGGCGATCTCTTCGCCGGTCGGAAAGCGCTCCGTCTCGGCGAGAAGCACGCCGTTTTCGAAGATCTCCGCCTGGCCGTCCCATGCGAGGTCGGTCGTCAATTCGCCGGCCCCGGCTGCGGCGTAGAGATAGGCGGAGAGGCAGCGTGCCGACTGCGACCGTGAGAGGAGCCGGCGCGTTTCCGCCTTGCCGATCGTGATGTTCGACGCGGAGAGGTTCGCAAGCACAGTCGCGCCCGCGAGGGAGGCCTCAGATGAGACTGGGATAGGAACCCAGTAATCCTCGCAAATCTCGGCGTGCACGATGAAGCCCGGCACATCCTCGGCAGCGAAGAGAAGATCGGGGCCGAACAGCGCTTCCCGGCCGGCGAGCACGATCGAATCCCCCGCCAAGCCATCGCCGGAGGCGAAGTGCCGGCGTTCGTAGAATTCGCGGTAGTTCGGGAGATGCACCTTCGGTACGACGCCGAGCAGCCGCCCGCCGTGCACGGCGACAGCGCAATTGTAGAGCCGCCCGCGATGGCGAAGCGGCGCGCCGAAGAGGATGAGCGGCAGGAGACCGCCCGAGCCCTCGACAATCCGTGCGACGCCCGCCTCGACCGCGTCGAGCAGCGTGTCCTGCAGCAACACGTCGTCGATCGCGTAGGCCGAAAGCGCCAGCTCCGGAAGCAGTATCAATGCCGCGTTGCGCTCATCCGCCCTGCATGCCGCGGCAAGGATCGCGTCCGCATTGGCTTTCGGATCGGCGATCCCGACCTTGATCGTGCCAGCGGCGACGCGGGCAAATCCGTGCCGGTAGATCGAGTGGAAGGGCATCTGCGTCATGAGGTCCGGCGCGGCTCAACGGCAACGCCCTCTTCGATCTGGTCGCTCGGATGCAGGATGACAATGTCGCCCGGCTGAAGCCCGTCGAGCACCTCGGCGAAATGCGTGTTGCGATGGTCGATTGTGACCGGCGTCGCGACCGCCCTTCCCTTCACCACCTTGAACACCGTCCATTCCTCGCCGCGTCGGTAGAGCGCCGCCAGCGGCACGCGGATGACGTCGCTTTTGCGCCAGACGACGATGCGGACGAGCACGCGGAATTCATGCCCGAGCGATTCCCACGCGGAGCGCGGATCCATAAGGTCCAGCAAGACGTTAACCCGCTGTTCCTCGATCCCGAGCGCCGAAACCTTGGTGAAGGCCGACGGCTCCACCCGCCGCACTTTCGCGGACAGCGCCTTGCTGCCGCCCCAGCCTTCGATATAGGCCGGCGCACCCGTCTCAACGCGCACCGCGTCGGCCGAGAGGAGGTCGACCGCGACCTCCATGTCGGCGGGATCGCCGATCTCGGCAATCTGCGTCCCGGCGGCGATCACTTGCGCGCTCTTTGCCATCACCTTCAACACGACACCGCTGACCGGTGCGCGGATCTGCACGCAGCAGGCTCCGCCACCACTGGCGTCTTCGCCATTCGGTTGGATCAGACGCGCCTCAGCGCTCGCCAGCTCGCTGCGCTGCAGATCGAGATTGGCCTGCGACTGGCGCACGGCGGCGCGTGCCGAATCCGCCGCTGTCTGCGCCTCGTCCATGGCGCGCCCCGAGATCGTGCCGCTTTCGTGCAGTTGCTCGGAACGGTCGAGATCGGCTTCGCGCATCCTGAGGTCTGCTTGCGCCTTGGCAAGTTCCGCCTCGGCAAGCTGCACGGCCGCCGACGCCGCGCTCATCGATGCCTCGAGCTCGCGCCGCGTGCGCTCATCGATGAAGGAGGGCGCACTCGGGCGGATTTCGGCGACCACTGTCTCATTCTTGACGACCGGATCGCCGACTTCGAGCGGAAGGCGATCGAGGTGGCCGCCGACGGGCGCGGAGACGGTGTAGACGTCGCGGATGCGGGCGACCCCCTCCTCGTCGATCGTCACCTCGATCTCGCCGCGGTCGACCGTCGCGAGGTCGGCGGCCACGGGCTTCGGCATCAGCGCGTAAACCGTGCCGGCGACGACGATCGCCACGACAAGCAGCATCAAGGCGCGTCTCAGCGAAAACATCCGCCGCTACTCCCGCGTCTTCAGGACTTGCACGAGATCAAAACGGTCGATGCGCCGCCGCACGGCGAGCGCGGAGACGAGGGCTGCGCCGAGAACCACGAGGCTCGCTACGACGAAGGTTTTCGACGAGACCACAAACGGAACCCGATACAGGTCGCTCGCAAAACCGATGATCACGGCATACGCAGAATCCGTAGCCAATCAGCCATCCAAGCGGCTGCGCGGCGGCGATCCCCACCCCAAGCTCGGTCAAGAGAACCTGCGAGACCTCGGCGCGGGTGAAGCCGAGAACACGCAAGGTGGCAAGCTCGCGCGCTCTTTCGGAGAGCTGGATACGTGCCGAATTGTAGACAACGCCGAATGCGATGATGACGCTCAGCGTCACGTAGACGGTCGTCATGATCACGATGTTCTGCTGAATGCTGTCCCGAAAATCCTGGCGTGCGACGGACTGCAACGCCATCCCGCTCAGCATAGGCGTCTCCTTGGCCTCGCGATAGAGCGCATCCGTCGCCGCCGCGTCGGTTTCGAGGTAGGCGCCGGACACGCGCGGCCCGGTGCCAGAAATTCGGTCAAGCGCATCGATATCCATGTACACCATCAGACCGATGTAGCTCTGGATTATCTCCGTTACCGGGACATTGACGATGCGCCGCTTGCCCTCGAGAAACTCGACCTGAACCAGATCGCCCACCTTTGCATCGAGAATGTCCGCCGCACGCTCGCTGAGCGCCAGCCCGCTTTCAGGCAGGGCGGCCGGATGAAGGTCGAGGTCGAGGACGCGGCTCAGGTCGACGTTTTGCGGCTTGCCGATAATGGTCAGCCGCCGCTCCCGCGGCCCGTGACGAATCTTGACGGGGAGCGCCCTGTACGGCTCGGCGCGCAGAACACCCGGCAGATTCTCAACAGCGGACATGACCGACGGCGGCCGCTCCGACGCGAAGTGCAACGAAGCGTCCTGACGATCGGTTTGGTAGTAGATCACGTCGATCATGAAATCGGTAGAATTGAGGGTGAACAGCGCCACCACAAGAACCGCGACGGAAAGCGCCGTGCCGAACGTGGTTATGGCGGCACGTACCGGCCAGCGGGTGATATGGCGCAGCGCCATGACGGTGAGCTGTGAGAAAACGCGCAGGCGGGTGAACGCGCCGCCAAGGAATTGATGAAATACCGGCGGCGCCGGCGGCCGCATGGCAACGGCCGGACGAAGCGCCAGCACCGAATAGACCGCCTTCGTGGCGCCGCCGACTGCCGCGCCGAGGGAGACCAGCGCGGCTATCGCGTAGATGTCGACGCTGCGCCGGAAGATCAGGAACGGAAAGGAGTAGAACTCCGCATAGATGCGGGTCATGCCGCGACCAAGCCAGGTGCCGGCCACGAAGCCGATCACGATCCCGACGACGGCAATGGCTATGACCAGCTTGACGTAATGCCAGGCGACGTCACGGCCGTAGTAGCCGAGCGCCTTCAGCAGTCCGATCTGCTCTCGTTCCAGCGCGATCAGACGCGACAGCACCATGTTGATCAGAAACGCCGAGACGAAGCAGGAAGATCGGCGGAGTGACACGCGCCATGGCCGCAAGCGCGTCAACTCGCGAATCGAGGAAGGCATGCGGAGGTCTGGTCCTTGCGCCCGTAGGCGCCGGTGCCGCCATAGGGCGCGAGGATGCGGTCGACCGCGTCGATCACCGCCGCGTCGCTGGCGCCGCGCAAGAGCCGCAGACTGAGCGAGTTGAAAGCGCCGTCGAGGTCGAAAGCGACCGGCGAGCGCCTCCTCGCTCATCCATAGGACGCCGAAGCGCTTGTTGTCGGGCAACAGGTCGCCCGGCCCGAGCGCGTAGACATATTCCGGCGAGAGCGCGATGCCGACGACATGCAGGTCCGCCTTGCGAGCCGTCGCAGATGGCGTGGAAGTCCGAGCCCGGCGTGAAGCCGTGCGCCTTGGCGAAATTCTCGTTGATGACGACCTCGAGTGCCCGGCCCGGCTCCGGCAGCCGGCCCTCGCGCAGAAAGAGCGCGTTCACCGCCGGCTCGCCGTGATCCGGCAGGGAAATCGCCATGCCGGTCGCCGGCTCCGCATGCCGGCGATGTCGAGCAGCACAGGCTTGACGATGCGAAGCTCAGCTGCGGCGACACCTGGAATGGCGCGAATCTGCTCCGTCAATTGCTTCGGCGCGCGCGTCGCGGAGGCGAAGATGTCGCCGAAGCGGTAGCGCTCGTAATAGGCGCGCCGCGTCTCGTCCAGCGAGCGATAGGCGCCGATCGCCAGGATCAGCGTCGCGACACCGCAGGCGAGCACCAGCGCGATGGCCAGCGACTGCGCCCACATGCGTCTGAAGATCGCGCACGAGCTTGAGGTCGAGCGCGCTCATCGTCTCACCACTCGATTTCGGCGGGCTTGACCCGCTTGGCGTTCACCGTCGATCTCGGTGATCCGCCCGTCGGAGAAATAGAAGACGCGGTGCGCGATCTTCCGGATCGCAGCGTTGTGCGTGATGATCGCCGCCGAGGTGCCGATCTCGGAATTGACCGCGGTCAGCGCCTCAAGCACCAGCACGCCGGTCTTTGAATCGAGCGCGCCCGTCGGCTCGTCGCAAAGCAGGATTTCGGGCTGCTTGGCGATCGCGCGCGCAATCGCCACGCGCTGCTGTTCGCCGCCGGAAAGCTGCGCGGGGAAATGCGAGATGCGGTCCTTGAGCCCGACGAGGGCGAGCGCGTCCTCCGGCTTCATCGGGTCGGCGCGCGATCTCCGTCACGAGCGCCACGTTCTCGCGCGCCGTCAGGCTCGGAACGAGATTGTAGAACTGGAACACGAAGCCGACATGGTCGCGCCGGTAGAGCGTCAGCTCGCGGTCGGAGAACCGCGTCAGCTCCTCGCCACGGAAGGCGACATCTCCCGATGTCGCCCTGTCGAGACCGCCGAGGATGTTGAGAAGCGTGGACTTGCCGCTGCCGGAAGGCCCGAGCATCACCGCAAGCTCGCCCTCGTAGAGCGTGGCATCGACGCCGCGGAGCGCCTCGATCGTCACCTCGCCGCTTCGATAGACCTTCGTGACGCCTTTGATAGCATAGAGCGGGACGCCGACAGCCCCGACATCGTGCTCGGGTGCGGCGGCCGCATCGCTCACCCGGAGCTCCCCCATTTCCGCAAACAGGCGTTCGACGTCGGATCGGTAACAGAGCTCGGTGCCGGGCGTCATGATCGTCGCCGTTCCGGCGGCCACGCCGTAGCGCACGGCGTCGGTCAGGCTCCATCCCTGTTCGAGCGCGAGCACGATGGCGCCCACCATGCTATCGCCGGCGCCGACGGCGCTCTTGGCCGGGACTTCGAGCGCCTCGAAATGCTCGGCCAACGTATCGGTGACGAGAAGCGCGCCTTCCGAGCCTAACGACACGACGACGACTTCCGTACGGCCGTCGGAGATCAGCGACCGCGCGGCCGCGACCGTCTCGGCAACGCTTTCGACCGCGCATCCAAGCATCACGGACAGCTCGTGAATGCTCGGCTTCATCAAATAGGTGCCGCGCAACGGGGCGTGCCGCATCGCCATCGATATGTCGAGGATCAGCCGGGCACCGATATTCTCGGCAAGCTTTCCGATCTCTGCGCACAGCACATCTGGCGTCGGCGCCAGGCGTGAACCCGCCGCTCACGACCAGATAGCTCGGACGCGGGATCAAGCCGCGAAACGGCTTCGAGGCACTGCCGCTGCTCCATATCCGACAGGGTCGGCCCGGGAAGGACAAAGCGGTACTGATCTCCCGTCGAGGTCTCCGTCACCGTGAAGCTCTCGCGCGTCGTTCCGGCGATCGGGACAACGCGCTGCGCGAGACCGAGCCTGTCGAGGCTGGCATGGAGCGCCGCACCGTAAGGGCCGCCGGCCGGATAGACGGCGGTGGCCTCGCCACCGAGAACCTTGACCACGCGCGCAACGTTTATCCCGCCGCCGCCCGGATCGGTTCGCGGCGGCCCGCACCGGAGCTTGTGCGTGTGTCCGACGCGCTCCGTCGTGGTGGCAAGATCGAGCGCCGGGTTCATCGTCAAAGTGGCGATCGGATGCATTCACCGCTCCAAGCTGTTCGACCGAGACCGATCGCCGCGATCAGGCGCTCGCCGCTATTCCGGCTTCAGGGAGAAGACGGACGGCGGCAGTACCCGCAGATGGTCGCGCACCGCGCGCACGCCTTCCGCCGTCTCGGCACAGACGCGGATGGCGTCGCGCTCCGCCTGCGACGCAACATTGCCCCAAAGATGCACGACGCCGCTCGCCACCGTCACGTCGACAAGCGAGGCGCGCACCCCGGCTTCTTCGGCCGCCGTTGCCATGATTGTGGAGCGGATCGAGGCGTCATCCGGCCCGACCCCGCCGGCCGCGCTCGCGGCAAGCCCCTGCAGAAGATTGGCGCGGCTGACGATCCCGACGATCTTGCCGTCGCGCAAGACCGGCGCGCGCTTGATGCCGTGCGCCTCGAAGAGCATGGCGATCCTGTCGAGCGGCTCGTGCTCGTCGATCGTCACGACGTTGGCGGTCATGACGTCGCGCGCCTTGAGGCCGTGCGCCTTGACGTAGGCTCGCGCGGTCTCCTCGGCGGACGCGGCCGGATCCGCCCACCAGGGCCGCCGCTCCGTGACCAGCTCGACGCGCCGCATCAGGTCGCCCTCGCTGACCAGGCCGACGAGCCGGCCCGATTCGTCGACCACGGGGACGCCGCTGATGCGCCGGTCGAGCATCAGCCTCGTAAGCTCCGCGACGCTCGTTGCGGGGCCAACCGTCACCACCTCCCGGGTCATGACGTCGCCTGCCCTCATGTCGATCCTCCTCGGTCCCCTGCGAACGGCCCGCGCGTCGGGCCGCAGAGGCACAAAACCGGCTTCCGGCGGCTCAAATACGGGCGACCATAGTCTGCAACATCTTTCGCACGGTCTCCGCAACCTCCTTCAGCTTCGGATTGTCGACCGCAGCCATGGAGGCCACCGGGTCGATCGCCGAAACCTCGACGCCCCCGTCCGTCGCCCGCAGGATCACGTTGCAGGGCAGCATCGCGCCGATGCGCGGTTCGAGCTTCATGGCCTCGTGCGCCATTTTCGGGTTGCAGGCGCCGAGGATCACGTAATCGTCGATGTCCTCGCCGATCTTCGCCTTCATGGTCTTCTTGACGTCGATCTCGGTCAGCACGCCGAATCCCTGGTCGGCCAGCGCCTTTTTCGTGCGCTCGATCGCCTCGCCGATTCCGGAGTCCGGAAGCTTCCTGTCGAAGGTGTACATAGCGTCTCCTTAGGTAGAGGAACGGGCGCGCTCACGATCGGCATGCCGTGCGAATCGCGCCCTGCCGATTCAAGAATGGCAGCCGCTGCGTGGCTAACTCGATCCGGAGACAAGCCAAGTACGCGCTTCTGCCGCCTGCGTGAGCGGGAACACCTTCACCTCGCTCGGCATCATGAAGCCGAGAGCGCGAATCGTGTGCCCTATCCAGTCGATGTCGGTGACGACGGCGATCCGCTCCCAGCGCAACAAATGCTCCATGCCAACCTTGAAGTCCTCCCACATGGCGCCTGGCTCGATGCCGGTGAACTCCGGGCCGATCTCGTAATAAAGGCGAAGCTTGTCATGCGTCTTGAGCGCGCGCTCGACCGCCGGCACGAGGACATCTTCGTAATCGCGGCGCGTCACGAAGCCCTTGCACAGAAAGCCGAGCACATCGCCGGGGAACCCTTCAAGCTTCTCGATCATCGGCTACTCCTCAACGTTTCGAGCGAGCGCCGGCCCATGTCAGCCGGCGCGCTTCTTGCTCTTGCCTCCGCCCTTCTCGCTCTTCGCCACGATCGTCTTCACCGCCGGGAAGCTGTCGGGGCTGACGGAGATCGAGTCGATTCCACAACCGACCAGGAACTCCGCGAACTCGGGATGGTCGCTCGGCGCCTGCCCGCACAGCCCCACCTTGGCTCCCGCCTTGTGCGCCGCCTGGATGACGCTGCCGATCATCCATTCGACCGCCTCGTCCTGCTCGTCGAACAAGCCGGCAAGCTCGCCCGAATCGCGGTCGACGCCGAGCGTCAGCTGCGTCAGATCGTTGGAGCCGATGGAGAAGCCGTCGAAACGCTCGGCGAATTCCTTGGCCAGGATGACGTTCGAAGGAATCTCGCACATCACGTAGACCTGCAGACCCTTGACGCCGCGCTTGAGACCATTTTCCGCCATGACCGCGAGTACCCGGTCCGCTTCCTTGATGGAGCGGCAGAACGGGATCATCATCACGACGTTGTCGAAGCCCATGTCCTCACGCAGGCGCTTGATCGCCTTGCACTCGAGCGCGAATCCCTCGCGATAGCGTGGCGAGTAGTAGCGTGACGCGCCGCGGAAGCCGATCATCGGGTTCTCTTCCTTCGGCTCGAACTCCGCGCCGCCGACGAGGCCGGCATATTCGTTGGTCTTGAAGTCGCTCATCCGGACGATCACCGGCTTCGGATAGAGCGTTGCGGCGATGCGCGCGAGCCCGCGCGCCAGATGTTCGACGAAATACTCCGTCTTGTCCGCGTAGCCGGAAGTGATCTTCGCAATCTCCGCCTTCGCCGCCTCGTCCTTCAACGTGTCATATTTGACCAGCGCCATCGGATGCACGCGGATGTGGTTGGACACCACGAACTCCATGCGCGCCAGGCCGACGCCGTCGGCCGGAATCCGCCACCAGCGGAAGGCCGCGCCCGGGTTGCCGAGGTTGAGCATGACCTTGGTCTTGGTCTCGGGGATGTGGCTCACGTCGATGGTCTCGACGTTGAACTTGGCGATGCCCTCGTAGATGAAGCCTTGGTCGCCCTCGGCGCACGAGACGGTGACCTCCTGATCGTCGTGCAGCAGGTGCGTGCCGTCACCGGTGCCGACGACCGCCGGAAGCCCGAGCTCGCGGCTGACGATCGCCGCGTGCGAGGTGCGCCCGCCGTGATCGGTGATGATCGCGGAGGCTCGCTTCATGATCGGCACCCAGTCCGGGTCGGTGATCTTGGTGACGAGGACCGAGCCGTCGACGAAGCGGGCGATCTCGCTCGCGTCCTCGATCAGGCAGACCCGGCCCGTGGCGATGGCGTCGCCGACGCTCAGACCGGTGACCAGCTTCTTGCCATGACTGCCAAGCCGATAGCGGCGGAAGGCTCCCGTGCTGCGCTGCGACTGAACCGTCTCCGGCCGCGCCTGGACGATGAAGTTTTCGCCGGTCTCGCCGTCCTTGGCCCATTCCATGTCCATCGGGCAGCCGTAGTGCTTCTCGATTGTCGCGGCCCAGCGCGCGAGCTCCAGAATCTCCGCGTCGGAAAGCACGAATGCCGCACGCTCGGCCTTCGACGTCGGCACATTGCGGGTCGGCTTGTCGCCGCTCGAATAGATCATCTTGATCGCCTTCTCGCCGCGCTTCTTCTCGATGATCGGGGAAAGCTTCTTGTTGGCGAGGAGCGGCTTGTAGACCTGGTACTCGTCGGGATCGACGGCGCCCTGCACGACGTTCTCGCCGAGCCCCCAGGCGGCGTTGATCAGCACCACCTTGTCGAAGCCGGTCTCCGTGTCGATGGAGAACATGACGCCCGAGCCGCCGACGTCGGAACGCACCATGCGCTGCACGCCGATCGAGAGCGCCACCTTCATATGGTCGAAGCCCTTGGTCGTGCGATAGCTGATGGCACGATCGGTGAAGAGCGACGCGTAGCAGCGCCGGCAGGCGTCAAGCAGCGCCGCCTCGCCGCGGATGTTCAAGAAGGTCTCCTGCTGTCCAGCGAAGCTCGCGTCGGGCAGATCCTCGGCGGTGGCGCTGGAGCGCACCGCGACGTCGAGCTCCTTCTTGCCGGAGCGGCGGCAAAGCTCGCGATAGGAAGAGCGGATCGCCTCTTCCGTCTCTCTCGGCCAATCGCCGGTGAGGATCGTCTTGCGGATTGCTGCGCCGGTCTCTGCCAGCGTCGCCTTGCCGGAGGTAAGCTCCGCAAGCCGTGCCGTCATCGTCTCTTCAAACCCGTTGGCCTCGAGAAAACGCCAGTAGGCCTCGGACGTCGTGGCGAAGCCCGCCGGGACCTTCACGCCCTTCTTGCCGAGCGTCTGTACCATCTCGCCGAGCGACGAGTTCTTGCCGCCGACGCGCGCCACATCGGTGCGGCTGAGAGTTCTCGAACCAAAGCACCTGCGGCGATTGACGTACGTCCATCCTGTCCTCCGAAAGCTCGTTGCCCTCGCAACAATCCGCGCCTCCGTCAGGCGATGCAAATCGGATTGAGCGACTCCACCGTCGACGCGCTTGGCAATTCGCGTGCGAACGTGATCGAACGACAGTGTGCACGCATAAGCCGAAAGTCGCTTGACGTAGGTCAAAGCCTTCCTAAGTTTCGTCAATCATATTCACCAAATCGAATATGTCCGGATCATCACGGGAGGGTAGCGTGGCACATATCGTCGTCCTCGGCGCAGGCCTCGGCGGCATCATCATGGCCTACGAGATGAAGGCGAAGATGCGCGCCTCCGACATGTTGACCGTGGTTAATCAAGGCGCCTCGTATTCCTTCGTCCCGTCGAACCCATGGGTCGCGGTCGGGTGGCGGGAGCCGAAAGACATCTCCGTCGAGCTTGAGCCCGTGCTCTCGAAGAAGAAGATCGCCTTGAAGCCGCAGGGTGCAAAGCGCGTGCACCCGGCGGAAAACAGAATCGAGCTCAATGACGGCTCGTCGCTCGACTACGATTATCTCATCATCGCCACCGGGCCCGACCTCGCCTTCAGACGAGATGCGCGGGGCTTGGGCCGGACGCCAACACGCAGTCGATCTGCCAGATCGACCACGCGGTCGAGGCGAAAATCGTCGTTCGACGCTCTTGTGAAGAAGCCCGGCCCGGTCGTGATCGGCGCCGTGCAGGGCGCCTCCTGCTACGGGCCCGCCTATGAGTTCGCCTTCATCGTCGACACCGCGCTCAGGCAGAAGAAGAAGCGCGATCAGGTGCCGATGACCTTCGTGACGCCGGAGCCCTATATCGGCCATCTCGGCCTCGACGGCGTCGGCGACACCAAGGGGCTGCTCGAAAGCGCCATGCGCGACCGGCACATCAAGTGGATCACCAATGCCAAGGTGGTAAAGGTCGAGCCGGGCAAGATGTTCGTGGAAGAGGTCAACGAGGACGGCTCCGTCAAGCAGAGTCACGAGCTGCCGTTCGCGTTTTCGATGATGCTTCCGGCCTTCAAGGGCGTACCCGCGGTGCTCGGCATCGAGGGGCTGACCAACCCGCGCGGCTTCATCACGATCGACAAGTACCAGCGCAATCCGGCCTTCCCGAACGTCTTCGGGATCGGCGTCTGCGTCGCCATTCCGCCGGTCGGCAAGACGCCGCTTGCCGTCGGCGTGCCGAAGACCGGTTTCATGATCGAATCCATGGTGACCGCCACGGCGGAGAACATCGGCGCGCTCCTGAGCGGCAAGGAGCCGAAGGCGGTCGCCACCTGGAACGCGGTCTGCCTCGCCGATTTCGGCGACGAGGGCATCGCCTTCGTGGCGCAGCCGCAGATCCCGCCGCGCAACGTGAACTGGTCCGCGCAGGGCAAATGGGTTCACATTGCCAAGATCGGGTTCGAGAAATACTTCCTGCGCAAGATCCGCAGCGGGCAGAGCGACACGTTCTACGAGAACCTTGTTCTCGACGTGCTCGGCATCAAGAAACTGAAGGAAATTCACATGGAGGCCGCCGAGTAGCGGCGAGCTAAGGAGGAGTGAGATGACTGTCGACCGCGCCGTTACCGCATTCGCCGGCTTCATGGTGCTCCTGTCCGTGGCGCTCGGGTATTTCGTGTCGCCCTATTGGTACTGGCTGACGGTGTTTGTCGGCGCGAACCTCTTGCAGTCGGCCTTCACCGGCTTTTGTCCGGCGGCGATGATCTTCAAGAAGTTCGGCGTGAAGCCGGGCCTGGCTTTTCGGTAGAGCGTAAGGAATGACATTGGCGCGGCCAGGGTTCCTCCCTCATCGCAGATGGGGGAGCGGGACCATGCGAAGCATGCTGGAGGGAGCGGCCACGAGCACAGCATCCGGCATTCGCCCGCTCCACCGCCGGAGCCTGTCCTTGGGCCGGCCAGAGGTCGAACTTGGGGGGCGGTCCCCCTCCCCCGCTACGCGGGTGAGGACCCGCTTCGTCGCCGCGGCCATCCTCTTCCTGCTCACCGCCCTTCCCGCATCCGCCGCCGAGATCGTGGCGCAAGCCGAGACGGTCGTGGAGACAAAGGCCGTCTTCGGACAGGTCGAGACCCGCAACATCGTGCCGGCGCGCGCACGGATCGGCGGCACCATCCAATCGATCTCCGTCATCGAGGGGAGCGAGGTTCAAGAAGGCCAGGTGATCGCCGTCGTCGTCGACGAGAAGCTCGCGCTCCAGCGCGACGCCGCCGAGGCCGAGGTCAAAGCGCTGCAATCGCAGCTCGACAACGCCACCACCGATCTCGATCGCGCGCAGCAGCTTCTGGCGCGCGGGGCGGCGCCGCAAAGCCGCGTCGATACCGCGCGCACGCAGGTCGAGGTCTACACCAACCAGCTCGCCGCGGCGGAGGCCAATCGCGCCGTCATCGAACAGCAGTCGCGCGAGGGCGAGGTGCTTGCGCCGGCTTCCGGCCGCGTGCTGTCCGTTCCGGTGACGCCGGGCTCCGTCATCCTCGCCGGCGAGGAGATCGCGCGGGTCGCCGGCGGCGGCACGTTTCTGCGACTGTCGCTGCCGGAGCGGCACGCCGCCGAGATCGTCGAGGGCGACACCGTGACGGTCGGCGAGCGCATGATCACGGCGGACACGAACGGCGGCGCCGTCACGACGCGCGACGGGAGGCTCGCGAAGGTCTATCCGGAGATCACCGCCGGACGGGTTCAGGCGGACGTCGAGGTGGAGGGGCTTGGCGACTACTTCGTCGGCGAGCGAACGCTTGTCTGGATTCCGGTCGGCGAAGCGCTACGCGATCATGCTCCCCGCCAAGGCCGTGACCACCCGCCACGGCGTCGACACCGTGCAGCGTCGCGACCGATGCCGGCGAGATCGAGGTCGCCGTCATCCTCGGCGAGACCTTCGCCGGCAAAGGCGAGGACCGCGTGGAGATTCTGACCGGAATTCACGAAGGCGACCGGGTCGTCGTGCCGTGAGCCTCACCTCTTCAAGACCGCCCGATGAAGCCCCAATGAAACTGGGCATCGCCGGCAGCCTGACGCGGAGCTTCATCGGCTCGCCGCTGACCCCGCTCTTTCTGCTTGCCGCCTTCGCCTTCGGCCTCGTCGCGCTGATCACGCTGCCGCGCGAGGAAGAGCCGCAGATCTCCGTGCCGATGGTGGACATCCACGTCCGCGCCGACGGCCTGAAAGCCGAGGACGCGGTCAAGCTCGTCACCGAGCCGCTTGAGACCATCGTCAAGAGCATCGACGGCGTGGAGCACGTCTATTCGCAGACCAAGGACGACGGCGCGCTGGTCACCGCGCGCTTCGTGGTCGGCACCAGCGCCGACGCCGCGATCCTTCGCGTGCACGACAAGGTGCGCGCCAATCTCGACCGAATCCCGGTCGGCATTCCCGAGCCGCTGATCGTCGGGCGCGGCATCGACGACGTCGCCATCGTCGTCGTCACGCTGACGCCGACGCCGGAAGCCGCCGCGCGCTGGACCGCCAACGGGCTGACGCGGCTTGCCCGCGAGCTGCAGGTGGAGATCTCCAAGCTTCCCGATATCGGCCTGACCTACATCGTCGGCCAGCAGCCGGAGGAGATCCGGGTCGAGCCGGATCCGGAGCGGCTTTCGCTTTACGGCATCACGCTGCAGCAGCTCACCGGCAAGATCGAAGGCGCCAACCGCTCGTTCGAAGCCGGAATGGTCCGCGAGGACGGCCAGCAGCGCGTGCTGGTCGGCGGGCAGACGCTGCAGACGCTGACGGAGATCGGCAACCTGCTTCTGACCGCGCGCGACGGTCGCCCCGTCTACGTGCGCGACGTTGCCAAGATCGTGCTTGCCACCGACCCGAACGAGACGCGCGTCGACGCCGTGACCAAGACGGACAAGGGCCTGGAGCGCGCGCCGGCGGTGTCGCTCGCAATCGCCAAGCGTCCCGGCACCAACGCGGTCGTCATCGCCGAGATTCGATCGTGAAGCGGCTCGACGCCGTGCGCGGCCAGATCTTCCCCGACGACGTCGAGATGACGATCACCCGCAACTACGGGGAAACGGCCAACGAGAAGGCGAACGAGCTGCTCTTCCACCTCGGGCTTGCGACGATCTCGATCGTCATACTCGTCGCCGTGGCGATCGGCTGGCGCGAGGCGCTCGTCGTCGCGGTCGTGATCCCGACGACGATCCTGCTGACCCTCTTCGCCGCGCGCCTTATGGGCTACACGCTGAACCGCGTCAGCCTCTTCGCGCTGATCTTCTCCATCGGCATTCTCGTCGACGACGCCATCGTGGTGATCGAGAACATCGCCAGGCACTGGGCGATGCGCGACGGCCGCTCGCGACGGCAGGCGGCGATCGAGGCGGTCGCCGAGGTCGGCAACCCGACGATCGTGGCGACGCTGACGGTGGTCGCCGCATTGCTGCCGATGCTCTTCGTGTCGGGCATGATGGGGCCCTATATGAGCCCGATCCCGGCCAACGCGTCGGCCGCGATGCTCTTCTCCTTCTTCGTTGCGGTGATGCTGACGCCGTGGCTGATGCTAAGGCTCGTCAGCCGCAGCGAGGCCGCACACGTCGCACATGATCAGGAAACGATCGGGTGGCTCGGGCGCGCCTATATCGCCGTCGCGCGGCCGATCCTCAGCTCGAGGCGCCGCGCCTGGACTTTTCTGATCCTCGTCGGCGTCGCGACGCTTGCCTCGCTGTCGCTGTTCTACACCAAGAGCGTGACGGTGAAGCTCCTGCCCTTCGACAACAAGGCGGAGCTGCAAGTCGTCGCCGACCTGAAGGAAGGGTCGTCGGTGGAGGACACCGACCGCGTGCTGCAGATGATCGTCGACCGGCTCGCGTCGATCCCGGAGATCGTCTCCTTCGACACCTATGCGGGGACGGCGGCGCCGTTCAACTTCAACGGCCTCGTCCGCCACTATTATCTGCGTGCGAGCCCGGAGCTCGGCGACGTCGCGATCAACCTGACGCCAAAGGGCGCGCGCGCCCGCGCCAGCCACAACATCGCACTCGAGGTGCGCGAACGGCTCGCCGACCTGGAGCTTCCGGACGGCATCGCGCTCAAGGTGGTCGAGCCGCCGCCCGGCCCGCCGGTTCTCTCCACGCTGCTTGCCGAGATCTACGGCCCGGACCCGGAGACACGCCGCGCGGTCGCGACAAAAGTGCGCGAGAGCTTCGCGCGCGTCCCCTTCGTCGTCGATATCGACGATTCGTTCGGCGAGCAGGCGACGCGCGTGCGCCTCGGCATCGACCAGGACAATCTCGAATATTATAAGGTCGAGCAGAGCGACGTGTACAATACGATCAACGCGCTCTTCCAGGGCACGACCGTCGGCTACTCGCATCGCGGCGGCGGCCGGCACCCGATCCCAATCCGCGTGGCGCTGTCGAAGGGTGCGACGACGCCCGGCGAAGCGGCGCTGGCGACGCCCGTCCCGGCCAACGTCATCCCCGGCGAGCGTTCGGTGGTCGAGCTCGGCGACGTGGTGTCGGTGACGCGCGAGCCGGCGTCCTACCCGATTTTCCGTCATAACGGCCGCGCCGTCGAAATGGTGACGGCGGAGCTCGCCGGCGAATTCGAGGCGCCGGTCTACGGCATGATGGCGGTCGGCGACGAGATGAACGCGATCAATTGGGGCGACGTGCCGAAGCCGACGGTCAAGCTGCACGGCCAGCCCGACGACGAATCGCATCCGACCCTCCTATGGGACGGCGAGTGGGAGGTGACCTGGGTCACCTTCCGTGACATGGGCGCCGCCTTCATGGTCGCGATCCTGGGCATCTACATTCTCGTCGTCGCGCAGTTCGGCTCCTTCAAGCTGCCGCTCGTGATCCTGACGCCGATCCCCTTGACCTTCATCGGCATCATGCTCGGGCATTGGTTCTTCGCCGCGCCATTCACCGCCACCTCGATGATCGGCTTCATCGCGCTTGCCGGCATCATCGTCAGGAACTCCATCTTGCTCGCCGATTTCATCCGCAACGCGCGCACGCCGGAGCGGCCGCTGATCGACGTGCTGCTCGAAGCCGGCGCCATCCGCTTCAAGCCGATCCTGTTGACGGCCCTTGCGGCGATGATCGGTGCCACGGTGATCCTCGCCGATCCGATCTTCCAGGGCCTGGCGATCTCGCTCCTCTTCGGCCTCGCCTCCTCCACGGCGCTGACGGTGCTAGTGATCCCGGCGATCTACGTGGCGCTTCGCGGCGGCGGGCGGCCGGCACCTTCGGAGGGATAGAGAAACGCGTGCGTGGGCAGGCGCTGAGCCGGCGTCAGACCGCCAGGCTATGACGGGCGCCGCCTGCGCCGAAATAAGGATCGAGGGCTGCGCAGATGGAGCGCACGAACGGGCGACCGCGCTCCGTCACGCGGATTGCGCCGTCGTCCTTGAACAGGATGCCGTCATGGTCGGCCTCGGCGAGGCGATCAGCGTCGGCAAGCAGCGCGTCGGCGTCCGCGCCGAAGCGGCGCTTGACGTCGGCGCGGTTCAGACGGAAGTCGCACATCAGACACTCGATCGCGTAGGCGCGGACGCGATCGTCCTGGTCAAGCGCGACGCCGCGCGTTACGGCAATCTGGCCGCCGGCAACTCGTGCGCATGTATTCATCGACCGGAACCGCGTTCTGCGCGTAGCCTTGCGGCAAGCAGCTGATCGCGGACGCACCGAGCCCGATCAGCACCTCGCAGGCGTCGTCGGTATAGCCCTGGAAGTTGCGCCGCAGACGCCCCGCCCGCGCCGCCACCGCAAGCGCGTCGTCCGGCAGCGCGAAATGGTCGATGCCGATCCGCTCATAGCCCCAGGCGACCATCAATTCGGACGCAAGATGCGAAGCGCTGAAGCGCTCGGCGGCACCCGGCAGCGCCGCCTCGTCGATGAGGCGCTGGTGGCGCTTCAGCCACGGAACATGCGCGTAGCCGAAGAGCGCTACGCGGTTCGGCTCAAGTTGCAGCACCTTCAGAAGCGTCTCCATGAGGATACGCGTCGACTGGTGCGGCAGGCCGTAGAGAACATCGATATTGATCGCCGGAACGCCGGCGTTGCGCAGCGCATCGACGCTCGCCTTGGTCAGCGCCAGCGACTGCTCGCGGTTGATCGCCTTCTGGACCCGCGGGTTGAAGTCCTGAACGCCGATGCTCGCCCGCGTCAGGCCGACCTCGGCAAGCACCGCGATCCGGTCGTGCGTCAGGCTGCGCGGATCGATTTCGGTCGCGAATTCAACATCGGCGGCGATATCGAAGGCGCCGCGGAGCGCGGTCGCGAGCGCCGAGATGTCTTCGCTCGAAAGCATCGTCGGCGTGCCGCCGCCCCAATGGATGCTCTTGACGCTGCAGCCTTTGGGAAGCGCTGCGCTGACAAGCGCAATCTCCTCGTAGACCGCCCGCAGATAGGCGGCGACGGGCGCGTATTGCAGCGTCGCCTTGGTATGGCAGCCGCAGAACCAGCAGAGTGATTCGCAGTAGGGGATGTGGACGTAGAGCGATAGCGGGGTGCCGACGGGAAGCTCGGCGAGCCAGGCGCGGTAGCGAGCCGAATCGATTCCCGCGTGAAAGTTCGGGGCTGTGGGAAAGCTCGTATAGCGCGGCGCCGAGGCCTCGCATTTCTGGAGAAGATCGGCTTCCACGCGGGTACCCTCGAGCCAAGTGCCAATTTGACGCAAGGAGCAATGATCCGCAGCGGGGGGTCCTTGATCTACGTCAAACGCCGTCCGCTGGGGCTCAGTTAGCAACCGGTGCATCTGCCGCTTCGTCGTGGCCGCTTGGGGGGTGCCCGATGCCGATGTTGCAAGCCTGGGTGTTCTTTGCGTTCGCGCTCGCCGCGCTTCTCGCATCCGCCAAGGCCCACGATCCGCTCTTCGCATTTCACATGGGGCTCGTCGCCCTGATCATGATCGGCGCCATGATCTGGCGGCTGAAGACCATGAACGTCTCGGCGAAGAACATTCCGTTCCACGAGAAGCCCGACGGCTACATGGACGACGTCGTGCGCGCCGGCGTGATCGCGACGGTGTTCTGGGGCGTGACCGGGTTCCTGGTCGGGCTCTACATCGCGCTCGAGCTCGCCTACCCGATCCTCAATCTCAACCTTCCCTGGACGACTTTCGGGCGGCTCCGCCCCCTCCACACCTCGGCGGTGATCTTCGCCTTCGGCGGCAACGCGCTGATCGCGACGAGCTTCTACGTGGTGCAGCGCACCTGCAGTGCGCGCCTTTTCGGCGGCAAGCTCGCGTGGTTCGTCTTCTGGGGCTACCAGCTCTTCATCGTGCTCGCGGCGACCGGTTATGTCCTCGGCATCACGCAATCGAAGGAATACGCCGAGCCGGAATGGTACGTGGATCTCTGGCTGACGGTCGTGTGGGTCGCCTACCTGTTGGTCTTCCTCGGCACGATCTTCAAACGCAAGGAACCGCACATCTACGTCGCCAACTGGTTCTACCTCTCCTTCATCGTCACCATCGCGATGTTGCATGTGGTGAACAACTTGGCGGTGCCGGTCTCCTTCCTCGGGTCGAAGAGCTACTCGCTTTACGGTGGCGTCCAGGACGCTCTGATCCAGTGGTGGTACGGCCACAACGCGGTCGGCTTCTTCCTGACCGCCGGCTTCCTCGGCATGATGTACTATTTCGTGCCGAAGCAAGCGAATCGGCCGATCTACTCCTATCGGCTTTCGATCGTGCACTTCTGGTCGCTGATCTTCCTCTACATCTGGGCCGGCCCGCACCACCTCCACTACACCGCCCTCCCCGACTGGGCGCAGACGCTCGGCATGGTGTTCTCGGTGATGCTGTGGATGCCCTCCTGGGGCGGCATGATCAACGGCCTGATGACGCTGTCGGGCGCCTGGGACAAGCTTCGGACCGACCCGATCCTCCGCATGATGGTGATGGCCGTCGCCTTCTACGGCATGTCGACCTTCGAGGGTCCGGTGATGTCGATCCGGGCGGTGAACTCGCTGTCGCATTACACCGACTGGACGATCGGCCACGTGCATTCCGGCGCGCTTGGCTGGGTCGGCATGATCTCCTTCGGCGCCGTCTACTTCCTGACGCCGCGGCTGTGGAACCGCGAGCGCCTCTACAGCCTGCGCCTCGTCAACTGGCACTTCTGGCTGGCGACCATCGGCATCGTTCTCTACGCCTCGGCGATGTGGGTCTCCGGCATCATGCAGGGCCTGATGTGGCGCGAGTACGATAAGCTCGGCTTCCTGGTCTATTCATTCGTCGAGACGGTGCAGGCCATGCACCCCTACTACCTGATCCGCGCGCTCGGCGGCCTCTTCTACCTGAGCGGCGCTCTCATCATGGTCTTCAACGTCTGGAAGACGATCCAGGGCGACATGCGCCAGGAAAGCGCCATGGGCGCCATTCAGCCGGCGGAATGAGACGATGATCAAACACGCGACAATCGAGAAGAACGCCACGCTGCTGCTCGCGCTGAGCCTTGGCGTGGTGACGATAGGCGGCATCGTCGAGATCGTCCCGCTCTTCTATCTGCAGAACACAATCGAGCACGTGGAGGGGGTTCGCCCCTACACGCCGCTCGAGCTCGCCGGCAGGAACATCTACGTCCGCGAAGGCTGTTATCTCTGCCACAGCCAGATGATCCGCCCGATGCGCGACGAGGTGGAGCGCTACGGCCACTACTCACTCGCCGCGGAGTCGATGTACGACCACCCCTTCCAATGGGGATCGAAGCGGACCGGCCCCGATCTCGCGCGCGTCGGCGGCCGCTATTCCGACGAGTGGCACGTCCAGCACCTCATCGACCCGCGCTCCGTCGTGCCGGCCTCGATCATGCCTGGTTACCCGCATCTCGCGAACACCGATCTCAGAACCGACGACTTCGGCGCGAATCTCGTCGCGAACGCGGATGTCGGCGTCCCCTATACCAAGGAGATGATCGAGAACGCCGTCGCGGACCTTCGCGCGCAGGCCGATCCGAACGCCGAATTCGAGCGGACTCCTCGAGCGCTACGGCGCCAAGGTGACGGTGCGCGACTTCGACGGCGATCCGACACGGCTGACCGAGATGGACGCGCTCGTCGCCTATCTGCAAATGCTCGGAACGCTGGTCGATTTCACCAGCTACGAGCCGCGTTCGGAGGCCAACCTGAGATGAGCGAGGTGGGCTACGAAGAACTTCGGCACTTTGCCGACAGTTGGGGGCTGCTTTTTATGACGCTTTTCTTTGTCGGAGCGCTCATTTGGGCGATCCGTCCAGGCACACGCGAGCGCTACCGTGACCAGGCGGACATTCCCTTCAGACACGACGAGAAGGATTGAGCGATGGCTGATCGCGACGCGGGCGCGGAAGAAAAGATCGAAGTCGACGAGGCCACCGGCCAGCCGACGACGGGCCACGTCTGGGACGGCATCCGCGAGCTGAACACGCCGTTGCCGCGCTGGTGGCTGTGGACATTCTATGCCTGCATCGCTTTCGCGGTCGTCTACATGGTGCTTTACCCCGCCATTCCTCTCGTTCACTCGGCAACGCGCGGCTTGCTCGGCTATTCGACCCGCAATGCGGTCGAGAACTCGCTTGCCGCCGCCAAGGAGGCGCAGGCCGGAAACCTTGAGAAGGTCGCCTCGCTCTCGCTCGAAGACATCGCCAAGAATGACGAGCTCAACCGTTTCGCGATTGCCGGCGGGCGTTCGGCGTTCCTGGTGAATTGCGTGCAGTGCCACGGTTCCGGCGCCGCCGGCTCGCGCGGCTATCCGAACCTGAACGACGACGATTGGCTCTGGGGCGGCACGCTCGACGCCATTCACACGACGATCTCGCACGGCATCCGCTACACGCAGGACCCCGACACACGCGTCTCCGAGATGCCCGCCTTCGGCGCCGACGGCATGCTCGACCCGCATCAGATCGAGGCGGTGGCGAATTTCGTGCTCTCGCTCTCCGACTCCGACCACGACGCGGCGTTGGCGGAGGAAGGCAAGCAGATCTTCGCCGACAATTGCGCCGTCTGTCATGGCGACAACGGGGAGGGAAACCGGGAGCTCGGCGCGCCGCGGCTGAACGACGCGATATGGCTCTACGCGGGCGACAAGGCGTCGATCATCGCGCAGGTCACCAAGCCGCGCCACGGCGTGATGCCGGCCTGGTCGCTGAGGCTCGACCCGACGACGATCAAGGAACTCGCGCTCTTCGTTCACTCTCTCGGCGGCGGCGAGGCGGCGACCGCCGCGATCCCATCGGCGACGGAGGTCGCGAAGAAATAGCGGGCCGCCCGGTCAATCCGGGCGCCGCCAGATCGTCAGCGTGACGTCGGCTTCCGGGTCGAGCAGCATTTCCTCGTCTTCGACGAGGCCACCTGCCAGAAGGATAGAGGCGGCTGGTACTCCGTGCTCGCACGCCCGAAAGAGCCCCCGCCCATCGGGCAGCCGCACGCGGTGCGCCCGCGCCAGATGGAATTCCTCGAAGCCACCGGCCCCGACGAGATCGAACACGCGCCTGCCCGCCGACGACCGCCACCTCCCCGCCGTCAGGCAAGATGCGATAGAGCGCTGCAACGAGCGGCAAATCCGCAGGATTGAGCCAAAGGCCGTCGGCGCGCTCTTCCAGGCCGCGGGCACAGCCCGACACGATCAGCCGCCTTCGGTTCTTGCAATTCGGCGTCGCCTCGTGGCTGGCGCGTCCGATAAGCGTCAGCGCTGCCCGGTCGAGCGCGGCCTGGAACAGAGCCCAATCCGCCTCGTTGTGCAGCTCCTCCGGAATGCGGCCGCTGGCGTCGGCGATCCGATCGTCCGCGGAGACGATGGCGTGCCCAATGAGACGGTGCATGCGCTATCTTGCCCGCGGCGGAGCACGGATGTCACGGGGTGCCGACCTCCGCCCTTGAGACAGATCAAAGCGCCAAAGACGGCCCGATGCGACCGATTTTCCTTCGAAAGTCGTCCCGAGGCCTCAGGACGTGGAAATGAACGAGCATACCTATGCCGGCGGCCCGGAGGTCGTCCGGCACGACGTCGAGCCGGTCAACGCCCGCGTCCGCCAAAAGCTCTACCAGGCTCGCGTCAAGATCTTCCCCAAGCGCACCTGGGGAACCTTCCGTAAGCTGAAATGGTGGATCATGGCCGTGACCCTCGGCATCTATTGGGTCACGCCGTGGATCACGCTGGGATCGCGGGCCGAACGCACCCGACCAGGCGGTGCTTGTCGATCTCGCCAACCGCCGCTTCTATTTCTTCTTCATCGAGATCTGGCCGCAGGAATTCTATTACATCGCCGGGCTCCTGATCATGGCCGGGCTCGGGCTGTTCCTCGTCACCTCCGTCGCCGGCCGCGCCTGGTGCGGTTACACTTGCCCGCAGACGGTGTGGACCGACCTCTACATCTGGGTCGAGCGCCTGATCGAAGGCGACCGCAACGCCCGCATGCGGCTCGACAAGGCGCGCTGGGGCCTGGAGAAGATCGTCGAAGCGCGCCGCCGTCTACGTGACGTGGCTCATCATCGCCGTCTGCACGGGCGGCGCCTGGGTGTTCTATTTCGCCGACGCACCGACGCTCTTCCGCGATCTCTTCACGCTGCAAGCAGCGCCGGTCGCCTACATCACCGTCGGCATCCTGACCGCCACCACCTTCACCTTCGCCGGCTTCATGCGCGAGCAGGTCTGCACCTATATGTGCCCCTGGCCGCGCATCCAGGGCGCCATGCTCGACGAGGATTCGCTGCTCGTCACCTACAATGCCTGGCGCGGCGAGCCGCGCTCGCACGGCAAGAAGCGGGCGCATGCGGAGGGCATCGATGCGGGCGACTGCATCGACTGCAACGCCTGCGTCGTCGTCTGCCCGATGGGCATCGACATCCGCGACGGCAATCAGCTCGAATGCATCACCTGCGCGCTTTGCATCGACGCCTGCAACGACATCATGGCGCAAGGTCGGCTCGCCGAAGGGGCTGATCTCCTACACGACGCTGCGCGACTACAACACCCACGCGGCGGAGGCGCAGAGCGCCGGCCGCGCCGCGGCGACCGCGCATCAGCGCATGGTCGGCGTCTCGCATATCGTGCGCCCGCGCACGCTGATCTATGCCGGCCTGTGGTCGCTGATCGGGCTTCTGATGCTGTTCGCGCTCTTGACCCGCGATCGCCTCGACATCAACGTGCTGCCCGACCGCAATCCGCTTTTCGTCACGCTCTCCGACGGCTCGATCCGCAACGGCTACACGCTGAAGATCCTGAACATGCTGGCGGAGCCGCGTCAATTCACCGTCTCGATCAGGGCCTGCCGGAGGCGAAGCTGTGGCCGGCCGGGGCCGCCGAGGCTGATGCTGCGAAGAGTCTCGAGGTCGATGTCGAGGCCGACCGGCTGAGGGAGGTCAAGGTCTTCGTCAGCCAGCCGCGCGAGGCCGTCCACCCCGGAAGGACGCCGTTCGCCTTCGCGCTTGCCGAGGACGGCGGCGCTGAGACGTCAAGCGAGTCGACCGAGTTCTTTGCCCCGGAGCGATGAGATGCGTTTCTTCCGTCTTGACGACGACCATCCTCTGACCGGCTCGGCATATGCTGGCAATCATCTGCCTCTTCTTCGGCACCGTCATCGCCGTGAACATGGTGCTGGCCGTCGAGGCAACCGGCACCTTCCCGGGCCTCGTCGTCGAGAACAGCTACGTGGCGAGCCAGCACTACGACGAGCTGCTCGCCAAGGCGCGCGCGCAGGACAAGAGCGGCTGGCAGCCGCAGCTGACCGCCGAAGGTGACACGCTCCGCTTCGTCCTTGCCGACGCCGAAGGCCGGCGCGTCCCCTCCCTCCTCGTCTCAGCGCATGTCGGGCGTCCGTCGACGACGCGGGAGGATCGCTTCATCGACTTCGCCGCGGTCGCCGACAGCGCCTACCAGGCGCGCGAAGCGCTTCCTCCCGGCCTTTGGGAGGTCGACCTTGAGGCTTCGCGCGGCGGCGAGGTGGTCTTCCGGCGAACGCAGGAGGTGTTCGTGAAACCGGCGGAGGCGCAGCAATGAACTGCTGCGGCGGAGCGGCGGCGGGAGCCGCCATCGATATCCGCCCGACGACGAGCCTTGTCGGCCGCGTCGATCCGACCTTCGTGCGCGAGGTCGCGCCGGGTCGCTTCCACGTGGATTTCCTCGTGCCGGACATGCACTGCGCCGGCTGCATCGCGGCGATCGAGCGCACGCTTGGGAAGCAACCAGGCGTCGCCGCCGCGCGTGCCAATCTCACCTCGCGGCGCGTCGGCGTCGACTTCGATGCGGGCGCCGGTTCCCCCGACGCAATGCTTGAGACGATCGAGGGCCTCGGCTATTCGGCCCGCCCCTTCGACGCCGCAGCGCTTGCCGCGGCCGACAACGACGAGACGGCGAAGGCGTTGCTTCGCTCCGTGGCCGTCGCCGGCTTTGCCGCCGGCAACATCATGCTGCTTTCAGTCTCGGTTTGGTCCGGCGCGAGCGACGCCACCCGCGACCTCTTCCACTGGATCTCGGCGCTGATCGCGCTGCCGGCGATCGTCTATGCCGGGCAGCCTTTCTTCCGCTCCGCCTGGCGGGCGCTGAAAGCCCGCTCGCTCAACATGGACGTCCCGATTTCGCTGGCGGTCGTGCTGGCCGCCGGGATGAGCCTGTTTGAGACCGCGACGCACGGCGCTGACGCCTGGTTCGACGCAGCCGTCGGCCTCCTCTTCTTCCTCCTTGTCGGCCGCTACCTCGACCATCGCATGCGCGGCGCGGCGCGCTCTGCCGCAGCACGGCTCCTGGCGCTTTCGGCGCGAAGCGCGATGCGCGTGGAGCCCGACGGCATCGCAATCCATGTCCCCGTCGCCGAGATCGCGCCGGGCGACCGTGTGCGCGTCGTTGCCGGCGAACGCGTTCCGGTCGACGCGACGATCCTTGAAGGGGAAAGCGATGTCGACCGCTCGCTCCTGACCGGGGAGACGGATCCCGAGTCGGTCGCCGTCGGCGGCCGTGTCTTCGCCGGCACGCTCAACCTCACCGGCCCGCTTCTGGTGAAGGTGACCGCAAAGTCGGGCGACACGCTTCTCGCCGACATCGCGCGGCTGATGGAGGCGGCGGAGCGAAGCGGCAGCCGCTTCGTCAGGATCGCCGACCGCGCCTCGCGCATTTACGCGCCGGCGGTCCATATCCTCGCCGCCGTGACCTTCGTCGGGTGGCTGATCGCCGGCGCCGGCTGGCACGTCGCGCTGACAGCCGCGATCGCCGTTCTCATCATCACCTGCCCCTGCGCGCTCGGCCTTGCCGTTCCCGCCGTTCAGGTCGTCGCGAGCGGCCTCCTCATGCGGCGCGGCATCATGCTGAAAGACGGCGGCGCGCTTGAGCGACTCGCCGGAATCGACACCGTCGTGTTCGACAAGACCGGGACCTTGACCGAGGGCCGTCCGGAGCTCGTTGAAAGCCCGCTCGCCGATATCCGGGTCTGGGCGGTCGCCGCCGCACTCGGAGGAGCGAGCCGCCATCCCCTTGCCCGCAGTCTCGCTAACGCCGCGGCAGCGCGCGGCATCGCGCCCGCGTCGCTCCGCGACGTGGTGGAGAGGCCGGGTTCCGGGATGGAAGCCACCTGGAACGGCAACGTCGTCCGTCTCGGGCGGCGCGAATGGGTCGGCGGCTCAGTTGACGAGGAGCGCGCCCGCCGCTCCGAGATCTGGCTGCGCCTCGGCGAAGCGCCCGCAATTCCCTTCCGCTTCGACGACGCGCTCCGCATCGACGCCGCGGCGAGCGTTGCGGAACTCAAGGCACAGCATCTCGGCGTCCAGCTTCTGTCGGGCGACCATCCGGCAGCCGTCGCGAGCGCGGCGCGTCGCGCCGGTATCGACGATTGGCGCGCGCGTTGCCTGCCGACCGACAAGGCAGGTGCGCTCGCCTTCCTGCGCGGCGGGGGCAAGCGGGTGCTGATGGTCGGCGACGGTATCAACGATGCGCCGGCGCTTGCCGCCGCGGACGTCTCGATGTCGCCGGCGACCGCCTCCGACATCAGCCAGACAGCTGCAAACATCGTTTTCACCGGTCCGCGGCTTGAGCCTGTCTTGACCGCGCTCAACGTCGCGCGCGCGGCGCGCCGCCTGACGCTTCAGAACATCGGCCTCGCCGTTCTCTACAACGCCTGCGCCGTGCCGATCGCCATGCTCGGCCATGCGACGCCGCTGATCGCCGCTGTCGCGATGTCGACATCGTCGATCGTGGTCACCGCCAACGCCTTGCGCCTGTCGCTTGCCTTCCGCGGCAAAGAGAACCGGGCACGAGCGCACTCGCCCGCACTGCGGGAGGCCGCGGCGTGACGGCCATTCTGATCCTGATCCCGGCGGCGCTCTTCCTCGGTGCGCTCGGCCTCTTCGCCTTTCTCTGGTCGCTTCGCTCCGGTCAGTATGACGATCTCGACGGCGCCGCGGTGCGCATCCTCGGCGACGACGACATGCCTGAGAGCGGTCGCGACGGGGAGAGGCGGACCTGAACGTCGGGACCGGCCGCCGCCGCAATCTCTCGGTAACCCTCGCCCCCCTCGTCTTTTTCGTTCCCGATCGGTTGCCTTAGATCAAAGAGCCATCGGCGGCCAATTCGGCATGGTTCGGCCGCCGCATGATCTGGAGGAAAGATGGTGAACTCGCTGCCGCTTCTCGCGCGCTCGGTCAGCGGCGAGCGCCTGGAGCTTTCCGCAGCCGGGCCGTGGACGGCGGCGCATGCGGAGGAAGCCGACAGGCTGGTCGCCGCCGAGCGCCCGCCGGAAACGAACATCCGGACCTTGGTCGTCGACATCGCCGGCGTCACGGCGCTCGACACGTTCGGCGCCTGGCTGATCGAGAGGCTCGCCCGCAGCGTCGCCGCCGACGGCGAGACGGAGATCGTCGGCGTGCCCGATCGCTTTCGCGGGCTTTTCGACAAGGTGCACGACGCGAACCGGCAGACGCGGCGTCCGCGCCCGCGGCGGAGCTTCCTCGCGCGCACCGGCGATCTTCTCGCTCGCCTTCGCGCCGACCTGTTCTCCTTCCTGGCAATGCTCGGGTCGCTCGGGATCGCGCTTCTGCGGGTCGCCGTCCGGCCGCGCACGTTCCGGCTCACCTCCGCGGTGCATCATCTCGATCGCGTCGGCTGGCAGGCCGTCCCGATCATCCTTCTGATCACGTTCCTGATCGGCGGCATCATCGCCCAGCAAGGCATCTTTCACTTCCGCCGCTTCGGCGCCGACGACTACGTCGTCGACCTCGTCGGCATCCTTGTCCTGCGCGAGATCGGTGTCCTGATCGTCGCCATCATGGTGGCCGGACGCTCGGGAAGCTCCTACACGGCCGAGCTTGGCTCGATGAAGATGCGCGAGGAGATCGACGCGTTGCGCACGATGGGCCTCGACCCGGTCGAGATTTTGATTCTGCCGCGCGTCCTTGCTCTCGTCGTGGCGCTCCCGATCCTGACCTTCCTCGGTTCGATGGCGGCGCTATATGGCGGCGAGCTCGTCGCCTGGGGCTACGGCGGCATGAGCCCGGCGGTCTACCTGGCACGGCTCAAGGACGCGATCTCTTTGACGCATTTCGAGGTCGGCATGTGGAAGGCGCCGTTCATGGCGCTCGTCATCGGCGTCGTCGCCTGCGCGGAGGGTCTACGCGTTGAGGGAAGTGCCGAATCGCTCGGCCTGAAGACAACCACCTCGGTCGTAAAGTCGATCTTTCTCGTCATCGTGCTCGACGGCTTCTTCGCCGTCTTCTTCGCCTCGATCGGGATGTGACCGGATGTCGGAAGCCGGCAGCGACGTGGTGATCCGGGTCGCCGACCTCGTTGTCGGCTTCGACGACCGGCCCGTGCTCGACGGTCTGTCGCTCAAGGTCCGCCGCGGCGAGGTGCTCGGGCTCGTCGGCGGCTCTGGCGCCGGCAAGTCGGTGCTCATGCGCACCATCATCGGCCTCATTCCGAAGCGCGCCGGCGCCGTCGAGGTCTTCGGCGTCGATCTTGACCGCGCCAACGAGGCGGAGCGGCGCGCCGTCGAACGGCGCTGGGGCGTACTCTACCAGCAGGGCGCGCTCTTCTCCTCGCTCACGGTCAGCGAGAACGTGAAGTTTCCGATGCGCGAATATTTGCACCTCTCTGAGCGCCTGATGGACGAGGTGGCGATGGCGAAGCTCGAAATGGTCGGGCTCGATCCGGACGATTCCGGCAAGCTCCCCTCCGAGCTCTCCGGCGGCATGACGAAGCGCGTGGCGCTCGCCCGCGCGCTAGCGCTCGATCCGGAGATCGTCTTCCTCGATGAGCCGACCTCGGGCCTCGATCCGATCACCGCGGGCGAGTTCAACTCGCTGATCGACACGCTGACTGCGACGCTCGGCCTGACCGTGTTCATGGTCACGCACGATCTCGACAGCCTCTACACCGTCTGCACCCGCATCGCCGCGCTGGCGGAGGGCCGCATCGTCGCCGATGGGCCGATCTCGGAAATCCTCAAATCCGAGCATCCCTGGGTCAGGGCTTATTTTCACGGCAAGCGCGCACAGTTCGGCGCGCCCGCGCCGCAAGAGACAAGGATCAGCTGATGGAAATCCGCGCGCGCTTCGTATTGATCGGCGTCTTCGTCGTCGCCGTGATCGCGGCCGGCTTTGGTTTCGTCTACTGGATGGAGAATGTCGGCGGGCTCGCCAAGCGGACCTCGTATCAGATCCGCTTCGACCAGTCGGTGTCGGGCCTTCTTCTCGGTTCCGCCGTGCAATTCAACGGCATCCGCGTCGGCGAGGTGACCAATCTGAAGCTCGACAAGGACGATCCGCGCCGCGTGCTCGTCACGATCGCAGTTGCGAGCGACACTCCGATCCGCACCGACACCGTCGTCGGCCTCTCCTTCGGCGGCCTGACCGGAGTGCCGGAGATTTCGCTGACCGGCGGGTCGCCGTCGTCACCGGCTCCGGCGGCTTCCGACGGAGGCCTACCGCTCCTCGTCGCTGCCGAGAACGCGGGGTCGAGCTGGACGGACGCGGCGCGCGAGGCCTTTTCGCAGATCGACACGGTCCTCTCCGACAATTCGGATGCGCTCAAGGACACGATTGCCAATCTCGACACATTCTCCAAGGCGCTGGCGAAGAACTCCGACAGCCTCGATTCGATCGTCGCGGGCCTTGTGCGGATGACCGGCGGCTCGGCAAAGACGCCCGGCAACGTCGTGGAGCTCGCCGCGCCGAAGGAGTTTCCGCCGATAGCGAACGAGCCGTCGGGGCAGCTCGTCGTGGCGCGGCCGAGCGCGCCCGTCGCGCTTGAGACGCCGCGCATTCTCGTCCAGGCCGCGGACGGCAGCCTGGCGCCGGGCTTTGAGGACGTGCAATGGGGCGACAACCTGCCGCTTCTTGTCCAGACGAAGCTCATCGAGAGCTTCGAGAATGCCGGCTATTCGCGCGTGGCGAGCGACGTATCCGGCCTCGCCTCCGACTACCAGCTGATGATCGAGCTCCGCGCGTTCCGCGTCACCGCCGGCGACACGCCGACGGCCGACGTCGATTTCACGGCGAAGCTCGCGGACGCCGGCGGCAACATCGTCGCCGCCAAGCGCTTCCAGGCGAGCGTACCGGTCGCCGCAATGGATGCGACGAGCGCCGCCGCCGCGCTGAGCGAAGCGTTCGGCAAAGCGGCAACCGATGCTCGTCGGCTGGACATTGCCGCTGATCTGAGGAAGCTCGGCGGATATCCACGCTGCGGGCGAGGCGGATGCGAGTCCTGATCCTGGGCGGCGGCGCGATCGGCGCGTCGATCGCCTATTTCCTGAGCCGCCGCGGCGCGGAGGCGATCGTCGTGGAGCGCACCGGGCTCGCCTGCGCGGCTTCCGGAAAATCGGGTGGCTTCCTGGCGCTCGACTGGTGCGACGGCACGCCGCTTCAGGCGCTGGCGCGGCGCAGCTTCGCGCTTCACTCGGGCCTTGCCGAAGAGATCGACGCCGACTGGGGCTATCGCCGCATGACGACCTATGGCGGCTTCGGCGGCATGGGATCGGGGTTCGAGCCACGCCTCGATTGGGTGGCGGAAGAGGTCACCCTCGACCGCCGCCTCGGCACGACGGAGACGACCGCACAGGTTCATCCCGCCCTCTACACGAAGGCGATGATGCGCGCAGCCGAGGCGAACGGCGCTCGCCTCGTCGCCGGCGAAGTCAGCGGTGTCGAGCAAGGCGGCGGGCTGTGGCACGTGACGATTGCCGGCGCGAGTTCACTTGAAGGCGATGCAGTCGTAGTCGCGATGGGGCCATGGTCGATCCTTGCGGCACGCTGGCTGCCGATCCCGCCCGTGTTCGGTCTGAAGGGCCACAGCCTCGTGTTCGACACCGGCGCGACGATCCCTGCCGACGCTCTCTTCCTCGAGGTTCAGGAGGCAGCCGGCGCCGCGGCCTCGCCGGAAGTGTTCCCGCGCACCGACGGAACGATCTATGTCTGCGGGATATCGAGCGAGAGCCCGGTGCCGGTCGATCCGGGCGACGTCAGCCCCGACCCCGGTGCGATCGAGCGGCTTGAAGCGATCTGCCGCGACATCTCGCCGGCCCTTCGCGACGCGCCTATCCTCGCGCGCCAAGCGTGCTACCGGCCGGTCACGCAAGACGGCCTGCCGTACATCGGCCGCAATCGCCGCAGCGCCCGGCGCCTATCTCGCGACCGGCCACAGCGTCTGGGGGATATTGAACGCACCGGCAACCGGCGAGGCGATGGCGGAACTGATCGTCGATGGCGCGACGCGGACCGTGGACCTCAAAGCCTTCGATCCCGGCCGCGCGCGCCCGCTCAATCCGGCGCGCGTCAGCGCCCGACACGTCCCGCTTTAGGACCGAATGACCTTGACGAAAGCGACTTTCAGCAGCAAGATTTAGATCGATCTAAGACAAAGTGGCCTAGTTTCTTGGGCAATCGGCCGCACTAAGACGGCGATTTTGGGAACGATCCAAATCGGGGGCGCGTCCCTTGCGCGAGCGCAAGACCCTCAAGGACATCGCCAAGCATGCCGGCGTCTCGCCGGCGACGGTGTCGCTTGTGCTCAGGAACAGCCCGCTCGTTGCCGCGCGGACGCGCGAGCGCGTGCAGTCGTCGATCAGCTCGCTCGGATACGTCTATGATCGCGCCGCGGCGAACATGCGTACGCGCGCGACGCAGACGATCGGGCTCGTCGTCTGCGAGATCACCAACCCTTTCTACGCCGAGCTCACCGCCGGCATCGACGACACCCTCGATCGCGCCGGATGGGTGGCCTTCCTTGCCAACACGGCGGAGTCGCCTGCCCGCCAGGACCGCTTCATCGCCCGCATGCGCGAGCATCGCGTCGACGGGCTGCTGCTTGCGCCCGCCGAGGGAACCGATCCGGCGATCATCGACGAGCTTCGCCGCAGCGGCCTGCCCGTCGTGCAGATGCTCCGCCGCCTCGGCAAGCGCAACGCCGACCAGGTGGGACCGGATTTCCGCCTCGGCATGACGCTTGCGGCCGAGCACTTGATCCGGCTCGGCCACAAGCGCATCGCCTTCGTCGGCGGCGGACGCCGCGCATCGCCGCGCGCGCGACCGCGCCGCCGCCTACCGCGAAACGCTCGCGCGCTATGGGTTGCCGGTCGGCCCGATCGTCAATTGCTTGCCGACGCGCGAGGAAGGCGCGCGCGCGATCGGAGAGCTGATGCACGGCAAAGCGTCCGACCCGACGGCGATCCTTTGCTACAACGACCTCTGCGCCTTCGGCGCGCTCCTCGGCCTCGCCGACCGCGGCCTCGTCGCCGGTCGCGACTGCGCGGTGATCGGCTTCGACAACATCGCCGAGGCGGCGCTCTACCGCCCTGCCCTCACCACCATCGCGATCGACGCGCGCCGCGTCGGCGAGGAGGCCGCGAACCTGCTTCTCCGCCGCATCAAGGCGCCGAACGGCGCGCCGGAAAGCATCGTCTTGCCGCCGAAGCTCATCGTCCGCTCAAGCTGCGGAGGCAAGCCGACACACCATTAATCGCCGAGTCCCGCCACCCAGCTCGAAAGATGCGGGACCTAAACCAAGGAGGAAGTCGATGACGAGACGCATCACCAAACGGACGCTTCTATCGGGGGCAAGCATCGCGCTTGCCGTGCTCTTCGGCAGCGCCGCCGCCCATGCCGACGCCGTGTCCGACGCCAAGGCGGCGGTCGAGAAATACGCCGGCCCGCAGACCACGTGGGAAGGCCCGACCTCCGCGCCGAAGCCCGACAAGGGCAAGAAGGTCGTCTTCCTTTCGGGCGACGAGCAGAACGACATCTCCCATCTCTACGGTGTCTACATCAAGGAAGCCGGCGAGAAGCTCGGCTGGGACGTGACGATCATCGACGGCAAGGGCAGCCCGACCTCTTGGCTTGCCGGCATGAACCAGGCGATCGCCCTGAAGCCCGACGGCATCGCGCTCTTCGCCGACGCGGCGAGCTTGCAGGACCCGATCAAGGCGGGCGTGGCGCAGGGGATCAAGTTCGTAGGACTGCATGCCGCCGGCACGCCCGGGCCGCAGCCCGACATCAATCTATTCGTCAACATCCAGGAAGACCCGGTCGAGATCGGCAAGGCGGAGGCCGATTGGGTCATCGCCAATTCGAACGGCACTGCAAACGCCGTGGTCCTGACGCATAACGAGTACGCCATCGCGCAGGTCAAATCGATGGCGACCAAGGCCGAGATCGAGAAATGCGGCGGCTGCAAGGTGCTGGAATACGCCAACTCGCCCGCGTCTGAGGCGGCGCAGCGCCAGCCGCAGCTCACCACGAGCTGGGTGCAGCGCTTCGGGCTCCCGCTCTACGCCACCTCGGTCGGCGACAACGATTGGGATTTCGCCGTCCCGGTCTTGAGAAGCGGCGGCGTTGCAACCGATCAAATGAAGCTCATCGGCGCCGACGGCAACCGCTCCGCCTATGACCGCATCCGCAAGGGCGATCAGTACCAGACGGTAACGGTGTCGGAGCCGATCGAGCTGCAGGCCTACCAGGCGATCGACGAGCTGAACCGCGCGTTCCATGGCGCGGCGCCGTCGGGCTTCGTGCAGCCGCCGTTCCTGGTCACCAAGGACAACATCCACTCGGAAGGTGGCGACCAGAACACTTTCATCCCCAGCAACGACTACAAGAAGCACTATCTTGAGATCTGGGGCGTGATGTAATGATCGGCTGAGGCTCCGGCCGGCTCTCCGCCGGCCGGAGCCACCAGGGAAGCGACCGAGGCGGGCACCGATGACGGAGCTCGAAGAGAGGCGGGGCGACGGTTCGGCTGCGCGCCCCCTCCTTGCCATGTCCGGCCTGACCAAGCGGTTCACCGGGACGCTGGCGCTCGACCGCGTCGACTTCGACGTCCGCCGCGGTGAAGTGCATGCGCTGCTCGGCCAGAACGGCGCCGGGAAATCGACGCTGATCAAGATCCTGGCGAACGTCTACACCGCCGACGCGGGCGAGACCCGCTTCGCCGATAAACCGGTCGACCTTGCCACCGACAAGCTTCCGATCGCTTTCATCCATCAGGACCTGGGCCTGGTCGAATGGATGACGGTCGCGGAAAACGTCGCGCTGCTCAGAGGCTATCCGCGCTCGCGCTTTGGGCTCATATCCTGGCGGCAGGTGAACAAGGCCGCCGCCGATGCGCTTTCGATCATGGGAAGCGACCTCGATCCGCAGGCGCCGGTCACCGCGCTCCCCGCCGCGGAACGTTCGCTCGTCGCGATCGGGCGCGCGCTCGCCGTCAGGGCCGACATCCTGGTGCTCGACGAGCCGACCGCCGCACTTCCTGACGCCGACGTGGAGCGGCTACTCGAAACGCTCCGGCGGCTGCGCGAAAGCGGCATCGGCATCATATACGTCACCCACCGCCTCGACGAGGTCTTCCGCATCGCCGACCGCATCACCGTGCTTCGCGACGGACGCCGCGTCGCGACCGTCGATTCCGACAAAACCTCGCCCGGCGATCTCGTCGAGATGATCGTCGGCCGCTCGATGACCGACGCTTTCGTCAGGCCGGCGCCCTCGACCGATCGCGCGGTCCTGGAGGTCGACAAGGCGGTATCGGGCCACGTCGGACCCGTTTCCTTCACCGTCGCAGCCGGCGAGACGCTCGGGCTGGTCGGCCTGCGCGGCGCCGGCCACCACACGATCGGCCGCGCCATCTTCGGGCAGGTCCCGCTCGATTCCGGCCATGTCTCGCTCGACGGGCGGCGAATCGATCCGAGCGATCCGGCCAACGCCATGCGGAATGAGATCGGCTTCGTGTCGAGCCGCCGCGCGGAGGAGAGCATCGCGGCGAACATGGCGGTGCGCGAGAACATCTACCTGAACCCGGCTGCGACCGGGAAAGGTGTGACGGAGATCGTCAGCCGGCGCGGCGAGCGCGACGACGCCCGCGCGGCGCTGAAGCGGTTCTCGATCAAGGCGGAGGACACCGAGCAGGCGGTGGCGACGCTCTCCGGCGGCAATCAGCAGAAGGTGGTAGTGGCGCGCTGGATGGAGGCGAAGGTCCGGCTTCTCGTTCTGGAGGAGCCGACCATCGGCGTCGACGTGAGCTCGAAGGCGGAGATCTACCACCTGCTCAAGCTGTCGCTGCAGAAGGGAATGGCCGTGCTTCTGATCTCGTCCGACTTCGAGGAGGTGGAGCGCATCTGCCACCGCGCGCTCGTCTTCAGCCGCGGCCACGTGGTGGCGGAGATTCCGCACGGTGACCTGACGATCTCGCGTCTGACCGAAAGCGCCTCGGGCGGCGCGTCGGTGGCGCATGCCGGAGCCGCCGAATGAGCGAAATCGCATCCTCCCGCAGCCTCAGCTCCATCGTCACCCGGGCGATCTCGGTCTGGGGTCTGCTCGTGCTCCTCGTCCTCCTGATCATCGTGTTCTCGCTGCTGAAGCCCGACACCTTCTTGAGCTATTTCAACATCCGCTCGATCCTCTCCAACAAATCCGTGCAGGCGATGGTCGCGTTGTCGGTGTTCATCCCGATGACGGCGAACCAGTTCGACCTCTCCGCCGGCTTCAATATCGGCATCAGCCAGGTGCTCGCCATCGGGCTGCAGGCGCAAGGCATGCCGTGGTGGGGTGCCGCGATCGCCGTTGTCCTGCTCGGCGCGTTCGTCGGACTGGTGAACGGCCTTCTGGTGACACGCATCAAGATCAATTCCTTCATCGCCACGCTCGGCACCGGCACGGTGCTCTATGGCTTGAATGCCTGGTTCACCGGCGGCCAGCAGGTGCTCGCCAACCTGCCGCCGGAGTTTCTCGCGATCTCCGGCAATCTCTGGATCATCCCGGCGCCGGCGATCTATGTGCTCATCATCAGCCTGGCGCTGTGGCTGGTGTTCGAATACCTGCCGCTCGGGCGCTATCTTTACGTGCTCGGCGCGAGCCCCCGCGCCGCCGAGCTGAACGGCATCTCCGCGAAGCGCTACATCACGCTCGGTTTCATCGCCGCCGGCGCGATCGCCGCCTTCGCCGGCGTCGTGTTGCAATCGCAGCTGCAGGTCGGACAAAGCTCTGTCGGGCAAGAATATCTGCTCCCGTCGTTCACCGCCGCGCTCCTCGGCGCGACCTCGATCCGCCCCGGACGTGTCAACGTCTGGGGTACGGTGCTTGCGGTCGCCGTGCTGGCGGTGGCGGTCGCGGGGCTCAACCAGCTCGGCGCGCCGTTCTTCGTGGAGCCGCTCTTCAACGGCACGATGCTGATCCTTGCCGTCGGCCTGGCGGTGCAGGCTGCGCAGCGCCGCACGAAGCGCGGGACCGAAGCCGACCGCGCGGCCGCGGTCGCAGCGACGGCGCCCGCCGGCGAGTAGGAGCGAAAGCGTGGGAAGAGACTACGACGACCTGCCGGAGAACGCCGCCGCCAGCCCGGCGCTGAGCCCCGAGTGGTTCAAGTCGCGCTGGGGCCCTGACGACCAGAAGGGCAACGGCAACCTGATGACGCCTGCAAAGGTGCTGCAGGCGATGAAGCTCGTCAGAAGCGGCGAGGTTGTCAGCCTCGGCATGCCCTACGACACGAAGATGCCGATCGCTCCCGGCCGCGCCTATGCGCTCAGGATGCCGGGCGGCCCGACTGGGGGGCCCTACGGCGAGAAGAGCCGTACCATCTGGAACGACGAGTTCATCGCCACCGAGATCGGGCAGATCGGCACGCAGATGGACGCGCTCGGGCATCTCGGCGCGATGTGCGGCTTCCGCGGCGACAAGACCAAGATGCTCTTCTACAACGGCAACAAGCTCTCCGACATGTGGTCGCCCTACGGGCTGACGAAGCTCGGCATGGAGAACGCGCCCGTTTTCATCACCCGCGGCGTGCTCTTCGACGTGCAGGGGCTAAAGGGCCGTGTGCTCGACGTCGGCGAGCCGATCACGCTCGCCGACCTGAAGGCCTGCCTGAAGCGGCAAGGGATCTCAGAAGATTCCTTCACGCCCGGCGACGCCGCCTTCGTCCGGACCGGCCACGGCTCGCGCTGGTATACGGAGACCAAGACCTTCTACGACGGCGCGCCCGGAATCGTGCTCGAATGCGCGAAATGGTTCGCGCGCCTTGAAGTTGTCATCGTCGGCGCCGACAATTTCGCCGTCGAAGTGGTGCCGCCGGTCGACCCGGATGTTTTCCACCCCTGTCACCAGCACCTCATCATGGAAAACGGCATCTACCTGCACGAGGGAATGACCTTTGAGGGCCTGGTCGAGCGCAACGCCTACGAGTTCGCCTATGTCTTCGCGCCGCTCAAGATCGTCGGCGCAACCGGCTCTCCCGGAAACCCGATCGCCGTGCTTTAGCCGCGACGGCCGGGCGCGCGGTCGACGAAGCTTCCGGCGCCGCTCCGCTCTCTGCCGGGGCGGCCGATGAAGCCGGCTATCGGAGTCTGCTACTACCCTGAGCAATGGCCGGAGCGCATGTGGGCGTCCGACGCCCGCCGCATGGCGGAGGCCGGCATCACCTATGTGCGCATCGGAGAATTCGCCTGGGGCATGATCGAGCCCGAGCCGGGAAAGATACGGCTCAGCTGGCTGACCCGCGCAATGGATGCGCTCAGCCAGCGCGGGCTGAAGGTGGTGGTCGGAACGCCGACCGCGACGCCGCCGCGCTGGCTCGTCGCGCGGATGCCGGACATGCTCCAGGTCGATGCGGAAGGACGCGTCCGGAAATTCGGTTCGCGCCGGCACTATTGCTTCTCGCACAAGGGTTACCGCACCGAGTGCGCGCGCATCGCGACCCTCGTCGCCTCTGCCGTGAAGCACCACCCGGCGCTTGCGGCGTGGCAGATCGACAACGAATACGGCTGCCACGACACGACGCTTTCTTATTCTGAGGCTGCGCTTCACGGATTCCGCGAGTGGCTCCGCGCCCGATACGGAACGATCGAGGCGCTGAACGCGGCCTGGGGCAACGTCTTCTGGTCGATGCAATATCGCGACTTCGACGAGATCGAGCTTCCGAACCTGACGCCGGCCGAGGCCAGCCCGACGCACTGGCTCGACTTTCGCCGCTATTCCTCCGACCAGGTCGTGGCCTTCAACAAGGCGCAGGCCGACATCTTGAGATCGATCACGCCGAATGTGCCGATCGCCACGAACTACATGGCCGGCATGACGGCGTTCGATCACTTCCGGCTCGGCAAGGATCTCGATTTCGCGAGCTGGGATTCCTACCCCGTCGGCCAGATCAACAGCCGCGGCGGCTCGCCCGAGCGAAGAGCTCGCTATGCGCGGCAAGGCGACCCGGATTTGCAGGCCTTCCACCACGACCTCTACCGCGCTGTCGGCAAGGGCCGCTTCTGGGTCATGGAGCAGCAGCCCGGTCCGGTGAACTGGGGGGCGGCCAACCCCGATCCCATCCCCGGCATGGTCAGGCTGTGGACGTGGGAGGCGTTCGCGCACGGCGCGGAGGCGGTCTCCTATTTCCGCTGGCGACAGGCACCGTTTGCGCAGGAGCAGATGCATTCCGGCCTGCTTCGCCCCGACGACAAGCCGGCGCCGGGTCTCGACGAGGCAAGAAAGGTCGCGGGCGAGATCGCAACGCTTGAAGTCGCACGCCCGGAGAAAGCCGAATGCGCGATCGTCTACGACTACGAAAGCGCGTGGGCCTGGCAGATCGAGCCGCAAGTGGAGGGGTTCAGCCATTTCCAGGCCGCCGCCGCGCAATATCGCCAGTTGCGCAGGCTCGGACTGAACGTCGATATCGTCTCGGCCGAGACCGCGGACCTCTCCGGTTACAAGCTCGTTTTCGTGCCGACGCTTTTCGCCTGGACCGACACGTTGATGGAGGCGCTGTTGCGCGCCGGCGGACTTGTGGTCGTCGGCCCGCGCTCCGGCTCGAAGACCAGGGATTTTCATATCCCGGCGGGCCTTCCGCCCGACCTCCCCTCGCAGCTTCTCGACGTGAAGGTCGTGCGGGTCGACAGCCTGCCGGACTACGCCCCGGTGCCGATCAAGGAGGGCGGCAACGTCGTCAAGTGGCGCGACAAGATCGAGACGAGCGCCGACGCGCTTTTTGAGGCGGAGGACGGCTGGCCTGTTCTCGTCGGACGCGACCGCCTCTTCTATCTCGCAGCGCTCCTCGATGACGACGGCCACGCCAAGATCACGCGCAAGCTTGCCGATCTGGCGGGGCTGAGGACGCTTGCCCTTCCGCCCGGCGTGCGCACGCGCAAAGCAGGCGCGACGACATTCTTCTTCAACTACGGGCTTGAGACGCACGACCTCGAAGCGCTCGGCGTCTCCGGCCCGTTCGGGCTCGACGGTGCGAACCTTGGCCCGGCCGGCGTCGCAACCGCGCCCTCGGCGAAGGAATAGCCGCGGCTTCCGCTGGCCAAGAGCTCAGCTCGGAGGCTTCTTCGTGATCTCGACCACGCCACGGTCACCGTCGACCATCACCCAGTCGCCCGTTGCAATCAGCGCGAAAGGATCGCCGTCGAGATCGGTCACGGCTGGCACGCGCATCACCACGGCGCCGAGCGCGATCTTGGTCGACATTCGCGTGAAGATCATCGCTTTCGGCGCGACGCCGTTGAGGCGCGCGAGGTGAAAGGTGTGAGAGAAGCCGGACGCACCCTTGGCGCCCGGAAAGACAAGCACCTTGTCCTTGAAGCTCACGCCGCAAAGCTCGTGACGCCGCTCGACGATCGTGCCGGTCTTCGCGTCGATGCCGCCCCAGCCCGCGATCGTCGCGCGCGTGACCAGCGCTTCGCCCGCCGCGACGCCACCGATGATGGCGCGCCCGTAGAGCACTGTCGAATCGAAGATCGCGCTCATAAGAGCGGCCCCCGCCAGCGCCCGGTCAGCGCCGCGTCGATGCAGTCCTCCACCGAGCCGAACCAGGTCTGAACACCCATGATCGCCGGCAGATAGTGCGCCTGCTTGGCGGAATCCGTCGCCATGACCTTGGTGCCTTCCGGCAGGATACGGCCGATCGCCGGGCAGGTATCGGAAAGCACGTGACCGCCGGCCTTGCGGATGATCGCCGAATAGCCGTTCAGCTCGGCGGTGTCGGTCAGCGCACGCGGCGTGAAGAGCCAGAGGTTAACGTTCTCGTGGACGCGCTTGCCGTCGAGCAGCTTGGCGACCATCCAGATCTGCTCGATCGAAGCATGCGGGCAACCGAGCATGATGAAGTCGACGTTCGGATCGGAGGCGGAGCCGTTCAGCCATTCGTAGGCCTCGCGCCGCTCGCCGGCGCCGTAATAGATCGCCTCCTCCGGCGGGCCTCCGCCGAATGCTTCGGCGACGGACTCCGCCTCGGGCGTGACGCCGGGGATATGGTACATCTCGACGCCGCCCGACGATGACGCTGCCGCGCCGAAGTGCTTCAGCTTCATCATGTTCGGCGTGCGGTGGATGCCGTCGAGAACCGGTATCCCGTCCTCGACCGTCTCGCCGACGTAATAGCCGAGCAGGCCCCAATCCATCATCGAATCGACGTTGACCCGCACGTCGACCTGATGCGTGCCGAAGCGGTTCTCAGCCCGGTGCAGGCCCCAATCCGGAATCCTTCCGGTGATCGACGCAGCACCCGCGCTCTCCCGCCCCTCAGTGTTCGTGCGCGCGCCGAGGACGGCGTTGCAATAGGTAACGGCGGAGGAATCCATCCAGGCGCAATGCTCGCCACGGACCGGCACGTTGCCGACCTGATAGGGCGTGCAGGTGTTGAACATCTGAACGCCGCGCGCACCGAAATACTTCTCTGCACGACGCTGCCGCTCGGCGAGCTCGGGAGGGGCACCGGTCACCTCGACGTTGCGCGTGTCGATGCCGTGGATGAGCTGGCAGGTGTAGACTTCTGCCTGCGGCGCCTCCACGACATCCTCGGCGTCGAGGTTGAATTGCGAATAGACTGCGTCGAACCCTTGCTCGGCGAAGGGGCGAAGCAGCGGCGAGGCCACGTTCCAGGTTCCGGCGACATTGGTGACGGCGACGAGCCGCTCCGCGCCGAGCGCCTCGCCGTAGCGCAGAAGCAGGGCCATGGCGCGCTGCTTGGCGGGGCCGGCCGTGCCGTCGAGCATCGCCTTTTCCGCGTCGGCCAGTCGCATGGGCGCACCCCCCGCTTCTTTCCCCCGAGACTAGGGGAAGCCGCGCCCGGAATGAATAGCCGTCCTCATGGGTCGCCTAGGCAAGCAGCCGCCGCATGACCTTGGCAAAGCGCTCGCGTGCCGCTTCGCGGCGCACATGGCGGCCATCGGCGACCTGCCTGATCCCGCGCACCCAGACGCAGTCGACCGGTGTGTCGCGTGCCGCGAAAATCCAGGCATCGAGGATCCGATCGCCGTTTCGGCCATCAAGGGCGCGATCATCGGGGCGGAGGGAAACGATGTCGGCTGCCGCGCCCGGCGCAAGCCCCGCGCCAGGCTGGCCGAGCGCTTTCGCCCCGCCCGCGACGGCGCGCTCGAAGAGCGTGCGTCCCGTCGATTTGCCGTCGGTGCTCATGCGGTTCCGGGCGCGATCGCGGAGACGCTGCGCGTATTCGAGCTGACGCAGCTCCACGGCGGGATCGATGAGCACGTTGGAATCCGTGCCGATCCCGAGCGCGCCGCCGCTCTCCAGAAACAGGCGGCCGCTGAAGATGCCATCCCCGAGATTGGCCTCGGTGATCGGGCAGAGCCCGGCCGTCGCGCCGCTCTTCGCCAGCGCCTTCGTTTCTACGTCCGTCATGTGCGTAGCGTGGATCAGGCACCATCGCGCGCCGACATCCGCGCTCTTCAGTAGCCATTCGACCGGCCGCTTGCCGAGAACCCGCAGCGATGCTTCGACCTCCTTCACTTGCTCCGCCGCGTGGATGTGGATCGGGCCGCTGCCCATCGCGGCGACGGCAGAAAGCTCCTCGGGCGTCACCGCACGCAGGCTGTGCGGCGCGACGCCGATATTCGCGCCGTCCTGTTTCGACGCCGCCGCTTCGCTCGCCGCGAAGAGCGTCACAAAGCGGTCGACATCGCAGATGAAGCGCCGCTGGCCGGCATTCGGCGGCGCTCCGCCGAAATCGGAATGCGCATAGAAGACCGGAAGCAACGTCAAGCCGATGCCGCTCTCCGCCGCCGCCGCGAGAATTCTCGCCGCCATCTCGGCTATGTCGGCGTAAGGGGCGCCGTCGATATCGTGATGCAGATAATGAAACTCGCCGACGCGCGTGAATCCCGCCTCCAACATCTCGACGTAAAGCTCAGCGGCGATCGCCTCGACGTCATCGGGCGTGACGGAAAGCGCCACGCGGTACATGACCTCGCGCCACGTCCAGAAATCGTCCGGCCCAGCGCCGCCGTATTCGGCAAGACCCGCCATCGCGCGCTGGAAGGCGTGGCTGTGGAGATTCGGCATACCCGGCAGGCCGATCGCGTGGCGCTCGTCGCCTGGCAGCGGCGCCATGTCCGCGGCGACACCATCGATCATCCCTTCCGCCATCGTGACGCGGACGTTGTCGCGCCAGCCTTCGGGCAAAAGCGCAGACCCAAAATGCAGTGACGTCTGTGTCATCCCACGCATCGATCCGGGTCATCCTCGGGCTTGACCCGAGGACCCAGCGATGAAGGCCGCGCCGCTCCCCTAGGTCCTCGGATCGCGCTTCGCTTGCCCGAGGATGACAATGTGCGGGAATCGCCAGTCATGGTCCTCAGCCGAGGATGCCGGGCAAATCGAGCCCGTATTCGCGCGCGCAGTCGAGCGCGATGTCATAGCCCGCGTCGGCGTGGCGCATGACGCCGGTCGCCGGATCGTTCCAAAGTACGCGCTCGATCCGCCGCGCAGCCTCCGGCGTGCCGTCCGCCACGATCACCATGCCGGCATGCTGCGAGAAGCCCATGCCGACGCCGCCGCCGTGATGCAGCGACACCCAGGTCGCACCCGACGCGCAGTTCAGGAGCGCATTCAGGAGCGGCCAGTCAGAGACCGCGTCGGAGCCGTCCTGCATCGCCTCCGTCTCGCGGTTCGGCGAGGCGACGGAGCCGGAATCGAGATGGTCGCGGCCAATGACGATCGGTGCCTTCACCTCGCCCGACGCCACCATCTCATTGAAGGCGAGGCCAAGCCGATGCCGGTCGCCGAGGCCCACCCAGCAGATGCGCGCCGGCAGGCCCTGAAACTTGATCCGCGCCTTCGCCATGTCGAGCCAGTGGTGCAGGTGCTTGTTGTCCGGCAGAAGCTCCTTCACCCGTGCGTCGGTGCGGAAGATATCCTCCGGGTCGCCGGAAAGCGCTGCCCAGCGGAACGGCCCGATGCCGCGGCAGAAGAGCGGCCGAATATAGGCGGGCACGAAGCCCGGAAAGTCGAACGCATCGACGACCCCCTCCTCCTTCGCCATCTGGCGGATGTTGTTGCCGTAGTCGAGCGTCGGCACGCCGGCATGCGCGAAGTCGAGCATGGCGCGGACATGCTCCGCCATCGAATGCTTCGCGGCCTTCTCCACCGAGGTCGGATCGCTCTCGCGCCGGGATTCCCACTCCGACAGCGTCCAGCCTTTGGGGAGATAGCCGTTGCGCGGATCGTGCGCCGACGTCTGGTCGGTCACCGCATCGGGCCGGACGCCGCGCCGGACGAGCTCCGGAAAAATCTCGGCGGCATTGCCGAGCACGCCGACGGAGAGCGGCTTCTTCTCCCGGCAGGAACGCTCGATCATCTGAAGTGCCTCGTCGAGATCGCTCGCCTGCGTGTCGAGGTAGCCGGTCTTGAGCCGCATCTCGATGCGGCTCGGCTGGCACTCGACCGCGAGCATCGAGGCGCCGGCCATTGTTGCGGCAAGCGGCTGCGCGCCGCCCATGCCACCGAGACCGGCGGTCAGAATCCATCTGCCGGAGAGATCGCCTTGATAGTGCCGACGCCCGACCTCGACGAAGGTCTCGTAGGTGCCCTGCACGATCCCCTGGCTGCCGATATAAATCCAGGAGCCGGCGGTCATCTGACCGTACATCATCAGGCCGAGGCGATCGAGCTTATGGAAGTGCTCCCAGGTCGCCCAATGCGGCACGAGATTGGAATTGGCGATCAGGACGCGCGGCGCATCGGCGTGCGTGCGGAAGATGCCGACCGGCTTGCCGGACTGGACGAGCAGCGTCTGATCCGCTTCGAGTTTTCGCAGTGCCGCGACGATGCGGTCGAAGCTTTCCCAGTCGCGCGCGGCGCGGCCGATGCCGCCGTAGACCACGAGTTCGCCCGGCCGCTCCGCCACGTCCGGATCGAGGTTGTTCATGAGCATGCGGAGCGGCGCTTCCGTCAGCCACGACTTGGCGGAAATCTCCGGGCCGCGCGGCGCGCGGATGACGCGGGCATTGTCGATGCGGGTCATGCGATCCTTTCTTCGGTTGCGCGGTGCGCGAAGGAAAGGCAGGCGCGGAGCGCGGCCCGCAGCGTCGCGCGCATCTTCTCCGCGTAAGCTTCGTCATAGGCCGGCGGCCAGTTCTTCTCGTTCGGCTCTGCGAGCGGCTCGAGGAGATAGGAGCGGCAGGCGAGCTCCATCTGGATCGCGTGCACGCCGAGCTCTGGCTGACCGTAGAAACGCGTGATCCAGCCGCCCTTGAAGCGCCCGTTCACCACCCACGAAAAGCCCGACGCGTCGCACACGGCCTGGATCACATGCGCGAATGAGGAATCGCAGCTCGAGCCGGCATTCGTGCCGATATTCATCACCGGCAGTTCGCCCGCGAAGAGCCGCGGGATGATGGAGCGGATCGAATGGCAGTCGTAGAGCACGACCTGCGGATGCGCACGGGCTAGGCGCGCGATCTCGCAGATCAGCGCCGAATGGTAGGCGTTGAAGTAGAGCCGCTGGCGCCGAGCGATCTCGTCCGCGTCCGGCTCCCTGCCCTCTTGATAGAGCCGCTCGCCGTCGAAGGTTTCGGTTGGGCAAAGCCCCGTCGTCGCCTGTCCCGGGTAAAGCGAGGCGCCGGAGGGATCGCGGTTTACGTCGATGACCGCGCGCGAGAATAGAGCGCGGACGACCGTCGCCCCCATCTCCGGCGCAAAGTCATAGAGGCGTTCGATCCACCAATCGGTGTCCTTGCGCGCCATCCAAGTCGAGACGAGGGTCGCTTCGATCTCAGGCGGTATCATCGTTCCGGTGTGGGGAATGCTTACGAGAAGCGGAGCGTCGCCGCGCGTGACCTCGACAATGCCATCGTCCGCTTCGCTCATACGAGCCCGGGCAGGAGCTCGGTGCCGGCAGCCGTCACGACGGCGCCGCTCCTGACGAGCGCGACGGCGGCATCGATGTCGGGCGCGAGATGGCGATCCTCTTCAAGCTTCGGCACACGCGCCCGAAGTGCCGCGCGGACCGCCTCGAGCGGCGCGCTCGAAAGGAGCGGCGCGTGGAAGTCGCAACCCTGCGCCGCCGCAAGAAGCTCGATCGCGACCACGGCGAAGAGGTTGTCGGCCATCGGCAGCAGCCGCCGCGCCCCATGCGCGGACATCGACACGTGGTCCTCCTGATTGGCCGAGGTCGGGATCGAGTCGACGCTTGCCGGAAACGCCCGCTGCTTGTTCTCCGAAACGAGCGCGGCGGCGGTCACCTGCGCCATCATGAGGCCGGAGTTGAGTCCCGGCTTCGGTGTCAGGAATGCCGGCATCCCGGAGAGAGCCGGATCGACCAGCATCGCGATCCGCCGCTCGGCCAGCGAGCCGATCTCGCAGAGCGCGATCGCGACGATGTCGGCGGCAAAGGCGACGGGCTCGCCGTGGAAATTGCCGCCGGAAAGGGCCTCGCCTTCTTCGGGGAAGATCAGGGGGTTGTCGGAGACCCCGTTCGCCTCGGTCTGAAGTGTCGCGGCGGTGCTGCGCAGCAAATCGAGCGCCGCGCCCATCACCTGCGGCTGGCAGCGGATGCAATAGGGATCCTGCACGCGCTCATCGCCGACGCGGTGGGATTCGCGGATCGCGCTTCCCGCCATCAGCGCACGGAGCGCGTCTGCCGCTTCGATCTGCCCCTGGTGGCGCCTCAAGAGATGAATGCGCGGATCGAAAGGGGCGTCGGAGCCGCGTGCCGCGTCGGTCGCCAGCGCCCCCGTCACAAGCGCGGAACGGAACGCAAGCTCCACCTCGAACAGCGCCGCAAGCGCGAAGGCAGTGGAGAACTGCGTGCCGTTCAGGAGCGCCAAGCCCTCTTTCGGCCCGAGCGTGACCGGCTTCAGGCCGGCGGCGCCGAGCGCATTCAATGCCGGCATTCGCGCGCCTTCAAAGACAGCCTCGCCGACGCCGAGCATCGCGGCGCTCATGTGGGCAAGCGGCGCAAGATCGCCCGACGCACCGACGGAGCCCTGCCCCGGCACGACCGGCACGACGTTCCGCTCAAGCATCGCGCTGAGAAGGTCGAGCGTCTGCAGCGTGACGCCGGAGGCGCCCTGCGCGAGGCTTGCCAGCTTCAACGCCATCATCAGGCGGGTGACCGGGGCTGGCATCGCCTCCCCCACGCCGGCCGCATGCGACAGCACGATGTTCTTCTGCAGCGCCGCGAGGTCGGCGGCGTCGATCCTGACCGTCGCGAGCTTCCCGAAGCCGGTGTTGATGCCATAGACCGGCTCGCCCTTTTCTACGATCGCCGCGACGGCCTTTGCGGCAGCTTCGACGCGCGGCCTGCAAGCCTGGTCGAGCGCCACGGCCGCGCCGCGATAAATCGCGCGCCAGTCGGCGAGCGGCACATCACCGGGCGTCAAAACGATTGCGCTCACGATCCCCCCGATAGCGGCGATGCAGCCGATTGAAGCCGATCGGATAGACGAGCTCGGCGGGCCGCTCCGCATCCCAGACCGCGATATCGCACCGCTTGCCGGCTTCAAGCGTGCCCATTTCCGACAGCTTTCCAAGCGCGCGCGCCGCATTTCGCGTCACGCCGAGGAGGCATTCTTCCACCGTCAGGCCGAAGAGCGTCGCCGCCATGTTCATGGCGAGAAGCAGCGAGGTCAGCGGCGAGGAGCCTGGGTTGCAGTCGGTCGCGACTGCCATCGGCACGCCGGCGCTTCTCAGCGCTGTGACGGGCGGCTTCCTGGTCTCTTTCAGGAAATAGAAGGCGCCGGGGAGAAGCACGGCAACGGTGCCTGCCTTCGCCATCGCGGCCGCCCCCGCTTCGTCGAGATACTCGAGATGGTCGGCGGAGAGCGCGCCGTAATCGGCCGCGAGCTTGGCGCCGCCGAGATTGGAAAGCTGCTCGGCGTGAAGCTTCACCGGTAGGCCGTGCTTCCGCGCGGCGTCAAACACCCGCGCGATCTGCGCGGGCGAAAAGGCGATCGTCTCGCAAAAACCGTCGACAGCATCGGCGAGGCCCTCGGCTGCGACGTGCGGGAGCTGTTCGTTGCATACCCGATCGATATAGCGGTCCTTGTCGCCGCCGGCTTCCGGCGGAAGCGCATGTGCGCCGAGAAAGGTGCGCAGCACCGACACATCGCGCATCCCGCCGAGCCGCGTCGCGGCGCGAAGCATCTTCGCCTCGCTCTCGCGGTCGAGACCGTAGCCGGACTTGACCTCGATCGTCGTCACGCCTTCCGCAATGAGCGCATCAAGACGCGGCAGCGCGGCCTCGACGAGCGCGTCTTCGCTCGCCGCACGCGTCTGCCTCACTGTGGAGAGGATTCCGCCGCCGGCGCGCGCGATCTCTTCGTAGCTCGCGCCCTTCTGGCGCATCTCCCACTCTTCGGCGCGGTCGCCGGCAAAGACGATATGCGTATGGCAGTCGATCAGGCCGGGCGTCAGCAGTCGACCTTCGCAGTCGACGATCTCAGGCGCGTGTCGGAGCGCTGCCGGAAGCTCCGCTTCGGAACCGGCATAGAGAATGCGGCCTCCCCCGGAAGCGGCGCAGCCCTTTTCGACAAGGCCGAGGCCGGGTAGCCGCGCATCGCAAGTGACGAGCCTAGCGTTGCGGAAAATCCTCTCGCACGCCGCTCCCGCCATCGCTTCACGTCCCTCCTCGAAATCCATCTTTGAATGCTTTGACGGGACCCGGCAAGGGAACCGCCGGCATATGAAAGCGCCATTAGGGCGGAGGCCCTGCCGGCGGGAAGCACCGTAGGTTGCTTTCCGCCGAACCGATTAGCCAGGCGACCGCAAAGTAGTTGCGCTTCAAACGATATTTGGGCCAATGTCCGGGTCAAGGCGATACGACAGCAGCTAAGAGCTCCAGCTAAACGTTTCGCTGAGGGGGAAATGTCTACTATCAGAGATGTCGCTCGGCATGCGCAGGTTTCGACGGCGACGGTCTCCGCGACGCTGAACAACACGGCCTACGTCAGCCCGGATTTGAAAGCGCGTGTGTTCGCCGCCGTGGAGGCGCTCGGCTATGCGCCTTCGGGGATCGCCAAGAGTCTCAAGACCGGCAGGACACAGCTTCTTGCGCTCGTCGTCGCCGACGTCTCGAACCCGTTCTTCATGGCGCTGATCAACGCGGTTGAGACCGCCGCCCACGACTGGGGCTACGCGGTGATGCTGTGCAACAGCGACGAGAAGTTCGAGCGCGAGCGCCATCATCTGGACCTGATCCGCACGCAGCGCTGCGACGGGATGATCCTGGCGCCGACCGGCGACGTCGACGCATATCTTGCCGCCGGCATCAGTGCCTTTCCGGTGCCGACGGTCCTGTTCGACCGCGTGCTCGATTCCTGGGACGTCGATTCCGTCACGCTCGACAACGTCTCCGCCGCGATGCAGGCGACGAACTACCTTCTCGACCTCGGCCATCGAAGGATCGGAACTGTCGGCGGCCCGCCGCGCGTTTCAACCGGCGCCGACCGCCTCACCGGCTTCAAGAAGGCGCTTGCCGCCCGACATGTCGCGCTTGACCCGGCGCACGTGCGTTCCGGCGACTTCCGCGAAGATGTGGCGTTTTCGGTGACGCGCGAAATGCTAGCGCTGCCCGACAAGCCGACTGCGCTTTACGTCGCGAACAACTTGATGATGGTCGGCGTGATGCGCGCGATCGCAGAGGCCGGACTGGTCTGCCCGGCCGAGATCTCGGTCGTGTCGACCGACGATTTCAGCTGGGCGACCGCGTTCCGCCCGCGCCTCACCACGGTCCGCCAGCCGGTCAGGGAGATGGGGCTAGAAGCGGTACGCCTCCTGGTTGAGCGCATCTCGCGCCTGTCGCAGGAGCCGGCGAAGCAGCTCGTGATGCAGCCGACCCTGATCGTGCGCGAGTCCTGCGCACCGCTCCTCCACTAGAAGCGCCGAGCCAAGGGTTACCCGCAAGCGCCCTCCAAACTCGGTATGACAACGTTGGACATTTGAGTTGACAACGTTGTCATCCGGGCTAGCGTAGAAGCGCAGGAAACGCCCGATGGCAACAATAAAAACCGTTGCCACCCGCGCTGGTGTGTCGATCAAGACGGTTTCGCGGGTGATGAACGAGCCGGATTCCGTCGCCGCGGAGACACGCGAGCGCGTGCTTGCCGCCGCCGCGGATCTGAATTTCGTACCGGACCAGCGCGCACGCGCGATGCGCTCCGGCCGCTCCGGCGTCGCCGGCTTCCTCTCCGACGTGATCGCCACGACCCCCTACTCGGTCGACATCGTGCGCGGCGTCGAGGACGGGCTCGCCGAGCACGGAATGTCGCTCCTGATCGGCAACACCGAGAACCGCACCGGCGACCTTCCGCGGATCATGCGCTCATTCCGCGCGAGCCGCGTAGAGGGCGTGATCTTCGCGACCATGTACCACCGCCGCGCCGACGAGTTCGGTGCCAGCGAGAACCTGCCCGCCGCCCTCGTCAACTGCTTCGCCGCGGCAGGCGGCATACCGACCGTGCTCCCCGACGATGACGCTGGCGGATTTGTCGTAGGCCGCCACCTTCTTGCGCTCGGGCACCGCCGCATCGCCTATCTCACGCTGCCGCCAAACGCCGAGGCGACGAAGCTCCGGCAGGCCGGACTGGCGCGCGCTTTCGCGGAGGCGGGCGAACCGTTCCCTGCCGGTCTCGTGGTCACCGGCCAGCTGGACTCGCCCGACTTCGACCAATCCTTCGCCTACGAGGCGGCGTCGAAGTTGCTTTCCCGTGCGGATCGCCCGACCGCAGTGTTCTGCGGCAACGACGAGATGGCGCTGCAGGTCTACAACGCCGCCGCCGCGCTCGGCATGCGCATTCCCGAGGAACTCTCGGTCGTCGGCTACGACGATTATCACCTTTTCTCTGAAGGGCTGCGGCCGGCGCTGACGACGGTCGTGCTCCCTTACCGGCGCATGGGCGAGATCGCAGCCGAGCTGCTGATCAAGCGGATCAAGGATCGCGCCGCGAAACCCGAGACCATCCGCGTGGAGGGACCGCTCGTCGTGCGCCGCTCGACCGCGGCTCCGATCAAGGTCGCGCGGCGTGCATGATTTTCGAAACGAAGAAACTTGAGGAAAGGGAGGAACGGCAATGACGCTTAGAACTTGGCTCCTGGCAGGTGCCACGCTTCTCGCCTTCGGCGGCGGCGCGATGGCGGACGACGTGATCAAGGTCTGGCACCATGGCGGCCGCGGCGACGGCGAGCGTGAGTCGATCGCAGCCTCGATCGACAAATGGAACGGCATGCACCCCGACATGAAGGCGGAGCTCGTGCTGCTTCCGGAGGGCTCCTATAACGAGCAGGTCCAGGCGGCGGCGCTTGCCGGCGACCTTCCCGATCTTCTCGACTTCGACGGGCCAAACTACGCGAACTACGCCTGGTCAGGCTATCTCGCGCCGCTCAACGACCTCGTCTCCCAAGCGACGATCGACAACGAGATTCCCTCGCTGATCGCGCAGGGCACCTATCCGCCCGACGGCAAGCTTTACTCGCTCGGGCAGTTCGATTCCGGTCTCGCCATCTGGGGCAACAAAGCCTATCTCGAAAAAGCCGGCGTGCGCATCCCGACCAAGGTCGACGATGCCTGGACCATGGCGGAGTTCGAGGATGCCCTCGCCAAGCTGCAGGCGCTGCCCGAAGTCGAATACGCGATCGACCTGAAGCTCAGCTACGGCAAGGGCGAGTGGTACACCTACGGCTTCTCGCCGATCATCCAGTCTGAGGGTGCAGACCTCATCAACCGCGAGACCTGGAAGGCGTCGGGCACGCTCGATTCCGCCGGCGCGGTCGAGGGCATCACGCACTTCCAGACGTGGGTGAAGAACGGCTGGGTGGTGCCCGCCTCTGCCGGCGACGACGCCTTCTATGGCAAGAAGAATGCCGCGCTCGCCTTCGTCGGCCACTGGATGTGGACCCCGCATCACAAAGGCCTCGGCGACGACCTTGTGCTCCTGCCGGTGCCGAAGTTCGGCGACAAGCAGGCAACCGGCATGGGCTCCTGGTGCTGGGGCATCACCTCCGCGTCGACGCACAAGGAGGCGACCGGCAAGCTCTTGGAATTCCTCCTCTCCGACGACGAGATCCTGCCGCTCACGAACCGCAACGGCGCCGTTCCCGGCACCAAGACCTCGGTGGCGAAGTCCGACCTCTACAAGGAAGGCGGCGCGCTCAGGCTCTTCGTCGATCAGCTGAATACGATCGCCGTACCGCGACCGGCGCATCCGGCCTATCCGACCATCACCTCCGCCTTCGCGCAGGTGGTGGCCGACGCGATCGACGGTGCCGACTCGGCGACAAGCCTGAAGAAGGCGGCAGCGACGATCGATCAGGACATCGAGGATAACCAGGGCTATCCGCCCTTCGCGACGCAGTAAAGCCTCCCAAGGCGGGCGGTCGGGGTGTACACCCCCGGCCGCCTCTTCAAGTCTGTCGGCGATGCGAGAACAGCCCCGACCGGAAAGCCTCGAGCAGAGGGCCGCGTGGATGCTCAGCGCGCCGGCGGTGCTTCTCAGCGCGCTCTTCATCGTCGCGCCATTCGCGCTCGCCATCGCGCTGTCGTTCTCCGATCAGCGCCTCGTGCCAAACCCCAACCTTCCGACGCGCTTCATCGGGGCCACCAACTATATCCGCCTGATCGGCGACCCAAACTTCCGCCAGGCGTTTCTGAACACGCTTCTCTTCACCGCGCTTGTCGTCCCGTTCCAGACGGCAATCGCACTGGCGGCGGCGATGCTCATCAATTCCAAGCTGCCGGCGCGCAACATCTTCCGCGGCATCTTCTTCCTGCCGACGGTCATCACCATGGTGGTCGTCTGCGTCGTCTGGTTCTCGATGCTGAAGATCGACGGCTTCTTCAACGTCGTGCTTCAGGCGGTGACCTTCGGAAAAGCCGGACCGATCGACTGGCTGAGAAACCCCTACACGGCGATGCCGGCGATCGTCGTCCTCTCCGCCTGGCAAGGTTTTGGCTTTCAGATGGTCATCTATCTCGCCGGACTGCAATCGATCAGCCCGCAGCTCTACGAGGCGGCTGAGGTCGATGGCGCGACGCGCTGGCAGCAGTTCTGGAACGTGACAATGCCGTCGCTCCGGAACACCCACATATTCGTGGTCGTCACCACTACCATTCTTGCTTTCAAGATGTTCACGCAGGTGAATATTCTGACGCAGGGCGGCCCGCAGGGCGCGACTAGCACGCTGGTGCATTTCCTCTACGAGGTAGGCTTCCGGCGCGGCCGCGTCGGCTTCGCCTCGGCGACGGCCGTCGTCTTCTTCATCGTCGTGCTTCTGATCACGCTCGCCCAGCGCGGCCTCTTCCGCTCGGAGGAAGAGTCGCGATGAACGATCGCACCGCGCTTATTGTCCGCCTCGCGATCGCCGGACTGGTGACGCTGATCGTGCTTGGGCCGCTGGCACTGATGTTCGCCACGTCGCTGAAGAGCGACCCACAGCAGATCCTGGTCGACCTCGGCGGCTTCCGCGCTTTCTGGGTGCCGCCCCTGCAAGCGTCGCTCGACAACTACCGCGCCGTCCTCGCCGACCGGCAGGCGCCGTTTCTGCGCTTCATGTTCAACTCGGGCCTGATTGTCGTTTCGATCGTCGTGCTCGGGATATTCACCAACTCGCTCTGCGCCTACGCACTGTCGCGGCTGCGCTTCAAGGGCCGCAAGCTGCTGCTCGGCATCGTCGTCGCCTTGATGATCATCCCGGTCGAGGCGCTGGTCGTTCCGCTGCTCTTGATGATCAACCGCCTCGGCATGCTCGACACCTATCAGGCGCAGATCATCCCCTTCATCGCGCATCCGTTGTCGATCTTCCTCTTCTTTCAGTTCTTCGCCAAGCTGCCGAAGGATCTCGACGAGGCCGCCTATATGGACGGCGCGACCCCGTTCCAGATCTACTGGAAGATCGTGCTGCCGCTGAGCCTTCCCGTGATCGCGACGGTGGCCATCCTGCAGAGTCTCGAATATTGGAACGCCTATCTCTGGCCGCTGATGGTCACGCGCGGGCCGGAGGTGAGGCCAGTTTCGCTGGCGCTCGCGCAGTTCTTCACCACCCCGCCCCCGCAATGGGGCAACCAGATGGCCTTCTCCGTCATGATGTCGCTACCCGTCCTTGTGCTTTATCTCGGCTTCCAGCGCTGGTTCATCCAGTCGGTGGTGGGTAGCGCGGTGAAGGGCTGAAGCGCCGGCCCGATGGCATTCTCGCTTCCGGAACATTGGGTCTGGGATTTCTGGCTCGCCCGTGACGGGGCCGACTATCATCTGTTCTTTCTTCAGGCCCCGAAGACGATCGGCGACGCCAATGCGCGCCATTGGAACGTCTCGATCGGGCACGCCGTCTCACGGAACCTCGTCGACTGGACGCCGCTCGGGACCTGCTTCCGACCGGCGCCCGAGCCGGCCTGGGACGACGGCACGACATGGACGGGCTCGGTCATCCGTCACGCCGGAACGTGGTGGATGTTCTATACCGGCACCTCGAAGAGCGAGAGCCTCAAGAAGCAGCGGATCGGGCTTGCGACGTCGAGCGACCTGCACAACTGGCGCCGGCACCCGGGCAATCCGGTGCTCGACCTCAACCCCGATCTCTACGAGGAATACGACCCGGCGGCCTGGCACGACCGCTCGCTCCGCGATCCTTGGGTCGCTCCCGACCCAGATCGGCAGCAGGCTTCCGCATGTGGTTCACCGCACGCGCCAAGGAAGGCGCGCCGGACGGGCGCGGCGTCGTCGGCACCGCGTGGTCGGCGGACCTCGTCAACTGGCGCTCCGAGCCGCCCGTGACGGAGCCCGGCGACTTCGGCGAATGCGAGGTGCCGCAGTATTTTGCCGCCGGCGGGCGCTTCTATCTGCTCTTCAGCAGCTCGGCGCGGCGAACCTCTGCCGCGCGGCTTTCGCGCCTCGCCGCAACCGGCGAGGCGGCCGAGACCGGCACGCATTATTTTCTGTCGGAGAACCCGCGCGGCCCCTGGCGCCTCGGTCCAATGCCGTTCCTGGCAGGCGACGCGCTTAGTTCCCTTTATGCCGGTCGCGTGGCGGAGGACCCATCCGGGCGGCGCGTGTTTCTCGGTTTTCGCGGCGACAGCCCAGCGGACGGTTTCGTCGGATCGATCTCCGATCCGATTCCGCTCGCGGTCGAAGCTGACGGGACGCTGAAGCTGGAACCTGAAAGGTGAAGCCGGACAGCGCTGTCGCCTAGGCGCGAGAGACGCAAATTCGCGCAGAAACGCACGTCACGGCCGTCCGACGCCACAGCGGGCGTCACGCCGAGGCGCGAAAAGCGCCTCGAGAGCGTCAGCGCTTGTCGCGAGGCAGCGCAGTCACGCTTTGCAGATGCCGCGAAACGCCCGACGCGGAATCCTCGGAGCGTTCAGCGAAACGGCGCAGCGTCGCAGCCTGGGCAAGGAGCGACGTTCCGTGGCCGTTCGAACCGGCCTCCCCAAAACGCATGCTCCCGCCACCTTCCTCGATGGCGTCCGCAACCGCTCGCAACAGCATCGCGGCAGGCGGACTGACGAGCTCAACGTCGCAGGCGAGGTAGAAGATCCGCGCCCTCACAACATCAAGCGACAGTGGGGGAATTGCTTCAGCGGTCACTTTGATCCTCCGGACTCCGTTTGGCTTTTCGCCAAGCGGCCGCAACCGCATTCAACCCGTCAAGGCGTGACCAAAGCGTGACACAACTCAGCATAGGCGCGTCCCCCCAGCCACCCCGGGCGCGCCGCAGAATCGACGGAAATCGGCTCGAATTCCGCAAGAGCGGCCCTTCGGTAAGCCTCACTCGCCCAGATCGCCTGCTCCGGCCGCTCGGTCTGCGGCTCGCGCACGGTCCGCCGCGGCGCAACCGAGGCGCTGTCCGTGGGCGCCACCACGCGTCCAGCGCCGCGTTCGCCCGGATAGACGGCGGGCGAGAAATCGTCACGCCGGGCGCTCGCCAGGAGCTTGCCGCGAACCAGGGTGGCGTTCGCCGGAAGGTCCGACTGTTTCACCGCCTGCCACCAAAGTGCCGCCACGCCGGCAACATGTGGCGCAGCCATGCTTGTCCCGCTTTGTATCTTCAATCCGCCGCCGGCGGCGGCCGAGACAATGTCGCGCCCAGGCGCGGTAATCTCAACGCCGCAATTGGAGAAGCTCGAGACGCGATAGCCGGTGCGCGACACCGCGCGGTCGAGCGAGCCCACCGACACGATCTTGTCGGAGCCGCAAGGCGGGCACGCCTTCATCACGTGCTCAACGTCCGCGCCGCGGCGCGAAATCGTTTCCGGCCGCCGCGACGAGGATCGCACCACCGGTGAAAGGCTCATGCAGGCGCAGCATATGCAGCAGGTGCTCAAGCAGCTTGAGATTGGCGCTGTAGGCCTCCAGCGCGACCGCCGTGGCGAGCTCGCGCGCTCCAACCCTCTTCGACGCGCTTTCGCACCGTCGCCGCGAAATCGAAGCCGACCGACATCGAGATAACGTGCGCGCCTTGCTCGTGCGCCCACAGCAAGCTGCGGATGAGCATGTCGGAATTGCCGCCGTCGGACGCGAGGACGCGACCGATCAAGGCACGGCGCACGCCGGGCGCCACGCCGATCCGGACCCCGTCGACGTTGCGGCCGAAGATGATGCCGGCGCAGTGCGTGCCATGCCCGTCGGCGTCGCCATTGCCGAGGCCGGTGAAGTCCTTCTCCACAAGGTCGACTTCGCGGAACGCCGGATGCGCCGCGTCGATGCCGGTGTCGAGAAGCGCGACCGTCACATCCGCTCCGGTGTATTTCGAGCGGTCGGCGCCGACCGCGGCGATGCCCCAGGACTGTCGCCAGCGGGCTCCCCCTCGATCACGGCGGTCGGCTCGAAGCTCGCCGCGGCGACCGGCGAGAGAAGCCGCGTCGACATGACCTCAGCGGCCGCCACGAAATCCGGCTCCGCCACGAGCTCCTGCAACTCCTGCGCGGTAAGCTTCTCGCGGTGGATCGCCGGGCGAAGCGGCTCGCTCAGAAATTGTGATTGAGATTCAAGCGGTTGACCGAATGCGCTCCGACCGAAGTGGTAGCGCGCCGTCGGTGCACCTCCTCGGTTGAGGAGGATGGTGTAGGTCCGTTCCATTGGCCTCTTCGCCGTCTAGTTCGCGCGGATAAGAGGCTGAAGCGCGTGCCCTGAGCGTGCCCAGGCGTGGCGGAACCGTGACAAACCTGAGGCGCGGCGCCGGCTGGATGAATTTACACATGGTTAACGGCTCACTATCGTTTACGTGGCAATATCCTTCCTGAGCGTGTTGGCTCGCGAGGGACCGGAAATCGGCGGCACACGCCGCGACCTGGAGACCGCTTCTGCATGTCATGCAGGCTCTCACTCTTCGGTCCGCCTACACTCCTCGACCGTCGCGGCCGGCCAGTCCCGGCCCCGGCGAAGACGTTCGCGCTCGCCGTCTTTTTAATCCTTTCAAGCAGCAGGGCGCCGGCCAAGCGCGTCTCCATTCGTCAGTTCCTGTGGCCGAGCGCCGACCCCAAGACTGCCGCCGCGAATTTGCGCAAGTTTCTGGCACGCGTGCTTGAGCGGCAGCAGCGCTTCGGCTTTGAGCTGATCCGCTGCGAGCGCGGCCACGTTGCGTTGGCGGCTTCGGCCGAAATCGACCTCGACCTCTTCCTGAAGACCATCGCGGCGCGCAATCCCGAAGATCTACTCGCACTCTGCGAGATTTACCGCGGCGACCTCCTCGAAGGGATGGCCTGGCAGGAGCTTGAATCGAGCGAGTGGATGGAAGTGCAGCGCACGAAGCTCCGCGACACTTTCGTCGGTGCCGTGTCGCGGCAACTTGAGTCGGGCGACGACGCTATTGGCCCGGTGCAGCGGCGCGTCGCTGCGCGGAAGCTCATTGAGGTCGACCCTTACAACGAGAAGGCTCACCGCACTTTGATGCGGCTCTTCTCGGAGGAAGGCGAGCCGGCACGCGTGCACGAGATCTATCGCACCCTGAAGCAGCGCCTGCTGGATGATCTTCTCGTCGAGCCCGACGCCGCCACGACGGAGCTCTACCATTCGCTGCGGCCGCCGGAAGGGCGGAGGGGCACCTCCAGGACAGCGCGAGACGCCGTTGAGACAGCGTTCACACCGGCGGAGCAAATGCCGGCCGCGATCGCCGCCGACAGCGATGATGAGGGTGCCGAGCGGGCAGCCCGCCTTGCAAATCAGTCCGGAGCGCCACGCATCACGATACTGCCGCCGGTTGCCAACGGCGGCCAGAGCATACGTCATCAGCTTGCCGCTTCGCTCATTGAGGACGTCACCATCGGCCTCTGCCGCTCCAAGTCGCTCTCGGTCGTCGCGCCGCACACGGCATGGCAACTGAGCGCGCCTGGGAAGCGGAGCCTCTTCAAGACTTTCGACATCGACTATTCGGTCGAATCGCAGTTGCAGTACTCCGGCGGTGAATACTGGCTGTCGATGAAGCTCGTCAGCTCGGCGACCCGCGATATCCTGTGGACCGCACAATATCCGTTCCGCCAGGAACAGGCGGACCGGAGCTATCGCGACCTTTCGGCCCAGATCATCCTAGCGCTCGTCGATAAGGTCGAGCGCGTCGAGCTGGCGCGCTACGAAGTCGCTCAAGATCCGACCGCCTACAGTCTCTACCTGGTGGGGCAGAGGTACACGCGCATCCTCGATCTGCCCAACGTGCGGAGGGCGCGGCGCACTTTCAAGGCAGCGATCAGCGCCAGCACCGATTTCGTGCCGGCAATCAGCGGGCTGGCGCGAACCTACCAGCTGGAATGGCTATTGATGGCGCGCGGCGACGGCGATCTCCTGGTGGAAGCCAGCAGGCTCGCTGAGCGCGCACTTGAGATCGATCCGGATGACGCGCGCGGCCACCGCGATTTGGCGGTCTGCAATCTTTACGCCGGTCGCTTCGACGAAAGTCTGCGCGCTTTCAGCGAGGCGGAACGGCGCAACCCGCAACATGCGGACCTGCTCAACGACTTCTCCGACGCGCTGGTGCACGCCTGCGAGCCGCAATCTGCGCTCGAAAAGATCACCACCGCGATCAGGCTCAACCCGCTCTGCCCCGACCAATATTGGTGGGCGGCCGGCGGAGCCAATTATCAGCTGGAGCGCTACGGCGACGCGATCGAATGCATGTCGAAGATGCGCGACCAGAGCCCGGTCTATCGCCTGCTTGCTGCATCGTGGGCGATGGTCGGAGACCAAAGGCAGGCCAGCGAGTACGTGCGTTTAGCGAAGGACATCCACCCGGATTTCGACGTGAAAAGCTGGCTTTCCATCCTGCCGCTGCGCGACCCGAAGTTCAAAGAACTCTACGAGCGAGGTTTGCGCAGGGCCGGGTTTTGAGTGACTTCACTAGAAGAAAGGGAGAGCAGATTATGGAGAAGCTTGTTGTTTTCCGCCTGAAGGACGACCAGTCCATCTACATCGCCGATCTCGATGCGGGCACGATTGAGCGCTCGAACGGTGCCGACGAGGGAATGGTTTCCGAGATGGTCACCGCGCTTGAGGGTCGCGGCACCGGGCCGGTTGTGAAGGGCATTGACTTGGCAGTCGCGGCGAGCCTGAGGACAGGCGCATCGGGTCACTATCTCTACCCGAGCACCTAACGGCAGTCCAACAAAAACTGCGCGGCACGAAGACTTTCTAGTCTCGTAGGCGCGCCCGCTAAGATCACGCAGCGCGGCCGATATCGGCTGCGCTGCGGCGGAAAGTATTGCCGACTTTCTAGACAAGAGTGCCAAGTAGAGAGTTCTGCGAAACGCAACTCAAACTACAGCTCTGCCTACGAAAGAGGTCGTCGTCACTTTCAGTGAGATCGTCGTTGCTACCGAAGAAGAGGAGTGGACATGAAAAATATCGTTGTTTTTCGCCTGTCGAGCGACCAGTCGACATGGATCGCCGATCTCGAGGCGGGCACCGTCGAGCGCGCTGACGCGTTCGCCCCCGATGGCGATCAGCCGCAAGTGCAAGGCGTCGATCTCGCGATCGCGACGACGGCACGTGCGGATGCGGCTTCCCATCAGTACTTCCCAAGTCGCGCGCCTCACGTCGACGGCGTTGACTTTGCGCATGCGGCCGAGGCGCGCTCCGACGCGGCTTCGCACCAGTATTTTCCAAGCCGCTGAGACATGAAATGTTAGCGGCGCGAGTCCCGGATCGTCTGAGTGCGGAAGTCGCGCTTCTGAAGGTGCGCGGTACGGTCGAAGCGAATTCCGATCGACTGCACCGCGCCGCCGATACCGTGGCGCGCATGCGCCAGAACTTTGCGCGTTTCGGTATTACGCGGCTTGCCAACGTGACCGGCCTCGACCGGATCGGCATCCCGGTCTGGATGGCGGTTCGCCCGAACTCCAAGACGCTCGCCGTCAGCCAGGGCAAAGGACTGAGCACCGCAGCCGCGCAGGCCTCCGCGATCATGGAGGCAGCCGAGATCGCGACGGCGGAGCGCTTCCCCGCCGAGACCCGCTTCTGTTCGATGCAGGATATCGCGGCGGAAGGCGCGCGGGCGCTTTCACTGAATAGCCTGATCGCCCGCGGCGAGCCGCTGGTCACCGAGACCGAGACGCTCGCCTGGGTCGAAGGTTACGACCTCCTGCAGGGCGGCACCGCATGGGTGCCGGCGGAGGCGGTGTCGCTCGAACCGCGCGATCCGGCCGGCCGCATCAGCCGCTTCTGGCAATCGAGCGACGGGCTTGCTTCCGGCAACATCCTGCTTGAAGCCGTCGTGCATGGCCTTTGCGAGCGCGTGGAGCGCGACGCGACCGCCTTGTGGCTTTTCCGTTCCGACGCCGACGTCTTCGATCGTTGCATCGATCCGGCGTCGCTCGGGGACAGCGCCGTCGACGGTCTTGCCGCGCAGATCGACCGCTCCGGCTTCCAACTCCGCCTCTTCGACATCACCAGCGACATCGGCGTGCCGGTCAGCTTCGCCGTCATCGCCCCGAAGCTCGACGGGCACGAGAAGCACTGGAAGCACTTCGATCTTTCAAGCGGCGTCGGCTGCCATCCTTCGCATGCGCGAGCAGCGATCCGCGCCATCACCGAGGCCGCGCAGAGCCGCGTCACCTCAATCACCGGCGCGCGCGACGACTTCGATCCGAATCTCTACGGCACCCAGCTCAAGGCGGATCTGACCGATTATCTGCGCGCGCGTCCGACCGAGCGCACGCCGCGCGACGATGGCCGCGCGCTCGATGCGAAGGACAATCTCGAATTCATTCTCGCGCGGCTGCGCGATCGCGATATCGGCACGGCGATTGTCGTCCCGCTCGAAGTCGACGAGTCGGGCTTTGCGGTCGCCAAGGTCGTCGTGCCCGAGCTCGAAAACCCGCCCGGCGGCCGTCGCCAGCGCTTCGGTCGCCGTGCCCTAACCCTGATGGCGAGCACACGATGAAAGTCCTCTTTGCCGGTCCGAGCCTGCACGGCGTCGATTGGTCCGCCGAGCGGCCGGACGATTTCGACCAGATCGACTGCCGCGGCCCCGCCGCCCAGGGCGACATCGCCCGCGCCGTCGTCGAAGGGGCGAGCGTGATCGCCCTCGTTGACGGCCGCTTCGAGGATATCGCCGCCGTCTGGCATAAGGAGCTCCTCTACGCGCTCGAACAGGGCGTGCAGGTCTTCGGTGCCGCCTCGATGGGCGCGCTTCGCGCAGCGGAATGCGCCGACTTCGGCATGATCGGCGTCGGCAAGGTGTTCGAGCGCTATCGGCTCGGCGAGCTTGAGGACGACGCCGCAGTTGCGCAGCTGCATGCGCCGGCCGAGATGGGCTACCGCCCGTACACCGAGGCGCTGGTCAACGTCGAGGCGACGATCGACCGCTTCTTGAAGCTGAAGGCGGTGAGCGAGGACGAGGCGGCACGGCTCGACGCGAGCGCCCGCTCGCTCTTCTTCAAGGAGCGCACCTACGCCCGCATCCTTGCCGAGGCCGGACTGAATGTCGGCGAGCGCGGCCAGCGGCTTGCCGCGTTGATCAAGCGCTGCGGCGTCGACCAGAAGCGCGAAGACGCGCTCGTCCTCTTCGCCTACCTCGCCTACGTCGAGCCGGCTCGCAAAGAGACGCCGACCGACTGGCGGCTCGAGCCGACGCGGACCTGGATGCTGACGCTCGACCGGGCGCGGAGATTCGCCGCGGAGCGCGCCAAGCCCGCCGGCCCGCTTGCCGCTTAGGCCGCGGCCGGAGCAGCTTCAGGCCACGCGCTCGAAAGCCATCGCGACGCCCTGCCCGACGCCGACGCACATTGTGGCGAGGCCGTAACGGCCGCCGCGGCGGTCGAGTTCGCGCACCGCGGCGCCCGCGATCCGCGCGCCCGACATGCCGAGCGGGTGGCCGAGCGCGATCGCTCCGCCGTTTGGGTTGACGTGTTCGGCGTCGTCGGGAAGGCCGAGCTGCCGCAAGCACGCGAGCGCCTGGCTCGCGAAGGCCTCGTTCAGCTCCACCACGTCGAAGTCGATGACCTTCATCTTGAGCCGCCGGGTGAGGCTTCCGACCGCCGGCACCGGTCCGATCCCCATGATGCGCGGCGGCACGCCCGCCGACGCCATGCCGAGCACGCGCGCCAACGGCTGAAGCCCGTGCAGCTTAACCGCCGCCTCGGAGGCGAGGATCATCGCGGCGGCGCCGTCGTTCACGCCCGACGCGTTTCCCGCCGTCACCGTTCCGTCTTCGCGCACGATCGGCCTGAGCTTAGCGAGCGCTTCGGAGCTCGTGTCGGGGCGCGGATGCTCGTCCGACGTGACGCTCGTGGGCGGCCCTTTGCGCGAGGGCACGGCAACCGGCAACAGCGCGTCGTCGAACCGGCCTGCGGCGACCGCGGCGGCGGTCCGCTGCTGAGAGCGGAGCGCGAAGGCATCCTGGTCGGCACGGCTGACTTGGAAATCCTGCGCGACGTTCTCGCCTGTCTCGGGCATGGAATCGACGCCGTACTGCTGCTTCAGCATGGGATTGATGAAGCGCCAGCCGATCGTCGTGTCGTAGACCTCGGCGCTCCGCTGAAAGGGTTCCGCCGCCTTTCCCATCACGAAAGGTGCGCGCGACATCGATTCAACGCCGCCGGCGATGGCGAGGTCGATTTCGCCGGCGCGGATCGCGCGCGCCGCCGCTCCAACCGCGTCGAGCCCCGACGCGCAGAGCCGGTTCAAGCGTAACGGCGGGCGTCCGATCCGGGAGGCCGGCAAGAAGAGCCGCCATGCGCGCAATGTTACGATTGTCCTCGCCCGCCTGATTGGCACAGCCGAGATAGACCTCGTCGACGGCTTCCCGGATCGAAGGGTGGCGCTCCAGGAGAGCGCCGATCGGCACAGCCGCGAGATCGTCGGTACGGACGCGCGCAAGCGCGCCGCCGTAGCGGCCGATCGGCGTGCGAACGGGATCGCAAACGAAGACATCCATCACATGAGCCTCGGCTAGCGGGTGAGAACGTGGAAGCGGACGCTCCTGCACTTAAGGAACGTGCCGCTCCGTCGCGCCGGTATAAAGCTGACGCGGGCGGCCGATACGCTGCGTCTCGTCTTCCACCATCTCGTTCCACTGGGCAACCCAGCCGACGGTGCGCGCGACGGCAAAAAGCACTGTCAGCATGTTGTCGGGAAAACCGAGCGCGCGCAGCGTGATACCGGAATAGAAGTCGACGTTCGGATAGAGCTTCCGCTCGATGAAATATTCGTCCGTCAGCGCGACGTGCTCGAGCTCCATGGCGACCTCCAGCATGCGGTCGTTGACGCCGAGCTCGTTCAGCACATCGTGGCAGATCTTCTGCATCACCTTGGCGCGCGGATCGTAGCTCTTGTAGACGCGGTGCCCGAAGCCGGAGAGGCGGAACGGATCGTTCTTGTCCTTCGCCTTGGCGATGTATTGCGGGATGCGGTCCTTGCTGCCAATCTCGGCGAAGGTCTGCAGCGCCGCCTCGTTGGCGCCTCCATGCGCCGGGCCCCAGAGGCTCGCGATGCCAGCGGCGATACAGGCGAAGGGGTTGGCGCCCGAGGAGCTTGCCAGCCGCACCGTGGAGGTCGAGGCATTCTGCTCGTGGTCGGCGTGCAGGATGAAAATGACGTCCATGGCGCGCGCCAGCACCGGGTTCACTTCGTACTCTTCGCACGGAACCGCGAAGGACATGCGCAGGAAGTTCGACGCATAGTCGAGGCTGTTCTTCGGATAGATGAACGGCTGCCCGACCGAATATTTGAAGGCGTTCGCGGCGATCGTCGGTGTCTTCGCGATCATCCGAATCGAGGCGACCATGCGCTGATAGGGATCCGAGATGTCGGTGGAGTCGTGATAGAAGGCCGACATCGCGCCGACGAGGCCGCACATGACCGCCATCGGATGCGCGTCGCGGCGAAAGCCGCTGAAGAAGCGGGCCATCTGCTCGTGGATCATGGTGTGGCGCGTGACGCGGTATTCGAAGTCGTCCTTCTGCTCCGGCGTCGGCAGTTCGCCGTAGAGAAGCAGATAGGCGACCTCCAGGAACGACTTCTTTTCCGCGAGCTCGTCGATCGGATAGCCGCGGTAGAGAAGCACGCCCGCATCGCCGTCGATGAAAGTGATGGAGGAGGCGCAGGAGGCGGTCGAAGTGAAACCTGGATCGTAGGTGAAGCGGCCGGTTTTCTGGTAGAGCGAGCTGATGTCGATCACCTGCGGTCCGGTCGTGCCGTCGAGGATGTCGAAATCCCAGCTTTCGTTGCCGATCGAGAGTTTGGCCGTCTTGTTACCCATGTTCACCTCAGTGCGGTCTGTTGGGCCCTAGCCCCCGACGCCGTGGCTGTCGAGAGGCTGCCCGAACCGGCGCGATCATCGACGGAGTGCAGAATTGCCTGCGCCGTCGAAGCGGCGCGATAAGCCTGGCGCATATTGTTGCGGCGCACGCAAAATCACAAGGCCATCTCGCGCGTGCGATATTTCGAGGGCACGCGAAGCGGGCATTTCCGCCTGCCAGAACGCACGCGGGCTTGCCCTGGATCAAAGGTCGACGGAAAAAACATGCTCAAATCAGCCAATTGGCTAGCAGGCGCCGCCTTGTGCCGGGCTTCAGGATTAACGAAACATGCCGCCGTCTGGTCAAGCATCGGTCTCCCGTGATATCCGCCGCCTGATGCGGGCGACCGGCACGCTCTGACCCAACCAGCCCCAGACGAACACAAACAGCCGGAGGCGGCGACGAGACCCATGAGCCTCGGTGACACGACCGAACGACAGGCGGCACGCCCGCAGGGCATCGCAAAGCGCCACCGGCTGGCGCTTGTTGTGCGTTTCGCCGGTGATTCCGGCGACGGCGTGCAACTCGCCGGCCACCAATTCGCAACCGCCGCCGCCGCAGAAGGCGCGGACCTGATGACGCTGCCGGAATTCCCGGCCGAGATCCGCGCGCCCGCCGGCACCACCTTCGGCGTCTCCGCGTATCAGGTGCAGTTCGGCGCCGGCGAGGTGCTAACGCCTGGCGACGAGGCCGATGTGCTGGTCGCCTTCAACCCCGCTGCGTTCGTCACCAATATCCAGTTCCTGAAGCCGGGCGGTACCGTGGTCTATGACGAAGGCGTCTTCAACGAACGCGCCTTCATGAAGGCGGGCCTCGCCGGGACGCCGGTCGACGACAGCGGCGCTGCACCCTATCGCGCGATCCCGATCGCCATGACGCAGCGCACGCTCGAATCCGTCGCCGCCTTCGGCCTCGGCCGCAAGGACGGAAGCCGCGCCAAGAATTTCTGGGCGCTCGGCCTGTCGCTCTGGCTCTGCGGGCAATCGCCCGACGCGACGATCGCCTGGATCGAGCGGCGCTTCGCGAAGGAGCCGGCGCTCCTCGGCGGCAGCCTCGCCGCGCTTAAGGCCGGCTACGCCTACGGCGAGACGATGGAGCTTTCGATCCCCGAGGTCGTCGACCTCGAGAAAGCGCACGGACGCACCGGCCGCTCGCGTATGATCTCAGGCACCGACGCGATGGCGCTCGGCGTTGCCGCGGCGAGCGCTCTCTCCGGGCGACCGGTCTTCTACTGCTCCTATCCGATCACGCCGGCGTCGGCGCTGCTTCACGCGCTTGCCAAGCTGAAATCCGGAGTGAGAACGTTCCAGGCGGAGGACGAGATCGCCGCCGCCTGCGCCGCGATCGGCGCCTCCTACGCCGGCGGCCTCGGCTTCACGGCTTCCTCGGGACCGGGCCTGTCGCTGAAGACGGAGGCGCTCGGCCTTGCCGTCACCGCCGAGTTGCCGCTCGTCGTCATCGACGTGCAGCGCGCCGGACCTTCGACCGGCATGCCGACCAAGCCCGAGCAGTCCGACCTCGACATGGCCGTGCTCGGCCGCCATGGCGAAGCGCCGCTTCCGGTGCTCGCGCCGGCGACACCCGGCGACTGCTTCGACATCGTCGTCGACGCGGCGCGGATCGCGATCGAAGCGATGACGCCGGTCATCGTGCTCTCCGACGCCTATCTCGCCAACGCGATCAGCGAATGGGAGACGCCCGACGTGGAAACGCTTCCGGCCTTCCCGCCGCATTTGACGGGCGACGGCGAGAACCCGATCACCGCGTTCACCCGCGATCCCGAGACGCTCGGCCGGCAATGGGTCGCGCCGGGCACGCCCGGCCTCGTACATCGGGTCGGCGGCCTGGAGAAGGATGCCGTCACCGGCAACATCTCCTACGACCCTGACAATCACGAGCAGATGGTGCGGCTTCGCGCCGAGAAGATCGCGCGCGTCGCGGAAAGGAACGACCGCGCGCTGATTCACGAGGGCCCGGATTCCGGCGATCTCCTCGTCGTCGGCTGGGGCTCGACCTTCGGGCCGATCCGCCAGGCGGTGCGGGATCTCCAGAAAGCCGGCCACGCCATCGCACATCTTCACTTGCGCCAGCTTGCGCCGCTCCCCGCCGGCCTCGAAGCAATCCTGAAGCGCTACAAGAAGATCGTCTGCGCCGAGATGAACTCCGGCCAGCTAGCCGCCATGCTGCGCGCGGCGTATCTTCTGCCGGTCGAGCCGGTGACGCAGATCAGCGGCCGGCCGTTCCTTGTCTCCACGTTGGAGGCGGAATTCTCTGCCCGGCTCAGGGGGCGCGTACAATGAACGTGATGCCTCTTTCGGCGAAGGACTTCACCTCCGACCAGGAGGTGCGGTGGTGTCCCGGCTGCGGCGACTACGCGATTCTGAAGGGCGTCCGCGCGGCGCTCGCCGAGATCGGGCGCCCGCCGCATGAGGTGGTGTTCATCTCTGGCATCGGCTGTGCCGCACGCTTCCCCTATTACATCGCGAGCTACGGCTTTCACACGATCCACGGCCGCGCGCCGGCGGTCGCGACGGGTACGAAGCTCGCCAATCCCGATCTCGACGTCTGGGTCGTGGGCGGCGACGGCGACTTCCTTTCGATCGGCGGCAATCACCTGCTGCACGCATTGCGGCGCGACGTCGATCTGAATCTCCTCCTCCTCAACAACGCGATCTACGGGCTGACCAAGGGCCAGTATTCGCCGACCTCGCCGATCGGCACGCGCTCGCCTTCAACGCCCGGCGGCTCGATCGAGCGGCCGGTCAACGCCGCGCTGGTCGCGCTCGGCGCGGGCGGATCGTTCGTCGCCCGCACCGTCGACGCATTGCAGGACCACATGCCGGAAATCCTCGTCCGGGCGCACGCGCATAAGGGCGCCTCGCTGGTAGAAATCCTGCAGAACTGCATCATCTACCATGACGGCGCCTTCGGGCCGCTCGGCGAGAAGGCGACGGCCGCGGAAGCCGGGATCAGGCTCAAGCACGGCGAACCGATGCTTTTCGGCAAGGCCAAGGACAAGGGCCTCGTCTTCGACGAAGGCGCGTGCCGCTTTCGTGTCGTCAACGTTGGCGTCGATGCGCCGCTTGAAGCGGTCGCCTGCCACGACGAGACCAATCTCCCCCGCGCCATCGCGCTTGCAAGCCTCGGCGGCGGCGATGAGCCTACCGCGCTCGGCGTCATCTATGCGCGGCCTCTCGACACGGCGCATCCGGGCTTCGCGGAGCTCGCGCCGACGCCGGCGATGCGCCGCGATCAGCTCGCCGCCCTCCTGGCCGGCAGGACATGAGGCCGGGCGGCCATTGACTTCGCGGGCGATTCTCCGCTGAAGCGGGGAACGCCACTTGGGAAGTTTTCGCCAATGCAGGACCAAGTCGCGCAAGGCGCGGCCGACGCCGACTTCGATACGCTGATTGCGCGGATCGCGAGCCGGCGCGCGACCATCGCCGTGATCGGGCTCGGCTATGTCGGTCTGCCGCTTTCGAGCGCGCTTGCCGGCACCGGTCACCGCGTCATCGGCTACGACGTCGATCCGGCGAAAGCGGAAAAGCTCAACGCCGGCAGCTCTTACATCAAGCATATCCCCGACGCTGCCATCGCCGAGATGCGCGAGAGCGGCTTCGAAGCGACGGCCGACGTTGCGCGGCTCGCAGCTGCCGACGCGATCCTGATCTGCGTGCCAACTCCGCTCAATCGCAACCGCGAGCCAGACCTCTCCTATATCGTCTCGACGGCCAAGAGCCTGGTGCCATACCTTCACGCCGGCCAGCTCGTCGTGCTCGAATTCGACCACCTACCCCGGCACCACGGCCGAGGTGCTGAAGCCGATCCTTGAGCGAAGCGGCCTGCGCTCCGAAGAGTCGCTTTTCATCGCCTATTCGCCGGAACGCGAGGATCCCGGCAACATCGAGTTCGGCACCACGCGCATACCAAAGGTCGTCGGCGGCGATGGGCCGAAGGCGGCGGCAGCCGTCGCGGCGCTCTACGGCCAGTTCATCGACAAGCTCGTGCCGGTCTCCACCACGCAGACCGCCGAGGCGGTGAAGCTCACCGAAAACATCTTCCGCTCCGTCAACATCGCGCTCGTGAACGAATTGAAGCTCGTCTACGACGCCATGGGGATCGACATCTGGGAAGTGATCGACGCTGCGAAGACGAAGCCCTTCGGCTTCATGCCGTTCTACCCGGGCCCCGGCCTCGGCGGCCACTGCATCCCGATCGATCCCTTCTATCTCACCTGGAAGGCGCGCGAGTTCGAGGTTCCGGTGCGCTTCATCGAGCTTGCCGGCGAGATCAACACCGCGATGCCGCGGATCATCGTCGATCGGGTCGCCGCCGCGCTCGACTCGAAGACCGGCAAGGGGCTGAAAGGTGCACGCATCCTCGTCATCGGCGTCGCCTACAAGAAGAACGTCGACGACATGCGCGAAAGCCCGGCGCTCCGGATCATCGAGCTTCTGGAAGGCCGCGGCGCGAAGACCGATTACCACGACCCGTTCATCCCGGTGATCGGCCCCTCGCGACAGCACGCGGCGCTTGCCGGGCGGCGCTCCGTGCCGCTTTCCGGCGCATCCGGCTACGACCTTGTGCTGATCGTGACGAACCACGACGGCATCGACTGGGAGGCGCTCGTCGCCGCCGCGCCGCTTACCGTCGACACCCGCAACGCCACACGCGACGTGACGAAGAACCGCGACCGCATCGTGAAGGCTTGAGCTCTACCGTCCCGGCTCACGCACCTGAAGAAGAAGCACGAGGCCGACGACGAAGAATGCGATGATAGTGGCGATTCCGGCCCGCTGACTTCCGCTCGCCGCGGTCACGGTAGCGACGAGCGCCGGTCCGAGGAACGCCGTCGCCTTGCCCGAAAGCGCAAAAAGCCCGAATGCGCCGGCGCGTTTCTCCGGCTCCGTCAGCCGCGCCATCAGCGAACGGCTCGCCGCCTGCGCCGGCCCGACGAAGATGCCGATGAAGATTCCGGCGACCCAGAGCCAGGCGACGCTCCGCGCGGCAACTGCCAGCACCGAGGCGGCGATCAGACCGACAAGCGCCAAGACAATCACCCGCTTGGAACCAAGCCGGTCGTCGAGCCATGCGAAGAGCAGCGCACCGGTTCCGGCCGCAACGTTGAGCGCGATCCCAAAGACGATGACTTCCGAGAGGCCGAGTCCGAACTCGCCTGCGGCGTAAACGCCGCCGAAGGCGAAAAGCGTAATCAGCCCGTCGGCGTAGATCATGTGCGCAATGAGGAACGTCGCGAGCGGCCGGTTCTTCGGCAGCGTCGCAAGCGTCCGGCGAAGTTCAGAAAGTCCGGTCGCAAGCGCCGCGCCGATCGCAACAACGCGCTTCGGTCGATCCGGCGTGAAGAGGAACAGCGGGACGGAAAAGAGCACGAGCCATACCGCAACAAGCGGGCCGACGATGCGCACATGCTCTGCCGTCGCCGCATCGAGACCGAAGAGCGGCGGGTCAGGCCAGATGAAAACAACGAGCGCGACGAGGAGTGCAGCGAGACCGCCAGCATAGCCGAGCCCCCATGCCCAGCCGGACAGTCGGCCGAGCCGCTCCTCGGGCACGATGTCGGGCAGCATCGCGTTGTTGAAAACGACGCCGAACTCAAACCCGACATTGGCGATGATGACACAGACCAGGCTGAACGGAATGAAAGCCGGCGAAGGCGCGGCGAACCAGAGAAGCGCCGATCCGAAAGCGCAGGCGGCCGTGAAGGCGAGGAGCCACGGCTTTCGCCTTCCGGCCGCGTCCGCGATTGCACCGAGAATGGGCGCAAAGATCGCGATCAGGAGGCCGCTCGCCGCGACGGCATAACCCCAGAGCGCCTGGCCGGTGACCGCGTCCTTCACAATCCCCTGCTGGAAATAGGCGGGGAAGATGAACGTGATGATGAGCGTGGTGAAGGGCGAGTTCGCCCAGTCGTAAAGCGCCCAGGACCAGCGTCCGCGCGCAGGATTGGCTGTCAGCATGCGAATCGGACCGCCTGACCGACCGCCAATCTCGCGGCTCGGGCGGTCCGCCGCAACCGTTTACCGCATCGCTTCTCCGCCCTTTGCTCTCGCTCCGCTTGCTTGGTCGAACGCGAGCGTGCATTCGACATGCGGTGCGACGCGGGGAGAGCAGTTTGGACAAGACCGAAAAGACGCTGCGCGAGGCCATCATTGCCAAGGCGCGTTGGATGAATGCCGTCGGCCTGAACCAGGGCACGTCCGGCAACATCTCCGCGCGGCTCGACGACCGCATGCTGATCACGCCGACATCGATTCCCTATGACAGCATGACGCCGGCAATGATCGCCGCCTTCGAGATCGACGGCGAATATGGCGCCTATGAGGGCCCGCGCCTGCCCTCGAGCGAATGGCGCTTCCATCTCGACATCCTGAAGGCACGGCCGGAGATCGGCGCGATCGTGCACACGCATTCGACCTTCGCCACAGTGCTTGGCATTGCGAGAAAATCGATTCCGGCCTGCCACTACATGGTCGCGGCCTTCGGCGGCACCGACGTGCGCGTCGCCGACTATGCGACGTACGGAACGAAGGCACTCGCGGAGAACGCCGTGAAGGCGCTCGACGGCCGCACCGGCTGCCTGCTTAGCCAATCACGGCATGATCGCGCTCGGCCGCGATCTCGACGAGGCGATGTGGCGGGCGGTCGAGCTTGAGACGATCGCCAAGCAGTACCATCACGCGCTGCTTCTCCCCGGCGGTCCGGTGATCCTCTCCGACGCCGCCATCGCGGAGACGCTGCAAGCCTTCCATTCGTACGGCGTGCCCGGCGCCAAGAAGATCGAAAAGCCGCGCACCGGGACACGTGTGAAGAAGGCGAAGCCACGAAGCCGCGCGGCGAAACGGGCGTGATCTGCCGAGCGACCTTTCGCGCATCTCTCACGGCGTTGTGACCGTTTGAAATCGGACGCGGCCGAATAAGGAGGCGTCACCCGGTGTTCATGGTGTTGCAAGCGCACCGTCCGGCGGCGCAACCCATTTGGAGCAAGCCATGATCAAGACCCGAAAATCCTCGACCGCGATGCTTCTTCTTCTCGCGGGCGGCCTCTCCCTCGGCGGCACGCTCGCCTATGCCGCGAGCGGCGGCGGAAGCGGCAGCAGCGGCACGAGCACACCGGCCTGCTCGACGGGCTACGTCTGGAGCACGGCGAAGAGCAAATGCGTGAAGGCGACATCGAGCAACATGGACGACAAGACGCTCTACGCGCAGGGCCGCGATCTGGCGCTCGCCGGGCGCTATCAGGAAGCGCTGGACGCTCTCGAAGCCGTCAAGAACCAGGATTCGATGGTGCTGACGATGATCGGCTATTCGAAGCGGAAGATGGGCAATTACGACGACGGACTCGCGTTTTACCAAAAGGCGCTCGTCCTCGATCCGAACAACGTCGACACGCACGAATATCTGGGCGAAGCGTATGCGGAGAAAGGCAAGCTCGATCTCGCCAAGGCGGAGCTGGTGAAGGTCGCGAATGTCTGCGGCACGACCTGCGAGCAATATCAGGACCTCGCCAAGGCGATCGCCGGCACACCCGACGCGAGCTAGCAGCCGAGATCGGCGCCGAGGCCGATCCCAAGAAATCTGTTGCGTAGCCGTAGCCAGGCGCGGGGTCTCCGACCTCGCGCTTTCGCCATTCGGAGTGGAACCACGAATGGCGAAACAGAATGCGAGCACGGTCACGCCCGCCAGCTTCGCGGAAATACGCGATTTGTCGCTCCCGCCGCATCGCTCCGGCCCCCATCGGTGCTACGAAGGGGGAAGAGACTCGCCGTCCAACTTCGTCGGTGAAACGGTGGAACGCTCCGAGGAAATCGTAAGAGCCGGGTTGCCGGAGCTCCTTTCAAGGCTTTGGCGCTACGGCCTCGTCCTGTCGCGCGACCGGTCGACGGCGGAGGACCTTGTGCAGGCGACCTGCGTGCGCGCGCTTGAGCGCGCGCATCAGTTCATGCCGGGCACGCGGCTCGACCGTTGGGCGTTCTCGATTCTGCACTCGATTTGGCTGAACGAAGTGCGGTCACGCAGCATTCGCGAAGGCGCGGGCAACGTCGACGCCGCCGAGACGCTCGTTTTTGAGGGCGAGCGCGAGATTGAGCAGAATATTCTCGTCGCCCAAGTGTTCAACGAGGTGCAGGCGTTACCGGAGGCGCAGCGCGCGGTGCTGTTCCTCGTCTATGTGGAGGGTCTCAGCTATCGCGAAGCGGCCGACCTGCTGCACATCCCCATCGGCACAGTCATGAGCCGACTTGCTGCAGCGCGGGCGAAGCTTTCGGGGCTGGGTGACGAGCAGCGGAATGAACAATCCATTGGGCCGTCGAGACATGGCGCACGAAGATAGAACCTTCGCCGAGGACGGCGATCTCGTCGCTTACCTTGACGGGGAGCTCCCGCCTGAGCGGCGCGCAGCGCTCGAAGAGAAGATGGCCGGCGATCCGGCGCTTGCGGACCGCCTAAGCGTTTTGCAATCGGGCGGGCGTCCATTCCGGCAGGCTTTCGACGCGGTGCTTAAAGCCGCGCCCGTTGAGCGGCTCTCTGCCGCGCTCGAGCAGGAATTGCAGTTGCAAAGGAACCGCAGCTTAGGCGGCCGGCGGCTGCCGGCATGGGCTGCGATCGCGGCAAGCCTCACAATTCTCGTCGTCGGCCTTGGCGCGGGCTACACGCTGCGGTCCTTCGACACACCGGCGATGCCGGAGGACGGCGTGCGCGGCGAGGAGGCCGATTCCGGCGCCTGGGGTCAGATGCTCGCCAGCGACCTCGCTCTCTACACGCCGGAGTCCCTGGCGTTGATCGAGCCCGGGCAGACACCGACCGATAGCGAGCTCCAAGCCATCGGCGCCAAGCTCAATGTATCGCTCTCCGCCGAGCGTCTCGCGCTTCCCGGTCTCACCCTGAAACAGGCGCGGCTCCTCGCGTTCCGCGATACGCCGTTCATTCAGCTCGTCTATCTCGATCCGCAGCATGGCCCGGTGGCGTTCTGCATCTTTGCGAGCAGCGGCGGCATCGAGACGCCGGAGAGCACAAGCAGCGCGGGCATGAATCTTGTCTATTGGGCGAACGACCGCGAGAGCTACATGCTGATCGGGCGAGCGCCGGCCCCGGACCTGCAAGGCCTTGCGGGAAGCTTGGCGAAGAAATTTCCGCCGTCGCAGGCCTGACCCCGCAATTCCAAAGGTCTGGGGTCTATCTCAAGCGAATGCCGGCACGCTACTATGCCGCCGGAGCCGGCAGTTCTTCCGGCAACGTGCCGCGATACGCCGGCACCTCAACACGAACCTGGGAAGCACGAATGAGCATCGAACGCTTTGGATCACCGCCGCCGGGTGCGCCGCCCTACCATAGGGCGGTCAGGGCCGGCGATTTCGTGTTCGTCTCCGGACAGGTGCCGATGGCTCCCGACGGGACGATCGTCGCCGGCGGGATCGAAGCGCAGACGAAGCAGGTGATGGAAAACATCAAGACGGCGCTCGCGCTTGCCGGGCTCGGACTGAAAGACGTGGTGAAGGCGACCGCATTCCTCGACGATGCGCGCGACTTTGCAGCCTTCAATCGCGTCTATGCGCAGTATTTCGGCGAGGCGGCGCCGGCACGCTCGACCGTGCAGGCGCGCCTCGTGATCGACTGCAAGGTCGAGATAGAGGTGATTGCGTATTCTCCGAAGGGCTGAGCCATAGCGGCACCTTCTCCCCTTTGAGGGGAGAAGGTTCACCCTTCATCGCACTACCGCACCTTGCCCCTCGCAGCCACCGGCCACACGACCTCCACCTTCCCGTCGCGCAGGCCGTAGACCTCGTCGACCATGTTCGACACGACGCAGCAATGGTTGGGGATGACGTTGATGACCTCGCCGACCTTCGGCTTCGCCTTCGAGCGCGAGAGGTCGATGATGCCGTGCTCTTCCGAAAGATTGGCGACCGTTGCGTCCGGATATTCGACGACGCGCCCGAAATCCTTCACGAAATACTGCTCGCGCGTCAGCACCTTCGAGCCGGCGTCGATAATTGCGCGGTCGGCGGTCGGCCGGCTGACGACCGTCGCGCGGACGTGCATGGCGCAGTCGTCCCAGGTGGCGAGGCCCGAAGCGACCATCATCACGTCGTTGTAGACATAGGTACCGGCGCGATGCTCCGTCATCATCGGAAAGTCACCAAGCGTCAGGAGCGCCGGCGAGCCGCCACCGGAGACGACCGGGACGGGAATCCCCTCCGCCTCGAAGAGATCGAGCGCGCGCGTCAGGAACTCGCCCGTCGCGGGCGCCTTGTTCGGAAACGTCATCAGGCCTTCAAAGCGGATGCGCGGCATGTTCATCGCGTAACGGGCGAGCTCGCGCGCGGCTTCCGGCGTCTGCACGCCGTTCCGCGCGAAGCCGGTATCGCATTCGATGAGGAGCGGCACATCGCGGCCGTGGCGCACCCCCGCTTCCGAAAGGCCCTGCACCACCGTCTCGTTGTCGGCGACGACGGCAAGCCGCTTCACCCGCTCCGAAAGCTGCATGAGCCGGTCGGTCTTCGTCTCGCCGACGATGTCGAAGGTGAGCAGGATATCGTCCGTCACCCCCGCGTCCGTGAAGACCTCGACCTCGCCGAGCTTCTGGCAGGTGATGCCGACCGCGCCGGCAGCTATCTGCATCTTCGCGATCGCCGGGATCTTGTGCGTCTTGATGTGCGGTCGATTCCCGATTCCGCGCGCGCCGACCAGGGCCTGCGCGCGCGCAATGTTCGCTTCAAGCCGGTCGAGCAGGATGGTGACCGCGGGCGTGTCGAGTTCGGTTGCGTGCATCTTGCGCCTTCAACCTCTGCGGCGGGCGTGAGCGTCCCGGCTCACGTGCCGCGCCCGAGGACGTGCCCGATGACCTCGGCGGTGTGCTGAACCTCTTCCTTGTGCGGAAGCAGCGGCTCCAGCGCGCGCCCGATTACGGCGATTGCGGCGACCGGCCTGTCGTGAACGAGAAGCGGGGCGGCGACGCAGCACATGCCGACTGCGTTCTCGCCGCGATCGACGGCAAAGCCCTGGCGGCGGACTTCCGCCAGCTCGGCCCTGAGCGCCGCTTCGTTAGTTATTGTGAATTCGGTCTGCCGCACGAGCGGCACAGCCCTCAGATAGCTGTCGACCTCCGGCCCCGGGAGGTGCGCGAGGATCGCCTTGCCGAGCGCCGAGGTATAGGCCGGCGCCGTCTTGCCAAAGCGGCTGAAGATCGTCGGCAGCGACGGCTTCTCCACGCCCGCGAGGTAGAGCATCTGGTGGCGATGCAAAATGCCGAGGCTCACGCGCTCACCCGTCGAGTGCGCCAGTGTCTCAAGATGCGGCAGCGATTCCAGCCGGATCTGGTTGGTGTCGAGCAGGCTGCCGGCAAGCATCAGCACCGAGTAGCCGGGCGTGATGCGACTGTCGCCGGGATCCTGGGCAAGATAGCCCTCGCCGATCAGCGTCTGGATCAGGCGATGCGCCGTCGGCCGCGTGACACCGGCGCGGACGGCGACTTCGGCGACCGTAAGTGGGCGCTCCGCGGCGGCGAACGTGTCGAGAATGACGAGGGCCTTCCGCAGCGTCTTGACCGCCGAGAGGTCGGTTTCTTCGCGTTTTCGGCCGCTTGGATTGGAGGCTACGAGTGTTGGCATGATTGCGGTCGCTTTGTCCGGTTCTTGGACGCTACGTGGGGTATTGCGCCGGGGTCAATCCCAATAGGGTGCCAAACTTGGCAGGACCAAGGCTCTCAAAACATGACTATTGTGCTCATGCCTGAGCGGCGCGTTCACCAGCTGAAAAAGCTGTCCGCTTCACTTTCGCGCTGACGGCTGCGATAAGGCCGAGCTGCCGGCCGCCAGGTGACCAGGCGCGGGTGGATTAAGGAGGGCGCGGATGCTGAGGATTTGGGGGCGCACCAACTCGACCAACGTGCAGAAGGTGCTTTGGTGCTGCGCCGAGCTCGGCCTCCCCTACGAGCGGATCGAAGCCGGCGCCGAGCACGGCGTCGTCAAGAGCCCCGATTACCTCGCGATGAACCCAAACGCGCTCGTGCCGACAATCGACGACGATGGCTTCATTCTCTGGGAATCGAACGTCATCGTCCGCTACCTTTCAAACAAGCTCGGCCTCGGCACGCTTTGCCCGAAGGACCTCCGCGACCGCTTCGAAGCGGAGCGATGGATGGACTGGCAGGCGACCACGCTCTGGCCGGCCTTCCGCGTTGCCTTCATGGGACTGGTCCGCACGCCGCCGGAAAAGCGCGACAACAGCGCAATCAAAAGCGCGCAAGAGGAGACGGCGAAGCACCTGGCGGCTTTCGAGGCGCGCCTCGCGAAGGTTCCGTTCGCAGCCGGAGGCGCCTTCACGATGGGCGACATCCCGCTCGGCGTCTCGATCTTCCGTCTCTTTGCGCTCGGCATCGAGCGGAGCGCGTTTCCGCGCGTTTCGCGCTGGTACGAAGGCTTGACCGAGCGTGCGGGCTACAAGGCGCACGTGATGCTGCCGCTCTCCTGAGCGTGCGAAATCGTCGCGATCCGCTTCAGCGGCGGGTCATGGTATTTTGGTCGTCAACATTTGGCCGGCGGGCTTGCCGGCCGCGTAAGAAATGCGGGAGGGTCAAACAATGGTCTCAACAGGCGCCGCGGCGGCCGCAAAGCCGGTTGACGAAGCTTCGGGCAACAAGGCGCGGCTGGCCTTCGATTCCAACCGGCTCGACGATCTCCTCGACGAGGTTGGCATCGATGTCCTGGTCGCCTCGTCGAAGCACAACATCCAATATCTGCTCGGCGGCTACCACTTCTTCTTCTTCGATGCGCACGAGGCGGAGGGCCTGAGCCGCTACCTGCCGCTCTTCGTCTATTTCAAGGGCGCGCCGGAGCGCTCCGTCTATGTCGGCCATGAGATGGAAGGCTGGGAGCGCGATAACGGCGCGATCCCGGCACCAAGCATCGAAACGGCGAGCCGCAGCAGCGGCGACGCGATGCGCCGCGCCATCGGTCACATTCAGGGCGCCGGAAAGAAGCTCAAGATCGGCGTGGAGCGCGCCTTCCTGCCGGTCGACGCCGAGAACGTGCTGCGTGAGGGCCTGCCGTCGGCGGAGATCGTGGATGCGATCCTGCCGCTCGAACGCCTGCGCGCGGTGAAAAGCGAGGCCGAGCTTGAGCTTCTGCGCAAGGCATCGGACGGCGTCGTCGATTCCATGCTCACGGTTATCGCCGCCCACGGGCCGGGCACGACCAAGCGCGAGCTCGCCGAGGCGCTCCGCCGCGAGGAGGTGATGCGCGGCCTCAATTTCGAGTATTGCCTGATCGCCTGCGGTCCCAGCCTCAACCGCGCGCCCTCCGATCAGGTGTGGCGCGAGGGCGACGTGCTCTCGCTCGATTCCGGCGGCAACTACCGCGGCTATATCGGCGATCTCGCGCGCATGGCCGTGCTCGGCGAGCCCGACCGGGAGCTGGTCGATCTCCTCGCCGAGGTCGACGCCATCCAGCAGGCGACGCGCGGGCCGATCGCCGCCGGCGTCATGGGAAGCGAGGTCTACAAGGCGGCGGAGGCGGCGATCGCCAAGTCGGCGAATTCCAAGCTCGTCCGCTTCGCCGCGCACGGCATGGGGCTGATCCCGCACGAGGCGCCGCGTCTGTCGACGAGGGCGCCCGTCCCCTACCCGGCCGAAGGCGCCGGCAAGCCGCTTGAGACGGGCATGGTGATCTCCATTGAGACGGCGATCCATCATCCGCGCCGCGGCTTCATCAAGCTTGAGGATACGGTGGCCGTGACCGAGACGGGCTGGGAGGCCTTCGGCGATCACGGCCGCGGCTGGAACCGCGGCGGCACGGCGCTTTAGGGCTTCAGCGCTCTTCGAAGAGACGCGGCGGCTCATACCCGCCCGGGGCGGACGCGACGCCGCCGCCGTTTCGCGATCGAACCTGCGAAGGCCTTGTTCAAGAAAGGCGCTTGCCGAGGCCCGCGGAACCCCGGCGGGCTCAGGAAAAATTCCTCGATTGGAACAAGGCTGAACACGGGCTTGCTCGAAACCGTGCGCGCCCTGGAGCCGATGAGAAACGGCGATGTTCGTGTGTGGCGAGTTGAGGTTTGGTAGCCGCTGATCCGCAACGCCTGATTCTCAAAGCCAAAGTCTCCGCCTCAAGTAACGAAGGGCCGCGAGGAGGGACTGCCGGTGCGCGTCCATGGCTTGCCGATTCGCCATCAGACAAGTGTCCGTTTCTGACCCGAAGCCGTCATTCCCCCAAACCCGCCTTGCGCAGGCCGTCGAGCAGCAGATTCAGGTCTTCCTCGCGCTTATAGGCCGCAATGGCCCGAGCCTGCGCGATCGAGAAATCGGGGCTGATCTTGCGAATTTCCGCTAGGGCGTCGCGCGCGAAGGCTTCTTCTCCGAGCTGGCCATAGGTCGCCGCGAGATAGAAGCGGGCGGGCAATGATTGCGGATTGTGGGCAATGCTTCGGGCGATGATTGCTGCTGCCTCCTGGAAGCGGCGTTGCGTGAAGCAGGCTTGGCCCACATAGAGCGTGTAGTAGAATGGATAGAAGGGGTTGAGGCGCTTCGCCTTGTCGATCAATCCGGCGACCCGCTCCGGTTCGCCTGAGAAGTGCATTATGCCGGCGAGGTTGGCGTAGGCCTCAGCATTACCGGGCTCGACCTCGACCCACCGCCTGGCGGCCGCAAGGGCCTCCTCGTGTTGCCGCTTGAAAAGATGGATTGAGCCGAGCGCTTCGTAGACCAACGGCCGGGACGGATCGAGGCGCTTGGCGGTCTCGGCCAGTTCGGAGGCCCGGTCAAGTGCCTCGGGGTCTCCCGCGAACCAATCGTGCAGGTATGTTTCGGCGAGCGCCGCATACGGCGCAGCGTAGTTCGGGTCGAGCGCGATCGCCCTTTCGTAGAGCTGCTGAGCGGCGGCATTGCCGTCCTTCGAAAAAAGTCGGTACTGCTCGCGCCCGCGCAGCACACAATCGTAAGCTTCGGGATTTTCAGTTTCGACGCGCGACGAGCGCGTGCTGTCACCCCCGACAAGCTTGACCTCAAGCGACCGCACGATCCGTTCCGTGACGTCGTCCTGCACGGCGAATACGTCTTCAACCCCGCGATCATAGCGCTCCGCCCAAAGATGCCCGCCGGAACGTCCATCAATCAGCTGCGCGGTGATCCGCACGCGGCCGCCGGACTTCCTCACACTGCCTTCCAGGATGCAGCGGACGCCGAGATCGCGGCAGACATCCTGGGCCTTCACCGCCTTTCGCTTGTAGGTGAAGGTGGAATTTCGCGAGATCACCAAGAGCCCGTGGATTTTCGAGAGCTCTGTGATGATGTCCTCGGTGATGCCGTCGGCGAAATATTCCTGCTCCTGGTCGCCGCTCATATTGTCGAAGGGCAGGACAGCGATGGAAGGCTGCTCGGTCGGGGGCGGAGGCGTCTTAGCCGGCGCCGTCGCTGCAAGAACCTGATCTTGGTCGGGGTGCCACTGCCAGACCCTCAGAGGCCGGTCGATGTTCTTCACCTCGCGGAGACCGCCATCCTCGAAGGAGAGGCGCGTGCGGTCCCGCACTTGATCGTGGACGGCGTCCGAGATGCACATGCCGCCGGGCGTTGCGAGGCTTTCAAGGCGCGCCGCCACGTTGACGCCGTCACCGTGGATATCGTCGCCGTCGATCACCACGTCACCAAGGTTGATCCCGACGCGGAACGCGATGCGCCTGTCGTGAGGCATGACGGCGTTCCGCTCCGCAAGGTTTGTTTGTATCGCCGCGGCGGCGCTGACCGCGCCTACGACGCTTGCGAACTCAACCAGAATGCCGTCACCCATCAGCTTGACTGTTCGTCCCTGATGCTCGCGGAGCGTGGGATCGATGAGATCGGCTTGCAGGGCCTTGAAAGCCGCAATCGTGCCCTCCTCGTCGACCCTGATTAGCCGCGAGTAGCCGACCACGTCGGCAGCTAGGATCGCGGCGAGACGGCGTTCCATCGGTCCCTTCCTCCACGACGCTAGACACGCGGGACTGCGGAATCCACTTTTCGCTGGATTGTTGGAGATTCGAAACGGCTTCCGTGAGCGTGCCCACCCACGCGGGAGCTTACACCGCTACTGGGGCGGCAGCTATTGGCGCAGAGCAGCTAATTGACGGCGCACCCGGGCGTCTGAACTCGTTGGTGTCACTCCGGGCCTGAGCGACTGCTCCGATCTGCTCGGGCGAGGGTCGTTACGGCAGCAGGCCGGCTTTTCCCGCATGGAAAATAGCTGAGTGCCGACTCTCGCGATTTTTCGCCATTCGTAGCTGCATGCCTCAACCGTCCGCACGCGCCTTGGCCGCCATGATTTGCCGTCCAGCCTAAACAGGGCACACTATGGCCTTGCGACACGAACGGCGGCCCCTGGTCCGGCCGTGGGCGTCGTAGCTGGGAGGACGCAATGCCTACGATTATTGGCCATCACAACATCACGAAGAGCGCAAAGCACTGGCTTACCTCGCCGAAGCGCAAAGAGCTTTTCGCTCCGCTCGGAGTGACTGACATCCGAACATTCGTCGATCCAGAAGATCCGACTCGCGTTGCCGTGATGATGAACGTTCCGGATATGGATGCCTTGAAGGCGGCGATGCAGAGCAAGGCCGCCGCTGACGCGATGGCCAACGATGGCGTGGTGCCGGAGTCTCTTGTGATCCTCGTCGAATCGAAGGGCTAGTCACTCCGCTTATGGGGGCCCCGATAGGGCGCGCCGGGCCAGGTCGCGGCGACGCACGGAACTGCGGCGATCTACCGGCGTCCCCATCATCATACGATTTGGAGCATGGCTGAAGGAGCCCAGACAACCGCCGGCTGGCGGCGATCTTCGCCGCCGATGTGGTTGGCTACTCGCGCATGGATGGGCGCGGACGAGGCTGGGACGCTGGCCGCCCTCAAGCGCCATCGGGATGCACTGTCATCACCGATCTGTCCAAGATCGCCGGGGTTCTAGTCGTCGCCCGCAATTCAAGTTTTGCCTACAAGGGGAAGAGCCCCGACATCCGCACTGTCGGGCGAGAGCCTGGCGTCAGGGTAAGGGCGTGGGAATTTTGCATGATCTTGTCCGCACAAGCAGGGAAAGATTCCACGAGACAGTAGGCGGGCGTGTCGTTGGAAGAACGCAACGTCGGCTTCTGGCGCAAAGCGGACGACCGCTCCGCCATCAGTGGCAAATTAAGGCTCGCCGCGAGGACAATCATAACTTCAGGGCTGGCGGCGGCTGCAACCCCTCACCCGTCGCCTTCCGCCTTCGCCCTGCGGGCTTCGGCGGACAAGTCGGCGACACCCTCTCCCTATGGGAGAGGGTTGGTTCGCTTCGCCGCCGCCCTAACCCTTCAGCACCTCTTCCACCAACATCGGCGGTTCATGCAGATAGCGCGTGGCGCTGCGCTTGGCGGCGATGTCGCGCCAGACCGATTGCACCTGCTCGACGGTGAGGCCGCTGCGGGCGGCGACGTCATCGGCCGCGAAGCCGTTCTCCAGCCCGTAGAGGCAAAGGTCCATCTCAGCGTAAGGAACGGAGAAGTAGAACTCCTCCTGGCTCTGCGCGAGCGACCAGGTGTCGGTCGTCGGCGGGCGCGAGCGGATTTCTTCCGGCAGGCCGAGATGCTCGGCGAGCGCGTAGACCTGCGTCTTATAGAGATGCGCGAGCGGCTTGATGTCGGCGGCGCCGTCGCCGTTCTTCACGAAGAAGCCCTGGTCGTATTCGAGCCGGTTCGGCGTGCCGAGCACGGCGTAGTTCAGCCGGTCGGCATGAAAATACTCGATCTGCTTGCGCGTGCGCTGCTTCATGTTGGTGGCGGCGACGACGCCGAGATAGACGTCGAGCGGCATGCGAGCGTCTGCCGCTCGCCGGTCGGGCTTTGCACGACGAGCTGCGTGATGTTGTAGGCGCCGTTCGAGAGCACGACCTTGCAGCCCCAGCCGGCGCCGAAATCGGGAACGAGGCGGCGGATGAAGGCGTCGCGGCGCTCGTAGCAGCCGGCGGCGTAAAGGATCGGCGCGATGTCTTCCGTCACGGTCTCGATGCCGAGCGTGTCGGCGACGAGCCGGCCGAGGCGCAGGCTGTCCGGATCGGAATCGCGCTCCGGCATCAGGACGGCAAAAACCTTCGCGGCCCCGACCGCCTCGACCGCGAGCGCGGCGGAGACGCTGGAATCGATGCCGCCGGACAAGCCCAGCACGATGCCGCGCCGCCTGAGCCGCTTCAGCACCTGCTCGCGCATCGCCTCGGCGATCCGCGCGACCTCGGCGGCCATGTCGAACGCGAGCCAGTCGCGGTCGGCGGCCGTGAAGGCTTCGCGCTGCGGAACGAGATTCATTGGGTCACCGCCATTTCTCGTGCGGCGATCTCGCGCCGGTCGATTTTTCCGTTCTCCGATTTCGGCAGCGCCACCTCGAAGGCGACGACCTTCGGCACCATGAAATCCTCAAGGTGCTTGGCGCAGTGCCGGATCACCTCTTCGCGCGACAGCTCGACGCCGGGCTCGAGCGCGACGACCGCCTTGATGGCGTGCCCAAGCACGGGATCGGGCACGCCGACGACCGCCGCCTCGCGAATGCCGGGCAGCGCGTAAAGCACGTTCTCCACTTCCTTCGGGCTCACCTTCTCGCCGCGCGACTTGATGATGTCGTCCTTGCGCCCGACGAAATAGAGAAAGCCGTCGGCGTCGGTGCGAAAGAGGTCGCCGGTGTGGAGCACTTTCTCAGACGGGAGCGGCCCCGGCTTCAGCGCCTTCGCCGTCGCCGCTTCGTCGCGCCAATAGCCCTGCATCACGTGCGGACCGCGGATGACGAGCTCCCCCGTCTCGCCGGGGGCGACGCGCGCGCCGCCCTCGTCGACGACATAGGCCTCGGTGTTCGGGATGGCGATCCCGACCGAGCCCGGGCGCACCGCGAGCTCCTGCGGCGGCAGATAGGTGCAGCGCTTGCACTCCGTCTGCCCGTACATCGAATAGAGCCTGACGCCGGGAAAGAGCTCTTGCAGCCGCGCGATATGCGCCGGCGGCAGCGCTGCCGCGGTGTTGGTGATGTAGCGCAGGTCGGGGAAGCGTCCCGGCGCGAGATCGCGCATCTGCAGGATGAGCGCGGCCATCGTCGGCACGATCGGGAAGCCGGTGACGCGCTCGCGCTGCATCACGTCGAAGACCGCCTGCGGGAAGACGAAGGACTTCTCCAAGACGAGCGTCGCGCCGAGCCGCATCGCCATCAGCATCTGATAGAGGCCGTAGTCGAAGGAGATCGGCAGCACGTTCAGGATCACGTCGTCGGCGGTGTTTTCGAGATAGGTCGTGATCGACTGCGCGGCCGCGTCGATGTTGCGATGCGTCATCATCACGCCCTTCGGGAAGCCGGTGGAGCCCGAGGTGTAGATGATCATCGCGAGGTCGACGTCGATGCCCGGGAAATCCGGAGGCGCGGCGTCGGTCGCGAGCGCTTCGCGCCAGTGCAGCGCGTTCTGAAGCGCCGGGGCGCTCGACGCTCCGGCGACGATTGCGAGCTTGACCGACGGCGCCTCGGCGAGCGCGTCGGCTGCGGCGGCCACGAGCTTGTGCTGCGTGATGAGCGCCACGGCGCCGGAATTGTTGAGGATATAGGCGAGCTTGTCGGCCTTGGTTGAAGCATTGACCGGCGAGAAGACGGCACCGGCCTTGAGCGTCGCGAAGATCGCGACGATCGCTTCGGCGCAATTGTCCATGAACACGACGACGCGGTCGCCGCGCGCGACGCCCTTCTGCGCAAGGCATGCGGCGAGCCGGTCGGAGGCGAGATCGAGGTCCCGGAACGTCGCCCGCGACTTGCCCGCGACGAGCGCGGTCTTGCCGGGCGATCGTCCGGCGCTTCCACGCAGGAACTCTTCGACGCGCATGGGCTGCGGCTCCGTTATGTCACGCCGCGATCTGGGTGGCGCTCTTGCGCTCCAGATAGGCGGCGATGGACGCGATCGAATCGAGGTTCTCCGGCACGATCTCCGCGTCGCTCATCTGGATCGCGAACTCGCTCTCCAGGAACGCCACCAGCTCAAGAATGCCGGTGGAATCCATCACGCCGTTCTCAAGCAGCGAGTCGCTATCGGAGAGACCCGCCATGTCCTCGCGGAACAGGAAGTTCTCCTCGATGAAGGTTCGCACCCGGCTCAAAATCGCGTCGTTCATTCTGCTACTCCTCGTTCACGCGACTCTCTGGCGCGCGAGTCCTGAATTCATCGTTACGGCGCCGGGCACGAAGGCCTCGCGCCAGAGCTGAGTCGACAAAATGCCGGTCAGCGCCACATTGTCGCGGAAGCCGCCGGCGCGCCCGGCAAAGGCCTTCGCCGCAAGCTTCTCCACTGCCTTTCGGTCGAAGACCCCGGACGCGGCGATTGCCGATCCGGACATCAGGCGCGCCACGTAGTCCGGCTGCGGTGCATTGAAGAAGGAGGCGCTGTCGGGCGCGCGATAAGGCTGCTTCGGCCGCTTCGCCATCGTGGCCGGCACCAGACCGCGCGCGGCTTCGCGCAGGATGTGCTTCTCGGTCAGCCCGCGGAGCTTCAGGCGCGGCGGCATCTTCGCCGCCATCTCCACGACCCGGTGGTCGAGGAAGGGGAAGCGCCCTTCGACCGCGTTCGCCATTGCCATGCGGTCGCCCTGCGAGGAGAGGATGTAGCCCGGCAGCAGATAGGCGGTCTCGAGATATTGCGCCTGCGACAGCGGATGCCAGCGCATGAAGTCCGCCGGCAGGCTGGCGCGCAGCTCGTCGAGCGCGTCGTAGCCCGAAAGCTCGCGCTTGAGATCGCCGGAGAAGAAGAGCTTGGCGCCCGCCGTCGAGCGGAAGCGCGGCAGATGCGAGAACAGCGGATCGTCGACCGCGTCGAGGTCGGTCGCGAAGAAAGCCTTCAGATAGGCCGCCGACTGCGCCTGCAGCTTCGGCAGATAGGGATAGAGCTTCTTGAAGAGAAGCGGCCGGCGGTCGGAGCTGCGGATCGCGCGCGCAGAAGCGGCGAAGCTTCGCCTCCTTGAAGATGTCGTAGCCGCCGAACACCTCGTCGGCGCCCTCGCCGGTCAGGACGACCTTGAAGCCCTCGTCGCGCACCAGCCGGGAGAGGATGTGCAGCGGCGCCGGCGCGGTCCGAAGCACCGGCCGCTCCGCGTGCCTGACGACGTCGGGGAAGATCGCGCCGATGTCGGCCGGCCGGCAGAGGACGGCGCTATGGTCGGTGCCGAGCGCCTCCGCCATCTCAAGCTGGAACTCAGTCTCGTCGAATTCCGGATCGTCGAAGCGGACCGAGAAGGTCCGCAGCCGCTCCGGCGCGAGCTTGGCCGCGATCGCTGCGACGACGGAGGAGTCGAGCCCGCCGGAAAGATAGGAGCCGACCGGCACGTCGGAGCGAAGCCTGATCCGCGTCGCATCGACGAGGAGCGCACGCACGTCCTCCGCGACCGCGCGCTCGTCGCGCGCGTCCTCGCTTTCGCCGGCATCTGGAAACTGAAGCTGCCAATAGGGACGCACGGTTACGTTGCCGTCGCGCGCCAGCAACATATGCGCCGGCGGCAACTCGCTAACGCCTTTGAAGATCGTGCGCGGCGCAAGCGGGAACCAGAACGTGAATATCTGGTCGAGCGCGATCGGATCGAGCGCGGCATCGATGCCCGGGACTTCGAAGAGCGCCTTTGCCTCCGAGGCGAAGTAGGTGGCGCCGCCGTGGCTCGCGTAGAAGAGCGGGCGCACGCCCATGCGGTCGCGCGCCAGCATCATCTGCCTCCGGCGCGCGTCCCAGATAGCGAAGGCGAAGTCGCCGTTGAGCCGCGTGACGCAGTCCGGCCCCATCGTCTCGTAGAGGCGGATGATCACCTCGGTGTCGGAATGCGTGCGGAAACGGACGCCGCTTGCGATCAGCTCCTGCCGGAGTTCGACGTAGTTGAAGATCTCGCCGTTGAAGGTGATCCAAACCGTCTCGTCGTCGTTCGCCATCGGCTGCGCGCCGGCGGCAAGATCGATGATCGAAAGGCGCGTATGCGCGAAGCCGAAGCCGTCGCCGTGGCTTGTCCCCTCGCCGTCAGGGCCGCGATGACGCAGCGTCGCGAGCATCCCCTGGAGCAGCCTCTCGGCCGGGATGCGCGTGTCGGGCACGCCGAAATAACCAGCAATTCCGCACATTGGGCCGCGCCTCCGCGTCGGGAGACCTAAATCAACCAGCTTTGTTCATAGGCCGCGGCGGGCAACCGGCGAAGCGACTGGCTAAAAGATGGTTAGCGAAAACGTTGCGATTTAACCGAACGCACCTCCGACAATGCGCGTCCAGCTTTCGCCCGCGAGCCCCGTGATCAGCGCGTCGCCGCGCGTGATCGCGTCGGCGAGTTCGCCGCTTGCCGGATGGATCGCCATCGAGGCGCGGTGCAGAAAGATCGCGTTGCGCGTCAGGAGCGCGTCGATGAGCTGCGGCGTCGATCGGCCGCGAAGCGCCGCAAGGCCGCGCTGCTCTGCGTCGCGGAAAAGACAGTCGACGACATGCGCGGCGTCGCCCTTGCGGGCGAGCACCTGCAGCGCGCGGCCGGTGCCGCCCGGCTTGCCGTGATAGATATAGCAGCCGGCGAGACCACCTTTGCCGTCCCGCACGATCGCGCGATGCATGGCGCCGTAGCGCTCCTTTCGCGCCGCGTGCGCAAGAAGCCATGCGACGTCTTCGCCCGACCATGCCGGGCGGAAGGCGATCTCCTGCGAAAGCTCAAGCACGGCATCGGCGAACGCCGCATCGGACGGCGCGTCGTCAACCGACATCCGCTTCGCCGCGTCGGCGACCGCGAGGTGCCGCCTTGTCCATGAACTCCCGATCGCGTCGGCGAGCCGCGCCGCCGGAGCGAGCGCCGCCGCGATCGGATATCTCTCCGACAGGACGGACAGCGCCGCGCTGCTCGGGCGAAAGACACGGAACCAGTCGAGGCTGAGAAGCGGCACAACGCTTCCGCCGAGCCGCTCCCAAAGCGCTTGCGAGATCAGGTTCGTCGTCTCGCTGAGCGTGATGTCCTGCGGGCCTTTGATCACCGAGCGGAGGAGCTTTGCGCCGGCGAGCGGCTCGCGCTCGGGATGCTCCACCATCAGCGTACCGGCGATCGCCGCGCGGACGCTCCTGCCGCGATACTCGAAGCGTCCGGGAAACACGCCGATGAACCCGGTCACCCGGCCGTCGTCATTGACGTGGACGCGGGCGGCAATCTCAGGGTCGTACCAGGGGTGGCTGAGATAGGCTTCCGGCAGATAGGCTCCGAGCGAGGCCGGAGCTTCGCGGCTGGCGTCGCGAAACGTCTTCTGGAAGAGCGCGGCGACTGCCGGAACGTCCCCGCGCACGAAGTTCCGAATCTCGCTCACGCCACATCTCGATTTTTACGGACTTTTCCGAATATCCGTGGTTGCAACGCCAACCAACAACAAGCTTGCGACACGGTTAGCGGCGGATTCCGCCGTTTTCTGCTCAGGCCACCACCGCTCGCCCCTCGACGCGCTCCGGCCAATGTGACAAAGTGCGACCCACGAAATAAATAACCGACCGTCGCAAGAAACGGCCATTAAGAACCTGACGAGCCCGCCGCGAGTGCGGGCCGTCGCATATCGAAAGGGAGGAAGTGACGATGACTGTTATGCACAGATTGCTGACGGGCGCTGCCGCTCTGGCGCTCGCTTGCGGGGTATCGCAAACGGCGCTGGCCGCCGGCCCCGAGATCGTGTCGGGCCCTGCCGCCGAGCCGGAATGCTTCGCGCCGTGGGCGGCTGACACGAAGTTCTTCAAATTCCCGGCGAAGCCCGGGCCCTACCGGATCGCCCTCGCCAACGGCTACATCGCCAACACCTGGCGCATCCAGATGATCCAGACCGCCAAGGCTTACGCCGCACAGCCCGACGTCGCCGCCAAGCTCAAGGAGTTCAAGGTGGTCTCGACCGGCGAAGACGTGCCGGCGCAGATTTCGGCGATCAACAACTTCATCGACGCCGGCTACGACGCGATCATCACCGACGCGCAGAACCCGACGGCGTTCGGCCCGGTGATCAAGCGCGCCAAGGAAGCGGGCGTCATCCTGGTCGCCTTCGACAACATTCTCGACAGCGAAGACAACATCAACGTCAACGTCGACCAGAAAGGCCTCGGCGTGCTGTGGGCACAGTGGCTGATCGATCACATCCCGGATGGCGGCAAAGTCCTCGAAGTGCGCGGCGTCGCCGGCACGTCGGTCGATACCGATCGCCATGACGGCATCCACGAGACGCTCGACGCCTCGGGCAAGAAGTGGGACGTCACGGAGGTGATGGGCAAGTGGGATGACGGCGTTGCCCAGAAGGTGACCGCCGACGCGATCGCCACCAACGGCCCGTTCGACGGCTACACCGCACAGGGCGGCGACACCGGCGTCGTGCAGGCCATGATGGACGCCAAGCAGAGTTTCGTTCCCTTCGGCGGCGAGACCGAGAACGGCTTCCGCAAGTTCTGCGCGAAATATGGCGAGGACGGCTTGAAGTGCACCTCCGCGGGCACCGGTCCGGCTCAGGTCGCCGTCGCCATCAAGACCGCCATCGCGGCGCTTGAGGGTCAGGTCATTCCGCAGTCGATCAAGCTGCCGCTCGCGGTTGCCTCCTATCCGGACATGAAGGCCGGCCAGGATTACTTCCCCGACCAGTCCGACAACTTCTTCGTCGGCAATTCCTTCCCGACCTGCGGCATCAATTTCACGGCGCAGGAAATCATGGGCCAGACGAAAGAAAATCAGTAAGATCGCGTCTGACGTTGCTCGGCGCCGCGGGGCAGCCCCCGCGGCGCTTTGCATGAGCCTTCGAAGAACGGTCGGGAGGAACCGATGGAGAGCGCTGTTCCGCTCCTTCGAATGGAGGGCGTGTCTAAGCGCTACGGCGGCGTGCTTGCGCTCGACAAGGCCGAGCTGTCGGTCTTGCCCGGCCGCATCCACGCAATACTCGGTGAGAACGGCGCCGGCAAATCCACGTTGATCAAGATCATGGCCGGGGTCGTGGCGCCCGACGAGGGCCGCATGACGCTGGAAGGGCGGGAGGTGAGCTTCAATAGCCCGGCCGCCGCCAATGACGCCGGAATCGTCTGTATCTTCCAGGAACTGTCGCTGGTTCCCGATCTGTCCGTCGCCGACAACATCGCGATCTCCAATCCGCCAAGACGTTTCGGCATGATCAATCGGCGCGCGCAGCGCCGCATCGCCGAAGAGGCACTCACCCGCGCCGGCGCTCCCGACATTCATCCGAAGGCACTGGTCAAGGACCTGCCGCTCTCGCGCCAGCAGATGGTCGAGATCGCCAAGGCGCTTGCCCGCGACCCGCGCATCCTGATCCTCGACGAAGCGACCTCAGCGCTGACGGCGGCCGACGTGACGCGCGTCTTCGGCGTCTTGAAGCGGTTGCGCTCCGAGGGGCTCGCACTCCTCTACATCTCACATCGCATGCACGAGATCGCCGAGCTCGCCGACGAGTGCACGGTGTTCCGCAATGGAAGCAATGTCGCCACCTACGCAGCCGGAACGAAATCCGACGCGGAAGTCGTGGAGATGATGATCGGGCGGGAGTACAGCCACGTCTTCCCGCCGAAGCCGATGACGATGCCGAGCGACAAGCCCCCGGTGCTCGAAGTGCGCGGGCTCTCGTGGACGAACCGGTTGCGAGACGTTTCTCTGTCGATCAAAGCGGGCGAGATCGTCGGGCTCGGCGGACTCGACGGACAAGGGCAGCGTGAGCTTCTGCTCGCCCTCTTCGGTGTGCTGCGCGGCTGCTCCGGCACGCTCCTCGTCGACGGCAAGCCGGCGCATGTGTCGAGCCCCGTGCATGCCAAATCGCCTGCGATCGGCATGGCGCTCATCCCCGAGGACCGCAAGACCGAGGGGCTGATGCTGCCGATGTCGGTGCGCGACAACCTGTCGTTCGCCGCGCTCGATCGCGTCGCGCATGGCGGCATCATCAATCGCGACGCGGAGACGACGCTGATCGACGACGTCATCAAGCTGCTTGGCATCCGCACCGCCGGCACCGACATCGCCGTCGGCGCGCTCTCCGGCGGCAACCAGCAGAAGGTCGTCATCGCCAAATGGCTGATGCGCGGGCCGCGCATCGTCCTTCTGAACGATCCGACCCGCGGCATCGACGTCGGCACCAAGCAGGAGATGTATCAACTGCTCCGCGAGCTCGCCGATTCCGGCGCTGCCATCCTCTTCTACTCGACCGATTACGACGAGCTGATCGGCTGCTGCGACCGCGTGCTCGTGCTCTATGACGGCGGCATCCAGCGCGAGCTTGTCGGGGCGGAGATCACCGAGCACGCGCTGATCGCCAGCGCCTTGAACATCGAAGCCGGCGGCGCCGGCGCTACCCAGGCGGTGCAGGCGTGAAGGACTGGCGTTTCTGGCTGACCGAACAGCGCGGCACCCTGCTCGCGCTCGGCATTTTCGTCGTGATGTTCGCGATCTACCTGATCTACCACCCGGCGATCGCCAATCGGGGCTTCAACGAGGCCACCGTCTCCAACGTGGTGCAGACGGCTGCCAACAAGGGCGTGCTCCTTGCCTTCGTGGCGATGGCGCAGGCGCTTGTCGTGCTGACGGCCGGCATCGACCTCTCGGTCGGCATGACCTTCACGCTCACCAACTGCCTCGCCTCGTGGATCGTGGTCGGGTCGGCCTTTGAGACCACGCTCGGCGTCATCGGCGTGCTCGCGACCGGGGCGCTCTGCGGCGGCTTGAACGGTGTCATCGTCATCTTCGGGCGGCTGCAGCCGATCGTCACGACGATCGCCACCGGCGCGATCTATTTCGGCGTGGCGCTGGCGCTTCGCCCCTATCCCGGCGGCAGCGTCAACGGCGACCTCGCCGACCTTCTGACCGGCAAGGTCTTCGATCTCTTTCCGGCGAGCCTGGTCGTGCTTCTCGTTGTGGTGCTCGTCGTGTGGGTGCCGTTCAGCCGCTCCGTCACCGGGCGCGCCGCCTACGCGGTCGGCTCATCGGAGGTCGCGGCCTATATGTCGGGCGTCCCGATCAAGCGCGCAAAGCTCGCTCGCCTACACGCTCTCCGGCGTGCTGGCCTCGATCGGCGGCCTGTTCCTGACCTTCTTCACCTATACCGGCGAAGCGGCCTACGCCTCCGGCAGCACCTACACCCTTTTCTCCATCGCCGCGGTCGTGCTCGGCGGCGTCTCGCTCTTCGGCGGCACCGGCAGCGCGATCGGCGCCGATTTTCGGCGCGCTCGCATTCCGCACCATCGGCGATCTCCTCTTCGTCTTCGATTTCGATCCGTTGTGGCAGCCGCTGTTCCAGGGCGTTGTGCTGATGCTCGCGGTGAGCCTCACGGCTTTCGGGCTCTTCCGGGTCCGCAACCGGCTGGATTGGTTCGCATGAGCGATGCCACCGCCTCCAACCGCTTCACGGCAAGGTTGCCCGGCTTCATCCGTCGCGATCCGGCGGTTTCGACGGCCTTCGCCTGCATCGTGCTCCTGCTTTTCCTGGGCAGCCTCTATTCGGAGAACTTCCTGTCGCCCGAATATCTGCTCCAGCAGCTCAAGGTCGCGTCGTTCCTCGGAATCATCGCCACCGGCATGATGCTCGTCATCCTGCTCGGCCAGATCGACCTGTCGGTGCCGTGGGTGGTGACCGCCGGCGCGATGATGGCCTGCGCCGTCGCGTCGTGGGGCACGTTCGGCGAAATCGCCTCGGTGCCGGTCGGCATTTTGTGCGGAGTCGCGCTCGGGCTCCTGAACGGCTTCGGCGTCGCTTATCTGCGCATTCCCTCGATGATCATCACGCTCGCGACCAACGCCGTGGCGCAAGGCTTGATGGTCGTCTATTCGGGCGGCTTCTCGCCGCGCGATTTCGCCTCGCCGCCGATGCGCTATCTGGCGACCGGCTTTGCGATCCCGTCGGTGCCGAACGCCGTCATCGTGTGGGCGGTGGTCGGCGCAGCGATGATCTTCCTCCTGTCGCGCACCACCTTCGGCCGCGCCGTCTACGGCATCGGCAACCGCGAGCGCGCCGCCTATCTTTCCGGCGTCAACACGCGCCGCATCGTCATGACGGCCTTCGCAATTTCCGGCGGGCTCGCCGCCTTCGGCGGCGTGCTTCTCGCCGGCTACGCGTCGAAGGCCGCGCAGTCGATGGGCGACGCCTATCTCCTGCCGTCGATCGCCGCCGTCGTCCTCGGCGGAACCTCGATCCTCGGCGGGCGCGGCAGCTATCTCGGCACGGTCGCCGGCGTCATCCTGATCACGCTTCTGCAGTCGATCCTGTCGGTGATGCAGATGCCGGAGGCCGGCCGCCAGATCATCTACGGCGTCGTCATCGTCGCGATGCTGCTCCTTTACGGGCGTGAGAAACTGTCGCGCTAGGGCTCTCGCGGGCCGTTTCGCTGGCTGCGGCCCCACACCATCGTCCAGACCGCCGGTCCGCTGACGCCGCGCTTCTCTTCGCGCACGAAGGTGAAGAGCCCGGCGAGCGTGACGAGCGCGATGCCGGCAAAGGCCGTGGCGTCGGGGAGCTCGCCGAAGAAAAGCGCCCCGAGCATCACCGCCCAGACGATCTGGCTGTACTGGGCCGGCGCGATGCGGTTGGCGGGCGCGGCGCGCGTCGCCGCCATCAAGAGCATGTGCCCGGTTCCGCCGCAGAGCCCCGCGACGGCGATGAGCAGGAAATCGGTCGGCGCCGGCACGCGGAAGTCGGTCAGCATGATCGTGCCGTTGACGGTGAGCGAGGCGCAAAAGACGACACCCATCAGGGTGATGCGCTTTTCCGTCGGGCCAAGGGCGCGCAGCACCAGCACCGTGACCGCGCCGCAGAGCGCAATTCCCGCTGCGGCGAAATGCGCGGGCAGAAGCTCGCGAAACCCCGGGCGAACCACAAGCACCACGCCCGCGAACCCCACCAGGATGGCAAGCGCCCGACGCCAGCCCACGGTCTCGCCGAGGAACGGGATCGAGAGGATGGTGACAAAGAGCGGCGCCAGGAAGATCAGCGCATAGACCTCGGCAAGCGGCAGGTGCGTGAAGGAATAGATGCTGAGCATGCCGGCCATCACGCCCGCAAGCGTTCGAAGCAGCACGAGGCGCGGACGGTGCATGCGGAACATGTCGCGCCAGCGCTCGCTCGGGCGCTTGACGAAAGGCACGGCGATGAAGGCGAAGAGCGTCGTGAAGAAGCCGATCTCGAACACCGTGAGCCGGCCGCCGAGCGCCTTGACGCAGGCGTCTCCGCAGGAAAAGACCGCGAAGGAGAGAAAGCCAACCAGAATGCCTTTGAACATAAGACGGGCACGGGAAACGCCCCGCGCCCACTCCTTTCACGCCCGCAAGAACCGGCGATACGAAGCGGCCTGTGCCTGAGAGACTCGGAATCGGACCGCGCCAAAGCTCATAGCCCACTCTCCTCGCCTTGCAATCGGCGGGCGACGCGCGTGCCGCCGCGACATCGCGAAGCACAAGCGGGCGACCGCACTTATGGGTCAAGGCGCCTTGACTTCTCGCCGGCCAGCGGGCCAAATCCATGCCAAACGGGAGGAACGAGAATGGCGGGGCGGGTTTCGATCGGAGTTATTGGCTGCGGATTTTTTTCTCGCAATCACCTGAATTCCTGGAACGACCTCAAACCTGAGGGCGCCGACCTCGTCGCCGTCTGCGACGTCGACCCGGCGAAGGCGAAGGCGGCCGCCGATGCCTTCGGCGTGCCGCGCTGGTACTCCGACGCAGAGACGATGTTCCAGACCGAGAAGCTCGGGCTCGTCGATATCGTCACGCGCATGGACACGCACCGCGCAGTGGCCGAGCTCGCCTTCAGTCATGGCGTGCCGGCAATCGTGCAAAAACCCTTCGCGCCGAACTGGGCCGACTGCGTCGCCATCGTGAAGGCGGCGGAGAAGGCCGGCCTCTTCCTCGCCGTGCACGAGAACTTTCGCTTCCAGACGCCGCTTCAGAAGGTGAAGGAGGTGCTGGACAGCGGCGTGATCGGCGAGCCGTCCTGGGCGCGGATCAGCTTCCGCACCGGCTACGACATCTACGCAGGCCAGCCCTATTTCTACGACGAAGAGCGCTTCGTGATCCTCGATCTCGGCATCCACGTCGTCGATGTCGCGCGTTATCTCCTGGGCGAGGCGGAGCGCGTCTCCTGCGAGACGCAAAAGCGCAATCCGAAGGTGAAGGCCGAGGATACGGCGACCATCATGCTGCGACATGGATCTGGCGCCGTCTCGATCGTCGAAGCGACCTACGAGACCAAGAAGCTTCCCGACCCCTTCCCCGAGACGCTGATCGAGATCGAGGGACCGCGCGGTGCGATCGTGACGAAGCCCGGCTACCAGATCGCCGTCACCAGCGACGGCAAGCTGACGGAGGAGGAGATCGAGATCCCGCTGCTCCATTGGGCGAAGCCGCCTTGGCACATGATCGAGGAGAGCGTCTACAAGACCTGCGCGCATCTTCTTGAGAGCCTGAAGGCGGGACGCGAGGCGGCGACCTCCGGCCGCGACAACCTCAAGACCTACGCAATCTGCGAGGCGGCCTACGAGTCGAACGCCACCGGCCGCGCGGTGAAACCGGCGGAAGCGTGAGGCGTGGCGCCACTCACGGCCGCGCGCCGATCGTGGTCACCGCGTGTGAGCCAAGCGCGACGCCGCGCTTGAGGGCCGCTTCGACCCCCTCGCCTCGGAGATAGGAAGCGAGAAAGCCGCCGAGGAAGGCATCGCCCGCGCCAGATGTGTCGACCACGTCCGCCGATGGCGCGGGCGTCGACCAGCGGCCGCCGTCGGCATCGCCGGCGATCGCGCCGGCGGCGCCGCGTTTGATGGCGACGATCGGGTAGACGCGCGTCAATGCGTCGAGCTGCGCGCCGGGCTCGGCCGCGCCGGTGAGCGTCGCCGCCTCGTCCTCGTTCGGAAAGAGAAAGCGCGCGCCGCGCGTCCACTCGATGAAGCGCTCGGCGCTGACCTCAGCGAGAAAGGAATAGGACGACGGATCGACGGAGATGGAAATCCGGCGCCGCGCCGCCTCCGCGAGGAGATCGAGCACGGCCTCGCGCGGGCCCGGCTCGAACAGCGCGTAACCCGAAATGTGCAGGTGATCGACCCCGTCGAGCAGCGCGTCGGGGAGGTCGGCGCGGCAGAGATCCAAATTTGCCGCGCGGTCGGTCAGGAAGCTGCGCTCGTCGCGCGACAGAAGCGTGATCAGCGTGCCGGTCGGCAGCGACTCGTCGGCGGCAAGCCGCGCGTCGACGCCATGCTCCGCGAGAAGAAGCTTTTCGCGCGACCGGTCGGCCGCTCCGACGCGGCCAGCGAAGCGCGTTTCAATCCCCTCTCGCGCAAGCCAGCACGCCTGGTTCGCGCCGGAGCCGCCTGGGAGAACGCGGATCGCGGCGCGCGTATCCGCGCCGACCGCGAGCGGCTCTTCCGGCTTGACGACGACATCCGTCATGACGTCGCCGACGACGAGAACCTTCGGCATCCGACCCGGTCAGGCCACGGCCGGAAGCCGCGCCAGCGCCACGGCAATCCTGGCGCCGAGCGCGGCGTTGTTCTTGATGAGCGCGACGTTCGGAGCGAGCGTCCGGCCGCCGCTCGTCGCATGGAGGCGCTTCAGGAGGAACGGGGTCACCTCCTTTTGCGCGACGCCAGCCTTTTTCGCCTCGCGAAGCGCCGCCGCAATCTCGGCTTCCATCTCCTCCGAGTCGAGCGCGTCCGCCTCCGGGATCGGATTGGCAATCAGGATGCCGCCGCCGTCGAGCCGGCGATGGACGCGGATGACTTCCGCAAGCTCTTCCGGCGTGTCGAAGCGATGGTCGAGCTTGAAGCCGCTCGTGCGGGCAAAGAAGGCCGGAAACTCGTCGGTGCCGTAGCCAACGACCGGCACGCTTTGCGTCTCCAGGAATTCCAGCGTCTTGCCGATGTCGAGGATCGACTTGCAGCCGGCGGAGACGACGGCAACGGGCGTGCGCGAAAGCTCCACGAGATCGGCGGAGATGTCGAAGGTCGTCTCCGCCCCGCGATGCACGCCGCCAATCCCGCCGGTCGCGAAGACCGCGATGCCGGCCCGCGCCGCGATCGCCATCGTTGCGGCGACCGTCGTGCCGGCGTCTTGCTTCGCCACGACAACGGAGGCGAGGTCGCGCCGCGACGCCTTGCCGACGCCCTTGGCGCTGCCGAGCCGGTCGAGCGCATCCGCCTGAAGCCCGACCTTGATGCGTCCGCCGATGACCGCGATTGTCGCCGGAACCGCGCCACCCTCGCGCACGATCGCCTCGACGGCACGCGCCGTCTCCACGTTCACAGGATAGGGCATGCCGTGCGAGATGATCGTCGATTCGAGCGCCACGACCGGGTGCCCGGAGGCCAGCGCATCGCGCACGCTTGGGGCGAGGTCGATCAAATCGTCGCGCAGGTTCGCGAGCATCCGCTACTGACCTTAGAGCAGCCCACGCTTGGCAAGATTGCGCATCAGTGCCGCAGTGCCGAACGTCCATGGCTCGGCGTCGCGCGAGGACGTCATCACGTTGGTGAGCCGCCCGAGCCGCCGCGATTGCACGCTCACGACGTCGCCGATCTTATGCGTGAAGCCCTGGCCCGGCGCGCCGCGATCTTTCGTGGGGGCAAACATCGTGCCGAGATAGAGCACGAAGCCGTCGGGATATTGGTGGTTCGGGCCGATCGTCTGCTTCACGATCTCTTCCGGGTCGCGGCTGATCTGGCCCATGTCGCTCGTTCCTTCGAGCTTGAAGCCGTCGTCGCCTTCGACGCTCAGGCGAAGCTCCACGCGGCGCACGTCGTTCAGGCCGAAATCCGCGTCGAACAGCCGGATGAACGGCCCGACCGACGCGCTGGCATTGTTGTCCTTGGCCTTGCCGAGGAGAAGCGCCGAGCGCCCTTCCACGTCGCGCAGATTGACATCGTTGCCGAGTGTCGCGCCGACGATCTTTCCGGCGCTTGAGACGACAAGCACGACCTCCGGCTCCGGGTTGTTCCACGCCGACATCGGATGCAATCCGGCCTCGGCGAGATGGCCGACCGCGGACATCGGCTGCGCCTTGGTGAAGACTTCCACGTCGGGTCCGATGCCGACCTCGAGATATTGCGACCAGACGCCCTTTTCGATGAGGAGCGCCTTCAGCGCCGCCGCCTGCTCCGATCCTGGCCGCAGCTTGCGCAGGTCGTCGCCGATCGTCGCGTTGATCTCGGCGCGGATCGCGTCGGCGCGCGCCGCCTCGCCGCGCGCCTGCTCCTCGATCACCCGCTCCAGCATCGAAACGACGAAGGTGACGCCGGCGGCCTTGATCGCCTGCAGATCGATCGGCGCAAGCAGCCACGGCTTCGCCGTGTCGCGGCTGTCGCGCGGCGTGTTCTGGAGAATGTCGTCAAGCGAGCCGAGCTTCTGGCCGACGGCCGCGCGCGCAAGCGCCGCCGGATTCTCCGCCTCGCAGAGGTCGCGCATCGTCGGCGCAGCCGACGTGATGTCCTCAACGGCACCGTCCGCGATCCTGACGACGCAAGGCCCGCCCGCCGCAGGGTTCCACACCCGCCCGACGAGCGCGGCGCGGGCGAAATCCTCCGGCAGCGGGTCGCCTGTCCAGTCTCCAAGCTTCATTCCCCTCCCCCATCGCCGGCTTCTTCACACGCCGGCCTCACCTAGCAGACCTCGCCGACGGCCGTAAGGCGCGTGCGCAGGCTTGACGCCGCCCTAATTGGCGCGTTTGTGACGCGCGCGCCATGACCACCCCCCATTACAAAGCCGCGCAGATGCTCGCGGCGGCGGCCGACATCCTCGACCAGGGGCAGACCGTCAACCGCCTCTCGATTGCGCTGACCGCGATCGGCCTTGGCGTGCTTCTGATTCCGATGATCCCGGCATCCGACGCGACGCAGCCGACCGCCGCGATCGTCGCGGTCCTCGGCGTCGTCGAGCTCTTTCTCGCGATGCGCGTCGCCATTTCCGCGGCGCAATTCCGACGCCTCGGGGAAGACGCCGCCGCCGAGCGCCTCGACATCTCCGCCTACGACGCCGCGCTCGTCGCGCTGAAGCTCACCTCCGTCAAGCACGTCGGCAGGCCGATCGGAAGGCGCCTCGATTTCGCGCGCCGGTTCCTCGCGGCGCAGACGGTGATTTTCGTCCTTCAGGCGGTGGTGTCGATTGCCGGGAGCATGATCGTCTATTTCAACGCGCTTTGACCGGCGCTCCGGCAGGCGCGCTCGACTGATAGAGGTCGCGATAGCGCTCGCGCAGCACGTTCTTCTGCACCTTCGCCATCGTATTCCGCGGCAGCGCGTCGACGAACACGACCCGTTTCGGAAGCTTGTAGCCGGCGAGGTCGGCGCGAAGCGTCGCCACGATCTCCGTTTCGCTCAGCACCTTTCCGTTCTTCGGAACGACGACCGCCGTCACCGCCTCGCCGAGATCGGGATGCGGCAGCCCGATCACCGCGCTTTCCATCACCCCGGGAAGCGCGTCGATCGCAAGCTCGATCTCCTTCGGATAGACGTTGTAGCCGCCGGTGATGACGAGGTCCTTGCCGCGCCCGAGAATATGGACGTAGCCGCGCTCGTCGATGCGCCCGAGGTCGCCGGAGATGAAGAAGCCGTCGGCGCGGAATTCCGAGCGCGTCTTCTCCGGCATTCCCCAATAGCCGGCAAAGACGTTCGGGCCGCGGATCTCGATCATGCCGGACTCGCCGACGGCAAGCGGATGCCCGCTCTCCGGGTCGGTAACGCGCACCTCGATATCTTTCAGCGGAAATCCGACCGAGCCCGGAACGCGCTCGCCGTCGTAGGGGTTCGAGGTGTTCATGCCCGTCTCGGTCATGCCGTAGCGCTCGAGGATGGCGTGGCCGGTGCGCTCGCGGAACTCCCTGTGCGTCTCGGCAAGAAGCGGCGCTGAGCCGGAGACGAAGAGGCGCATGTGACCCGCCGCTTGCCGCGTGAGCTCCGGCCGGTCGAGAAGCCGCGTGTAGAAGGTCGGCACGCCCATCAGCGCCGTCGCCTCGGCGAAGAGCGCGATCGCCTCCGCCGGATCGAATTTCGGGAGCAGGATCATCGACGCGCCCGACATCAGGACGACGTTCGTCGCCACGAAGAGCCCGTGCGTGTGGAAGATCGGCAGCGCGTGGATCAGCACGTCGTCGCCCGTGAAGCGCCACGTCTCGACCAGCGTCTCGGCGTTCGAGCGAAGATTCGCGTGGGTCAGCATCGCGCCTTTCGAGCGTCCGGTCGTGCCCGATGTGTAGAGGATCGCGGCAAGGTCGTCCGGACCGCGGTCGACATCGCGCCAGCCCTCCGGCTGCGCCGCGGAGAGCAGGGCGAATGATCCGGAACCGTCGGCGGCAAGCGTCTCGGTATGTGGAACGCCTCCGGCGGTGAGGCTCGGGCCGAGCGCTTCCCGGCGCGCCGGGTCGGCCACGAAGACGGTCGGGCGCGCGTCGCCGACGAAGTAGCCGACTTCCGAGGCGGTGTAGGCGGTATTGAGCGGCAGGAAGACGGCGCCCGCCCGAAGCGCGCCGAGATAGAGGAAAAGCGCCTCCGGCGACTTCTCCACCTGCACCGCCACGCGGTCGCCCGGCTTTACCCCGAGCGCGGCAAGCGCCGACGCCGCCTGCGCCGAAAGGCGATCGACGTCGCCGTAGGAGAACCGCCGCGCGCCGAGGTTTCCTAAGGCGGGCGTCGTCATGAAGGTGCGGTCGGCGGGATGGCCCGGCAGCAGGCCGGCGGCGAGATGGTTCGGCATTGCTCCGGCATTCTGCCGCGCGCCGTGCGGAATTTCGAGCACCAACCGGCGCGCAAGCCACGCCCCCTGCAACCGCGCCCGGCCGTTTCCTGTTGACAGGCCAGCCCCTTCCTCGCGACCATCCTTCGGCGCGCCGGCGAGGCTTGGCCTGCCGGCGCACGAGTTTTCCGCGAAAGGGGGGTTTCCATGACCACGCGCGCATCCATTGTGGCTGGCGCAATCGCAGCAACTCTGCTCCTCGGCTCTGCCGCCCAGGCGCAGGATTCCGGCGATCCGATCAAGATCACGCTCCACGACTGGACCGGCCAGCTCATCACCGCCCACATCATGGGCCAGGTGCTGCAGAAGGCCGGCGACACCGTCGACTACGTGCAGGCGGACTATCTCGCCCAGTTCGCCGGGCTGAAGACCGGCGACCTCGATCTCGCGGTGGAGATCTGGGCGACCACCGGCCAGGAGGCGCTCGACGAGGGCGTCGCCTCGGGCGGCGTCGAAAACCTCGGCGAGACCGGCATGCTCGCCAAGGAAGAGTGGTGGTATCCCGAATACATGAAGGATCGCTGCCCGGGGCTTCCCGATTGGCATGCTCTGCTCAAGTGCGCCGACGCCTTCGCGACACCGGAGACGGCACCGAAGGGCCGCTATCTCGCCGGCCCTGTCACCTGGGGCGGCTTTGACGAGGAACGCGTCGCCGCGCTCGACCTTCCCTTCGAGGTCGTGCACGCCGGCACCGACGCCGCGCTCTTCGCCGAGCTGGAATCGGCCTATCAGCGGCAGGCGCCGATCATGTTGTGGATCTACGCGCCGCACTGGGCGCCGATCAAATACAAGGGCGAATGGGTTGAGTTCCCGAAATACGAGCCGCCCTGCTACACGGATCCGGCGTGGGGCGTGAACCCGAACGACACGCACGACTGCGGCAAGCCCTTCGGGCCGATCTGGAAAGCAGGCTGGGTCGGGATCAAGGACAAGTGGCCGCACGCCTACAACGTGATCAAGGCCTTCCACATCGAGAACGACGAGATGGGCGCCATGATCACCAAGGTCGATCTCGACGGACAGACCGTCGACGCGGTGGTCGACGAATGGATGAAAGCGAACGAGGCCCGCTGGCAGCAGTGGATCGCGATGTAACTCGGAAGAGACCTGCTAAACTCCGACCCGCCGGCTCCGAGGAGCCGGCGGAGAGGCGATTGTCAACGTGAACGAAGCCGCGACCAAGCTCTCCTGCCGCAACGTCTGGAAGCTTTTCGGCCATGACGCCGGCGGCTATGTCCGCCGCCTCGGGCGGATGCCATCGCACGAGGAGGCGGTCGCGGCGGGCTTCGTCCCGGCGGTCGCCGACGTCAGCCTCGACATCCGTTCGGGCGAGAACTTCGTCATCATGGGCCTTTCCGGCTCGGGCAAGTCGACGCTGGTGCGCTGCCTTTCGCGCCTGGTCGAGCCGACGAGCGGCCACATCCTCCTTGACGGGCGCGACCTTCTGACGGTCGCGGAGCGCGAGCTGATCGAGCTCAGGCGTCACCGCATGGGGATGGTGTTCCAGCATTTCGCGCTGCTTCCGCATCTCTCGGTGTTGAGGAACGTCGCCTTCCCGCTCGAGATCCAGGGGGTGGCGCGCGAGGAGCGCGAGAAGCGTGCGCGCGAGATGATCGAGCTCGTCGGCCTTGGCGGGCGCGAGGAGCATCTGCCGAAAGAGCTTTCCGGCGGCCAGCAGCAGCGCGTCGGAATCGCGCGCTCGCTCGCCGTCGGCCCGGAGCTTTGGTTCCTCGACGAGCCCTTCTCGGCGCTCGACCCGCTGATCCGCCGCGAGATGCAGAACGAGTTCCTGCGTCTGCAGAATCTTCTCAGGAAGACGATCGTCTTCATCACCCACGATTTCGACGAAGCGATCCGGATTGCCGACCGCATCGCGATCATGCGCGACGGAAGGGTCGTGCAGGTTGGAACGGCGGAGGAGCTGATCGTCCGCCCCGCCGACGGCTACGTCGAGGAGTTCACGCGCGAGGCGCCGCGCGCGAAGATCCTGACCCTTCGCTCCATCATGCGGCCGTTGAACGGCACGCGCTATCTTGCCGGCGAGGTTCCCGCCGGAAGCCGCGTCGTGGAGGTGGCGCGCAGGATCGACGCGGCGGAGGGCGAATTCGCCGTCGTCGACGAAGGCGGCAAGACGATCGGCGTTATCGACCGCGCCATGCTGATCGAGGTTCTCCTCGACGCAAGCGGCGCGCCGGCGCGGACGACTGACTGATATGTCCGCCGCGGCCGGAACGATGGCGATCCCCCGACGCCCGGCGATGCCGCTGAACCGGCTGCTCTGGCTCGTCATCTTCGCCGCATCGCTCGCCTTCCTCTATCTCCCGCGCGGCGTTCTACCCGACTGGGCCTTCAATCTGCCGCGCGGCTGGCGCGTGCCGGTGCAGGCATGGGTTTCAGCGGCGATGCAGTGGCTCATCGACGACGCCACGTTCGGGCTCTTCACCTTCCGCGAGCTGACGCGCTTCGTTGCCGCCATCCTTGCGGTGCCGTTCGACATCGCGACCGACCTCTTCGCGACCGGGCTTCTTTCCGGGCAGGGATCGGCGGCGGTCGAGATTCTGCCGCCGCTTCCGTGGATCAGCGTGCTCGCCGCGGCGGCGATCCTCGCTTATCAGGCCGGCGGTGCGCGGCTCGCGACGCTTGCGGCTCTCGCCTTCCTCTATCTCGCCGCCTTCGGACAATGGCAGAGCGCCATGCTCACGCTGTCGTCGATCGTGATCGCGGTTCCCTTCGGCGTCGTCGGCGGCATCCTGCTCGGCATCGCCGGATTTCGCGCGCCGCGCTTCCGCCGCGTCCTGGTGCCGATCCTCGACGGCATGCAGACGATCCCCGTCTTCGCCTATCTCCTGCCGATCCTCTTTCTGTTCGGCTTCGGACCGATCTCGGCGCTCGTCGCCACCATCATCTATGCCATGCCGCCGATGGTCCGGGTGACGATGCTCGCGCTCGACAACGTGTCGCCGGAGATCGTGGAATTCGGCCGCATGGCCGGCTGCACCAAGCGCCAGCTGATCGCCCGCGTCATGATGCCCGTCGCCCGCGCGCCGCTGATGGTCGGCGTCAATCAGGTGATCATGCTCTCGCTCAACATGGTGATCATCGCCTCGATGATCGGCGCCGGCGGGCTCGGCTTCGACGTGCTGCGTTCGCTCAGGAGCCTCGATATCGGCGCCGGGCTCGAAGCCGGTGTGGCCATCGTCGTGCTTGCCGTCGCGCTCGACCGGGTCAGCCAGGCCTACGCGCTTCGCGCCAGCCGGATGGCGAATTTGAGCGGCCGCTCCTTTGTCGAGCGCTATGCGCTGCCGCTCTTCGCGCTTGTCGTCGCGTTTCTCTTCTGGGTTCTCGCCTACGCCGTCCCGGCGGTGAAGGTCTATCCCGCCGGCCTGCAGGTTTCGACGGCGGAGTATTGGGACGCGCTCGTCAAATGGCTGAACATCAACTTCTTCGACACCTTCGAAGCGATCAAGACCGCGATCCTCCTGAACCTGCTGGTGCCGATCAAGCGCTTCATGCTGGCGCAGCCCTGGCCCTGGGCGATCGCGGTGGTGACGCTCGCCGCCGCGCAGCTCGCCGGCCCGCGCCGCGCGGCCATCGCACTCGGCTTCGCGCTCTTCATCGTCTTCACCGGCAATTGGGAGCCGACGATGGTGACGGTCTACCTGGTCGGCGTGTCGGTGGTCATCGCCGGGTTGATCGGCATTCCGATCGGCATCGTCGCCGGGCTCAACAACCGCGCCTGGACGATCGTGCAGGCGGTCATCGACACGCTGCAGACGCTGCCGAGCTTCGTTTATCTGATCCCGGTTGTGATGCTCTTCCGCGTCGGCGATTTCACCGCCATGATCGCCATCATCCTCTACGCGCTCGCGCCGGCGATCCGCTACACCGCGCTCGGCATCCGCGAGGTCAATCCGGTGCTGATCGAGGCGGCGACGGCGATGGGAACGACGCGGCGCCAGCGCCTCTTGAAGGTCCGGCTGCCGCTTGCGTTGCCGGAGATCATGCTCGGCATCAACCAGACCATCATGCTGGCGATCTCGATGCTCGTCATCACCGCGCTCGTCGGCACCCGCGACCTCGGACAGGAGGTCTATATCGCGCTCGCCAAGGCCGATGTCGGCCGCGGCATCGTGGCCGGGCTCGGCGTCGCCATGATCGCCATGATCGCCGACCGCATGATGACCGGCTCGGCCGCGCGCATGAAGCGGAGGCTCGGCCTTGGCTGAAGCGAAGCAGAGCCTGCTCGACCGCCAGATCGGCGCGGCGTGGCGACAGGCCGCGGCGTTGCCGTTGTGGGGCGACCCGGTCGAGCCGAGCGACCTTCGCGGCGGGCTCTCCAACGTCAATTTCGTGGTCGAGGACGCCGGGCAGAAGTTCGTCGTCAGGATCGGCGGCGACAACGAGGCGCACGGCGTCGTGCGTAAGAACGAGCTTGCGGCAAGCCGCGCCGCCCATGCCGCGGGAGTCGCGCCGCGCGTCGCCTATGCGGAGCCCGGCGTGTTGGTGCTCGACTTCATCGAAGGCCGCACGCTGACGCCCGCCGACGTGCGCGATCCGAAGAATCTCGCGCGCATCGTGGAGATCGTCCGCCGCACGCATCGCGAAGTGCCGAAGCACCTGCGCGGGCCCGGCGTGCTGTTCTGGGTCTTTCACGTCGTGCGCGACTACGCGCACGCGCTCGCGGAGTTTCCAAGCACCGATATGGGGCATCTCCGCCGCCTGATCTCCTATTCGGAGCTGCTGGAGCGCGCGGTCGGCCCGGTGGAGCTCGTCTTCGGCCACAACGACCTTCTCGCCGCGAAATCTGATCGACGACGGCAAGCGGCTGTGGCTCGTCGATTGGGAATATGCCGGCTTCAACTCGCCGCTCTTCGATCTCGGCGGCCTCGCCTCGAACAGCGAGATGCCGGCAAAGATGCGTGAGACCATGCTGGAATATTACTTCGACCGGCAAGTCGGCGATGAGCTCCGCTACCGCTTCGCAGCCATGACGGCGGCCTCGCTGTTGCGCGAGACGATGTGGAGCATGGTGTCGGAGATCCATTCACACGTGGAATACGACTTCGCCAGGATACTCCGCCGAGAACCTCGCGCGCTTCGAGAAGGCCTTCGCCGAATTCAAGGCGATGGGGCGCGCGTGAGCCTTCCCTCCTCGGCCAAGGTCGTCATCGTCGGCGGCGGCATTGTCGGCTGCTCGGTTGCCTATCACCTGGGCAAGATGGGCTGGAGCGACGTGTTGCTCTTGGAGCGCGCCAAGCTCTCGTCCGGTTCCACCTGGCACGCAGCCGGTCTTGTCGGGCAGCTCCGCACCAACGCCAACGTCACCCAGCTGCTCGGCTATTCCGTCGCGCTCTACGACCGGCTCGAAGCGGAGACCGGGCTTGCCACCGGGTGGAAGATGAACGGCGGCCTGCGTCTGGCGTGCAATCCGGAACGCTGGATCGAAGTGAAGCGGCAGGCGACGACGGCGCGCTCCTTCGGGCTGGAGATGCAGCTCCTCTCGCCCAAGGAAGCGCAGGCGCTCTGGCCGCTGATGACGATCGACGACGTGGTCGGCGCGGCGTTCCTCCCGACCGACGGCCAGGCGAGCCCGAGCGACATCGTGCAGGCGCTGGCCCGCGGCGCTCGTTCCGCCGGCGTAACAATCCGCGAGGAGACGCCGGTCACCGGCATCCGCGTCGAGGACGGGAAGGTGAAGGGCGTCGAGACCGCGGAAGGCTTTGTCGCGTGCGAAAAGCTCGTCATCGCCAGCGGGCAATGGTCGCGCGAAATCGGGAGGATGGCGGGCGTCAACGTTCCGCTCGTCTCCGTGCAGCATCATTATGCGATCACCGAAAAGATCGATGGCGTGACGCCCGGCCTGCCGACGCTTCGCGATCCCGACCGCCTCACCTATTACAAGGAGGAAGTCGGCGGGCTGATCATGGGCGGCTACGAGCAGAACCCGGTGCCCTGGGCTGAGGACGGCATCCCGGACGGCTTCCACTTCACGTTGCTCGACCCTGACTGGGATCATTTCGGCCCCGTTATGGAGCTCGCGCTGCCTCGCGTTCCGGCGCTGGAATTCACAGGAATTAAACAGCTTATCAACGGCCCGGAGAGCTTTACGCCGGACGGCAATTTCATTCTCGGCGAGGCGCCGGAGGTGCGCGGTATCTTCGTCGCCGCGGGCTTCAACGCCTTCGGCATCGCGTCGGGCGGCGGCGCCGGCATGGCGCTCGCGGAGTGGGTCGCGAAAGGCGAGCCGCCCTACGACCTCTGGCCGGTCGACATCCGCCGCTTCGGCAAGAACCATCTCGACGTCGACTGGGTCCGCGACGCGCACGCTCGAAGCCTATTCGAAGCACTACACGATGGCCTGGCCGTTCGAGGAATTTTCCTCCGGCCGGCCGCTCCGCCGCTCGCCGCTCTACGAGCGGCTGAAGGTGCGCGGCGCGGTCTTCGGCGAAAAGCTTGGCTGGGAGCGGCCGAACTGGTTCGCCGACGTCACCTCCGACGAGCCGCGCGAGGACATCTATTCCTTCGGCCGGCAGAACTGGTTCGCCGCCGTCGGGCGCGAGCATCGAGCGGCGCGCGAGCGCGTCGCGATCTTCGACCAGACGTCGTTCGCGAAATTCCTCATGGTCGGACGCGATGCTGAAGCCGCGCTTTCCTGGATCTGCGCGAATGATGTGGCGAAAGCGCCCGGCAGCCTCACCTACACGCAGATGCTGAACGCGCGCGGCGGCATCGAATGCGATCTGACCGTCGCGCGGCTCGCCGAGGACCGCTTCTACATCGTCGACCGGCACCGGCTTCGCCACGCACGATTTCGACTGGATATCGAAGAACATTCCGGACGGCCTCGACGCGACGCTGATCGACATCACATCCGCGAACGCCGTCTTCTCTCTGATGGGGCCCCGCGCCCGCGACGTGCTCGCGGAAGTCACGCGCGACGACGTGTCGAACGAGAGCTTCCCCTTCGGCGCCTGCCGGACGATCGCACTGGGAGGCGCGCCGGTGCTGGCGCTCCGCGTCACCTATGTCGGCGAGCTCGGCTGGGAGTTGCACGTTCCTGTGGAGTTCGCGAGGAGCGTCTATCTGCGGCTGACGCAGGCCGGGACAGAGTCCGGTCTCGCCGACGCCGGCTATCGGGCGATCGAATCCCTTCGCCTGGAAAAGGCCTACCGCGCCTGGGGCGCCGACATCGGTCCGGACCACAACCCGCTGATGGCGGGGCTCGGCTGGGCGGTGAAGCTGCGTAAGAGCATTCCCTTCCTCGGCCGCGAGGCAATCGAGGCGGCGCGGGCAAAACCCCTCCCCCGACTTCTCGCCGGCTTCACGGTCGACGATCCAGATGTCGTGCTCCTCGGCCGCGAGACGATCTTCAGGAACGGCAAGCGCGTCGGCTGGCTGTCGTCGGCGGGGTGGGGCTACACGGTGGAGCGCAATATCGGCCTCGGCTACGTGCGCGATGCGGATGGCGTCGACGCGGACTACGTCATGAGCGGCGACTACGAGCTTGAGGTCGCGACCGAGCGCGTGCCGGCCGAGCCCTTCCTGAAGCCGCTCTACGATCCAGAGATGAAGCGGATCAAAGTCTGACTCATGGCAGATAGCCAAGCCCGCATCGTCATTATCGGCGGCGGGGCGATCGGCACCTCGATCGCCTATCACCTCGCGCGCGCCGGCGAACGCGACGTGCTCGTCCTTGAGAAGGCGCAGCTTACGCATGGCTCGACCTGGCACGCGGCGGGCCTCGTCGGGCAGCTTCGCTCCAAGAAGAACCTGACGCGGCTGATGCAGAATTCCGTCGCCGTCTTCGACCGGCTCGAAGCGGAATCGGGCCAGGCGATCGATTGGCGCAAGGCAGGCTCGCTCCGTATCGCGTCGAGCAAGGAGCGGCTCGCGGAGATCCGCCGCTCGCTGACGCAGGCCAAAGGCTTCGGCTTCGAGGCCCACGAGGTGAGCGCAGAGGAAGCGAAAGCACGCTTCCCCTGGATGACGACCGCCGGCGTCGTCGGTGCGGCGTGGATTCCGTCGGACGGCTACATCGATCCCTATTCGCTGACGATGGCCTACGCCAAGGCCGCGCGCGCCGGCGGCGTGACGATCCGCGAAGGCGTCCTCGTCACCGGCTTCGAGATCGAGCGTGGCCGGGTCAGAGCCGTGGTCACCGATCACGGCACGATCGGCTGCGAGGTCGTCGTCAACGCCGCCGGCATCTGGGCGAAACGCATCGGCGAGATGGCCGGCGTCGCGATCGCCGCCGGCGCGGTCGAGCATCAATACGTCGTCACCGAGAAGAAGCTCGACACGACGAACGCGACGCCGACGTTCCGCGACCCCGACCGCATCTTCTATCTGAAGCCCGACGTCGGCGCGTTCGCCATCGGCGGCTGGGAGAGACAAGCGCCCGCCTGCTGGCGCGCGGGCGTGCCGTTCGAATTCGCGCGCGAGCTTTTCCCGGAGAATTTCGAGCGCTTCGAGCCGATCCTTCTTGGCGCGGCGGAACGGCTGCCGGTCCTGAACGAGATCGGCATCAAGACACTGATCAACGGGCCGATTCCGGTCTCCGCTGACGGCGAGCCGGTGATGGGGCTCGCGCCGGAGCTCGACAATTTCTTCGTCGCTTGCGGGTTTACAGCGGGGATTGCGGCTTCGGGCGGCGCCGGCGAGGCGATGGCGCATTGGATTCTCGACGGCGACCCGGGCATGGACCTCTGGCCGTTCGACATCCGCCGCTTCTCGAAGCACCAGGCGAACCGCCAATATCTCGCCGCGCGCAGCTTCGAATCCTACGGCGACTATTATTCGATCCACTGGCCGGCGGCGGAGCTGCAGAGCGCCCGCGGCGCAAGGCGGAGCCCGCTCTACGATCTGCTGAAGGCTAAGGGCGCAGTCTACGGATCGAAAGCCGGATGGGAGCGCCCGCTCTGGTTCGACACGGGCGAAGTCGCGGGCACCGAGACGCCGAGCTTCGAGCAGAAGCCCGGCTGGTTCGAGGCTGTGGCCCGTGAGCACAAGGCGGTGCGCGAGGCGGCCGCGCTCTTCGACCAGACCTCTTTCTCGAAATTCGAGGTGTCGGGCAAGGGTGCGCTCGGCGCGCTGCAAAGAATCGCCGCGAACGATCTCGACCGACCGATCGGCGCTTGCGTCTATACGCAGCTCTGCAACGCGCGTGGCGGGATCGAAGCCGACCTCACGATCATGCGGCTTGCGGATGACCGCTTCTACGTGGTGACCGGCAGCCAGTTCGGCGTGCGCGATTCAGGCTGGATCGGCCGACACCTGCCGCGCGACGACTCGGCTGAGATTCGGGACGTCACTTCGGCCTACGCAGTCATCAACATTGTCGGTCCGCGCGCCCGCAAAATCCTGCAAGCGACAACCGACGACGATCTCTCCAACGCCGCCTTCCCCTACCTGACGGTGCGCGAGATCGAGATCGGCTTGGCGGCCGGCGTGCGCGCCGCGCGCGTCGGCTATGTCGGCGAGCTCGGATGGGAGCTGCACGTGCCGACCGAATACGCCGCCCACGTCTATGAGCGACTGATGGAAACGGGCGCCGATCATGGGCTGATCGACGCCGGTTACCGCGCCATCGAATCGCTGCGTCTGGAAAAGGGCTATGTGTACTGGTCCGCGGACGTGACCCCCGACACCAATCCCTATGAAGCCGGACTTGGCTTCGCCGTCGCGCTCGACAAGGACGACTTCCTCGGCCGCGATGCGCTTGTGAAGATCAAGGCCGAAGGTCCGGCGCGCAAGCTTGCGACGCTGACGGTCAATGGCTTCGCACCGCTCATCGGCGGCGAGACGATTCTTGCCGACGGCGAAGTGATCGGCACGACGACCAGCGCCGGCTATGGTTACACGGTCGGAAAGACCATCGCGCTTGGCTATTTGCCGGCGGAGCTCGACCGTGCGGCATCGCTCGCGATCGAAGCCTACGGCCGCCTCTACCGGGCAGCGCGCGGCCCGCGCAGCCTCTACGATCCCAAAGGCGAAAGGCTGAGGAGCTAGAGAATGATGAATGGAGGCGCCGTCATTCTCGGGCGGAGCGAAGCGGAGACCCGAGAACCCAGAAAAAAATTCCGCACTTGGCGGCGCCGGTCGTGCAATGCCGGGTCCTCGGATCGCGCTGCGCGCGTCCGAGGATGACACCGCGAATGTCGAACACAGACACCGAGCAGGCGCGAAACGCGCTCGCGGCAATCCCGACTTTGGCAGGGTTGGCGAGGACGGCAGATATCGGCCGGCTCGGCGGGCTCACCAACCTCGTCTTCAAGGTCGAAGCGGGCGACGCCCGCTATTGCCTGCGCCTCCCCGGCAAAGGCACCGAGGCCTATATCGACCGCAAGGTCGAGGCGGTGAACGCGCGCGCCGCAGCCGCCTCCGGCGTCTCGCCCGAGGTCGTGCATTTCGGCGACGACGGGGTGATGCTCACCCGCTTCATCGATGCCTCCGTTACCATGTCGCCAGCCCTCTTCAAGGAACGCGACGGCGCGGTCGAGCGAGCCGCGCGCGCCTTCCGCGCACTGCATGACAAGGCGCCGGACTTCGCCTTCCGCTTCGAGCTCTTTTCGATGATCGACGACTATCTCGGCGTGCTCGAAAAGCTCGGCGCCACGCTCCCTGACGGTTATCACGACACGGTCGCCGAAGCCGGTGCCGTGCGCGAAGCCCTTGCCGCGCATCCCGTCGCGCTGAAGCCCTGCCACTGCGATCCGCTGTCGGAGAATTTCCTCGATACGGGCGACCGCATGTGGATCGTCGACTGGGAATATTCGGGCATGAACGACCCGATGTGGGATCTCGGCGATCTCTCCGTCGAGGCGAGCTTCGACGCTGCCCAAGACATGCGGCTGATCGACGCCTATTTCGGCGCGCCGGCGAGCGCTTTCGATCGCGGCCGCATGGTGATCTACAAGGCGATGTGCGACCTCCTGTGGACGCTCTGGGGGCTGATCCAGCACGCCAACAACAACCCGGCGGAGGACTTTTGGGCCTATTCCCTGAACCGCTTCGGGCGCTGCCGACGGCTCATGCGCTCGCCGGAGTTTTCAGAGCACCTTCAGGCTGTGCGGCGCGGATGAGTTAGGGCTGCGGAGACGCGCCGTCCAAATAGCCTTTCGCGAGCGCGAAGAAAGCGTCTTTGGCCGCAACGGCGGGGGGATCGGGCAACAGCTTGGGCGGCGCGCCGGTCGAAACGGCACCCTTGCTCACGACGCCGACCGTCATCTCCCCGTCCGTGTAGTAGGGATCGCCGCCGCCATTTCGGCCAAAGACGGTCAGCCCGACGCCGGTGACGTGATAGAGCTCCGTCAGCATGCCGGCCGCAGCGAGATCGCTCATCAGAAGGTCGCGCTCCGCGTCGATATCCGGCGCTATGTGATGGGTGACCTCGCCGGTGTAGTGGCTCAAGCCGACGCCGCGATCGAAGGTGGCTGAGCCGAGCCAGACCGGGCGCGCGTCGCGCCATTCGCCGAGCGTCTCGAAGAAGCGCACGTGGTTGCGCCGGTCCGCACTTTTCCCGACGGGCTTCTCGAAAGAGAAGGCTTGTTCCTTGCCGTCGTAGTAGAGCGGGCTCACCGGCGCATCGCGAAACGGCCGATCGAAGATCACGCTGCCGGCGATCTCGATGCTGGTCCTCAAGGTGACGGCGTCCGCCGGATACCAGCCGGCGGCGGCGAGCGCACGGATCGCCTCCTCCTTCGTGCCGACCAGGCCGACGTTGAGCGGGTCACCCGGGATGCCGTCCGCGGTGACGGTCACCATCGGCCGGCCCTCGAGCCCCGGTTCATGCTCGTAGTGCGTCCACATTCGCGGCAGCGCGACATAGGCGACGAGGAGATAGAAGACGAAGAGGATCGCCACCGTCCAGACGGTCCGGCGCAGCATGCCGCGCCTCCGCCGTCGGCTCACGCGCGCGATCCCGGCTCGGCGCGATCCTCCAGCGTGACGAGGCTGGCATTGCCGCCGGCCGCCGTCGTGTCGGTGGAGACGACCTGCTCGTGCGCAAAACGCTGCAGATAGTTCGGCCCGCCGGCTTTCGGCCCGGTGCCGGAAAGCCCCATGCCGCCGAAAGGCTGCGAGCCGACGATCGCGCCGATCGTGTTGCGGTTGACGTAGACGTTGCCGACACGAAGCGCCCGCGCAACGCGCTCCGCGCGCCCGCCGACGCGCGTGTGGATGCCGAAGGTCAGCCCGTAGCCGGTACGTTCGATCCAGTCGAGCACATCATCAAGCTTTCCGGCCTGCCAGCGCACCACGTGCAGGATCGGGCCGAAGACCTCTCTCGTGAGCGCATCTGCGCTCTTCAGCTCGACGATGTGCGGAGCGACGAAGTTTCCTTGGCTCGGCGCGCGCCCCGCGAAGAGGATCGTCTCCTCGCGCCGCATCTTTTCCAAATGCGCCTCGAGCGCTTCCCTGGCCGCGCGATCGATGACCGGCCCGACGTCGGTCGCCGGATCGGCAGGATCGCCGAGGCGAAGCTCGGCCGCCGCACCCGCGATCATCCTGAGCATCGTATCGGCGACGTCCGCCTGCACGAAGAGGATGCGGCATGCCGAGCAGCGCTGGCCGGCGGAGCGGAACGCCGAAGCGACGACGTCGTCGGCGACCTGCTCGGGCAGCGCCGTCGCATCGGCGATCATGGCGTTGATGCCGCCGGTCTCGGCGATGAGCGGCACGATCGGCCCGTCCTTCGCGGCGAGCGCGCGGTTGATGATCTGCCCGACCTCGGTCGAGCCGGTGAACACAACACCGGCGATCCTCGGATCGGCGACAAGCGCCGCGCCGATCTTCCCGTCGCCTGGGACCAGCCGCAGCACATCGTCCGGCACGCCCGCTTCGTGGAGGAGCGCTACGGCCGCGCGCGCGATCCTCGGCGTCTGCTCGGCCGGCTTGGCAAGCACCGTGTTGCCGGCGGCAAGCGCTGCGGCGACCTGACCGGTGAAGATCGCGAGCGGAAAGTTCCACGGGCTGATCGCTACGAACGCGCCGCGGCCTCTGAGGCGATAACGGTTCTCCTCGCCGGTCGGACCGGGGAGGATCGTGTCGCGGGCGAAGAGTTGGCGCGCTTGCGCCGCGTAGTAGCGGCAGAAATCGACCGCCTCGCGGATCTCCGCGATGCCGTCGTCGAGCGTCTTGCCGCCTTCGCGGGCGAGAAGCGCGATCAGCCGGTCGCGATTCGCCTCGATCAGGTCGGCGGCCTTCTCCAGGATCGCGGCGCGCGCATCGGCCGGCGTCGCCTCCCAGGCCGGATAGGCGGCGACCGCCGCGTCCACCGCCTCCTTCGCGTCTTCCGCGCTCGCGTCGGGAACAGGCTCCGCCGACGGCGCAGCCGTCACATCCGCGACCAGCGCGGCAAGAGCCGCGCGGCTTCCAAATTCGAGCCCGCGCGAGTTCCTGCGCGCACCGAAGAGATTCTCCGGCATGACGATCGCCGCATGGCGCGGCGAGCGTCCGGCGAGGCTTGCGGCTGGCGGCTCGACCAGGCTCTCGATCGGCACGGTGTGATCGTTGACGGCGTTGACAAAAGAGGAGTTCGCGCCGTTTTCCAGGAGCCGCCGCACGAGATAGGCGAGCAGCTCCTTGTGACTGCCGACCGGCGCGTAGATGCGGCAGTCATAGCCCTCGCGCGCATGCACCTCGGCATAGAGCGCCTCGGCCATTCCGTGCAGGCGCTGGAACTCGAACGTCTTGTCCCCGGCCGTCTCGATGATCGCCGCGACTGTCAGCGCGTTGTGCGTGGCGAATTGCGGGTAGAGCCGCGGGCGCGCAGCGAGAAGCCGCTTGGCGCAGGCGAGATAGCAGAGGTCCGTCGCCGGCTTCCGTGTGAACACGGGAAAATCGGGAAGGCCGCGCTCCTGCGCGCGCTTGATCTCGGTGTCCCAATAGGCGCCCTTGACGAGCCGCACCATGAGCCGCCGGCCGGAAGCCGCAGACGCCTCGGCCAGCCAGTCGATCACAGCCGGCGCGCGTTTCTGATAGGCCTGCACCGCAAGCCCGAGCCCGTCCCAGCCGGAAAGCGAAGGCTCCGCGAGGAGCCGCGCAAAAACATCGAGCGAAAGCTCCAGCCGATCCGCCTCCTCCGCGTCGACGGTCATGCTCAGATCGTGCGCCTTGGCGGCGCGGGCGAGATCGACCAGGCGCGGAACAAGCTCCACCATTACGCGCGCCTGCTGGCGCGCCGTGTAGCGTGGATGCAGCGCCGAAAGCTTCACCGAGATGCCGGGCGTTCCCGGCAGCGCGCCCTCCGCCGTCGCGCCGATCGCTTCGATCGCGCGCACATAGGAATTCGAAGTAGCGCGCCGCGTCTTCCGCCGTGCGCGCGCCCTCGCCGAGCATGTCGAAGGAATGGCGATAGCCCCTGCGCCGCGCATCCTTGGCGCGGTCGAGCGCGTCCTTGATCGTCTCGCCGAGCACGAATTGATGCCCGAGGAGCCGCATCGCCTGCTTGGCGGCGGTGCGCACCGTCGGCATGCCGAGGCGCTGGCCGAGCTTCGCGATGATGCCTTCCGGCGTCTCGCCCGGATGCACGATGCGGACCGTCACGCCGAGCGCCCAGGTCGTGGCGGAGACGAGCCAGCTCTCGCTGTCGCGCGCGGCCGCGTGCTCCCAGTCGCCGCTCGCCAGCTTGTCCTCGATCAGCCGGTCCTGCGTCGCCGCGTCGGGAACGCGAAGCAGCGCTTCGGCCAGCGACATCAGCGCCAGCCCCTCCTTGGTGGAGAGGCTGTAATCGTGCATGAAGTCCTCGAGCCCGCCGATACCGCCGCGCGCATGGCGGATCGCCTCGATGTAGCGCTTGGCGCGCGTCGCGACGGGCGCCTCCTCGCCGGCCGAATGCGCGGTCTCCTCGAGAAGCCGCGGGACGATTTCTTCGTCGGCCGGCGCATAGTCGGCTTCGAAGGCGGGGACCGGACCGCTGCCTTCGGAATTCTCTTGAGCTCTCTGCGCCGTCATCGCCGATCCTGCCGCTCCTTGGAATGTGCCGCCGGATTGGGGAGCGGTCGAGTCCCGCCGTCCTTCTCTCCGCCCGAAATCGGATATGGTCCGCCCCGCATGGATAGCGCACTTGCAGACGAGCTCGACGAGGCGCGGCGGCAGCTCGCCGCGATTCCTGGGTTTTCCACGGCTTCGGCGGAGATTGCGCGGCTGGAGCGCCTCCCCGGCCTCACCAACCGCGTCTACAAGGTCGAACTTCCCGACGGCCGCTTCGCGCTGCGCATTCCGGGCGCCGGCACCGCGGCGATCATCGACCGGCGCACCGAGGAGACGAATGCGCGCGCCGCCGCCGCAGCCGGTGTCGCGCCCGAAGTGATCCATTTCGGCGCCGACGGTGTGATGCTGACGCGCTTCGTCGACGGCGAGCCGCTGACGCGGGAGAGGATCGCTGCGCCGGGCGCTTTGGAGCGCGCCGGCAGCGACGCTCCGCCGCCTGCATGACGACGTTCCCGCTTTCGCTTCGCGACTCGGTCCATTCGCCACGATCGACGCCTATGCGGGCGTGCTTGCGGAACGTGGCATCGCCTTGTCGTCCCGTCAGCGGGAGATACTCGACGCGGCGGAGGGCGTACGGGCGGCGCTCGCCGCTTCGCCGGTTGCGTTCAAAGCCTGCCATTGCGACCCGACCGGGCGGAACCTGCTCGATACCGGCAAGAAGGTCTGGCTCATCGACTGGGAGTATTCCGGCATGAACGATCCCTATTGGGATCTCGCCTATTGCTCGTTCCAGGCTGGCTTGCCGGAGGCGGCGGACGCGCGACTGCTCTCCGCTTATCTCGGGCGCACCCCGCAAAATGCGGAGGCAGCGCGGATGAAAATCATGAAAGCACCGATCGCGCTGATGTCGGCGCTCTGGGCGCTGATCCAGGACGCGCACGGCAATCGCGCCGCTGACTTTTCCGCCTACGCCGAACGGGTCTTTGCCGAGACCGCCGCGCGACTTCGGACCCCGGAATTTCAGCAGGCGCTGAGAAGCCTTGGAGCGTGAGACAAGCGTCGCACGGAAGTGCTAGCGTTTCGGGATGCCAAAACCATCCCCTGCCGACCTCCTCGAAGCCGCGCTCAAGATCAGCGAAGAGGCAGCCGCGATTCCGATGCGCTATTTCCGCGCCGGCGTGGCGGTGGAGGACAAGCTCGACGAAAGCCCCGTCACCATCGCCGACCGCGAGACGGAGAAGGCGATCCGCGCCGCGATCGAGACGCGTTTTCCGGCGCATGGCATTTTCGGCGAGGAGTTCGGCAAGAGCCAACTGGATGCCGAATTCACCTGGATCATCGACCCGATCGACGGCACGCGCTCCTTCATCTGCGGCGTGCCGCTCTTCGGCATGCTTCTCGGCGTGCTGCACGACGGAGTGGCGGTCGCCGGCGTCATCCGCATGCCGGGGCTCGGCGAGATCTTCGGCGGCGCCGTGGGCGTCGGCGCGAGCATGAACGGCACGCCGATCGCATGCCGCAAGGATGTGAAGCCCGCCGCCGCGCGCATCTTCATCAACGAGGCGATCCGCATGGTCGATCGCGAGCCGGCGCTGCTCAAGCGGCTCATGGGATTCGGCCACACGCGCCGCTTCTTCAACGACTGCTATTCCTTCGCGCTGCTCGCCATGGGCCAGATCGACGCCGTCGTCGACTTCGACCTGCAGCCCTACGACTATCTGCCGGTCGTGCCGGTGGTGGAAGCCGCGGGCGGCATCATCACCGACTGGCAGGGCGACAGGCTCGGGCTCCATTCGGACGGCACGCTCGTCGCCGCGGCGACACCGGAGTTGCATAGAGAGCTGCTGTCGATCCTCCACTAGCCACTGGAGCCCCTTCGCGTCTCCCGTCACGATGCGGGCACAAATTGACGCCATGCAGAAAGACGGAGCTGACAGGATGCCCGATACCTTGAGAGAAGTGGTTGCGGTGTTCGATGACACCAAGGCCCTCGACGACGCGGTCTTTGCGCTCGAGTCGCACGGCTTTGACCGTGCCGCGTTCTCGTTGCTCGCCAGCGAGGCGGCCGTCGAGGAAAAGCTCGGCCATCGCTATCAGCAGGTAAAGGAGGTCGAAGACGACCCGAACGCACCGCGAGCGACGTTCTTCTCGCGGGTCTCGCGCCTCGAAGCTGAGTATCTGCCGGCTCCAATCCTTGCCGCGATCGGTGCCCTGATGATCGCCGGTATGGGAGCCGTGCTTCCGGTTGTTGTCGCCGCTGGGACCGGCGCGGTGCTCGGGGCCGCCCTCGGCCGCGTTCTGCACGAGCATCAGGCGACACGCGTCAATGAGCAACTCGCGCGCGGCGGCCTGCTTCTCTGGGTGAACGTGCGCAGCTCTCGGGAAGAAGAGACGGCTCTCAAGGTCCTCCGGCAACACTCCGCGCACGACGTCCACGTCCACGACATCGCCGCCTGACGCTCCGCGGCGAGGCGGTCAGACAGGCCGACGCCGCGCGCTTATGAATCGACGTCTTTGATCCACCCGGCGGTGGCTTGCGCGACCGGTTCCAGCGACGGCGCCTCGAAGTCGGGTGAGCCGGTCGTCGTTAAAATATCGATTGGCTCGCCGCCATCGCCGTATTCGTCGATATGCGCAAAGGCGTCGCGGATCGCCTGCGACCACGCCGCCGAGAGTCTTCTGAAATAAGGATCGCCGTCGTCGATCCGCCGTTGCTCTCCGATCTTCAGCTCGTCCTTGCGGTAGATCAGAAGGTCGATCGGCATGCCGACGGAGAGGTTCGAGCGCAGCGTCGAATTCGAAGGAGATCAGGATCAGCTTCGCCGCGACACCCATGCGCATGTCGGGCTTCGCCACGCGGTCGAGAATGGGCTTGCCGTATTTGTGCTCGCCGATCTGGAAATAGGCGGTGTCCTTCGTCGCCTCGATGAAATTGCCTTCCTGGTAAATCTGGAAGAGACGCGGCGGGTCGCCGGCGATCTGGCCGCCGAGGATGAAGGAGGCGGAGAAGAGCGTCGGGTTCTCGTCGATCACTTCCTTCTCGTTGCGTCTGAGCTCTCTGACCGTCTCGCCGACGAGGCGGGCCGCCTGGAACATCGTGGCGACGTTCGCCAGCGAGTGTTCGTCCGGCCCAAGATCGATCTTCTCGTTCAGAAGCGAGATCACCGACTGCGTGAATGCCAGGTTCCCGGCCGACAGCATCACCAGCACGCGGTCGCCCTTGCGCTCCCAGACGTGCATCTTGGAGAACGTCGCAACGTTGTCGAAACCGGCGTTCGTGCGCGTATCGGACGCGAAGATGATGCCGCGGTCGAGCCGCAATCCGACGCAATAGGTCACTTGCGAATCTCCTTGGGCGCCGCGCCTCTATTGCTGCTGCTGTCGCACGATCACGTCAACTCTCAGCGATTCGGTTCCCCCGCCCCGCCGCGTCCCGGTGATCGGCGCCGCCGACGCCGCGTCGAAGCCGCAGGCAAGCCGCACATAACGCTCCGTCGGGCAGATATGGTTGGCCGGGTCGAAGCCCACCCAGCCGAGATCGTCGACGAAGGCTTCCGCCCAGGCATGATGGGCGACCGCTTTTCCTCCCCCTCCACGAGCAAATAGCCGGTCACGTAGCGGGCGGGAACGCCGAGCCGCCGCGTCGCGGCGATGAAGATATGGGCGTGGTCCTGGCAGACCCCCTGCCCCGCCGCGAAGGCCTCCGCCGCGCTCGTCTCGGCATGCGTCGCGTCGGTGTCGTAGACGACGTGGGTGGCGATCGCCTCGAGCAGGTGGTGCAGGCGGTCGAGCGGCTTTTGATCGCGCACCTCGTCGGCGAGCGCATTGATTGCGGACGAGGATTCCGTCCTCGGCGTCGGGCGCAGGAAGATGCGCGGATTTGCCACCTCGCCGATGAACCCGACCACGCCGTCGCAGTCGTAGGTTTCGACCTCCCCCGACGCGGTGATGTCGAGCGTCTCATAAGACCGCGTATGGGTGATGAGATGGATGCGGTTGCCGAAGCCGTCGAGATAGGAGGCGGCGTTCTCGATCCCGGGCGCCTCGATCGCCCATGACAGCACCTTCTGCGACTGGTTGTCGGAAGGGGTGAGGCGAAGCCGCTGCGCCGCTGACGAGCTCACAGCGTCGTAGGTGTAGTGCGTGGTGTGGCGGATCGAGACAAGCATCGGGTCAGCCGAAATTGTAGTCGGCGGAGAGCGCCGCGGTCAGCCGATTGTTGCGCGCGATGAACCCGGTCAGGAATTCGTGCAGCCCGGCCTGGAAGATCGTGTCCATGCCCATCGTCATCAGCATGTTGCGCGTCTCCGCGATCAGATCGGCGGAGGGCTGGCGCTGGTCGTAGAGCACGCACAGCCCCTCGGTGGCGGCGCTCAGCCAGTCGTAGCAGAAGCGCAGCGAGCGCGGCATCTCCGCGTGCAGGATAAGGAATTCCGCCACGTGCCACGGCCGGTAGGTCTCATGGAAGACGTGACGGTAGGCGCGGTGGCCGGAGACGGAGCGAAGGATCGTCTCCCACTGGTAGGTGTCGACCTCGCCGCCGATCATCTGATTGCTCGGCAAAAGGATGAAATACTTCACGTCGAGGATGCGCGCGGTGTTGTCGGCGCGCTCGACGAAAGCGCCGAACTGGCTGAAGAAATAGCCGTCGTCGCGCAAGATCGTGCCGAGCAGCGAGCCGCGGAAGAGCGCGGTGCGCTGTCTGATCCAGTCGATCAGCTCCGGCAGCTGCGCCGGCGTCATGTCCTTCGGCCGAAGCGCGTCGTAGGCAAGCCAGGTGGAATTCATCGCCTCCCACATGTCGCGCGTGATCTTGGTGCGCACGGCGCGCGCGTTGCTGCGGGCGCTTCGCAGGCACGCGCGCACCGAAGAGGGATTGTCGTCGTCGAAAAGCAGAAAGTTGATCGCCTTGTCGAACGAGGTGTCGCCGTATTTCTCTAGAAACAGATCGATCACCCCGGCGCTCGTCAGCGTCGAGCGCCATTCTTCGCGATAGCCGTCGCCGGCATTGGCAATCATGGAGATGCGGAAGCCGACCTCGGCAAGGCGCGCCATGTTCTCGGCGCGCTCGATCTGCCGCGACATCCAGAACAGGCTTTCTGCGGTGCGTCCGAGCATCGCTAGTCCTGCAGCACCCAGGTGTCCTTGGTGCCGCCGCCCTGCGAGGAATTGACGACGAGCGAGCCTTTCTTGAGCGCCACGCGCGTCAGCCCGCCCGGCACGATGCGCACGCGGTCGCCGACGAGCACATAGGGGCGCAGATCGACGTGGCGCGGCGCGATACCGCTCCCCGTCACCGACGGGCAGGTGGAAATCGCCAGGGTCGGCTGCGCGATGTAGTTCCGCGGCCGCGCGCGGAGCTTCTTGCGGAAGGTCTCGATCTCACGGCGGCTCGCGGTCGGGCCGACCAGCATGCCGTAGCCGCCCGAGCCGTGCACCTCCTTCACCACCAGCTCCGAGAGGTGCGCGAGCACATATTCGAGCTCCTCACGGATCGCGCAGCGCCAGGTCGGCACGTTCTTCAGGATCGGGCGCTGGCCGGTGTAGAACTGGATGATCTCCGGGACATAGGCGTAGACGGCCTTGTCGTCGGCGATGCCGGCGCCCGGCGCGTTTACGATGGTCACGCGCCCGGCGCGGTAGAGGTCCATCAGGCCCGGGCACGCCGAGCGAGGAGTCGGGCCGGAAGGTCAGCGGGTCGAGAAAGTCGTCGTCGAGCCGTCGGTAGATGACGTCGAGCCGCTCGCGCCCCTGCGTCGTGCGCATGTAGAGGTAGCCGTCCTCGACGAAGAGGTCCTGCCCCTCGACCAGCTCCACGCCCATCTGGTCGGCCAGGAACGAATGCTCGAAGAAGGCGGAGTTGTAGATGCCCGGCGTCAGCACCGCGACTTTCGGGTCGCCGTCGCAGGCTGGCGGCGCCACCGCCTGCAACGTCTTAAGAAGCAGCTCCGGATATTGCGAGACCGGCGCCACCGAATGGCTGGCGAAGAGCTCCGGAAAGAGGTGCATCATCGTCTCGCGGTTCTCCAGCATGTAGGAGACGCCCGACGGCGTGCGCAGATTGTCTTCCAGCACGTAGAATTCGCTCTCGCTTACCCTGACGATGTCGACGCCGATGATGTGGGCGTAGATGTTGCGCGACGGCGCGTGGCCGATCATCTCCGGGAGGTAGGCGTCGTTCGCCAGGACGAGGTCGGCCGGCACGCGGCCCGCGCGGACGATCTCCTGGCGGTGGTAGATGTCGTAAAGGAAGGCGTTGAGCGCCCTGACCCGCTGCTCGATGCCGCGCTCCAGGAGCCGCCATTCGGCGGCGGAGATGATGCGCGGCACGAGATCGAAGGGGATCAGCCGCTCGAGCGCGTTCTCGGTGCCGTAGACGGAAAAGGTGATGCCGAGCCGGCGGAACAGCGTCTCGGCTTCCTGCTGCTTGCGCTTCAGGTTGTGCTTCGACTGCCCTTCCAGCCATTGCGCGACACGCGCGTAGGCTGGCCGGACAGTCCCACCGACGTCCAACATCTCGTTGAACGCCTCCGTCGCGGAGACTTCACCGCCCTGACCGTTCACGACGCTCCGTCACCTCATTTTCTGCGAGGTTAAAGACTGCCGCTTATCTGGTCACGCCCGAATCTCGTGCGCAAGCTGCCTATCCGCTGGGCAGAGGCGACCGTCCCATGAGGTTAACGCGTGTGTTCGGGCTGATGGGGAGGGCGGCGCGGCCGAGAAGTCCGGCCTGCCCCAGGGACGCGAATCCGGGGCGGCGCCGTCCTCGGCAAGAGCGATGCAAAAGCCTTGCCAACCGTCACGGGATCGTTTCTTGCGCAAAAGACGCCGTCAGAGGCTGTCGACCCTGATCCATGTCCGCGCCTCGGCGGAGCGCAGCGCCGCAGCGACGACGCGCTGGATCTCGTAGGCCTCCTGGAAGTCCGGGCTGGCGCGCTTCCCGCCCGCAATCGCGTCGATCAGATGCGCGACCTCGATCGTCTTCAGGTCGTTGAAGCCGAGCTGGTGGCCGGGCGCCGGGCAGAAATTTCCGTAGGGCGGCGTGTCGGGGCCGGCGAGCAGCGTCTTGAAGCCCTTCCGCTTCTCCGATCGTCGGCTGAGTAAAGCTGGAGCTCGTTGAAGCGCTCCTGCGCTGAAGACGAGCGAGCCGCGCGATCCGACCAGCTCGAAATCGAGCTGCATCTTGCGGCCCGGCGTGACCCAGCTCGCCGTGAGCGTGCCCGAGCGCGCCGTTCGCGAAGCGCGCGACGAGGTGAGCCGTGGTCGTCGATCGCGACCGGCTTCGGCGCCGCCGGCCGAAGGACGCATCTTGTGGAGCGTGCCGGTCGCCGCCGAGACCTCCTCGATCGGGCCCGACAAGATGGCGGGCGAGCGAGACGATGTGGCTGCCGAGATCCATGAGCACGCCGCCGCCGACCGGGTCGGTGCGGAAGCTGTGCGGCGCTGCCGGATCGACCATGTAGTCCTCGGCATGGATGCCGCGGAAGGCGATGATCTCGCCGATCTCGCCGGAGGTCGCAATCTCGCGCGCAAGCCCGACGATCGGGTTCTTCAGGTAGTTGAAGCCGACGAGCGTCACGCGGCCCGACCCGCGCCGCCTCCGCCATCTCCTTGGCGTCGGCGAGCGTCGCGGCGAGCGGCTTCTCGCAATAGACGGCCTTGCCAGCTGCAAGCGCCGCGAGCGCGATCGGCTTGTGGAGGGCGTTCGGCGCGGTGATCGACACGACGTCGACCGCGGGGTCTGCGACGAGCGCGCGCCAGTCGCCGACCGCCTTGGCAAAACCGAGCCGCCGCGCCGCCTCCGCCGCCTGCGCCTCGTTCTGGTCGGCGAGCACGGCGAGCTCCGGCTTCAGCGGCAGGTCGAAGATCTGCGACACCGCATTGAAGGCGAAGGCATGGGCGCGGCCCATGAAGCCGCTTCCGACGAGCCCGACGCCGAGCCGCCCGCTCTTCGTTTCCCATCGCGGACGCCTCCTCCCAACCTGGGCGAGACGTGTAGCCGGTCTCGCCGAGGCCCGGCAATCGGCGGACGTCAATCGAAGAAGACGATTTCGGCGCCCTCCACCGCGTAGCGGGCATGATAGAAGTCGCGGATGGCAGCGATGCCGCCGTCCGACCAGGCGAGCAGCACGAAATAGGTGGGCGTGTGCCTCGGATCGCGGGGATCGCTTGCGATGACGGCGGGTCGCCCGTCGACCAGGCCGCCGGCGAACCGCCAATCCACCGCCTCGAATAGTTCGTGAAGTAGGCGCCGACCTCGGCCTTTCCGCGCAGGCGCAAGCGCGCCACGAGATCGAGGCGAACATCCGCGGCCAGCATGTCGCGCACGGCGTCGAAGTCGCGCGCATTGAACCGATCGACATAGGCGATGCGAGGCGCGTACGCTGCGGGTTCGGCAAGGACCGGAAGCGGGCCTGTCGTCGGGCTCGGCGGCAAGCGCGCGCAGGCGCGCGCGGCCCCGATGCAGCGAAGCTTTCACCGCCGGGACCGACGTCCCGAGAATCTCGCCGATCTCTTCGAGCGAATATCCGAGAACGTCCATCAGGATGACGCAGCCGCGCTGGGCCGCGGGAAGCGCCATGAAGGTTCTAAGCGCTGCGGCCGCAATCTCGCGGGACTCGACCGGCGATTCCGGGTCTGTCAGCACGTCGGGATCGTCCGCTCGACCGGCCGGCGTCGAGCCGGCCGCGACGGCGGACGAAGATCGACGCGGAATTGTGGGCGATACGGAAGAGCCACCCCTCCGGGTGCGCGATCGGCTCTGCGCGGCGGGAAGGCTTCGACGGCTTTCTCCAGAGCCTGCTGCAGCGCGTCTTCGCCGTCGATGACAGAACCCGTCATGCGGGCGCAGTAGCGATGCAGCTTCGGCCGAAGATCGCGGATCAGCCGATCGAAGGTCCGGGCGACCGTCGTTTCCCGCTCGCTGCCGGCGCGTCCTTCGTTTCACTCATGGCGCACATTTCCTAGCCGCCCTGAGCAGTAGACGATTTCGCGCGCCAAAAGGATTCGCCGCAAAATCCTTCGCCGCAGGAATTTTTCGCGCCCCGCCTTTCGTCTCAGCAACGGGATCGATCCGATCCGCGTCTCTGGCCGCGCCGCGGCCTAAGGAGGAAGACCATGGAACTTCATACATTCGTCGGCTCGCCCAACGGCCGGAAGGTGGAAGCCGTCATCGCGCATCTGGGCATGGAGGTCGAAATCGTCCACATCGAATTTCCGACCGGACTTCGCGCGCCGCGAATACCTCGCGCTCAATCCGAACGCGATGTCCCCGACATTCATCGACGGAGATTTCACGCTGACCGAGTTGAACGCCATCATGCAGTACCTGGCGGAGAAGGCCGGCGATGAGTCGCTCTTTCCGCGCGAGCCACGGGCGCGCGCCGACGTCGTCCGCTGGCAGTTCTGGGAGACCGCCCACTTCAACCGAGCGTTCGGGACGCTTGCCTTCGAAACCTTCGCCAAGCCGCGCCTGGGCATCGGCCCGACCGACGATGATCTGGTGCGGAGGGCGCAGGAGAGCCTCGAGCGGTTCGCGCCCGTTCTGGACGGCGCACATGAGGAGCCGCCGCTTCGTCGGTCGGCGATGCGGTCACCGTGGCCGACTATTCGGTCGCGACCTTCGAAGGCTATCGGGGCACCGTTCCCTTCGACTGGTCCCGCTACCCCGCCATCAACGCCTACTTCGATCGCGTCCACGCGCTCGAAGCCGTGGGCCGAGACCGCCCGATCCGCGCGACGCAGGCAAAGATCGAAGAAGCCGCGTAAACGCCCCGCAACGTCCGGGCCGCCGCGCAGCCGGTGGCGGCCCGGTTCCGCGACATCTGCACTCCCCGTAAAGCCGTTTTGGTAATTTCGCTCTCTCGCCGATCGCCGCAGGATTGGCTAGAAGGGATGAAAATCGTTCGACGTTTCCGGGGAGGAAACGATGAAGACCGTTCGCCTGACCATGGCGCAGGCGCTGGTGCGCTATCTCGATCAACCAGAAGACCGAGATCGACGGGGACATCGTGCCCCTCTTCCCCGGCGTTTTCGCGATCTTCGGACACGGCAACGTCACCTGCCTGTCGGAGGCGCTGGAGGCGGTGAAGGACGAGTTCCCGACCTGGCGCGGGCAGAACGAGCAGTCGATGGCGCTCGCCGCGGTCGGCTTCGCCAAGGCCAAGCGGCGGCGGCAGATCATGGTGGCGCTCTCCTCGATCGGGCCGGGCGCCGGCAACATGATCACCGCCGCCGGCTGCGCCATGGCGAACCGGCTGCCGATCCTGATCCTCGCCGGCGACGTCTTCGCCAACCGCCGCCCCGACCCGGTGCTGCAGCAGGTCGAGCATTTCGGCAACCCGACGACGACGGTGAACGACGCCTTCCGCGCGGTGACGCGCTACTGGGACCGCATCACGCATCCGGAGCAGATCATCTCCTCGCTGCCGCAGGCGGTCGCCATGATGCTCGATCCGGCCGAATGCGGCCCGGCCTTCCTCGGCCTCTGCCAGGACACGCAGGAGATCGCCTTCGACTATCCGGAGGCCTTCTTCGAGCCGCGCATCCATCACATCCGCCGGCAGCTCCCCGACCGCGGCGAGATCGCAAGGGCCGCGGCGCTGCTGAAAAAGGCCAAGAAGCCGCTCGTCATCGCCGGCGGCGGCGTGCGCTACTCGCAGGCCGAGCCGGCGCTGATGTTCTTCGCCGAGCGGCACAATCTCCCCGTCGCCGAGACGATCGCCGGGCGCGCCTCGCTCGTGCACGACCACAAGAACAATGTCGGGCCGATCGGCGTGATCGGCGCGGCGTCGGCGAACGCGCTTGCGGGCGAAGCCGACGTGGTCGTGGCGATCGGCACGCGGCTGCAGGACTTCACCACCGGCTCATGGACGGTGTTCTCGCCGGAGGCGCGCTTCATCGCCATCAACGCCGGCCGCTTCGACGCCACCAAGCATCGCGCGCTCCCCGTCGTCGCCGATGCGCGCGAGGCGATCGCGGAGCTTGGCGCGCCGCTTGGCGACTGGAAGGCGGACAAGGCCTGGATGAAGCGCGCGCAGAAGGAATATGCCAGGCTGGAACGACATGGTGGCGAAGGCGACGAAGCCGACCAACACCGGCGTTCCGAGCTACGCGCAGGTGGTCGGCGCGGTGAACCGCGTCGCCGACGACACCGACCTCGCGCTGACCGCCTCCGGCGGCTTCCCCGGCGAGCTTTGCAAGAACTGGAAGGTGAAGAGCCGGGGGACCTTCGACTGCGAGTTCGGCTTCTCCTGCATGGGCTACGAGATCGCCGGCGCCTGGGGCGCGAAGATGGCCGACCCCGATCGCGATGTCCTCGTCTTCATCGGCGACGGCGCCTACCTGATGATGAACTCCGACATCTATTCGACCGTGCTGACCGGCCATAAGCTCATCGTCATCCTCTGCGACAACGGCGGCTTCGCCGTCATCAACCGGCTGCAGAACTTCAAGGGCGTGCCCTCGTTCAACAACCAGATCGAGGACTGCAAGATCGTCGAGGAGTTCCGCGTCGACTTCGCCGCGCACGCCGCCTCGATGGGCGCGCTGACGCGCAAGGTTGAAAGCCTGACCGACCTTGAGGACGCGATCCGCTGGGCGAAGAAGAACGACCGCACGACGCTGATCGAGGTCAAGACCGACGCCTATCAGTGGACGCCGGGCGACGCCTGGTGGGACGTCGGCGTGCCGGAGGTCTCGACCCGCGCCGCCGTGAAGAAGGCGCGCAAGGAGCACGCCGAGGGCCGCAAGAAGCAGCGCGTCGGCGTCTAGGGCCGAATTTGACGCGCCGGAGGTTCTTCGCCGCTGCAGCCGTGGTCATCGCGGCGGCGTTACTCGTGGCCGCCGCCTTGTGGATGGAAGCGATGCGGAGTGAAGCGAACGTGACGGCCAAGTCGCTCCGCAGGCTGATCTCGCCCGACCGCTACCGGCAGGCGGTGACGACGCTTGCCGCCGATGAAATGGAAGGCCGCAGGATCGGCACGCCGGGGGACGAGGCTGCTGTGCAATTCGTCATGGCCGGCTTCCGCCAAGCCGGGCTCCTTCCCGGCTACAAGGGTGGCTACCGCCAGGACTACGAGCATTCCTTCAACGGAACCGCCAGCGCGACCAACGTCATCGGATACCTTCCAGGAACCGACGCCGCGGTCGGGAACCAGGTGCTTGTCGTGAGCGCACATCACGATCACCTCGGCCGCAACCTTGAAGACGGCTGCCCCGGCGGTCCGCAAGGCGATTGCATCAAACACGGCGCCAACGACAATGCCTCCGGCACCGCCGCCCTCTTGGAGCTTGCCTACGCATTCGCCGGGATCAAAGACAAGTTGAAGCGGACCCTGGTCTTCCTCTCGACCGACGGCGAGGAATGCGGCTGCACCGGGATCAAGCAATACGTCTACCGCGATCCGTCCTTCCCGCTGGCGGACACGATCTACAATCTCAACATCGACCAGATCGGCGAAGGCGCCGAGCTCGAAACGCACCCCTTGAACCTCAATACGCCCGAGGATGAGGACTGCGAGGTCGACGGCGAGGTCTTCGCAAATCGCGGCGTGCGCGCGCAGACCCTCGTCGGCGACAACGCGCACTACCACGAATGCACCGACACGGTGGACAACATGGATTTCAATGCAGCGCTGCGGGTCGTGCGCCGCGCCTCCCGCTTGCTTCTGAAAGAAATCCAGGCCCCCTAGGTTTGAGAGGACGATTCACATGAAAGCGCGTCTCGGCATCGCGCCGATCGCATGGACGAATGACGATCTGCCGGAGCTCGGCGGCGACACGCCGCTCGAAGTCTGTCTCTCCGAAAGCCGCGAGGCCGGCTTCTCCGGAACGGAGACCGGCGGAAAGTTCCCGAAGACGCCGCGCGAATTGAAGGAAGTGCTCGCCGCGCACGATCTGAAGCTCGTGTCGGGCTGGTACTCCGGCCGCGTGCTGGAGAACGACTTGAGCGCGGAGAAGGACCGCGCGCACGCGCAGCTCGAGCTTTTCCGCGAGAACGGCGCGAGCGTCCTCGTCTACGGCGAGACGACCGGCACCGTGCAGAACCAGCGGCACGTGCCGCTCGCCAAGCGCCCGCGCCTCGACGATGCGCAGATGCGCGACTACGGGCGCAAGCTCACCGCCTTCGCCGAGCACTGCCACGACGAGAAGGTTCCCCTCGCCTTCCACCATCACATGGGAACGGCGGTCGAGACCGAGGACGACGTGAACCGCCTCATGAACTTTACCGGCGAGGCGGTCGGGCTCCTCTTCGACACCGGCCACATCGCGTTCGCCGGCGGCGACGGGCTCAGGATGGCGAAGCGTCACGGCAAGCGCATCAACCACGTCCACACCAAGGACATCCGCGAGAACGTGCTGAAGTCGATCGACTTCAACAAGACCTCGTTCCTCGACGCGGTGCTGGCCGGCGTCTTCACCGTGCCGGGCGACGGCATGATCGACTTCAAGGCAGTGGCGGCGCTCTGCGCCGAGATCGGCTACGAAGGCTGGTTCGTGGTCGAGGCCGAGCAGGATCCGAAGAAGGCGAACCCGCTGAAATACGCCAAGATCGGCCACGAGGCGCTGTCGGAGGCGCTGACCGAAGCGGGCTACACGATCGAGGAGTGATCCACCGAGAGCGCCGCGCGTCGCTCCTGCAGGAAGCGGCGGACGGCGGGATCGGACTCAAGCCCGATCGCGATTTCGTAGGCCTTGTCCGCCGCGTCCGACTCGCCGACCTGCGGCCAAAAGCCCCGCGCGCGCCGCCCAATACGGCTGATATTCGGCAAGCCGCGCATCCCCGGCGAGCGCATCGAGCGCCGCAAGCCCGGCTGCGGCGCCCTGCGTCTCGGCGATGGCGACCGCGCGGTTGATCGCCACGACCGGCGAGCCGGTCAGAGACGAGCAGCGCGTCGTAGAGCCGCACGATCGCCGTCCCAGTCCGTGCGCCCGGTCGCACGGCGGACGACATGCGCCGACTGCACGGCCGCCTCAAGCTGGAAGCGGCCGATCCTTCCCATTTCGCTCGCGCGGAAAAGCAGCGCTTCCGCCTCGTCGATCAAGTGCCTGTCCCAGAGCGCCGGGTCCTGCTCGTCGAGCGGAACATAGTCGCCCTCCGCATTCCGCCGCGCGCCGCGTCGCGCTTCCGCGAAGAGCATCAGGGCAAGCAGCCCGAGCGCTTCCGGTTCCTTCGGCATCAGCGAGACGACGAGCCGCCCGAGCCAGATACCTTCTTCGGCGAGATTCCGCCGCCGCGCCTCGATGCCGGCGGGATCGCTCCAGCCTTCGCTGAACACGGCGTAGATCGCGTCGAGCACCGAGTTGAGCCGCTCCGGAAGCTCCTCGCGCTCCGGCAGCCGGAATGGAATTCCAGCCTGCTTGATCTTCGTCTTGGCGCGCACCAGACGCTGCCCCATCGTCGCCGGCGCGACGAGGAACGCCGAGCCGATCGTCGCGGCATCGAAGCCGAGAACCGTCTGCAAGATCAGCGGCGCGCGAACCCCCGGTTCGATCGCCGGATGTGCGCAGGCGAACATCAGCTGGAGCCGGTTGTCGGGGATATCTCTCTTGCTCTCCGTCGCTGCGTCGATCTCCTCCGCGACAAGGCGGAGATGCGAGACGCGCTTCGCTCGCCGTTTTTCGTCTGCGCGCGAAATCGATCTGCTTGCGTCGCGCCACGGTCAGAAGCCATGCCTCGGGGTTCTCAGGGACGCCGGCCTTCGGCCAGCCGTCGAGCGCCGCCGCGAACGCCTCGGAAAGGGCGTCCTCCGCGCCGGCGACGTCGTTGGTGCGCGCGGCGAGGAAGGCGACGAGCTTGCCGTAGCTCCGGCGTGCGACCGCCTCGGCAATCCGGCGCGGAAGCTCGTCGTCCTCGGTGGAAGTTTCGCGCCTACATCATCGGCCAAATCGGACGCACCTCGATCGCGCCGTGCGCCGCGCCCGGGCAGCGCGAGGCCCAGGAAAGCGCCGCATCAAGGTCGGCAGCCTCGATCATATAATAGCCGCCGAGCTGCTCCTTCGTCTCCGCGTAGGGTCCGTTCAGCACTTGCGCTTTTCCGTTCGGGTTTCGCACGGTCGTAGCGTCGCCGGTCGGGCGCAGCCGCTCACCGCCGAGAAGCACGCCCGCCTTCTTCATCGCCTCTGTGTAGGACTCGTAGGCGGCGCTCATTTTGGTGACGGCGTCTTTCGGCGCGGACATCATCGCCGCCTCGCTTCCGTAGATCAGAAGCATGTATCGCATCGTGGTCTCCCAAGGTATCGGCTCGGCAAATGCCCTGCCGACCGAATGACGCCTGCGGAGAACCCGATTTCGACAGGCGCCGAAAGAAAATCCAACGCGGCGGTTCACTTTCGGCCGTGGATGAGCCCGTCGGTCTCAAGCTCCGACTTGGGCCGCGTGCCTCTGCGAAGTACACCTTAAGCCCCGCTTCGCCGCGCGGCGTGCGTCCAATGAGTGGTTCCATGCCGATACGGGCAGAAATCCGCGCGCCTTGGTGCGGAGCTTGGCGCCTGAACATGCGGCGGCTTGCCGGGCTCAAACGGCTGCTGCTTCGGACGAGATACGACGCCCTTCCACCATTTCGGCCAAAAGGCTCGCCGTGGGCAAGCACGTCGTAGGCCTCCTCCGGTTTGGCGCCAGGGAAATCCCACTCTTCGTCGAAGCGGAACGTGTCGCTCTCCAACGATTTCTCTAGAGCCAGCCGCCGTCGACCACGAAATTCTGCGACGTGCACATGGCGCTGTCGTCTGAGGCGAGGAAGAGCACCATGCGGGCGAGGTCGTCCGGCTGAAGCCGGTCCGGCAGGCACTGCCGCTCCTTGATCGTGCGGTCGGCGTTCTCGTCGACCCAGAGCGTCGAGCTGCCGCTCCGTCATCACCCAGCCCGGGAGCACGCAATTGACGCGAATGCGGTGCGCGCCGAGGTCGCGCGCGAAGGACCGTGTCAGACCTTCGATCGCGGCTTTCGAGGCGGTGTAGGCCGGAATCCCGCCCATCGCCGATCCGCCACGAGATCGAGCCGAAATTGATGATCGACCCGCCGCCCGCCGCGATCATGTCCGGGGCGACTCGCTGGATGGCGAAGAACTGGTGCTTGAGGTTGACCGCAAGCCGCGCATCGAAGCTTTCCGGCGTCTCTTCTTGCCAGCCATGGCGCATATCGTTTGCGGCGTTGTTGACGAGGACCGTGATCACGCCGAACTCTGCCCGGACGGCCGCAATCGCCGCTTTGAGCGCGGAGATGTCGATGACGTCGGCCGGCTGCAAAGCGAACCGTGGCGCCGCTCGCGCGGAGTTCCTCGGCAAGCGCCGTGCCCTCCGCCTGCAGGATATCGACGAAACCGACCTTGGCGCCTTGCCGGCGAAGGCGCGCACGATCGCCTCGCCGATGCCGCTCGCACCGCCGGACACGAAGACGGTCTTGCCGGCAAGGCTTGGATAGATCGCTAAGGAGCGCTTCGCCCACTGGGAATGCTCGCTGGGAACGATTGGAGGGGGTGCCCGGATTTCTAGGAGAGCGGCGGTGGACTGACAATGCGGCGCGGGCTCAGAGAGCCTTACGATCCTCCCGAAGACTCCGCCGGGCGGCGGAAGACACCCCACACCGCCAACTCCAGCGGGCACCTATTTGTCGGAGGAATTGACATTTGCAGCGCATTAGTCTGATGATTTCGCCAACAAAAAGGGCCTAATCGGCACTGTTCACGCTGCCGGCCAGGGGAGGAATCGAGTGAGCGAGGGGCACGGCCAGCGGCGCGCGGCACTCGTCTCGCGTCCGATCGCGGCGGCGGAATCGATCGGCCGGCGCATCGTCTCCGGGAACTGGAAACCGGGCAGCGTGCTGCCGAGCTTCGACCAGCTCGCCGACGAGTTTTCGGTCTCGCGCCTTTCCGTGCGCGAGGCCATGCGCGCGCTTGCGGCCAAGGGCCTCGTCGATTCAAGGCCGCGGCGCGGGACGATCGTTCGTCCGCGCAGCGACTGGAGCCGGCTCGACCCGGACGTGCTCGCCTGGCAGATCGGCGAAGTTCCGAGCGCCGCCTTCGTGCGGAGCCTCTTCGAAGCGCGCGCCATCATCGAGCCGGAGGCGGCCGCCCTCGTCGCCCTGCGCGCCACCGAGGAAGTGATTGCCGACAATCGACCGCGCCTTCTCGGTGATGGCGACGACGGATCCTTCCTCGCTCGAATCGATCGAGGCCGACGTGACCTTTCATCAGGCGATCCTGACCGGCACCGGCAACGAGCTGATCGCCGCCTTCGCGGCTGCGATCGGGACGTGGCTGCGCCTTGCCTTTGGGGTTCAGCGCGCCGCCCGCCCCGACAAGGAGGACTTCGTTCCGCAGCACGGCGCCATCCTGCAGGCCATCAAACGCGGTGATCCCGACGGGGCCCGCTCCGCCTTCCGCGCGCTTCTGACGCGCGCCGAATCCGACGCCGTCAACGGCATGCTTCTGCGAGGGCGAGAGCAATGAGCAGCATAGCCGGGGTTGAGCCTCACCGCAGCGACTACAACTCGATCGTTCGGCTGGAGCACGTGGAGAAGCATTTCGGCGCGGTGCGCGCACTGCAAGACATCTCGCTTGCCATCGGCCACAACGAGATCGTCGGCCTGATCGGCGACAACGGCGCCGGCAAATCGACGCTGATCAAGGTGATGACCGGCGTGATGCCGCCGACATCTGGGCGGCATCTTTATTCGCGACCGCGAGATCGACCTCTCCGATTACTCGGTCGGGATGGCGCACGATCTCTCGATCGAGACCGTCTATCAGGACCGCTCGCTCGCCGATAAGCAGCCGCTGTGGCGCAACTTCTTCGTCGGCCGGCAGATCACCAACCGCTTCGGATTCATCGATATCAAGCGCGAGAAGGAGATCGCCGACGATATCTTGATGAACGCGATCGGCTTCCGCGGCGTCGGCATCACCGTCGATTCGACCGTCGCCCAGCTCTCCGGCGGCGAGCGGCAGGGCATCGCGATCGGGCGCGCCATGTACTACGACGCCGACCTGATCGTGCTCGACGAGCCGACCGCCGCGCTCGCCGTCGCGGAAGTGAGGAAGGTTCTCGACTTCGTGCGCCGGATCAAGGAATCCGGTCGCGCCTGCATCTATATCGAGCACAACCTCGCGCATGTGCACGAGGTCGCCGACCGCCTGATCGTCCTCGACCGCGGCCGGATCGTCACCGAGATCTCGCCGAAGGACATGTCGGTGGCCGAGCTCACCGAATACCTCATCGAGCTGCAGCACAAACACCACTGAGCCGGGGAACGCATGGCGACGCCACCGAGGGCAAATACTGATCCACCGCGATCGAAGGCCTGCCGATCATCTTGGTCTTCGCGCTGCTGCTTGCCCTGTTCATGTACACGGCGCCGGAGGTGTTCCTGGCGCCCTTCATCTACACCACCTTCCTGTCGACGCTGCCGCCGCTGATCCTGCTCGCCATCGGTCTGACCTTCGTCATCGGCGCCGGCGAGATCGACCTCTGCTTCCCGGCAGTCATCGGCTTCGCCGGCTTCGTCTTCGCGGTGCTTCTTCAAGGAATACCATCTCGGCTGGATCGCGGTCCTGGCCGGGCTCGGCGCCGGCATCATGGTGGGCTTCATCAACGGCGTGCTCGTCGCCAAGCTTGGCATCCCCTCCTTCATCGCAACGCTCGCCACGCAGTTCTTCTGGGCCGGCATGGCGACGGTGCTGTCCGGCGGCAAGTCCTATGCGCTGCGCGGCGCGCAGGAGAGCTCGGTCTGGCAGTGGATCGTCGGTCGCCCGTTCGACGGCAGCTCGATCGTATGGCTCGGCCAGCTGCCACTGCAGGCCTTATGGACGACGCTCATCGTCGTCTTCCTGTGGTTCATATTGAACCGGCACCGTTTCGGCGAGCACACCCTCTTCATCGGCGATTCCAATGACGTCTCGCGCGTCGTCGGCATCGACGTCGACCGCGAGAAGATCAAGATCTTCACGCTGATGGGCCTGCTTGCGTCGATTGCCGCGATCATGCTGACGCTTGGAGAACAAGAACTTCTTCGGCAACCAGGGCCAGGGCTATCTCCTGACCGCCATCGCCTCGGTGCTGATCGGCGGAACCTCCATCTTCGGCGGCCGCGCGACGATCATCGGCACCGTATTCGGCTGCTTCATCATCGGGATGATCGAGGCCGGGCTGGTGGCGACTGGCCTGACCGGCGCCTGGGTGCGCACGGTGCAGGGCCTCGTCTTCCTGATCTCGATTATCTTCTACCTTTACGTCGCCGAGCCGCAGCGTCGCCGCGCCTTTTTCGCGCGCATGCTGCGCATCCAGGGATTCGGCCGATTCGAATCGGCCGAATAACATGCCGCCTGCGCCAAGCGGCGCGGGCGGCGGCAGAAAGTGCAAGGGAGGAACGCATGATGAGAAAGACGCACATTGTTGTTGGCAGGGGCCGCCGCGGCGGCGTTGGCTGCCGGCGTCGGCAGCGCCTCGGCGGCCGACATGATCGGGTCGGGCATGACGATGTACATGCAGATGGGCGGCAACCCCGGCGACGGCGCCACGCTCGCCCGCCAGACTGGCGCTGAGCAGGCAGCGGCCGCCTTCGGCGTCGACCTGAAGGAGCAGTTCTCCGCCTGGGCGCCGGAGACGATGATCAACCAGTTCAAGGAGGCGGTCGCCGCCAAGCCGAGCTGTGTCGAGATCATGGGCCACCCCGGCAGCGCCGCCTTCCACGACCTCGTCAAGCAGCGCGACCGACCAGGGCATCGTCGTCACCGACGGCAACTCGCCGATGACCGACCTGCAGGCGGAGTTCGGCTCGAACGGCTTCGGCTATGCCGGCGTCGACCTCTACGCCGGCGGCACGCTGACCGCCAACGCCATGCTCGAGCCATGGCCTGAAGTCGGGCGACGAGGCGATGGTCTACGGCGTGTTCAGCCAGGCCGAGCGCGGGCTTTCCGAGAAGGGTCTCGCCGATACGCTGGAGAAGGCCGGCCTCACGGTCGATCGCCTCGAGATCACGCAGGAGGTCAACTCCGACGTGTCGCTCGGCGATCCCGGTTCTGGTCTCCTACATCCAGAGCCATCCGGACCTGAAGGCGATCGGCACCCAGCACGGTGGCATCACCGGCGTGCTCGCCGACGTGCTGAAGAAGGCCGGCAAGAAGCCTGGCGACATCGTCGTCGGCGGTATCGACCTCGGCCCCGCCACCATCGACGGCCTGAAGTCGGGCTACGTCTCCGCCACGCTCGACCAGCTCCTCTACCTGCAGGGCTTCATGCCGGTCGTGCAGTGCGTCATGACGGCGAAGTACAAGATGCCCGGCCTGTCGCTCAACACCGGCGCCGGCGTGGTGACGCCCGACACGATCGACAACCTCGTCGACCTGATCGACGCGGGCATCCGCTAGAAACCATCCTGGCGCGGGGTCAGCCCCGCGCCAGCTCCGACAAGAGGCTCGCGGCGACCGTGACCTTGGCCATCGACGGGCGGCGGTCGGCGAGAATCTTCTCCACCTGTTCGGCGGTCGCCGTCACCCGCTCGCCGGCGCCCGCCTCCCAGGCAGCGACGTCGTTGCCGCTGCCGTTGGCGATCACCTTCTGCGCAAGGTCGCGGTGCGCCGTCTCCAAACTGTCGCGCGCCTTCTTGAGCGCCAGGCCTTCGTAGTAGTCGCCGGTCGGCGACCTCTTCCGTCATCTGGTCGATACGACCGAAGCCGAAGCGGTCGGAGACCGCGAAATAGGCCGCCGCCGCTTCCGCCAGGCTTCGCCCGGTGCGGTCGGCGATCGGAACGATGTTCGCCGCGCCCGCCAAAGTCGGAAGCAGCGCCAGGCGCGCCGCAAGTTCCGCCGGCACGCGACCGGGCTTCAGCCGGGCTTCGACGTCGTGCACCGCCTTCATCCGCTCGCGGGGCAGCGCCGCTGGAAGAATTGCCGTGAGCGAATCGAGCGCTTCGCGGTAGTGCGCGACGATGTCGGCGAGCCCGGCTGCCGCATCGATGTTGCGCGTGAACCAGCTCAGGCGATCGACCAGGACCTCCTGCACGGTCGCATAGAGGTCGAGCTGCAAGCGGCCGGAAATCCGCGCGTCGAGCGCGTCGATCTCGGCATGCAGCGCCTGCAGCTGAAAGCTGTCGCGAACCACCGCATAGGCGCGCGTCAGCTCCGCCACCGATGCGCCGGTGCGGTCGCGTGCGGCGACAAGAAGCGTCGGGCCGCCGCGGTTGATGAGCGAGTTCGCAAGCTGCGTCGCGATGATCTCGCGGCGCAGGCGATGACCCTCGATGCCTTCGGCGTAACGCTTGCGCATTTCGGCGGGGAAGTAGCGGAAGAGCTCGCGGCCGAGATAGGCGTCGTCGGGGACCACGCTGCCGACGAGATCGTTGGAAAGCGCGATCTTGGCGAAGGCAAGGAGCGTGCCGATCTCCGAGCGCGTGAGGCCATGCCCGCCCGCGGCTCGCGCTTCGAGCACCGCATCGGCCGGCAGATCCTCGACAACGCGGTCGAGCAGCCCGCGTTCCTCCAGTTCCGCCATCAGCCGCATCTGGTTGCCGAGATTCTCCAGCCCGCGCCTTTGTTCGAGCGAGATCGCCAGCGTTTGCTGATAGTTGTTGCGCAGAACGAGATGCGCGACCTCGTCGGTCATCGACCTGAGCAGCGAGAGTCGCTTGCCTTCGCTGAGCTTGCCGGCGCGCACCGCCGGCGCCAGCGCGATCTTGATATTGACCTCGACGTCGGACGTGTTGACGCCGGCCGAATTGTCGATGGCGTCGGAGTTGCAGCGCCCGCCCTTCAGCCCATAGGCGATGCGCGCCTTCGGCGTCATGCCGAGATTGGCCCCCTCGCCCACCACTTTCGCGCCGATGTCGAGCGCGCTGATGCGGATCGCGTCGTTCGCCTTGTCGCCCACGTCAGCGTCAGATTCCTCGGGGCCGCGCACATAAGTGCCGATTCCGCCGAACCAGAGGAGATCAGCGGGAGCCTTCAGGATCGCCGACAGGATTTCCGAGGGCCGCGCGCTCGCCTTGCCGAATCTCAGGAGCTTCTTTGCTTCCGGCGACAAGGAAATCTGCTTCTCGCTCCGGGAGAACACGCCGCCGCCCTTTGAGATCAGGGAGCGGTCGTAGTCCTGCCAGCTCGAACGCGGCAGCGCGAAGAGGCGTTGCCGCTCGTTGAGCGCACGTGCCGGATCGGGGTTCGGATCGATGAAGATGTCGCGGTGGTCGAAGGCGGCAACGAGCTTGATCGCGGGCGAGAGCAGCATGCCGTTGCCGAAGACGTCGCCCGACATGTCGCCGACGCCGACGACGGCGAACGGTTCGGTCTGGATGTCGACGTCGATCTCGCGGAAGTGCCGCTTCACCGCTTCCCAGGCGCCGCGCGCCGTGATCCCCATGACCTTGTGGTCGTAGCCGGCCGAGCCGCCGGAGGCGAAGGCGTCGCCGAGCCAGAAGCCGCGTTCAAGCGCGATGCCGTTCGCCGTGTCGGAGAAGGTCGCCGTGCCCTTGTCCGCTGCGACCACCAGATAGGGGTCGTCGGCGTCGTGGCGGACGACATCCTTCGGCGGCACCACCGCGTCGCCCTCGATGTCGTCGGTGACGGAAAGCAGGCGATCGACGAAGCGGATGTAGGCTTGGCGCCCGGCTTCGAAGACCTGCTCGCGACCGCCGGTCGGGAGCCGGCCCGGCACGAAGCCACCCTTCGCGCCGACCGGCACGATGACCGCGTTCTTCACCTGCTGCGCCTTGACGAGGCCGAGCACCTCGGTGCGGAAGTCCTGCGGGCGGTCCGACCAGCGCAGGCCCCCGCGCGCGACCGGCCCGAAACGCAGATGTACGCCCTCGACCTGTGGCGCATGTACGAAGATTTCGCGGAACGGCCGCGGCAACGGCACGAATGCGAGGGCGCCCGGCTCGATCTTGAGCGCGATCGCGTCGGAGTCCTCCGCGCCCGCGGCGAAGAAATCGGTCCGCTGCGTCGCCTCGATAACCTGCCGGAAGGCCCGCAGGATCGTGTCGTCGTCGAGGCTCGCCACCTTCTCAAGCGCTGCCTCGACCTTGCGGACGAGCCGGGCTTCCGCCCGTTCCCGCTCGTCGACCGCCGGCCGGAAGCGCGCCGTGAAAAGCTCGACCAGAAGCGCTGCGATGTCGGGATAGCGGCCGAGCGCGCCCCAAAGGTAGTCGATCGAATAGGGAATCGTGGTCTGACGGAGATAGCGGCCGATGGTCCGCAGCAACGCCGCGCGCCGCCAGTCAAGGCCGGCGGAAAGCACGAGCGCATTGAAGCCGTCGCTCTTCGCCTTGTCGCGCCACACCGCAAGCACCGCATCGTGAAGCCGCTCGGCCGCGGCAAGATCGAACGCGCCGCCGTTCGCGTCGACCAGCGTCATGTCGTGCCGATAGAGCGGTGGGCCGGCCTTACGCGCCACTTGATATGTGCGCTCGTTCACGACCGCGAAGCCGAAATTCTCCAACAGCGGCACGCGCCGCGAAAGCGGGATCGGATCACCGAGATGGTGGAAGGTCATGACCGCCCGCGTCTCCGGCATATGCAGCGGGCGGAAGAAGCGCACCTCGATGTCGTCGGGGGCGAGCCGCTCGGTGACTTCCATGTCGCTCAGCGCGTCGCTTGCGGTAAACGCGGCGCGGTAGTCGCGTGCGAAAGCCTCCGCGTAGTCGTTGAGAAGCTCGCTCACGCGCTCCGGCGGATAGACCGCATTCAGCGCCTCTTCGAGATCGTCGTCGAAGTTCCGCACGATGCCGCGGATGCGCGCTTCCACCTCCGTCTGCGCCGGATCGGGCCCCTCCGTCGGATTGCGGCCGATGATGAACTGAACGCGCGTCAGGTGCGGGAGCGAGAAATCGGGGAAGAAGGCGGAGACCCGCCCGTCGTAGAGCTCCGCCAGAGCCTCGCCGATCCGCTGGCGGAGATCGGAGGTGTAGCGGTCGCGCGGCACGAACACGAGCACCGACACGAAGCGGTCGAAGCGATCGCGGCGCGGCAAGGCGCGGATACGCGGGCGCTCCTCAAGCCGCAGGATCGCGGTCGCGAATTGATGAAGCTGCTCGACCTCCGCCTGAAAGAGCTCGGTGCGCGGATAGTTCTCCAGGATATTGAGCAGAGTCTTGCCCGAGTGGCTGAGCGGGTCGAGCCCGGCGCGCCTTATGATCTCCGCGACCTTGCGCCGGATAAGCGGGATGCGCTCGACGGATTGCGTAAAGGCAGTGGAGGTGAAGAGGCCGACGATACGAAGCTCGCCTTTGACCTTGCCCGCGTCGAAGATCTTCACGCCGACATAGTCCATGTAGTCGCGCCGATGGATGCGCGTCTTGACGTTCGCCTTGGTGACGATCAGCGGGTCGGGAGCGAGCAGGAAGGCACGGATCTCCGGCGTCAGCGTCACGACCTCGGTGCCGCGGCGCAGCACCGTCACCTTCGGGTCGCGCAGCAGCCCGAGCCCGCGCCCCTCCGACGTTTCCAGGGAATCGCCCGCGCCCTCGTCGTAGGCGTATTCACGCATGCCGAGGAAGACGAAGTTCCCCTCGTCGAGCCATTGCAGGAACTCGATCGTCTCGTTCATCGCCTCCCTGGACAGGCTCGGATGATCGAGGTTGAGATCGCTCATCGCGTCCCTGATGCGCGCACGCATCGGCGCCCAATCGTCCGTGGCGAGCCGCACCTCCTTGAGAAGCGAGGCCAAGTCCTCCGCGAGTCTCGCCTGGGCGGCCGGATCGCGGATCAACGGGATATGCACATGCACGAAGCTCTCACGCGCGGCGTCGGCCGGCGGTTTGCGCAGAAGCGGCCCGAAGCTCACGACCTCGCCGTCGGCGTCGCGCACGACGCTCAAGGATCGGATGCACGACAAGGCGAACCGGATAGCCGAGCGCCTGCAACTCGCCCAGACACCGAGTCGAAGATGAAGGGCCGGTTCAGAGTCGAGAGCTCGATCGCCGTATGTCGGCGGCCCCTGAAATCGGTCCCCTCGATGTCGGCGACCCTGACGCCCGTCGTCTTCGCACGGCGGCGGAAGAAGGCGTAAGCATCGCGGGCAATCGCCGCGAGCGCCTCGGCGTCGTATTCGACGATGTCCTCGCCGGCGCCCTGTTCGAAGAGGCAGTCACAGAACGCGGCAAGCTTTTTGCCGTCGCGTCCGCTTGCGAGCAGCTTGCGCGCGGCGGCGATCCGTTTCTTCTTCTCCGCGTCGAAGCGGTTCGGCACGGGCCTCCTCCCAGGCTTTTTCTCGCCCCGCGAATCCGGCGGCGCGGAACTGCCTCAGTTCATAGCACCGTCATGCGTCCGAACCGCGACGGGCCGGCGGCAAGCCTAGCGCCCAATCGCCCGCCACGCCGCAACGAAAGCGGCAGCGCGCGTCGTCAACTCCTTCACGCCGATCCCGGGCCGGTAGAGCGCCGAGCCGATGCCGAAGCCGGAAGCGCCCGCCGCGGCGTATGCCGCCATCCCGTCCGGCGTGATGCCGCCGACCGGCACGAGCGATGTCTCGGCCGGGAAGACGGCGCGCCAGGCCTTCACCGCCGCCGGCGGCAGCGTCTCGGCGGGAAAGAGTTTCAGCCCGTCGGCGCCGCAATCGAGCGCGGCAAAACCTTCTGTCGGCGTGGCGACGCCCGGCAGGCACCAGACGCCGGCCGCCTTCGCGGCGCGGATCACGTCAGGATCGGAATGCGGCATCACGACAAGCCGCCCGCCTGCGTCGGCCGTCCGCCGCGCGGCGTCGGGCGACATGACCGTTCCGGCGCCGATCAGGGCCGCGATCGCCGAGGCGCTCAACCAGCGACTCGATCGAGCGGAACGGATCGGGCGAGTTGAGCGGTACCTCGACGATGCGAAAGCCGGCAGCGACCAGCGCCGCGCCTGATTTCGGGAGCCTCCGCAGGCGTGACACCGCGTAGAATCGCGACGAGCGGCAGCGCGTTGCAGCGCCTGTTTGAGATCGATCGTCATCCGCGCCCCTACGCCGCGCCGATCAGACCGGCGGTCCGCGCGATCGCCAAATAGCCCGCCGCGATACAGTCGGATGGGACGATGTCGGCACGAACGCCGAGAATGTCGGCCGCCGCGTGATAGCGCTCGGCAAGCGACTCCGACGCGACGACGCCGACGGCGTGGCGCTCCGCGCTCACCGCATCCGCCATCTCCGCCCCGATCAGGAGCCCGCAGAGATAGTCCGACAGCTCCTCCGCCTGAAGCGTGGAGAAGAGCCCGGCCGTGCGCACGGCGAAGAGGCGGCTCAGAAGCGCACCCGGCCCGCCTGGCCAGGCGCCAAGCGCCACGCCCTTTGCGAACGCCGCGTCGCTTCGTCCTCGAGTCATGCATCAGCCGGCCGAGGATCGTGTGGTCGCGCGCCGCCGCGAACATCTCGCCGGTCATGTAGGTGGCGAAGCTGCACCACCCTGCCTTGCTCGACGACCACCCACTTCGAATGCGTGCCGGGAAGAAGGAAGCGTCCGCAATCAACTCCGAGATGCGCCAGCGCGCCGAAAATCTGCGTCTCCTCGCCACGGATCACGTCGCTCCGCGTCGTCGTGCTCCGTCCGAAGTCCCGGCACGATGCGAACATCGGCCGCCTCGAAGGGAACCGGCGCGAGCGATGCGGCGAGGTCCGAAAGCGCTGCCGGCGTCGCCGCGTAAGGCGCCTCGACCCAGCCCTGCCGGCTGCCGATCATGCCCGACATCAGGATCGGAAGCGCGCCGTCGGCAAGCCACTCGCCGATCCGCGCGGCAAGCACCGGTCCGAACTTTCCGTCCGTTACCGTCATGATGCCGTGCGCACCGGCGCGGCGGTCGAGGATGCCGCCGGCCCGGTCGAGAAGGAACGCGCGGAAGTTGCTGGTGCCCCAGTCGATGCCGATCAGTGCCGCAGGCTCGGACATCGGCGGGCCGCGATTGCGCGCTCAGACCGGCAGCGCGTAAGTCGTCTTCACGATCGTGTAGAACTCGATCGCGTAGCGGCCCTGCTCGCGCGTGCCGTAGGAGGAGCCTTTGCGGCCCCCGAAGGGCACGTGATAGTCGACGCCCGCCGTCGGCAGGTTGACCATCACCATCCCCGCCTCGCTGTTCTTGCGGAAGTGCGTGGCGTGCTTGAGGCTCGTCGTGCAGATGCCCGACGGAGAGCCCGAACGGCGTGTCGTTCGCGACGGCGAGCGCCTCGTCGTAGTCCTTCACGCGGATGACCGTCGCGACGGGCCCGAAAATCTCCTCGCGGTTGACGCGCATGGCGTTCGTTCGTCTCGGTGAAGAGCGCCGGCTGCAGATAGAAGCCCGGCGTCGCGCGGTTCAGCCGCTCGCCGCCCCAGGCGAGCTTGGCGCCTTCCTTGCGGCCGATCTCGATGTAGTCCTGGTCCTGCTTCAACTGAGCGGCATCGACCACCGGACCGATATGCGTGCCCTCCTTCACGGCGTCGTCGACGTTCAGACCCTTCATGCGCTCAATCAGCGCGTCGACGAAGCGATCGTGGATGCCTTGCGTGACGATCAGGCGCGAGGAGGCCGTGCAGCGCTGGCCGGTGGAGAAGAAGGCGCCGTTGGCGGCGCATTCGACCGCCGTCTTCAAATCGGCGTCGTCGAGGACGACGAGCGGATTCTTGCCGCCCATCTCGAGCTGGAAGCGGCGCATATGCTCGGCCGAAGCCTTCGCCACGCGCTTGCCGGTCTCGATCGAGCCGGTGAAGGAAATGGCGTTCACGTCGGGGCTGTCGAGAATCGCCTGCCCGACGACCGAGCCTCTGCCCATGACGAGGTTCAGGACACCCTTCGGCAGGCCGGCGCGGTCGAGGATGTCGGCGAGCGCCCAGGCGCAGCCCGGCACCAGATCCGCCGGCTTCATCACCACCGTGTTGCCGAAGGCAAGCGCCGGCGCGAGCTTCCAGGCGGGGATCGCGATCGGGAAATTCCACGGCGTGATCAGCCCGACGACGCCGGCCGGCTCGCGCTCGATCATCACCTCGACGCCGGGCCTGACACTCGGCACGATCTCGCCCGCAATCCTCAGCGCCTCGCCGGCGAAGAACGCGAATATCTGGCCGGCGCGCACAGTCTCGCCGATCCCTTCCGCAAGCGTCTTCCCCTCTTCGCGGCGAAAGCAGCCGCCCAAGCTCTTCCTTGCGCGCCAGAATCTCGTCCGACGCCTTCTTCAGGATCTCGTAGCGCTGCTGCACGCCGGAGCGCGACCAGGCGGGAAACGCCGCCTTCGCCGCGGCGATCGCGCGCTCCGCGTCGGCCTTCGAGCCGCGGGCATAGCGGCCGACCACCTCGTCGGTGTTCGACGGGTTGATGTCGTCGGTCGCGTCTTCGCCCTCGATCCATTCGCCGGCGATGAGATTGCGATGGAGATCGGTCATTCCGGGCCTCGTTGACTGATTGGGTTGGGAGATTTCAGAGGGACGCGACCGATATAAGCCGATCGGGCTTGCCCGCAACGAGCGGATTGCGGAGCGGCCGGCCGAAAACCGGCACATCGACCTCGAAAACGTCGCCGGGCTTGGTCGCAAAGCCGGCCGCGCAGGAAAGCGCGCTCGCGCCGTAATAATAGACGTGCACGTCGCCCGGCCGCCGGAAGCCGGCGATACTTGAAGTGATGCTGCTCGAGGTTGGCGATCGAGTGGCACATATTCGTCCTCGCCGGAAAGAAGCTCGCCGCGCCAGGCCTCCATGCCGTCGCGCAGGATGCGCACGCTTCCCTTCACCTCGGCCGGCAACGCCCCGACGAAGAGCTCCGGGCCGAACGACGACTGCCGCAGCTTCGAATGCGCGAGATAGAGGTAGTTCCGCCGCTCCATGACGTGGTCGGAATATTCGTTGCCGACGGCGAAGCCGACGCGCAGCACCGCGCCGTCGTCGCCGATCACATAGAGGCCGGCGATCTCGCCCTCCTCGCCGCCGTCTTCCGCGTAGCCCGGAAGCTCGATCGGCTGCTCCGGCGCGACAAGCCACGAGCCGTCGCCCTTATAGGCCCATTCGGGCTGCACGCCGATCGCGCCCTTCTTCGGCTTGCCGCCTTCGATCCCGAGCTTGAACATCTTCATGGAATCGCTGAGGTCGGCGCCCTGCAAGCTTCGCATGCATCGAATCGCGCGACTGCGCGCTGCCGAGATGCGTCAGCCCGGTGAGCGCGACGATGACTCGCGACGGCTCGGGATGATCGAGCGGCAAAAGCAGCCGCTTCTCCGCGATCAGCCGGTCATAGTCGACGGCCTCGCCGAGCCCGTGTGCTTCGACGCTCGCCGCAAGCGATCGCTTGCTGCGATGCGCTTCGAGCGCAAGGTCGCGCACGCTGGTTGCGCCACGCACGGTCCTCGGCGCGCCGTCGTCGCCGATCGCGGCAACGGCGCGGGCTCCGTCCGAGCCCACGAATTGCATGAGGCGCATTTTCCCTCCCCACTCGCTCGCACGCCGTTCCGCAATCGGGAAATCCGGCCTTTTGCTGCCGGCGGCGGCTGTCATCGCTCTTTGAGCGCAAATCCGGTGGCGAAACGCGCCACCCGGATGCGCTTGCGTCTCTTCTATGATCTAATTCGACTGGCGCAATGCTGCGTCAAGAGAAGCCAAGCGGCAGGGAGGGAACATGAGCGACCGGATCGCGATGGAAACCGACGAGGCGCTCGTGGAGATCGTGCCGAGACTCGGCGGATCGATCGCCGCGTTCGACGTGAAGCGAGGCAAGGAATGGGTGCCGATCTTGCGCCGCTGGACCGGCGAATCGGAGAATCCGCGCGCGCTTGTCCTCAAGCCCCATGGTGCCGTGGTTCAACCGCATCTCCGGCGGCGGCTTCACCTTCGGCGGCAAGTTCTATCCGATCGAGCCGAACGACCCGCTTGAGCCGGTGCCGATTCACGGCGACGGCTGGACTTTCGCCCTGGGAGCTCGTGGAGAAAAAGGTCGAACCACGTCGTGCTTCGCCTGCGAAGCCGCGCCATCCCGCCTTTCGACTACGAGGCGACGCAGACGTTCTCGCTCGTCGATGCGACGCTCGAGCATTGAGCTTTCGCTCCGCCATCTCGGTCAGACGCCGCTTCCCTACGGGCTCGGCCATCATCCCTGGTTCGTGCGAACGCCCGGTGTCGATGATCGAGGCAAAGGCGACCGGCATGTGGCTTGAGCAGCCGCCGGCTTTCCCGGCGAAGACCGAGCCGGCGCCGATGCCGGAAAAATGGAATTTCAACGCCGCCCGCCCGCTTCCTGACGATTTCATCGACAATGGCTATGCCGGCTGGGACGGCCGCGCCAAGATCGCGTGGCCAGACCGCGGGGTCGCCGTCGACGTGGAGGCCGATCCCGGGACGCGTTTCTTCCATATCTACTCGCTCGGCAAGGATTGCCCGATCTTCTGCTTCGAGCCGGTGACCCACCCGAACAATGCCCTCGGCAAGCCGGGCACGCCGGAAGCGAACGGTCTCAGGGTGCTCGCCCCCGGCGCGACAACGTCGCTGAGCGCGCATTTCGCCGCGCGGGTCGCTCTAGCCCCGCCGCCGAAACCGCCGGCTCCGCCCGCCGTCAACCAAACCGGGCGACTTGCGTGGACATCGCGCGTTTACGATGCGTTATGATCGTCGGCGGCGGACCGAGCGGGAGAGAACCATGCTCGAACGAGCTTGGCTCGGCCGCCGATCGTCTGTGGCCGCAACGCAATTTGGCGCACGCATTCGGCGTTCGAGATGCTCGGGCGCGGGCGCCTGGGGGTGGGCGTGAACCTCAACATCGTGCTTCGGCCGGCCCGCACGCCGCTCGCCGACTGGCGGGCGATCCACGGCGGCGCAGCGGTCGCGCTCGATCCCTACGCGCGGGTCGACGTGGAGGCCGGGCGGGCGGCGCTCGCGACGATCCTTTCGCAAAACGGCCTGTTGCCGCCGCTCGACCTGGCGAGCAAGGCACCTTCTGTCGCCGAGATGGTCGAAGCGCGTGGCGCACTTCTGCCCGAAAGCGAGCTGCGTCTCTTCTCGGCGCTGAAGCTCGCAGCACTCGCGCAAGGGGTCTCCGGCGTCCGCTGGGAGGTCGTTGAGGCGCTCGCCGCGCTTCTGAAGCGCGATCTCCTCCCCGCCGTCCCGGAAGGCGCGAACGACCGGCTGGCGCTCTCGCATCTCTTCGCCGCGCTGACCGGCTCCGGCGAGATCGTCGATGGCGGACGCGTCCGGCCGGCAGCCGAAATCCTGCGCGACGCCGACATGCTTCCGCTTTCGCTCGATCCGCGCGAGCGAAGCGCACTTCTGTCCGGCACGGAGCTGACGCTCGCAACGACGCTCAGTGCGCTCTTCTTAGCCGAGCGCGTGTTCCAGTCGGCGCTTGTCGCCGCCGCTCTCTCTGCACTTTCGGTCGACCATCCCGACGCGGCGTTTCACTTGAGCGTGCATCGGCTCAATCGGCAGCGTGGACAATTGGACGTGGCGACCGCGCTTCGTGCGCTCGCCCCGCACCGCGAAGCGGAGGAGCCGAGCGCGCCCGCGTTCGACGGCGCCAACTCCGACCGCGGCGCGATCTTCCGCGCCGGCGCCGCACTCGACCTCTTGCGCCAGGCCGGGGCGCTGCTTGAGCGTGCCGCAAACGGCATCTCGGAGGATCGGCTGGTCTTGTGGCAGAGCGAGGAGATGATCGCCGGCGTCGAGGACACGACTTCGCTCGCCCTCGCCGCGGACCTGATGGCGATGTCGCTTGCGACGCTCGGCGCTGTTCTCTCCACAAGAATCGGCGCGAGCGGGACGCCGGACGCCGAATTCGAAAAGCCCCGCCACCAGGGCGACAGCCCTCGCGGCGGCGATCAAAGAGCACGCCGGCGCACCGGCGCTTGAGCCTGCGGGCATCGCGCGGCTGCGCCCGCTGATCGAGGCCACATCCGAGATGGTCGCGATCGAGCTCCTCGCTGCGACGCGCGTTGCCGCCGCTTCCGAAGACGGGCTTTCGGATGTGCTGCGCCTAGTCCGGGAAGCCGCCGCGAAAACCGCGGAGTCCGACGCCGTCGACGATCGGGACATCGGCGCTGTCGCCGCGCTGGTCCGCTCGGGCGCGCTCTCCGCCGCCGTCGGCGTTCCCCTTCCTTCGGCGACGCTGGCGCCAGCCGGACGGTCGCGGCCGCGCTAGTTTGGTGCGCGCGAGCGCGTGCGGACTGGCTGAAATCCTGCGCGATCTCAAGGAAGTGATGAAGGCGCCGGAGGCGGGACGCCTTTGGTTACCTCCGCGACACTAGCGCGGCATCAACCGAGCGCTTAGATTCCGCCGATGCTCGACAAACCAGACCAGAACCGCATCGCTGAGACCGCGCTCGATCGGCCGATCGACCCCGACACCAGGATCGGACACGTGCACCTGAAGGTCGCCGATATCGACCGGGCGCTCGCCTTCTATTGCGGCGTGCTCGGCTTTGAGGTGACGCAGCGATACGGCGACAGCGCCGCCTTCATCTCCGCCGGCGGCTATCATCACCACATCGGCTTGAACACCTGGGAAAGCAAAGGCGGCCCGCCGCCGGCTCCCGGCACGACCGGGCTCTATCACGTCGCCATCCTCTATCCGACGCGCGCCGCACTTGCCGACGCGCTGAGGCGCCTCATCAAGGCCGGCATCCAGCTCGACGGCGCCAGCGATCATGGCGTCAGCGAAGCGCTCTATCTGCGCGACCCCGACCAGAACGGCGTCGAGCTCTACCGCGACCGCCCGAACGCGGAATGGCCGAAGAACCCGGACGGCTCGCTCGCCATGGTGACGAAGCGCCTCGACCTTGAGGACCTGCTTCAAGCCTGATCTTTTTTCCTTTCTGCGCCGCTGAATGGCAATTCTTCCCCTCGCGCTGCGGCAAAGCCGGCGCTAGCTTCCACTCGCGGCGGCGTCCGTTCGCCGTCACGGATGCGATCAGGGGAGAGCGGCGATGGCCAAGAGAGCGGCAAAGGCGGCTGGAAAACCCAGCAAGGTCTATGACGAGGTCCTGAAGGCGAACAAAGGCTACGTCGCCGATTTCGGCGACAAGGGAAAGCTCACGATCCCGCCGGCGCGCCGCTTCGCCATCCTGACCTGCATGGATGCACGGCTCGATCCGGCGAAGTATGCCGGCCTGGCGGAGGGCGACGCGCATGTCATCCGCAACGCCGGCGGGCGCGCGTCCGACGATGCCATCCGCTCCCTCGTCATCTCGCACAAGCTGCTCGGCACGGTCGAATGGTTCGTCGTTCACCACACGAATTGCGGCATGGAGCTCTTCACCGACACGGTGATGGCGAGCCTTCTCGACGACAACCTGCAGACGGCGACGTTCGACGGCAAGACCTGGTCAAATCCGAAACACGGCGGCGGCGCGCCGCACGGCCACTTCATTCCGTGGCTCACGATCGCCGATCAGGCTGCAAGCGTCCTCGCCGACGTGAAACGCATACGCACGCACCCACTGGTGCCGGGCTACATCCCGATCTACGGCTTCGTCTACGATGTCTATTCCGGCCGGTTGAACGAGGTGAAGGAAGCGAGCAAGGCCGGGCGCCCGCTGAAGAAATGAGATCGCGGCCTCGCTAGCCGCGCAGTGGGAAATCGGCGGAGCCGCTCGCTCCGTCGACCGGCGCAGCGGAGACGCCACGCCTCATGACGCTCCAGCAGAGCCTCGCCTTCGCGGTGATCGTCGGCATGATGGCCCTCTTCGTTTGGGGGCGTCTGCGCTACGACGTGGTTGCGATGCTCGCGCTCTTCGTGTCGGTGATCGTTGGCATCGTTCCGCCGGAAGCCGCGTTCAAGGGCTTCAGCGACGACATCGTCATCATCGTCGGGTCGGCGCTTTTGGTGAGCGCCGCGGTGGCGCGCTCCGGCATCGTCGAGGCGGTGCTGCAGAGGCTCGGGCCCTTTCTCACCTCGCCGCGCAAGGTGATTTTTCTCCTCGTCGGCTCCGTCACGCTGATGGCCGGCTTCGTGAAGAACATCGGCGCGCTCGCGATGCTGATGCCGGTCGCCCTTCAGCTGGCGCGGCGCACCAAGACGTCGCCATCCTATTTCCTGATGCCCATGGCCTTCGGCTCGCTCCTCGGCGGCACCATGACCATGATCGGGACCTCGCCCAATATCATCGTGTCGCGGCTCAGAGCCGAGCTCGTCGGCGAGCCCTTCCACATGTTCGATTTCACGCCGGTCGGCTTGTCGGTCGCCGTCCTCGGCGTCGCTTTCCTGGCGTTCGGCTACAAGCTGCTTCCCGCCGACCGTAAGGGCGCGGCGTCGCTCGATGCCGCCTTCAGCATCCAGAACTATACGACCGAGGTGACGGTGCCGAAGGATTCGCCCTTCGTCGGCACGACGGTGGCGGAGATCGAGAAGCGCTCCGACGGCGACGTTCAGGTGGTGACCATCATCCGCGAGCGCTTCCGCCGCTTCACGCCGTCGCCGCGCTGGACGCTCAACGCCGACGACACGCTGCTTCTTGAAGGCGATTCGGCGGCGTTGGAGCAGACCGTCGCGGCGGGCAAGCTGAAGCTCGTCGGCAGCGAGGACCAGAAGAAGGAGCCCGATACCAGCGCCGAGGATTTCGGCGTCATGGAAGCGGTCGTCACCGCCGGCTCGAGCCTCGTTGACCGGACCTCCACGCAGGCGCGGCTCGCGGAGCGCTATCAGATCGCCGTCCTCGCGGTCAGCCGCAGCGGCGAGCGGCTGACGCGAAGGCTAAGGACGATCCGCTTCCGGCCCGGCGACGTCGTCGTCCTGCAAGGCAACGTGACGCAGATGCCGGAGGCGCTCGGCGAGCTCGGCTGCCTGCCGCTCGCCGGCCGCAACATCGGGCTCGGCCGCGAGCGCTGGCGCTACCTGCCGATCATCGTTCTCGCCGTCGCGATGTCGCTCGTCGCGTTGCAGGTCGTGCCCGTGGCGTTCGGCTTCTTCGGCGCCGCCCTGGTGCTCCTTCTGGCGCGCTCGATCAGCCTGCGCGAGGCCTACGAGGTAATCGACTGGCCGCTTCTCGTCCTGATCGGCTCGCTGATCCCGGTAAGCGAGGCCATGCAGACGACCGGGGCGACCGATCTCCTCGCAGCGTGGCTCTCAACTGTCGCCGCGCCGCTCCCTCCGCTGGGCGCGCTCGCTGTCATCATGGTCGCCGGCATGGCGGTGACGCCCTTCCTGAACAACGCCGCAACGGTGCTCGTCATGGCGCCGATAGCAGCGCAGTTCGCGAGCGGGCTCGGCTACAATCCCGATCCGTTCCTGATGGCGGTTGCGCTCGGCGCCGCGTCGGACTTCCTGACCCCGATAGGCCACCAGTCGAACACGCTCGTCATGGGCCCGGGCGGCTACCGCTTCGGCGATTATTGGCGGCTCGGCCTGCCGCTTTCGATTCTGGTCGTGCTGGTCGGCGTGCCGCTTATTGCCTTTGTATTCCCGTTTTCACGCCCGTGAGCCCGGCAAAGCCGCCTCGACCTCAGCCCGCCGCGGGATCGAAGGCTGCGCACCGGACTTGATGCAAGCGAGGCTTCCCGCCGCCGACGCCAGCGCGAGCGCCGCCGGAAGCGGCCGGCCCTCGGAGAGGCCAGCGGCGAGATAGCCGCAGAACGTGTCGCCGGCGCCGACCGTGTCGACCGGCTCGACGGGAAGCGCTGCGGCGCGGAATTCGCCACCGCCGTCGACGGCGTGAACGCCCGCACGCCCAAGCGTCACGACCACCGTGGCGCCGAAGCGTTCGGCAAGCCGGCGCGCCTGCACTTCGAGCGCCTCGTTCTTGAGCCCGAGCGCCTCGGCGATCAGCGCGCATTCCGTCTCGTTGACGACGAGATGCGTGGCGGCTGCGACCAGATCGAGCGCCTCGGCGCGAAACGGCGCGAAGTTCAAGATCACATGCGCGCCCGCCGCCCGCGCCCGCCGTGCCGCCGCGCCGATCGCAGCGACAGGCACTTCAAGCTGCAGGAGGAGCACGTCGCCAGGCGAGAATTCCAAGCTCTCCGCCTGATCTTCGCCGACCGCGCCGTTTGCCCCGGGGATCACGACGATGACGTTCTCACCCACCCGGTCGACCAGGATCAGCGCGACGCCGGTCGGCCCGTCGACCGCCTTCACCAGCTGGAGGTCGAGCGCGTCGGCGCGAAGCAGCGACAGCGCGGCTTCCGCGAAGCGGTCGCCGCCGACCGCCCCGACCATGCGGACCGAGGCACCGGCGCGCCCGCGCCGCGAGAGCCTGGTTGGCGCCCTTGCCGCCCGGCGCGGTCGTAAACGCGCTGCCCGGGACCGTCTCGCCCGGTTGCGGCAGGCGCTCCACTGCGCCGATCAGATCGAGATTGATCGAGCCGAAGACCGTGATCACCTGAGCTCCTCCCTGTTCCGGCGCGTGCGAACGTTTTTTCCGCGCACTTCGCTCTTGAGAGTATGGCCACTGCGTGCCTGGTGTCACACTTCGGCGATAGAATTGTCACGGGACGAGCCGGCCGCTCCGGCGTATGCTGCAACCTGATGGCGAGACCCCTGCTGCGATCGCTGCTTTCCGCCCTTCTCGGCTTGGCTTTCGCCGGCGCCGCGGTGCCGTGCGCCAGTGCCGCGACGAACCTTGAATTCTGGTTCGGGCTGAGCGGGGCGAACGCCCAGGTGGTCGAGAACCTGGCCCGCGAATTCAACGACAGCCAAAGCGACTACCGCATCGTGCCGGTGTTCAAGGGCACCTATCCGGAGACGCTGCAGGCGGGGCTCGACGCCTACAAGCAGGGTCATCCGCCGCACATCATCCAGGTCTTCGATGTCGGAACCGGCGTCATGATGCACGCGGAGGGGGCCATCGTGCCGGTCGCCGACGTGCTCAAGATGGCGGGCGGCGTCTTCGACAAGAGCCAGTACCTCCCCGGCATCGTCGCCTACTATTCGACGCCCGACGGGACGATGCTCTCTTTCCCGTTCAACTCCTCCTCGCCGATCCTCTTCTACAACAAGGACGCCTTCAGGCGCGCCGGGCTCGATGTGGACAAGCCGCCGAAGACCTGGCCGGAGGTCTGGAGCGCGGCCCGACGGATCGTGCGGTACGCGCGCGGCGTCCTGCGGCTACACGTCGTCGTGGATCACCTGGATTCACCTGGAGAATTTCGCCGCCTGGAACAACGTCCCCTACGCGACGAAGGAGAATGGGCTCGCCGGCACAGACATCGAGCTCAAGATCAACACGCCGATCTATGTCCGCCATTTCGACCAGCTTGCCGCGCTCGCCGCCGAGAATGTGTTCCGCTACGCCGGCCGCACCTCGGAGGCAAAGCAGCTCTTCCTCTCCGGCGAGTGCGCCATGCTGACCGATTCCTCGGCCGGCCTCGGCGACGTCGCGAACTCCGGCATCGAGTTTGGGACAGGTCCCCTACCCTACGACCCCTCCGCGTCCGGCGCGCCGCAGAACACCATCCCCGGCGGGGCAAGCCTTTGGGTCTTCGCCGGGCATCCGGACAGGGACTATGTCGGGGTCGCCGCCTTCTTCAAGTTCCTGTCGCAGACCGACGTGCAGTCCCGCCTGCATCAAGTCTCCGGCTACCTCCCGGTTACGATGGCGGCTTACGAGGCGACCAAGCAGTCGGGGTTCTACGACCGCAACCCGGGGCGCGAGCAGCCGATTCTGCAGATGATCGGAAAGCCGCCCACGGAGAACTCACGCGGCATCCGCGCCATCAATCTTCCCGAGCTTCGCGACATCCAGAACGAGGAGTTCGAGGAGCTCCTCGCCGGGCATGAGAGCGCGCGCGAAGCCCTCGACCACGCTGTCCGTCGCGGAAATGCGGCGATCAAGGCGGCGCTCGGCGAATAAGCGTTGGATAACGATCGTGCGCCTCGCCTGATCTTGTCCGGCGGCTACGCGGAAAGTGTAGGACCGCAATCCTGCCTTCACAAAAATGATACGGAACCGTCAAACGGCGGGCGTAGCAAAAGTCGGTTCATTCAGAACGGGGGCCCCGATGAAATTCCTACTCTCAGCCGTGCTCGGCCTTGCGCTTGCCGCCGCAGGCCCATCCGCTTCATACGCCGCCACCGAGATATCCTGGTGGCATGCCATGGGCGGCGAGCTCGGCAAGAAGCTCGAGGAGATCGTCCAGAATTACAATGCGGCCCAGACGGAATATCACGTCACGCCGACCTATAAGGGCTCCTATCCGGAGACCATGACGGCGGCGATCGCCGCGTTTCGCGCCAACGAGCAGCCCGACATCGTACAGGTCTTCGAGGTCGGCACCGGCACGATGATGGCGGCGAAGGGGGCGATTTACCCCGTCTACCAAATGATGCAGGACACCGGCACCGCGTTCGATCCCAAGGCATTCCTGCCGGCCGTCGTCGGCTACTACACCGACACCGACGGCAACATGCTGTCGATGCCGTTCAACTCGTCGACGCCGATCCTCTATTACAACAAGAATGTGTTCAAGAAGGCCGGGCTTGACCCCGAGACGCCGCCCAAGACCTGGGAGGATGTCGAAGCCTTCTCCAAGAAGATCATGGATTCCGGCGCGGCGAAGTGCGGCTTCACCAGCGGCTGGATTTCATGGGTTCAGCTCGAGAATTTCTCCGCCTGGCACAACCAGCCGATCGGCACCAACGAGAACGGCTTCGGCAGCATCGATTCCAAGCTGACCGTCAACGGCCCGGTCCAGGTGCGTCACTGGGAGAACCTCAAGAAGTGGCAGGATGCCGGCATCTTCGAGTATGGCGGCCCAGTCGGCGGCAACGACGCTCCGCCGAAGTTCTATTCCCAGGAATGCGCCATGTACATGAACTCGTCGGCGGCGCGCGCTGGCGTCATCGCCAATTCCAAGGATTTCGAGGTCGGCTACGGCATGCTGCCCTACTACGCCGATGTGCAAGGCGCGCCGCAGAACTCCATCATCGGCGGCGCAACGCTCTGGGTGCTCCAGGGCCACACGCCCGAAGAGTACAAGGGCGTGGCTGACTTCTTCCGCTATCTGAGCTCGGCCGAGGTTCAGGCCGAGTGGCATCAGTTCTCCGGCTACCTGCCGATCACCGCGGCCGCCTACGAGCTCGGCAAGAGCCAAGGCTACTACGAAAAGAACCCCGGCACCGACGTCGGCATCAAGCAGATCACCCTCAACCCGCCGACTGCGAACTCAAAGGGTCTGCGCTTCGGCAACTACGTGCAGATCCGCGACATCATCGACGAGGAATTCCAGAACCTGCTTTCCGGCGAGAAGACCGCCCAGCAGGCCCTCGACGCCGTCGTAGAACGCGGCAACAAACTGATCGCCGACTTCGCCGCGGCCAACGGCTAACGGCCCGCTGCAACATAGGCCCCGCGCGGAAGCATATTTCCGCGCGGGCTCTTTCCATGCGCAGGCCATATGATTAGCCATGCAAACAAAGCGCACGATCTTTCAAAATCGCGTCTTACCTTACGCGCTGCTCCTCCCGCAGCTTGCCGTCACGGCGATCTTCTTCATCTGGCCAGCTTGGCAGGCGTTCGTGCAATCGTTCGAGCGCGAGGATGCCTTCGGGTTGAAGACGACCTTCATCGGTCTCAAGAACTACACCGCCCTGTTCGCCGATCCGGACTACATCAACTCGCTGAAGGTCACGGTGGTTTTTTCGATCAGCGTGGTGGTGCTTTCGCTCGGCCTCGGCCTCCTCTTCGCCGTGGCGGTCGACCGGGTGATCAAGGGCGGGCAGGCCTACACCACGCTCCTTGTATGGCCCTATGCAGTGGCGCCGGCTGTCGCCGGCATCATGTGGTGGTTCCTGTTCAACCCCACGATCGGCATCCTGCCCTACCTCCTGCGTTTCGCCGGCTACAACTGGAACCACTCGCTCAATCCGCGCGACGCGATGATCCTCGTGGTCGTGGCGGCGAGCTGGAACCAGATCTCCTACAACTTCCTGTTCTTCCTCGCCGGCCTGCAATCGATCCCGCATTCGCTGACCGAGGCCGCCGCCATCGACGGCGCCGGGCCGGTGAGGCGGTTCTTCACCATCGTGCTCCCGCTCTTGTCGCCGACCACGTTCTTCCTCATGGTCGTGAACCTCGTCTACGCAATGTTCAACACCTTCCCCGTGATCCACGCCACGACCGGGGGCAACCCGGCGCGCTCCACCAACATCCTCGTCTTCAAGGTCTACAATGACGGCTTCATCGGGCTGAACCTCGGCTCGTCGTCGGCCCAGTCGGTCATCTTGATGATCATCGTCATCGCGCTCACCGTGATCCAGTTTCAGTGGGTCGAGCGCAGGGTGAACTACTAGGAGAGCCCGGCGATGGTAGAGCACCGGCCTTTCCTCAATTTTCTCGCCCATCTGACGCTGATCGTCGGCGTGGTGGTGATCGCCTTCCCGGTCTACATCGCGATCATCGCCTCGACGCGCGGCCCCGACGACTTCATGTCAGGCGTCGTGCCGCTGCTGCCCGGACCGCATGCCTTCGAAAACTACTGGTCGATGATTACCGCCGGCGTTTCGAGCTCCGGCGTGCCGCCGATCGGGTCGATGCTTTTCAATTCATTGGTCATGGCGCTGTCGATCGCCATCGGCAAGATCGCGATCTCGATCCTGTCGGCCTATGCCATCGTCTACTTCCGCTTTCCGTTCCGCGCCGCGGCGTTCTGGGTGATCTTCGTCACCCTGATGCTGCCGGTGGAGGTGCGCATCGTGCCGACCTTCAAGGTGGTCGCGGACCTGCACATGCTCAACAGCTACGCCGGTCTCTCGATTCCGCTGATCGCGTCGGCGACCGCGACCTTCCTGTTCCGCCAGTTCTTTTTGACCGTTCCCGACGAGATCCTCGAAGCCGCGCGCGTCGACGGCGCGGGGCCGCTCAAGTTCTTTCGCGACATCCTGCTCCCGTTGTCGCGCACCAACATCGCGGCGCTGTTCGTCATCCTCTTCATCTATGGCTGGAACCAGTATCTGTGGCCGCTGATGGTGGTCACCGACGCGCGCTATTACACCATCGTCATGGACATCAAGCGCATGGCCGACGTCACCGACGCGATACCCCAGTGGAACCTGGTGATGGCGACCGCCGTGCTTGCCCTTTTGCCGCCGGTGCTGGTGGTGATCGCCATGCAGCGGCTCTTCGTCAAGGGACTGGTCGAAACGGAGAAGTGATCCATGGCGAGCATCGAACTCCGCGATGTGACCAAGGTCTATCCGGGAAAAGTGCGGGCGGTTCAGGGCATCGATCTGTCGATCAGCGACGGCGAGTTCGTCGTGCTGGTCGGGCCGTCGGGATGCGGCAAGTCCACGCTGCTCAGGATGATCGCCGGGCTGGAGACGATCTCCTCCGGAACCATCTCGATCGACGGCGCGGTCGCCAACGGCAGGGAGCCGGCCGAGCGCGACATCGCCATGGTCTTCCAGAACTATGCCCTCTACCCGCATATGACGGTGCGCGGAAATCTTGAATACGGCCTCAAGAACCGTCGTACGCCGCGCCCGGAAATCGACCGTCGGGTGGCGGAGGCGGCGAAGCTTCTCGAGATCGAGCCATTCCTCGACCGCAAGCCGCGCCAGCTCTCCGGCGGGCAACGGCAACGGGTTGCGATGGGCCGCGCCATCGTCCGGCACCCGAAAGCGTTCCTCTTCGACGAGCCGCTGTCAAATCTCGACGCCAAGCTGCGCGGGCAGATGCGCGTCGAGATCCGGCACCTGCAACGGCGGCTCAGAACTACAAGCGTTTATGTCACGCACGACCAGCTCGAGGCCATGACGCTCGCCGACCGTCTGGTGGTCATGAACTCCGGACGGATCGAGCAGGTGGGCACGCCCTCGGAGCTCTTTGAACGTCCGCAGACAATATTCGTCGCCGGTTTCATCGGCTCGCCGCCAATGAACCTCATCCGTCTCGATGCCTTGCCGGATCGGAACGCATTCGCCGGCAGCCTCCCGGCTGGCACGGCGACAATTGGTATCCGACCGGAGCACGTGACGCTGGCACCGGAGGCGCCCTCGCTGCCGCTTCCAATGGTCGTGGCGCTGATCGAGCCGATCGGATCGGAAAGCCACATACACCTCCGCGGGCTCGACAATCACCTGATCGCCGCCGTGCGCGGACGCCCTTCGGTGGCCGAGGGCGACAACGTGACCGCGCACCTGCGGCTGGCGGAGTTCCACCCCTTCGATGCCGCCGGCCAACGAGTTGCAGGATCCGCTGTTTGACGGGGACGCGCGCACGCCCGGCAATCCAGCGGAAGCGGAAACCTTAATTCGAGTTGCCCGGCGCGGGATGCCGCCGCGCCGCTATCTTGCCTCATTAGCGGCTCGGTGACGCCACCACTCTCGCGTCTACGGTGCGGCAAGGGGTGGTTCGCTTCTCCACGGCGCAATCGCGAGCGGGAACGTTTCCTTCGCTCCGCCGTTATATGGCGATGATTTGAGGAGTCTTTGATGAATTTTGTTTCACGCCGCTCGGCGGTTTTCGTGCTTGCCCTCGCGGCAGCTTCCTTTGCCGGCGCAAGCCAAGCCGCCGAGTCGGATTTTCTCAGCCGCTTCCAGGGATCGTTCTCCGGCGGCGGCCTCGTTCAACGCAATGCGACCGAGCGCCCGAACCAGGTGAGCTGCACGCTGACCGGCCAGCCGTCCGCGACCGGTATCTCGATGAGCGGCACATGCGGTGCCTTCATCTTCTCGCGCGCGATCCGCGCCGACATTCGCTACGACGCCAGCTCCGGGCGCTACACCGGAATCTACGAGGGCTCGGCGATCGGCCCGGCGCGTCTTTCCGGCAAGCGCAGCGGCGACGCCGTCGTGCTGCAGATCACCTGGCCGAAGCCCGTCAACGGCGACACCAAGGCGACGATGACGATCTCAAACAACGGTAACGGCCGCCTTGCCATCACCGTCACCGACCAGGTTGCGCCCGGCGGGCCGGCCACCCGCGTTACGCAGCTCGCGCTCAATCAGAGCTGAGCGGCCGGATTTGAAGACCAGAACGAGGCCCGCTCCGGCGGGCCTTTTTCTTTTGGTGGCCTCTAAAGCGCCATCGCTTTCGACGGCTGGACCGAGCCCTCGGCCGAGCCGAGCACCTGCTGATCGAAGTCGATGATCGAGCCGGTCATCAGCCCCAACTCGTCGCTCGCCAAATAAGCGACGGCGCGCGCAACCTCGGTCGGTTTCAGGAGCCGCCCGAACGGCGCCGCCTGCTCCGCCTTCTTCAGCCAGTCGTCGGGCGCATCGTGATAGAGCTTCTGGATGCGGTGCTCACCCGGCGTGTCCATCCAGCCGATGTTGAGCCCGTTGATCCGGATATTGTTGCGCATCAGCGAGAAGGCGGCGTTCTTGGTCAGCGTCGCAAGCGCGCCCTTCGAGCCGCAATAGGCGATGATGAACGGCTGCCCGCCGTGGCCGGACATCGACAGGATGTTGACCATCGCGCCCTTGATCTTCTTCTTGATCATCAGCCTTGCCGCATCCTGCATGAGGAAGAAGGGCGCGCGCACGTTCACGTCGAACATCGCGTCGAAGAGCTCCGGCTTCGTGTCGAGGATGGTGCCGCGGTCGGTGATCGCGGCGGCGTTGACGAGAACGTCGACCTTGCCGAATGCCTTCTCCGCGGCCGGGACGATCTTTCGCGCCGCGGCAAGGTCGGCGAGGTCGGCGGCGACGAAAACGGTCTTCGCGCCCGCTTTCGTCAGCTGATCGGCGACCGCCTTCCCGCGCTTCTTGTCGCGCCCGACGATGACGAGGCCGGCCGCGCCGCGCTCGGCGAAGAGCCGGGCGATCGCCTCGCCGAGACCCTGCGTGCCGCCGGTCACGATCGCAACCTTGCCGGAGAACTGCTTCGCCATTTTTCGATTCCTCCCCACCCGACGTCCCATGCTACGGCTCGCCGCCGTGCCGCCCCGTTGCCGGAGCGGGCGCGACCCTAGAGAGAGTCCGAGGCGGAAGGCAAGTGAAGCGCAGAAAGCTCATTCTCGACGTCGACACCGGCACCGACGACGCGGTTGCCGTGATGCTCGCCGCGCTGCATCCCGGGCTCGACCTCGTCGCCTGCACCACCGTCAACGGCAACGTCGAGGTCGAGCACTGCACCGACAACACGTTGCGCGTCCTCGACCATATCGGCCGAAGCGACATCCCGGTCTACGAGGGGCTCTCCCGGCCGCTCGTCCGCCCCGATTTCCCGATCCCGCGATCCAAGGACGACCGCGCCGGAAAATTCCACGGCAAGACGCTGCCGCTGCCGGCTTCGAAGCGCGCCAAGGCCGACAAGGGCGCGGTGGAGTTCCTGATCGAGACCTACCGCAACACGACCGACGAGATCACGCTCGTGCCCGTCGCGCCGCTCTCCAACATCGCTGCGGCGCTGGCGCTCTACCCGAAGCTTGTCGAGCGGGTGCCGGAGGTGGTGATCATGGGCGGCGGCCACGCGATCGGCAATGTCACGCCGTCGGCGGAGTTCAACATCTGGGGCGATCCGGAAGCCGCGGCGAGCGTCTTCTCCGCTGGCTTCCGCAAGCTGACGCTGGTGCCGCTCGACGCGACACACCGCGCGCTCGTCTCGCGCGCCGACTGCGAGAGGCTGCGCGCGCTCGGCACGCCGGCCGGCGAGGCGGCCGCCGACCTGATCGGCCACCGCATCGTTGCGCACGACCAGTCGCAGCAGATGGACATTCCGCACACGACGCCGGTGCACGACGCGCTCTGCGTCGGCTTTCTGGTCGAGCCGTCGCTCATCACGACACGGCGGCACCACGTGGCGGTGGAGACGGCGGGCGCGCTTACCGTCGGCCGTACGGTGATCGACACGCACTTCCGCGGCGACGGCGAACCGAAATGTGATGTCGCTTTCGATGCGGACGCGAAGCGATTCGTGGGACTTCTTCTGGAGACGTTCGGCTAGGTGCAGCGCTGAACTACCGCCGCCGCGCCATGGCCTTCTTCAACGTCTCGTCGATGCGGCCCTGCCAGCCGGGGCCGGTTGCACGGAAGTGATCGAGAACCTCCGCGCTCAGCCGGATCGAGACTGGGACTTTCGTCGGAGTCTTCTGCGGGCCCCGCGTCTTCTTGAATGCCGATAGGACGCGCGGCGAGAGAACCTCGGACGCGGCTTTTGCCCGCGCGAAGTCTTTCTCCGTCCATTCCGGATTCTCTTCGTCGAAACCCCGTCGACTTCTATTTTTTTTCTTGGCGGACATAGCGCCGCATCTCCTTCAAATGCGCTCGGCGAAGGCTGATCGCTCGAATGACCTCTCCGCGCGCAGCGAAGACAAGGCAGCGCGCGACGCCATCAATCAGTCCAAATGCGCGGTAGCGATGCTCTCCATAGTCGATCCGGTCGTCCTCGATCACCGCTTTGATATCGATATCCTCGGCCCTGGCCAGCGACAGACCATGCTTGGCCGGCCGTATCTGCCTCGTCCTTCGCCGGATCGAAGACGATCTTCATCAGATAGGGTCCTGGCTCGTCTCAGTCAACCTTTCTGTATATACGATAAGAGCTACTACGCCTTCAGCAGCCACTCGTGCGCCGGCTCGTTGTGGAACTTCCAGTCCTGACCGGGCCGGCCATGACATTGAGATAATAGAGGTCATAGCCGTGCAGCGCCGCGCAGGGGTGATAGCCGCGCGGCACCAGCGTCACGTCGCCGTCCTCCACCGTCATCGTCTCGTCGAGCGAGCGGTCCTCCGTGTAGACGCGCTGGAAGGCATAGCCCTGCGGCGGGTTGATGCGGTGATAGTAGATCTCCTCGAGCTGCGACTCCTTCGGCAGGTTGTCGGTGTCGTGCTTGTGCGGCGGATAGGACGAGGTGTTGCCGCCGGGCGTGATCACCTCCACGACGAGCAGGCTTTCCGCCGGCTCCCATTCCGGCAGGATGTTGGTCACGTGGCGGACGTTGGAGCCCTTGCCGCGCGTCTCCTGGTGCAGGCCTTCCGGCGGGATTGCGCGCGCCAGGAGCTTGCCCGGTGCGCCGGGCGCCGAGCAGATCGCGAGCTCAACGTCGGTCGCCGCCGTCAGCCATCCACTCGCCGTCCGCCGGCACGTAGACCGACCACGGCTTGCCCTCGAACGGGCTCATCCGCTCGCCGATCACGCCGAAATACTGGCCGTCCGCGCCGATCGCCGCGCGGCCGGAGATGAGCACGAGGCAGACCTCGCGCTCCTCGGTCTTGGCCCGCGCGCTCTCGCCCGCCTTGAGCTTGCAGAGGTCGAAACCGACATAGGTCCAGCCGGCGCGCTCCGGCGTCACGTGGATGACGCGCCCTTTCGCGTCGGGCTCGCTCGGCCTGATCTTGAGATTCGCCATTCGCCCTCCTCCCAACGTTCAAGCCGCGCGCGCCGAACGCGCCTCGTCGAAGAGCCGCACCAGCCGCCCGAACCGCTCCGCCATGTCGTCGACCGCATCGGCATCGTGCATCGTGCCGGTAAGCCAGGCTCTCGCCGCGTCGGCGAAGATGGTGCGCCCGACGGCGAAGCCGCGCACGACCGGCGCCTTCGCCGCGACGTGGAAGGCGCGCTCAAGCTCCGCCTCCGGCGCCTCGAGGCCGAGAAGCAGGACGCCGCGGCACCAGGGATCCTCCCGCGCGATGACCTCGCCGATCGCATCCCAGGCCTCCGCCGACGGCCTGCGGCTCAAGCTTCCACCAGTCGGGCTTGATACCGCGGCATAGAGCTCGCCGAGCGCGCGCGCCGCGGTCGTCTGTTGTCGAGCGGCTCCGTGCTTGCTCGCGACGATCTCGATCATGAGCTCGCGGCCGAGCCGGCGCGCCGCGTCGTATGAGGCCGCGACAGCGTGCGCAGTCTGGTCGCCCTTCAGATCGCGGATCGTCGTCGGGATGGTAGAAGGAGAGGCATTTCATCGTGTGCGTCACCGGCCATTCGATGAGGCGCGAGCCGATGTCGGCGCCGCCCTCGAAGCGCAGCGGGCGCGAGCCCGGCTTCTCGACCGGCCGGCCGATCCAGAGCGGCTGCTTGGCCGGCGTCGAAGAGCGCCTCGCGGCCGTAGGTGTCGTCGAGGAGCATGCCGAAGCCAGGGCGGCCGTCGGCGACCTTCGCCGCCGCCTTGACGGCGAGGCGCTTGAAGTCGGCAAGCTTCTCGCGCGGCGCGCCGGCATCGTCGGCGAGCTTCTCCAATTGCGCGCGATGATCGATGGCGAGCGCGAAGAGCGTCTCCGGCTGCGCCCTGCCGCGTCGTCGCCCAATGCATATGGTTGAGCGTCCTCGTCGCGCCGGAGCGCACGGTGCGGGCTGCCCTTTTCGAGGAACGTCTGCAGCTCGACGAAGGTCGGATATTCCGGCGAGCAGAGCAGCCGCGACACGGCGAAGGCGCCGCAGGCATTCGCCCAGGTGGCGCAGGTCTCGTAGGCTTTCGCCGCGCAGCCACCCGCGCAGGAAGCCGCCCATGAAGGCGTCGCCCGCGCCGAGCACGTTGAAGACCTCGATCGGGAAGCCGCGCCCGACGATGCCGTCCTCGATGCTTTCCGGAATATCGCCGGGAAAGACGACGCAGCCCATCGGCCCGCGCTTCAGGACGATCGTCGCGTTCGGAGAGCGCGCGGATCTTCCTGAGCGCTGCAAGGTCGTCCTCTTCGCCGGCGGCGATGTGGATCTCCTCCTCGGTGCCGACGATCAGGTCGCAATCGGCGAGCACTTCCTGCAGATGCTCCGAGACGCGGTCGGAGCGGATGTAGCGGTTCTCGCCCGCCGCATGGCCGGCAAGCCCCCAGAGGTTCGGGCGGTAGTCGATGTCGAAGCCGACCTTGCGGCCGGCGGCGCGCGCGATCCGCATCGCCTTCTTCTGCGCCGCCGCCGGGCCGGGCTTGCGAGAAATGCGTGCCGGTCACGACGACGCGCCGCGGCGGAACGGATGAAGCCCTCGTCGATGTCGGCTTCCGTGAGCGCCATGTCGGCGCAGTTCTCGCGATAGAAGAGCAGCGGGAAGGTGCGGTCGTCTTCAACCGAGAGGATGGCGAGCGCCGTCAGCCGCGCCGGGTCGACCTTGACGCCGGTCAGCGCGACGCCTTCGCGGGCAAGCTGCTCGCGGATGAAGCGGCCGAGCTGCTCGTCGCCGACCGCCGGTGATCAGCCCGGCCTTCAGCCCGAGCCGCGCCGCGCCGATCGCGATGTTGGTCGGCGAGCCGCCGACCGATTTCGCGAAGCTCGCCACGTCCTCCAGCCGCGAGCCGATCTGCTGCCCGTAGAGGTCGACCGACGAGCGGCCGATCGTGATCACGTCGAGAGAGGTTGCATCTGCGTCGCTTTGAGCCATTCCTCCCGGCTCCCGTTGTTGGCCTCTTGCCGGCAACCTATCATGCGAGCGGAAAGGCCGGACCAACCAGCGATCCGGCTAGAGGGGGGATAACATGCTTCGTTTCGGCCTGCTCGGCGCCGGGCGCATCGGCCAAATCCACGGCAAGAACATCGCGGCGTCGCCCGACGCGACCCTGGTCGCGCTCGCCGACGTCGACAAGCGGCGCGGCGAGGAAGCTCGCCAAGGCGACGGGCGCGGAAGTGCGCGACGCCAAGGCGATCGTCGCGGCGGGCGACATCGACGCGATCCTGATCGGCACGCCGACCGACACCCACGCCGACCTGATCGAGGCCGGCGCCAGGGCCGGCAAGGCGGTGTTCTGCGAGAAGCCGGTCGACGCTCGCCTCGCAAGCGGGTCGAGCGCTGCATCAAGATCGTGGAGGCGGCGGGGACGCCGCTGATGATCGGCTTCAACCGCCGCTTCGATCCGAATTTCGCCGCCCTCAAGGCAGCGCATCGCCAAGGGCGCGATCGGCGAGGTCGAGATCGTGACGGTCTTCTCGCGCGATCCTGGCCCGCCGCCGATCTCCTACATCGAGCGCTCCGGCGGGCTCTATCGCGACATGATGATCCACGATTTCGACATCGCACGCTTCCTGCTCGCCGAGGAGCCGGTCGAGGTCACCGCCTACGGCTCGTCGCTGGTCGATCCGGCGATCGGCAAGGCCGGCGACGTCGACACCGCCGTCGTCATCCTGCAAGACGGCATCGGGCAAGCTCGCGCAGATATCGAACTCGCGCCGCGCCGCCTACGGCTACGACCAGCGGATCGAGGTGCACGGCTCGACCGGCATGGCGCGCGCCGACAACATCCTGGAGACGACGGTGGAGATCGCCGGCAAGAGGGGCTTCGCCAAGGACCCGGCGCAGAACTTCTTCACGATGCG
>CAVZVB010000010.1:0-90846 GCA_963778625.1 uncultured Alphaproteobacteria bacterium
GCAACACCTCCATCCTCCCGCCTGCCGCGGCGCGTTGACAGGTGTGGAGCGCACTGTCAGGAAGCGTCACGAAGAGGCCAAATTCCTGCGGCCTTTTCGCTTCTTCCATGCGCGACGGGGACGGGGGTTTTGCCGGATTTGCAACGACAACGCCTGCAACGGCCGCTCGTTGACCTCGGAGACGAGGACCCCCTCTACACGCGCAACATCGCAAACGGTCCGCCCGACCGCCGCCGCGTAAGCTTGCGTTGGCTCGCCGGATCGGTGCTGACCGGCCTCTTCTCCGCCGCGCTCGTCGGCGGCGCGCTGCAGGCCGCGATCGGGCTCGACGAATACGCGGTGGTACGCCCGGCGCTTGCGCACGGATTTTCCGGCGATACCGAGGTCGCCGAGAAGGGCGACCGCTTCCGCCCGGTGCCGGAAAGCAAGGTTTCGCGGCACGTTATCCAGATCTCCACGGTGACGAGGGAGGATGACAAGAATATTGTGCGGGTGCGCCCGTTCGCGCATGTCCACACGAACTCTTGCCGCACCTGTGGCGGCTGATATCGCTGCAAAAGTGCCACCGTTTCAGGCCGCGGACATCTTCACAGGCGGCGACGAGACGCCGCCGATGGAGGTCACCTCGGCAAGCGATTCCGTCTACGGCGCGGAGGTCGACGGCGAGGTCGCGATCTCGGTCGTAGATTTCCCGCTCTCCGGCGGCGACTACGACGAATTGGCCGCCCTCGACGTGGCCGAAGTCGAAGGCCGCGTGCGCCAGGCGGCACCGTTCCTGGCGGAAGGCGCGGTCGAAGTCTCCTCGCTTCCCTATGTCGACCCGGCGCGCTTCGACCTGGCGAGCGCCGACCCGAGCGCGCTCAACGCGACCGCCGTCGCGATCGCGCCGGAAAACGTCTCGCTCCTGCAAAAATCCGACGATCCCGGCGACCTCGGCATCGAGGACAAGGTGGTGCCGGTGGTGGAAGGCGCCTCGCTCAGGAAGATGCTGATGGACGAAGGCGCCAGCCAGGACGAGGCGGCGGCGATCCAATCGGCGCTGGTGGCGAATTTCTCCTTCGACTTCCGCGCCGGGCAAAAGGTGCGGCTGGGGCTCGCGCCCGACCCCGACACCGGCGCGGTCCGGCCGGTCCGCGTCAGCCTCTACGAGCCGAACGACCGCCACATCGCCACCGTCGCGCTCTCCGACAACGGCGTCTACGTCGCCGCGCACGAGCCGGCGGCGAGCGGCCAGATGGAAGTGGCGGAGCAGGAGCAGCCGGACGCGGCGGGCACGCTGCCGACGCTGCACGACGGGCTGTGGGGCACGGGCCTCTCGCTCGAGATGCCCGACGAGGTGATCAAGAGCCTCGTCCACATCTTCTCTTATGACGTGGATTATCAAAGCCGGCTGTCGCCGAACGACGACCTCGACGTGATCTATTCGGCCGAGAGCGCCGCCGACGCGCCGGATATCCTTTATGCGGCGCTCACGCTCGGCAACGTCACCCACAAATTCTATCGCTTCCGCGACGCGACCGACGGCACGGTCGACTATTACGACGAGGACGGGAAGAGCGCGCAGAAATTCCTGATCAGGAAGCCGGTGGCGACGGCGCGCTTCTCGTCCGGCTTCGGCATGCGCCGCCATCCGATCCTGCACCGCTACCGCATGCATACCGGCGTCGACTGGGCGGCGCCGACCGGCACGCCGATCATGGCGGCCGGCGACGGCACCATCGAGAAGATCGGCACGCGCGCCGGCTACGGCCGCTCCATCACGCTGAAACACCTGCACGGCTACGAGACCACCTACAACCACATGAGCGGCTACGCGAAGGGGCTGAAAGCCGGCGACGAGGTGAAGCAGAATCAGGTGATCGGCTTCATCGGCTCGACCGGCCTTTCGACCGGCCCGCATCTGCACTTCGAGGTGCTGGTCAACGGCCGCTTCGTCGACCCGCTGAAAATCCGCGTGCCGCGCGGGCACGAGTTGCAGGGCGCCGAGCTCGTCGCCTTCGAGCAGGAGCGCCAGCGCATCGACGACCTCCTGTCGAAGGACGAAGGCGGCGCCATCGCCAGCGCCACGAACTGAAGCGCGCATGCGGGCGCGCGCCGCATCGGCGGTTGCCCGGCTCCTTTCGACGGCTTTTTACGCCGGTGTCGCTGGCATGAACGTCGACGCCGACGACAGCACGGAGACAACCCAATGAACCAGACCGAGAGCGGAAAGGCCGTCCGCTGGATCTACGAGGTGCGGATCAAGGACGGGCAGCTGCAAAACCTGAAGGCCCTGATTGCCGAGATGGTCGCGCGCACGAAGGCCGACGAGCCGGAAACGCTCGTTTACACCTGGGCGGTGAGTGAGGACGGCTCGACCGGACAGGTCACCGAGCGCTACGCCAACTCCGAGGCGGCTTTGGTCCACATGGCGACGTTCAACCGCGATTTCGCCGAGCGCCTGGGGACGATGGTCGACCTGGCGCGCCACACGGTCTACGGCCACCCGTCAGCGGCGCTAAAGCGAGCGATCGCAGGTTCGAAGCCGACCTATTTCGAGGACGTCACCGGCTTCGCGCGTTGACCGCAGCCGGTCGGACGTCGCCTTCGAGCAGGAGCGCCAGCGCATCGCTCCAGTCGAAGGACGAAGGCGGCGCCATCACCAGCGCTACGAACTGAGGCTGAAGCGCGTTTTGGCAATACCCTGTCTGAGGGTCGGCGATCAGTCGGTGATTTCATTGTCTCTGCACCACACCACCGAGCCTCTACTGATAAAGAAATGTGCGCCACACGCGTCGGTCTCCCAAATCGAGGGAGAGAAAGTCGGCCGTCGGAGCCAATCAATTGAGAGCCTCCAACTCTCGCTTGAGCCCCCAATGGGCAGTTGAATGTGGTCGTCGCATCGCGGACATCTCAAGTGCGCCCATTTCGGATACCGACCTCGAACTTCGCGATAGACCATGTCGTTCGGAAGCTCTGTCTCCACGGGCCATTCAGGAATGTCGGTGCAGAGGTATTGGGGCCGCTTGAGAAATCCCCGTGCGGCGAGCCACTCGATGGACCAGATAGGCAACCGCATCACAGAGCAAGGTTGAGCAGAGGTTCCATATCACCCCGTCCGTCGTAAGACCTGTCGAAACATAGCTTGCATTCGGCTTTCGATTGTCCCCCAGGCAACGTATCGGCATCCTTTAGTAGGTCGAACCGTCTCACGCGCTCGGAGCAACGCTCGACCGGGCCTCGGAAACCAATGATGCGGTGAAGAAGCTCATTGACCGCCATCGACGCGACCTCTGTGGTGAACGTCACGACAACTGGACTGGGATCCGCAGAATTGGGCACATAGCCCGCTTGGCGCCGTTGTTCAAAGATAGCTGGATCGCGACGCAGGCTCTCAAGATAAACCTGCTCATCGCTAATTAATCCCCGGCAGCTCTGGCATGGATAGCCCGGCTGCACCACGGTGACCCTGCCGTCAAAAGTGTCGTACCCGCCTTCTTCCCGTGGTTCGATCAAAAGGCCGAGGTCAATAACTGGAATGAAGTAGAAGTGAGCGAGCCGATTTAATACCTCTCGCCCGAGGTGATCGTCCGTGCATCCGAAAACTACATCGCACGCGCGAAGGAGTTCCAACCCGGCCTTTTCATCGGCGAAGCTTCTTAGCCTCAGAACTTTAAGGGGGAGCCCAATTCGCGCGGCACCTTCACCAACCGCGTCTACCTTTGGGCGCCCTAAAGACGCGTCATAGACCGTTGAGAAGTGAAGGCGGTTTAGGTTGGTCAATTCGACGACGTCGCGGTCCAACAGAGCAAGACTCTTAACGCCGACCCTTGTCAGAAGGCTCACGACAGCCGAACCAGTGCCTCCACATCCCACCACCGCCACTCGCAACCGACCAATGTCGACAGTGGACTGAGCACCGAACGCCCGTGCCTGACGATCAAATTCCGGTCGACTGGCCTCAAACGAGCGGGGATGAAATTCCCAGCGCTCCCCAAGGACCATTATCCCGTCAAGTGTCCGCGGCTTAAGATCAGCGCCGTACGACCGCCCCGAGATAGAGCCCGAACGATCCATAACTATCGATAGATGCGGCTTGCGAGATTTTAGCCTGTCAAAGGCTATCCTGAAGAGTTCCTCTATCCGCGATGTCGTCCTTCTCCGAAAACCCCGGGCTCATCGGAGGATGGGAATGAAAGACTGCCACCGCAAAGTCCTTCTTTTCTGCCGTCTTGAGCGCCTTGTAGAATGGAGTGGTCGACCACGTGAACTCGACAGGGCTTTTCTCGAGATAGGCCTCAGGAGGGACTTCGATCAGTTCACGAATAATGAAGCGTTCGTCGACTCCGCTGGTCCAAGGATCAGGGACCGACGATCTGCCGCAAATTGCCAACGCTGCCGACTCGCTCTCGTCTCGAAAGAGCAATTCTTCCAAGCGACCACGCTGTAAGTCCGTGAGTCGAAGACTGTAGCTGCTCATGCGCCAAGAAGCCCGGCTCGGACATATTGAAGGTAGGTCTCCAGGCCATCAACCCCGTTTCGCCACTCAACCTCAGCCAAGTGTCGAGACCAAAACTGCCAAGTTCTACCAAACAGGTCCGCTGTGCCGCCTGCACGAGAAATTCTGCTCCCAGACGCGAAGCTCGCCGATTCTTGGATGAAAAGACCGAATTGAGTTTCAACGGAGAGAGCGCGCTTGAACATGCCCTCTCTGGAAGACTGGCCGACTTGTATGATGTGAGGCGATATCTCGATGCCCAACGCGGCGGCTAAAACATTCAAAACGGTTTCGGCGAGCGGCCATTGGTACCGGCTTATTCTATCCCGTTCCCGACGATCGATATCTACAGGCGCGTCGCTCCCCCGGAGCTCTGGCCGCTTGTCCAAAGCGTCGAGGGCATGACTAACCCCCGACTTCGATCAAGGGAAAGGCAGACCAAAGGGTCGGGCGGACTGACAGAGGACTCGCCCAAAACTGCAAAATTGGAACCACGCGCCGTACATGTACCGCAATCCATTCGGAAGTTGGTTCCTCGACGATTCATATGGCGTTCTCGAAGTCTCCGACACAGTGCAGGGGGCGCTCGCAATCTCAATTCGCAAGCGCGAGGCATTCCTATCGGCGACGCTCTCGCCGCCGATCGATCTGGAAATGCGAGTCACTTCGGCACCAAGTAGATGGTGAATTCGTCGACTTGCTATCCCTGCCTGCACAGACGCCACAATCTGAGAGATGGGCGCTCGGCCGCTCCCTATTGGACGCGGGAGCGGCCGGCATTCGATTTCGTTGCCCACATCGGCCGTGTGGGGACGATGTAGCGATCTTCAACAACGATGTGCTCGGACGGGCCATTCAAACGCAACACTACAAGTTTCGATGGAACAGCGCGCGCATCAGCGAGATCTATGATTTCCGTGACGACAGTGATGGTAGCCCGATCCTCGCTGAGCAAATCTTCTCGGAGAAGTCTCTAGAGTTGGCGGCGTAGGCAGGCTGGCCGATCGGGCACGTAGGCGGGGTATTCCCCGCCACCTTCTCGATCACGATCGCTTAGCGCATTGGCGCTTCTCCTTGAGCCCCGCTTCAGGATACTGCCGAACCTGTCCGTAACTGAACCCTCATCCGTCGCCTCCGGCACACCTTCTCCCGCAACCCGGATGTTTTCGGGTTGCTCGTCAGGATGCCGAAGTCGGGAACACCCGATTCGGACCTCGGGAGAAGGTTGCGTTGAGGCTTCGGCCTTCCCCCCTCTCCATCTCTCCCCCGCACCTGGCTAAGCCGGAGCGAAGCCGCTCCGGCTTCGCCAAGGCGAGAGGGGGAGAGGGGGCGCTTCCTCGTCGCGCCACCTTTTCAGCGTCTTGCCAACCTCCCTCCCGCGCGTAATCATCGCGTAATCAAGAACCGCCGCGGACCGTTCCAAAATCCCGCGGCGACGGGAGGACAAAATGCCTTCGGGGCTTCAGCTCTCGCGCGACGAGCTTCTCGCCGCCTACCGCCGCATGCGCACCATCCGCGATTTCGAGGACCGCGTGCACGAGGAATTCTCCGCCGGCGGCATTCCCGGCTTCGTGCACCTCTACGCCGGCGAGGAGGCGTCGGCCGTCGGCGTGTGCATGCACCTGGAGGACCGCGACACCATCGCCTCCACCCACCGCGGCCACGGCCATTCGATCGCCAAGGGCTGCGACGTCAACGCCATGATGCACGAGATTTTCGGGCGCAAGGAGGGGCTTTGCGGCGGCAAGGGCGGCTCCATGCACATCGCCGATCTGTCGAAGGGGATGCTCGGCGCAAACGGCATCGTCGGCGCCGGCGCGCCGCTGATCTGCGGCGCGGCGCTCACCGCAAAGACGCTGAAGACCGGCGGCGTCGCCATCTGCTTCGTCGGCGACGGCGGCTCCAACCAGGGGACGACGCTGGAAAGCTATAACCTCGCCAAGGTGTGGAACCTGCCCGCGATCTTCGTGGTGGAGGACAACGGCTACGCGGAATCGACGTCGTCGGAATGGTCGGTCGGCGGCAGCCAGGTCGGCCGCGGCGAAGGTTTCGGGCTGCCGGCGCGCGAGGTCGACGGCTTCGACTTCTTCGCCGTCTACGACGCCGCCGGCGAGGCGATCGACCGCGCCCGCGCCGGCGAGGGCCCGAGCCTGATCCACATGCGCCTCGCGCGCCATTACGGCCACTTCGAGGGCGACGCCATGACGTATCGGGGCGCCGACGAGATCGCGCTGATCCGGGCGAACTCCGATCCGCTTCAGCTCTTCCGCCGCCGCGTCGGCGAGACGGCGTTGCTCAAGGGCGAGGAGCTCGACGCGATCGACCGCGAGGTCGAAAACCCAGATCGACGTGTGCACCGAACGCGCCAAGGCCGCCCCGCTTCCGACCGAGGCGGACCTCTTGACGGATGTGTATCTGAGCTACTGAGGGGGATCGCATGAGCAAGAAATCCTACCGCCAGGCGATCTTCGAGGCGCTGCGCGACGAGATGCGGCGCGACGCCCGCGTCATCATCATGGGCGAGGACATCGCCGGCGGCATCGGGCGCGCCCGGCGAGGACGACGCCTGGGGCGGGCCGCTCGGCGTGACCAAGGGCCTGATGCAGGAATTCGGCCGCGACCGCGTGCTCGATACGCCGATCACCGAATCGGCCTTCATCGGCGCCGCCGCGGGGGCGGCGGCGACCGGCCTTCGCCCCGTCGCGGAGCTGATGTTCGTCGACTTCATGGGGGTGTGCTTCGACCAGATCTTCAACCAGGCGGCCAAGTTCCGCTACATGTTCGGCGGCAAGGCGGTGACCCCGCTCGTGATCCGCACCATGTACGGCGCCGGCTTCCGCGCCGCCTCGCAGCACTCGCAGTGCCTCTATCCGCTGTTCACCCACATCCCCGGGCTGAAGGTGGCGCTGCCCTCGAATCCCTACGAGGCGAAGGGGCTCTTGACGCAGGCGATCCGCGACGACGACCCGTCGTCTTCTTCGAGCACAAGGCGATGTACGACACGGAGGGCGAGGTGCCGGACGAGCCCTACGCCATCCCCTTCGGCGAGGCGAACGTCACGCGCGAGGGCGACGACGCGACGATCGTCGCGTTCGGGCGCATGGTGAACTTCGCCAACGAGGCCGCCGACAATCTGAAGAAGCGCGGCATCAGCTGCACCGTCGTCGATCCGCGCACCACCTCGCCGCTCGACACGGACACGATTCTCGAAACGGTGGAGGAGACCGGCCGGCTCGTCGTGGTGGACGAAGCGCATCCGCGCTGCGGCATGGCGGCGGATATTGCCGGCCTCGTCGCGGAGAATGCTTTCGGCGCGCTGAAGGCGCCGATCAAGCTCGTCACCGCGCCGCACGCGCCGGTGCCGTTCTCCCCGGCGCTCGAGGATCTCTATATCCCAAGCGTCGCCAAGATCGAGGCGGCGGTCGCCGACGTCGTCGACTACGGGGCGAAGCAGGCGGCCGAGTGAAAAGAGCAATGAGCCGAGCGAAGGCTTTTCGCTGGAGCAAGGGGACGCCGGCGAAAGAAGCCGATCCCCGATCAGGCCGATCACCATGCCGAAATGGGGCCTCGCCATGGAGGAGGGCATCCTCGCGCGCTGGGCCGTCGACGAAGGCGCGGAGATCGCCGCCGGCCAGGAGATCATGGACATCGAGACGACGAAGATCGCCAACGTCTTCGAGAGCCCGGTCGCCGGCGTGCTGCGCAAGAAGGTCGTGAAGGAGGGCGAGACGGTGCCGGTCGGCGCGCTTCTCGGCGTCGTCGCCGAGCCCGGCGTCGCCGGACGCGGAGGTGGAGAAATTCGTCGGCGCGTTCCTGGAGAATTTCAAGCCGGCGGAGGCGGGGAGCCGCCGGGCCGACGCCGGAGATCGTCGAGGCGGGCGGCCGGCGCATCCGGCGGCTGAAGGCCGGGCCGGACACCGGCATCCCGATCCTGATGATCCATGGCTTCGGCGCCGACCAACGACCTGGATGTTCAACCAGGCGGAGCTTGCGGCAGACCGCCTGGTGCACGCGATCGATCTCCCGGCCACGGCGGCTCGAGAAGGATGTCGGCGACGGCTCGGTCTCGGCGCTCGCCGCCGCCGTTCTCGCCTACATGGACGCGAAGGCATCCAGTCGGCGCATCTCGTCGGCCATTCGCTTGGCGGTGCCATCGCCGTCGACATCGCCGCTCCGCGCCCGAACGCGCGACCGCGCTGACGCTCGTCGCTCCCGGCCGGCCTCGGCGAGGAGATCGCGCAGGAATTCATCGACGGCTTCATCACCGAGAGCCGCGCGCGAAAGCTTCGCCCGGTGCTCGAAATGCTCGTCGCCGATCCTGAGATGGTGACCGCCGACATGGTCGAGGAGGTCTTGAAGTTCAAACGCCTCGACGGCGCGCTCGCGGCGCTCCAGCGCCATCGCCGCGGCGAATTTTTCTGGCGGCACGCAGCGCGCTTCGGTGCGCGACAAGCTCGCCGGGATCGGCGTGCCGGTGCAGGTCGTGTGGGGCGAAGGCGACCGCATCCTCCCCGCACGACATGCCGACGACCTCCCCGCCTCCGTCAAGGTGACCAAGGTCGCCGACGCCGGCCACATCCCGCACATGGAGAAGGCAGCGGAGGTCAACGCCGCGATCCGCGGCCACCACCCGGTCTGAGGTGATCAGGCCGGCGGGCCTCATCAAAGCCGTAGACTAATACAACGAAACGCTGGGCGCGGCGCGACCTGCCTGCATCGTCTCGTGACCCGCTCCGGAACCACCAGTCTTCTCCTGTGGCATGCTGCTTCTGATTGTGTATTCTCGTGGCAGCGCCTTCCGGAGGCGTTCGCAGTCGGGAGGAATCCATGGCCGATCCTTTAACGGTTGGCACTCTAGCCGCATCGGCGCTCGCGATGGCCGGAGAAGCGGCACTGAAAGGTGTTGTCGGCGAGGCCGTGAAAGATGCCTGGAAGGCGCTGAAGGAAAAGGTAGGACGCTGGGCGTCGAGCGACCTAGCGGCATTGGAAAAGGCGCCCGTGTCTGCGGGCAGACAAGCGGTCGTCGCCGAGGCGATCGACGGTCGGCCGGACGATGAGAAGGCCATCGTGCTCGCCCTCGCCGAGCAACTCATTAAGGCGCTCAGAGAAACACGAAATGACAATTTCGGTCTCGATGTGCAGAGGCTGGAAGCGCTTGAAGTGCAACTCGGCGAGATAACGGTGACCGGGGGCACGGGTGCCCGCTTCTCCGACACGAAGGTGCATGGGAAATTCAGCGCCGGTCCGATTAAGGTTGGCGGCGGGTCGGGAAAAATCTGACAGCAGCGGGTCATCACCCGGCCGCTGCTCCGATCACCGGGTTCCAGGGGAATATCTGGGCTCAGCAAGTAAGTTTGGGAATCGAGGCCGGGGGGCAAGGCACGTCGGCGCCCCCGCGGCGATTCCAGAGCAACATTCCGTCACGACGCGGCCTTCCGTTCGTCGGCCGCGACGAACTCTTCGCAAAAATGCTCGACTTGCTCGGCAAACCATCAAAGGAGAACGTGATCGTTCTCCATGGACCACCGGGCGTTGGCAAGAGCGAACTCGCGCTGGAATTCGCGCGTCGTCAGCTGGACAAATATCCAGGCGGCACATTCTTCATCGGCGCAGGCGCGGCCGTCGCGATCGAACTCGCCGGGATCGGGCGGTCGTTTCTCGACCTGGATTTCCCAGCCGACCTCTCGCTCGAAGAGCAATTTCTGCAGACGCTTGGCGCGCTTGCCGTTGCGCCTTCGCTGCTGATCTTCGACGATGTGCGCTCAGTCGACGAGGCCGAGAGATTTGTACCGCCTGCCGGCACGCCATGCCACGTAATCGTCACGACCGTCTTGGACCGGTGGGACGGCGGGTTGGCGGAAGAACTAACGTTGAGCCCCTCTCCGAAGAAATGTCGCTCCAATTGATTGAGGCAATCTCGGGCGAACGCCTCGCGCGACTTTACGGACCGAGGTTGGCCGCTCTTGCAAGCGGGCTGCCGGTGCAACTCGTGCCCGCGTCGGCAACACTCAGTATACGAGGCCCGCCGCGGGCGCGGCGACGCCATTACACTGACAATCGAGAACGAGACCTCGGAAAGCTTTCGGGGTGTCTACGAACAGCTCGAAGTGCCGGCTCGGCTTCTGCTGCACGCGGCCGCGCGCCTTAACACGCAGCGAATTGTTCGGAGCGTGCTCGGTGCTCACCTCGCGCATGGCTGCGGTTGGAGCGACACCGACTTTGAGCGCGCGGTCGATGCTTGCGCAGACGTTCACATCCTCCAAGGAACCGCTGAACTACGCATGCATCAGCTGTTCGCAAACTTTGTGCTTTCGACAACGCCCGCTGACGATATTGCCGGGCCACTCAGGAGCGTTGCACGCGCGCAGGCAAAAGGTCTGCTCGAGGCCGCGCGGTCAGTTGTCGCGGCGCCAAACAAGGTAGACAGGGCCGCGGCTCTGCTCACCTACCGCGCCGGTGTGAAGGATTGGAACGATGCAGGAGACGAACTCAAGCCCGACGAAGGAGAAGCGATCGGCCGCGCGCTTTCCGAAATTGGTCAATTCGCCGACGCGCGTCCGTGGTTCGAGCGCGCCGTTGCGGAGGCGGAGAAGGGCGACGTTCACGGCCGCGTCGATCACCAGAGCCTCGGCAAGAGCCTGCACCAGGTGGGCTATTGCCTTTCAGAGACCGGCGACTTCGCCGGCGCGCGTCCGTGGTTCGAGCGCGCCGTTGCGGAGGCGGAGAAGGGCGACGTTCACGGCCGCGTCGATCACGAGAGCCTCGGCAGAGAGCCTGCACCAGGTGGGCTACTAGCCTTTCACAGACCGGCGACTTCGCCGGCGCGCGCCTGGTTCGAGCGCGCCGTCGCGGAGAAGGAGAAGGGCGACGTTCACGGCCGCGTCGATCACCAGAGCCTCGGCGCGAGCCTGCACCAGGTGGGCGACTGCCTTTCACAGACCGGCGACTTCGCCGACGCGCGTCCGTGGTTCGAGCGCGCCGTTGCGGAGGCGGAGAAGGGCGACGTTCACGGCCGCGTCGATCACCAGAGCCTCGGCAAGAGCCTGCACCAGGTGGGCGACTGCCTTTGAGAGACCGGCGACTTCGCCGGCGCGCGTCCGTGGTTCGAGCGCGCCGTCGCGGAGAAGGAAAAGGGCGACGTTCACGGCCGCGTCGATCACGAGAGCCTCGGCGCGAGTCTACGCGCCGGCGCCCGCTGTTTGAGACATCTCGGATTTGTCGAGCGAGCGCACGAATGGGAAGAGCGAGCAGCAAGCGTAGCACCACCCGACTGATCGCTTGCATTACTTTGCGATCCATGTATACTTTGTAATGCAAAGCTGCAGGGCCGTCGAAATGCGCGACCTCGACAAGGCGCTCGGCCGACATTCTCGCAATCCGCAGCCAGATGGCGGCGGCACGGCGTTTCGCGGCTACGGGCCGGCGGCCCTTGCCGCGACGGGCGGCCTGGCGCTCGTCACGACGCTTGCGCAGGCGTCCTGCTCGAGGATCCGACCGGCCACCCGCTGGCGTTCTTCGCCGGCTGGGTTGTCGCGGCGTCCGTCTCCGGCGCGTGTCATCTGGCATCGAGATGCGCGGGCGCTCGCGCGGCATCCATTCCGGTCTCGCCGACGCGATGATCCACAATGCGGTCGAGCAGTTCCTGCCGGCCGGCGCGGCGGGCGTGCTGCTGGCGCTGGTCTTCTGTGCGCTTCGCGCCCGAGATTGCTTTGGATGCTGCCCGGCCTCTGGCAGGTTCTCGTCAGCCTCGGCATGTTCGCATCCGTGCGCTCGCTGCCGCGTGGCGTCGCGTTGCCGGCGCGCATGGTATTTCGTCGCCGGCTTCGGCGTGCTGATGCTGGCGAGCGGCGACCATGCGCTGTCGCCATGGACGCATGGGCCTGCCCTTCGTCGTCGGCCAGTTGCTGACTGGCCGCGATCCTCCATCTCGCTTCGGGACAGAGCGATGCCGAAGACTGATCCCGCGCCGTTCTCCTATGAGGGCCTCGACCGCGTCATCCACGAGAAGGCGCGGCTCGGCGTGCTGACCTCGCTGATGGCGCATCCCGAAGGGCCTCGCCTTCGCCGACCTGCGCAGGCTCTGCGGCCTGACCGACGGCAATCTCAGCCGCCACCTGCAGGTGCTGCAGGAGGCCGGCCTGGTGGAGATCATCAAGGGCTATGAGGGCAACCGGCCGCACACGACCTGCCGCCTGACGGCGCGCGGCCGGCGGCGCTTTCTCGATTACCTCGCGGTGCTGGAGACGGGTCGTCCGCGATGCCGCGGAGGCGCCGCCGGCGAGGAGCGGGTGCCGCAAGCCGAATCTCAAGATCCGGCCTGCCTGACACCGCCCGACTTTTTTTGCCGAAGGGACTCTGTAATGCAAAGCTGCTCTCTCATCCAAACTTCACGTCGGCATCATCATGGACGGCAACGGCCGCTGGGCGACCGCGCGCGGGCTGCCGCGCAATGCCGGGCACGAGGCGGGCGTCGAGGCGATCCGGCGCGTCGTCGAGGCGGCGCCCGAGCAGGGCGTCGGCACGCTGACGCTCTATGCCTTCTCCAGCGACAACTGGCGCCGGCCGAAGTCCGAAGTCTCGGCGTTGATGGACCTGCTCCGGCGCTATCTCGCGGCGGAGACGGTCGAAGCTGGCGGAAAGCGGCATACGCCTCCGCGTCATCGGCCGGCGCGACCGGCTGCCGATGGTGGCTCGCGCACGCGATCGCGCCAGGCGGAGCGCGAAACCGCGTCCGGCGACCGGCTCCATCTGCGCGTCGCCATCGACTATTCCGCCCGCGCCGCAATCCTCGAAAGCAGCGCTGCGGATCGCGGGCTCCGGCGACCTGACGCCGGAAGACTTCGCCGCGCCTGGTGACCGGCGAAGACGAGCCGCGCGACGTCGACCTCGTGATCCGCACCAGCGGCGAAAAGCGGCTCTCCGATTTCCTGCTGTGGGAAAGCGCCTATGCCGAGCTGCATTTCACCGACACGATGTGGCCCGATTTCGGCGCGGAGCATCTGGCGGAGGCGCTCGCCGCGTTCCATCGCCGCGAGCGCCGCTTTGGCGGCCTTACCGGGCTCCGCCAAAAACCGGCGGCGGCTCACCAGCCTTACATCGCTGCCGAGACCGCGGCTTGAGGGTCAAGTTCATCCTGCCGGCGCTGACTGAGGCAAAGAGCCCGTTCTGGCGGCCGGTCAAGTACTCGCTCTTTCCGCCGCTCGGCCTTGCAACGCTCGCGGCGTATCTTGCGGCCCGACGATGAGGCGGAGATCGTCGACGAGCATGTCGGGCAGTGGAGCCGCGACGACGCGTCCGGACCTTGTCGTCATCCAGGTCTACATCACGAACGCCTGTCGGGCCTACGCGATCGCGGATCATTATCGTGCGCGCGGAGCATTCGTGGTGCTCGGCGGGCTGCACGTGACGTCTCTGCCCGAAGAGGCCGCGGCGCATGCGGACGCCATCTTTCTCGGGCCCGGCGAGGAGACGTTCCCGCAGTTTCTTGACGAATTCCGTGCCGGTCGGCCGCAGCCGCGATACGTATCGACATCCGGCCGGATCTTTAGCGTCGCTGCCGCCGATCCGTCGCGACCTCATCCGCCGCGAGCGCTACCTCGTGCCGAATTCCATCGTGGTGACGCGCGGGTGCCCGCAACATTGCGACTTCTGCTACAAGGACGCGTTCTTCGCCGGCGGCCGCGGCTTCTATACCCAGCAGGTCGATGATGCATTGGCGGAGATCGAGCGCCTGCCCGGCCGCCACCTCTATTTCCTCGACGACCATCTGCTCGGCAACCCGCGCTTTGCCGCAGCCTTGTTCGCCGGCATGCGCGGCATGAACCGCCTGTTCCAGGGCGCCGCCACCGTCGACTCCATCCTGCGGGGCGACCTGGTCGAGCGCGCGGCCCAGGCGGGCCTGCGCAGCCTGTTCGTCGGCTTCGAGACGCTCGCGCCCGCCAACCTGAGGGCCGCAGCAACAAGAAGCCAAAACCTCTCTCGCGACTACGCGGCGGTGGCGCGCCGGCTCTGCCGATCTCGGCATCATGATCAACGGCTAGTTCGTGTTCGGGATGGACGACGATGAGGAGGACGTGTTCGACCGTACGGTTGAATGGGCGGTCGAGCACGGCATTACGACCGCAACCTTCCACATCATGACCCCCTATCCCGGCACAAGGCTGCACAACGACCTCGCCGCAGCGGGCAGAATCACGAGCGGCGACTGGGACCTCTACGATACGCGCCACGTGGTGTTTCGGCCGGCGAAGCTGTCGCCGCAGCGCTTGAAGGCTGGATACGACCGGGCCTATCGCAACTTCTATAGCTGGCGGAACATCGGCTCGGGCGCGCTTACGCATCCGAATGCAAAGCACTGCGCCAAGCACTTCGCTTATGCAGCGGGCTGGAGGAAATTCGAGCCGCTTTGGGACCTGGTGATCAAGACCCGTCGGCTCCCTCTGATGACGCCGCTCCTTGAGTGCGTTCTTTCGAAGGTCTGCGGCGAAGCGGAACCTCGCGCTGCCCCCGCAAGAGCGCGAGGCGGCATCGATGCCGGCGACACGGCCGCTCAGGCTTCGTCGGGCGGCCTAACGGCCGCGACCGGCTTTTCCCGCCCTCAGCCAAGCTTGTAGTCGCGCGTCGCTTCCGGGTCGTCGGTGTTGAAGGGGAGCGCCGCGAGATCGTCCCACAATGCGGCCGGAATCGGCCACGCCGCCCATTCGAGCGTCTCGCGCACGCGCTCGGGCTTGGTCACGCCGCAGATCGTGGCCGCGACGCGCGGCTCGCGCAGCGAGAATTGCAGCGCCGCGGCGCCGACCGGAACATGGTGCTTGGCGCAGATCGCCTCGATGCGCCGGATCGGGTCGAGCATCTCCTCCGACGCCTCCTGGTAGGCGTAGCGCGGATAGGCGACGGAGCCCTTGGCGAGAACGCCGCTCGCATAGGGCGCCGCATTGAACACGGCGATCCCCTTCGCGTGCGCAAAATCGATCATCGCCTCGGCGTTGCGGTTCGCCAGCGTGAAGCGGTTGTGCGTGACCAGCGCATCGAAGTCCCAATCGCGAAGGATCGGCATCATGATGTCGACCCGGCCGGCGGCGAGCCCGACCGCCTTCGCGAGGCCCTCCTCCTTCATCTTGAAGAGCTCGGCGAGCGCGCCGCCGGGGCGCGTTACCGCCTCGAGCGGGTCCGGCATATTCGGGGTCGTGCAGATGCAGGATGTGGACGTAGTCGAGCCCGAGCGTCTTCAGGCTCGTCTCAAGCGAGCGCCGCGCCTGGCTTGCGTCGAGCCGGTTCGTCTCCGTGTCGCGGTCGAGCTTGGTGGAGATGACGGCGCCCTCCGGAAGCCCGCCGCGCTCGCGGATCACCGCGCCGACCCGCTCCTCGCTTCGCCCGAGGCCATAGTTGCGCGACGTATCGATGAATTTCGCCGGCCCGTCGAAAACCGCGCGGATCGTCGCCCTCGCCCGCTCCTCGTCGACGGCGTAGCCGTAGGTATCGGGCATGTTGCCGAGCCCCGACGTACCGAAAGCGATCTTCGGCACCGCCACCCCGGTTCGACCGAGAGGCACCTTTTCGATACGTTCCGCTGCCGGCATCGCGATATCCTCTTCGCTTGATCTTGTTCGATTCCGAGCATGGCCAGGGCGAGGCGCTTTCGCAACGGCCCGGGAAGAATATGATGCACGCGATGAAGCGCCAGGAGATTTCCATCATGCGACGCTTGCACCGGACGCTCTTTTCCGTCGCCGGGGTGCTGGCCTTTGCCTTCCTGATCGCGCCCGTTGCCGGCGCAAAGGCGGAGACGGCGCCGATCTACTCGGCGATGGACCGGCTGCACCCGGTCTATGCCGCGCACGGCATGGTCGCGAGCCAGGAGGCTCTCGCGACGAATATCGGCGTCGAGATCCTGAAAGAGGGCGGCAACGCCGTCGACGCCGCGGTCGCCGTCGGTTTCGCGCTCGCGGTGACGCTGCCTGAGGCCGGCAATCTCGGCGGCGGCGGCTTCATGCTGGTGCACATGGCGAAGAGCGGCGAGACGGTCGCGATCGACTACCGCGAGAAGGCGCCGCTCAACGCAAGCCGCGACATGTTCCTCGACGCGGCCGGAAACGCCGACCCGAATCTCTCGCGCTGGAGCGGGCTTGCGACCGGCGTGCCGGGCACGGTCGCCGGCCTTGCGCTGGCGCTTCAGCGCTACGGCACGATGAGCCTTGCGGAGGTCATGGCGCCGGCGATCAAGCTTGCGGAAGACGGCGTCGAAGTGACACCCGGACTCGCCGAGGCGCTTGCCGGAAGCCACGACACCTTCGCCAAATATTCTTCGAGCGCCGGCATCTTCCTGAAGCCCGACGGCAGCGACTTTCAGCCGGGCGACCGGCTCGTGCAGACCGACCTTGCAAGTTCCCTGAAAGCGATCGCCAAGGACGGCCCCGACGCCTTCTATCGCGGCGAGATCGGCAGGCTGATCGCGGCCGAGATGGCGCGCTCCGGCGGGCTCGTCACCGTCGAGGACCTCGCAAAATACCAGGCGGTCGTGCGCGAGCCCGTGCACGGCACCTATCGCGGCTACGACGTCGTGTCGATGCCGCCGCCCTCCTCCGGCGGCACGCATGTCATCGAGATCCTGAACATCCTCGAAGGCTATCCGATCGGCGAGCTCGGCTTCGGCAGCGCTCAGACGATGCACCTGATGGCGGAGGCTATGCAGCGCGCTTACGCCGACCGCAGCGAATATCTCGGCGACAGCGACTTCGTCGACGTGCCGGTCGAAGGGCCTGACGAGCAAGGCCTATGCCGAGGCGCTCCGCGCCGCGATCGACGCCAACCATGCGACGCCGTCGGAGGCGATCAAGCCCGGCAAGCCGCTCCCCTACGAGAGCGACCAGACCACGCATTTCTCCGTCGTCGACAGCGAGGGCAACGCCGTCTCCAACACCTACACGCTGAATTTCTGCTTCGGCTCCGGTCTCGTCGCGGAAGGAACCGGCATTCTCCTCAACAACGAGATGGACGATTTCTCCGCCAAGCCCGGCGTGCCCAACGCCTACGGCCTGATCGGCGGCGACGCCAACGCGGTCGCGCCGGAGAAGCGCCCGCTCTCCTCGATGAGCCCGACCATCGTCCTGAAGGACGGCAAGACCTTCCTGGTGACCGGCAGCCCGGGCGGCAGCCGCATCATCACCACCGTGCTGCAGGTGATCATGAACGTGATCGACCACGGCATGAACATCGCCGAGGCGACGGCCGCGCCGCGCATGCACGACCAGTGGCTGCCGGACGAGCTCCGCGTCGAGGAAGGCTTCAGCCCCGACACTTTGCGGCTGCTTGAGGCGATGGGCCACAAGGTTGCGGTGAAGGCGACGATGGGCTCGACCCAGTCGATCCTGCGCCGCGAGGACGGCGCGCTCTTCGGCGCCTCCGACCCGCGCCGCCCGACGGCGCTCACGGCGGGGTACTCGAGGCCTAAGAACGGAGCCCGGAACGCCAAAGTGGCGGTTTGGCACTGGTATTCCACCGCGAAATCGGGAATCGTGCCGGCGCACAACATCGCCTGCCATAACGGCAGCGCACTGGGAGGAAATGCATATGTCCAATCCGTTCGAAATGACGCCGCAATCGCGGCGCGAATTCTTCAAGACCTCGGCCGCCGCCGCCGCGCTGGTAGGCGGGCTCGGCGTCAGCCCCGCGCTGGCGCAGGCTGCAATGGCGGTCGGCGCGTCGGAAAAGCCGCTGAAGGCTGCCTTCTCCAATGCCGGCCTGCAGGCGACCTGGTGCGCGCAGGGCAAGCAGGCGGCGGAATACTGGGGCAAGCTCTTCAACGTCGAGGTCACCTGGTTCGACGGCCAGCTCGACGCGGTGAAGCAGCGCGCCGCGATCGACAACATGGCCTCGCAGGACTGGGACTTCGTCGCGATCCAGGCCTTCGGCATCGGCACGCTGACGCAGCCGGTGCAGGCGATGATCGACAAGGGCATCCCGGTCATGGACATGGACACGCTGATCGCGCCGCTCGATCAGATCGACGTCCACGCCTTCCTCGCGCCTGACAACGAGTTCATGGGCGCGGCGGTGACGCAGGCGCTGGTCAGCGCCATCGGCGGCAAGGGCAAGATGGTCATGACGCAGGGCGCGCTCGGTCATACCGGCGCCCAGGGCCGTGCGCGCGGCTTCGAATTGGTGGTGAAGAACTTCCCCGACATCGAGGTGCTCGACACGCAGCCCGCCGATTGGGACGTTTCCAAGGTGTCGCGCATCTGGGAAACGCTGCTGACGAAGTATCCGCAGATCGACGCGGCGTTCTTCCACAACGACGACATGGCGCTCGCGGCCTACGAGGTCATGAAGCGGCAGAACCGCACCGAGATCAAGATCGGCGGCGTCGACGCCATGCCGCCGGCCATCAGCGCCGTCTCCGACGGGCGGATGCTGGCGACGGTGCGCAATCCGTCCTGCCGCATCCATGGCTACTCGGTCGTCGCCGGCGTGGCGGCGGTCGTCGGCGGCGAGAAGACCGGCGCGGGCATCCCGAAGAACATCGTCACCGACGGCCCGGTCGTCACCCAGGCCAACGCCGCCGGCATGCAGTGGATGGAAGACCACTTCCTGATCTGACGCTGAAACGGGCGCCGGCCGCCTCTATCCGGAAGCCGCCGGCGCCCGCCTACGCGACGTGATTTGCCCTCCCCGATGAGCCAAACGGCATGAACGCGAGCGATGACCGCTTCGGGCCGCCGGCGGGGCCGGCCCTGCTCGAACTCTCCGGCATCTCCAAGTCGTTCGGCGGCGTGCAGGCGCTGCGCGACGTCGATTTCACGCTGCGCGCCGGCGAGATCCACGGCCTCGTCGGCGAGAACGGCGCCGGCAAGTCGACGCTGATGAAGATCATCGCCGGCGTGCACACCGACTTCACCGGCACGATGCGGATCGACGGCGAGGCCGTCCGCTTCCGCTCCGCCCGCGACGCGCTCGACGCCGGCGTCGGCATGGTGCATCAGGAGCTCTCGATCGTGCCCGACCTCTCGGTCGCGGAGAACGTGTTCCTCGGCGTGCAGCCGACTCAGGGCGGGATCATCGCCTGGAAGCGCATGGTGCGCGAGGCGCGCGAGCATCTCGCCGGCCTCGGCATCGACGTCGATCCGCGCGAGCGCATGGGCTCGCTGTCGATCGGCCTGCAGCAACTGATCGAGATCGCCCGCGTGATCTTCTCCGGCGCGCGCATCATCATCCTCGACGAGCCGACCTCCGCGCTTTCGCCGCCGGAAGTGGAGCGGCTCTTCGAGGTGCTCGCGCGGCTCAAGGCCGACGGCAGCAGCTTCATCTTCATCTCGCACTTCCTCGACGACATCCTGAAGATCTCCGACGAGATCACGATCTTCCGCAACGGCCGGCAAGATCGTCACCAGCCCGACCAAGGGCATCGACAAGCTCTGGGTCATCGAGCGCATGATCGGCGTCGGCCACGAGGAGCTCGGAGAGACCTATACGGGCGAGTTCACGCTGCGGCCGAAGGCGGACGCAAAGGTGGTGCTGAGGGCCAGCGGAATTTCCTACGAGCGCAGCCTCAGGAACGTGTCGCTCGAGGTGCACGCCGGCGAGATCCTTGGCATCTACGGCTTCATGGGCTGCGGCGTGCTCGAGCTGACGCGCGCGCTCTTCGGCAAGATCAAGCCGGAGGGCGTGCTTGCGCTCGACGGAGACACGCTGCGGCTGTCCGAACACGGCGACGGCGCGGCGCGCCGGCCTCGCTTTCGTGCCGGAGAGCCGCCGCACCATGCTCTTCCACCACGAGCCGATCTTCAAGAACGCCACGATCGCGCATCCTGGAGCGCATCTCGCGGCTCTGGCTGAAGCCGCGCAACGAGCGCGACATCGCGCAGCGGCACGTCGAAAGCCTGAACATCAAGACCGCCGGCGTCGATGCGCTGCTCGGCCAGCTCTCCGGCGGCAACCAGCAGAAGGTGGCGCTGGCGAAGTGGCTGACGCATGCGCCGAAGGTGCTGATCCTCTCCGAGCCGACGCGCGGCATGGACGTCGGCGCCAAGGAGGACGTCGTGAAGATCGTGCGCGGCCTGCGCGACGCCGGCATGGCGATCATCGTCGCCTCGACCGAGCCGGAGACGATCCTGTCGCTCGCCGACCGCATCCTGGTGATGAAGAAGGGCGAGATCGTAAAGGAGTTCGCGGAGGGGACGGTCAGCAAGGACCGGCTGCTCGAGGCGGCGTAGGGGGAGCTAAATGACGCCGGTGTCGGATCCGATAACAGCGCCCGCAGCAGCGCGGCTTCGGCTCTGGTTCAGGAACCAGATGCGCAACATCGCGCCGTTCGCGACGCTGCTCTTCCTCGTCATCTTCTTCAGCGTGGCGAGCCCGTCGTTCCTGACGATGGCAAACCTGCAGAACATCCTGAACCAGGTGTCGATCACCGGGATCATCGCCGTCGGCCTGACCTTCGTGATCCTGTGCGCCGAGATCGACCTCTCGGTCGCGGCGATCGCCAACGTCACCGGCATCGTGGTCGCGTATTTCACGCTGCAGGAATCCTACGTGAACATCGCCAACATCCCGCTCGCCGGCGGGATTCGCGGTGATCTTGGCGCTGCTCGCCTGCTTCGCGCTCGGCCTCGTCAACGCCGCCGGCGTGACGATGATCGGCATCCCGTCCTTCATCATGACGCTCGCCATGATGCAGATCGGCGACGGCATCTCGGCGCTGCTGGTGCGCGGGCAGATCGCCTATGCGGTGCCGCCGATCATCTCCACGCTCGGTTCGGGCCGCATCGCCGGCGTGCCGTGGATCGTCATCGTCGCGGCGACGATGCTTCTCGTCGCCCACATCGTGCTGACCTACACGCGCTTCGGCCGCTACGTCTACATGGTCGGCGGCAATCGCGAGGCGGCGGAATATTCCGGCGTCAACGTCAAGCGCGTCATCGGCACGGTGATGGTGATCGGCGCGGTCTGCTCCGGCATCGCCGGCATGCTCGGCGTCGCCTATTTCGGCAGCGCGCAGCAGAACGAGTTCACCCCCTATCTGCTCGACGCGATCGCCGCCGTCGTGGTCGGCGGCACCTCGCTCTTCGGCGGACGCGGCGGCATCGGCAACACGATCGTCGGCCTCTTCGTGCTCGGCGTCCTGAACAACGGCCTCGACCACGTGCAGATCGACCCGTTCCTGAAGATGCTGATCCGCGGCCTCATCCTGCTCATCGCGCTGATCATCAACGTCTACGCGCAGCGGCTGAGAGAGACGGCGAAGGCGGGATAGATCGGCCGGAAGCCAGCGCCACTTCGGCCCTACCGCCTCGCGCTCGGGGAGCCCGCGGCTGATGCCCGTTGCGTCGGTCAGCCGGGAGGGACCGGGATTCGAGTCCACGGCCAGCCCCAGTTCCCGCTTGAGCTTCTTCGTCAATCCGCGGGCGACGAGACGGTGGCTCTCCGCCAAGTAGTCGCGAAGCGCGGCATCATCCATCACTTCATCCGTCTGCCGCTGAATCCATTTCATCCCGCGCGACGCGAGATAGGGCGCCGGCCTGAGGCCGGGCTGCTCGCCAAGAATATCGAAGGCCGCAGGCGAGCATTTGAAGGTGACGGCAAGCATCTCGCCGCCGGATTCTCGGGCGCTCCAGCCGGCGATCGCGAACACCTTGCCGCCGACCTTCCAAACATGCGCCCCGCCCCACTGCACCACGTGTGAGGCGTGCGGCAGCGAGGCGCAGAAGCGATTGTAATCGTCGAGCGTCATCCGACACTCCAGGTGACTTGCGTCTCCCATTGAAGCGCGCCACTTTGAGATCGTCATCCGTCGGGCCGCTTACGCGCGACCCGAGGACCCAGGGCCTAACACTCGCACCGGGTTCTACGGGTCTCCGCTTCGCTCAGCCCGAGAATGACGTCGCTGAGGATTGCAACGACGAGAGCTCCGCCTGGCGGTTACGCCAGACAAGCCTCGGCCTACGCCGCTTCCGCCTCGCGGCCGCCGCCTCGTGCTTCGGGCGGAAGAGCAGGCGGTCGGAGCCGGCGGTGATCTTCACCTCGTCGCCGTCGCGGATGTCGCCGCCGAGGATCTTCTCGGCCAGCGGGTCCTGCAGCTCCTTCTGGATGACGCGCTTCAACGGCCGCGCGCCATAGGCCGGATCGTAGCCCTTGTCGGCCAGCCACTTGCGCGCGCTCTCGTCGAGCTGAAGCGTGATCTTGCGCTCCTCGAGGAGCTTGCTGAGCCGCTCGAGCTGGATGTCGACGATCGCCTCCATCTGCTCGCGCTTCAGCCGGTGGAAGAGGATCACCTCGTCGACGCGGTTCAGGAACTCCGGGCGGAAGTTCGCGCGCACGACCGACATCACCTGCTCGCGCACGACGTCGACGTCCTCGGTCTCCTTCAGGTTGACGAGATACTCGGCGCCGAGATTCGAGGTCATGATGATCAGCGTGTTGCGGAAGTCGACCGTGCGGCCCTGGCCGTCGGTCAGCCGCCCGTCGTCGAGCACCTGCAGGAGCACGTTGAAGACGTCCGGATGCGCCTTCTCGATCTCGTCGAAGAGGATCACCTGGTAGGGCCGGCGGCGGACCGCCTCGGTCAGCGCCCCGCCCTCCTCGTAGCCGACATAGCCCGGCGGCGCGCCGATCAGCCGCGCGACGGAGTGCTTCTCCATGTATTCCGACATGTCGATGCGCGACCATCGCGGTCTCGTCGTCGAAGAGGAACCAGGCGAGCGCCTTGGTCAGCTCCGTCTTGCCGACGCCGGTCGGGCCTAGGAACATGAACGAGCCGATCGGCCGGTTCGGGTCCTGCAGGCCGGCGCGCGCGCGCCTGACGGCTTTCGACACGGCCTGCACCGCCTCGCCCTGGCCGACGACGCGCTTGCCGAGCTCGTCCTCCATGCGCAGAAGCTTGTCGCGCTCGCCCTCCAGCATCTTGTCGACGGGAACGCCGGTCCAGCGCGACACGACCTGCGCGATGTGGTCGGGCGTCACCGCCTCCTCGACGAGGTCGCCGGCGGCGCGCTCCTGCGCCTCCGCCTCGGCGAGCTGCTTCTCGAGCGCCGGGATGACGCCATAGGCAAGCTCGCCCGCCTTGGCGAGGTCGCCGCGCCGCTGCGCCGTCTCCAGGTCGAAGCGCGCCTGGTCGAGGCTCTCCTTCAGCTTCGACGCCGCGCCGAGCTTCTCCTTCTCCGCCTGCCAGCGCGGCGTCAGCGCCGCCGATTGCTCTTCAAGGTCGGCAAGCTCCTTCTCCAGCCGCTCCAGGCGATCCTTCGACGCCTCGTCGGTCTCCTTCTTCAAGCGCCTCGCGCTCGATCTTGAGCTGGATGATGCGGCGGTCGAGCTCGTCGAGGGCCTCCGGCTTGGAATCGACCTGCATCCGGAGCCGCGAGGCCGCCTCGTCCATGAGGTCGATCGCCTTGTCCGGCAGGAAGCGGTCGGTGATGTAGCGGTTCGACAGCGTCGCCGCGGCGACGATCGCGGAATCCGTGATGCGGACGCCGTGATGCACCTCGTACTTCTCCTTCAGGCCGCGCAGGATCGAGATCGTGTCCTCCACCGTCGGCTCGGAGACGAAGACCGGCTGGAAGCGCCGCGCCAGCGCCGCGTCCTTCTCGATGTGCTTGCGGTATTCGTCGAGCGTGGTGGCGCCGACGCAGTGCAGCTCGCCGCGCGCCAGCGCCGGCTTCAAGCAGGTTCGAGGCGTCCATCGCGCCTTCCGCCTTGCCGGCGCCGACCAGCGTATGCAGCTCGTCGATGAAGAGGATGATGCCGCCGGCCGCCGCGGTGATCTCCGAGAGCACGGCCTTCAGCCGCTCCTCGAACTCGCCGCGATACTTCGCGCCGGCAATGAGCGCGCCCATGTCGAGCGCCATCAGCTTCTTGTCCTTCAGGCTCTCCGGCACGTCGCCGTTGACGATGCGGAGCGCCAGGCCCTCGGCGATCGCCGTCTTGCCGACGCCGGGCTCGCCGATCAGCACCGGATTGTTCTTGGTGCGGCGGGAGAGCACCTGGATGGTGCGGCGAATCTCCTCGTCGCGGCCGATGACCGGATCGAGCTTGCCCTCGCGCGCCGCCTCGGTCAGGTCGCGCGCATATTTCTTCAGCGCGTCATAGCCGGATTCCGCCGAGGCGCGTGTCGGCGGTGCGGCCCTTGCGGAGCGCGTTGATCGCCTGGTTCAGGCCGGTCGGCGTGACGCCGGCATCGGCGAGGATCTTCGCCGTCGCCGCGTCCTTCTCCATGGCGAGCGCCGAGCAGCAGCCGCTCCACCGTGACGTAGGAATCGCCCGCCTTCTCGGCGAGCTGCTCGGCGGTGGTGAAGACGCGCGCAAGCGGCTGCGAGAGATAGAGCTGGCCCGAGCCGCCGGACACTTTCGGCATGCGGGCGAGCGCCGCTTCGTTGGCGAGCCGCGCGTCCTTGGCGCGTCCGCCGGCGCGCTCGATCAGCCCGGCGGCCATGCCTTCCGGATCGTCGAGCAGCACTTTCAGAAGATGTTCGGGCGCGAACTGCTGGTGGCCCTGCCCAAGCGCGTAGGTCTGCGCGGATTGCACGAAGCCCTGCGCCCGCTCGGTGTATTTCTCGAGATTCATCGCTCACCCCTTTCGGCCCGCCCCCCGACCCGAAGCGCCGAAGGAGCGGCCAATCTTAAGATTGGCCCCCCAAGGGCGGCCGTTCTCGTCATATGGTGCGGCGATTCTGCCGCGCAATCCCGCGCTTTCGCACCCGCCCGCGAGAGCCTGCCCGACGCGGAAGCCGGACGGCATTGACGCAGGACAAGGGCGGCGTGTCGGGGAACGGAAACCGAGAATTCGAAAGGCCGGCGCGAGGCCGGCCTTCGAAAAATGCCTTGAAGCGAGGCGCGTCAGTCCGGGAAAGCGGCAAGCGCCGCCGCGCCATCGGGCGTCGCCTCGTCGCCTTCCTGCGACAGCGACCTCGGCGCTCTCGCCGCGCGGCGGCCGCCCGCGACGCCGGCGGGGCTGGCTCGGCGCGGGCTCCTCGGCGGGAGGCGCCGCGGCTTCGACCGGCGGCACCGCAATCTCGGGCTGCGGCTCGTCCTGCCGCTGGAACCGCGGCTCGTTGCGGTCGCGGCCCTCACGGTTGTCACGGTAGTCGGGCCGGTCGCGCCGCGGCTCGAAGCGGTCGGGGCGCGGCCCGCGTTGCCTCTGGTCGTGGTCGTTCTGACGGCCCTGCCCTTGCGCGGGCCGGTAGCCGCGGTCGTCGTCGCCTTCCCCGCCGCCATTTTCGAATTGGTTGCCGGGGCTGTCGAAGCGATTGCTGCCCTGGCTGTCGAAGCGATCCTCACCGCCCTCTTCGTCGTCGCGGTTGCTCGATTCGAAGCGGTCACGGCCGCGGCCGTTCATCTGCCGCTCGTCGTCGTAGCCCTCTTCGCCGCCTTCGCGGAACTGCGGCTGCGACTGCTGGAACTGCGTCTGCGCCGCCATGACGATGCGGTTGTAGTGCTCGGCGTGCTGAAGATAGTTCTCCGCCGCCACCACGTCGCCGGACACATGCGCGTCGCGCGCCAGCGTCATGTACTTCTCCGCCACATGCGCCGCGGTGCCGCGGACCTTCACGTCCGGCCCGTTCGATTCGTAGCTGCGCGTAAGCGGATTCGGACCTTTGCGGCTACGGCCGCGGGACCGGCGATTCTGATTATGTCTCATGGACCCGTTCTCTTGTTGACGGTCAACTTTCGTTTCCGGGTCCGCTCCTCAGGGACCGGACTCGGTCAATGCTTGGCGCGTTTGCTTCCTCGCCGACCTCGTCTTTCCGAAGGTCAAGACGTCCATGCGATGGCGACGCGAGCGAACCAGCTTTCGGCGACTCTTTGTTCTCTGTCTGCCGGGAAAGGAATGCCAGCTCTGTGGCTTCGCTCTGGTTTGCGTCTGGAAGCTAGCCCGATCATTCGACTTTTCCAAGCGCTTTTTTTGCCACCTTCGGGTTGGCCCCAAACAAGGTTTGGCGCGCGCTAACGACGCGCTCGCGCCCGGCAAGGTCGCGACGAACGGCAACGTCGGAAAGACCCGCATCGCGGCAGAGGGCAGCGACCGATTCGCCTTGGTCGAAGCCCACTTCGAAAGCGATGAGGCCGCCCCGAGTGAGCAGCGTTCCGACCCGCGACAGGATCGCCCGGTAGGCGGCAAGCCCGTCTTCGCCGCCGTCAAGCGCAACGCGCGGATCGTGCTCGCGCACGTCTCTCGGCAAGCCGTCGATCGCCGCGCTCCTGATATAAGGCGGGTTCGAGACGACCACGTCGAACGGCCCGTCCGGACCTTCGCGCAAAGCCGACCTTCAAGAAGCTTATGCGGTCGGCGACATCGTGCGCTTGCGCGTTCAATCGCGCCGCGGCGAGCGCCTCCGTCGGAAATATCGGTGGCGAAGGCGCGCGCCTCTTTCAATTCGCTCAGAAGCGCAATCGCGATCGCGCCGGACCCGGTTCCAAGGTCGCAGATCGTCAGCGCCGCCGGGAGCCGATGCGCTTCCTCAAGCACGACCTCGACCAGCGTTTCCGTGTCGGGCCGCGGCACCAGCGTGGCTGAATTGAGCTTGAGATCGAGGCCCCAGAACTCGGCGCGACCGAGAATGCGCGCAACCGGCTCGCCGCTGCTGCGCCGCTTCAGATAGGTATCGTAGCGGGTTTGCGCAATCGTCGGCATGACGTCGCCGCTTCGCGCCACGAGCGCGGCCATGTCGAGACCGGCAGCGGCGGCAAGAAGCAACCGCGCATCGAGAGAAGCGTTGGCGACGGAGGCAAGCGCCGCGCGTCCCTCCGCAAGCGCCTCGCCATAGGTCATGCCGCGCCGTCCTCGAACTCGGAGAGCTTCTTCGCCTGATCGTCGGCGATCAGCGCATCGACGATCTCGTCGAGCGCTTCTCCGTCGAGCACCTTGTCGAGCTTGTAGAGGGTGAGGTTGACGCGGTGATCGGTGACGCGCCCCTGCGGAAAGTTATAGGTGCGGATGCGCTCCGAGCGGTCGCCCGAGCCGACCTGGCCCTTGCGCTCCGACGAGCGCGCGCTGTCCAGCTTCTCGCGCTCCAGCTCGTAGAGGCGCGAGCGCATGACCTCAAGCGCCTGGGCGCGATTCTGGTGCTGCGAGCGGGAGCTGGCCGTGACGGTAATTCCGGCCGGGATGTAGGTCATTCGTATCGCCGACGACGTGGTGTTCGGCGTGCTGGCCGCCCTTCGACGAGGCGCGCAACGTCTCGATGCTGAGGTCTTCCGGCCTGATCTCGATGTCGACGTCCTTCGCCTCCGGCAGGACCGCGACGGTCGCCGCGGAAGTGTGAATGCGCCCGCGACGCCTCGGTCTCCGGCACGCGCTGCACGCGGTGCACGCCGGATTCGAACTTCAGCCGCGCATAGACACCGGCGCCGCGCACCGCGGCAACGATCTCGCGATAGCCGCCCGCCTCGCCCTCGCTCGCGGAGAGCACCTCGATCTTCCAGCCGTGCAGCGCCGCGTAGCGCTCATACATGCGGAAGAGATCGCCGGCGAAGAGCGCCGCCTCGTCGCCGCCCGTCCCGGCCCGCACTTCCAGGATGGCGCTGCGGTCGTCGGCCGCGTCGCGCGGGATCAGAAGAACGCGAAGCTCGTCGCGCAGCCGCTCGACCTTGTCCCTGAGCGCGATCCGCTCGTCTTCGGCAAGCGCCCGCATCTCGCGGTCGGTGGCCGGAGTCTGCGATCAGCGCCTCGGCGTCGCGCAGCTCGCGCTCGGCGCTCTCAAGCGCGCGCGCCTTCTCCGCTACCGGGTCGAGCTCGGCGAACTCGCGCGACAGCCGCACATATTCACTTCCCTGCTGGCCGGCTGAAAGCATCGCCGCGACGGTCTCGTGGCGACGGATGAGCGAGCGCAAACGCTCCTGCGGGATCGTGGCGGCCATCGCTTTTTCAGATGGGCACGCGGTTGCTGTCGGCCCAGGCTTGCAGCTCGCCGCGTATCTCCGACGCCGAGGCGCCCTGGTCGATCAGCGCGTTGACGCGCTCGCCGATCGGCTTCAGCTCAAGCGCCCGGATCGTCGACTTGACCGGCCCGATCGCGGCGGAAGCCATGGAAAGCGAGCGGAAGCCGATCGCCGCAAGCGCGATCGCGTCGAGCGGCCGGCCGGCGATCTCGCCGCAAAGCGTGAGCGGCTTGCCGGCGCTCTCCGCGGCACAGCTGATGGTGCGAAGCGCGCGCAGGAAGGCCGGATTGAGCGGATCGAAGCGGCCGGCGAGCCGACCGTTCGAGCGGTCGCTCGCCATGATGAACTGCATCAGGTCGTTCGAGCCGACGGAGGCGAAGTCGACGGCGGCGAACAGCTCGTCGAGCTGGAAGAGCAGCGACGGCACCTCGATCATGGTGCCGAGCACGAGCCGCACGGGCCGGCATGGCCGTGGCGGGCGAGATGGTTCTGCTCGCGCTTCACGATCGCCTTGGCGCGCTCGAACTCGACCACCTCGGCGACCATCGGGAACATGAGCCGGAGCTCGCGCCCGGCCGCGGCCTTCAGCAGCGCGCGCGCCTGCGTCTTCAAGCAGCGCCGGCCGGTCGAGGCCGAGCCGGATCGCGCGCCAGCCCATCGCCGGGTTCTCTTCCTTCTGCTGGCGGAAATAGGGAAGCACCTTGTCGCCGCCGACATCGAGCGAGCGGAAGGTGACGGGCTTGCCGTTCGCCGCGTCGAGCACCTGGCGATAGAAGAGCTCCTGCTCGTTCTGCCGCGGGAAGGCGGACGCCACCATGAACTGCAGCTCGGTGCGGAAGAGGCCGACGCCGGCGGCGCCCGATTCTTCGAGCCGCGGCATGTCCATGATCAGCCCGGCATTGATGTGGAGCGCGATCTCGACGCCGTCGCGGGTGACGGAAGGCTCGTGGCGCGTGAGCCGGTACTGCTCCTGCTTGCGGGCGCGGAAGCGGGCCTTGTCGGCATAGGCCGTCTCGATATCGGCGGGCGGGCGAAGGTGCACCTCGCCGGTGTCGCCGTCGACGATGATCGGGTCGCCCGCCTCGGCAAGCGCGACCACGTCTTCGAGCTGGCCGACGGTCGCGATGTTGAGCGCCCGCGCGACGATCGCGACATGGCTCGTCGGCCCAGCCTCTTCGAGCACCAGGCCGCGCAGCCGCTCGCGGTCGTAGTCGAGAAGCTCCGCCGGACCCATGTTGCGCGCGACCACGATCGCGTCGCCCGGCATGTCGGCGCGACAGGGGCCCGTGCGGGCGGCCCATGAGCTCGCGCAGGAGCCGGTTGGCGAGATCGTCGAAATCGTGCAGGCGGTCGCGCAGGAACGGATCGGTCTGCCGCGTCATCTGCGCGCGCGTGTCGTTCTGCACGCGCTCGACCGCCGCCTCGGCGGTGAGGCCGTTGCTGGATCGCCTCCTGCAGCCGCCGCGTCCAGCCGCGGTCCTCGGCGAACATCTTGTAGGCTTCCAGAATCTCGCGATGCTCGCCGGTGCCGACCTCCGCGCCGCGCGCAAGAAGGTCGTCGACGGAGAGCCGCAAGCTCGCCATCGCCGCGTCGAGGCGGCGAAGCTCGAGCTCCACGTCCTCGGCGATGAGCTGCGTCACCACCACGCGCGGCTCGTGCAGCACCACGTGGCCAAGCGCGATCCCTTCGGCGAAGGCGACGCCCTTCAGATGCACCGGGCGGTTGACGTCGAGATCGGCGCCGGGGATCGTCAGATCCTCCATCTCGCCGGACGCGAACATCTCGGCGAGCACCATCGCCGTCGTCTGCAGCGCCTCGATCTCCTCCTCCGCGTAGTTGCGATAGGAGCGGTTCTGCACGACGAGCACGCCGAGCGTCCGCCCGGCGCGCAGCACCGGGACGCCGAGGAAGGAGTGGTAGATCTCCTCGCCCGTCTCCGGCAGGTAGGCAAAGGCCGGATGCGACTGCGCGTCGGGAAGATTCAGCGGCCCGCGCCTCGGCCGCGATCAGGCCGACGAGGCCGCGCCCGACCTGCAGCGTGGCGCGGTGCACGGCGGTCGATTTCAGGCCTTCCGTGGCATAGAGCTCAAGCACGTTGTCGGCGCGCAGTACGTAGACCGAGCAGACCTCCGCGACCATGTTGGCCGCGATCAGCCTGACGATCTTGTCGAGCCGCTGCTGGGCGCCGATCGGCTCCGCCATGACCTCGCGGAGTTTCCGCAAGAGCACGCGCGGCCCGGCGAGCGCCCCCCGGGTTGTTGCCACACCTTCCTCCTAGTCGCGGCGGCGATACGCTGCCACCGCCGGCTCCGGCACCGCCGCCGGCCCGCCCGCACGCTCGCCGGGCAGGCCAGGCGTCGCTGCCGGGCCTACAACTCCCGCGTGCCCCCCGGCCTCAGGTCTTGTCGAGTTCGTATATTGAATGGAGCGTGCGCACCGCAAGCTCGGTATAGGCGGCGTCGATCAGCACGGAGATCTTGATCTCCGAGGTGGTGATGAGCTGGATGTTGATGCCGCGCGAGGCGAGCGCCTTGAAGGCCTCGGCGGCGACGCCGGCGTGGCTGCGCATGCCGATGCCGACCACCGATATCTTGGCGACCTCGCTCGATCCCGAGACGCTTTCCATCGGAACGCCGCCTCTGATGCTTTCGATCAGCGCCATCGAGCGATCGTAGTCCGCCGTCGGCACGGTGAACGTCATGTCCGTGGCGCGGCCGTCTCTTACTTCTGCGACGATCATGTCGACGTTGATGCCGGCCTCCGCCAGCGGCCCGAAGATCGCCGCGGCGACGCCCGGCTTGTCCTCGACCCTGCGGAGCGTGATCTTGGCCTCGTCCTTGGTGTAGGCGATGCCGGTTACGAGCTGCTTTTCCACGATCTCATCCTCATCACAAATGAGCGTGCCGACCGGCTGGTGCCGGTCTGTCGGCGCGTCGGGGTCGTCGAACGACGAGCGCACGAAGGTCCTGACCCCGTGCACCATGGCGAGCTCGACCGAGCGCACCTGCAGCACCTTCGAGCCGAGCGAGGCCAATTCGAGCATCTCCTCGAAGGCCACCTTGTCGAGCCGCCGCGCCGTCGGCACGATGCGCGGGTCGGTCGTGTAAACGCCGTCGACGTCGGTATAGATGTCGCAGCGCTCCGCGCCGATCGCGGCGGCGATCGCCACCGCGCTCGTGTCGGAGCCGCCGCGCCCGAGCGTCGCCACGCGGTTGTCGGGCGCGAGCGCCCTGGAAGCCGGCGATCACCGCCACCTGACCCTGCGCGAAGCGCTCAAGCAGCACGTCGGCGCGGATGTCGGCAATGCGCGCCGAGCCGTGCGTCGAATCGGTGCTGATCGGGAATCTGCCAGCCGAGCCACGAGCGGGCATGGATGCCCATGTTCTGGAGCGCGATCGCAAGCAGCCCGGCCGTAATCTGCTCGCCGGCGGAGACGACCGTGTCGTATTCGCGTGCGTCGTGGAGGACGGAGGCGTCGCGGCAGAAAGCCACGAGCTCGTTCGTCTTGCCGGCCATGGCCGAGACGACGACCGCCACCTCATGTCCCGCGTCGACCTCGCGCTTCACGTGCCGCGCCACGTTGCGGATGCGGTCGATGTCGGCGACCGACGTTCCGCCGAATTTCATGACGAGCCGAGCCATGCCGTGAAAATATCCGTGAGGCGCACGCCGGAAGCGCCGGTTTCGCCATGCTAATATGCCGGGAACATCGGCGATTTCCCGCCGACTGCGGCTCTTTATCGGCTTCCGGGCCGGCCGGCAACAGCCTTGGCCCCATGAAGCCGGCGGTACGGCAAAGGATTTGCCTATCGGCCGAAGCCAAGCCAAATGGAGGGGCGGCCGCCGGTCCGGCCGAAGCTTAGGGAGCCTCGATGCACAAGGTCGCGGTGATCGTCGGGAGCACCCGCAAGGATTCGATCAACCGGAAATATGCCGCCGCGCTGGTCAAGCTTGGCGAGGGGAAGCTCGCCTTCGACCTTCTGAAGATCGACGACCTCCCGCTCTTCAGCCAGGACGACGAGGCCAACCCGCCCCCGGCGGTACTGCGTTTCAAGGGAGAGATCGAAGCCGCGGACGCCGTGCTTTTCGTGACGCCGGAGCACAACCGCTCCATCCCCGCCGCCATGAAGAATGCCATCGACTGGGCGACGCGGCCTTCGGGAAAGAACTCCTTCGCGGGCAAGGTCGGCGCGCTGACCGGCGCCTCACGCGGCCGCATCTCGACCGCGGTCGCGCAGCAGCATCTCCGCACGATCCTGAATGGCCACTTCATTGCCCTTCTCGGCAAGCCGGAAGTCTTCCTGAACTACACCGACCAGCTCTTCGACGAGGCGGGAAACGTCGTCGACGAGACGACACGGAAGCTCCTGCAGACCTTCATCGACAATCTCGCCCGGCTCGTCGCAGCGCTGGCGCCCTAGATCGGAGAGAACGATGTCCGACACCGGATCGAGGATCGCTACGATCGCCCTTTGGGTCTTCCGCGTCCTTCTCGCTGCGCTCTTCCTTTTCGCCGGCATGCAGAAGCTCATTGGCGCACAGATGGAAGTCGACATCTTCGAGGTCGTCGGGCTCGGGCAATGGCTCCGCTACGCGACCGGCCTCGCCGAAGTCGTCGGCGCCGGCATATTGCTGGTCCCGACGGCCTCAGCCTTTGGCGCGCTGATCCTGCTTGCCGTCGACATCGCCGCCTTCGGCGCGCAGGTTACGGTGCTCCACCAGGACTGGATCCATCCGATCGTGATTGGCGTGGTGCTCGTCGGTCTGATCTATTTCCAGCGCCGCCAAATTCTCGATCGCGTGCCCTGAGCCGCCATGCCCGCTGATCCGGATCGCAATGGCTCGACGACCGTCGACCCCGCCGAAATCGCCAAGTTCGAGCGGATGGCGGCGGAGTGGTGGGACCCGGACGGGAAATTCCGGCCGCTTCACAAGTTCAATCCAGTCAGGCTCGCCTACGTCCGTGACGTGGCGGCCGAGCGTTTCGGGCGCGACCCGAAGGGCGGCAGGCCGCTCTCGGAGCTTCGCCTCCTCGATATCGGCTGCGGCGGCGGGATCCTCGCCGAACCGATGGCGCGGCTCGGCGCGCAGACGGTCGGCATCGATCCCTCGGCAACGAACGTCGCGGTGGCGCACCAGCACGCCGAGCGCGGCGGCCTTGTCATCGACTACCGCTCGACAACGGCGGAGGCGCTCGCGCAAGCAGGCGAGCGCTTCGACCTCGTGCTTGCCATGGAGGTGGTCGAGCACGTGGCCGACGTCGGCGTCTTCATCGACGCCTGCGCGGCGCTGGTGAAGCCGGGCGGGCTTCTCTTCGTCGCAACGATCAACCGCACGGCAAAGGCCTTCGCGCTAGCGATCGTCGGCGCCGAATATCTGTTGCGCTGGCTGCCGCGCGGCACGCACGACTTCGCGAAGCTCGTCCGCCCGGCCGAGCTCGAAGCCGCGCTGAGCGCGGCCGGGCTTGCCGTCGTCGATCGAACCGGCGTCCGCTACAGCCCGCTTTCCGACCGCTGGTCGCGCACGCCCGACCTCGATGTGAACTACATGGTCGTCGCCGAGAAGCCCGCCGAGGCCTGAGCGGCGCATTGTCTCGCGCCCCGAACCCGCCTAAAGCTCCATCCCCTTCCCGCGCGCGGCGCCGAGCTTCGCGCCCTCAAGCCCGCCTCGAGCGCGAATGACGGCAGCCTCCGAGACGCACGCAAGCGCCCGCTGGGCGGCGCTGCAGAACGTGGCCTACCGGCGCTATTGGGTGGCGCGGCTCGCCGCGTCCTTCGCCACGCAGATCCAGGTGGTCGCCGTCGGCTGGCAGGTCTACGACCTGACCCGCAACCCGCTCGACCTTGGCTTCGTCGGACTGTCGCAGTTCCTGCCGGCGCTGCTTCTGGTGCTCGTCACCGGCATCGTCGCCGACCGCTTCCGCCGCCGCACGATCATGGCGGTCTGCCTCGCGGCCGAGGCGCTCTGCGCCGTCGGGCTGCTTCTCTTCACGTTGTCCGGCGCGGGCACCGTAGCGCTCGTCTTTGCGATCCTCGTCGCCTTCGGGACGGCGCGCGCTTTCTTCGCGCCCGCGCAGCAATCGCTGCTGCCGAACATCGTGCCGACGGAAATCCTGTCGAGCGCCATCGCACTGAATTCGGTGAGCTGGCAGGTTGCGACGATCGCCGGCCCGGTCGCCGGCGGCCTCCTCTACGGCATCGCGCCGGAGGTCGCCTATGGCGTCACCATCGCGCTGACCGGCGCCGCCGCGATCCTCGTTCTCTTCGTCCCGCGCACGCAGCAGAAGACGACGCCGGAGCCCGCCACCTGGACGACCATCGTCGCCGGCTTCGACTACATCTGGCACGAGAAGATCGTGCTCGGCGCGATCTCGCTCGATCTCTTCGCCGTGCTTCTCGGCGGCGCGACCGCGCTCCTTCCCGTCTACGCGCGCGACATTCTCGACATCGGCCCGTGGGGCCTCGGCCTGCTCCGCTCCGGCCCCGCGATCGGCGCGATCGCCGTCGCGCTCTATCTGACGGCGCGGCCGATCCGCGACGATGCAGGGTTCTGGATGTTCGTCTTCGTCGCGGTGTTCGGGCTCTTCACCATCCTCTTCGGATTTGCGACGCAAATCTGGCTTTCCGTCGTCGCCCTCGTCGTCATGGGCGCCTCCGACATGGTGAGCGTCTATGTGCGCGAGACGCTGATCCAGCTGTGGACGCCCGACCAGGTGCGCGGCCGGGTCAACGCAGTGAACATGGTCTTCATCGGCGCCTCGAATGAGCTCGGAGAATTCCGCGCCGGCGTCTCCGCCGCGCTCTTCGGCACAGTCGCCGCAGTCGTCATCGGCGGCGCCGGCACGATCGCGGTCGCCGGCCTATGGTCACGCTGGTTCCCGGACCTGCGCCGCGCAAGGCATTTGAGCGGAAGAGTCTCGAGGCTCATTCCACGAGCTGAAAGCGGTCGACGTCGAAGAGGCCGAAATCGGTGATCTTCAAATGCGGGATCACCGGGAGCGGCAGGAAGGCGACCTGCAGGAACGGCTCCGGCAGCGTGCAGCCGAGCGCCTTGGCCGCGGCGCGAAGCGCAACCAGCTTGTCGCGCACGGCCTCGAACGACTCAAGGCTCATCAGTCCGGCGACGGGAAGCGCCAGCTCGGCGCGGACTTCTCCGCCCGCGGCGACGACGAAGCCGCCCTCCAGCTCGAATGACGCGGTTCACCGCCGCCGCCATGTCGAAATCGTCGACGCCGATCACCGTGATGTTGTGGCTGTCGTGCCCGACCGATGCGGCGATCGCACCGCGCTTGAGCCCAAAGCCGTGCACGAAGCCGCGGCCGATATTCTCATTCTTGCCGTGCCGTGCGACGACCGCGACCTTGATCGCGTCCTGCGCAACATCCGCCGGCACTTCGCCGTTCTCCGCCGCCATGCCGAGATCGAGCCGCTCGGTGATGATCTTGCCGGCGGCGACGCCGATGACCGGCATCCGGTTCCGCCGCGCAGCAATACGGAAATCCGCCGCCGAAACCGGCGCACGCTTGACGCTGTCGAGCCCGACGGGATCGAGCGGCGCGCGCGCTTCGAAAAGCGAATCCTCAACGAGCCGCCCGCCGGCGATGACGTGCCGGACGCGGCATTCGCGGAGGTCTTCGACCAGCACCAGATCGGCGCGCCAACCCGGCGCGACGAGGCCGCGATCCCTAAGCCCAAAGGCGTTCGCCCCTGACCAGCTCGCGGCGCGATAAACGGCGTGGAGCGGGCGGCCGAGCGCAATCAGCGTGCGGATCATGAAGTCGAGATGGCCTTCCTCGGCAATGTCGAGCGGATTCCGGTCGTCGGTGCAAAGCGCCATGAAGGAGGCCGTGTTCGCGTCGAGCACCTCGGCGAGCGCATGCAGGTCCTTCGACACCGAACCTTCGCGGATCAGGATCGTCATGCCCTTGGAAAGCTTCTCGCGCGCTTCCGCTGCCGTCGTCGCTTCGTGGTCGGTGCGGATGCGCGCGGCAAGATAGGCGTTGAGCTCGCGGCCGGAGAGGAGCGGCGCGTGGCCGTCGATATGGCGGTCCCGAAAGGCGACGAGCTTGTCGAGCGCCGCCGGGTCGCAGGCGAGCACGCCCGGAAAATTCATGAACTCCGCAAGCCCGATGACTTTCGGATGATCGCGGAGCGTCACGAGGTCGGCGGCGGAAAGCGATGCGCCGGACGTCTCGAACGCGGTCGCCGGCACGCACGAGGAAAGCTGCACGCGGAGGTCCATGATGGTGCGCTCCGCCGCCGCCAGGAAATAGCGGATGCCTTCGAGCCCGAGCACGTTGGCGATCTCGTGCGGATCGCAAATCGCCGTCGTCACGCCGTGGCGAAGGACGCAGCGGTCGAACTCAAGCGGCGTCACCAGCGAAGATTCGACGTGGAGATGCGAGTCGATGAATCCGGGAACGCAGACGAGGCCGCGCCCGTCGATCGTCGCGCTCGCCTTCGTAGCGCGCATGCGTACCGACGATGCGGTCGCCGACGATGGCGACGTCGCTCCGCGCGACGGCGCCCGTCATCACGTCGAGAAGATCGACGTCGCGCACCACCAAGTCGGCCGGCGCGCGGCCCGCGCCAGCCGCGATCGCGCGGGCGAGGAATGCCCGGGCCTCCGATTCGTCCATCCCCTCAGATATCAAGGAACCGCCAGGACGGGAAACCGGCAACCGGTGCGGCCGCCGCCAAAAGCCCGCCGGCGGCCGGCGCCTTGGCGAGCGCTTCGGGAGCGCGCCCCTCGGTCAGGTTGGTCAGATAGAGCGTGCGGAAGTCCTCGCCCCCGAAACACGGCATGGTCGGGGCCGGCACGGGCACGGCGAAGGATTTCGACCAGGCGGCCGTCGGGCGCGAAACGGTTGAGCCGGCCGGCGGAGACGCCGGCGCTCCAATAAGAGCCTTCCGCGTCGCAAGCGCCGCCGTCCGGCCGGCCGACACTATCGTCGGGTGCGGCGAAGCGCTTGCGCTCCGACATTGCGCCGGTTTCGCGGTCGAAGCGCCAGCAATCGATCCACGGGCCGCGCGTATCGGAGTGGAACATGACCTCCCCGTCCGCCGTCCAGGCGAGGCCGTTCGACGTGACAATGCCCTCCACCTTGCGCTCGACCGTTCCGGAGGGATCGACGCGGTAGAGCGCCGCGACCGGCTGCTTCGCGGCCGTGTCGTCCATGCTACCGACCCAGAACGCGCCGTCCGGCCCGACCCGCCCGTCGTTGAGACGTGTCGCCGCCCCCTTTTCCGCCTCGATCTCGCAAAGATCGACGCGCCGCTCGCTCGCCGGATCGAAGAGGATGACGCTGTGGCGAAGCGCCACGACGAGCGCGCCGGAGGCGGTAAGCCCCATCGAGGCGACCTCGCTCTCAAACGACCACGCGGCGATGTCGCCGGTCGAAGGCGCGAAGGCATAGATTTTGCGGCTCAGAATATCGACGAAATAGAGCCGGTTCGTCCGCTCGTCATAGACGGGACTTTCGCCGACCCTGCAATGCAAGTCCGCGACGCAGGTGAATTCGAGGGCCATCGCGAATCTCGGGGGAGGCAGTTTCGGACGCCGGCAAAGTAGCAGGCCGAAACCAGCAAGCAAAAGCGGGGCCTTCAGCGCCCACCGGGAACCGAAGCGCCTCCGCCAAATTGCTCACGGGTCCGCGACTGGCCATCGTCGCTGCATTGCGATATAGCGGCTGCCCGGCGGGCCCGACTATCCAAGGCTGTGTGCGGCGAAAAGCCGGCGACCGTGACCTTGCGGGCCGAGCCGATCCTCCGCCGAACCGACGGTGAAACGATGGTCAAGCGCTTCGTTATCGCATTGCTTCTCGTCGTGCTCGTTTGCGGCGGACTGGTCGGCTACAACCTGTTCCGCTCGAAGATGATCGGCCAGTTCTTCGCGCATTTGCCGGTCCCGTCGGTGGCCGTGTCGACGACGAAGATCGAGCCCACCACGTGGACGCCCGAGATCGACGCGATCGGGACGCTTTGGGCGTTTCAGGGCGTCGACGTCGCCTCGGAGACCGCCGGCGTGGTGAAGTCGATCGACTTCAAGGCGAACCAGCATGTCGATGCGGGCGCGCTCCTCGTCCAGATCGACGACGCAGTGGAGAGTGCCGACCTGATGTCAGCGGAGGCCGCCGTGGCGCGCGACCAGTCGCAGCTTGATCGCACCAAGCGGCTGCGCGCCACCGGCGTGAACTCACAGGCGACGCTGCAGGACTCTGAAAGCGCCCTCGCCGCCTCGCAGTCGGCGCTCGCCAGGGTGAAGGCGGTGCTCGAGCAGAAGTCGATCGAGGCGCCGTTTGCCGGCGTGATCGGAATTCCGCGCGTCGACGTCGGGCAATACGTGCAGCCCGGCGCCGTCATTGCCACGTTGCAGCAACTCGACACGATGAAGGTCAACTTCACCGTGCCCGAGCAGCAGCTGAACCAGATCAAGATGGGGCAGCCGGCAAGTTTCGGGCTGACCGACAACGCGTTCCCCTATGCCGGAAACATCACCGGCATCGACCCGAAGATCGACCCGCAGATGCGGCTCGTCTCGGTCCAGGCCAAGGTGGAGAACCCGAACGGCGAGCTCCGCCCGGGTCAGTTCGTGCGCGTGCGCGTGGAGCTGCCGCCGGTCGACAATGTCATCGCGCTTCCGCAGACGGCCGTCGTGACGTCTCTCTACGGGGACTACGTCTACGTCGTCGAGCCGGCGGATGCGCCGGCCGATACCGCGGCCACCGCCACCGGCGCGGGCGACGACGCGACGCTTCGCACCACCATCCCGGCGGAGGCCGCAAAGCCGGACGCGGCCGAAAAGCTCGTCGCCAAGCAGGTCTTCGTCAAGGTCGGCCGCCGTCAGGGGGACCTGGCGGAGATCGCCTCCGGCCTGACCCCCGGCCAGACCGTCGTCACCTCCGGCCAGAACAAGCTCTCCAACAACGCCCCCGTCACGATCAACAACACCGTCAACCCGGCCGCCATCGCCAGCGACGGGGGCGGCAAGCCGTGAACTTCTCAGAAATCTTCATCAGGCGGCCGGTCCTCACGATCGTCGTCGCGATCCTGATTCTGCTGCTCGGCCTGCAGGGCTTCTTCAACATGACCATCCGGGAATATCCGGACGTCAAGGAATCGGTGATCACCGTCGCCACCAGCTACGCCGGCGCAAGCGCCGACCTGATGCAGGGCTTCATCACGACGCCGATCGCCAAGGCGGTGCTGACCGCCGAGCACGTCGACTACGTCACATCGAAGAGCTCGCTTGGCAATTCCACGGTCACCGTTCACATGGTGCTCGACGCCGATCCGGACAAAGCGCTGGTCGACGTGCTCTCCAAGGTGCAGCAGGTGCGCGGCCAGCTGCCGAGCGACGCCGACGATCCGGTCGTTCAAAAGGGCACCGGCCAGAACTTCGCGCTCATGTACCTGGCGGTGCGCTCGACCGCGATGAGCCCCGAACAGGTGACCGAGTATCTGACGCAGGTCGTCCAGCCGCGCTTCGCGACCGTCGAAGGCGTCGGCGAGGTGCAGATCCTGGGCGGACGGGATTTCGCCATGCGCGTCTGGCTCGATCCCGTCAGGCTCGCCGCTCGCGGGGTCACGGCAGGCGACGTGCTCGCCGCGATCCGCGCCTCGAATTTCCTCTCCGCTCCTGGACGGACGGAGAACAGCTTCGTCGCCTACGCCATCCAGACGGAGACGACGCTGCAGACGCCGGAATCGTTCTCCAATCTCGCGGTGAAGACGAACGGCGACGAGATCGTCAGACTCGGCGACGTGGCGACCGTCGAATACGGCGCCAAGACCAACGACGTGCGCGTCTCCTTCAACGGGCAGGCGGGGACGTTTCTCGGCGTGTTCGCAGCACCCGACGCGAACGCGCTCGATACCTCCGCGGCGCTCAAGGACCAGCTGCCGCAAATCCAGCGCGAGCTGCCGCCGGGCATGGACCTGGAGCTTGTCTATGACGCGACGCGCAACATCAGTGCCTCGATCACCGAGGTGTTCAAGACGATCGCCGAAGCCGTCGCCATCGTCGTCCTGATCATTCTCGTCTTCCTCGGCTCGTTCCGCTCGGTGCTGGTGCCGATCTTCACCATTCCGCTGTCGCTGATCGGGGTGTGCTTCGTCCTCTATTCGATCGGATACTCGATCAACCTTTTGACACTGCTCGCGATGGTGCTTGCGATCGGCCTTGTCGTCGACGACGCCATCGTGGTGGTGGAGAACATCCACCGGCATCTGGAGCGCGGCGAGCGCCCGCTGCAGGCGGCGATCACCGGCATGCGCGAGATCTTCTCCGCCATCATCGCGATGACAATCACGCTCGCCGCCGTCTATACGCCGATCGGATTCGCGCAAGGGCTGACCGGCGCGCTCTTCCGCGAGTTCGCCGTCACGCTCGCCGGCGCCGTCATCATCTCCGGCTTCACCGCTGTCACGCTCTCGCCGATGCTGGCGGCGCGCGTCCTGAAATCGCACGGCGAAGGCATGAGCCGCTTCCAGGTGCTCGTCGACAGGAGTTTCGACAAGGTGAGCGCCTGGTACGGACGGCGCGTCTCCTCGACGCTGAACTACCGGCCGGTGACGCTGATGATCGTCGCCGCGCTCTCAGCCACCATGGTGTTCCTCTTCCTCAACACCTCGACGCAGCTCGCGCCGGACGAGGACATCGGCTTCATGTTCTCGATCGTGAACGCGCCGGCCTACGCGACCTCCGACTATACGGAGATGTTCGTCAACGACGTCGTCGACTCGACGAAGACTATCCCCGAGATCGACACGCGCTTCTCCGTCGTCGGCTTCGGCGGCACCAACACCGCCTTCGCCGGCTTTGGGCTGGTCCCGTGGGCGGAGCGCACGCGCAGCCAGGCAACGATACAGGCCGAGGTGCAGCAGAAGCTGAACGGCGTCGCCGGCGTGCAGGCCTTCGTGTTCGCGCCGCCGACGCTGCCTGGAACCGGCGGCGGGCTCCCGGTGCAATTCGTGCTCCGCTCGACGGGGAGCGCCGACCAGGTCTTCGAGGTCGCGGAGGAGATCAAGAACCGCGCGCAGAAGAGCGGGCGCTTCATCGTCGTGCAGGACTCGCTTTCCTTCACGCAGCCGGAGGCGCGCGTCACCATTGACCGCGACCGCGCGGCGGCGCTTGGCGTCGCCATCAGCGATATCGGCGCCACGCTGACCGCGCTTGTCGGCGGCGGCGCGGTGTCGAAATTCGATCTCGAAAGCAGAAGCTACGACGTCATCACGCAGGTCGCGCAGTCCGACCGCTTCAACCCGGAGAGCCTCGGCAAGTACTACGTCAGAAGCGCTTCCGGCGGCATGGTTCCGCTCTCCGCCGTGATCAGCGTCGACACGCGAGCCGCGCCGGTTGCCATCGAGCAGTTCAACCAGTTGAACTCGGCGACGATCTCCGGCCTGCCGCTTCCGGGCGTCGCGACCGGCGATGCGCTCACGACGATCCGCGAGATCGCGCGCGAGGTGATGCCCGCAGGCTTCTTCGAGGATTTCGCCGGGCAGTCGCGCCTCGAGATCAAGGAGGGGAACACCACGCTCGTCGCCTTCGGCCTTGCGATCGTCATCATCTACCTGGTGCTCGCCGCACAATTCGAGAGCTTCCGCGACCCGCTCGTCATCATGCTGACGGTGCCGATGTCGATCTTCGGCGCGCTGGTGCCGCTCAATCTCGGGCTCTCCACCTTGAACATCTACACCGAGGTCGGCCTCATCACGCTGATCGGCCTCATCACCAAGCACGGCATCCTGATGGTGCAGTTCGCCAACCAGCAGCGAGCGGCCGGGCTGCCGAAACAGCAGGCGATCGTCGAGGCGGCGCGCGTGCGGCTGCGCCCGATCCTGATGACCACGGCGGCGATGGTGATGGGCGTGCTGCCGCTCATCATCGCGTCGGGCGCCGGCGCCAAGGCGCGTTTCTCGATCGGCCTCGTCATCGCCTCGGGCATGGCGATCGGCACGCTCTTCACGCTCTTCGTGCTGCCGATGTTCTACACCTTCATCGCCAAGCGCGACGTCGCGCATGAGCGCGAGGCGGCGATCGATTACGGGCACGCGCCGGCAGAGTAAGTCTCAGACGCCGCCCGGCCGCGCGGTGGGGATCAGAAGCGCCTGCACGCTTTCCAGATGCTGGCGCATGCGCGCCGCTGCGGCGACGCGGTCACGTTCCTCGATTGCGTCGACGATCGCAGCATGCTCGGCGAAGCTGTGGTGGTCGGCGGGCGGATGCGGAGACTCGTCGCGAAGCCGCCCCCAAACGACCGTGCGCCTGACCGCGTTGACGGTGTCGAAGACGGCAAGGAGAAGCGCGTTGTGCGCCGCCTCGGCGATGGCGCGATGCAGCCGGTTGTCCCAGTTCTCGTACTGCCGCCAGGTCTCGGCGCCGCGCGCACTCGCCACGCAGAGCCGCATCTCGGCGATGTCGCCGGCAGTGGCGTGGAGCGCCGCCTCGCGCGCGAGCTCCGGCTCGACGGCAAGCCGCGCGCGCATCACCTCGGCGGGATTGGTCTGCGCGGCGATCGCTGCCACCGACGACATCTCCGCGACCGGTCGCGCACCGATGAAGGTGCCCTTGCCGACATGACGCCAAAGCTCGCCATGGCTCTCCAGAATAGCGAGCGCCTTGCGGAGTTCGCCCCGCGTCACCCCGAGCAGCTCGGAGAGCTCGCGCTCCGGCGGCAGCCGCGTCGACGGCGGCAGAGCCTTCTGCGTCAGCCAGGCGCGAAGTTGTGTGAGCGCGCTTTGCCCGCTGTCGCCCTTCGGCGCGCCGGCCAGGTCCTGCACGTCCGCGCGTTTCGCTTCCAACACCAAGCCGCTCCATTTCCTTGATCAATCGGCGCCAATGTTCTAACCAATATGAGATTGGTTAGGCAACGGCCTTTCGGGCCGGCGGCGCGCCGCCGGTGGAGCGCCGCAACAGAAAACGCCGACCACAAAGGGAGGAACGAATGTCCATTCACAAGAAGATTGGCCGTGGTTTGGCGGCCAGCCTCGTCGCCGTCGGACTGGCGATCGGCGGGTCCGTCGCCAAGGCGCAAGATGTCGTGCGTGTGGCATGGGGAGACGTGATCGACGTTGAGTTGCTTCCCATGGCGATCGCGTTGGCGCGCGCCAAGGACCGCGGCATCGACAACGAGATAACGTCCTTTGCGCAGGAGGACCTGGCAATTCAGGCGACCGTCGGCGGCCAGGCCGACATCGGCATCGCGACACCGTTCGCCGTCATGCAGAAGGTCAAGGATCTCAGGATCTTCTTCCAGGACGAGGCGCTCATTTTCTACGCGGTCGTGGCGAACGAGTACAAGAGCTGGAAAGACCTGGACGGCCAGCCCTTCGTTTTTCACGCGCGCGGGTCCGGCACCGAGGCCTACGGTAACTTCATGGCCAAGCAGAATGGCATTCAATTCGGCCAGATCAGCTATTTGGCCGGCTCCGACAACCGGGCGGTCGCGATGCTCGGCGGGCAGATCAAGGCTACCATTCTCGACCTCCCCAACACGAACCTCGTCCTGCAGAAAGCCCCGGACAAGTTCCATCTCCTTCCCGGCCCGCAGCAGGCCGTCACCAACGAGGGCCTTTTCGCCCATCAGGATTGGATGAAAAGCCACCCGGAAGCCGTCAGCGTCATCACCGAAGAGTTTCTCAAGCTCTATCGCGAGATGAAGGACAATCCCGGCATCATCGCCGAGGAGCGTGAGAAATACGGCCTGCTCCCCGACCAGCCGGATGTTACGGCGGACACGATCACGGCCTTCGTCAAGCAGGGTATGGAGTCCGGCCTTTGGAATCCGGACGGCGGCAGCGCATCGCTTGCACAGGCTGACCTTGACTTCTACGGAATCTCCGGCGCGCTACAAGGTCCGGTCGACCAGCTCAAGGTGGAAGATTTCTGGGATCTCGCTCCGCTCGAAGCTGCCAAAAAGAAACTCGGTGGCTGATCTGCGACGCGATACCGACGCGGAGTCCGGCGCCGGTGGGCTAGGCCTTTCGCGCCTAATTCCGTTCGGGGCGTTCGCGCCCCGGACGGCTTTACTCGACAGGCAGCCCACAGCGCTCGCGGCGTTTATCTCTCACCCGCTAACGCTGCGGGTTCTCTCGGGACTCGCGATCTGCGCGGCCTGGGAAGGCGCCGCGCGAATCCCGATTAGCTTCGCCTTTCCGACGTTCGGCGAGACCATAGCCGCCCTTTGGTCGATGATCGCCGACTTCTCGCTGATCCACGCCTTCGGGATCACGCTGCAACCGCTCGTCCTCGGCCTTCTGATTTCGGCGTTGCTCGGCGTTGCCGATCGGGGTCGCCATGGGGCTCAACGGCTGGGTGCAATGGCTCGCCTCACCGGTCTTCATTGTCGCGCAAGCCGCGCCGCTCGCGGCGCTGATTCCGCTGATCATCTTCGCCTATGGCATCGGCCTGACCGCCAAGACTCTGGTCGTATGCATCATGGCGATGCCGGTCATTGTGCTTAACTCGTATGTCGCCGTTCGCCACACGCCCGTATCGCTGCTGGAGATGTGCCGCTCGTTCCTCGGCAGTCGCCGCCAGGCCATCACGCGCATCATCCTGCCGGCGGCGAGCCCGGTGATCTTTGCCGGATTGCGGCTCGGCTGCGCCGCGGCGTTCGTCGGGGCCATCCTTGCCGAGCTCCTCATTACGCCGGTCGGAATCGGCGATCTGATCACCTACAACCGGTCGATCGCGGACTATCCCAAGATGTACGCCGCCATCCTCTCGATCATCGTCGTCTCGGTGCTTTTCATCGAGGTCTTGGAAGTCATCGAGGTGTCGGTGTTCCGGCCCGAAAAGCGGGCGCGGACATGAACGCCCCGGCCGCAGCGATGATCAACCCGGAAGCCGTCGCCGACGCCGCCGTCGAGGTGCGCGATGTTTCGAAGGTCTATGCCGGCGGCGTTCACGCTCTCGACGGCATCAACGTTGATTTTCCGCGCGGCCAGCTCACCTCGCTGCTCGGTCCCTCCGGCTGCGGCAAGACCACGTTGCTCAAGATCATCGCCGGCCTGCTTCCGGCAACGTCGGGCGACGTGCTGGTGAATGGCGCGTCGGTGCGTGGCCCCGGTCCGGAGCGGGCCTTTGTCTTCCAAGACTTCGCGCTAATGCCCTGGGCTACTGCGCTCGCCAATGTCACCTTCGGATTGGAAATGCGTAGCATCGGCAAGGCCGAACGCGAGGCCACGGCGCGGCACTACATCGCCGAGGTCGGCCTCTCCGGGTTCGAAGACAAGTACCCGCATGAGCTCTCCGGCGGCATGCGCCAGCGGGTCGGCCTGGCCCGGGCGCTGGCGGTCAAGGCCGATGTATTGCTGATGGACGAGCCGTTCAGCGCCGTCGACGAACAGACCCGGCGGAAGTTCCAGGAGGATCTGCTCAGGCTGCGGGAGATTGAGAACAAGACCTTCGTCTTCGTTACCCATTCGATCGAAGAGGCGGTCTACGTGTCCGACCGCATCGTGCTGCTATCGGCCCGCCCGGGGCGGGTCTCTCAAATAATCGTGCCGGACATTCAACGCGGAGGCGACGTCGACGCCATCCGCCGTCATCCTGTTTACCTCGACACCGTCGACACGATCTGGCGCGCCCTGAAGCGCTATTTGGATTGAGCCCGGCAATGCTCGTCCTCGGATATCGCATTCCAATGTCGGCCTCGCTGCTTTTCTGGGCAGCGCTGTGGGAGGTCGTCGGGCAGCTTCATCTCAGCTTCCTGTTGCCGCCGCTCTCCAGCGTCGTCGTTGCGATGTTCGAGATCGTTCCGACGCCGACCTTCCTCTCGGCGCTGTGGGTGACCGCCTACGCGTTCGTCATCGGCAACGTCATCTCGATCGCCGTCGGCGTACCGCTCGGACTCCTGATGGGCCGCTCGACGATCGCCGACCGCATCTTCTTGCCTTGGGTGAACCTCTTTCTCTCCGCTCCCCTCACGGCTCTGGTACCGGTGATCATGGTGCTGTTCGGCCTCGGCCAGACGACCATCGTCCTGACCGTCGTCCTCTTCGCGATCTGGATCATTGTGCTCGACACGAGGGCCGGCGTTCGCGCCATCGCTCCCTCGCTGATCGAGATGGCGCACAGCTTCGGCGCAAGCCCGCCGCAGGCCTTTGTGCGCATCTATTTCTGGGCGGCGCTGCCGGAGATCCTTGCCGGCGTCAGACTCGGCGTGATCCGCTCCGTGAAGGGCGTCATCATTGGCCAACTGCTTGTGACAATTGTTGGATTTGGCGCGCTTTTCCAAATCTACGGCTCGCAGTTTCTGATGGAGAAATTCTGGGCTGCGCTGGTCATCCTCTTCGCCTTTGCCTTCCTGTTCGCCGAGGGTCTCGCCTGGCTGGAGCGCCGGGTCGAGTACTACGCGGCGAGCCGATCCTGACCCCTACGAGCATGCGAGAAAGCCCACGATGAGCTACGTCTTTGCGCCGCCCGCCGTCACCGCGCTATCGGTCCGCGGTTCCGACGCGCTGTTTCCCATCCGCCGCGTCTACTGCATCGGCCGCAACTACGCCGAACACGCGATCGAGATGGGCCACGACCCGAACAAGGAGCCGCCCTTCTTCTTCCAGAAGAACCCCGACAACGTCGTGGCCTGTCTCGAAAACAAGGGCGGAGGCGAGTTCCCCTACCCCTCGGCGACGAGCGACGTGCACCACGAGATCGAGCTGGTTGTTGCGCTGTCGAGGGGCGGCGAGAATATCCCGGCGGAGAAAGCGCTCGACCACGTCTTCGGCTATGCCGTCGGCCTCGACATGACGCGCCGCGACTTGCAAGGCGAGGCGAAGAAGATGGGCCGGCCGTGGGAGATCGGGAAAGCGTTCGAAGTCCTCCGCCCCTTGCGGCGCGCTCGTGTCGGCGAGCGAGATCGGGCATCCAAGCGCCGGCGCGATCCGGCTCAAAGTGAACGGGACGGCGAGGCAGGAAGGCAATCTGAACCAGATGATCTGGAAGGTGCCCGAAGCGATCGGCTACCTCTCCGGCCTTTTCCGCCTCGCACCCGGCGACCTCATCATGACCGGCACGCCGGCCGGCGTAGGCGCGGTCAAGCGGGGCGACGTGCTCGAGGGCCATATCGACGGCGTCGGCGATCTCACGGTAAGGGTGGTCTGACCCCCCACATGCCGACGAAGAGGCCGAGCGGCGAGCCCATCGTCGCCGTGCCGAGATGCTCCGTCGCCCGCACCATCATGCTGCGAACGGGCGAGGCCCAATTCGCCTTGACCGGGCGAACCGACACGTCGGCGCGCGCCTGATCGGGCGTCCGGAGCATCTCGCCGATGCCGCGGGCGCCGACCGCGAGCATCAGGACTTTGGGGCTCCACCGCGCAAGAAAACACGCGACGTCGACAAGAGCGTTTACACCGGCAACTGACATACAATATACCTAACGCCTTGGTATCGCGCCAAGCCACGAAAAGGCATCGGCTCCCGAATCCTCGCCCGAGGCATGGGAGACCGGGTCCAAAAGGACCGAAAACCTTGGAGGAACTCCTGATGAGATACACGACCCTCAAGTCCACGCTGCGTTCGCTTTCTGCGGGAAGCATGCTGGCTGTGATCGCGGCACTGGCGCCTAGCGCAGCGGCGGCGTGGGAGCCGACGAAGAATGTCGAGTTCATCGTTCCCGCCGGCATTGGCGGCGGCGCCGGTCAGATGGCGCAGCTGATCCAGGGCATCATCCAGAAGCACAATCTGATGCCGACCTCGATGGTCGTCATCAGCAAGAAGGGCGGCTCCGGCGCCGAGGGCTTCCTCTATGTGAAGAACGCCAAGGGCGACCCCCACAAGCTCATCATAACCCTATCCAACCTGTTCACGACACCGCTCGCGACCGGGTCGCCGTTCTCATGGGAGGACTACACGCCGGTCGCCATGATGGCGCTCGACGAGTTCGTGCTCTGGGTGAACTCGGACACGGCCTACAAGACGCCGACCGAGTATATCGATGCGGTGAAGAGCGCCGACGGCAAGATGAAGATGGGCGGCACCGGCTCGAAGCAGGAAGACCAGATCATCACCGCCGCGATCGAACAGAAGACCGGGGTCAAGTTCACCTACGTGCCCTATAGCGGCGGCGGCGAGGTCGCCACCCAGCTCGTCGGCGGCCATATCGACTCCACGGTCAACAATCCGATCGAGCAGGTCGCGCACTGGCGTGCCGGCAACGTGCGGCCGCTGTGCGTGTTCGACAGCACGCCGATGCCTTATCCCGACAAGATCACGAGCGACATGTCGTGGCAGGACATTCCGACTTGCCAGTCGCAGGGGCTCGACGTCGAATACACCATGCTGCGCGGCGTCATGACCTCGCCGGGCGTGTCGCAGGACGTCGTCGACTACTATGTCGGCCTGCTCCAGAAAGTGCGGGAGACACAAGAGTGGAAGGACTTCATGCAGAAGGGCGCCTTCAACCAGTCCTTCATGACCGGCGACGAGTTCCACAAGTGGCTGAGTGACGCGGCCGCCGAGCATCAGCAGCTGATGGAAAAGGCAGGCTTCCTCAAGGCCTCATAAGCCAAGCCCGTTTGGGATGGCGGGAGCGCCGGCATCCGGCGCTCCTGCGGTCGACCGCTTGATACCGCGCCCCGCGATGAGCGTCTTTGCCAACACGTGCCAAGGCGATAGCCGGGCCGAAAAAGCACGAGTTCCGCGCGATGCATGATGGCTCCGACAACGAAGACCCGTTCGACAGCGTCATCTCCAATCGCGCGATGAATATCGCAGTGGCCCTGGTGCTGATGCTCGTCGCTGCGATCGTGATGATCTCCAGTTACAAACTCGGCGCCGGGTGGGCGGAAGACGTAGGCCCGGATTCCGGTTACTTCCCCTTCTACATCGCGCTGATCATGTTCGTCGTCAGTGCCGCCACTCTGCTGCAGAACCTGCTGCCGGGGCGCGCTGCTCGCGGCAGTTTCGTCGCGCGTGGCGAGCTGGTGATGGTGCTGCAGGTCCTGGTTCCGATGGCCATCTTCGTGGTGCTGGCGATCTACATCGGAATTTACATCTCGATGGCGCTGTTCATCGGGTTCTTCATGATCTGGCATGGCCGCTACCCGATCCACAAGACGCTGGCCGTCGCGCTCGCGGTTCCGGTGGTGCTCTTCTTTATCTTCGAAGTCTGGTTTCTGGTGCCGCTGCCCAAGGGACCTTTCGAGGCCTGGCTCGGCTATTGAGGGCGCTGCGTCGAGACAATCGGCTGGGCATGGAGACCGCGAACGATCACACGGCTGACCAACGCAAAGCGAAATGAGCCAATGCGATAGAACAAACGCACGGCCAGGGTAACGGGAGGGCCTCGTTGGACGCGTTCTTTTCACTGATGCACGGATTCGAGGTGCTGCTGACGCCCGCCAATCTGGGCTACATGGTGGTCGGCATTCTGTTCGGCGTGCTGCTCGGGTTTCTGCCCGGCGTCGGCGGCGCCAACGGCATCGCCATTCTGCTGCCGCTGACCTTCTCCATGCCCAACACCACCGCCATCATCATGCTGGCGGCGATCTACTGGGGCGCCTTGTTCGGCGGCTGCATCAGCGCCATCCTGTTCAACATCCCGGGCGAACCATGGTCGGTGGCGACAACCTTCGACGGCCATCCGCTGGCCAAGCAGGGCCGCGCCGGCGAAGCGCTCACCGCCTCGCTTTCGTCTTCCTTCATCGGCGCGCTCATCGCGACGATCATGCTGACCTTCATGGCGCCGATCGTCGCCAATTTCGCGCTCGATTTCGGTCCGCCGGAATATTTCGCCGTCTACCTGCTGACCTTCTGCAGCTTCGTCGGCATGGGCCGGCAGTCGCCGTTCAAGGTCATCTCGGCGATGATGCTCGGCTTCGCCTTTGCATCCGTCGGCACCGACGAGATCACCGGCGGCCTGCGCCTGACCTTCGGCACGGAGACGCTGCTGACCGGCTTCCACTTCCTGATCGCGGTCATCGGCCTGTTCGGCATCGGCGAAATTCTGGTGACCATCGAGAAGGGTCTGCAGTTCGAGGGCCGCAGCGCCAAGATCAATCCGTTCGTCGTGTGGCAGACCTGGAAGAAGCTGCCGCAATATTGGGTCACCATCATCCGCGGCACCGCGGTCGGCATCTGGCTCGGCGTTACGCCCGGCGGCGCCACGCCGGCCTCGTTCATGAGCTACGGTCTCGCCAAGCGCTTCTCCAAGAACGGCCACAAGTTCGGCACCGGCGAGCTCGAAGGCGTGGTTGCGCCGGAGACAGCGGCGCATGCCGCCGGCACCAGCGCGCTCCTGCCGATGCTCACCCTCGGCATTCCCGGATCGCCTACTGCCGCCGTGCTGCTCGGCGGCCTGCTGATCTGGGGTCTGCAGCCGGGGCCGCTGCTGTTCGTCGAGCAGAAGGATTTCGTCTGGGGCCTGATCGCCTCGATCTATCTCGGCAACGTGGTGGGGCTGGTGGTCGTGCTGTCGACGGTGCCGTTATGGGCCTCGATCATGCGCATCCCGTTCTCGATCATCGCGCCCATCATCATCGTGGTCTGCGCGATCGGGTCCTACACCCTGTCGAACGCGCCGGCCGATCTCATCTTCATGGTGATGTTCGGTATCATCGGCTACTTGTTCAAGAAGCTCGACTATCCACTGGCGCCGATGGTGCTGGCGATCGTGCTCGGCGGGCGCGCCGAGAGCTCGTTCCGGCAGGCGATGATCGGGTCGCAGGGCGACTTCTCGGTCTTCTGGTCGAACCCGCTTGTCGGCAGCATCGTCAGCTTATCGATTATCATGCTGTTCTGGCCGCTGATCTCGTATGGGTTTGGAAAGTTGAAGGGGCGGCGACGCACCGCGACGTCATGAGCACGCGGAAGAAAGGCAGATTGGGCAAGGCGGCATGAACCTGCACGAGTTCCAGGCCAAGACGATCCTCGCGCGGCGCGGCTTGCCGATCCCCGCCGGCCAGGTTGCATGGACGCCGGATGAGGCGGTGCGGGCAGCCAAGGAGCTCGGCGGCCCCCGCTTCGCAGTGAAAGCGCAGATTCTTGCCGGCGGCCGTGGCGAGGCAGGCGGGGTGAAGCTCGCGAGCTCACCCGGCGAGGTGCGAGCAATTGCCGCCAAGATGCTCAGCTCGAAGCTGGTCACGGCGCAGACGCCGGCCGCCGGGCGCATCGTCCGGCGGGTCTATATCGAACAAGCGATCGAGTGCCGGCGTGAGATCTATGTCGGCGTGCTCGTCGACCGCAACGCGGGGGAGATTGTGCTGCTCGGGGCAAGCGACGGCGGGGAGCACGTCGAGGAGCTCCTGCAGCGCGAGCCGGAGAAGCTGCGCCGACTGGCGCTTGAGGGCACCGCCGCACCGAGCGAGGCGGCCTTGCGCGATTTCGCCGAAGCACTCGGGCTTGACGGAGCGCTCGTCGAGGAGGCGACGCGGCTCCTCGGCGGGCTGGTCAGCGCCTTCGTGGAGCTCGACCTGAGCCTGGTCGAAATAAACCCGCTCTGCGTCACGGCGCAGGAGGGCAAGTTGATGGCCCTCGACGTGAAGATGGTGGTCGACGACAACGCCCTCTTCCGCCAGCCGGAGCTGAAAGAGCTGCGCGACGAGGACGAGATCGATCAGCAGGAGCTGGAGGCGCAGCGCCACGATCTCAATTTCGTCCGCATGGACGGTAACATCGGCGTCGTCGTCAACGGCGCCGGCCTGGCGCTCGCCACCCACGACATCCTGCGCGACGCCGGCGGCGCGCCGGCGAATTTCATGGACATCCGCACGACTGCGATGAGTCAGCAGATCGCCAAAGGCATCGGCCTCTTGCTCGCCGATGCGCGCGTCAAGGTCATCCTCGTCAACGTCCACGGCGGCGGCATGACGAGCTGCGATACCGTCGTGGACGCGATCCAGATCGCGATGCGCTGGTCGGGGCGGAAAGTCCCGATCGTCTTTCGCGCCGCAGGACAGAATGCTGACCATGCGCGTTGGGCGATGACCGACCGCCGTATTCCGCACGATTTGGCCGGAAGCATCAGTGACGCCGCGCGCCGCGCGGTCGCGATTGCCAGGAGCGCCGGCTGATGGCGATCCTCGTTGACCAGGATACACGCTTGATCGTGCAGGGCATGACCGGCCGGGCGGGTACCTTCTACACCGACCTCGCCATCGAATACGGCACGCGTGTCGTCGGCGGCGTTACGCCGGGCAAGGGCGGCAGCCGCCATGTCGGGATCCCCGTGTTCGACACGGTGGCGGAAGCGATGCGGGAGACGAACGCCAACGCGAGCTTGATCTTCGTGCCGGCGCCGCACGCCGCCGCCGCCATGATCGCGGCGATAGAAGCGAGCGTGCCGCTCGTGGTTTGCGTGACCGAGCGCGTGCCGGTTCTCGACATGGTGCGCGTGCGCCAAGCGTTGAAGGGATCGGCCAGCAGGCTCGTCGGTCCAAACTCGCAGGGCGTGCTTTCGCCCGGCAAGAGCAAGGTCGGCGTGATGTCCACGGCAAATTCGCGGCCGGGCGCCATCGGCATTGTCTCGCGCTCCGCGTCGCTGACGAGCGAGATCGTTGCGCAGACGAGCACGGCTGGGTTCGGCCAGTCCACGACGATCGGTATCGGCGCAGATCCGCTGCATGGGATCGGTTTCGTCGATTGCCTCAGCCTGTTCATGGACGACGACGAGACCACCGGGATCATCCTGATCGGCGAGATCGGAGGCAACGAGGAAGAGGCGGCGGCAGAATTCCTTCGCGCCGAAAAGCAGCGGAAGCCGGTGGTGGCGCTGGTTGCCGGGCGGCATGCGCCGCCCGGTCGGCGGATGGGTCACGCCGGCGCCTTCATGGACCCCGGTCAAGGGCAAGCAAAGGTCAAGATCGGCGCGCTGAGGTCGGCCGGCGCTCACATCGCCGCCAATGCCGACGAGGTCGCGGAAACGATGCGGAAGGCGCTGATGGAGACCGCCGCATGAACCACAAATCGAATGCGCCCGGCGCGGTTGTGGAGTCCAAGCTCCACGCGGGCACCGGAGCACTGCGGAACGCGGCGCACAGCACTGCAAAATAGGCGCCGCCCAGGCTGCCTCCGGCAGCATGGTGTCCAAATAGGAGACGACGATGGCGATCAAGGACCTCGCTGTCGCTTACAACGGGAGCGACAATGCGGATGCAGCGGTGGATCTGGCGCTGCAGATGTGCCGCAAATACGAGGCGACGCTGACCGCGATCTATGCGGCCAATCCGGTTCGCTTCGAGGGCGATGTGGGGCGCTGGATCACCGACGACATCAAGCAGACCTTGCTCAAAGCGGAGGCCGAAGTCACCAAATCGATCGAGGTGAGTTTCCGCAAGCGCGTCGCGGCGCCGGCGCTCAGCTTCGACGTCGAGTTCATCGCCGAAGACGGCCAGCCGAATGTCGTGCTCGCCCGCCGCGCGCGCTACCACGACATCCTTCTGATGGGACAATTCTCTGCGTCGGGGGACGCGACGCGGCCGATCCGTGCCGGCGACCTGGTGCTGCGCACCGGCCGGCCGCTCGTCATTGTGCCACATGCGTATGAATTACGCCCCTTCCAGGAATACGCCGTCGTCGGCTGGGACGGCAGCCGCCAGGCGGCGCGCGCCCTTTCCGATGCCATGCAAATCCTGGAGACGAAGAAGCGGCTCGACGTTGTCTCCGTGCGAGCCGCCGGCGACACGCGGCCGCCGGCCCAATCCGCCGCCATCGTTCGGCACCTCGAGCGACACGGCATCGACGCGCGCAACGTCGTGCTGAACGCGTCTCGGGAGGGGGTCGGCCAGACGCTTCTCGATTATTGCGCCGAGAACGGGCCCGACGTCCTCGTGATGGGAGCCTACGGGCACACTAAGCTGCGCGAGGACCTGTTCGGCGGCGTCACCCGGCGGATCATGGAAAACATGACCGTTCCAGTGATGATGTCCCATTAGCCGGCGCTCTGAAGCCGCCGGGCGAGGCATCGAAAGGCACCGCTTGTGATCACCCAAATCTGGGTGTACAATATACCTGAAAGCCGAAATTCCCGGGGCGGTTCCGCCACCATTTCAACGATCCCCATGCGAGGAAGGAAACGATGAGTAGGGCGGACAGGTCCCCGAAACTGCGGATCAAGCCGATCGATACGGGCCAGACTTTTCGGCATCTCGCTTATGGGAGGTTGAAGAAGGCGATCACCGAGATGGACATTTATTCCCATCCCGGGGAGATCCGCTTCGACGAGCGGCGCCTGTCGCAGGACCTCGCCATCAGCCGCACGCCGGTGCGCGAGGCGATCACGCTTCTGGAGCAGGAGGGCTTTGTCCGCTCCAGCCCACGGCGCGGCATATTCATTGTGAAGAAGACCAAGTCCGAAATTCTAGAGATGATCGCGGTTTGGGCGGCGCTCGAAAGCATGTCGGCGCGGTTTGCGGCCAAGAGCGCGTCGGACAAGGATTTCCAAGAGCTGCATGCGCTCTTCACCGATTTCGAGAACGAGAAGCCGCGCGATCATCTCTCGGAATATTCGGAGGCGAATATCGCCTTCCATCAGGCGATCATCCGCATCGGCGGCTGCAAGCTCATCGCCGACATGACGCAGAATCTTTTCATCCACATGCGGGCCATCCGCAACCTGATGATCGGCCAGGACAACCGCGCCGAGCGGTCGATCATCGATCACAGGAACATCATCAAGGCGCTCGTTGCGCGCGATGCAGATCTGGCCGAGCGGCTGGTTCGCGAGCACACATTCGGGCTCTACGCGCATGTCGAGAAGCACGGCGATTTTCTCGGCTGATTGCGTCGACGCGCACCAAAAGCAGGTCGCTCCGGAATGATATCCGAAAGGGCGCCGTCAAAGGACTTCCCGGAGGCAACAGAATGTCAGCGATAGCGCAGAGCAACGAAGCAACCGCAGCTGAAGCCGACACGCCGCATGAGCTGACGGATGGCTTTCACCTCGTCATCGATGCGCTCAAGCTCAACGGCGTCGAGACGATCTACGGCGTACCCGGTATCCCGATCACCGACTTCGGCCGCATGGCGCAGGCGGAAGGCATCCGCGTCCTTTCGTTTCGGCACGAGCAGAACGCCGGCTATGCCGCCTCGATCGCCGGCTTCCTGACCAAGAAACCCGGCATCTGTCTCACGGTATCGGCGCCCGGATTCCTGAACGGTCTGACCGCGCTCGCCCACGCCACCACCAACTGCTTCCCGATGATCCTGATCTCGGGCTCATCCGAGCGCGAGATCGTCGATCTCCAGCAGGGCGACTACGAGGAGATGGACCAGCTCGCCGTCGCCAAACCGCTGTGCAAGGCGGCGTTCCGCGTGTTGCACGCCGCCGACATCGGCATCGGCGTGGCGCGCGCGATCCGCGCCGCCGTCTCCGGCCGCCCGGGCGGCGTCTACCTCGATCTGCCGGCCAAGCTTTTCTCTCAGGTCATGGACGCATCGGCCGGGGCGAAGTCGCTCGTCAAGGTCATCGACCCGGCCCCGGCGCAGAGTCCCGCGCCGGCCGCGATCAAGCGTGCACTCGAGGTGCTGAAGAGCGCCAAGCGTCCGCTGATCATCCTCGGCAAAGGCGCCGCCTACGCGCAGGCCGACGATGCGATCCGCGCGCTGGTCGAGAAGAGCGGCATTCCGTTCCTGCCGATGAGCATGGCCAAGGGCCTCTTGCCCGACACCCATCCGCAATGCGCCGGCGCGGCGCGCTCCACGGTGCTGAAGGACTCCGACGTCGTCATGCTGATCGGCGCCCGTCTCAACTGGCTCCTGTCGCACGGCAAGGGCAAGACCTGGGGCGAGGCGCCAAAGAGATTCATCCAGATCGACATCGAGCCGAAGGAAATGGATTTCGAACGTTGAGATCGTAGCGCCGGTGGTCGGCGACATCGGTTCATGCGTGTCGGCGCTGGTCGATGGGCTCGGCAGCAAGTGGCCGGCCCCGCCCGCCGACTGGACCGGTGCTGTCGCGGCGAAAAAGGAAGAGAACATCGCCAAGATGGCGCCGCGGCTGATGAAGAACACGTCGCCGATGGACTTCCACGGCGCGCTCGGTGCGCTGCGTAGCGTCATCAAAGAGCGGCCAGACGCCATCCTCGTCAACGAAGGGGCCAACACGCTCGATCTCGCGCGCGGCGTCATCGACATCTATCAACCGCGCAAACGCCTGGACGTCGGCACGTGGGGCGTCATGGGCATCGGCATGGGCTATGCGATCGCGGCTGCGATAGAGACCGGCAAGCCAGTGCTTGCGGTCGAGGGCGACTCGGCCTTCGGTTTCTCCGGCATGGAGGTGGAAACGATCTGCCGCTACAGCCTGCCGATCTGCGTCGTCATCTTCAACAACAACGGCATCTATCGCGGCACCAACGTCAATCCCACTGGCGGTCCGGACCCTGCAACGACCGTTTTCGTCAAGGACGCGCGCTACGACAAGATGATGGAAGCGTTCGGCGGAGTCGGCGTCCACGTGACGACACCGGACGAACTGAAACGCGCCGTCGACGCGGCCATGGATTCCGGCAAGCCGACCCTCATCAACGCGGTGATCGACCCTGCGGCCGGCACCGAGAGCGGCCGCATCGGCAACCTCAATCCACAAAGCGTGGTTCGCAAGAAATAGAGCATCAATCGCGGGCCGCAGATGACGCCGGCCCGCCTCGCGTCATTTTGCATTCCCGTTGAAGGAGGGGGTCATGGCCAAGACGAAAAAGACCAAGAAGAACACCGGCGGGAAAAGAGCGCCCAAGAAGGCCGCCGCCAAGAAAGCGGTTGCCAAAAAGGCGGCCAAAAAGCCTGCGTCCAAGAGAACTGCTGCGGCCAAGAACGGCGGCTTGCCGAAGCCTTCCAGCCGGCCCTGGGGCCAAGCCGGTCTCGCCCTCGACGGCGTTCGCATCCTTGACTTCACCCACGTGCAGTCCGGTCCGACCTGTACGCAGCTGCTCGCCTATATGGGCGCCGATGTGATCAAGATCGAGCGCCCCGGCGTCGGCGACATAACGCGCGGCCAGCTGCGCGATGTTCCCAATGCCGACAGCCTTTATTTCACGATGCTCAATGGCTCCAAGCGCTCGATCACCATCGATTCCAAGCACCCCAAAGGCAAGGAGATCCTCGAGCGGCTGATCAAGCAGTGCGACGTGCTGGTGGAGAACTTCGCACCAGGCGCGCTTGACCGTATGGGGCTGACTTGGGAGCACATCCACAAGACGAACCCCCGCATGATCGTCGCCTCGGTCAAAGGCTTCGGTCCCGGCCCGTATGTGGACTGCAAGGTCTACGAGAACGTCGCCCAATGCGCCGGCGGCTCCGCCTCGACCACCGGCTTCCGCGAAGGCCCGCCGCTGGTGACCGGTGCGCAGATCGGCGATTCCGGCACCGGCCTGCATCTAGCACTCGGCATCGTCGCCGCGCTCTATCAGCGCAACCGCACCGGCCGCGGCCAGAAGGTGCTCGCGGCAATGCAGGATGGCGTGCTCAATCTGTGTCGCGTCAAGCTGCGCGACCAGCAGCGCCTCAACCGCGGCCCGCTCACGGAATACAGCCAGTTCAGCGAAGGCGCTCCGTTCGGCAAAGCGGTGCCGCGTGCCGGCAACGATTCCGGCGGCGGTCAGCCGGGCTGGATCCTGAAATGCAAGGGCTGGGAGAGCGATCCCGATGCCTACATCTACTTCATCACCCAAGCGCCGGTGTGGGAGAAGATTTGCGAGGTGATCGGTGAGCCGACCTGGAAGACCGACCCCAACTACGCCACGCCGCCGGCGCGGCTGCCGCGGCTGAAGCAGATCTTCGCGCGCATCGAAGAATGGACCATGACCAAGGACAAGTTTGAGGCCATGGACATTCTCAACAAACGCGACATTCCCTGCGGTCCAATCCTGTCGATGAAGGAGATCGCCGAGGACAAGTCGCTGCGCGAGACGGGCACCGTCGTCGAGGTCGATCATCCGACTCGCGGCAAGTATCTGACCGTCGGCAATCCGATCAAGCTGTCGGACTCGCCGGCGCGTGTGGAGCGCTCGCCGCTTCTCGGCGAGCACACCGACGAGATCCTCGGCAAAGTGCTGGGATATTCCGCCAAAGAGCTCGCCGAAATCAGGAGTTCGGGCGCGATCAGCGCTCCGCAAAAGCCGAAGGCCGCGGCGGCGTGAACTTGAAGCATGCTGCTCATGCGGCTCGTCGCGGCCGTCCATCCGCGAGGCGGCAGGCGTTCTTCAGATGAATGGCCGATCGGCCCGGCGGTGAGCCGAAAGGGGGGTGCCCGATGCGTATCGTCGTTCATGGCCAGCAGGCGTTCGGCAAGGCGGTTTTGGAAGCCCTGCTCAAACGCGGCGAGAACGTGATCGCCGTCTACGTTGCGCCGGAGAAGCCCGGTGGCAAGGCCGATCCGCTCAAGGAGGCCGCCATTGCCGCCAAGCTCCCCGTCTATCAGCCCGCGTCCTACAAGGACCCGAAGATTTGGGAGGAGTTCAAGGCGCTGAAGCCTGATCTCCAGGTGATGGCCTTCGTCACTTTGTTCGTGCCGGAAGACTTCCTCAAAATCCCGACCCACGGCTCGATTCAGTATCACCCATCGCTGCTGCCGGCCTATCGCGGGGCCTCAGCCATCAACTGGCCGATCATTCTGGGTGAGAAGGAAACCGGCCTCTCGATCTTCTGGCCCGACAACGGTCTCGATACCGGCGACGTGCTGATGCAGAAGAAGACACCGATCTCCGACACCGACACGCTCGGCAGCGTGTATTTCGACCGCCTGTTTCCCATGGGCGTCGAAGCCATGCTGGAGTCCGTCGATCTCGTGAAAGCCGGCAAGGCGCCGCGCATCAAGCAAGACGAATCGAAGGCCACCTATGAAGGCCGTTGCGGGCCGGGCAACGCCAAGATCGACTGGGGCAAATCCTGGCGTCAGATCGACCCGCTCATCCGCGGCTGCAATCCGGCGCCCGGCGCCTGGACGACGCTCGACGGCAAGACGCTGAAGATCTTCGACGCCAAACCGCTGCCGGCCAAGGATCCCAAGGGCATCGGCGGCAAGCCGGGCGAGATCGTTGCGGTCAACGCGGAAAGTTTCACCGTCGTCTGCGCCGACGGCCGTTTCAAAGTCACGCGCGTCCAGCCCGAGGGCGCCAAGAAGATCGACGCTTCGGAATACATCGCCACCGCCTCACTCGCTGCCGGAGCGAGGTTCGGTTGAGTCTCATTTTCAAAACACGGAACCCCGTCCATGCCCGCCTCGCAGCACCAATCTCCCAAGTCAGACATTGAAATCGCCCAGGCCGCCAAGCCGCGGCCCATCATGGAGCTCGCCAAGGACAAGCTCGGTATCACGCCGGACAATCTCGAGCCTTACGGCCACTACAAGGCCAAGGTGTCGATGGAGTACATCAAGTCGCTGCAGGATAAGCCGGACGGCAAACTCATCCTGGTCTCCGCAATCACCCCGACGCCGGCCGGCGAAGGCAAGACCACCACCACGGTGGGCTTGACCGATGCGCTGAACAAGATCGGCAAGAAAGCGATGCTTTGCCTGCGCGAGCCGTCGCTCGGCCCCTGCTTCGGCGTCAAGGGGGGTGCCGCCGGCGGCGGCTACGCGCAAGTCATCCCGATGGAAGACATCAATCTGCACTTTACCGGCGACCTGCATGCCATCGGCACCGCCAACAATCTGCTCGCCGCCCTGATCGACAACCACATTTATTGGGGCAATTCGCTGGGGCTCGACGGTCGCCGCGTTGCCTGGCGCCGCGCCGTCGACATGAACGACCGCAGCTTGCGCTCGATCGTGTCTTCGCTCGGTGGCGCGTCCAACGGCTTCCCGCGCGAGGACGGCTTCGATATCACCGTCGCCTCCGAGGTGATGGCGATCTTCTGCCTTGCCCGCAACATCGAAGACCTGAGGAAGCGCCTGTCCAACATCATCATCGGCTACACCCGCGACCGCAAACCGGTGCGCGCCGGCGACGTCAAGGGCCACGGAGCGATGACCGCGCTCTTGAAGGACGCGCTGTCGCCCAACCTGGTGCAGACTCTGGAAGGCACACCCGCCTTCATTCATGGCGGGCCGTTCGCCAACATCGCGCATGGCTGCAACTCTGTGCTAGCGACCACCACGGCGCTCAAGCTCTGCGACTATGTGGTGACTGAGGCGGGCTTCGGCGCCGACCTCGGCGCGGAAAAATTTCTCGACATCAAGTGCCGTAAGACCGGGCTTTCGCCGGACGCGGTAGTGCTGGTCGCCACCATCCGCGCGCTCAAGATGCACGGCGGCGTCAAGAAGGACGATCTCAAGAAAGAAGATCTGAAGGCGCTCGCCGCCGGCATGGCCAATCTGCAGCGGCACGTCGAGAACATGCAGAATTTCGGCCTGGTGCCAGTGGTCTCGATCAACCGTTTCTCCGCCGACACCGACGCGGAGATCGCGCTCGTGAAGGACGCCTGCAAGAAGCTCGGCGTCGAAGCCGTGATGGCCGACCACTGGGCCATGGGCGGCGAGGGCGCCACCGACGTCGCCCGCGCCGTGGTCAAGGCGGTGGAGAGCGGCAAGAGCAAGCTCAAGCTGCTCTATCCCGACGACATGCCGCTCCTGGAGAAGGTGCGCACCATCGCGCAGAAGGTCTACCGCGCCAAGGACATCGAGGCGCCCAAGGCGGTGCGCGACCAGCTCGCCAATTTCGAGAGCATGGGCTACGGCAAGCTGCCGGTTTGCATCGCCAAGACCCAGTACAGCTTCACCACGAATGCCGACACCAAGGGCGCGCCGAACGATTTCGTTATCCCGGTGCGCGAGGTGCGGCTCTCGGCCGGCGCCGAGTTCATCGTGGCGATCTGCGGTGAGATCATGACCATGCCCGGGCTGCCGCGCGTGCCGGCCGCCGACACCATCGACGTCGGACCGGACGGCAAGATCACTGGGTTGTTCTAAAAGCCCCCCGCCATCTTCGTCATTGCCGGGCTTGACCCGGCAATCCAATTCCGTGGCGGTCCAGACCGGCCAAGGGCGCGACGGAATGGATGCCCGGACCTGCCTGCGCGAAGCGGGAGCTTCGCTTTGGCGAAGGCAGGTCAAGTCCGGGCATGACGACAGCCATAAGTCCGTGGCAGACACTCTCCGGCAATGCCCGCCTCCCCGCCCCTCCTCACGCTTAAGAACATCGCACTCGGCTTCGGCCGGCAGCCGCTTCTTAGCGATGTCGAGATCAGCGTCGGTGAAGGCGAGCGCCTTGCGCTCGTCGGGCGGAACGGCTCGGGAAAATCGACGCTGCTGAAGATCATGGCCGGCGAGGTCGAAGCCGACAAAGGCGAGCGGAGCATCCGCCAGGGCGCGACGCTCCGCTATCTGCCGCAGGAGCCCGACCTCGCCGGCTTCGCGACCGCGCTCGGCTATGTCGAGGCGGGGCTGGCGCCGGGCGACGATCATCATCGCGCGACCTATCTGCTCACCGCGCTCGGACTGACCGGAGACGAAGACCCGGCGCATCTCTCCGGCGGCGAAGCGAGACGCGCGGCGCTCGCCCGCGCGCTTGCGCCCGAGCCCGACATCCTGATTCTCGACGAGCCGACCAACCACCTCGACCTTCCGGCCATCGAATGGCTCGAGGAGGAGATCGCGAAGAGCCGCTCAGCGGTCGTGCTTGTCAGTCATGACCGACAGCTCTTGGAACGCCTGTCCCGCGCCACGCTTTGGCTTGACCGTGGAACGGTGCGGCGCCTCGATCGGAGCTTCGCGGCTTTTGAAGCATGGCGCGACGAGGTCTTCGCGCAGGAGGAGCGCGACCGTCAGAAGCTCGACCGCAAGATCGCCGCAGAGCTCGACTGGCTGCGCTACGGCGTGACGGCGCGGCGCTCCCGCAATCAGGGGCGCCTGCGTGCGCTCCACGAATTGCGGCGGAAGCGACGCGAGCAATTGCGCATCGCCGGCGCCGTCAAGTTCACTCTCGCCGACACAAAGACCTCGGGAAAGCTCGTCATCGAGGCAAGCGAGATATCGAAGGCGCTCGGCGGGCGTGACCTCGTCCGCGATTTCTCGATCCGCATCGCCCGCGGCGACCGCCTCGGCATCGTCGGCCCGAACGGCGCAGGCAAGACAACGCTTCTGAACCTTCTCGTCGGCGCAAGCGAGCCGGATCAGGGCTCCGTGCGCCTCGGCAGCAATCTCATCATCGCCTCGCTCGACCAGCGCCGCGCCACCCTCGACCCGACGACAACGCTGAAAGAGGCGCTGACGCGAACCGGCGGCGACATCGTCACGATCGGCGGCGAGACGCGTCACGTGATGAGCTACATGCGGGATTTTCTCTTCGCGCCCGAGCAGGCGGAGCAGCCGGTCTCCGCACTTTCCGGCGGCGAGCGCGGACGGCTGATGCTCGCCCGCGCGCTTGCCGCGCCATCGAATCTCCTCGTGCTCGACGAGCCGACCAACGACCTCGATCTTGAGACGCTCGATCTCCTGCAGGAAATGATCGCCGACTATGCCGGCACCGTCATCCTTGTCAGCCACGACCGCGACTTCCTCGACCGCACCGTGACGTCGATCGTCGCCGCCGAAGGTGATGGGCGCTGGCTCGAATATGCCGGCGGCTATTCCGACATGCTTGCCCAGCGCGGCAGCGCACCGCTCTTCGCGCCTGCGAAGCTCGCCCGCGCGCCGGCAGCACGCGAGAAGCCGGCGGCTGCCCCTCCCCGCGCATCGGAATCGAAGCGGCGGCTGAGCTTCAAGGACAAGCACGCGCTGGAGAAGCTGCCGGGCGAGATCGAAGCCCGGCAGAAAGAGGTGGCCAGACTCTCCGGACGCCTCGGCGATGCGACCTTCTTTGCGAGCGATCCACGTGGCTTCGCCGAGGCCGCGGACGCCCTGAAAGCCGCGGAGGCAGCGCTTGCTTCGGCAGAGGACGAATGGCTGCGGCTCTCGCTGCTCCGCGAAGAGATCGAAGGCTGAGCCTCGCGCGGCAACCCGGGCTGGCCTGCGGGTTCAGCCGGTCGGCACGCAATCCTCGCCCGCCGCCGGCGAAAGCGTCACCGGGTCGGCATCGGGCTTCAGCCAATCGCCGAGATCGGCGCAGCGGCCTTCGGCACAGAGCCGCCAGTCGCCGGCATGCGGGTCGCGGCGAAGCACGATCTTCTTCCGCGTCTCGTTCGGCTCCCAGACATAGAAGCGGCCTTCGAGCCGCGCCTCGGGCGGCGGCTCCATGCCGGCGCCGGAGCCTTCGACCGCAGCTTCAGCAAGCACCAGGTGATCCGGCTCGACCAGCCAGTGCTCGATCCACTCGGTCTTCTCGATCGTATGCGTCCAGGAGAGCGTGAAGGCGGTCGCGGCGACGCGGAGGACGACGCCCCCGCCCGCGATGCAAAGCGCGCTCACGCCGGCGCCGCCTTGACGGCGCGCACGCGCCACAGATGCCAGGCGAGGAAGAGCGCAACGACGACAAAGCCAAGCTCGTCGGTCAGGGGCAGCGCGGCGATCAGGAGCGCCGCAGCGGCGAAGGCCCAAAGCCGCTCCCACGCCGCGAGCCGGCCGCGAAGAAAGCCGATCGTCGCCGCGCCCCAGAGCATGATGGCGACGAGCGCCTTGAAGATGATGTAGGCGACCGCCGGCCAGTAGCCGATCTCGCTGGCGAGCGGCCCGCCGTCCTGCAGCATCAGCGCCGGGGTATAGACGGCCATGTAGGGCACCACGAAACCTGCCGCGGCGACGCGCACGGCGTTCAGCCCGATCTTCATCCCCGATTCTTTCGCGATCGGCGCGGCGGCGAAGGCTGCGAGCGCCACGGGCGGCGTCAGGTCGGCCATGATGCCGAAATAGAAGACGAACATGTGGGAGACGATGAGCGGCACGCCGAGCGAAAGGAGCGCCGGCCCGGCGATCGAGGAGGTGATGATGTAGTTCGGGATCGTCGGCACGCCCATGCCGAGCACAAGACAGCAGAGCATGGTCAGAAGCAGCGAGAGGAAGAGCGAGCTCTGGCCGATCGACACGATCACCCGCACGAAGGTCGTGCCCGCGCCGGTCAGCGACAGGACCCCGATGATGACGCCGACGAGGGCGCAGGCGACGCCGACGGGAAGCGCGTTCTTCGCCCCTTCCGCCAGGCTTTCGAGGCAGAGCGAGAGCGTTGCCCGCCCGCCGCGCATCACGAGATTGGCGAAGACGAGGAGAAGCAGCAGGATGAGCACGGCGGTGATGCCGCCGACGCGCACACCGCCGAGCGTGATCGAGGTCTTGAAGGAGAGGCCCGCGAGCACGCCGAGCACGATCCAGAAGATGACCCGCACGGCGAACGGCCCGAGATTCAGGGCAACCGGTCCGCCGAGGATGATGAGCGCGGTGAGCGCCAGCCCGACCGTGCCGGCGAAGAGCGGCGTGTAGCCGGAAAAGAGCAGCCAGACGAGGGCAGCGAGCGGCAGGATCAGATGCCACTTCGCCTTGAGCGCCGCGAGCGCGTTCGGGCACTCCGCTTTCGGGATGCCTTCGAGCCCGAGCCGGCCGGCCTCAAGATGCACCATCATGAACACGGTGACGAAGTAGAGGACGGCCGGCACGATCGCCGCCTTCACCACTTCGAGATACGCAATCCCGAGCGTCTCGGCCATGATGAAGGCGACCGCCCCCATCACCGGCGGCATGATCTGCCCGCCCATCGAAGAGGTCGCCTCGACGCCGCCGGCGAAAGCGGGCTTGAAGCCGAAGCGCTTCATCAAGGGAATCGTGAACTGCCCGGTGGTGACGACGTTGGCGACGCCCGAGCCGTTGATCGTGCCCATCAGCGCGGAGGAGACGACGGCGACCTTCGCCGGCCCGCCGCGGCTATGACCGACGGTGCCGAGCGCGACGTCGGTGAAAAGGCCGATCATGCCGGCGCGCTCCAGGAACGCGCCGAACAGGATGAACAGGAAGATGTAGGTGGAGGAGACGTAGATCGGCGTGCCGTAGATGCCGTCGGTGCCGAGGAAGAGCGTGTCGATGATCTGCGAGAAATCGTAGCCGCGATGATTGAGCGGCGAAGGGAGATGCTGACCGAACAGGCCATAGGCGAGGAAGAGCGCGCAGATGATTGGCAGCGCCCAGCCCATCATCAGCCGTCCGGCGATGAAGACGAGCGACGACGGCAACGACGCCGAAGGCGATGTCCCAGTCGTTCGGATCGCCGGCGCTGAGCAGGAGGTCGGCGTAGAAGATCCAGTGATAGAGCCCGACCGCGAACGCGATGACGCCGAGCGTCCAGAAAAGCGCCGCGTGCGCGCGCCTCTCGGGCGTTCGATTGGCGACCAGCCCGAAAAGGAGAAGCAGCAGAAAGCCGACATGCACCGCCCGGATGACCTGGCTCGGGAGCGGCGCGTAGGCGGCCGTCCAAAGCTGGTAGGCGGAAAAGGCGACGGCGACGAAGAAGAGCACGCGCGCCGCCGGCCCGGCGCCCCAGCCGTATTCCTGGGTCTCGCGCGGCAGCGTTGCGCTGTCGGCGGCTTCAGTCGTCATGGCGCGTTCTTGTCGCGGCCCGCCGGCGGAAGGAACGAAGGGGCGCCGAAGCGCCCCCAAGCGTCCGTCAGAGCGCGCCGGCTTCCTTGTAGTAGCGCTCCGCACCCGGATGCAGCGGCGCCGGCGGATTCTTCGCGGCCTTGTCGAGCGAGATGCCTTTCGCCGCGGCGTGCGCTGCGACCATCTTGTCGAGGTTCTCGAAGATCGCCTTGGTCATCGCGTAGACCACGTCGTCGGGAACATCGGCGCTGGTGACGAGATAGTTCGGCACCGCCGCCGTCGCGACATCCGCGTCCTGGCCCTCATAGGTGCCGGCGGGAATGGTGCCGGCGACATAGGGCGAGCCGACCTTGGCGACGATATCGGCGGGGATTTCCACCACGGTGACCGGCAGCGACGAGGCGAGGTCGCGGATGGAGGAAACGCCGAGCCCGGCCGATTGCAGCGTCGCGTCGAGCTGGCGGTTCTTGATCAGCTCCACCGATTCGCCGAACGGCAGATACTCGACCTTGCCGAGATCGTCGTAAGTGAGGCCCGCAGCGCCGAGGATGGCGCGGGCGTTGAGCTCGGTGCCGGATTTCGGCGCGCCGACCGAGACGCGCTTGCCCTTCAGGTCGGCGAGCGTCTTGATGCCCGATTCCTGCGAAGCGACGATCTGCACATAGTTCGGATAGATCGCCGCGAGCGTCCTCAGCTTGTCGAGCGGCTTCTGGAAGCCGGCGTCGGCGTTGCCCTCGACCGCGAATTTCAGGCTGTCACCGAGCGTGAACGCGATCTCGCCCTTCCCTGCCTGGACGAGGTTCAGGTTCTCCACCGACGCCTTGGTGGACTGCACCGAAGGCCGCGCATCGGGCACGGCCGCGGCGAAGATCGAATTCCAGCGAGACGCCGAGCGGATAATAGACGCCCGATTGGCCGCCGGTCAGGATATTGATGAAGGTCTCGGCCTTGACCGGCGACGCCGCCGCCACGATGACGGCGACCGCGGCCAGAGATTTCCAAAATCGCATGTTTCGCTCCCGTTTTCTGCGCGTCCAATGCGACTATAGACGCTGCGCCAAAGAGCGAAACCCTCGCCACCGGCGCGCTGACCGCCGGAGCCGGCGCGTGCCGCCTGCGGCCTTCGGGCCCTACCCAAGCGGCCCGTCGCCGCTTATGTGAGACGCCTCACGCAACGATTTTAAGCGCCGGCGCCGGTGCACGCCGACGCCGATCGACCGACCGAAAGCGGATCATGGCCGACCAGACGATGATTGCCGAGAGGCCGGAGCAAGGCGCCCCGGCGACCGCCCGAATCCGACGATTGGCGGTCGCGGCGGACCTTCGCCATCATCTCGCATCCCGACGCCGGCAAGACGACGCTCACCGAGAAGCTGCTCCTGAAGGGCGGCGCGATCCGCATGGCGGGCGCCGTGCGCGCCCGCGGCGAACGGCGGCGCACGCGCTCCGACTGGATGGCGATCGAGCGCGAGCGCGGCATCTCCGTCTCCTCCACCGTCATGCGCTTCGAGCGCGACGGGCTCGTCTTCAACCTCCTCGATACGCCCGGCCACGAGGATTTCTCCGAGGACACTTATCGAACCCTGACCGCGGTCAATTCTGCGATCATGGTGATCGACGCGGCGAAGGGCATCGAGAGCCAGACGCGAAAGCTCTTCGAGGTCTGCCGGCTGCGCGACATCCCGATCGTCACCTTCATCAACAAGATCGACCGCGAAGGCCGGCATCCCTTCGAGCTCCTCGACCAGATCCAGTCGGAGCTCGCGCTCGACACGGCGCCCGTCACCTGGCCGGTCGGCATGGGCACGGATTTTTCCGGCGTCGCCGATCTCGCCGGAGATGCGTTCCTCACCTCGTCGCAGGGACGCGGCGCCGCTTTCGACACGCGTCTCGAACTCAACGGCCCCGACGATCCGCGCCTTGCCGAGCGGGTCGCTTCGTCGGTCCTCGCCGACTACCGCGAACAGGTCGCGCTTGCCGGCGAAGGCTATCCGCGGTTCGAGCTCGAATCGTTCCGCGAAGGACACCTGACGCCGGTGATCTTCGGCAGCGCACTTCGCGACTACTCGGTGGAAGAGCTTCTGCAGGTGATCGCCGAGCAAGCGCCGCCGCCGCGCCCGCAGCCGAGCGCGGCCGGAACGGTCGATCCGGGAAGCGACACCGTCGCCGGCTTCGTCTTCAAGGTTCAGGCCAACATGGACCCGAACCACCGCGACCGCATCGCCTTCCTGCGCCTCTGCTCCGGCCGCTTCCGCCGCGGCATGAAACTCAAGCACGTGCGCACGGGAAAGACGATCGCCGTGCAGAGCCCGGTGCTCTTCTTCGGCCAGGACCGGCAGATCGCCGACGAGGCGCTCGCCGGCGACGTGATCGGCGTTCCGAACCACGGGACGCTTCGCGTCGGCGATACGCTGTCGGAGGATTCCGCCATCCGCTTCACCGGCCTGCCGTCCTTCGCGCCGGAAGTGCTGCGCCGGGTGCTGCACGGCGAGGCGTCGAAGGTGAAGGCGGTGCGCCAGGCGCTCGAAGACCTCGCCGAAGAGGGACTGGTGCAGGTGTTCCGTCCTCTATCCGGCGGACACTGGATCGTCGGCGTCGTCGGGGTCCTGCAGCTCGACGTGCTGAAATCGCGGATCTCCGGCGAATACAACGCGGAGATTGTGCTTGAGCCGGTGCCCTACGAGACGGCGCGCTGGGTCGGATCGGCGGATGGCGAGGCCGCGCTCGACGCCTTCAAAGCCGAGAACCGCAGCGGCCTCGCGGAGGATCGCGACGGGCGGCTGGTGTTTCTCGCCCGTAATTCCTGGGAACTCGACAACACGATGAGGCGCTACCCGGCGGTCGAATTCCGCGACACCTGCGAATTGGTGAGCTGAGGGGTAGAAATCGTCCCGTCGGCTTAACCAAGAAAACACCGACTGGGTTTAGAAGAAGACGACCTTCAGTGCGGAGCAGCTTATGGCCGAATTGCGCAACGCGCCGCGCCTTCCCGCCAAACAACGGGGAAAGGCCATCATCGGTGGCCGCAACGAGCTCGATTGCACGATCCGCGACCTGAGTTCGCTCGGGGCGCGGCTGAAATTCTCGCACCCGACTTTTTTGCCCCGCCAATTCCGCCTGGTCTTCGACGAGGGCGATCAGAAGGTGACGGTAATCTGGCAGGCAGGGGTCGTCGCCGGCGTCCGTTTCCAGACGCCGCTTCGTAACCTGCCGGCGCAGAAGAAGCGCACCTGGCCCTGGTCGCGGCCGGTCAGGATCGGCGACTGCCCTCTCCCCATGAGGGAGAAGGTCGGCGCCTCACGATTGAGCCCGCCATAGCGTCGTCGAAGATCTTGAGCGCGCCTTCCTTGGTGAGCTTGCACCGGGTTGCCGCCGGCGGTCGGATCGACGATCGCCATCTCCGCGATTTCCTCGCGGCGGCTCGCATCGACCTTCAGCCCGGCGAGCGTGTGCGGCACGCCGATCTCTTCGCGAAGCTTGAGCACCGCCTTCAGGAAGCCGTCGAAGCCGCCCGGAATTCCGAGATAGCCGGCGAGCCGCTCGATCTTCTCCTCGATCGCCGAGCGGTTGAAGACGAGGACGTAGGGCATGAAGACGGCGTTCGTCATGCCGTGATGCGTGTCGTAGAGCGCGCCGACCGGATGCGACAGCGAATGGATGGCGCCGAGCCCCTTCTGGAAGGCGGTGGCGCCCATCGCGGCGGCGCTCATCATGTGCGCGCGCGCTTCGATGTCCTTTCCGTCCTTCACCGCCTTCGGCAGATTTTCGAAGACGAGCCGCATGCCCTCCACCGCAATCCCCGCCGCCATCGGGTGATAGAAATCGGCCGAGTAGGCCTCGAGGCAATGCGCGAGCGCATCCATGCCGGTGCCGGCGGTGATGAAGGGCGGCATGCCGACCGTCAGCTCCGGATCGCAGATCACCGCCTTCGGCATCATCTTCGGATGGAAGATCACCTTCTTCGTATGCGTCTTCTCGTCGGTGACGACGCCGGCGCGCCCGACCTCCGAGCCGGTGCCCGCGGTCGTCGGCACGGCGACGATCGGCGCGATCGCACCGGCGTTGGCACGCGTCCACCAGTCGCCGACATCCTCGAAATCCCAGACCGGACGCGTCTGCCCGGCCATGAAGGCGATGAGCTTGCCGGTATCGAGACCGCTGCCGCCGCCGAAGGCGACGACGCCGTCATGATCGCCCGCCTTGAAGACATGAGACGCCGTTGGTGAGGTTGGACTCCACCGGGTTAGGCCGGACATTCGAGAAGATGCCGGGCGTAAGCCCGCCCTTTCGCATCACCTCGAGCGCGCGCTGCGTGACCTCGAGCTTGGCGAGCCCGGAATCCGTGACCAGCAGCGGCTGCACGATTCCGGCTGCCTTGCAGGCGTCGGCGAGCTCCGCGATCCGCCCCGCCCCGAAGCGGATGGCGGTCGGGTAGCTCCAATTGGCGACAAGCTTCGTCATTTGACGTCTCTCAAGTGATAGCTCTTCGGCCTGGTCAGCGCGTCGTAGCCGAACTTCGAGAGCGCCGCGCCGCGGCCGGTATCCTTGACGCCGGTCCAGGTGAGCGCCGGGTCGAGATAGTCGCAGCGGTTGGCGAAGACGGTGCCGGTCTCGATGCGGTCGCCGATCCGTGCCGCGCGGTCGAGATCGGTGGTCCACACGGAGGCGGTCAGCCCGTAGGGGCTGTCGTTCATCAGGCTGCACCGCCTCGTCGTCGTCCTTGACCTTCATGATGCCGACCACCGGCCCAAAGCTTTCCTCGCGCATCACCGCCATCTGGTGATTGACCTCCGTCAGCACCTCCGGCGCGAGATAGGGCGAGCCGTCGCGATCCTTGTCGTGCTTCATGCCGACGTGCTTCTTGGCGCCCTTCCTGAGCGCCTCGCCGATCTGCCCGCGCACGGTGTCGGCAAAGCTCGCGCGCGCCATCGGCCCGATCGTCGTGGCCTCGTCGAGCGGATTGCCGACGACGTATTTCTTGGTGAGATCGACGAAGCCTTCGACGAACGGCGCGTAGACCTTCTCGTGCACGTAGATGCGCTCGATGCCGCAACAGCTCTGGCCGGAATTGAAGAACGAGCCGTCGACGAGATTCTCGACCGCATGCTCGATCTTCACGTCGTCTGCGACATAGGCCGGGTCCTTGCCGCCGAGCTCCAGCCCGACCGAGGCGAAGGTGCCGGCGGCGGCGCGCTCGATCGCGCGGCCGCCCGCCGACCGAACCGGTGAAGCTGACGTGGTCGATCCTGCGCGATCCGATCAGAAGCTCCGTCTGCTCGTGGCGAGAGCACGACGTTCTGGAAGAGCCCCTTCGGCAGGCCGGCCTTGTCGAACGCCGCCTGGAAGCGCTCGCCGACGAGAAGCGTCTGCGCGGCGTGCTTCAGAAGCACGGCGTTGCCGGCGATCAGCCCGGGAAAGATCGAGTTGACGGCGGTGAGATAGGGATAGTTCCACGGCGCGATGACGAGGACGATGCCGAGCGGCTCGCGCTTCACGCTGCGGCGGAAGCCGTCGATCGGCGCCGGCTCGTAAGGCGCAAGCGCCTCTTCGGCGATTCCCGCCATGTAGCGGACGCGCTCGTCGACGCCGCCCTTTTCGCCGCCGTAGCGCACCGGCCTGCCCATCTGCCAGGCAAGCTCCGGCACCATCTCGTCGTTCATCGCAAGAAGCGCGTCGAGGAAGGCAAGCGCCTTTGTCACGCGCTCCTTCACGGGGACATGCGCCCACTCCGCCTGCGCGGCGCGGGCGCGCGACACGACGCCCTCAAGCGCTGCGTCGGCGATGAAAGGCCGCTCGGCATAGACCGAGCCGTCGATGGGGGAGATGATTTTGACTGTCTGAGCCATAAGCTTCCTCGCTAGCAGGCGATCGCCTTGACATGACCTTCCTCGGCGTAGGCCAGCATGCGCGCGATCACGGGTCATCAAGGCAAAACCAAATTCCCGCGCAGTAGCAACAAGAATTCTATCTGCCGGATCTTTCACTGGAGATGTTTGGAAGAAAGGACGAAGCGATCAAGACTTTCGGAGGCATTTCCGCGAGCGTGGTATTCGGAGCCTCAAGCAGCCGCTCGAACCATGTATCCGGATTCGTCGGAAGTGCGATCCGGCCCCGAGCGACGAGCAATCCCACTTCCCAGCCGGTGATCGGAGAGACAAAAACCGGTTGCGCCCTCTGCAGCCGCCTCCGCCAGCGCCTTAGTTGCCGTGTCCGCGAGAGGCAAGTCCTGAGTGATCCAGATCGCCGCGTTCGTGTCGAGGAGCAGGGGCGTCATTTCGAGGTCCCCCTGCCGATATCGGAGTCTTCTTTACCCCAAGCCAATTCACCCCAATCAGGGTCCGCCGGTTCGGTTAGGTCGGTTCCCGGTGCAATGGTAACGGTGCCCTTCAACCAACCTTGCAGTGGATGCCGACGGGAGGCTGTTCCGGAGGCGGGAGATAAACGCTGGTCCGTCGAGGGCAGCGGCACCGTACGACGAAAAACGACCTTGCGGCCTTCGAGGTCCACTTGTTCTGTTTTGTAGCCTGCGGCCAGCCACTCTTTCGTCATCACGTTGTTGGTTGGATTGTTGCTCCACCACGCGGCGTATGACTGCGAGCGAGGCAACTTGAAGCCAACCACCCTTTCTATCTCTGAGAACGTCATCGGCACGATTTCGGCCGCGCGGCTCTCAAGATAGCTCCTGAAGAGAGGTGATATTTACCCATGTGTGTTTCTCAATCTCCCAGAAACACACTTAGACTTAAACAGTGTTTGTTTCTTAGTCAATACCGCTCGAACCCGCGCTTCAGCTCCCAGTCGGTGACGCGGCGGTCGTATTCGAACTGCTCCCAGCGCGCGGTGTGGAGGTAGTGCTCGACGACCTCCTCGCCGAGGGCGGCGCGCAGCATCTTCGATTTCTCCATGAGCTCGATCGCCTCGCGCGAGCGTTTTCGGCACCTCGCGGATGCCTTTGCCCTGATAGGCGTCGCCGACATAGGCCGGCTCAAGCGTCCAGCTTCTCGTCGATGCCGGCGAGGCCCGCGGCAAGCAGCGCGGCGAAGGCGAGGTAGGGATTCAGGTCGGCGCCGCCGATGCGGCACTCGACGCGGATCGCCTTCGTCTCCTCGCCGCAGAGCCGGAAGCCGGCGGTGCGGTTGTCGCGGCTCCAGATCGCCTTCGTCGGAGCGAACGTGCCGACCTGGAAACGCTTGTAGGAATTGACGTAGGGCGCCAGGAACCAGGTGATCTCGCGCGCGTATTTGAGCTGCCCGGCCACGAACTGGCGCATCAGCGCCGACATGCCGTGCTCGGCCTTCGGGTCGAAGAAGAGCGGCTTCTTGCCCGCCGCGTCCCAGAGCGAAGCGTGGATGTGGCTCGACGAGCCGGCGAGCGCATAGTCCCACTTCGCCATGAAGGTGACCGCCTTGCCGAGCCCGTGCGCGATCTCCTTGACGCCGTTCTTCAGGATCGTGTGGCGGTCGGCCATTTCGAGCGCGTCGGCGTAGCGGACGTTGATCTCCTCCTGGCCCGGGCCCCATTCGCCCTTGGAATTCTCCACCGGGATGCCGGCGCCCTGCAGCCCCTTGCGGACGGCGCGCATGACGCCCTCCTCCTTGGTGGTCTGCAGGATGTGATAGTCCTCGATGTAGTGGCCGGCGGTGACGAGGTCGGCATAGCGCTTGATCCGCGCCGTGTCGTAGGTCTCGTCGAAGAGATAGAACTCGAGCTCCGACGCGAAGTAGGCGCGCATCTTGCGGCTCGGGAGCCGCGCGATCTGCCGCCTCAGGATCGCGCGCGGGCTGTGCGCCAGATCGTGATGATGATGGTCGAGCACGTCGCAAAGGACGAGCGCCGTCGCTTCGAGCCAGGGCAGACGGCAGAGCGTCGCCATGTCGGGCTTCATGACGAAATCGCCGTAGCCCTTCTCCCAATTGGCGACGGCGTAGCCCGGCACCGGCTCCATATCGATATCGTTGGCAAGCAGATAGTCGCAGCCGTGCGTCTCCTCGTGCGCCGAGGCGACGAAGAATTCCGCCTGGAAGCGCTTGCCGATCAGCCGCCCCTGCATGTCGACGAGGCAGGCGAGCACGGTGTCGATCTCGCCCGCCGGCGACCGCTTTCTTGAGCTGGTCGAAGGTCAGGTTGCCGGCCATGAACGGAAGCTTCCTTGCTAAGGGCGCCGGCCCGCGAGATCGTTGCGCGGACCGGCAGGATCGAAAAGCCGCGTCGAGCGGCAGGCTACATCGTGGCGGCGCCTTCGCGGTGCTTCACCGCGAACTCTTCTTCCGGCGAATAGACGAGCGTGTTCCGCCCGTAGGCCGCGAAGTAGACGATCGCAATGATGTACCAGATCCCGACACCGATGATGCCCTGCCGGTAGAGCGGGTCGGTGAGCTGGAAGCCGATCGTGACCAAGGCGATGATCACGGTCAGCGGCGGCGCCGAGCGTCCCGAACGGGCTCCTGTAGGGCCGCTCGATATGCGGGAAGCGCCGGCGAAGCTGCAGGAAGGTGAGCCCCTGCAGCAGGTAGGAGAACATGGCGCCGAACACCGCCATGTTCAAAAGCGTGCCGCCGATATACGTGCCGGCCGCCTCGCCGCCCTGGGTGAACCAGATCACCAGCATCACGAGGAAGCCGACCAGCGAACCGGCGAGCAGCGCGACGTTCGGCGTCTTGTGATCGCCATGCGTGACCGACAGGAAGTGCGGGAAATAACCGGCGCGGGACAGCGAGTAGATCTGCCGTCCGTATGCGAAGATGATCGCGTGGAAGCTCGCCACCAGCCCGGCGACGGCGAAGAGCGCCAGGATCTTCGCCCAGCCCGTCCCGAAGATGGCCCGGAAGCCGTCGAGAATCGGCTCGCCCGACGTGCCGTAGGCAAATGCGCCGTCCGGCAGCGCCGGGTTGATGATCAGGATCAGGAACCCCGTGGCGAGCAGCGTGAACATGCCGAGCATGATGCCCTTCGGCATGTCGCGCTTCGGATCGACCAATTCTTCCGACGCGAGCGGCAGCTGCTCGATCGCCAGGAACAGCCAGACCGCGAAGGGCATCGCCGCGAAGACGCCCCTGACGCCCAAGGGCAGGAACGGACCGCCGCCGTCCGGCAGCGCGACCGCCGCCCCGTCCGCGCCGACCCCGATATTCATCGCGTACTTGGCGAAGTCGAACTGGCCCGAGGCCAAGGCGCTGATGAAGAAGAAGACCAGGATCGCAAGCGCGATGAGCGTGACGATCACGGTCACTCCGAACGACAGAGCGACGCCGCGCACGTTCAACCCGACGAAGATCACGTAGCCGATCAGCCACCATACCGGCTGCCAGGCGTCCGGCGTGCCGGTGATGGCCGTCATGTAGGTGCCGATGAAGTAGACGACGACCGCCGGCGTCAGCACGTATTCGATGTTCTCCGCGATGCCGGTGATGAAGCCGCCCCACGGCCCGAAGGCGGTGCGGGCGAAGGAATAGGCGCCGCCCGTATGCGGCAGCGCCGGGCTCATCTCGGCGATCGAATAGGTCAGGCCGAGATACATGATCGCGATCAGGATCGTGCCGACGAGCATGCCGCCCCAGCCGCCGACGGCGAAGCCGAGATTCCATCCGGAAAAGTCGCCCGAGATGACCGCGCCGACCCCGAGCGCCCACAGCGAGAAGACGCCGGCATGGCGTTTCAGGATCCGCTTGTCGAAATATTCCTGGCCGGGTTTGTGATAGGAAACCCCGCCTTCGTGCTTTGTCGTCCCAGCCATATCTCCCACTCCCCCGTGGTTAGGATCGATACTCAGGCAACAGATCTTTGATCGCGCCGGCTCGCCGCCGCGGACCATCCCTTTGCTTCTTCGGCTGCCGGCGAGCAGCGCCGCAAGGCGCGTGCCCCAGGCCTTCGCCTGCTTCGCCGGTTCTGATCAGATCGTTACGGATCTCGATCATCGCGCGGCGAGCCCGCGGCTCTCCGCGTGACGCGTCAGCGTGTAGTAGACGCGGTCGGCGGGCGAATAAGGCTCGTTGACGCCGACGATAAGTCCCTCGGCTTTGAGCCCGTCGATCAGCTGGTCGGCGAGGCGCCGGTTGCGATCGAAGACGATGCCGATCTCCCAGGGCCGCGCTCGCGCCGCGATAGACCGGCGTAAAGCTGTGGACCGCGACCAGCGACGTCGCGCGCCCGCCGTCAAGGCGCTCCTCGATAAGCCTCTCGATCGCCGCGTGGTAGGGCGCATGCACCGCGGCGATGCGGCGGCGGCGCTCCGCGTCGCTGAGCCCGGCATTGCCCGGTATCGCGCGTGAATTCGCTCGTGAGCGGCGATGAGATCGGGCGCGTCGAGCGGCGCGGTTGCAGTCGATGACGAGCCGCGACACCGTGGCGTAGACGAGCGGCGCGTCGAGCCGCGCGCGCGAGCTGCCGCGAGACGGCGAGCGCGCCCGGGTCCCAGGCGATATGCGCCTCACGTTCGGCCGGGCTCAGCCCGAGCGAGCCGTATTCCGGCGGGAATCGCGTTCGACGCGTGGTCGCAAAGGATCAGGAACGGGCCCGCGCCGTCGCGGTTCTCCACGGCGACGGGATCGGCGGCGACGGGTCTTCGTCACCCGGTTGCGCCAATGCCTCCAAGCAGAGCCTCCGCCCCTTGGATCATTTGATACAGATCGCGGGGGAATTCCCTATCTCGAACATTCTGGTACAAATGTTAACAAGCGTCAACCATTCGCCGCCGAGACTGCCATGAAAGCGGCCCACGCTCCTTCCGTGGCAGAAGCCATCCGCGATCGCCTGGACGAGCTGACGGCTTCCGAGCGCCGCGCGGCGCGCGCGCTTGCTCGCCAACTATCCGATGCTCGGGCTTGGGACGGTGGCGGAGTTCTCGGCGCGGAGCGGCGTCAGCTCGCCGACCATTCTGCGCTTCATCGGCCGGCTCGGCTTCGCGCAACTACGCCGACTTCCAGCGGCGGCTGCGCGAGGAGGTCGAGGCGCAGCTGAAGTCGCCGCTTGCCAAGGCGGAGCCGCACGGCGCGCGCGCGGCGAGCTCCGCTCGCATTCCGCCTTCGCCGCCGCCGTTTGCGAGAACATCGCCGAGACGTTCCGCCACATGCCGGCCGGCGAATTCGAGGCGGTCGTGGCGCTCATCGCCGACGCGAAGCGGCCGCTGCATCTGCTCGGCGGACGCTTCACCGATGCGATCGCCCGCTACATGGCCGCGCATCTGCGGATCCTGCGCGCCGGCGTCGACCACATTGCCGGCCAGCCCGACAACTGGCGCGACCAGCTCATCGATTTCGGGCGCAAGGACGTGCTCATCGTCTTCGACATCCGCCGCTATCAGGAGGACCTGGTGGCGTTCGCCAAGGCCGCGGCGGAGCGGCAGGCGGCGGTCGTGCTCCTCACCGACCAGTGGCTGTCGCCGATCGCACGCATCGCGCTGCACGTGCTGCCGGCGCGCATCCAGGTGCCCTCGCCGTGGGATTCGAGCGCCGCGCTGCTCGCCGTCGCCGAGGCGCTGATCGCCGCCGTCACGGCGCGGACCTGGCGGCTTTCGCAGGAGCGAATCCGCGCGCTGGAGCAGCTCCGGCCGGCGGAGGAAGGCTAGACAGGGACCTGCGGTTTGCGCCTGCAGTCTCTCCTGGCATATGTCCTTGGCGCCGCAATCCGTGGTATGCGACTCCGGGGGGGCGTCGAGGGCCAAAGCCATGCGACTGACCAAACAAACAAGCTACGCGCTGCGCATCCTGCTTCACTGCGCGCTGCATCCGGGCGAGCAGATGAAGGCGGCCGACATCGCCAAGGCCTACAACATCACCGAGTTCAACGTCCTGAAGATCATCCCGCTGCTCGTCCACGGCGGCTTCATCAAGACGATGCGCGGCCGGCGCGGCGGGCTGCGGCTCGCGCAGCCGGCGACCGAGATCCGCATCGGCGACGTCGTCCGCCTGACCGAGGAGACGCACATCCAGGCGGACTGCTTCGGCCAGCTTCACGACGAATGCCTGATCCAGCCGGCGGCGCCGATCAACCGCATCTTCGACACCGCGCTCGGCGCCTTCATCGAGGTGCTCGACCAGCACACGCTGCAGGACCTCGTCGCCGCCCGCCCGCCGGCGCACGAGGTTCGGCCCGGTCAGCCGACGGAGGGCTTCGACATCGGCGGGATGCTTACGGCAGGCACTCGGAACTAGCGCGCCGCCGCGACAAGCTCCGCGATCGTCGCCTCGAATCGCTCGCGCCCGCCGAAGCGGACGCCGAGCGCCTTCAACGCATCGCATCGCATGACGCCGCCCGGCGCCGGTGGCTCGGAGGGAAGCGGCCCGTCACGCCCGCGATCTCTCTGCACCGCGCCGACGATGTCGCGGGTCGAGACGACGATGTCGCTGCAATTGAAGGCGCGGCCGGCGACCTTCTCGGGATCGGCGGTCAGGAGCCGCCAGACCGACTCCGCCACGTCGTCGCCATGCACCTCGGTTCCGGCGCGCACCTCGATCGGCTCGCCGCGCAGCGCGCGCTCGACCAGCGCGAACCATTTGCTGCGCTCCGGCGGCGCCACCATGCCGTAGACGCCGGTCGGGCGGAGCGCTGCGATCGGCCAGCGCCTCGCGCCCAAAGCTTCGCACGAAAGCCTCGAGCGCGACCTTGCGCCGCGCCGTAATGCGTGTCGGGCGCGACCGGCGCGTCGTCCGCGATGCGCCCGCGACGGAAGTGCCGAAGACCGCGCGGCTGGAAAGAACCACGGCGCGCTTGACGCCGGCGCGCCGCGCTGTCGCAAGAAGCGCCAGGCCGCCGCCGACATTCGTGCGGAGATAACCTGCGAGGTCTTCGCCCTCGCCGCCGCGATAGCGGCCGGGCAGATGGTCGAGCGCCGCATGGACGAGCATGTCGGCGCCTTCGACGAGCGCCGCGGCCGCATCAGGCGCCGAGAGGTCGCCGGCGATCCATTCGATCCCTTCGGGAAGTCCGCGAAGGTCGGAGGACGGGCGCCGCCAGGCCCGCACGCTCTCCCCGCCTCGATCAGCCGCTTCACGATGAACCGGCCGACATAGCCTGTCGCGCCGGTCACGGCGACCGTCACGCAATCAGGTCCTTGGCGCGGCTCGGCGGCACGACCGGCAGATCCTCCGGCGGCGCTTCGCCCTCAAACATGCGCCACCAGAGATCGATCACCGGCTGCAGCAGATGCCGCTTCGGATTCTCCGTCGACCACGGCTTTTCATACTGGTAGTGCACCACGCGGATGACTCCTCCACACCCAAAGCTCCGGCAGGTTGAAGTAGACGTACTGCATGGTGTTGAAGGTGTAGGGGAGCTTGTGCCAGTCGGGGAACGCCGTCTCCAGGAAGGTCTGGTCGGTGCGCCGCCAGAAGACGCCGGGCCGGTCGAGCCGCTCGACCAGCGCCTCGTAGGTCGAAACGCTCGGCTCGGCGACGAAGACGCCGGAGTTCAGCCGGTGGAAGTCGGCAAGCGTCTCATAGACGTTCGGCGCGCCGGCGAATTCGGGATAGCCGAAAAGCATGTCGATCGGCTTCACCACGAGCGAGTCGGCGTCGAGGAAGACGATCTTCTCGTATTCGGTGAGCTTCCAAAGCTCGAGCTTGCAGAAATTGTCGATCGGATCGTGGAAGGCCGGCTTGTTGCCCTTGTTGAAGGGCGCGGCGCGATGCAGCGCGTCGCGGCTGTGGCGCTCGCGAAAAGCATCGGAGAGGCGCGGCTGGCTGACCGGCACGATGCGGCAGCCCTCGCGCCGAAGCTCGTCGAGATGCTCGGCTTCGCCGGTGGCGAGCACCACGAGCGGCGCCTCGGTGCCCGTCCAGCGCAGCGAGCGCGCGAGCGCCAACGCGCCGCGGCCGTACTCCTCGTTGGTGACGAGCGTCGCAAAGGCGCGAGGCGCCGCGGCCGCGGCCGGCCGCTTCGTAGTGTGGCGATTCAAAGGGCCCTCCTCGAATTGTTCCCCCGCCGCCCGTCTTCCTAGAACAGGCCGGGCGGCAAGACCATGGGGAAAGAAGCGCATTGGCGGCGCAAGGGTTCCGGATTTCCGGCAGTTCAGCCCTTTTTCGGGCGCCTCGGCGAGGCGGGCGCGATCCTCGGGCGGCAGCGCGAAAAGCGCGTCATAGGTCGCCTTCTGCACCGCCTCCTGCATGGCGAAGACGGCGGCGCGAAGCGCGGCAAGCCGCTCGTCGAGAGCGGCGCGGTCGGGCTCGCGGTGCCGCGGCGAGCCGCATGATCTCGGCGCGGATCTCGCGCATCGCCTTCAGCCGGTCCTCGAGCTCGGGCCCGAGCGGCTTCAGTTCGCCCGCGATCTTGTCGACCGCCGCCGGCGGCAGCCGCTCGTCGAAGCGCCGAAGCTCGAAGGTGGCGAGCCGCTCGCCGGAAAGGCCGCGCCGGTGATGCTTCACCGCGTCGACGACGAACATGCCGACGAAGAATCCGTTGAGCACGAGCGAAGCGACAAGCGCCACGGCCGGCCAGCGCCGGCGCAGGAAGGCGGTCGGCCCGCTCATTGCGTCCCCGCTCCCGTCGACGGCGTAGAGCGGATCGACGACCGCGACGTCGAACGTGTCGGCCGCCTGTTGCGGGAAGCATGAGGTCGACTGCGCCGCCGAGCATGCCGGCGACCAGGATCGCGGCAGCGATGCGCTGCCAGGAGAAGCCCGCAAGAAAATCGCCGGAGCGCCCTGCAAGCACGTTGCGGCGCACGCGTTCGAGCGCGCCCGACTCCCGATCTCGGCGTCGAGCGCCGCACGATAGGCGTCAAGGTGCGGCAGCAGGCCGTCGCGGCCGGGCTCAGTCATCGTCGCCCTCCCCGTAAAGCCACCGACGCAATTGCCGCCTGCGCGCGCGAAAGCATCGACTCCAAGGCCGCTTCGCTGACCCCCATCACCTCCGCCGATTCGCGCTGCGGCAGTCCCTGCACATGGAAGAGCAGAATGGCCGTGCGTTGCCGCGCCGGCAGTCGCGCGATCGCAGCGCGGACCGAAAGCGTCGTCTCGTTGCGAACAAGCGCCGCGTCGCCGGCTCCGAATCGTCGGCGAATTCCTCAAGCGCGCTCTCGTCGACGAAGGCACGGCGGCGGCGCAGCCGGTCGATCGCGCGATTGTAGCAGACGCGGTGGAGCCAGGTGCCGATGCGCGCGTCGGCAGTCCAGCGCGCAGCATTTTCCCAGAGGCGGATCAGCGTGTCCTGCACCACGTCTTCCGCCTCGTCGAGGCTGCCGAGCAGCCCTTGCGCGAAGCGCAGGAGGCGCGGCGCTTCGCGGTCGATAAGCCGCCTGAACGCGGCGGCGTCGCCCGCCGCGATCGCGCGCATCTCGGCGCGTTCGCTCGCGCTGCGGTCCTCGTCGTCGGCCACGAAGCATCCTGCCTGAAATGCCGGAAGCAAAGCATGACGTATCGGGTCCTGAACCGCGCGTGAACCGCGTCCGCGAAGGAATGCCGGCGCCGTCTGCCGATCGCGCGCGCCTAACCTCCCCCTTGAGGGGAAAGTCGGAGGGGCGCACCCATCGAAGACTCTCAGCGCCGACACCGCAAGCATCGGCCTACTCCGCCGCGATCGTGTGGGCCGCACCACGCTGCTCGCCGCCGAGGAGAAGATCGGTGTCGGCGACCTCGCCGAGCTCGGCATGGAGGCGATCCGCCTCCGCCGTGCGCGGCTGGCGAAGCGCGCAAGGAGCAGATAGGCGACCGGGCGTGACGAAAAGCGTGATGAGCGACCGCGAAGCCGAGCCCGCCGACCACGATCCAGCCGAGCGCCTGCCGCGCCTCCGCGCCCGCGCCGCCCATCAGCACCAGCGGCACGCCGCCGGCGATCGGTCGCGATCATGGTCATCACCACGGGCCTCAGCCGGATGCGGCACGCTTCGCGGATCGCATCCTCGACGCGGAATCCGCGCTCGCGCAGCTGGTTGGCGAATTCCACGATCAGGATGCCGTTCTTCGCCATGATGCCGACCAGCATGACGAGCCCGATCTGGCTGTAGATGTTGAGCGAGCCGCCGGAGAGCGCGATCGCGAAGACCGCCGCCGCGAGCCCGAACGGCACGGTGAACATGATGATGATGGCGCTGGTGAAGCTCTCGAACTGCGCCGCAAGCACCAGCAGCACGACGACGAGCGCAAAGCCGAAGGTGATCGCGACGCCGCTCGCCGTCTCGTTTAGCGCCGCCGCCTCGCCGAGATAGCGGATGCCCATGCCGGGCGCGAGGTGCTGCGCCGCCACCGTCTCCAGCTCGTTCATCGCGTGGCGGAGATCGACGCCGGGCTTCAGCGTCGCGGCGATCGGCACGGCGCGCCGCTGCCCTTCGCGCGGCAGCTCCGGCGCGACCGCCTGCTCGGTCACCGTCACGAAGGAGGCGAGCGGCACCATGCGCCCGGACGCCGTGCGCACGAAGACGTTCTCAAGGTCGCCGGGGTCGTCGATCATGCCGTCCGGCGCCTGCACGCGCACCGGGATCGCGTCGCCGCCGACATAGAATTTTCCGATCTCCTTGCCGTCGAGAAGCGTGGAGAGCGTCGTGCCGAGGGAGTCGACCGAGACGCCGAGGTCGGACGCCTTCTCGCGGTCGATCGCGACCGAAAGCTCCGGCTGCGTGGTGTCGTAGTTGAGCGAGACGGTGTCGAAGCTCGGCTCGCTCTCGAGCGCGCTGCTGCAGCTCCACCGCCTTGTCGGCGAGCGTCGCCGTAATCGTTGCCGGTGATGGCGAAGCGCAGGCCCTGGCCGCCGCCGCGGATGCCGAGGCTGTTGGCCGAGCGCATCGATATCTGCACGCCGGCGATCTTCTGCAGCTTCGGATTGAGCTCGCGCACGATCTCCTGGGCGCTCCGCGTTCGTTGCTCCCAGGGCGCGAGCGTCAGCACGACGAAGCCGGAATTCGGACTGAACATGCCGGCAAGCAGGAACATGTTCGTCACCTCGCCGCTCTTCATGAGCGGTTGCGACGGCGGCCTCGATCTGCCGCATCTGCATGTCCATGAAGTCGACGCTGACGCCTTGCGGCGCGCTGACCGAGATCGGGATGAAGCCGCGATCCTCGTTCGGCGTGAGCTGCTCGGGAAGCTGCGTGTAGACGATCGCCGCGGCGCCGGCGAAGACGAGCGCCGCCGCGACCACGACGAACGGCGCCGCCAGCGCCTTGGCGAGCAGGCGGTGGTAGAGCGCCTCGATCCGCCCGCCGACGTCGCCGAGGCGCCGCAGCAGCGGGTTCTTGAGATGCGCCGGACTCGCCCTCGTGCTCGCGCAGGATGCGCGAGGCGAGCATCGGGCAAAGCGTCAGCGCGACGAAGGCCGAAAGCCCGACGGCGAACGCCATGACGAAGCCGAACTCGGAGAAGAGGCGGCCGGCCGTGCCCTGGAAGAACGAGATCGGAATGAACACCGCGGCAAGCGTCGCCGTCGTGGCGATGACCGCGAAGAACACCTGCTTGGCGCCGAGCACCGCCGCGGCGCGCGCGCCCATGCCCATGGCGCGGTGGCGCTCGATGTTCTCAAGCACCACGATGGCATCGTCGACGACGAGGCCGGTCGCGAGCACGATCGCAAGCAGCGTCAGGATGTTGATGGAGAAGCCGGCGAGGTAGATCGCGGCGAGCGTGCCGGTCAGCGCGATCGGCACGGTGACGCGCCGGGATGATCGTCGCGCGCACCGAGCGCAGGAACAGGAAGATCACCGCGACAACGATGAGCGTCGCCTCGAGCAGCGTCTCCAGCACTTTCTTGAGCGCGCCGCCGATGAAGGTCGAATTGTCCGAGGTGACGCGGATATGGACGCCCTTCGGCAGCGAGCGAGCGAGCTCGGCGACCGCCTTGCGCACGCCGGCCGAGATGTCGAGCGTGTTCGACTGCGCCTGCCGCACGATGCCGAGCCCGACGCCGGTCTGGCCGTTGATGCGGATCGAGCTCGTCTCTTCGGCCGGGCCGAAGATCACGTCGGCGATGTCGCCGACGCGCGTCGACTTGTTGATCTGGATCGCCTCGATGTCCTCCGCGCTCTTCACGCTCGCGTCGGCGCGCACCAGCAGCGACTGGTCGCCGGCCGAAAGCTTACCGGCGGGAACGTCGGAGGCGACGCTCGCCAGCGCGTCCGAAAGGTCGGCGACCGAGATGCCGCGCGCCGCCATGGCGTTCGGATCGATGAGCACGCGCACCAGCGGCTCGCGATCGCCGAAGACGGTGACGTCGGCGACGCCTTCCACGGCGGCGAGCCGGTCGACGACGTTGTCCTCGACGAGCTTGGTCAGATCCTGGATCGACATCTTCTCAGCGGTGACCGCGATCCGCATGATCGCGTCGGAATTGTCGTCGGCCTTCACGATGGAAATGTCGGTCACGTCGTCGGGAAGCTGGCGCTGGACGTTGCCGACGGCGTCGCGCAGGTCGTTGGCGGCGACGTTGATGTCGACCGGATTCGGCGAACTCCACGACGACGCGGCTTGAGCCCGAGCGGCTCGTCGAGGAGATCGACTTCACGCCCGGCACGCGCGCCGCAGCACCTTCCAGCACGTCGGTGACCTGGCGGTCGATCGTCTCCGGCGTCGCGCCGTCATAGGTGGCGCGGATGGTGATGACCGGGCGGTCGACATCCGGCAGCTCGCGGATCTCGACGCCGCGGAAAGCGGCGAGCCCGGCAAGCAGGATCAGAAGGTTGGCGACGATCGCAAGCACCGGGCGGCGCACCGAAAGCGCCGAGATCCCCTTGGTCGCTTCGGCGAGCCAGACGCGCGCGTCTTCAAGATGCCTCGCCACCGCCCCTCAGCTCCGTGTGCTCGCCGCCGTGCCCGCCCCGCTCACCGCGGGAGCGGTCTCGCGCCTTGTTCACTGGCGGGCGGCAGCCTTGTCGACGATTTCCGGCGTCTCGTTGACCTCGTTCACCTTGGCGCCTTCGCGAAGCCGCAGCAGCCCCTCCACCACGACGCTGTCGCCGGCCGCAACGTCGCCCTTGACGACGACGATGCCGCTCTGCCGCCTGACGATCGCGACGTCGGCGCGACGCGCGGCGCCGTCGGCGACCTTCCAAACGAACGAGCCGCGCCGGTCCCATTGCACGGCGAGGCTGGGGACGGCGAGCTCGGCGCTCGTGTCGAATGTCAGCTTGACCAAGATCGCCATGCCGGTCTTGAGCACGCCCTCGTCGTTGGCGAGTTCCGCCCGCATTCTAAGCGTCCGCGTCGTCTCGTCGACGCGGTTGTCGATGCCGGTGATCGTCCCGGGAAAATTCGATCCGGGAAGCGCCTGCGCCGTCGCCGTGATCGGCTGTCCGGTCGAGACGCGGCCGGCCCAGCGCTCCGGCACCTCGAAATCGACGCGCATGGTGGAGAAGTCGTCGATCGTCGGCGAGCGCCGTCGAGGTGGTGACGAAATCGCCGACGGAGATGTCGGTCAGCCCGGTGACGCCGGAGAACGGCGCCTTCACGCTGCGCCGATCGAGGTCGATCTCGGCGGATTTGAGCTCCACCTCGGCCATGCGCGTGGCGGTCTCCGAATCGGAGAGCGCAACGTTGGAGATGGTCTTCGATTTCGCCAGCGACTGCTGGCGCTCCAGCGTCGCCTCGCGCCTGCTGCAGCGCGATCTGCGCCTTCTCCACCGCGACCTTCTGCTCGTCGTCCTCAAGGCGCACGAGGAGGTCGCCGGTCTTGACGGTCTTGCCCGGCACGATGAGCACTTCGGCGACCATGCCGGAGACCTCCGGATAGAGCGTCACGGAGCGCGCCGCCTTGGCGGTGCCGAGCGCCGTGATGGTGTCGCCAAGCGTGTCGGTCTCGACCGGCGCGGTTACGACGTTGACGCCGCCGCCGCCGATCAGCCCGGGAATGCGGCCCTGCTGGCCGCCGCCGGCGCCCGCACGTCCGGAGCTGCCCGCGGCTTCGCGCACTGGCTCAACCGCCTGCCATTGGCGATAGCCGTACCAGCCGCCAGCTGCCGCCGCGACCAGGACGAGAGAGAGAATAGCCTGTTTCCAGAAGGACATATCCGCCACGAACCCCACCGGCCCGACTCCGCTTCAACGCGGGCCGCCCGCCGAATCCGTCGCTCCAAGCCATTACGATTGCGTAATCATGCCCGAGCCGATGCCCCGCCGCAAAGCCAAAGACGCCGCGGCCTCTGGCCGAATCCCGGCGCCGCCACTAGGAACGTCAAAGGATCGGCGCCTGGGACGCCCTCGCGATGAATGAAAAGGAAAGGACGGCCGCCGTTTCGCTGGCCGCGAGCCTTCTGCTCGCCGCGGCGAAGCTCGCGATCGGGCTGGCAATCGGCAGCCTCGCGCTGATCACCGACGCGCTGCATTCCTGCGTCGATTTTCTGGCGACCGGGGTCACCTGGATGGCGGTCCGCGTGGCGGACAAGCCCGCCGACGCCTCGCATCCTTATGGCCACGGAAAGTTCGAGAATATCGCCGCGCTTGGGCGAGGCGGCGCTGCTTCTCATCCTTGCCGGCGGCGTCACGGTGACGGCCGTCGGCCGCATCCGCAGCGGCGAGCCGCCGCCGCCGCTGAGCCTCCTCGCCGTCGCCGTTCTTCTGGTCGAGATCGTCATCAACGCCTGGCGCGCACGCGCGCTTGAAGCGCGTCGGCCGCAAGACGCAGAGCGCCGCGCTCGAAGCCGATTCGCTGCATTTCGCCTCCGACGTCTTCTCCTCGCTCGCCGTGCTCGCCGGCTTTGCGCTGATCGCTTTCGGCTACCGCATTGGCGACTCCTTGGCGGCCATCGCCGTCGCTTTGCTGGTCGCGGCACTCGGCGCTCCGCCTCGTGACGCACACGATCAACGCGCTCGTCGACCGCGCGCCGGAAGGTGTCGCCGATCTCATCAAGGGGAAGATCGAGGGTCTCGCCGGCGTGCTCGGCGTTGAGAATGTGCGCGTGCGCTCCGTCGGGGCGAGCCATTTCGCCGACGTGACGATACAGGTGCCGCGCTCGCTCGGCATCGAGCAGGTGGCGGAGGTGAAGGACGAGGCCGTGGCGGCGGTCCGCGCCGTCCTTGCCGGCGCCGACGTGACGCTGCAGTCGCAGCCCGTGTCGCCCTCGAACGAGACGGTGCGCGAGCGCGTGCTCCTGGTGGCGCAGCGCGAGCGCGCCGCCGTGCATCACATTACCGTGGAGCATCTGAACGACCGCCTGGCGCTGGCGCTCGATCTTGAGGTCGACGGCGATCTGCCGCTTGCCGACGCGCATCGCATCGCCGACCGGCTCGAGGCCGCGATCCGCCGCGAGTTCGGGCGCGCAACGGAGATCGAGACCCATATCGAGCCGCTCGAGCCGGAGGTGACAGACGTCGAGGATACGCCGGAGGCGCTTCGGCAGAGCTACGTCACGACGCTCGAAGAGGCGGCGCGCTCGATCGACGGGCTCTTCGACATCCACGACGTGCGGGTCAGGCGCAGCGCCCGCGGCACCGTGCTCGTCGCCCATTGCCGCCTCGGCCCGGACGAGACCGTGGAGAGCGTCCACCGCCGCGTCGACGACCTGGAGCGGCTGGTGCGCGAGCGAAAGCCGGAGATCGCGCGCATCGTCGATTCACGCCGAGCCGATGCGATAGCGACGCGGCGAACCTTCTCGCGCCTCGCTCCCACTAGCTCAGCGCCTCTTTCAGGAACGCCACCGTGCGCGACCAGGCGAGGTCGGCGGCTTCCTTGTTGTAGCGCGCTTCCGAGGTGTCGTTGTTGAAGGCGTGGTTGGCGCCGGCGTAGACGTAGATCTGATAGTCGACACCGGCCGCCTTGAGCGCCGCCTCGTAGCTCGGGATGCCGGCATTGGTGCGCTCGTCGAGGCCGGCATAGTGGAGCAGCATCTTCGCCTTTATCTGGCCGACCTGCTCGGGCTTCGGAACCCCGCCATAATAGGCGACGGCGGCCGCGAGGTCGTCGCCGGCGGCGACCGCGATCTGGTTTGTCAACGTGCCGCCCCAGCAGAAGCCGACGACGCCGACCTTGCCGTTCGACATCTCTTGGCCTTTCAGGAAGGCGACCGTCGCAACGGCATTGTCGATGGTCTGCTGGCGGTCGAGCGCGCCGATCATGTCGCGCGCCTTGTCCTCATCCTCCGGCGTGCCGCCGGTCGGCGTCAGGAAATCGGGGGCGAGCGCGAGAAAGCCTTCGAGCGCCATCCGCCGCGCCACGTCCTTGATATGCGGGTTGAAGCCGCGGTTCTCGTGCATGACCATCACCGCCGGAAGCGGCCCCGCCGCTTCTGCGGGCATGGCGAGATAGCCGGCCATCGTCTGCCCCTCGGCGCCGGACCAGGTGATCGTCTCGGCCTTGAGGCGCGGATCGTCCTCCGCGACGATCGCCGCCTTCGCCTTCGACGCCGCGAGCATCGGCGCGATCGCCGCCGCCGCCGCAGCCGAGCCGGTCAGCCGCGTCAGCTTCTGCATGAAGTCGCGGCGGTCGAGCGTCAGGTGCGTGTAATCGTCATAGGCCTGGATCATCGCCTGCGTGACCTCAGGCACGATCGTTCGCGGGGTCTCCACCATGTTCCGCCTCCTGCGGGCTGTCGGTTTCACTTCGATGCGCGCCACTCTCTAGCCGAAGCTTCGGGCGGCAACGCGACCGTTCGATCAAAGCTTCGGGAGATTGACGCGAGCGTCGGGTCATGAGCCCGCCGCCTGAACCGCAACTGAATGGCGGCTTCAAAGCGAGTTCAGGGGCCCGCTCCTAGGCTCTTCCACGCAATCGGCGAAGAGGGAGCCTGCCCATGTCCGACAAATTGAAAGAAGCCGCGGCGCTCTGCGTTCGCGGGACCGGCGTTGCCTTCATCCTGACCGTGCTCGCGCTCGCCGCGATGCTCGCAAGCCAGGTCTGATCGTTCAGGCGCCGAAGGTCCGAAGATGATTGTCGAAGGCGACGCCCGGCAGCCGCACCTTTGCCGCGGCCTCGCCGTCCGCCTCGGTCTCCACGATCAGGCCCTCGCCGTTCGAGGCGAGGATGGATTTTTCGCCATAGCCGGTGATGCCGCTTGAATCAGCGATTTGCGTGCGGCCGAGATATTTTCCGCTCTCGCCGCTGAAATGCACGACATAGCCGCCGCGCGGCGCGGAAGCCGAGATCACGCTGCGGTCGCGGCTCGCGGCCATCGCTCCGACATAGCGGCGCATGTCGTTGAGCTCCGGCTCCGGCGTGGCGACGAGCTCCAGCCCATTCTCAAGCGAAGCACGGCCGACCAGCGACGGCGTTTCGAGCGGATCGCCCTCCCATTGCGTGCCGAACCAGACTTTTCCGTCCGCGCCGACCGCCATGTGGCGGATCGAGAGCTGGTGGTAGCGCTCGGGCAGCCGGTACTGCGCGACGAGATGGCCGTCGAGATCGACGAAGGCGAGCGAGGGGTCCATGCTCGGGATGTTGAGCATCTCGCGTCCGTAATCCGGATGCGTCTCGATTCCGCCATTGGCGATGGCGAGCATCTTGCCGTTTGGAAGCAGGATCGCTTCATGCGTGCCGACGCCGCGCGTCGGGAATTCGCCGATTCGGGCGTAGGAATCCGTCGCGTCGTAGACGCCGATGACGCCGGTGCCGGCGCCGAAATCGTTCTCCGTCGCGAAGAGAAGCTTGCCGTCTGTCGAATAGGCGCCGTGCCCGAAGAAGTGCCGGTCGGCGCGCGCGACAAAGACCTGCGGCGGCGTGCGCGATGACATGTCGAAGGCGACGGCGAAGGTGCCCGGCCGCCGCGCGAAGGCGACGGCACGGCCGCTTGCCGCATGGACGGCGAGGTCGTGACCGCGGGCGGGAAGCGCGATCTCGCGGATCAGCGCGCCATTCTCGCCGAACACCATGACGGCGAAGCTGCCGTCCGCCCGCATCGCCGGCGCAAGCACCAGCGCCTCGCTTGTCGCAAGCGCGCAGCGGCAGCCTGCGGCGCGAGCCCGCGCGGCAAGGCACGCACCGGCGCCGGCAAGAAGGGCGCGGCGGTCGACGATCATCGAGCCGGCCCCTTCCACTCTGATCGAATCAGAAGTCGAGGCCCTGCCTCTTTGTCTGGGCATGATCTTGTCCGAAAACCGGTTCCCACTTTTCGGGATCATGCTCAGTCGCCATCGAGCGAGTTGAAACCCGGCGAGAGCCCGGCCGCCACGGCGATGTGCTTCTGGAAAAGATCGCGAATGCTTGCGAGCACGATTGCCGCGTAGCCGAGCTTCGAGCGCAGCTTCGGATCGGCGATCGCCGCGTCGATGCTCGGGCCGGCGGCGTGCAGCGCATTGTCGAGATTGGTGAACTCAAACAGCGCCGAAGCGGCGTAGCCGTCCTGATCCTCCGGCAACATCTCGAGCAGGCCGGTTGCGTTGATGAAACGCTGCAGCGCCGTCGACCCGGCTTCGAGATAAGCCATCGTGTGGCCGGAGAGCTCATAAGGCGCGCGGCTTGCCTTCGCGTCCTCCGGCTTCTCGCCGACGGCGGGCAGGATGCGCTGGTCGCGCATCTGCTCAAGCGCAGTCAGAATCGCCTTCAGGAATTCCGTCGTCGCTTCCGCATGCGTGCGGTAGACTGGATTGTCCGGGCCGGGATTTTGCATGAGCGTCGCCCAGCCCTTCTCGCCGGTCCAGCCGGTGAGCACATCCGACGCGATGCCGCTCATATTGTCGGCAACCGCACCGGCAAGCGAGCAGCGAAACGCCTCCGGCGCGCCGGCATGAAGCAGCGCCTTGTCGCCGGAATAAAGCAGCACCTCGAGCGCCGGCAAGCCCTGCACCGCTGCGCTCTGCTTGGCGAGCGTGCCGGGCTCGATGAGCTTCGGATCCTCGTTTGCGAGAAATTGCCGGAGCTGACGGGTGCCGGTCCCGTGCACATCCGGCCAGAACGCGAAGCGCTCGTAGCGTCCCTCGCTTCCCATCGGCCCGAAATGCAGGAAGTCGACGGCGGCCCAGGCGGAGAGCGTTGTGGCAAACGCGTCGTCGAGCGTCTTGCCGCTGGTGGCGTCGGGCGCGGCGCAATAGTCGCGCACCGCGTTCGTGAGCCCGCTCGTCGCGTCGACGAGATCGCGATAGGCGGGGACGACGTAGATGCGGATCGTCTGCTCGACGGCCCGCGCATAATCGTCTTCCGTCGCGATCGGAACGATCGGCGCGCCTTCGCCGGAGAGCGCCGTTGCCGCGCCTGCCGGCGCCGGGAGAAGAAGCGCGATCAGCAATGCAAGGGCGGGAAGTCTCATAAGCTCTCCAC
>CAVZVB010000011.1:0-177606 GCA_963778625.1 uncultured Alphaproteobacteria bacterium
TGAGGCCGGAAATCTCGATGAAAGCCACGCGCGACCTCACATCTCCGGAACGTCGGCCGGAGTAATCCGGCTGCGGGCCGCCAGGCGGTTCAGCGGCAGGCTGACGAGGAGCGTGACTGCGATGACGAAGACCGCAAGTGCGGCGACCACCTCCAACTGACCGAGATCGTTGAGCCGGTAGATGGCCACCGCGATGGTCTCAGTTCCCCCGGTATAGAGCAGAATGGTCGCGCTGAGCTCGCTCAGCGCCGGGATGAAGACGAGCAGAAACGCCACCGCCAGACCCGGCCTGGCGAGCGGCAAGAGGATATGCCACACGGCCCCGAGGCGCGTGGCGCCCGATATGCGCGCCGCCTCCTCGAGCGAGGGGTCGATCTGCCTCAGCGTGGCGTTTGCGCTTCGCGTCGCCAAGGGCACGAAGCGAGCGACGTAGGCGACGAGCAAGATCCAAATCGTCCCGTAGATGGCGAAGGGCGGCCGGATGAAGGCCAGAAGCACGCCGACCGCCATCACCGTGCCCGGAAGGCCAAGAGGAAGAATCGCCAAGTAGTCGAGCAGCCGCCGGCCCCGCGCGCGCGTGCGCAAGTCGATATAGGCGACGGCGGCGCCGATGATCATGGCGCAGACGCCGGCTGCCCCCGCCAGGCGGAAGCTGTTGAGGATGCCGCGCACGGCGATCTGGTTGTCGAACAGGGCCTCGTCGAAATGCTCGACGGTGAAGTTCCCGGGGGTCAGGCCTGCGATCCAGCTCTTGCTGAAAGCGGCGATCACGAGGACCGCGACCGGCGCGATGGCGCTCAGGAAGACGACAGCTGTGCAGGATGCGATGGCCGGCCATTTCCAATGGCCGAGGCGTACCGTCTCGAGCCTCAGGCCGCGCCCGCCGACCGTCGTGTGCGAGCGGCGATCGAGGTAGCCACGCTGCAAGAGCAGGCCCAGTGCGGTCAACAAGACGAGCGTCAACGACAGCGAAGATGCCTCGGCCCACCGCGGCGGGTAAGCACCGATCACGCCGTATATGCGCGTGGGCAGAAAAGTGACCTGCGCAGGCAGGCCGAGAAAAGCCTGCGGCCCGAACAGCGCCATCGAGCCGATCGCCGACAGGAGCGCCCCGCCGGTAATCGCAGGAGCGACCAGCGGCAGGTCAATTCGCCAGACCACGCCGAGGCGCCGCGCCCCGAGCAACCTCGCCGCCTCTTCATAAGAAGCGTCGACGGAGCGAAGCGCCGCGTAGGTCATGAAGAAGGTGAAGGGGAACACATGCATGGCGATGACGAAGATCACGCCGCCCATGCTGAAGATATCGATCGGGCCGCGCGGAGCGCCTGTCACCGCCTGCAGGATGCGGTTGAAGTACCCGGCGTCCGGGCCGAGCAGAATGATGTAGGCGATGGCGGTCAGATAAGGCGGCGTGATGTAGGAGAGCGCGACGAGCGCCCGCAAAGACCGACGGAACGGCATGTCGGTGCGGGCTGCCGCCCACGCGAGAGGAACTCCGAGAACGACGCTGACACTGCCGGCTCCGAGCGCCAAAATCAGCGTGTTGACGAGTGCGCTGTAGTTCTGCGATCGGGCAAAAACGCCGACGATATAGTCGAGCCGGAACTCCGCCGGAACACCCAGCGCCGCCAGCACCAGCCACACCAAGGGGTAGCCGACGATCAGGAGAAGGAGCGCGGTCGCGATCCCGAGCGCGATCGTGCTTCCCTCAACCCGGCCATGACGGCGCTGCCGTTCCCGCCCTTGCGTCGTCACCGCCGTCCGTTCCGTTCTGCCGGCGCCCTATTCGCCGTTGCTCAGATGCCCCACTCGCCGCCGAAGATATCGGTCATGCGCTGCAGCACGTTCTGACGCTCGCGCTTATACTCCGCGTAGTCGAGCGTGAGCAGCTTGAGGTCGCCGAGCGGCGTGCTGCCCGTCGGGGGATCGACGTCGACGCGGCTCGAATACTTGCCGCCGCCGACCAGAAGCGTTTGCGCCTCCTTGCCCATCCAGAACTCGTGAAAAAGGAAGGCGGCGTTCGGGTTGGCCGATCCCTTCACCAGCCCGACCGCGCCGGGCTCGGTCGGCACGCCCTCAGGGGGATAGACGTAGTCGGTCGGCTTGCCCTGCTTCTTGGACCGCCAGGCGATGTTATCGTTGGTCGCGAACGCGACGCCCCGTTCTCCGCTCTCCAAGGTCTGCGTGACGAGCTGCGGCGAGGCCACGCGGAGCGGATCGTTGGAGGCGAACTTCTCAAGAAGCTCCCAGCCAAGGTACTTGGCGAGTGTGTAGAGGCGGGGCGCACCGTCGCCGTTGGCGCTGCTGAAGAAGGTCAGCCGCCCCGACATGGCGGGATCGCCGAGGTCGGCCCAGGTCTTCGGAGCCTTGTCGCCGCCGAACTCGGCGGTGTTGAACTGGATCACGCCCTGGGTCAGGCGATCCGCCATCCAGGTGCCGTCCGGGTCGCGAAGGTCCGCGGAGACGGCGTCATCTGCGTCGGACTTCTTCTCGAGCAGAAGTCCGCGTTCCTTCATGAGGAGCAGAGCGGCGAGATCGGATGCGTCGACCATGTCGGCCTGGATGCCTCCGGCGTCGGCCTCCGCCAGCACCTTCGAGGTCACGTCCGCCGAGCCGCCTCGGAAATATTCGACGGTGATCCCGTATTTGTCTTTGAACGGACCGGTGATCGCGTCGACGATCTTGGTGTCGAGGCTCGTGTAGAGCTGAACCTTTCCTTCGGCCTTCGCCTTGTCGACGTCGATCTCCGACGACATGGTCGGGACACCGGCGGCGGCCCAGCTGCTGCGTCCGGCCAGCACGAACGGCGCTGCAGCCATGCCCTTCAGGATTGTCCGGCGTGGCAGTTTCTTCATGATTTCCTCCCTTGAGGCTCCCCGCACGGGGCACGTCGTCGTTTTCGACTTGCGCCAAAAAGATTGATCGTCACCGGCAAAGCTGGCAAGCACCAATGGGAAGACGAGCGATTACCTATCGTTATCGATGTTCGACCTCCGCACAGTGGACTACTTCCTGACCGCCGTCGCCCGCGGCTCATTGCGCGCGGCCGCGCAGGAGCTCGGCGTCACTCAACCGGCCTTGACCAAAGCAATCCGACGCTTGGAGGATTTGTTCGGTGTGCCGCTCTTCGACCGCCGGGCGCGAGGGGTAACGCCGACCGTCTACGGAACAGCACTCTTGCGGCACGCCAAGGACGTTAAGGCTGCGCTCCACGCGGCCCGCGAGGAAGTCGATGCCTTGCGCACCGGGGGCGCGGGCCTCGTGAAGATTGGCGCCGGCCCCTCATGGCAGGATGCCGTGCTTCCGGATGCCATCGCGGAACTCCGCGCCACTCGGCCAGGCGTCCGAATCCACGTGACAGGCGGCGGCGACGACCAACTTAAGGAGCAATTGAGGACCGGTTTGTTGGAGTTCGTTCTGGCTGCCGTACCAGAGACGCCTCGCCTTGAACCCGAGCTGGCATGGAAACCGCTGCTCGCGGACGAGTACTGCGTGATCGCCGACGTTGGGCATCCGCTGCGCCACCGTCGGAGAATCAAAGCGCAGCACCTTCTGGGCTACCCTTGGATTCTACCTCCGGCGACAACCTACATGGTTGGACGTTTGCAACATGTGCTCCGCACCGCCGGACTTCCTGCCCCGGTACCGGCGATCGAAACGGCCGTCATTCCGCTGAAGTTCGCATTGATGCGCGGCACGGAATATTTGAGCTACCACGCTGCCGCACATCTGACAGCACTCGCTCCCGGCTACATTGCACCGATTGAAGTTCCCGGCACGCGTGCTGTGCGCCACGCCGGTCTAATTAATCGGCGAGGTGCCGATCTTAGTCCGGCTGCAAAAGCGCTGGTCGGGATATTGCAGCGGCAGTGCTCCGCTCTCGGGTAGATGACCTGCATTCGAGGTGTGACTTCGCTCTATCCGCGAATACGGAAGTCGACGGCCAGTTGAGCCACCTCGGCAATGCGCCAGGAACGGAACCAGCGCGTCCGCCGTAGCGGCTGACGTTTACTCGACCTCCACTAGGACGCCGGCGCAGTTGCGATGGCTGGAGAGCGGTGAAGGAACAGCTTACGGCGAGCGATAATGATTGGTCGTGAGACCGGAGCGTTCCCGCCTCGGGGTCGTATTCGAATTTGGTGTTCGATTGATCGCGCATCCGTTCGGCGATCTGGTCGATCGCCGGCAGCTCGAGGAGCCCCTCTCGCCGCTCACCGGCTGCCGTCGGCGGAGCCGTAACGATAAAGCCCGAGGTTGCGCTTCAAGGCGGCATCGAAATGCGCCTGCAGCGCAGCAACCGCCTGCGCGGAATTCCTCTTGCGGCACGCCTCGATGATCAGCATGTGCTCGCGCAAGGAATGCGACACGAGCGGCGGCGTCAGACGTCGCTCAATCCGCAGGATGCGAATGTAGTTGTGTATGCGTTTGTAGCTTGAATCGATGAGCCCGTTGTTGAGGCTTGCCACGATGGAACCGTGGAGAAGGCTCTCCAGCGCTTCCACCTGCACGATAAGCGCCTCCGTCAACCCTTCGGCCTGCAGTCGGGAGACGGCCTCGTGGTGCAGTTGGGCCAATCTTTCGATCTCCTCGTCGGAGGCCGTCTCGGCAAACACTGCGACGGCGGCGGACTCGATGATGCCGCGAAACTGATAGGTGGACCGAGTGAGCTCGAGGCCCGGCTTTATGAACTCAATCCCGGCCCTCGGATGAATCGTTACGACGCCTTCCGCATCGAGAACCTGCAGCGCGTCGCGCAGCGGCCCGACCGCGACGCCGGTAAGCTGCACGAGTTCGGCCTGGGAGACGAACGATCCTGCAGGCAGCTTGCGCTCGAACAAGACCTCGAGAATGCGCGCATAGGCCAAATCGCTGAGACGACTTCGGATGCCCGCTCCACCGGCGCTCTTACGCGGATTCTTGCTCGACACGTCTTGCTCCCAACCGCGAACATGATCTAGAAGAGAAGCTCTCTGATATATCACTGCGCCACATTGGTCGATCACAGTGCGTATTGCTTCCTTCGAGTTCACCAGATTTCAGTTCGCGCGGGACCGCGTGATCGGCGACAGCCAGGTCCGCGCGGACCAGGTCAACGTGGCGGCGCTCGAGCTGATCGACGAGGCCGGGAACCGGGGGCTCGGCTTTGCGCAGACGCTCTTCCAGCCGCTTCCCGAACACGCTGAGATTGTCCGCGTCTTCACCACGGAAGTCTGGCCTGACCTCGAAGGCCAGCCACCGCTTGCGCTCGTCCATCGCGTCGATCGACCCCGTGGCGGCAACCAGCGTGCCTTCACCCTGCCGTTTCGCGAGGCTGTGCAGCTGGCGCTGTGGGATCTCGCGGCGAAGCAGGCGGGCATGCCGCTCCACACGCTGTTGGGATCCACCCGCGGCAGCGTGCGCGCTTACGCCTCGGGGCTCGACTACCATCTCAGCGACGACGAGTTCGTGGAGTTCTTCGCTCACGCCGACTCCCTCGGCTACCGCGCGTTCAAGATCAAGGTCGGTCACCCCGATTTCGACCGGGACATGAACAGATTGGCGTTGGTCGCAAAGGCGGTCCGCCCCGGTGCGCAGTTCATGATAGACGCCAACGAGGCGTGGGGCGCCAAGGAAGCCATCGTCAAGCTGGACGCAATTCACCGTGCCGGCTTCGATCTTCTGTGGGTCGAGGATCCAATTCTGCGGCTCGATTTCGACGGGCTTCGGCTTCTGCGTGAAAGCATCCCGTGGACGATGATCAATTCCGGCGAATACCTCGACGCGGCCGGCAAGCAGCAGCTCATGCTTGCGGGCGGCGTCGACATTCTCAATGTGCACGGGCAGGTCACGGACGTGATGCGCATCGGCTGGCTGGCCGCCGAGCTCGGCATACCGATATCGCTTGGCAACACCTTCCTCGAAATCGGCGTGCACATCGCCTGTGCGCTGCCCGAGGCCGAGTGGCTCGAATACTCGTTCCAGAACTTCGACCACCTTGTCGAGCAGCCGATCGAGATCCGTGACGGCTGGGCTTACGCGCCCGATCGTCCGGGCCACGGACTCGTGCTTTCCGATATCGCCCGCCGCGAATGGTCGCGGCCAAAAGTACTGCCGAGGGAAGAGCTCGGCCTACCGCCCTTCAATCCACGCACGGCACACCCGTCGCGAGCTCGCTGCCGCCGGGGAATGAAGTCACGTACTCATCTATCGGAGGAAGACAGTTATGCACAAATCGATGCTTGGAGCTGCCTTCGCGGCTCTGATGGTCGCTAGTCCGACCTTGGCGAAGGAAATCGTCGTTTGGGACGTCAATGTGGACGAACCATCACATGCTACCTACTACGATCACGCGAAGTCAGCGTTCGAAGCCGCCCATCCTGGCGACACGCTCACTTTCCTGTCCCAACCAGACGCCGAATACTACACGTTGTTGGGTACGGCACTTGCCTCCAAAACCGGTCCGGACGTCATCTGGGCGAACGGTGGCGCGCAAGCCAAGAACCTGATCGGCGGGCTGATCCCGCTCGACGACAAGCTGCCCGACCTCATCTCCAAGTTGGTTGGCAAGTCGGCTTTTACGGGGTCCGACGGAAAGTTGTATTTCATTCCGACGACGCTGCAGGGCCACGTCGTTTACTACAACAAGAAGCTCTATAAGGACGCGGGACTTGACCCCAACAAGCCGCCGACCACCTGGGCGGAGGTGAACAAGATGTGCGACGCCATCAAGGCGAAGGGCGAGACCGCCTGCTTCATGATGGCCAATAAGGAAGGCTATGAGGCCGAGTTCTTCCTGTCGGAAATGGCGAACCAGTCGCTGACCGCGCAGCAGCAGGCGGACTGGCTGGCCGGCAAGCTCCACTGGTCCGATACGCCGATCAAGGCGATTTTCCAGACCTGGGTCGATACGTCCAAGAATGGCTGGTACCAGGAAGGCGGCAACTCGCAGACAATGTTCATGGATGAGTTCACCCTGTTCGAACAGGGGACGGCAGCCAACGTCTGGGGCCTGCTCTCCAACGTTGCCCACTGGAAGGTTTTCGAGGGGGACATGGGCGTCGACAACGTGGGTGTCTATCCGATGCCCTCGCCTACTGTCGCCGCCGACCAGCACGAAGGCGCTCCCGGCGTCCCGCTCGATGGCGGCGTGGGATATGGCGTGAACAAGGACTCGCCGAACATCGACCTGGCTCTCGATGCGGTGAAGATCCTCGCTTCGCCCGAAGTGCTGTCTTACCTCGTCAACGATTCCGGCGTGGTTCCGGCGAACACCGAAGTCGATACGTCGGGCATCGACAGCCCCGGCCTCAAGGAGATCATGGGCTGGCTGGCCAACAGGGCCGTGCCGACAACCCATGCGAACTCGTCCGCCGCCGAGCTCGACGAGTGGCATCGCCAGAGCCAGTTGCTGCTCAACGGCGACACGACAGTCGACGCAGCGGCAGCGGCTCTCGACAAGGTGCAGGCGCAAGCCAAGCCCCAGAAGTAGAGGTATAAGTGCGGGGAGCGCTTCGGACGCTCCCCGTTCTTTTGCTCAGTGACCAGCCCATGACGGCCACGTCGTTGCCTCGGACCGGCGAAACTCCCCGTGCCCGCTCTAAGCGGCGCATGCGGACGGAGGCTCGTCTGGCGTTGTTATTCCTGCTGCCGGCAGTGCTGCTCGTTCTCGTGTTCCGGATCTTCCCACTATTCTGGGGCCTTGGCATTTCATTGACGAGCGCCACTTCAACCAGCCCCGGTGAATTCATCGGGGCTGGGAACTACCTGCGCGCGCTCGCCGATCCGAATTTCCGCTCCTCGATCGCAAACGCAGCCGTTGTTCTGCTTTCGGTGCCCATCTTTGTAACCTTGCCAATGTTACTGGCGATCCTGATCGATCAGGGCGTTCCCGGGCGCACGTTCTTCCGCTCCGTCTATTTCTTTCCGGTTGTCCTTTCGAGTGTGATCATCGGCTCCATTTTCAGTGTCGTCCTGGGTTTCAACGGCAGTTTCAACGCCCTGCTCAAGGTACTTGGCCTGCCCGCCTTCGACTGGCTCGGTCGTTCCGCAACTGCCTTGCCAGTGACACTAGCCATCCAGTCGTGGTCGACCTTCGGCATGGGTGTACTCATCTTTCTTGCAGGCCTGTCGACTGTTCCCAAAGACATGGTCGAAGCGGCGCGCCTGGAGGGCGCAAAGATGTGGCAGATCTGGTGGTATGTGATCATTCCAGAGCTTCGACCGATCATAGAATTTTCGACAGTGATCACGACCATCGGACTGCTGACATCAATGTTCGGCCTGATCTATGTCCTCACCGGCGGTGGTCCGGGCACAGCGACGACGGTGCCGGAATACCTGATCTGGTCCGCACAGGGTCGGCTGAATCAGCCCGCGTACGCTGCGGCTCTGTCGATAATCCTTTTTGTGATGACGAGCATTCTCGCGGCACTGCAGATCCGCATCATGTCCCGCAACTCAAGGCTCTAGGAGGAACTGTGGCCGGGGTTGGAAAGCGGCAGAGGCTGGCTCTCAGGATTGCGGCAATTCCAATGGGATTGCTGGCATTGAGTTGTCTCTATCCCATCTTTTTCGCGGCCAACAACTCGCTCAAGACCCGGCACGACTATCTGCAGGATCGCTTCGGGCTCGCTCTGCAATCCCACATTGGACAATTTCGTCCAGGTCTGGACGCGTTCACATCTCGACCAGTATTTTTTCAATTCGGTAGTCGCGACGCTCGGCGCCGTGCTTCTCTTGACGGTCGTCTCGTCTTTGGCTGGCTTCTCGCTGGCGGTGCTGCGCTTTCCATACCGACGCTTTCTATTCGTCGTGATCCTCTCGTCGCTGATGATCCCGGTGCAAGTCGTGCTGGTTCCCTACATGCGCACCATGCTTGCCCTCCATCTCATCAACACGCACGTCGGGCTGATTCTTTCCTACACGGCATTCTTCTTGCCGTTCTCGGTCTACATGATGACAGCGTTCTACTCCGGTCTGCCACGCGAACTGATCGAGGCGGCACGGATAGACGGCGCCAAGCTGCTGCAGGTCTGGTGGCATGTGATGGTGCCATTGGGGATGCCTGCGCTGGTGACACTGGGAATCATCAACACGCTCAACTGTTGGAACGACATCTTGATTGCCCTCCTCACCATGCAGAGGAACAGGACGCTCATGGTGGGCATTTCCGCTCTCAAGGGTCAGTATTCCGATCAGATACCGCTGTTCACGGCGGGCATCGTCATCGCGGCGGCGCCGATCATTGTTCTTTACGTCATCTTCCAGCGGCGCATCGTGTCCGGCATCGCCGTCGGCGCCGTTAAGGGGTAAGCATGCCGGAAATCGAACTCCGTAGCGTGCGCAAACAATTCGGTGCGACCGACGTGATTCACGATGTCTCCCTCTCGATCGAGGAAGGCGAATTCGCCGTTTTCGTCGGACCGTCAGGTTGTGGGAAATCTACGCTGCTTCGCATGATCGCCGGACTCGAGGAGGTCACCAGCGGCGAGGTCTATATCGGTGGGCGCGATGTAACCGACGAGGAGCCGGCCGATCGCGGTGTCGCCATGGTGTTTCAATCGTATGCGCTCTACCCGCACATGACCGTCGCCGACAACATGAGCTTTGGGCTTCGTATGGCGCACAGACCGAAGTCTGAAATCGCGGAGAAAGTGGCGCGAGCTGCGGAGATCTTGAGGCTGGGCGAGTATCTTGATCGAAAGCCGGCGCAATTGTCCGGTGGCCAACGCCAACGTGTTGCCATCGGCCGCGCGATCGTGCGCAATCCTAGGGTCTTCCTGTTTGACGAGCCGCTTTCCAACCTGGATGCCGAATTGCGGGTCCAGATGCGTGTGGAGATCGCCAAACTGCACAGTGTGTTGGGCAATACCACGATCTACGTTACGCATGACCAAACTGAGGCGCTGACGCTCGCCGACAGGATTGTTGTGTTGCGCGACGGAAACGTAGAACAGGTCGGCGCCCCGCTCGACGTCTACAACGACCCCGAAAACGCATTCGTAGCCGGTTTCATCGGATCGCCGCGTATGAATTTCTTCGACGCGACCTCTCTCGGGGGCGGGCGCTTCGCCACCTGCGGCATCGAGGTTGCCTTGCAGATCGAGACGGCCGTTGAGCCAGGGGCTACGATGCGACTTGGAATCCGCCCCGAACATTTCGAAGCCTCTCATGGAATTGACCTTTCAGTGACCGCCGACGTTACCGAACAACTTGGCTCGACTTCTTACCTTCACGGGTCGACTTCCACCGGCGAGACCGTCGTAGCAGAGCGCCGCCTCGACCGCCGAAAAACCGACGGTGTAGTCACACTTCGCTTCGCGCCGCAGGACGCTCGATTGTTCGCCACTGACGGAAGGAGAATCCGCTGACGGTTCGGCCAATTGAAGCCGAGCAAGTCAAAGCAAAGGCAGTGCGCACCGCTATTTGCCAATTTCGATGAGCGCCTTGATGAGTCCCGTCTTCTGGGTCGCCCAAACCGGAATGTCATGTGCAGCATCCCGCAGGCTGGTGCGGTGCGTGATCAGTTTGTCGATAGGCACGGCGCCTGTTTGTATCGCGGCGATGACCCGCTCAAAGTCATGGGTGGTGGCATTCCGACTTCCGAAAAGCGTCATCTCCTTGCGGTGAAAATCCGGGTCTTGGAACGTGATCTCCTCTTTGACGACGCTGACGAGCACGTAGCGACCTCCGTGCGCCACGAGGTCGAAGCCCTTCTCCATTGCTGCCGCGCTGCCGGTGGCATCAAAAACAAGCTCGAAGCCGTCGCCCTGCGTGAAGGCGCCGACCGCCTCGCTTACATCGCCCGCAGATGGGAGAGCGGGCACGCCCAAAATGGACGCCGCTGCGGCAGCCCGGTCCAAGTCGCGATCGAACACGACAACGTTGGCCCGCGACAAGCGTGCGAAGAGCGCCACGCCGAGACCGATCGGCCCGGTCCCAACGACGAGCACGTTATCCCCACTCGCTACCTGACCCCGCCTGACCGCGTGCGCCCCGATCGCGAGGAATTCGACCGTCGCGCATTCATCGGCCGTCAGCCCATCCGCGCGAACAAGGTTCTCCGGTGGCAAAGACAACAGCTCCGCCATGCCGCCATCCCGATGGACCCCAAGCACCGATATATCGACACAGCAATTGGGCTTGCCCGCGCGACAGGCTATGCACTTTCCGCAGGACAAGTAGGGATTGACGACGCAAATCTCGCCTGAAGAGAAGTCCGAGCCAGCGGGCGTCTCGACGACCTCGACGGCGAGCTCGTGGCCCATGACCCGCGGATATTCGAGGAACGGATGCTTGCCCTCGAAGATGTGATAGTCGGTACCGCAAATTCCGACCCGGCGCGGGCGAACCAAGGCCGCATCGGCGCCGGCCTGGGGAGCCGGCATCTTCACAAGTTGCAGGCTGCCGGGCCGCGAACAAACAAGGGCGTCCACGCGCTTTTTTCCTCGAAATTGCGGCGCTAGGGCTAGCGCAAACGGATTGAGGGCCGGCGCTCGGCCGGCCCTCGTGTCACGCGTTATTTGAACTGGTCCATGTTGTCCTTGGTGACCAGTGCCGCACCGGAGTCGATCAGCGACTCGACCTTCTCGCCCTTGATCGCCTTGACCAGCGCATCGACGCCAAATTGGGCCATCTTGAAGGGGAATTGCGCAACCGAGGCGTCCTCGGTTCCGGCGGCGATCGCTTCCGGTTCGCCACAGCAGAAGTCGAAGCCGACCAGGATGATGTGGCGATCGAGGTTGGCGTTCTTGATCGCCTGCGCGGCGCCGGCGGCGGGCGGTCCGCACGCCGAGTAGATGGCGGTCAGCTCGGGATTCGCCGTCAGGATATCCTGCGCGACGTTGATGCCGAGCTCTTCCGTGCAGTTGGTCGCGCCTTTGCCGACGATGTCGACGTTGACGCCGGCCAGCCCGTCCATCATCCCCTTCACGCGGTCGTCGAGGGAGGGCACGCCGGGCACGCCCTCGAGTATGCCAAGCTTGTCGCCGTCCTTCAGGACCGTCTTCAGATATTCGCCGGCGAGCTTGGCGGCGGCGTAGTTGTTGGTCGTCGCGAGCGCCGTCCGGCCGTTCCAGTCGGGAATGTCGTTGTCCATGAGGACAACCTTCACACCCGCCGCCACCGCCTTGTCGAGCGCCGACGCGACGGTCGGATCGACCGGTGTGATGGCGATGCCCTTGACGCCCTGCGTCACCATCGACTCGATGAGCGATATCTGACCTTCGATGTCGGTCGCCGACGTGCCCTGGCCGAACGTAATGTCGACGCCCGGATTCTCCGAGGCGTAGGCCTTTGCCCCGTCCTCCATCGTGGCGAAGTACGGCACCGGGAACTTCGTTATGAACCCGATCTTGATGTCATCGGCCGATGCGGGACCGGCGATCGCTGCGACCAGCGCCAGCCCCCCTAGAATTGTTCGAAATCTCATCCTTTCACCTCCCTGCTTAAGCGGTTCCAAAGAGAACCGTCCTTCCTCCGTCGGCCTGTCACGACCGGCGAATCTCGTCACGCCTCCGCTCCGACGATGAGCGAAACCAGCTCCTGCCGGTTTCCCTTGTCGGGCTTCAGCTCTCCGACCTTGCGCCCCTGGCGGAGCACGACGGCGCGGTCGGCGAGCTCGACCACGTGCTCCATGTTGTGCGTGATCAGGATCACGGCGTTGCCCTCGGCGCGGAGCTGCTTGATAAGGTCGAGCACCTTGCGCGACTCCCGCAGGCCGAGCGCTGCGGTCGGCTCGTCAAGGATCACGACCTTGCGCGCGAAGACCGTTGCGCGCGCCACCGCGATCGCCTGGCGCTGGCCGCCGGACATGAGCGCCACCGGCGCGTCGAGCCTCGGCAGCGTCACCTTGAGACGATCGATGATCGCGGCCGCTTCGCGATCCATGGCGCGGCTCTTGAGGAACCGGAGCCCGCGGGGAAGCCATTCGGGGAACGCGATCTCGCGACCGCAATAGAAGTTCTGCGCCGGCGTGAGATTGTCGAACAGAGCGAGGTCCTGATAGACCGTCTCGATGCCGGCCCGGCGTGCGGCGCCGGGCGAATGGAGCGCGACGACCTCGCCGTCGAGAAACATCTCTCCTTCGTCCAGCAGATGAACGCCGCTGATGCACTTCACCAGCGTCGACTTTCCCGCGCCGTTGTCGCCGAGAAGCGCCAGCACCTCCCCAGAATACGCCTCAAGGCTTACGTCCTTCAGGGCGTGCACGGCGCCGAAGCGCTTCTGCGCGTGGCGCACGGCGAGCACGGGGGTGGAAGAGCGGCGCGCTCATTGGGAGCTCGCGGCCTGCAGGGCCCGCGCCCGCGCCTCCAGATGGTTGCGGATCACATCCGCTTCCACGGCCACGACGATGATCGTGCCGATGGCGATCATCTGGAAGAAGACATCGACATTGTTCAGGTTGAGCGCGTTGCGGATGACGCCGATCATCACCGCCCCGACGAGCGCGTGGCCGATATTGCCTCGACCGCCGAGGAAGCTCGCGCCGCCGATGATGACCGCAGCGATCGTGTCGAGCTCGAGCAGATTTCCATAAAGGGGCGAGCTCGCTGCCGTGCGTCCGGCAAGCACGATCGCTCCGATGCCCGCGCACAGCCCGGAGATCACGAAGGTCGAAACCAGCACGCCCTTGACCGGAATGCCCATCTCCACGGCCGCTTCCGGCGCGCCGCCGACCGCATAGATCCATCGGCCCCAGACCATGGCCTTGGCCATGATGAAGACGAGAGCGGCGACGCCGAAGACGACGAAGAAGGAATTGGGAACGCCGAAGGTCGACGATCCGCCGATCCAGGTGATCGCTTCGGGCATGCCGCGCATCGTCGTGTGCCCGGGGGCGAGCTCCAGCGCGAGACCGCGGCAGATGCTGAGCGTGGCGAGCGTGATGATGAAGGAATGCGGCAGGCGTCCGAACACATAGGCCACGCCGTTGACGGCTCCGACCATCGCACCCGAGGCGAGCATCGCCAGCATCACGAGCGGCGCGGAGTCCGTCTGCCGAAACAGGAGGCCGCCGACCACGGTCGCCAGCGCCAGGTTGGCGCCGACCGAGAGGTCGATGCCGCGAGTCAGAATGACCAGATGCTGCCCGATCGCGACGATGGCGATCACCGCCGTCTGGGCGAGGATGTTGCTGAGGTTGATGGGCTTCAGGAAATTGGGCGTCAGCAGACTGATCACAACAACGAGAAAAATAAGGATCAGAAGCGGACCGATGCTCAGGAGCTTCAGCCCAACGGAAATGGCGGATACCCCGCCGGCGGCACCGCCGCCTTTCGGAAAAGCGGCGTCGACTTCCGCTTTTTCCCTGACGACTTCCGTCACGACCGCTTCCGCCCCTAATATGTTTCTTATAGACAAAAACCATCAAAGTATTGGCTGGTCAATATGTTTTTTATGAATTAAAAATCATTCGAAAGAGGCGGTGGCCCTAAGCATGAAGACAGACACGCTCTTCAAGCGCGCTTTCAACGACGCCCTGGATCTGGTCTCGGAGCTCTCTGACGGTGAGAGGCTCCCGTCCGAAAATACGCTGAGCAAGGTGCTAGGGGTGAGCCGCACAACGGTGCGCAAGGTCCTCGCCGCGCTGGCGGAGCACGGCGTCATTTCGGGAAGCGCACCTCAGCGCGTTGTCCACACCAGCCGTGAGAGGATGACGCGCTTCCCCGAGGCCGAAACAGTCCCGATGTCGGCGCAGGTCGAGAAGCGCTTCATGGAGTGGATGCTCAGGGACAACGCCCGGCCCGGCACAGCACATCAACGAACTGGAGCTGGCCCGGCAGTTCGGAGTCGCGACGGGCGGCATCCGCGAATTCCTGAACCGGTTTCAGCGCTTCGGGCTCATCGAGAAACGGCCCAACTCGGGCTGGGTGTTCAAGGGGTTCACGACCGACTTCGCGCTTGAGCTCTTCGAGATCCGCGAAATGTTCGAGCTGAGGTCGGCGCGGGTCTTTGCGACGCTACCGGGGGGCTCGCTTCTCTGGCAGCACATCGAAGTCACTGCGTGAGGAGCACCTTTTGCTGCTGGAGGATATCGAGGAACGCTTTCATGACTTCTCCGATCTCGACAGCCGCTTTCATCGGCTGATCAATTCGGCCGCGCCCAACCGCTTCATCGACGGCTTCCAGGACGTCATCACCCTAATCTTCCACTACCATTACCAGTGGAACAAACATGATGAGCGCCAGCGCAACGAGGTCGCGATCCGCGAGCACCTCACATACATCGAAGCGCTGCTCAGCCGAAACGTGACCATGATCGAGCTCGCCTGCCGCGCCCATCTGAGCTCGGCCAGAGAAACCCTGTTGCGCTCCACGTCGGAGCAGGCAACCGAGTCGGGTCCCGCGAAGGCCGGTCGGAAACGCCGGACCATGACGATCGCCTAGGTTCGACGACGACGACGATCGTTCCTTTCGCGGGGTTGTGCATGTCTCGGAATGGGTAAAAGCGGACTCGTCGACCCGCCCGACATCCTGGCTTTCGCACCGCTCGTCACGCTATCGGGCGCGCCTGATCTCGATCGAATGTTCCCGCGAAGCGTTCCGGCACGGATCGTCGCAGAGCGCCTCAAGTCGGCTCTTTGACCGCCCGGCGTCGCGGCGACGGATTGCACGCCACCGAGAACTCTGTCGACCGCATGCCGGGCGCTGTCGGGCTTGGCTTGCGCATGGAAATGGTCGAGTGTCAGCGCGCGCTTCAACCTTGGGCAGGCAGCAGAACATGTCGTTCGAGTGAAACCAAATTCGTTGACGCGGTTTCTCAAGCCCGAGAGTCCAGGTCGAGCTGGAGGGCCCTTGAGGACTTGGCAAGGGCGGCGGTCGGCCACCGGCTCTTCACAGTCATGTCGTCGATATGATCGCCGGCCTTGCCCGACGCGCTTACAGCAGCCGCCCAGCGGAATATCCGGTCTCGGGCACCAAGCCCATCCATCGCGACGCGCTGGTTCGACATCGTCCATCGCGAGCGGCGATCCTTCGTTGCGAACACCATCGAAGATATCGCCGCGGTCTTTCCCGACCACGCGCTCATCGCCTCGCTCGGATGCGGCTCGGTCATCAATCTGCCGATCGTCCTTGAGGGCGACCTCGTCGCAACCATCAATCTCCTCGACGTCGCTGGGCACTACACGCCGGAGCGCGTTGGCCGGGCGGAGGACCGGCTGGCGATCCCTGCCCGTCTCTGCTGTGCGCTCGCGCTGCGGTTCGATGCGCATCGGGAGGGCGCCGGTTGAGCGCGGCGGCGACGGCGCCGAGTGCCGTGGCGCGGCAGGATTTCTGGCATCTCGCCGCAACGATCGTCCGCCGCGTCGGCTCGTTCCTCGCGACCCTGGCATTCACCTTTCTCGGCCTGACCGCGGTCACCTTCTTCATCAGCCGGCTGACCAAGATCGATCCGGTGCTCGCCGTGGTCGGCGACAAGGCGACCAAGGCCGCCTACGACAAGGCCTATCACGCGCTCGGCCTCGACCAGTCGCTGCCGGTTCAGTACCTCATCTACGTCAAGCGCCTGCTGAGCGGCGATTTCGGCATGTCGGTCCTCACCTCACAGCCGGTGCTGACCGACCTCCTCCGGGTCTTCCCGGCGACCTTCGAGCTCGCAACGATCGCCACCATCATCGGCGTACTGGTCGGCGTCCCGGCCGGCGTCATGGCGGGCGCCCGCAAGGGCCGCTGGCCGGACCACGTGATCCGGGTCGTCGGCCTCTTCGGCTACTCGGTGCCGGTCTTCTGGCTCGGCCTCGTGGGCCTCTTCGTCTTCTACGGCAGGCTCGGCTGGGTGTCGGGAACCGGCCGGCTCGACGTCTTCTACAAGGGCGAGGTCACGCCGCGGACCGGCGTCATGCTCATCAACTCCGCGCTTGACGGCAACTGGGAGATCTTCGCCAACGCCTTCAGTCATCTGATCCTGCCGGCGAGCATCCTTGGCTACTACTCGCTCGCCTACATTGCGCGCATGACCCGCAGCTTCATGATCGACCAAATGAGCCAGGAGTACGTGACCGCGGCGCGCATCAAGGGCAATTCCTTCTGGCGCGCCGTCTGGCGCCACGCCTTTCCCAACATCATGGTGCCGCTGATCACGGTGATCGGCCTCAGCTACGCCTCGCTGCTCGAAGGCGCGGTCCTGACCGAAACCGTATTCGCCTGGCCGGGGCTCGGCCTCTACATCACGCATGCCCTCTTCAACAGCGACATGAACGCCGTGCTTGGCGGGACGGTGCTCGTCGGCAGCATGTTCATCGGCATCAATCTGCTCTGCGATCTGCTCTACAAGCTCTTCGACCCGCGGCTGAGGACCTCGTGAGCGACACCCTCGGACAGTGGCTGATGAGCGAGGCGCCGATGTCGCGGCGCCAGGCCATCCTGGGCAGCACCTATCGCGGCGTCCGCTCCATCGTCGGCAACCCGACGGCGCTGGTCGGGCTCGTCATCGTGGCCGTGCTGATCCTGTCGGCGATCTTCGCGCCCTGGCTGGCCATGGGCCAATCGCCGCTCGATCAGGATCTGGCCGGGCGGCTTGCGCCGCCCTCCGCGGCGCACTGGTTCGGCACCGACGAGCTCGGCCGCGACATCTATGCCCGCACGCTCTACGGCGCCCGCGTCACCCTGACGATCGTCGTCCTCGTCTCCGTCATCGTGGTGCCCATCGGCCTCGCGGTCGGGACGGTCGCGGGCTATCTCGGCGGCTGGGTCGATGCGGTGCTGATGCGCATCACCGACATCTTCATGGCGTTCCCGCGGCTGGTGCTGGCGCTTGCCTTCGCCGCCGCGCTCGGCCCGGGCATCGAGAACGCCGTCATCGCCATCTCGCTCACCTCCTGGCCGCCCTATGCGCGCATCGCCCGCTCGGAGACGCTGGCCATCGCCCGCAGCGATTTCATCCAGGCGGTGGTCCTCGAGGGCGCCTCGACCTGGCGGATCCTGTTCCGGCACATCGTGCCGCTCTGCCTCTCTTCGGTCATCGTGCGGCTGACCCTCGATATGGCGGGGATCATCCTTACGGCGGCCGGGCTCGGATTCCTCGGCCTCGGGGCGCAGCCGCCAACCGCCGAGTGGGGCGCCATGGTCTCGTCCGGCCGCGACGTCATCCTCGACCAGTGGTGGGTCGCGACCATTCCCGGCCTCGCCATCTTCGTCGTCAGCCTGGGCTTTAACCTCCTGGGCGACGGCCTGCGTGACGTGTTCGATCCGAAATCGGCATGAGCGACCCGCTGCTCATCGTCGACGACCTCGAGGTGACCTTTCCCGGGACGGACCGGAGTGACCCGGGCCGTGCGCAATGCCTCCTTCACCTTGGGCCGCGAACGTCTCGGCATCGTCGGGGAATCGGGATCGGGCAAGACCACGATGGGCCGTGCGCTTCTGGGTCTCGTGTCGCGGCCCGGCATCGTCACGGCAAGGCGATGTCCTACGACGGGCAAGGACCTCCTCCACTGCACCGAGCGCGACTGGCAAGAGCTGCGCGGCCGGCGCATGTCGATGGTGATGCAGGACCCGAAATACTCGCTCAACCCGGTCAGGACCGTCGGCAAGCAGATCGGCGAGACCTGCCTGCTGCACCTCGGCATCAGCCGCAAGGAGGCCAAGCGGCGGACGCTGGCGATGCTCAGGCGGTGCAGATCCGCGATCCCGAGTTGGTCTACGGCCTCTACCCGCACCAGCTGTCGGGCGGCATGGGCCAGCGTGTCATGATCGCCATGATGCTGATTGCCGAGCCGGACCTCCTTATCGCCGACGAACCAACCTCAGCGCTCGACGTGACGGTGCAGAACGAGGTCCTGCGCATCCTCGATGACCTGGTGCGCGAGCGCGGCATGAGCCTGATCTTCATCAGCCACAACCTGACGGTGGTCTCAAGCTTCTGCGACCGCGTGCTGATCATGTATGGGGGCCGGATCGTCGAGGAGTGCACGGCGCGCGAGCTGCAGAATGCGCGCCATCCCTACACCCGCGCACTGGTGGCTGCGACGCCGTCGCTCGACGTCGAGCGCGCCGAACTGGCGACGGTTGCGCGGGATCCAGAGTGGCTGAAATGATCGCGGTCAGGGATCTGAGCGTGATCTTCCACCATGGCCGAGATCCGCGCCGTGCAGGGCGTCTCGTTCGAGGTTGCTGCCGGCGAGACCTTCGGCATCGTCGGGGAGTCCGGCTCGGGCAAGTCGACGGTCCTCAAGGCAATCGCCGGGCTTGTTCCATTCACGAGCTCGGTTCTCGAGGTCAACGGCCGGCCGGTGGCGCAGCGGCGCAGTCGCGCCGACCGACGGATGCTGCAGCTCGTCTTCCAGGACCCCTATGCCTCGCTGCACCCGCGCCAGACCGTCGACGACATCCTGCGCGAACCGCTGGTGATCCACCGGGTCGCCGGCATCGAGGCCAAGGTCAAGACGGCGATCGCCGATGTCGGGCTCCTGCCGATGCACCGCTTCCGCTATCCGCACCAGCTGTCCGGCGGTCAGCGCCAGCGGGTCGCCATCGCCCGGGCACTCATCCTCGAGCCGCCTATCCTGCTCCTCGACGAGCCCACCTCCGCCCTCGACGTCTCCGTGCAGGCGGAAATCCTGAACCTCCTCGGGAAGCTCCGGCAGAGCTACAGCCTCACCAGCATCCTCGTCAGCCACGACCTCGCCGTCGTCGCGCACCTGTGCAACCGCGTCGCCATCATGCAGCTGGGGCGGCTGGTTGAGGTCATCACCGCCGCCGACCTGCGTTCGGGCAAGGTGACGGCCGACTACACGCGGAACTTGATCGCTGCGAGCCGCGGCTTCACCCGCGCCCCGGCATGAGCTCTTCTTGCGTCGCCTTGCCAGGGCGAGGCAAAAGGGCTCAGATGAAAAGGACTTGCCGCGGGCGCACCTTGGCCAGCTGCGCGGCACAAAACTCCAGGGAGACCTTCATGTGGAAAGGCTTGATGTACGCTCTGGCGGCTGGCGCGCTTGTCGCGCTGTCGCCGGTGGCGAAGGCCGCGACGCCGGCCGATACCTTGGTGATCGCCAGTCAGATCGACGATCTGATCTCGCTTGATCCGGGCGAGGCCTACGAACTGTCCGGTATCGAGATAGTCGCCAACACCTACGATCGCATCATGCGGTTCGAACCGACCGACATCACCAAGCTGGTCGGAGGCGCTGCTGAAAGTGTGACCGTCAGCGACGACGGCAAGACCTTCACCTTCAAGATCCGCCCCGGCATGAAGTTTGCCTCGGGCAATCCGGTCACGGCGCAGGACGCGGCGTTCTCGCTGCAGCGCGTGATCAAGCTCCAGAAGACCCCGGTGTTCCTGCTGACCCAGCTCGGCTGGACCCCGGAAAATGTCGACCAGATGGTGACCGCGCCCGATGAGGCGACGCTCAAAGTGACCATCACCACCAGCTACGCGCCCACCCTCGTCTATGCTCTGCTGTCCTCAGGCGTCGGCTCGGTCGTCGACATGAAGGAGGCAATGGCCCACGAGACGAACGGCGATCTCGGCAATGGCTGGCTCAAGACTCATTCCGCCGGGTCAGGCGCCTATGTCCTGAAGTCATGGACGCCCAACGACTCCGTCGTGCTCGAGGCCAACCCGAACTACCGTGGCGTTGTCGCCAAGCTGAAGCGGGTGTTCATTCGGCACGTGCCGGAAGCCTCGGCCCAGCGGCTCGCGCTGGAGAAAGGCGACGTCGACATTGCGTATAACCTCACCCCCGACCAGGTTACCGCGATCGCCGACAACACGGACATCAAGGTCACCTCGGTGCCGAAAGCGCTGCTCTACTACATCGGCCTAGACCAGAAGACCAAGGAGCTGCAGGATCCGCGCGTCCGTCAGGCGCTACGCTATCTCGTCGACTATGACGGCATGGCAAATTCCTTCCTCAAGGGCGCCGAACAGGTCCACCAGTCGTTCTGGCCCTCGGGGTTCTGGGCATCCTATGACGAAAACCCGTACACGTTCGATCCGGCCAAGGCCAAGCAGCTGCTTGCCGAAGCAGGCTATCCCGACGGTTTTTCGATCGACCTCGACGCGCCGAACTTTGCTCCGTTCGCCAACATGGCCCAGTCGGTGCAGTCGACCATGGCGCAGGGCGGCATCAAGGTGAACATCATCTCCGCGGAGATGAAGCCCCTCCTCACCAAGTACCGGGCCCGCGAGCACCAGATGCTGATGGTCTACTGGGGTCCCGACTACATGGACCCACACACCAATGCGGACGGCTTCATAACCAACAACGACAACTCCGATGACGCGGCGCAGAAGCCGCTGGCCTGGCGCAATGCCTGGCAGGATGCGGACATGAATGCCGCCGTAGCCGCCGCTGCGAGCGAGCGCGACGAGGGCACGCGCAAGCAGGACTATATCGACCTGCAGAAGAAGCTCCTCGACGAGGGTCCCTACATCATCATGTTCCAGGCCACCTCGCAGCTTGCGGAGCGTTCAAACGTGCAGGGCTTCGTCGCGGGTCCGACCGTCGACGTGACCTACTACAACCTGACCACGAAGTAACACTGAGGCGCGGTGCCGGGCTTTCTCGACCGGCACCGCGCCGCCCCGCTGATGCAGGCACAGGGGCTGCATGCCCTTGTTCCGGCCGAGCGAAACGGACAATGATCTCGTCGAAGAGGGCCGGGCAAACCTTCTGATGGCCCTTGCGTGCTTTGATCGTGTGGGTCTCGATCAGGCCGGCGTCTTCAAGCATCTGCACCTTGGTCGCGACAGTTGATTGCGGCAGCGCGAGCTCGCGGCTGATCTCGTTCACGTTGAGCCGGCCATGCGACCTCAAGAGCTTCAGGATGCCCCCGTCAGGGAAAGCTTTGGAAGCTTGATCCGTCGATTTCGCCGCCGCTGCTTGCAAGTCGCAGCATTTCGTGGATAGTTAGGAAAAGCTTTTCCGAGCCCCGGGGGTTCTCTCGAAAGAGCCCGGCGGAGGCTTCGGAATCTGCAAAAAGGACCGCCGGACGGGAATTCGGCGGCCTTCAGAGGGAGGGAAGCATGGAATTCCGGAAACGCGTGGCCGCGGTCGCGGCCGGCTCGATCGCGGCTGTCGCCCTGATGGCGATGACGCCGACGTTCGGCGCCGATCTGCAGATGTGGGAACGTTCCGGCGCGAATGCCGGCATGGTCGATCAGCTGATCGCCATGTGGAATGAGAAGAACCCCGAGCGGAAGATCAATCTCACCTATATCCCGCACGCCGAAATGGTCGCGAAGCTTGCACAGGCAATCGCATCCGGCGACTTACCCGACCTCATGGGCATGGACCTGATCTACGCGCCGCAGTTCGAGAAGGCGGGGCAGCTTGAGGACCTCACGGACAGGATCGCCAACTGGCCCGAGCTGAAGACGGCGAGCCCCGGCCATATGACGGTCGCGACGTGGCAGGGCCACCTCTACGGCGTGCCGCTCTACGCCGACGTTTCGGCGCTGTTCTACAACAAGGACCTGTTCGAGAAGGCGGGCCTCGACCCGAATAAGCCGCCGACAAGCCTGGGTGAGCTTCGCGAATACGCCGACAAGATCACGGCGCTCGGCGGCGACGTCAAAGGCTACTTCCTGCCGGGCTCGTGTGCCGGCTGCAATATCTTCACCGTCGGGCCGCTTCTTTGGGCTTCCGGCGTGAAGATCGAGGCGGCCGGGCCGGGCGACGAGCCGCTCGTCGGCGATAACCTGAAGCCGGTCCTCGAATGGCTTCGCTCGATGGCGAAGTCGGGCGACGTCCACGAGGACGCGCGCTCCGAGAACGGCGAGACGTTCGGCAAGCGCTTTGGAGTTGGCAACATAGGCATGATGGGAACCGGCAACTTCAACATCACGCTCGCCCGCGATGCCAACCCGGACATGAAGTTCGGCATCAGCCTGCTTCCGGGCCTCGAGCCGGGGAAATACGCCTCCTTCATCGGTGGCGACCTTGTCGTCGTGCCGAAAGGGTCGAAGCGCGTCGACGACGCCGTGGACTTCATGAAGTTCATCCTGTCGGATGAAGTCCAGGTCGAAGGCTACGCCAAGCTTCTGAACCTCACCACGCGCGCCGACATGACCGACAATCCCTACTTCAAGGCCGAGCCGCTCGTTCAGGACGTGGCGAAGGCGCTTACCGTCGGCCAAACGCCTTACACGCTGACCTTCTTCGAGCAGATCAACTCGCCGCAGGGTCCGTGGCTGCAGATGCTGCAGCGGGTCTACTACACCGATGACGACCTCGATCAGGTCATCGCCGATGCGAAGGCCCAGATGAAGGCGATTGCATCTCAATAAGCCAGGAAGGCAAACTCCCTCCACTTGCGATTACTCGGCCGCGGCAAGACCCGCCGCGGCCATTTTCCAAGCTGGCGGCGCGACCCTAGGCTAGGACAAATGACGCTCAGTTGGTGACGGCGATGCATTCCACGCTTGGACGCAGCCCGATCGTCGGGTTTCTCTACCTCGCGCCCGCGTTGCTCTTCGTGGCCGTGTTCACCGCCTATCCCCTGCTCCAGATGGTGTGGATGTCGTTCCACAACTGGTCGCTGCTCGAGCCGCCGCGATGGATCGGTCTCGACAACTATGCGCGGGCCTATCACGACCACCAGTTCTGGGTGTCGCTCCGCTTCACCCTCAAATACACGCTCTACATCACGCCGATCCTAATGGTGCTCGGCTTCCTGATCGCACTGCTGGTTTCCGACAACACCCCACTGCGCCGGTTGACGCGCGGTATCGTCTTCGTGCCGGTGGTCATCGGGCTCAGCGTGTCGAGCCTGCTCTGGTATTGGCTGTTCAGCTACCGGCAGGGGCTCGCCAACCGGTTGCTCCTCGATCTGGGCCTCGTTGACAAGCCGATCGTCTGGTTCGGAGAAAGCGCCGAGCGATCGCTCTGGGCGGTGATCATCTCAATTGTCTGGAAGGTCGTCGGCTTCGGAATGCTTCTCTTCGTCGCCGCCATCCAGTCGATCCCGCAGGAGGTCAACGAGGCGACGCTCGTTGACGGTGCGGGCTACTGGCAACGGGTCTGGCGGATAACACTGCCGCTCACGGCGCGCACGATTCTGCTCGTCACGCTTTTCAGCGTCATCGGGTCGCTACTCGCCTTCGACCAGTTCTTCTTGATGACGGCGGGCCAGCCGTTCAATCAGACCGCCTCCTCGGTGTTTTGGATCTATCTGAACTCGTTCCCGTACCTGAAGCTCGGCTACGGCGCTGCGCTGTCCCTGATCCTGGCGGCCGTCGTTCTGGTCTTCACGATCGTGCAGATGTGGCTCAGCCGCCGCACCTACGCGTGACGGGGGAGGGCATGACCTCAACGATCGCCGGTTACGCCCCCCACGTCAGCGTGGAGGCTCGGCCATTCTTTCGCGGACGGACCGGCTATCTCGCGGGCGCGGCCTGCATGGCGCTCTCCGCCATCATGGCGGCGCCGCTCGCCTTCACGGTGATCGCGTCATTCAAGAACAAGGTCGAGCAGGCCGCCGTTCCGCCGGCCTACCTGACGTTTCACCCGACCCTGGAGAGCTACGCGAAGCTCTGGAACTACCAGGACGGCTTGGCGGTCTATCTCTTCAACAGCACGGTGACGGCGTTCCTCGCGATCGCTTTCAGCCTCGGGCTCACGGTTCCTGCCGGCTACGCGCTCGCGCGGCTCCCGCTCCCGCGACGGGAGCTCTTCTTCATCTTCCTGCTCCTTGCGCTGATCATTCCGTATCAGGCGCTGATCACTCCGATCTTCTTCATGTTCGCCACGCTGAAGCTCACGAACACGCTCTTCGGCCTCGCCATTGTGCACACGGCGATCCAGATACCGTTCAGCGTCTACATCATGCGGAACAGCTTTGAAGCCGTGCCGAAGGAGTTGGAGGAAGCGGCGGTGGTCGACGGCTGCAACAGCTGGCAGGCGCTGACGAATGTCTATCTCCCCGCGATCCGTCCCGCGATCGTCACCGTCTCGCTCTTCGCATTCATCACATCGTGGAACGAATTCCTCGCTGCCTTGGTGATCATGAATCGCGGCTCCACGTTTACGCTTCCGCTGGTGCTTGCAGCGGCGCGCCAGGAGACGAGCATCGGCGGCACGGATTGGGGGTTGTTGCAGGCGGGGATCACCATCTCGGTGATCCCCTGCATTCTCTTCTATCTGCTTCTGCAAAAGTACTACGTCTCCGGCTTCCTGAGCGGCGTGGTGAAGTGATGCCCGCAGGTGGAGAGCGGAGCCGGGGACCGAAGCTCGCCGTTCGCAAGCGGACCGTGCGGACGGCGCGAACGACGCTGACGATCCACGATGTGGCGCGTGCCGCCGGCGTCAGCATCGGCACGGTTTCAAAAGCCCTGAACCGGGGCGGCAGCCTCAAGCAGGAGACGCGCGAGAAGGTTATCGCCGTCGCCAAGCGCCTGGGCTTTCGCCCGAACGATCTGGCTCAAAGTCTGCACCGCGGCCAGACTTTCACCGTCGGGCTGATAACCAGCGACAGCTTCGGACGCTTCTCGATCCCGATCATGGAAGGGCTTGAGGAGCATCTGGCGGACGCCCGTATCTCGGTCTTCATGTGCAACGGCGCTGACGATCCGGAGCGCGAGGCCCGGCATGTCGACGCGCTCCTCGGAAAACGCGTCGACGGTATCGTCGTCACCGGCCGCCGCGCCGATCCGCGGCGCCGGCTCGAAGTGCACGGCTCGGGCGTTCCGGTCCTCTACGTCTATTCGCAGTCGGATGAGCCGGGCGCATTCGGCCTCGTGCCGGACGATGAGGGAGGCGCCGAGCTCGCCGTCGAGCATCTCACTCGCCTCGGCCGCCGGCGGATCGCGCATGTGACCGGCCCGGAGCGATTCGAGGCGGTGCGGCTTCGCCGCGACGGATATCGCAAAGCACTCAGGCGCGCCGGCATCTCCGCTCCTAAGAACGGCTTCCTTGCGGGACCCTGGTCGGAAGAATGGGGGCGCACGGCGGCGGCAAAGCTCTTCGCGTCGAAGAGCGTTGCCCCTGACGCCGTGTTCTGCGGCAACGACCAGATCGCGCGCGGCGTGGCGGATCATCTGCGTGAGCAGGGCATCAACGTGCCGGGCGATGTCTCGATCGTCGGATTCGACAATTGGGAGATCGTCGCCGGGGCGACACGGCCGCCGCTGACGACGGTCGACATGAATCTGAAGGAGCTTGGCCGGGAAGCGGGGCGCCGGCTGATCGATCTCATCGGCGGAGCCGAGCTCAGCGGCGTGCGGCGGCTGCCGTGCAGCCTGGTCGTGCGCGAATCCTGCGGTGCGAACGGAGCGGCGAAAGGCTGAAAGCAGCCGGCTGAGCGCCCGCTGGAACGACGCGAGAGGGATCTGAGCATGCGGCAGTACACGCCGGTGAAGTTCACCGATGTCAGCATCGAGGGCGATTTCTGGCGCGAGCGGCTGGAAACCGTGCTGACCCGCACCATCCCAAGCGAATACGAGCAGCTTAAGGAGCACGGCATTCTGGAATCGCTGACGATACCGAAGCCCGTTCCTCCGCTGCGCATTCCGCCTAACCGGCACAACTTCTCCACCCAGATCTTCTGGGACTCCGACGTCGGGAAGTGGATCGAAGCCGCAAGCTATGCGCTCTCGCACCGGCGCGACCCGGAGATCGAGGCGAAAATCGATGCGATCGCCGAAGACCTTGCCAAGGCGCAGCTTCCCGACGGCTACCTGAACTGCTGGTATATCGGGCGCGAGATCGACAAGCGCTGGACCAACCTGCGCGACAACCACGAGCTCTATTGCGCCGGCCATATGCTGGAGGGCGCTCTCGCCTATTTCCAGGCGACCGGCAGGCGCCGCCTGCTCGACGTCATGCTCCGTTACGTCGATCACATCGCGACGGTTTTTGGGCCGGGCGCTAACCAGAAGCGCGGCTATTGCGGCCACCAGGAGATCGAGCTTGCATTGATCAAGCTCTACAACGTGACGAAGGAGAAGAAGCACCTCGACCTGGCGACGTACTTCATCGACCAGCGCGGCCGCCAGCCGCACTATTTCGACGTCGAGGCGGTCGCGCGCGGCGAGGACCCGAAGGATTTTTGGGCCAAGACCTACGAATACAATCAGTCGCACAGGCCGGTGCGCGAGCAGGACAAGGTCGTCGGCCATGCCGTGCGCGCCATGTACATGTATTCCGCCATGGCCGATCTTGCCGCGGAGCTCGGCGATGAAAAGCTGAAGCACGCCTGCGAGATCCTTTGGAATGACGTCACCTCGAAGCGGATGTACGTGACGGCGGGACTTGGGCCCGCCGCCGCCAACGAAGGCTTCACCACCGACTATGACCTTCCGAACGACACCGCCTACGCCGAGACCTGCGCGTCGGTGGCGCTGATCTTCTGGGCGCAGCGCATGCTCAATCTCGACCTCGACGGCGGCTATGCCGACGTGATGGAGCTGGCGCTTTTCAATGGTGCGCTATCCGGCCTCTCGCGCGACGGCACGCACTATTTCTACCAGAATCCGCTTGAGAGCGACGGGAGCCACGAGCGCTGGACGTGGCATCCGTGTCCTTGCTGCACGATGAACGTGTCGCGCCTCGTGGCCTCGGTCAGCGGCTATTTCTATTCGACCGGCAGCGACGTGGTGGCGGTGCATCTCTATGGGGGCAGCACGGCGCGGCTCAAGGTCGGCGGCGCAGCCGTTGCGATTCGGCAGGAAACGGATTTTCCCTGGTCCGGGAGCGTGAAGATCACGGTCAGTCCCGAAGGCCCGGCCGCGTTCACGCTGAAGCTACGCGTTCCCTCCTGGGCGCGCACGGCCAGCTGCAGGGTCAACGAGGAGTCCGTCGATACCGCGAAGCGTGATCGCGGCTATCTCGAGATCAGCCGTACTTGGTCGCCCGGCGATACGGTCTCACTCGAGCTTACGATGCCGGTCGAGCGGCTCTACGCGCATCCGAACGTGACCGCGGACGTCGGGCGCGTTGCGCTTAGGCGAGGCCCGCTGGTCTTCTGTCTTGAGCAAGTGGACAACGGCGATGTTCCCGTCAGTCTTTTCCGCTTGCCACGCGATGCAAAGTTGAATTCAGCCGAACGCGCCGATCTCTTCGACGGGATCGTCACCGTCGTTGCCGACGCGAACGTCGCAGACAGTGGCGGGTGGAACGGCGAGCTCTATCGGCCCTCGCCGGCGGATCTTCGGGTACGCGAGGCTCACTGCGGTTCCTTATTTTCTCTGGAGCAATCGCGGACCGAATAAGATGACGGTGTGGATTCCCGAGTGTTGATGAACCGGCACATCGCTGGCTGGGCACAACGTCAAGTCCGTCGCATTTCTCGCTTCTTGCAACCCAAACGCCGCCGATAGCGCAGAGCGGGAATTTTCCCATCCCATCACCCGAGGAGAGCATCGGTGCGGCTCGAAAGTGTTCTCTTTACGTTCTATCATCAATCTGGAGAATCACCAGGGCGACCCCCGTGTCCTTCGACAAGCGCAGAGACCGAATTGTCGGGACGGGCGTTCAAGCCACGATCCTCCATGCGGATCTCGACGCCTTTTACGCCTCCGTCGAGCAGCTGTTCGATCCCGCGCTCCGCGGCAGGCCCATCGCCGTCGGAGGCGGTGTTGTCCTCGCTGCATCGTATGAAGCCAAGGCATTCGGCGTTCGAGGTGGAATGCCGGGACGCCGGGCGCGCGAGCTTTGCCCGCAACTCATTTTTGTCGGCGGCCACTTCAAGGAGTATCAGCGGCTGGGCGACGCTGCGATCGCGGTGCTCGGTGACTTCACGCCACTCGTCGAGCGGATTTCGATCGACGAGGCGTTTGCCGACGTTGCCGGAACGGAGCAGCTCTTCGGTCCGCCGGCCGAGGTTGCCCGCGCAATTCGGCGCCGCGTTCGAGACGAGCTCGGACTGCCGATCTCGATCGGCGTGGCGCGCACGAAGCACTTGGCGAAGATCGCCTCGCAGGTCGCGAAGCCCGACGGTCTGCTTGTTGTCGATCCTTCAACTGAGCTCGACTTCCTGCATGAGCTGCCGGTGGAGCTGATGTGGGGCGTAGGCCCGGCAACGAAAGCGCGCTTGGCAGAGCTTGGCGTGCTTACCATCGGGCAGTTGGCAGTGGCGTCACCGCGATCGCTGCAACGGTTGCTTGGCCAGGCGGCCGCACGCCAGCTTGGCGCATTGGCTTGGAACCGCGATCCGCGGGCGATCAGGACGCACCGGCGGGCACATTCAGCTGGAGCGCAGTCGGCGCTCGGCAAGAAGCCGGCGGCAGAGAGCGTCATTCGCCCAACGCTACTCCACCTCGCCGACAGGATCGCCAGCCGGCTTCGGGCCAAGTCCCGATTTGGGCGGACCGTGACCGTGCGCGTGCGCTTCGCCGACCTCCGGTCGGTCACCCGCTCCTTGACGCTCTCTACACCGATTTCGGCGACGGCAATTCTGGCGGAGGTCGCCGAGGACCTGGTGCGAGGCGTCCTTGCGACGCACCCGCAGGAGAAGACAATCTCACTGCTCGCGATCTCCGTCTCGAACCTTGAAAGCCTCCCCGTGCTGCAGCTGGAGCTTCCGCTTGGACTTGCCGGTGATGCGTGCCGTCCCGGCAGCAAGAAAGGTGCGGCGCGCTGGATAGCCGATCGTGCCGTTGACAGGGTTCGCGACCGCTTCGGATGGGAGGCGATTGGATACGGACCGGTCGCACTTGGACTATCGCGCTCCGTCCCGGACGAATTCCGAGAGCTCGCCGAAAAGGACCTGTGAAGATCGGAGTGAATTGGCACCGGACGCAACCGCCGAAAGACTCGACTGTAGTCCTGAACTGCTCGGAGGAGCCCTTGAACCGCTCACACTCCAAGTAGGCGTCGAGCAGCGATGCGACGGCTGGCGCAGCCTTAAGCTCGCGCTTTTCGCGCAAGGGTTGCGACCCGCGGCGACGGCGCGAGGGAACTCGTCGGCCTTGCGGCCAGGTAGCGCGCCGGCAAGGCCAATCCGCCGCAGAGACGGGCTTGATCCTTGCATCGAATATTGGCCGATCCCATGCTGAGGTCAGGCTGGCTGGCTCGCGCCGGTCCCGGCTACCGGGAAATGAGGTTGGGATGGGCAAGGATGCGTGGGGGCTCTTCCGAGCCTTCAACCAGGAGCACATCGTACTTGCTATCTGCGTCGTTCTCTTCGGCGCAGCGGCGCTCTCGCTTCCGGGGTTCCTGACAGCCGCGAATCTGATCGCCATCGTTCGCTCGATTGCCGTCCTCGGCATACTCGCGCTCGGGATGGCGGTGGTCATCATCGGGCGCGGCATCGATCTGTCGATGGTGGCGGTGATGGCCATGTCCGTGGCCTGGTATCTGCAGCTCCTCGACGGGGGAATGGCCGACAAGGCGGCGCTGGCGCTGGTGCTCGGCGGCGTGCTCGCCATCGGTCTCTTGAACGGCTTCCTCGTGGCCTATGCCGATGTGCCCGCGATCTTCGTCACGCTTGCCTCCGGCTCCTTCGTCTTCGGCTATGTCCGCTCGCAACTGATCCCCTCCGATGCGGTGCCGGTGCCCGAAGGCCACTGGGTCGAGATCCTGGGAGGATTACGCTTCCTCGGCGTGCCGATCGAAGTCTTCATTTTCGCGGCCCTGTCAGCCGCGGTGTTCGTATTCCTGCGCTTCACCAAATGGGGCCGCTATATCTACTACGCCGGCGACAACCCGGTGGCGGCCCGCAATATCGGCATCCCGGTCCGCCCGATGCTGGTGCTGCGCTACGTGCTCTCCGCGCTGACCGCCTTCGCCGCAGGACTGCTGACGGCGGCAAGCCTGCATTCGATCAACACCCGCGTGGTGAACTCCACGCTGCTCTACGATATCGTGCTGGTGGCGGTGATCGGCGGCATCGGCCTCTCGGGAGGCAAGGGCGGCGTGCGCAACGTTCTCGTGGGTGCAGCCTTGATCGGAATCATGCTGAACGTCATGACGATCATCGACATTTCTGTGCTCTACCAGAACCTTATCAAGTCCACTATTCTGCTCTTCGCGATCATCGTCGACGGCCTGCTCAATCCCCGCGATGAGCAGACCGCTCAGCAAGGAGACATCTGAGCTGCGAACCGCCAACCGAAACAAGCTGGTACGAAACAAGCTGGTACAAGGGGAAAGGACAGGAAGATGAGGCTGATGAAAACGCTTCTGGCGGCTGCACTTGTGGCGTCGGCCACGACTTTTGCCGCGATGCCCGCCTCCGCCGCCATGATGGACCCGGCGCCGGAGGCATACTCCAAGGCGCTCTCCGGCAAGCGCGTCGTCATGGTGCCGATGGCGATGGGCTTCGACCTGGCGCAGGGCTGGGCCGCGATCCTGCAGCGCGAGGTCACCGCTTTCGGCGGCACCTTCGAGACACGCGATCCGAACTGGAGCGTCGAGGCCGGCGCGCAGGCGCTGACCGAAGCCATCGCTTCCGACCCGAAGCCCGACGTGCTGGTTGTGATGTCGCCTGACCTCAACTCCTATTCCAAGATCATGAAGAAGGCGCAGGAGGCGGGCATCTACGTGCTCCTGATCGACAACCCGGCCAACTTCAAGGCCGACGCTTATCTCGGCGGCGACTGGACGCAGCTTGGCCGGCTCGAGGCGGAAGCTGCGGTGAAAGCCTGCGGCGAGGGCTCCTCGAAGAAGATCGGCCTGGTGCAGGGCGATGAGACCAACGCCACCAGCCTCTTCCAGTACCGACGGGATCATGGACGTGCTTGTCCAAGCATCCCGATTTCGAGGTCGTGGCCAAGCCCGACTCCAACTGGGACGCGACCACCTCGCGCAACGTGACGACCACCATGCTCCAGCAGCACCCGGAGGTCTGCGCCATCATCGACTTCTGGGACGGTGACGCGACGGGTGCCGCGGCGGCGATCCGCGACGCCGGCCTGCAGGACAAGGTCTTCCTGGTCACGACCGGCGGCGGCGAGAAGACAGCCGACTGCGAAGCGATCGCGAACGGCACCTACGGCGCCGTGGTCACCACAGAGCTGGTGACGGAGAGCACCAACATGACGACGATGATCAAGTACCTGCTGCAAAGCGGCCAGGCGCCGGGCACGTCGTCGGCCTATGTCTACACGCTGCTCCACGCGACGACGAAGGACAACATGGGCCCCGACAGCTGTTGGGACCTGAAGGCGCTGCAGGCCATGGCTACCGCCAACTGAGCCGAGCCGGCTCGTACTCGAACCAAGGACGGCCGGGGGCTCTCCGGCCGTCTTCTGTCCCTTGACCTGATGGGCGCCTGATGACCTTCCGCGAGCGGCTGCAGGCCTCCCGCTACAATCTCGTTCCAGATCACATCATCGGCGAGGTCCTGACCAAGCGCTGGGCCGACAACGCCATCCCCTTCGTCGCCCTCGTCGTTACCATCGCCGTTTTCGGCAGCATCATCCCGGGCTTCTTCAAGCTCTATTCCCTGCAGGAATCGACTCGCCAGCTGGGCGAGTTCAGCCTTGTGGTGATCGGCCTGACCGTGGTGATGCTGGGCGGCGGGATCGACTTGTCGGTCGGCGCGATCTTCGCCCTGTCGGCGTTCGCCGCGGTCTCGACCTTCTTCATTTTCGAGCAACCGGTCTGGCTGGCCTTTGCCGCTTCGCTCGCCGTCGGGTTGGTCTTCGGCGCGATCAACGGCTACCTGATCGGGTTCTTCAGGCTCAGGGCCTTCATCACCACGCTCGTGACCCTCATCATCGGCCGCGCGGGCTACGAGATTCTCGTGGTCACCTTCGGCTCGAAGGTCCAGCTTTCGATGATGTCCTCGGACACCTGGGACTTCATCGGGGACGGTACGTTTCTCGGTATCTCGGTGCCGGTGCTGGCGGCGATCGCGCTCGCCATCGTGACCCACATCGCGCTCACGCGCTCGCGCCCCGGCTGGCATGTGCTCGCCGTCGGAGGCTCGCGCCGATCCGCACACAACTCGGGGATCCGCGTGCGCCAGACGGTGTTCCTCACCTACGTCTTTTCGGGCCTCTGTTCTTCCGCCGCCGGTTTCCTGATCGCGACACGGCTGAGCGGCGCTGGACCCGGCACCGGGCAGGGGCTCGAAATCCTCGCGCTCACCGCCGCCGTCGTCGGCGGCAACAGCCTTGGCGGCGGGCGCGGATCGGTCGTCAAGGGACTGATGGGCGCCGTCATCGTGCTTGTCATGACGAACGGCCTGATCCGGCTCGGCTACGGCACCGGAACGAACCAGATGGTGCTCGGCATTCTCCTCGCCGTCGCCGTCACCGTCGACATCCGTTGGCTGAAGAATCGCCACAAGGTTCTGAACGAGATTTACGTCGCGCCGGTCTATCTGAAGATGGGGGAGACGCAGTCGGCAGCGCTCGGCTCCGGCACGCCCTACGAGCTCAACAACCGCCTGTCGGAGGCCAGACCGATCGGGCTCGGCGAGCTGGAAGGCCCGGAGGACGTCATCCTCGACCGCGAAGACCACCTCTATTGCGGCACGCGGCACGGCGAGATCGTGCGCTTCTTCGCTCCGGATTACAGGCGCTCGGAGGTCTTCGCGCATATCGGCGGCTTCCCGCTCGGCCTTGCCTTCGACCGCGCGGGCAATCTCCTCTCCTGCGTCGGCGCAATGGGGCTTTATTCGATCTCGCCGGAGCGTGAGGTGACGAAGCTTTCCGCCGAAACGCGGCGCTCGCTGACCTCGATCATGGATGATGCTCGGCTCCGCGATCCGAACGACCTCGACATCGCACCCGACGGCAAGGTGTATTTCACCGATTCCACCAAGCGCTACGATGCGCACGACTGGGCGCTCGACAGTATCGAGAACCGCCCGACCGGACGCCTTCTCGTCTACGACCCGAAGGACGGCAGCACGCGCACGCTGCTCGACGGCTATCGTTACACCAACGGCGTCTGCATGGCGCACGACAACGATTCGCTCTTCTTCTGCGAAAGCTGGGCCTGCCGCATTCACCGTTATTGGCTGAACGGCCCGAAAACAGGCACCGCCGAATGCGTGATCCGCGACATGCCGGGCTATCCGGACAACGTGAACCGCGCCTCCGACGGCACCTACTGGATGGCGTGGCTCGGCATGCGCACGCCGTCCTTCGATCTCTCGCTTCGCCATCCGGGCATGCGCAAGCGCATGGCGCGGCGGCTGCCGCAGGACGAGTGGCTGTTTCCGAACATCAATACCGGCGGCGTGGTGAAGTTCGACGATCGAGGCAAGATCGTCGCGACGCTCGGAGATCTGTCGGGCACCGCGCATCCGATGGTGACCTCGATGCGCGAGCACAAGGGTTTCCTTTTTGTCGGCGGCATCCTGAACAACCGCATCGGGCGCTACCCGATCGCGGGCGCAGACCCGACCTGGACCTCGAACGATTCCTACTGGGGGCCGCGGTGACGATCTTCGAACCGATCCTCGACGTCTTCCGCGGGCGGGCCATCACCATTCCGCCGCTCGACGGCGCCTTTCGCCCCGATACCGCGCTCGACAACGCGCCGGTCTTCGCCGAGCTCCCTGAAGCCGACAATCTCTGCGAAGCGGGCGGGCGGCTTTTCGCTTCGAGCGGCAAAAATCTCTACGCCCTTGCGCACGGCGAGGCGCCAAAGCTCGTCGAAACCTTTGCCGCGGAGGTCACCGCGCTGGCAGCTGCGCCCGACGCGACGCTTGCCGTGGCGCTCGACGACGGCTCGCTTATCGAGGGCGGCAGCCCGGTCGCGCTGCCGAAGGGCATCGCGTGCATCACGGCGCTCGCCTACGGGCACGACGGCACGCTGTGGCTCGCCAACGGCTCCGACCGGCATCGCGCTTCCGGATGGGTCGCCGATTTCATGGAGAAGAATTCCGCAGGCTCGGTTTGGCGGCGCGCTCGGGGCGGCGGTTTCGTACGAGAAGCGGAGGGCCTGCGATGGCCTTACGGCCTGCTGCCCGTTGCCGGTGGCGCGATCGTCAGCGAAAGCTGGCGGCGACGGCTCGTGCGGGTTGGCGGGGGTGGCGTCGAGCCCGTGCTCAAAGAGCTTCCGGGCTACCCCGCCCGCCTGTCGCCCGCCGCCGATGGCGGCGCGTGGCTTGCGATCTTCGCGCCATGCAACCGGCTGATCGAGCTCGTGCTGCAGGAGACGCATTATCGCACCGATATGATGGCGGAAGTGCCGCGCGAATTCTGGATCGCGCCGGCGCTCTCCTCCGGGCGGAGCTTTCTTGAGCCGCTGCAATGCGGCGGCATCCGGACCATGGGCGTTCACAAGGCCTGGGCGCCGAGCCGGTCGTACGGCCTCGTCGCGCGGCTCGGCCCGGACTTTGCGCCGCTTGCCAGCCTGCACAGCCGTGCTGACGGCCGCCGGCACGGCACAACGTCAGCGATCGAGATCGACGGGCGGCTTCTCGTCGCTTCGAAGGGCGGCCACGCCGTGCTCGTGCCGGAGTTCACATGACGAGCACGATCCTCAGCATGGAGAAGATCACCAAGACCTATCGCAGCGTGCCTGCGGTAGAGGACTTGGATTTCGACCTCAGCGAGGGCGAGATCCACGCGCTCGTCGGCGAGAACGGCGCGGGCAAGTCGACCCTGACCAAGATCATGGCAGGCGCCGTCGAGCCGACCTCCGGCCGCATGATCTACCAGGGCCGCGAGACGCGGTTCGCCACGCCGCACGAAGCGCTCAAGGCCGGCGTCGCCATGGTGTTCCAGGAAACCAGCCTCGTGCCCTCGATGACGGTGGCGCAGAACCTCTATCTCGGCTCGGAGCGTTTCCTGAACCGCCTGAGCGGCACCAACATCGCCGCCCAGCAGTTCCTGCAGTCGCTGAACTTCCCCGTCGACCCGACCGCCATGGTCGAAACGCTCGGCGCCGCGAAACGGCAGATGGTCGAGATCGCCCGCGCCGTTCACCACGACGCGCGTGTGATCATCTTCGACGAGCCCACCGCGTCGCTGACGCCGGAGGAGAAGCGCCACTTCTTCGCGCTGCTACGGCGCCTCAAGGGGCAGGGCGTGTCGGTCGTGTTCATCAGCCACGCTCTCGAAGAGGCGCTGCTCATCTCCGACCGGATCACCGTCCTGCGCGACGGCCGCTTGGTGGCGACGGGCGATACGTCCGAATTCGATCGCGACAAGATCATCGCGGCGATGGTCGGCCGCGCGCTGTCGGGCGAGCTCTACCGCAAACGCGACGTCGAGCACCTGCGCAAGCCCGGGCGGAAGGTCCTCTCGGTGCAGGACATCTCGATGGGCACGATGGTCCGCAACACGTCCTTCTCGGTGTTCGAGGGGCAGGTGACCGGCGTGTTCGGGCTGATCGGCTCGGGCCGCACCGAGACCTTCAAGATCGTCGCCGGCATCTATAAGCGCGATTTTTTGCGCGGCGGCACTGCTGTCCTCGACGACCGGCCGGTCCGCTACAACACCCCGGCCGCGGCGGTCAAAGACGGCATCGTCTATGTCACCGAGGATCGGAAGTCTGAAGGTATCTTCGAGACGATGTCGATCGGCGAGAACCTGTTCGGCGGGGTGCTTGCCGCGGGGCGCGAACAGGGCTTCGTCGTGCGCGCCCGCGCCGTTCGTGAGCTTGCGCGAGAATGGACGGGCCGGCTGAACGTCAAGGCCATCAACGCCGACGCGCGCGCCGTGGAGCTTTCGGGCGGCAACCAGCAGAAGGTGGTGATCGGCAAGGGCCTGATCCAAAAGCCGCGCATCGTCATCTTCGACGAGCCGACGCGCGGCGTCGACGTTGCGGCGATCGCCGAGATCCACCAGATCATCAACGACCTGGCCGATCAGGGCCTCGCCGTGGTGATGATCTCCTCCTATCTGCCGGAAATCATGAACCTCTCCGACCGCATCCTGGTCTGCCGGCAGGGCCGGATCGTCGAGGAGATGTCGCCGGTCGAGGCGACCGAAGAGAAGATCATGTATGCCGCGGTGCATTAGGGCGCTCCATGCTCAGATGGACACTGCGCCGATATCCGGGAGAGGACGACAATGGCGACCGTGAAGCTTTTGAGTGACGCCGAGGCCGATGCGATCCCCGCCGTCAGGGCCGTGTTCGAAGACATCCGCGCAATGCGCAAGACCAACTTCATCAACAATTTCTGGCGTGGGCTGGCGAACGACCCGGTGACGCTGAAGCGGACCTGGGAAAGCCTGAAGGCGGTGATGACCGGCGAGACTGCGCTCCAGCCGAAGGTCCAGGAGATGATCTACATCGCCGTCTCAACCGCCAACAGCTGCACCTATTGCGTCCATTCCCATACCGCCGCGGCGCGCGCCAAGGGCATGACGGAGGCCGAGCACGCCGAGCTCTTGGCGATCATCGGGCTTGCGGCGCAGACGAACCATCTGGTGACGGCAATGCAGTTGCCTGTCGACGAGGCCTTTCTCGTCGAGTAGGTGCGAGGAGATAGATGGTGCGAGCTCATGCGTGAAGAGAAATACGCGACGAAGATATGACGAGTGTCACAACGATCACCTCGACAGTGACCGCGGCGTTCCTCGCTTCCTTTGTGGAGTTCGTTGAGGCTTTCACCATCGTGCTTGCGGTCGGCCTGACGCGGAGCTGGGGGCCGGCCTTCGCGGGAACCGGCCTCGCGCTTGTCGTGCTTGCCGCTCTTGTGCTCGCCTTCGGCCCGCTGTTCTCGCTTATCCCCCTCCATGCGCTGCAGTTTGCCGTCGGCGTCCTGTTGATCCTGTTCGGGATGCGGTGGCTGCGAAAGGCAATCCTGCGCGCGTCCGGCGTCCTGCCGCTGCATGACGAGACAGAGACGTTTCAGGAGGAGACCGAGCTGCTCCGCAGTCAGGCGAGCGACCGCCGCGCCGACTATCTCGCAGGTCTCGCAGCATTCAAGGCGGTGCTGCTTGAGGGCGTCGAGGTGGTTTTCATCGTGATTGCCGTCGGCACCGCGCATGGCCTGACAGCCTATGCCAGCCTCGGCGCCTTGGCGGCGTTTCTTCTCGTGCTCGCCATCGGCCTTGTCGTCCATCAGCCATTGGCGCGGGTCCCGGAGAACACGCTCAAGTTCGTCGTCGGGCTGATGCTGACCAGCTTCGGCATCTTCTGGACCGGCGAGGGACTCGGGGCGGAATGGCCCGGCGCCGATCTTTCGCTGATCCTTATCCTGGCAATTCTCGCCGCATTTTCATTCGCGGCCGTCCGCTGGCTCCGCAACGCCCGTCAGCCCGCGATGCCGGGGGTTGCCGAGTGACCGTCATCCGTATCGCGATCGCCGAGCTCGTCGGCATGTTCATAGACGACGGGAGCCTTGCGCTCCTGGCGCTCATCCTGATCGCGGTCGTGGCCGCTGCCGTGAAGCTTCTCGGCATGTCGCCGCTTTGGGGCGCCGTGCTCCTTCTCGCCGGCTGCCCGGCGATCCTGGCGGAGAGCGTCCGCCGGGCCGCGCGCCGGCGCGACTGAGCGGCGCCGCCTAGCTATCGCACCGGTTGGATCGTTAGGGCCGCACGATCGTCTTCAGCCCCGTGGTCTTGCCGCTCGTCAGCCGCCGATAGGCGTCCGGGATCGCGTCGAGCCCGATCTCCTCCTCGATGAACTGCCGGAGATCGCTCGCGAGCCGCGGCAAGAGACCGATCGCTTGCGGCAACTCGTCGGCGAAGGCGCTGCAGCCTTTGAGGTCCAGCTCGCGCTCCACGACCACGTTCGGGTCGAAGTCGAGCTTCGCGTGGAATATCCCGACCGCGGCGATCGTTGCGCCGCCTGCCACGACATCGAGAAGCGCGTTGAGCGCCGCCGTGCTTCCGCTGGCGTCGACCGCGAAGCGTAGCGGCTCGGAAGCCGCGGCGCGGATGGAGGCTTTGTCGAGCGCGACCGGGATCGCACCGGCAACGGCTGCGACTTTCGCCAAACGGGCTTCGTTGCGATCGGCCACGAGCACCGGGCTTGCCGCCGATAGCCGCGAGAGCAGCAGCGCCGTCAGCCCGCCGATCGGCCCGCAGCCGACGACGAGCGCGGGCTTCGCCTTCTCCGGCTGCAAGCGGCTCACGGCATGCAGCGCCACCGCGAGCGGCTCCGCCATCGCCGCGACAGCCGGATCGACGCCGCGATCCACGCGGTGCACCAGTCGCTCCGGAAGCGTGAGCGCCTCGGCAAAGCCGCCGTCGCACACTTCGCCCACATATCCGAGGTTCTCGCAGAGATGCGGGTGGCCGCTCAGGCACTGGACGCATTTCCCGCACCAGAAGCGCGAATCCGCCACGACCCGGTCGCCGACCGCGAAGGTCGCGACGTCGTCGCCGATCGCGACGACCTCGCCGGTCAGCTCATGGCCGGGGGTCGACGGCTTGCGCGATATCCATTGGCCGGTGCGGAAATTGTGCAGGTCGGAGCCGCAAATGCCGGCGGCGGCGACGCGGATCAGCACCGAATCGCCACTCGGAGCGGCAGGCACTGCGATGTCCTCGACGCGGAGGTCGCCAACATCATAAAGTCGCGCGGCGCGCATCATGCGCGGCCGAGATAAGGCTCGCGCATCGCGGAGACCGCGTTCGCGTGCGCGCTGAAGCCCTCGTATTCGGCGAGCGTCTTGGCGTTCGTGGCGAGCTCCGGATAGGCGCCCGCCGTCACGTAGCCGACCGACGAGCGCTTCAGGAAATCCGTCACCGAGAGCGGCCCAAAAGTCCGCGCCCAGCCGCTCGTCGGCAGCACGCAGTTCGGGCCAAGCACGAAATTGCCGAGCGTGATCGGCGTGTAAGGTCCGAGCAGTACCTCCGCGGCGTTCACGATGGCGCCGAGATGCGCGAACGGATCGCGCGACAATATCTCCAGATGCTCCGGGGCGAAGTCGTTGACGAAGCGATAGGATTCCTCCAGCGACGGCGTCAGCACGATGCCGCCGCGCGGCCCCGTGAGCACGGCGCGGGAGAACGCGGCGCGGCCTTCGTCCATCGCCGCCCAATGCTGCGGAAATGCGGCCTGCGCCTCTCCAGCGACCCGGCTTGAGTGCGTGACGAGGTAGGCGGAGGAATCAGGGCCGTGTTCCGACTCGATCAGGAGATCGAGCGCCGCGAGCGCCCCGTCCACGGTGTCGTCGGCAAGCACGATCGATTCCGACGGGCCGGCCGGCGTGCCGGTGTCGATGACATCCGCGAGCAGATGTTTGGCCGCGACGACGAAGGGACTTCCCGGTCCTAGAATCTTCACGGCTTTTCGCACCGTCTCTGTGCCATAGGCTGCAGCGGCGACCGCCTGCGCCCCGCCGCATTTGTAGACGGTCTCAACGCCAGCGAGCTTCGCTGCGACGAGCGTTGCCGCGTCGGCGGTGCCTTCGGCGGTCGGCGGCGTGAAGATCGAAATCTCCGGCACGCCGGCGACGACGGCCGGCACCGTCGTCATCATCGTGACGGAAGGAAACGCGCCTTTGCCGCGCGGCACGTAGAGCGCGACGGACGGTATCGGGCTCCAGCGGTCGCCGGCGAAGGCGCCCGGCCGGATCTCCTTCAGCCACATCGGCTCGGGCCGCTGCTCTTCGTGGAAGGAGCGGATGTTCTCGATCGCAAATTCGATCGCGGCGACGACATCGCTCTCGACTGCGTCGAATGCGGCGTCGAATTCGGCCGGCGCGACGGCGATACGGTCGGCGGGAACATCGGCCTTGTCGAATTCGCGCGCGAAGCGCGAGAGCGCCGCGTCGCCATCCGCCTTCACCGCGGCGATGATCGGGCGGGCCTTCTCAAGAAAAGGGGCGAGGTCGGCTTCGCTGCGGCGCATCAGCGCGGCGCGCGCCTCGGAAGAGAGGTCGGCGAGGCGGTGAAAACTGCATGGAGATGTCATCAATCTTTTCCATCTGCGGGAAAGCGGCTCATAGCGAGGCAAGCACGCCGCCGTCGACGGCGAGGCACTGGCCGGTCACGTAGGCGGACGCACCGGAAGCGAGAAAGACCGCTGCGCCGACGAGATCGGGAAGCTCGCCGAAGCGACCCTGTGGAATTCGCTCACTCATCCGCTCCGCCCAGCCTTCGTTTGCGAAGAAACCCTCCGTCATCGCGGTGCGGAAATAGCCGGGCGCGATGGCGTTCACGCGGACGTGGTAAGGCGCCCACTCGGTCGCGAGCGCGCGCGTCATCCCGAGCAGTCCGGTCTTGGACGAGCCGTAGGGAACCGCTGTCGGTATGCCGACATAAGAGTGTGAGCGAGCAGAGATTGATGATCGCGCCGCCGGTCTCCCGCATGACATGAAACGCGGCCTGCGCGCAGAAGAACGCGCCGCGGAGATTGGTATCGACGATCCTGTCCCACAAAGCTTCGTCGACGTCGGCCGAGGAGCGCACCTCCTCCGTCCCGGCATTGTTGACGAGGATATCGAGCCCGCCGAGCGCCTCCGCCGCGTCGGCAACTCCCTCCCGGCACTGCGCGGCGTCGGTCACGTCGAGCGTCAGCAGGGAGCTCGGCGGCCAAGCGCCTGGATCGCCGCGGCGGTTTCTTCAAGCGCGCTGAGATCGCGGCCGGCGAGCGCGACGTCCGCGCCGGCTCTGGCGAGCCCCTCGGCAATGGCGCGTCCAATGCCCCGGCCGGCGCCGGTGACAAGCGCCTTCCTGCCGGTCAGATCGAAGATCGAGAGGTCGGCGCTCATCGCCGACCGCTTGACACCCGGCGTGCCTTCCTCTCATTCGCCATGCGGCTAAGATCGGACGGGCGGGGCGCCGTCATGGGAAAGTTTCGCCGGCAGGAACCATGCGCTTCACCTTCCGCCAGCTTGAATATTTCGTAGCGGTTGGCGAGACCGGCAGCATCACGCTCGCCTCCGAGCGCATCAACATCTCGCAGCCCTCGATCTCCACGGCCATCTCGCACCTGGAGACCGAGCTCGGCGTTCAGCTTTTCATCCGCCATCATGCGCAGGGGCTTTCGCTGACCCCGGCCGGCAGGCGGCTCCTGCTCGAGGCGAAAGGCCTGCTCGCGCAGGCGTCGCACCTCTATGAGGTCGTCTCCGAGGTGACGGAGGTCGTGCGCGGGGAGCTCAGCGTCGGCTGCATGGTGCCGCTCGCGCCGATGATCATCCCGGAGCTCTGCCACGAATTCACCCGCGCTTATCCCGAGGTCGTCATCCGGCAGCAGGAGCGCCATCAAGAGAATCTCTTCGACGGGTTGCGCCGGGTGGAGCTCGACGTGGCGCTCACCTACGACCTGCAAATTCCGAGCGACATCGAGTTCGAGCCGCTCGCCGTGCTTCCGCTTCATGTGCTCGTCGGCGAGAATCATCCGCTCGCGGGCCGGGGCTCGCTTGCGCTGAAGGAGATCGCGCCGGAGCCGCTGATCCTTCTCGATCTGCCGATCAGCCGCGAATATTTCATGGCGGCGTTCCTGAGCCTCGGTCTTGAACCGAATATCGGCGCGCGGTCGAGCTATCCCGACGTGATCCGCACCATGGTCGCGAACGGCTACGGCTACACGCTCGCCAATGTGCGCCCGCGCTCCGACGTGTCGCTCGACGGGCGCCGTCTCGTGCGCTTGAAGCTCGAAGGCAATCACCGTCCGATGCGCATCGGATTGGCGCGGCTCAAGAGTGTGACGAGGACGCGGCTCGTCGCCGCTTTCGAGAATCACTGCCGCTCCTTCATCAGCGACGGCTATATCCCAGGAATGGTAGCGCCGAACCTCGACTGACGCGACCAGCATTCCCGCCTCCGCCTCGCGTGCAGTCACTCCTCATCAAGGTCGCCGTGCAGGTGCTGCAGGATGCGGCGCTTGATCATGAGGAATTGCGGATCGAGCACGAGGTCCATGGAGCGCGGGTGCTGGAACCCGATCGCGATCTCCTCCCGGATGCGGCCAGGCCGCCCGGTCATCACGTAGACGCGGTCGCCGAGGAGGATGGCCTCGTCGATGTCGTGCGTCACGAAGAGCACGGTCTTGTGCGTGTGTTCCCAGACGCGGAGCAGAAGCTTCTGCATCTGCGAGCGCGTCTGGCTGTCGAGTGCGCCGAACGGCTCGTCCATCAGCAGTATCTCGGGGTCGTTGGCGAGCGCCCGCGCAATCGCGACGCGCTGCATCATTCCGCCGGAGAGCTGGTTCGGATAGGCTCCCGCGAATTGAGTCAGCCCGACCTCGGCCAGAAAGCGCTCGACGATGACCTTCCGCTCCGCTGCCGGAACCTTGCGCCGCTTCAGGCCGAACTCGACATTCTCGGAGACGTTCAGCCAGGGAAACAGCGTGTAGGCCTGGAACACCATGCCGCGTTCCGGTCCCGGTCCCTCGATCACGCGGTCGTTGATGAGGATGTCGCCGCCCGTCGGGTCGATGAGCCCCGCCGCGAGATAGAGAAGGCTCGACTTCCCGCAACCGGATGGGCCGACCAGAACGGCAAACTCCTTGTCGGCGACGTCGAGGCTGATGCCGTCCAGCGCGGTAATCGGTCCTGCCTTTGCCTCGTATTGCAGGCGCACGTCGCGAACGCGGAGCTTCGGCTTGGCGGCGGCGCGCTCCTCGACGACCGCCGGTGCGATCTTCACTGCTTTGCCCACGGCGCGAACTTCAGGCTGAGGAAACGGAAGGCCTGGTCGGTCAAAAGGCCGAGCAGCCCGATGATGGCGATCGCCATGAAGATCGTGTCGACCTCGAAGCCGCGCATCGCCTTCAGGCTGATGTAGCCGAGCCCGCTCGACGCGGCGACGAGCTCGGCGACCACAAGATAGGTCCACGCCCAGCCCATCGTGACGCGGAGCGTCGCCAGAATGCCGGGGAGCGACGCCGGAGCAAGCACATGGATCACCACGTCGCGGCGCGAGGCGCCGAGCGTATAGGAGGCGTTCAGAAGATCCTTCGATACGCCGCGCACCACGTCGGCGATCATCACCAGCTGCTGGAAGAACGTGCCGAAGATGATGACCGTCACCCGCTGCTCGATGCCGATGCCGATCCACAGGATGAAGAGCGGCACGAACGAGGTGACCGGCAGGTAGCGGATGAAGTTCACCAGTGGATCAAGCGCCGCCTTTACGATCCGGAACGTGCCCATCAGGAGCCCAAGCGGTATCGCGACGAGCGAGGAGATGATGAAGCCGAGCATCACTACCTCGACACTCGCCCACATATGCTCGAACAGTAGGCCGCTCTTGGCGAGCTTGATCGTCCTCGCAATCACCATCCCCGGCGTCGGCAGGAACATCGACGGCGTAATGTGGCCGTAGGAGAGGATCGCCCAGCCGCCGACCACGATGACCCAGACCGCGATCCCGGCCGTCAGGACCGTCGCGTGCGGGATCTCCGTGTCCGGCGTCAGGCAGCGTTGGAGGAGCGAGCGCCTCCGGGCCATATCAGACGTTCGCTCCGAGGGTCTTACGGGTTGACGAACGATGTATCGACGATCGTGCCGTAGTCGATCTTCATCTTCATCTCATGACCGAGCCCGGTCCAGATCTCGCCGCCGAGCGTCACGAGATCGCCGAGCGGGCCGGGCTTTTCGATGGTGCCCATGTACTCCTTGTTCATCGTCTCGTCATAGAAGCGCACGCCCTTCGCCGAATCGGCGAAGTCCTTCGGGTCGGTCAAATATCCGCCGACGCCCTTCGCCATGATCTTGTAGGCGTCCTCCTGGTTGGTCTTGATATATTCGTTGGCCTTTTCGAGGCCGGCAACCAGCGCCTTCACGTCGTCGGGCTGGTTCTTGATGATGTCGCAGCTCAGTTCCACGACGTCGACGATGACGCCCGGTATCGCGGTCGAGTCGATCAGCACCTTGCCCTTGCCGCTCTTCTTGGCGAGCGTCAGGTTCGGCTCCCAGGTGACGGCGGCCGGAATCGAGCCGGCCATGAAGGCGGCGGCGGCGTCATCGGCGCTCATGTTGGAGACGACAACGTCGTCCGGGGTCATCCCGTTCTGCTTCAGGTAATAGGCGAACCAGAACTCCGAGGTCGAGCCCTCGTTCATCGCCACCTGCACGCCCTTCAGGTCCTGAACCTTGGTGACATCGTTCTGCACCAGAAGGCCGTCGCCGCCATAGCTGTCGTCGAGCGTGTAGACGGCCTTGAAGCAGAAATCGTCGGACCGGTATTTCATGATCTCGTCGATGGTCGACATCGAGCCGTCGAGCTTGCCGGCGGCGGCGGCGGCCATATAGAGCGAGGAATCCTCGATGACCTGCAGGTCGACGTCGAGGCCCATATCCTTGAAGTAGCCGAGGTCGCGGGCAAGGTACATCGGCCCGTAGCCGACCCAGGTCGTGTGGCCGATCCTGATCGTGCCGGCATTTGCCAGGCCTGCGGCGGACACGAGGACGGCGGCCGCAAGCAGCGTGCGGGCAGCGGAATTCATCAGACCCGATTTCGACATGGAATTCTCCCCTCCGGAGCGACACGGGTGGAGCGAAAGCTCCAGTCACCCGACGATCGGCCTCGCACTATCCTGGCACCAAACCGGCGTCAAAATTAGCTTTTTCCGAATTGAGAGCAATGTTTTGCCGAAAGCGGCGTCACGGTCAAAAATAAGGCAACCGCGCCTAGAAAACGAGCCGCCGCGTCATGTGTCGCCATGGCGCGAGAACCCGGCGCCCCAGCCGCGATCCAACGGCGCGAGCGCCGTCACTTCGCGGCGGAATGGCACGGCGTCGCCCAACGGCGCGTCATCCAATTCCTCGGCGCAGCGCCGCCCGGAAAATACCGCCGCCGCGATAGTGCCGGGCGCGAGCGCGTCGCCGATCGTCGTCACGCCGACGATGCCGGCGTCCTCCCACGCGTCGCGCGCGGCATCGAGGGCGGTCGTCAGCGCATTGTCGGGCAGCCGCGCCGTGACGAGAACGACCGCCTCCGCATCGACCGCCTCCTCGCGTCCACTGAAGACGCATTTGAGCGTGGCGCCGCCGGCGGCGATCGAATTGAGGAGCTTGTGCGGCAGGATGCGGACGCCGAGCTCCAGGAGCCGCGCCTGCACGCGGAACTGCTCCATCGTCATGTGCATCCAATTGGAGACGTCCGCCGCAGGCGTTGCGATGGCGACGGCGATTCCCTCGCGCGCCAGCTTCTCCGCTAGCACGCCGCCCATGTAATAGTGATCGTCGTCGTAAATCAGCGCCGAGCGGAGTCCGGCATAGGCCCCCGCCATGATGTCCTCCGGCGTGAAGACGCGTGCGCCGGTCGCTATCGGAACGGGCTTCAGGACGCGGCGCGCTACGCCGTCGCCGCGCCAGCGCGAGCCGGTCGCCGCGATGACATGTCTGGCGCCGTAGGCGAGCACGTCCTCCGCCGAGAGGCGGCTGTCGCGATAGATCTCGACGTTCTGCATGCGCTCCAGGTGGTAGACGCGATGGTCGGCGACGCGCTTCCAGGCAGCGAGGCCGGGAAGCTTCGCTTCATTCGCCACGCGACCGCCGAGCGTCGTCGTCGCCTCGGCAAGCGCCACATCGTAGCCGCGCCGGCCGAGCATCATCGCGGCTTCGAGCCCCGCCGGACCGGCACCGACGACCAGCACCTTTGCGAGCCGCCGGCGCGGGCGCGATGCGCTCGGGATGCCAGCCGCGCCGCCATTCCTCGCCCATCGACGGGTTCTGCGTGCAGCGGATCGGGCTCATGGTGAAATCGCCGGAAACGCAGATGTTGCAGCCGATGCATTCGCGGATCTCGTCGATCCGGCCCTCCTCGATCTTCTTCGGCAGGAACGGATCGGCGATCGAGGGCCGCGCCGCGCCGATCAGGTCGAGCAGCCCCTCGCGCACCATGCGCACCATCGTGTCGGGAGAGGTGAAGCGGCCGACGCCGACGACCGGCTTCGTCGTCAGCTGCTTGATGCCGCGGATGTAGGGCTCCTCGTAGGCCTCCGGCGTAAAGCGGGAGGTGGCGCTGTCATTATCCCAGCCGGAGATCGTGAGGTCCCAGAGGTCCGGCAGCTCGCCGAGGAGGCCGATCAGGTCCTCAGCCTCGGCGGCATGAAATCCCTCCTCGCCGATCAGCTCGTCCACCGAGATGCGGCAGACGACGCCGCAGCGGTCGCCGACGGCCTCCTTGGTGTCCTCGATCAGCTCGCGCAGCAGCCGCGCGCGGTTTTCGAGGCTTCCGCCGTATTCGTCGGTGCGCTGATTGTAGCGGCGCGAGAGGAAATACATCGGGCCGCCGAGGAGCTTCGCCGCGTAGACATAGACGATGTCGTAATCGACCTTCTTGGCCCGGAGCGCCGCGTTCTTATGCCAGCGGCGGAGATTGGCGATGTCGGTCTTGTCCATCGCGCGCGCCTGGACCGGGTCGTTGGTGAAGGTCGCGATCGGCAGGTTCGAAGGCCCGAGCGGCACCTCGCGCGAGTAGAAATTCGGGCTGTTCATGCCGTTGTGGCAAAGCTCGAGACCGGCGAGCGCGTCGTGCGCATGGACGGCGTCGGCGATGCGCGCGAGCATCGGCAAATCCTGGTCGTCCCAAATCCTGAGCTCGATGAACGGGCAGATCTCGGAGCTCGGGTGGATCTCGGCCTGCTCGCTGCATACCACCGCCCAGCCGCCCTCCGCCTTGACCGCGCGCATCGTCGCGAGCGCGGTGGCGTCGCGGTAGCCCATGCCGTTGCAGTGCGGCACCTGATAGAAGCGGTTTTTCGCGGTCACCGGCCCGATCCTGTACCGGCTCGAACAACACGTCGTAGCGAGGATCGCGCGCCATCCCGTCCCCTTCCGCCCGGAAGTTTCGAGCGCAGGCTATCGTCCTCGCTCCGGAGCGGGAATTCGGACTATCCGAACCCAAGGCACGGAAAGCGCTTCTTTACTCCCGCGGTGGCGGCCAACCATTTTTCCGCGAGCATGGTCAGATGTCGCGCGGGATAGCGCGGGGAGGATCGATGATCAGGACTGGCAGTCAGTACCGGGATTCGCTGAAGGACGGCCGGCAGGTCTTCATCAACGGCGAGCGGGTCAAGGACGTGACTACGCACCCGATGTTCAAGCCGCTGGTCGATATCCGCGCCCGCATCTACGACATGCAGCACGAGGCGGCGAGCGCGCCGGTGCTCACCTATGATGAAGGCGGCGAGCCCTGTGCCATCGCCAACAAGCTACCGACGTCACAGCAGGACTGGTGGGACAAGCGCCGCGCCACCGACACCGTTCTCGAAGAGGTCGGCGGCATCGTCACCCGCGTCGGCGACGAGACCGTCGGCGAGATGTGGTCGCTCTATGACGGCCAGGACGTCTTGAACGAGGTCGATCCGCGTTTCTCGGAGAACATCCGCCGGCATGTGCAGCACGTGCTTCAGGCCGACCCGTTCCACGTCTCCGCCAACACCGACCCGAAGGGCGACCGCTCCAAGCCGCCGCAGGAGCAGGACCCGGACATGCTCCTGCATGTGGTGAAGGAGACGGATGCCGGGATTGTCGTCCGCGGCGCCAAATACGAGACCGCCGCGGCTTACGCGAACCAGGCCTTCACCAAGCCGACCATCGCGAACTGGGGCAACGAGGCGCTGTCGGACTACGCCGTCGGCTTCATTTGCGACCTCGGGTCGCCGAATCTGAAGTTCATCTGCCGCACAGGCTTCGCGGGCCGCGCGCCCGCTGCCGACTATCCGCTCTCGAACCGCTTCGACGAGGTCGACACGCTCGTCGTCTTCGACGACGTCATGATCCCCTGGGAGAACGTGCTCTTCTACCGCCACACCAAGGCGGCGACCTATATCCGCTCCACGCTGCATCGCTACTCGGCCTTCGCCTTCGTGCAGCGGAATCTGAAGCTCGCCGACATGCTGATCGGCGCGGCGCTCTTCAATGCGCGCCAGACCGGGCTCGACAAGCAGCAGGCGGTGCAGGAGAAGCTCGCGACGCTCGCGGTCTACCGCGAGGGCATCAACGCGCATCTGACCGCTGCCATCACGCTAGCCGAGCCGAGCCCGGCCGGTCTTATGATGCCGAACCAGTCGCTGCTCTATACGGGCCGCGTGCTCGCCTGCTCGCAGCTTCACGAGATGATGCATATCGCGCGCGAGCTTTGCGGCGGGCAAATCTGCGTGACGCCCGACAAGGCGGCCTTCGAAGCGGCGGAGACGAAGCCGTGGCTGGAGAAGTTCTACAGCGTCAACGAGAACTGGGTGGCGGAGGATCGCCGCAAGCTCCTCGCCTTCGCCCGCGATCTCCTGAATTCCGACTATGCCGGCCACCGGCTGACATTCCAGCTCTTCGCGCAGTCGCCGCCTTTCGCGCATCTCGGCGCCGTCTACCGCAATTTCGATTGGGACGGGCCGCTCGCCTTCGTGAAGAAGTCGGCCGGCCTCTCCGACCGCGTCCTGGCGTCAAAGCGTCGCGAGCCGGGGGATTCGGCGGTCAACGCCTGGTTCGCCGGGCACCGGGCCGCGGCGGAGTAGCCGGCTCAGATGGGCCTGCATGCCGCCGTCTCGGCCATGGAAGACCGGTTCCTCGCCGGCATGAGCCATGCCGCGGCGACCGTCACCGTCGTCACCACCGATGGCGAGGCTGGACGCGCCGGCGTCACGGTCTCTGCCATGTCGTCCGTTTCGGCGGAGGGGCCGATCCTCCTCGTCTGCGTGCACCGGCTGAGCCCGGCGGCGAAGGCGATCTCCTCGAACGGCGTCTTCTGCGTGAACCTTCTGCGCGACGACCAGTCGGCGATCGCCGACACGTTCGCGGGGCGGATCAGGCCGCCGGTCGGCGACAAGTTCTCCTGCGCCGGGTGGATGCCCATGCAGACCGGCGCGCCGCGTCTCGTCGACCCCCTCGTCGCTTTCGACTGCCGGCTGCTGCGCGCCGATCTCGTCGGCACCCATTACGTGCTTTTCGGCGAGGTGGCGGAGATTTTTCTCTCGAAGGGCGCGCCGCTCATCTATCAATCGCGGGCCTACGGGACGCCCGCGCGCTTCCCGGGCGAATAGCGGAAGGCGCACGATGATCCACAAGCGTATCCGACCTTTCAATACCAAGGACACCTATCCGGAGCAGCGGCTCGACAACGACCTCGCGCAGGCCGTCGTCGCGCGCGGCACGATGATCTTCCTGCGCGGCCAGTGCCCGCAGGACCTCGACACGAGCGAGAATGTCGGCATCGGCGACCCGGTCGCGCAGACGCACAAGGTCATGCAGAATATCCGCCAGCTTCTCGGCGAGTGCGGCGCGACGATGGAGCACGTGACGAAGCTCGTGGTCTACCTGACGGACGTTCGCCATCGCGATGCCGTCTATCGTACAATGGGTGAGTACATCCGCGGCGTGCACCCGGTCTGCACGGGCCTCGTGGTCGTGGCGCTGGCGCGGCCGGAATGGCTGGTGGAGATCGACGCCAGCGCCGTCATCCCGGATGAGAACACATGACCTTTTCAATCGCCGCGCGCTGCTCGAAGACCGGGATGCTCGGCGTCGCGATCGCGTCGTCCTCGCCCGCGGTCGCTGCGCGTTGCGCTTACGCGCAGGCAGGCACCGGCGCCGTCTGTAGCCAGAACGTGACCGACCCGCGGCTCGGTACGCGCGCCCTCAAATTGCTCTCGGAAGGCGCGACGGCGGAGGAGGCTCTGGAAATCCTCGTCCATACCGGCGCGCATATCGAGCATCGCCAGGTCGCGATCGTCGATGCGCGCGGCGGCTCCGCCATCCATACCGGCAAGAAAGCGCTCGGGGTGAGCGGCGAAGCGCACGGCGCGGACGTGGCCTGCGCCGGCAATCTTCTCGCGTCGAAGGACGTCCCGCGCGTCATGATGGAGGCGTTTCTGGCGTCGTCGGGGCCGCTCGGGGACCGCCTCCTCGTGGCGATGCGCGCGGGTCGGGACGCCGGCGGCGAGGCAGGCCCCGTGCATTCGGCGGGGCTGAGGCTCGTTCGCGACGTTCCGTGGCCGGTCGCCGACCTCCGAGTCGATTGGACCGACGACTGCCCGATCGATGGATTGGGCAAGATCTGGGAGATCTACGCGCCGCAGCTCGACGCGTATGTCCAGCGCGCACTCGATCCGCGCGGCACGCCGAGCTACGGCGTTCCGGGCGACGAGTAAGCGGACACTCCCACTACACACTCTCCGTCGTCATGCCCGGGCTTGACCCGGGCATCCATTCCGTAGCGGTTGCGGCTGCCCTTTGCGTCGAGGAATGGATTGCCGGATCAAGTCCGGCAAAGACGACAGTTCTTTGAGCGTTAGGCCTCGGCCAGCCGCGCGATCAACCTCTCCATCATCGCGTCGCACTTCTCGATCTGCTCGCGCGTGACGAACTCATCCGCCTTGTGCCCCTGCTGCATCGAGCCGGGGCCGCAGATCACGGTCGCGACATGCGCGCGCTCGTGAAAGAGCCCGCCCTCGGTGCCGAAGGCGACCTTGATCGTATCGTTCTCGCCGGTCAGCGACTTCACGAACGCCACCGCTTCGGCGTCGATCGGCATGTCGAGGCCGGGATAGTCGTTGACGATGTCGATCGCGATGCCGGCTTCCGGCGCCTTGTCGCGATAGCGCATGCCGATGATCGCAGCCGCTTCACCGATCTCAGCCATCAACGCTTTTGGATCGTCAGCGGCGAGGTGGCGGATTTCGAAGTCGAGGGCGCAGCGGTCGGGCACGATGTTGAGCGCTTCGCCGCCGCGGATGCGGCCCGCATGCACCGTCGTATAGGGAATGTTGTAGGCGTCGTCGTGCGCGCCGCTTGCGCGCAAGCGCTCCTGCAAGCCGCGAAGCGCGCCGACGAGATCGCAGGCGAGATGGATGGCGTTGACCGCCTCCGGCGCGAAGGCCGTGTGCGCGCTTCGCCCGCGGCAGGTCGCGTGCGCGAAGACCTTTCCCTTGTGGCCGGTCGCGACCTTCATTGATGTCGGCTCGCCGACGATGCAGCAGAAGGGTTGTGCAACGCTCGAGAGAAGAGGAATGAGGTCGCGGACGCCGAGGCAGCCGACCTCCTCGTCGTAAGATAACGCGAGGTGCAAGGGCCGCGTGAGTGGCCTCTCCGTTGCGACAAGCGCGGCGCGAAGCGCGCACGCCAGGAACCCCTTCATGTCGGCAGCGCCGCGGCCATAAAACCTGCCGTCATCTTCTCTGAGGGCGAACGGATCGGAGGTCCAGGCCTGCCCCTCCGTCGGTACGACGTCGGTGTGACCGGAGAGGATCACGCCCGGTTCGTCGGCCGGCCCGATCGTCGCGAAGAGATTGGCCTTGGTGTTTTCGGCGTTCGCGACAAGCCTCGCTTCGACGCCGGCCTCCCGCAAGAGTCCGCGCACGAATTCGATCAGCCCCAGGTTGGAATCGCGGCTGACCGTCGGAAATCCGACCAGTCGTTCGAGGAGCGTGAGGCTATCCGGCACGAGAGCTTCGCGTTTTCCGATGCGCTGCCTCTCTCATATTCAGTTTGCAAGCGGGCGGCGAGCGTGAATGCTTCGGCCGGCATGAAGGGGCTCAACGCAATGACCGAAGCAATGAAGATCGCCGCGACGCCGAAGAGCGTGAAATGGGGTTTTTTCGATGCGGCGACGCCGCCCATCGTCGAGGTTGAGCCGGGCGCGGAGCTCGTCGTCGATACGATCTCCGGCGAACCTCAGAACCTCCCCGACGACCCGCGGTTCGAAATCCTCGCCGAGCACCGCGCGATCCTCGACGGCGCGGAGCGCGGGCTGGGGCCGCATCAGGTCACCGGACCGATCGCCGTCAAGGGTGCCGGCGTCGGCTCCGTGCTTCAGGTCGACGTGCTCGAGGTTGCGCTTCGGCAGAACTGGGGCTGGGCCGTGATCCTGCCGTTACTCGGCACTTTGCCAGAGGATTTTCCAGATCGACTGCGCCGTCATTTTCCGATCGACATTCGGGAAAAGCGCGTCGAGCTGCCGTGGCAAAAGAAACCGCTGCCGCTGAAGCCGTTCTTCGGCGTCATGGGAGTTGCGCCGCCGCCCGCCTGGGGCCGGATCACCACGAGCATTCCGCGCGCGCATGGCGGCAACATGGACAACAAGGAGCTCGGCCAGGGCGCGAGCGTCTACTTCCCGGTCTTCAATGAGGGGGCGCTCTTCTCCGTCGGCGACGGGCACGGCGTGCAGGGCGACGGGGAGGTCTGCGTGACGGCCGTTGAGACGGCGCTGACCGGCCGCTTCCGTCTTTCGGTGCGCGAGGATATGGAGCTCAGCCAACCGCGCGCGGAAACCGCCGAGCACTACATCACGATGGGCTTCGACGAGGATTTGGACGACGCCGTCAAGACGGCGCTTCGCGACATGATCCGCTGGCTTGGCGAGCGGCACGGCCTCTCACGCGTCGACGCCTATATGCTTTGCAGCTTCGCGGCCGATGTCCGCGTCACGCAGACGGTGAATGTCAACAAAGGCGCCCATTGCGTGTTGGCGAAGTCGGCTCTGTCTTAGTGGACCCCGATAGCATCCGTCAGGTGATGCACGAGAGCCTGCGCCGCCGCGCCGATATGACGGTCGCGATGGCGCAGCAGCGCGAAGTCGCGGGGCGGGAGATCGATCGGCAGAGCCTTGAGCCGTCCCGCCGCGATCGCCGAGGCGACGACGTGCTCGGAGATGATCGTCGCGCCGGCGCCGGCCTCGACCGCTTCGCGCACCGCCTCGTTGCCGGGGAGCACGAGGAAGATCCTGAGGTCTTCGAGCGTCAGGCCGTCCTTGGCGGCAAGGTCTTCGAGCCCGGCGCGTGTGCCGGAGCCCGCCTCGCGCACCACCCATGCGACGGAGCGAAGGTCGGGCCGGCCGGGTGCGGTCTCGGGCGGTAGCGGCTGGCCGTTGGCAATGACAAGCACAAGCCGGTCGTGGTCGATCTGACGGCGGAGCAGGGCGCTGCTTTCGGTGCGGCCTTCCACCAGCCCGAGTTCGCAGCGGCCTTCGAGCACCGCCGCCTCGACCTGGCGCGTGTTGCCAATCTGAACGTCGAGGCGCACGCGCGGATAGTCGGTATGAAAGGTCGTGAGCCTGCGCGGCAGCCAATAGTTCGCGATCGTTTGGCTGGCTGCGACCGACACGGTGCCGACCGCCGGGTCGGAGAAATCCTCAAGCTCGGCACGCGCCGCCTTCATCTGATCGAGTACCGCGCGCGCCTTCGGCAGGAAGCGGCGGCCGGTGTCGGTCAGCTCGATGCCGCGCCCGACCCGATCGAAGAGCCGCGCGCCGTAGCGCCGTTCAAGCGCCGCGACGGCCGCAGAGGCTGCTGACTGCGTCATGCCGAGCGCCGCCGCCGCCTTCGTCACGTGCCGCCGTTCCGCAACGGCCACGAAAATGCGGAGCTGATCGAGGGTCATAGGAGACGTATCGTCTGCATCGATTGATTTGACAAGAACAATTCATTGGATCGATCGAAGGCCGCGCGGCAGAGTTCGCGGGATACGGAGTTTCACCAATGAATCGAATGGGTTCGCCGCGCCGCCGCGGAGGGCTTCTCGGCCGGCTTTTTCGCGCTATTGCCGGGACGGCTGCGCGGCTGAGGCCGCCGGCCGCGAACGCGCCCTACCGCCCGGAACGACACTACATGCGCGGCACCGGCCCGAAATCGAAGCGCCTCGCGGCGACGGGCGATGAGCGTACGCCGACGGCGACATGAAGCCGAAGATTCCGCTCGGGGCGAACAGCGCCCCGTCGCAGCGGCCGCTTGCCGATACGCGCGCACCGGCCGAGGGCGACGGCGTCGACACCTCGCCGCGCGTCTCCGACGAGGTCAAGCAGACCACCTGCTACATGTGCGCCTGCCGTTGCGGCATCGACGTCCATGTCGCCGACGGCAAGGTCCGCTACATCCAGGGCAACAAGCGCCACCCGGTGAACCGCGGCGTGCATCTGCGGCAAGGGCAGCGCCGGGATCATGCAGCACTACAGCCCGGCGCGTCTCAGGAAGCCTCTGCTTCGCGTCGGCGAGCGTGGCGCCGGCGACTTCCGCGAGATCGAATGGGAGGAGGCGCTATCGATCGCAGCTGAGCGGCTGGCGAAAATCCGCGCCACCGATCCGAAGCGTCTTGCCTTCTTCACCGGGCGCGACCAGTCGCAATCGCTGACGAGCTGGTGGGCACAGCAATTCGGCACGCCGAACTACGCCGCGCATGGCGGCTTCTGCTCCGTCAACATGGCGGCGGCCGGGCTCTACACGATCGGCGGCTCGTTCTGGGAGTTCGGCGAACCGGACTGGGACCTTACGAAATACTTCATGCTCTTCGGCGTCGCCGAGGATCACGATTTCCAATCCGATCAAGATCGGGCTCGGCAAGCTGAAAGGTCGCGGCGCAAAGATCGTCGCGATCAATCCGACCCGCACAGGCTACGGCGCCATCGCCGACGAATGGATCGGTGTTCGCCCCGGCACCGACGGGCTCTTCATCCTTGCGCTGGTGCACGAGCTCCTGAAGGCCGGCAAAGTCGATCTCGACTATCTGGTCCGATACACCAACGCGCATCTCCTGGTGATCCAGGAACCCGGCGAGGCCGATGACGGACTCTTCCTGCGCGACGACGACGGCTGTCTCGTCGCGTGGGATCGCGACGGCGAGTGCCCTGCCGACGCCATGGCGGCCGACTTGAGCCCGGCGCTCACCGGAAAATTCAATGTCGCCGGCCGCAACTGCGTCCCCGTCTTCCAGCTTCTTGCCGAACGCTATCTCGAGACGAAGTACTCGCCCGACGCGGTCGCGAAAACCTGCGGCATCCCTGCCTCGACCATCCGCCGCATCGCGGCCGAGCTCGCGCACGTCGCCTTCGAGGAGGCGATCGAGCTGCCGGTGGCGTGGACCGACTGGGCCGGCCGCGAGCACCAGACGATGCGCGGGCGCCCGATCGCGATGCACGCGATGCGCGGCATCTCGGCTCACTCGAACGGCTTTCACACTTGCCGTGCGCTCCACATCTTGCAGGTGCTTCTCGGCACGGTCGACGTGCCCGGCGGCTTCCGCTTCAAGCCACCGTTTCCGAAGCCGATCCCGCCCGGCAACAAGCCTGCCGGCAGGGACGGCGGCAAGCCGAACACGCCGCTTTCAGGCGCGCCGCTCGGCTTCGTCACCTCACCGGAAGACTTGCTTGTCGATTCCGCCGGCACGCCGGTCCGCATCGACAAGGCCTATACCTGGGAAGCGCCGCTCGCCGCCCACGGCATGATGCACATGGTGATCGCCAACGCCTGGCGCGGCGATCCCTATCCGATCGACACGCTGTTCATGTACATGGCCAACATGGCCTGGAACTCGTCGATGAACACGGCGGGCACCATCGCCATGCTCACCGACAAGCATGAATTGGGGAACGCGAAGGGCGATTACAAGATCCCCTTCATCATCTATTCCGACGCGTATTTCTCAGAGACGGTCGCCTACGCCGATCTCGTGCTTCCCGACACGACCTATCTCGAACGGCACGACTGCATCAGCCTGCTCGACCGGCCGATCGGCGATGCCGACGGTCCGGGAGACGCGATCCGCCATCCCGTTGTTCTGCCCGACCGCGATGTGCGCCCGTTCCAGTCCGTGCTGCTCGATCTTGGGAGCCGGCTGAAGCTTCCCGGCATGGTCGACGAGGCGGGCGCGCCGAAATATCGCGACTACGCCGACTACATCGTGAACCACGAGCGCAGCCCCGGCATCGGTCCGCTCGCCGGCTGGCGCGGCGAAGACGGCGCGTCGTTCGGGCGCGGCGCGCCGAACCCGAAGCAGCTTGAGCGCTACATCGAGAACGGCGGCTTCTCACGCCACGAGCTCGCCGACGACGAGCGCTATTACAAGATGGCGAACCGCGCCTATCTCGATTTTGCGGTCGAGATGGGCTTCCTGGCGAAGGCGGAGCCGATCGTCTTCCAGCTCTATTCGGAGCCGCTGCAGCGCTTCCGACTTTCTGCACGCGGGCATGGGAGCGTGCAGCCGCCGAAGAGTGAGCGTGAGCGCATCGAGACCTATTTCGATCCGCTGCCTTTCTGGTACGCACCGTTCGAAGAGGCGATGACAGACGGGCGCGAATACGATCTCCACGCGCTGACCCAGCGCCCCATGCACATGTATCATTCCTGGGGCTCGCAGAACGCCTGGCTTCGGCAGATCACCAGCCAGAACCGGCTCTTCATGCATCGCGACACGGCGACACGGCTCGGGATTGAAGACGACGACTGGGTGTGGATCGAAAGCCGGCACGCGCGCGTCAAGGGGCAGGTGCGGCTTGTCGACGGCGTGAACCCGAAGACGGTCTGGACCTGGAACGCCATCGGCAAGCGCCGCGGCGCCTGGATGCTGAAGGGCGACGCGCCGGAGGCGGAGAAAGGCTTTCTCTTGAACCACGCGATCAGCGAGTTCCTGCCGGCGGATGCAAGCGGCAAGCGCCATTCGAACTCCGACCCGGTGACTGGCCAGGCGGCGTGGTTCGATCTTCGCGTGCGCGTTCGGAAATGCGCTGCCGAGGAGGCTGGCTTCACCGAGCCGCAGTTCCCGGCGCTTCGGCCGCCGCCGCATATCCCGGCGGCGCCGGCGATCTCGATGTTCGGCCGGGAATTCCGCCGTTGGCGCGAGGCGCGGCGATGACGAGCCTGCCGCGAGAGACCGAGAAGAAGCTCGGCCTCGTCATCGATCTCGATTCCTGCGTCGGCTGCCAGGCCTGCGTGACGAGCTGCAAGGAATGGAACACCGGCGGTCACATGGCGCCGTTGACCGACACGAAGCCCTATGCCGCGGGCGCGGACGGCGTCTGGTTCAACCGTGTCCACACCTATGAGCAGCGGCGAAGAACGGTGAGCAGCCGCACGGTGCATTTCCCGCGCTCCTGCCTGCACTGCGAAAATGCGGCCTGCGTGACGGTCTGCCCGACCGGCGCCTCCTACAAGCGCAGCTCCGACGGCATCGTGCTCGTGGACGAAGAGAAGTGCATCGGCTGCAAGCTCTGCAGCTGGGCCTGCCCCTACGGCGCGCGCGAGTTCGACGTCGAGGTCGGCGTCATGAAGAAGTGCACGCTCTGCATCGACCGCATCTACAACCAGAACCTCGACGAGGCCGACCGCGTGCCGGCCTGCGTCGCCGCCTGTCCGACGAGCGCGCGCCATTTCGGCGATCTCGGCGATCCGAGCTCCGCCGTGTCGCAGCTCGTCGCGGAGCGCGGCGGCGTCGATCTCATGCCGGAGATGGGCTACCAGCCGACCAACAAATATCTGCCGCCGCGCGCCCGCAACGCGCAGGCCGCAGAGATGCGCGCGCTCGAGCCGATCGCGGCCGGCGGTTTCCTCGGCTGGGTCGACAGGATGCTGTCGCGCTAGAAGAATGCATCCGGCCTTCTCCGTCATCTTCTTCACGACTGCGACCGGCGCCGGCTACGGGCTGCTGGCGCTCCTCGGCGTCTCCGTCGGGTTCGGCGCGATGGCGCCGGATCGCGCTGCTCGGCTTCGTCGCGCTCGGGCTGGCGCTCGCCCTGATCACCGCCGGGCTGCTGTCATCGACATTGCATCTCGGCCATCCGGAGCGGGCATGGCGCGCCTTCTCGCAATGGCGCTCCTCGTGGCTCTCGCGCGAAGGCGTGGTGGCCGTGCTCACCTACGTGCCGGCGGCGATCTTTGGCGTCGGCTGGGTGATCCTCGGCCGCACCGACGGATTCGTGCCGGCGGCAGGATTTGTTGGCGGCGCTCGGCGCGCTCGTCACGGTCTACACGACCGGCATGATCTACGCGTCGCTGAAGCCGATCGCCCAGTGGCACAGCCGCTTCACGGTACCCGCCTATCTGATCTTTTCGCTGATGACAGGCGCCGTGCTCTTCGACGCCATCCTCCGTCTCTTCGATGCGAACGCAACCGGCGTCGCGATTGTCGCAGCACTCGCGGTCGCCGTCGGCTGGGGATGGAAGATCGCGACGTGGCGCTACAACGACGCGCTTTCATCCAAGACCACGCTGAACAGCGCGACGGGACTCAAGGGCGGAAGCGTGCGCTCGATCGAATGGCCGCACACCGAAGAGAATTATGTCCTGAAGGAGATGGGCTACCAGATCGCGCGCAAGCATGCGGCGAAGCTTCGCCTTCTCGTGCACCTTCTCGCCTTCGCCGTGCCGCTCGCAGCTTCGATCGCCGCGCTCGCGAGTGGGGGCGTGTTGGGCGCGCTCGCTGCGATCGTTGCAGTCATCGCGCAGGCGCCCGGCATATTGGTCGAGCGCTGGCTCTTCTTCGCCGAAGCAAAGCACGCGGTGACGCTCTATTACGGGCGCTAGTTCGCGACGTCATCCTCGGCCGAGCGCAGCGAGAGCCGAGGATGACCGCGTCGTTCTTGCTGGTCCCTAGAACCGCGCTTCGGCCGCGCGGCCTCTGAGCTTCTCGCTGAAGGCGAGCAGGAAGGCGAGGCTCTGCTGGGTCTCCGGCTTCGACAGCATCGAGACCATCGCCATCAGCCCGCCACGCGGCGCCCCCTTCTTCACTTCGTCGGCCGCCTCGTCGAGGGCGAATCGCGTGTTCTCCGCAAGCTCGCCCATCGCCTCGTTACCGACCGTGTTGATCATCTGCTCGAAGAACACGAAGAGCCGCTCGACCATGTTGTCGGTCAGCGCGCTCCGCGCGGCGTGAGCCAGCATGATCAGGTCGCACGCAGTGCCGAGCGCGCCGACCTTGTGCATCTCGGTCAGCTGGTCGAGCAGCGAATGCACGGCCTCGCGCGTTCCGGGATCGTTCATGCGGTCGAGCAGTTCCAGCCCGTTGGCGCCCATCGTGGTCAGCCGCTCGACCATGGGATCGGTCAGCGCCTCGCGCATGGCGAGCGTCAGGCGTGCCATCTCGTCGGGCGGCTGGTTGGTGAGTGTCGCTTCGCTCATTGCCGCCTCCTCACAACAGGCCGCGGGCGGAGAGCCAATAAAGGCGGTTATAGGCGAGCTTGAACCAGTGGATCATCTGCGACGGCGGCCCGGGATTTGGCGGCGTCGTGTAGTTGAACCAGACATAGGTGCCGGTCGACATCCCGGTCTCCACGAAGCAGAACACCTTGCCGTCGTAGTCGCGCGCCCAGCGGTTCTCCTTGAGCAGCGAGGCGAGGTTGTCGACGATCGTGTCGGCCTCGAAATGCGCAGTCGAGCCGGCCTTCGAGATCGGGATATTGGTGGTGTCGCCGACGATGAAGACGTGGTCCGATCCCTCTTTCAGCAGCGTATTCTTCACCGTCGGCACCCAGCCGCCGGCGCCGAGATTGGAATTGGTGATCACCTGCTGGCCGCTATGCGGCGGGACGGTGATCAGCAAATCGTAGGGCAGGGTGACGCCTTCTTCCGAGGTGATGGTCTTGGCCTTGGCGTCGACCGACTTGGTGTTGAAGAAGGTCTCCGACTTGATTCCGGCGCGCTCGAATTCCGGCACCGTCCAGTGCGCCACCGGCTCGAGCGCGTGCAGGCGCCCGATCGGGTAGGTGTAGGTGATCTCGCTTTTATCCAGGATGCCTCTGCCCTGCAGATAGTCGCGCAGCATGAAGGTGATCTCGAGCGGGGCGACCGGGCACTTGTGCGGGGCGTTGATGTTCACCACGATCTTGCCGCCCTGGAAGGCGGTAAGCGCGTCGCGCATCTTGCGTGCGCCGTCGAGGTCGTAGAACCAATGTCCGCCCTCGGTCATGCCCGGGATGTTGTCGGGTCGGATGCGCGAACCGGTGGCGATGACCAGGAAGTCGTAAGTGTGGGTCTTGCCCGAACTCGGTGGTCACCGTCTTCTTGTCGACGTCGATGTTCTTCGCCGCGTCGACGATGTAGGGCACGCGCCGGTCGAGCACCTTGCGCTGGTCGCGGAACAATTCGGATTCGCGCATCTTCCCGAACGGCACATAGAGCAGGCCGGGCTGATACATGTGCTTGTCGGTGGCCCCGAGCATGGTGATCGTTACGCTGCCGGAGGAAAGCTCGTCCCTCAGCTGCCGGCAGAGGCCGTTTGCGACGATCGTGCCGGCGAGCCCTCCGCCGACGATCAGAATCTTCTTTGCCATTTTGTTTCCTCCCGTCTTGCTCTTCTTCTCGAGGCGGCCCCCGCCGCCGCTCCTCACTTCGCCTTGCGCCTCACTTTGCCTTGCGCCTCACTTTGCCTTGCGTATGACAATGCTCCAGACGCCGTTTTCCTCGCTCGTGCTCACCATCTCGTGGTGGACCTTCGCCACCCATTCGGGGATGTCGTTCGCCGAACCCTTGTCGGTTGAGAGCACCTCGATCTCATCGCCCACCTGGATGAGCTTCAATCCGGCGATCAGCTCCATCAGCGGGCCGGGACAGAAGGCGCCGCGCGCGTCGATCTTGGTGCGTTCGCTCATCGCTTGCGTTCCATCTCTTAAAGCGTGACGAACTGGCCGTTCTCGGCGTCGGACAGAAACTTGGTCAGGCCGAGCGGTCCGTCGAAAAGCCCGTCTTCGAGCGCGTCCATCTCCCAGCCCTGCACGTCGAGCGCCATGGAGCAGGCCCACATCTTGAGGTCGCCGAGCTCCTTGCCCTGGCCGAAAAGCGTTACGGCGTCGGGCGCGCGCTTCTCCTTGAGCGCGCGGGAGAAGGCGCCCCCGTGGTAGCGCTGGTCGGCGGTCTTGCCCTTGGCGAAGGCGAGAATTGCGTTCATCGAGACGAACACCTCGACCGGCCGCTCGGAGACGGCGCCGACCGAGGCCATCATCGCCGCCATCTGGATCTTCTCGTGCTCGCCGGAGCAGAGCAGGATGTAGAGGGGTGCCGATGCCATTCGCCGTCTCCCCGCCTCACGACATGCGCTTGATCAGGAAGGTGAAGGTCTTGCCGTCCTCTTTCGATTCCATCAGCTCGTTGCCGGTGGCGCGGCAGAAGGCCTCGAAGTCCTTCACCGCGCCGGGATCGGTGGCAAGAACCTGAAGCGTGCCGCCCATCGGCACGTCTTTCAGCGCCTTCTTGGCGCGCAGGATCGGAAGCGGGCAGTTCAGTCCTTTGGCGTCGAGAACCTGGTCGGCCATCAGAATTTCCTCCGGGAAGGCGTCTCGTTTCGTGTCGTCAGATGAAGAGGTTGATGTCGCTTTTGGTGGCGGTCTCGATGAAGGTTGCTGCGCCGCCGAGCACCGGGCCTTCGATCATGTCGTCCATCTTGTATTCGAAGAGGTCCATGGTCATCTGGCAGGCGATCATCTCGACATCCGCTTCGACCGCCAGGTCCCGCAGCTCCTCGATCGAGGCGACGCCCTTCTTCTTGATCAGATTCTTCATCATCGCGGTCGCCGCCGCGTCGACGCCCGGAATCGCCGACATCAGGTTCGGCATGCCGATATGCATGCCGAACATCGGCATCTGCATCGCCGGATTGCCGAGCGTGGTGACGTGAAGGTCGAGCTTCTTCTTCAGCAGCGTCAGCCCGTAGAAGGTGAAGAACATCGACACCTCCAGGCCCATCGCCGCGGCCGTCGTCGCCAGGATGAAGGGCGGATAGGCCCAGTCGAGCGAGCCCTTGGTCACGATCATCGACAGCTTCTTGGTATTGCTTCCAGCTTCGTTCGCCATGGCGTCACCTCATCCTGTTCGCGCCGTCCTGCATCACGCAGTCTGTGCGCATCCGGCGAATTGGTCGGCCGTCATCTTCGCCTCGTAGGGCGCGGCGACCGCAGTGCCCGGAGTCAGCGTTCCCTTCGCGCTCTCCCAGTCGGCGGGCTTCACCTTGACCATCCAGCCCTCGCCGTAGGGGTCGCCGCCGGCGAGCTTCGGATTCGCCTGGAGCGCGTCGTTGACCGCGACGACCTCGGCATCGAAGGCGATCTTGGCGGGGCCGACCCATTTGCCGGATTCGACCGTGGCGCAGGACTTTCCCGCGTCGACCGAGCGGCCCGCCTTCTTCGGCGTGAAGGCGACGAGCGGCCCGGCCATCGCCGCGGCGACCGTGGTCATGCCGAGCGTGACGGTGCCGTCGTTGTTGTCGCGGTACCAGATGTTGTTCTCCACGTCGTAGAGAAGGTCGTCGGGAAGGTTGCATCCGCGGACTTGCGGCATGCGTGTTCCTCCTTCAGATCGTTCCGGCCGCGGAAGCGGCGTCGTGTTGGCGAACGGCGCGCGAGGAGCAGCAGAATTCGCCGAGCCCGGCGGTCTCCAGCTTGCCGTCGATGAACAGAACGAGGTGCCGCGCCACCATCGCGCCGAGGCGGAGCTTTCGCACGGTCTCGGCGCATCGGTCGCGGCGACGGCGCAGTTGCGGTGATAGACCAGCTCGCGGCAGGTCTCGCGGCAGGCGTTGAAGCTCGGCTCGCCGCGCGCGCCCTGGCGGTGCAGCGCCAGCAGCCGGAAGCCCTCCGACCGTCGCCTCGGTCGGCGTCTCGCCGCGCGACCTGACCCAGCTTTCGAGCGCGGTCTCGCCGATCAGAAGCAGCTCGTCGGCAAGGCGCCCGCCGGCGGACGCGAGCGCGGCAGTCGGCATCGCGATGATCGCGTCGAGCCGCTCCATCGCCGTCGGCGAGGCTACGCGCGCGGTCATATGAGCCCCCGCTCGTAGAGGAGGTCCTGCGATTCCGACATGTTCTCGTGCACGCCGACCTTGCGCGGCGACAGGCCGAGCGCGATGCCGAGAAGCTGCGTGAAATAGAGGATCTTCACCTTGGTCTTCTTGCCGAACACCTTCTCGGCGCGCATCTGATGCATCTCGAGCCCGGTGTGGCAGGTCGGGCATTCGGTGGCGATCACGTCGGCGCCGCAGGCTTCCGCCGTGGTCAGGAGGTTCAGCACCAGCTTGGTCGAGGTGTCGGAATCCGACAGCGTATGCGCGCCGCCGCAGCAGGCCGTCTTCAGCGGATACTCGACGTTCTCCGCACCGGCCGCTGCGAGGAGATCGTCCATGAAGTGCGGCTTGTAGGTCGACTCGGAGCCCGGGCCCTTGTCCTTCTCCGGGAAGATGTGGCGCGGGCGCGTGTACATGCAGCCGTAATAGTTGGCGACCTTCAGGCCCTTCAGCGAATTCTTCACGCGCGCCTTCAGGCCCTCCTCGCCGACGGAATCCTTGATCCAGTCGAGCGCGTGGATGGTCTCCACCTTGCCGGCCTCGTAGGTCTTGTGCCCGGCCTTGGAGGACAGCCGCTCGGTCACCTCGCGCGAGGCCTCGTCGTGCGCGAGGTCGTATTCGGCCTTCTTGAGATTGTGGTAGCAGCCGTTGCAGGGCGCCATCACCGTGTCGAAGCCCATCTCCTCGGCGATCGAGAGATTGCGCGCGGAGAGATAGGTCTGCAGCTTCGGGTCGACGTTCTTCACCTCCATCGCGCCGCAGCAGTTCCAGTTCTTCAGCTCGACGAGATCGAGGCCGAGCGCCTTGCCGACCGCCTTGGTGGAGCGGTTGTAGGCGTGGCCGGTGCCTTCCAGCGCGCAGCCCGGATAGTAGGCGACCTTTTGTGCTTGCCGCTCATCACTCGGCTCCCATTCGCACCTGTGCATCGAGGCCGAGCGCGCGGCGGTCGGCGGCGTGGCGCTCCTCGACGTAGTCATCGATCGCGGCGCGCGCCTTGCCCCAGCCGCGCGTCCGCGGGCGGAACAGCGTGGCGAGGCCGAGCTTCGTCAGCATGCCGACCGGCAGGCGGAAGACGAGGCCGCGCACCAGCGCCACCAGCCAGTCCTGGAAGAGCGGCTGGCCGGTGCGGCGGAAGAACTGCTGCAGCACGCGGCCGTCCTCGATCTTGCCGGTCTCGAAGACCTGGCGTCGAGAACACGTCGTCGAAGACCGTCGCCGGCTTCGGCGCGGTGTGGCCCTTCAGCTCCAGCCAGTGCGCGGTCGCCTTCATCACGCCTTCGGGGTTGACGTCGCGCGGGCAGGCATAGGTGCATTTGTTGCAGGAGACGCACTGCCAGATGATGTCCTTGTCGCGCAGCAGCTCGTCCTCGAAGCCCATGCGGATCAGGTAGATCCAGTAGCGCGGATTGAAGTCGGGATTGAGCGCGTTGACCGTGCAGGCATTGGTGCAGGAGCCGCATTGCCAGCAGCGGTGGATGAACTCGCCGCCGGGCAGCGCCGCGATCTCCTCCTGCATCTCCTCGTTGTAGTCGGTGACGACGCGCGAGTTGATGAAGGTCGACCAGTGGCCGGAGACGTCGACGCCGTCGATGGTGAGGTGCTCGTGCGTGACGAGGTTCTCGGGGCGGATCAGCGACTTTTCGTGGATCGGCATCGCCCGCCCCTCAGGCGCTCAGCCGGCGCGGCTGGCCGAGCACATAGGCCTCGCCGTCGATCAGCTTCAGCCGCGTGCGGCCGGATTCGGAATCGACCGCGTCGAGCCCGAGCATGCGGCGCGTATGCGTCATCGGATCGTGCTCGGTGCCGCCGCAGAAATCGGCGTGCAGATATTGGCCGCCGCGGTCGTTGATGTAGCCGGCGTAGATGTGGGCGGCGAGGAGATCGACGTAGAACGGCAGGTCGCGAAAGACGCCGTTCGCCGCGAGGAAGCCCTCCAGCTCCTCGCGCAGCACGGCGAAGGTCGCGAATCCGTCGCCGACCGGAATCTGGATCGCGTCGACGTCCTCGGCATGCCAGATTTCGCGCAGCACGCCGGTGTTGACGCGCGCGTCCCACATCCAGCGCGTCATCAGCGGATAGCGCTCGGGCGCCGCGTAATGCAGCACCTCGGCCGCGAGGTCGCGCACCCAGCGGTGCTCGCGGTCGGCCGGGAAGCTATGCGACGAAGGCGGCCATGCGCCGGTCGGCCGTCGCGACATCGGACCAGCCATCGAGAAGCGCGACGAGGCGCTGGCGCATCAAGGCGAAAGCCGTTCTCGCCGAGCCAGGGCGCGATGCGGCGCCTGACCGGCGCGATGAAGGCGCAGAGGTCGCAAAGCTCGGCCTCGGTCAGTTCGCGCGACGCGGCCCTTGCCGAGCACTTCCTCGAAGAGCGAGGCCTTGAGCGCCAGCGCGCCGACATAGCGCTCGACGCCGCCGCGTCGCCTCGGCGCATTCCGCCAGGCTCTCGAAGGCGCGGCGGAGCTTCGGCCCGGAAAGGTCGAGCACCGGGCCGCGCCTGCGGCGGCGCCTGTTGTCGTGCGCTTGGCGAAGCCCGAGCATCATTCGGCCGCCTCGCGCATGGCGCCGCTGGCGAGCGTCAGCGCCGCGATCGCGGCGGAGCGCCCCTGCGCGATCGAATCGTCGATCGTCTCCGGCCCGGTCGCGGCGCCGGCGACGAAGATGCCCGGAGCGCGTGGTCTCCGACGGCATGCGCGTAGGCGGACGGCCTTCTGGATGTAGCCGTGCTTCTCGAGCTCGACGCCGAAGACGGCGGAGAGCGTCATGTTGTCGACGTTCGGGTCCATGCCGATCGCGTGCACCACCATGTCGAAGGGGATGGTGATCGGGCGCTTCACCAGCGTGTCCTCGCCCTTCACGATCAGCCGCTTGCCGTCGGAGGTCACCTCGGCGATGCGCGCCTTGATGTATTTGACCTTATGCTTCTCCTGGCTCTCCCAATAATAGAGGCCCTCGTAGAGGCCGAAGGTGCGGATATCCATGTAGTAGATGTAGACGTTGCTCTCCGGCAGCTCCTCGCGGATCTCCATGGCGATGTTGGAGGAGACGGTGCAGCAGATCTTGGAGCACCATTCGCGCCCGATCTGGCGGTCGCGCGAGCCGACGCAAAGCAGGATGGCGACGCGCTCCGGCTTGCGCCCGTCGGAGGGGCAGCGCACGCCCTTGCCGGAAGAGAACATCTGCTCGACCTGCGTCGTGGTCACCACGTCGGGATAGGTGCCGAAGCCCCATTCCGGCTTGTTGACGGAATCGAAATGCGTGAAGCCGGTGGCGAGGACGACGCTCGCGGCATTCGACGGTCGCGCCGTCGGAAAGCGTGGCGCGGAAGTCGCCGGGCTCGCCGGCAAAGGTCTTCACGGTCGTCTCAAGGCGAACGTCGACGTTGCGGCTCTGCTCGACGCGCGCGACCATGCCGCCGATCGCGTCCTTGGCCCATTCGCCCGACGGCACGAGCCGCGCATAGCCGGAAAGGATCGGCGCGCCGCCGAGGCGGTCTTCCTTGTCGACGAGGACGACGCTCTGCCCGGTCGCGGCCAGCGCGTGCGCGGCGGACAAGCCCGCCGGGCCGCCGCCGACGATGAGCACCGGACGGCTCATTCCGCCGCTCCCGCGCGATGCGGCGATCGCCTTCGGCTTGACGTAGCCGGGGCCGGAGGTGATCGCGCGCTTCGGATCGTAGAGCGTCTCGATCCGCCCGGCCTTCACCTCTTCCAGATAGGTCTCGAACTCCGCCTTCGCCTTCTGCCAATCGATGCCGAGCTTCTCCAGCAGTCCCTCGAACGGCGAGGCGTGCCAATGGAGCTGCGCCAGCTTGTAGGGATGCGCGCCGAGCGCCAGCGCCGCGAACTGGCAGTCGGCCATGATCGGCAGCGCGTAGACCTTGTCGACCGCCTTGCCGATCCACTGGTTCTTGTCGAGCGTGGTGATGCAGCCGGTGTCGTGGCCGATCATCACGTCGGCCTTGGCCTCCTCGACCGCCACCTTGATCTTGCGGTCGATGGCGAAGGAGCGGGTGAACTCGCGCTCGCCGATGATGTGGCGGAAGCCGAAGCCGCAGCAATCGTACCAGGTGGAATAGTCGACGACGTTCGCGCCGAGCGTCTCGAGCAGGCCGGTCGAGACGGCGACGCGGTTTCCCTCCATCACCGTCTCGTCGTAGATCACGTCCTCCGGCACCATCTTGTAGACGTGGCAGGCGGGATGGACGGTGGCGCGGATGCCGGAGACGTCGATCGTCTGGCGCTCGCGGATGCGCTCGCGCATCACGTGCAGCCACTCGGAGTAGTGCACGATCTCTTCCGGGATCAGCAGCTTGCCGTCGACGAGGCGGCCGAGCTTGCCGAGAATCTTCTTCACCTCCGCGCGCAGTTCCGCGGAGTGCATGAGGAAGATGCGCATCTCCTTGTAATTGCCGAAGGAGGTGCCGCAATGGACGAGCGGATAATAGGTGCCGACGTCGAGCCCGTGCGCCTTCGCCGACACGTAGGCCTGGTGGAAATTCCTCAGGAACACCGCGGCGAGGCTGACGACGTTGCCGATGCCCGAGCCGTGATAGTTCCAGGCGGTGCAGGAGGTCTGGTCGGTCTCGTCGATGTAGCGGACGTCGAGCTCGTTCATCAGCCACATCACGCTCGACGGATAGCCGGGGATGTTGCCGCACTGGCCGCAGGACTTGTGGTGCCAGAGGTTGGTGGTCGGGATGCGTTTTTCCCAGCCGTAGAGCGTGCGCGCCACCACCGGCTCATGCCGCTCGTCGATGCGGTGGACGACGATCTCGCCGTCCTTCTCCAGCTCCCACATGGCGTCGCGGATATCCTCGACGCGTTCCTTGTTGGTGAGCATCGAGCGGCGGTCGATCTTCGCCTCGACCCAATCCGTCGCGCGCCGCGCTTCCGCTGGCGTCAGATTGGACTGGCGCCACTCGTCGCCGAAGCCGCTAAAGGCCGGCTTCTTATCGCCGGGCTTTTCCATCGGCATCCTCCATCGACGCGGGCATAGGCATGGCGCTCATTCGGCCGCGTCCGTCTCTTCTTCTTCCTGCTCTTCGAGCCATTCGTTGTATTCGTCGCGCTTCTCGTCCATCACGTCGTTGACGACGTCGAAAAGGTTCTCGTCGACCTGTTCGAGCTGGTCGAGCACGCCGGTCGCTTCCCAGATCGTGTAGAGCTCGACCGAGGTCTTCAGGTTCACCTCCCACGCCGTATCCATGGTGTGCATGGTCGGCACGGGAATCGCCTTCCTCAGGATGTTGAGCGGCGCGTCGATCTTGGAGACGTTCGGGCCCCAGTCCGGGAACGCCTCGCGCGTGATCATGTTCGGCGCGAGCTGGTTGCCGGTGGAGATGACCTTCAGGAGCACGCGCGAGAAGGGCCGAAGCACGTCCTTCGCCGATTGCATGCCGTGCTTGATCGCCACCTCGCGCATGATCATGACGAGGCCGCCTGGCGAATTCTCGAAGGGGCAGCGCGCGGCGCAGGTGTAGCACTGCGCGCAGGACCAGATCTTCTCCTGCATCGCGTCGTAGATGCCTTCGAGATTCTCCGTCCACAGAAGCTGCACGATCTCGCGCGGCGAGTAGTCGTAATAGTGGGCGGAGGGACAGGTCGCGGTGCAGATGCCGCAGTTCAGGCAGCCGTGCAGCTCATGGTCGTAGAGAATGTGCGAGCGGATATCGTCGAACACCGCTTCGAGCTTCGCCTGCGGGACGGCCGGCGCGGCGGAGATGGGATCGCCGATCGTCCCTCGCTCCGCCGTCATGTGCGTGGTCGCTGCCATGCGCTTCGTCAGTAGGTCAGGACGCGCGCGTCGTCGTCTTCCATGATGTCCTCGATGACCTTGGCGCCGCCGACGATCCCCTCGCATTCGGGGATCAGGTCTTCCTGGGTCATGTCGAAGAGATCGAGATTGGGCGAGCAGCAGTAGAACTTCACGCCCGCGCCGTGCGCGTCCTTGATGAAGTCGTAAACGGTCTTCGGCGAGCCGGGTTTCACCACAAGCTTCTCGGCGACGCCCTTCTTCATGAGCTGGCCGGAGGTCGCGGTGCAGACCACCTCGACCTCGTAATCCATGGCCGCCGCGACTGTCGCCTGGAAGAACGGCGCGCCAAGCTCCTCGCCGTTCCTGGGGTCGGTGTTGACCATGACAATGATGAGCTTCTTCGCCATTTTGCGAGACCGCGCTGCGTTTCCCTCAGGATATCTCTGCGCCCGGCCGGTTGCGGCTCATTGATTGAGATCAACCGGTGGGGCGCGTCTATCGTCATATTCGATATTATTGAATAGGTTCCACACCTGATTTCGCGGCAAAGCAGGTGCGAAGAGCGCCGGCCGCCGCCGCGCTCACATCCAATGTGTGACGGTCGACCAGGCCGACCATGATCTCGGCCAGCGCCGCGGCGATCTCGCCTTGCGCGGCGCGGAGCTTCTCCAGCGTCTCCGCGGTGCGCTTCGGGCGTCTCGTCGAACTCCATGATCAGGTCCTCAATCATGGCGGACTTCGACGCCGGGATGGCCGAGGAAGCCGAGAGAATTTTCGCCGATCCGGAAGATGAAGGGATCGCCGTCGGCGCCGACGGCGAGAATCTCCGCGTCCGGCCGGCGGGACCGGCCGGTCGCGCATGTAGACGGCCATCGGAAATCGCTCCGGCAGGTGCCCGCCGAGCGCGTCGGGCGAGACGCGCCGCGCCGTCTCGACGACGAAGCGCAGCGGCGCATCCTCGGCGCCGCCGCCTGCCGCGACCGAGAGGATCGCAGGCGCCGATGCCGATCCCGACCACGGGCAGGCCGCGGGCGAGGAAATCGGCCGTCAGGCGCAGCTCCGGGGCGAGGCTCGGCACGAGAGCGCCGCTCACGATGCCGAGCGGCCCGCCGCCGAGAACGATCAGCCCGTCATAGCCTTCCGCCGACGCCGGCACCTTGGCGCCCGGCGTGAACGGCCGCCGGTAGCGGAAGCGGATGTTGCGGCCTTCGAAATGGTCCTCCATCAGGCCGAGATACTCGGCCTCGGTGTGCTGAAGGACGCAAAGGGTCTTCATCGTGGATCACGCCGGCAATGGAGCTAAGTCTCCCAAGTACTCCTTAAGACAGCCGATAGGGTCTTGTTAAACGAGTCCGTCTCCCGGGCTCGCTTCGTAGGCTGTGCTGGAGTACGTCGAGATTGCAGGATTCGAGCATCGCTACACCCCGAATACAGCTATGCCCCGAACCAATCTCCTGACCGCGGCGTTTGCTGGCGTGGTGCTGGCCTGCGCCGCATCGTTTGCCGCCTCGGCCGCTTCCCCCGACGACGCATCGCGCGCGGAGATCGCTGCCGTGCTTACGCAGTGGAAGACCGACTTCAACGCCGGGAACGCCGATGAAGTCTGCGATCTGTTCGCGCGCGACCTGCGCGCGGACTTCCGCGGGCAGCCCGAGCGTGGATACGATGCGCTGTGCGAGTTGCTGCAAAGCTCGCTTGCCGACGCGGCGCGCGCTTACACGTATGAGCTCGAGATCAAGGATATCTTTGCACAAGGCGACCTTGCGGCGGTCCGGCTCAACTGGGTCCTGACCGTCCGCCAGCGCGACACCGGCCACGAGACCACGACCGTCGAGCCCGGCCTCGATGTGTTCAATCGGCAGGACGATGGACACTGGCGGATCGTGCGCTACCTGGCTTACGAGGAGTAGACGTTATTAATCCGGCGTCTCCACCGCGCCCATCACCGCGGTCGCGATATCGGCCGGCTCGACGCCGGGCATGTCGAGCTTGAGAGCCTTGAGGCCGTCGGCGGCCGCCTTGGTCAGCGCATCCTGATCAAGCTTCGCGCCGTGCAGCCGTCTCGGCGAGGCGGTCGATGCCGTCGGGCGGCAGGCAGGTGAAGTCGCCGGAAAGCATCAGCTCGGCGATCTTGCCGTCACGCGCGAGAAGATGCACGCGGATCAGGCCGCCCCGCGCCTTGTGCATGCTTTCGGTCAGATGCGTGCCGGCTGAAATCTTCACGCCAAGCTCGACGAGCTTGCGCCCCTGCAGGTTGGTCCAGGCGGGATCCGACAGCGCCTTCTCCTCGGCCGCGATCGCCGTCTGTCTCGGCCTCCGTCGGCTCGTCCTCCACGACCGTCACGCCGAGCGCTTCTCGCAGTGCTTCAGGAACAGCGCCTTCACCTCCTCGCGCGCCGGCACCTCGATCGAGCAGCTTCGTCATCGTCGTCATGTAATCTTCGAGCGTCGTCTTCAGCTTGTCGCGGAATTTTTCCGACGGCACCTTCAGGCAGTGCGCCATCTTTGCGGTGTCGAAGTCGAACATGAAGCTTGAGACGAAGAGCGTCGCCTCTGCGATCGAGGCGGCGCCGGTGCCGCCGATCTTGCGGCCGGCGACCTGCACGTCGTTCACCGGCCGGTATTCGGCGTCGATGCCGAGATCGCGATAGGTCGCGACCATCGGCGCGATGAACATCGGATAGAGGTTGACGGCGAATTCCGGCGCCTTTTTGCGCGGATAGATGAAGTGGATGAACATCTGATTGCGGTCGAGATAGACCGCGCCGCCGCCGACATGGCGGCGGATGATCGGCAGGCCCTCGGCCTTGCAGAAGGCTTCGTCGACCTCCTTCTCGATCTCCTGATGCATGCCGACGCAGACATAGGGCGCGTCCGGATTGACGATCGACAGGACCGGGTCGTCGTCGGCCTTCATCGCCGCGGCGAGGCCGTGATAGACGGCCTGGCTGCGGAGCGCCGTCACATAGCCGAAATCGAGGGCCCGCAGCCGCATATCGATCGCCTCATGCGCTCGCCCGGCACCATCCGGACCGCGCGCTAGATAGCCTGCTTCGGCGACCGTGCTAAGGGCGACGGTCGTCTGCCGCTTTGCGGTTGCTCAATTTCCACGCCCCCACGCGGCGAACTAGAGTGGCGCGCCAAGGCGCACGCGGGAACCTGGGAGGATGCCTTGAAGGTCTATGTGGTCGGCACGGCCGATACCAAGGGGGCGGAGCTCGCCTACGCCAAGCAATGCGTGATTGCGGCGGGGGCGGAGGCCGTGCTCGTCGATGTCGGAACGCGGCCGGGGGAGACGCGTCGCCGACGTCAGGGCGGAAGACGTGGCTGCTTTTCATCCGGCCGGCGCCGCCGCCGTGTTTAAAGCCGGCGACCGCGGCGCGGCGATCACCGCGATGTCGGAGGCGCTGACCCGCTACTGCTCGCGCGCGACGACATCGGCGCCGTGCTCGGGCTAGGCGGCGGGGGAAACACTGCGCTCGTCACGGCGGCGATGCGGGCGCTTCCGATCGGCGTGCCGAAGCTTATGGTCTCCACTGTCGCGTCGGGGAACGTTGCGCCCTTCGTCGGTCTGAACGACATCACAATGATGTACTCGGTGGTCGACATTGCCGGGCTCAACGCGATCTCGCGCCAGGTGATCGGCAACGCCGCCCACGCCGTTGCCGGCATGGCGCGAAACCGCGTCGCGCCGTCGGCGGCCGACAAGCCCGGCCTCGGGCTCACGATGTTCGGCGTGACCACGGAATGCGTCACGCAGGTGCGCGCGGCGCTCGAGCGCGACTACGAGACCTATGTCTTCCACGCGACAGGTGTCGGCGGCCAGGCGATGGAGAAGCTCATCGACTTCGCGCTTCCTTGCCGGGGTCATCGACGTCACCACGACGGAGGTGGCGGACTATCTGGTCGGCGGCATCCTGCCGTGTAGCGAAGACCGCTTCGGCGCGATGGCGCGCACGCGCATCCCCGCCGTCGTCTCCCTCGGCGCGCTCGACATGGTCAATTTCGGGCCGCGCGCGAGCGTTCCGGAGAAGTTCGCCGGGCGGAAATTCCACGTCCACAATGCGCAGGTGACACTGATGCGCACGACGCCGGAAGAAAACCGCGCGGCGGGAGCGTGGATCGCGGCACGGCTCAATCGCTGCGAAGGGCCGGTCCGCTTGCTGCTTCCGCTCGGCGGCGTATCGGCGATCGACGCGCCCGGCCAGCCGTTCCACGATGCGCAGGCGAATGCCGAGCTTTTCGATGCGATCCGCACGAAATTTCAGGCCCGGTCCGCAACGTCAGCTCGTCGAGCTCCCGTTCCACATCAACGCCCCGGAGTTCGCCGCCGCGCTCGTCGCGAACTTCCGCGAAATCGCGGGGTAATAGGCGTTCCGTTGCCACGGCGCTTCCTTTTGCTTGCGGTTTCTGATTTGCTTGGCTGCTTCGTTTTGGTGCGTTAGGGGTTTCGCGTGCTGATCCCCCGGCAGAACACGATCCTTGAGATGGCGCGGCAGTCGGGCCGCGTCATGGTGGACGAGCTTGCGCAGCGTTTCGAAGTCACGCCGCAAACGATCCGCAAGGATCTGAACGAGCTTTGCGACCAGCGGCTGCTGGCGCGCATCCACGGCGGCGCGATCCTGTCGTCGGGCGTGGAGAACGTCGGCTACGACGCGCGCCGCATGATCGCGAGCGATGAGAAGGAGGCGATCGGCCGCGCCGCCGCGGCGCGCATCCCCGACCAGGCGTCGCTCTTCATCAATATCGGCACGACGACGGAGGCGGTCGCCCGCGCGCTTCTCCAGCACAGCGGGCTCATGGTCATCACCAACAATCTGAACGTCGCGAGCCTGATGCGCGCCTATCCGCAGATCGAGGTGGTGATCGCCGGCGGCGTCGTGCGCCCGACGACGGCGGCGTGGTCGGCGAGGCGGCGGTCGATTTCATCCGCCAGTTCAAGGTGGATATCGCCGTCATCGGCGCCTCGGCGATCGACGAGGACGGTGCGCTTCTCGACTACGATTACCGCGAGGTGCGGGTCGCGCAGGCCATCATCTCGAACGCGCGCAAGGTCGATGCTCGTTTGCGATTCCTCGAAGTTCGAGCGTTCGGCGCCGGTTCGCATCGGCCATATCTCGCAAGTCACGACCTTCGTCACGGACCGCTGCGAGTCGGAGGGCATCCGCCGCATCTGCATCGAAAGCGGCGTCGAGCTGGTCGAAGCTTTCGAGTTCGGAAGGCCTCGCGGAAGTCGCGTCTATTTTCGCTTGATTTTCACTTTCTTTCGAATATCCTCGCCTCAAGGTTCGCAGCGAAGACAAAATGCTGCACCGCAGAGGGGGAGGCAAGGTGCGCGGGGCACCCTTCGATATCGCCATCATCGGCGGTGGCGTCAACGGCTGCGGCATCGCGCGCGATGCGGCCGGGCGCGGCCTTTCCGTCTATCTCTGCGAGAAGTCGGACCTTGCCGGCGCCACCTCGTCCGCCTCGACCAAGCTCATCCACGGCGGCCTGCGCTACCTCGAATATTACGAGTTTCGCCTGGTTCGCGAAGCGCTCATGGAGCGCGAAGTGCTGCTTCGCGCCGCGCCGCACATCGTTTCACCCTTGCGGTTCGTCCTCCCGCACCACAAGGGACTTCGGCCCGCCTGGCTCATCAGGCTGGGCCTTCTTCTCTACGACCATCTCGGCGGGCGGCGGATCCTGCCGCCGACGCGCCGCATCGACCTCAGCAAGGACCCGGCCGGCGGGCCGCTGAAGCCGGTCTTTCGTCAAGGCTTCGAATATTCCGACTGCTGGGTCGACGATGCGCGGCTCGTCGTTCTGAACGCGGTCGACGCGGCGGCACGCGGCGCAACGATCGAGACGCGGGTCGAGATGGTGAAGGCGGAGCGGCGCGCCGGCGGCTGGCGCGTGCTCGTGCGCGACAACGGCGGCGGGCTGCGCGAGATTAGCGCCAAGATGCTCGTCAATGCCGCCGGACCCTGGGTCGCCGAGGTGATGGCGGAGCGGCTCGGTCTGCCGCTCGACGCGCCGATCCGGCTGGTGAAGGGCAGCCACATCGTCGTGCCGCGCCTCTTCGCGCACGACCGCGCCTACATCTTCCAAAACGCCGACGGGCGCATCGTCTTCGCCATTCCCTACGAGCGCGAGTTCACGCTGATCGGGACGACCGATCTCGACTATGACGGCGATCCCGGGTCGCCGCACGCGACGACGGCGGAGATCGAATATCTCTGCGCCGCGGCAGGCGAATATTTCCGCCAGCCGATCGATCCGGCGCGCGTCGTATGGACCTATTCGGGCGTCCGCCCGCTCTACGACGACGGCGCCAGCGCCGCCCAGGAAGCGACGCGCGACTATGTGCTGAAGGTCGACGGCGGCGGCGACCTGCCGCCGGTCCTCAACATCTACGGCGGCAAGATCACCACCTACCGCCGCCTCGCCGAGGCGGCGCTTGAGAAGCTGCAGCCGTTCCTTGGCACCGTCGGCAAGCCGTGGACGGCAAATGCGCCGCTGCCGGGCGGCGACTTCCCGGTCGACGGTCTCGCGGCGCTTGCCGCCGGAATCGCGGCGCGCTCGCCGTTTTGCACGCCGAAGCGCGCCGCCCGCTTCGCGCACGCCTACGGAACGCGTGCGCGCCAGATCGTCGAGGGCGTTCGTGCGGAGGCGGATTGGGGCGCCTCGTTCGGCGCGGATCTGAGCGAGCGCGAGGTCCGCTATCTGATGGAGAACGAGTGGGCGCGGACCGCTGAGGACGTGCTCTGGCGGCGCTCGAAGCTCGGGCTTCACATGAGCCCGCTTGAGGCCGGGCGGCTCGACGACTGGATGCGTGCGGCGCGCGCGGTGGCGCCGTCGCCGGCGGTTGCAGGCGGGGCCGCGTCATGACGCTCGAGCTTCAACAGGTGTCAAAGAGCGTCCGCGGCGAGACGCACATCGACAACGTTTCGCTCAGCTTCGCGCGCGGCTCGCTCAACATCCTGCTCGGCCCGACGCTTTCGGGAAAGACCAGCCTGATGCGGCTGATGGCCGGGCTCGACCGTCCGACCGAAGGGCGCGTCGTCTTGGAGGGCAAGGACGTGACCGGCGTCCCGGTGAAGGGCCGCTCGGTCGCCATGGTCTACCAGCAGTTCATCAACTATCCGAACCTGACCGTCTACGAGAACATCGCCTCGCCGCTGCGTGTCGCCCGGGTCGCTGCCAGGCGGAGATCGATCGGCGCGTGCGCGAGGCCGCGGCGCTGATGAAGCTCGAGCCGCTGCTTTCGCGCCGCCCGCTCGAGCTTTCCGGCGGCCAGCAGCAGCGCACAGCGCTGGCGCGCGCCATCGTGAAGCGCGCCGACCTCGTGCTCCTCGACGAGCCGCTCGCGAACCTCGACTACAAGCTCCGCGAGGAGCTGCGCGAAGAGCTGCCGCGCATCTTCTCCGCGACCGGCGCGATCTTCGTCTATGCGACCACCGAGCCGCTCGAAGCGCTGCTTCTCGGGGGCTCGACCGCGACGCTCGCGCAAGGGCCGCGTCACGCAGTTCGGTCCGACGCTCGAAGTCTATCGGCGTCCGAACAGCCTGGAGACGGCGCGCATCTTCTCCGATCCGCCGATCAACACGCTCTCGGTGGAGAAATCCGACGGCATGCTGCGCGCGGCCGACGGCGCGCTGAGCCTGCCGGCCACCGGCGTGCTCGGCGGGCTCGCCGACGCCGTCTACACGATCGGCTTCCGTCCGAACCACCTCTACCTGCTGCGTCCCAAAGCGGACGCCGCGGCGATCACGGCGCACGTCGCGATGACGGAGATCACCGGCTCGGAGAGCTTCGTGCATGTCGACTTCGCCGGCGAGCGCTGGGTGGCGCTCGCGCACGGCGTGCACGAACTCGAGATCGGCCAGCCGATCGAGCTCTTTCTCGATCCGAGCCGCTTCTTCGTGTTCGACGCCGGCGGCGCGCTCGCCGCTGCGCCGGGCATGCGGCAGGCGGCATAGGGGGCGGCGATGGCGCGCATCGTTCTTGAGGGAGTAGCGCACTCCTACATGGCGCAGCCGCGCGGTCCGCAGGACTACGCGCTGAAGCGCCTCGAGCATGTCTGGGACGACGGCGGCGCCTACGCGCTGCTCGGCCCGTCCGGCTGCGGCAAGACGACGCTGCTCAACATCATCTCCGGGCTGATCACGCCAAGCGAGGGCCGCGTTCTCTTCGACGGTATCGACGTGACGGGACTGCCGACCGCGGAGCGCAACATCGCGCAGGTTTTCCAGTTCCCGGTCATCTACGACACGATGACGGTCGCGCAGAACCTCGCTTTCCCGCTCAGGAATCGCCGCGTGACCGGAGGTCGAGGTGCTGAAGCGCGTGCGCGAGGTCGCCGAGATGCTCGAGCTGACACCGATGCTCAATCAGCGGGCGCGGCGGCTGACGGCGGACGCCAAGCAGAAGATCTCGCTCGGCCGCGGCCTGGTCAGGCCGGACGTCTCCGCGATCCTCTTCGACGAGCCGCTGACCGTCATCGACCCGCATCTGAAGTGGGTGCTGCGCGCGCAGATCAAGCAGCTCCACCGCGCAGCTCGGTCTGACCATGGTCTACGTCACGCACGACCAGACCGAGGCGCTCTCCTTCGCCGACAAGGTGGTCGTCATGTACGAAGGCGAGGTCGTCCAGATCGGCACGCCGGAGGACCTCTTCGAGCGGCCGGCGCACACCTTCGTCGGCTATTTCATCGGCTCGCCGGGCATGAACGTCGCGCCGGTCGAAGTTGCGGGAAACCGCGCCCGCTTGGGCACGCACGAGATTTCACTCGCCCGCACCTATACGGGTCTGCCCGCCGGGGCGAAGACGGAGCTCGGCATCCGTCCGGAGTTTCTGCGCATCGGCGCAAACGGCGACGGCGTCTTGGGCCGTGTGGTGAAGATCGACGACGTCGGCCGCTACCGCGTCGTGAAGGTCGATGTCGACGGCCACGCCTTCAACGCCATCGCCGGAGAGGATGCGCGCATCGAGGGCGATCAAACGCGCGTCATTTTCGATCCGGCCAATTTGCACATCTATGTCGACGGACGCCGCGTCGAAGGCACGCCGGCCGGGGTGGGAGGCGCGTAGGCCATGGACAAGATCTTGAACAATCGCGCCTGGCTCATGGTGTTGCCGGTCCTCGCTTTGGTGGCTTTCAACGCCATCATCCCGCTGATGACCGTCGTGAACTATTCGGTTCAGGAGACGTTCGGCAACAACATGTTCCTGTTCCACGGCGTCGGCTGGTTCCAGGACGTGCTGCACTCCGATCGCTTTCACAAGGCGCTCGGCCGCCAGCTGAGTTTCACCTTCATCATCCTCGTCATCGAGGTGCCGCTCGGCGTCGCCATTGCGCTCACCATGCCGCGCAAGGGGCCCTGGGTCTCGGTCTGCCTCGTGCTGATGGCGCTGCCACTCCTTATTCCGTGGAACGTCGTCGGCGCCATCTGGAACATTCTTGCCCTGCCGGACATCGGGCTGCTCGGACATGGGCTGAGGAGCCTCGGCTTCGACTACAACTACACGCGCCATCCGATCGACGCCTGGTTCACCATCATCCTGATGGACGTCTGGCACTGGACCTCGCTCGTGGTGCTCCTTGCCTATGCCGGCCTGATCTCGATCCCCGACGCCTATTATCAGGCCGCCAAGATCGACGGCGCGTCCCGCTGGTCGGTGTTCCGCTACATCCAGCTTCCGAAGATGAAGCGCGTGCTCACCATCGCGATCCTGCTCCGCTTCATGGACTCCTTCATGATCTACACCGAGCCGGCGGTTTTGACCGGCGGCGGTCCGGGCAACTCGACGACGTTCCTTTCTATCGACCTCGTGAAGGTTGCGCTTGGCCAGTTCGACCTCGGGCCGGCCGGAGCGATGTCGATCATCTACTTCCTGATCGTGCTGCTCTTAAGTTGGATCTTCTACACGCTGATGATGCGCAACGAGGAGCAGTCATGACCGACGTGACCTCGACGTCCGCGATCCTCGCTGCACGCGAGCATCAGCGCTCGACTTCCAGGGTCGGCTGGAGCTGGCTCGTTCCGACCCTCTACATCCTCTTCCTGATGGTGCCGATCTACTGGCTCCTCAACATGTCGTTCAAGACGACGAACGAGATCCTCGGTGGCCTGACGCTCTGGCCGCACCGCTTCACGCTGGCGAGCTATCACGAGATCTTCACCGACGCGACCTGGTACAACGGCTACCGCAACTCGATCATCTACGTGACCCTCAACATGGTCATCTCGGTGACGGCGGCGCTGCCTGCGGCCTACGCCTTTTCGCGCTACCGCTTCGTCGGCGACAAGCATCTCTTCTTCTGGCTCTTGACCAACCGCATGGCGCCGCCGGCGGTGTTCGCGCTGCCGTTCTTCCAGCTTTATTCGGGGCTCGGGCTCTTCGACACGCATATCGCGGTCGCGCTCGCGCATTGCCTGTTCAACATCCCGCTCGCCGTGTGGATTCTCGAAGGCTTCATGTCGGGCGTGCCGAAGGAGATCGACGAGACCGCCTATATCGACGGCTACTCGTTCCCGAAGTTCTTCGTGAAGATCTTCATGCCGCTGATCGCATCCGGAATCGGCGTCACCGCCTTCTTCTGCTTCATGTTCTCCTGGGTCGAGCTCTTGCTCGCCAAGACGCTGACCTCGGTCGCGGCAAAGCCGATCGCCGCGGTGATGACGCGGACCGCAAGCACCTCCGGCTACGAGCTCGGCCTGCTCGCCGCGGCCGGCGTGCTGACCCTGATACCGGGCGCGGTCGTGATCTATTTCGTTCGCAACTACATCGCCAAGGGCTTCGCCCTGGGGAGAGTGTGATGGACCTCTCGTGGCTCGACCTCTCGTGGATGGCGTGGACGTGGCAGACCGCCACCTTCTTCATCGTCATCTTTTTGATGCTGTGCGGGATGACGACGTGGGAGCTGGTGTCGCCCGGCGGCGGCCCGCGTCACGGCATCCTCGGCCTCGACACGACGCGCGGCGACCGCCTGTTCATCTCGCTGCTCGGCAGCGCCTTCATTCATCTTGCGTGGCTCGGGCTCGTCGGCCCGAACCTTTGGTGGGCTCTTGGTCTCTCACTCATTTACGCCTTCGCGGTGTTTCGATGGGTGTGAGGCATCAGGGGGTTGTCGGCCGTCGGCCGGCGTTTTGAAGAAAAGGGAGGTAAAGCCAATGAGACGATTGTTGTTAGGAACAGTCGCGGCCTTCGCCCTCATGTCGCCGAGTGCGTCATGGGCGGGAATGGACGAGGCGAAGCAGTTCCTCGATACGGAAATCGCGGGCCTGTCGACGCTGTCGCGCGCCGACCAGGAAAAGGAGATGCAGTGGTTCATCGATGCCGCGAAGCCTTTCGCCGGCATGGAAATCGACGTGCTGTCGGAGGACATCCCGACGCATGAATACGAATCCAAGGTCCTGGCGCCGGCCTTCTCGGCGATCACCGGGATCAAGGTGAACCATCAGTACCTCGGCGAAGGCGAGGTCGTGCAGGCGATTCAGACGCAGATGCAGACGAATCGCAATCTCTACGACGGCTGGATCAACAACTCCGACTTCATCGGGACTCATTCGCGCCTGCAAGCGGCCACCAACCTTACCGACTGGATGGCGGGCGAAGGCAAGGACGTCACCGACCCGATGCTCGACGTCGACGATTTCATGGGTAAGTCGTTCACCACCGGACCGGACGGCAAGCTGTGGCAGCTTACCGACCAGCAGTTCGCCAACCTCTACTGGTTCCGCAAGGACTGGTTCGACCGTCCGGACCTGAAGGAAAGGTTCAAGGCCAAGTACGGCTACGAGCTCGGCGTGCCGGTCAATTGGTCGGCCTACGAGGATATCGCCGACTTCTTCACCAACGACGTGAAGGAGATCGACGGCGTCCGGGTCTACGGCCACATGGACTACGGCAAGCGCGCGCCCGACCTCGGCTGGCGCATGACGGACGCCTGGCTGTCGATGGCAGGCGAAGCGGACGTTGGTCTCCCGAACGGGCGCCCGGTCGACGAGTGGGGCATCCGCATGGAGAAGGGCAGCTGCAACCCGGTCGGCGCTTCGGTGTCGCGCGGCGGCGGCGTCAACAGCCCGGCGGCGGTCTACGCCGTTTCGAAGTGGGACGAGTGGCTGCGCAAATACGCGCCTCCGGGTGCGGCCGACCTCGACTTCTATCAGTCGCTGCCGGCGCTCGCGCAGGGTAACGTCGCCCAGCAGATCTTCTGGTATTCGGCCTTCACCGCCAACATGGTGGCGCCGAAGAGCGAGGGCAACAACACGGTTGACGACCAGGGCAATCCGCTTTGGCGGATGGCGCCGTCACCACACGGCCCCTACTGGAAGGAAGGCTCGCAGCGCGGTTACCAGGACGCCGGTTCTGCGACGCTTTTGAACTCGACGCCGATCGATCGCCGCAAGGCCGCCTGGCTCTATTTGCAGTTCATCGTCTCCAAGACGGTGGATGTGAAGAAGAGCGACGTCGGGCTGACGTTCATCCGCGACTCCACCGTGCGCCATCCGCACTTTACGGAGCGCGCGCCGAAGCTCGGCGGTCTGATCGAGTTCTACCGCTCGCCGGACCGCGTGGCGTGGACGCCGACCGGCATCAACGTGCCTGACTATCCGAAGCTCGCCCAGCTCTTCTGGGAGAACATCGGCGACGTGAACTCCGGTGCGTTCACGCCGCAACAGGCGCTGGATCGTCTTGGGTCGCAGATGGACGATCTGATGGCCCGCATGCAGGCGGTGGACGAGTCGAACAACGTCTACCACGGCTGCGGACCGCGGCTTAACCCGGAGAGCGATCCCTCCAAGTGGCTGAGCACCGAGCACGCGCCGTGGGCGAAGCTCGAGAACGAGAAGCCGCAGGGCGAGACGATCGCCTACGACGAGCTGATCAAGCGCTGGACCGAGCACCAATAGGTCGAGCGACGATACTTGCGAGCTGAGGCATGGCCGGGTTCACTCCCGGCCATGCTTTCCATTTGGGGCATGCAATGAGCGACTTCATTCTCGCCATCGACCAGGGCACGACCTCGAGCCGTGCGATCGTCTTCGGCGGCGACCAGGCGATCGCCGGCTCGTCGCAGCGCGAGTTTCCGCAGCATTATCCCGCTTCCGGCTGGGTCGAGCACGACCCGGAGGATATCTGGCGGACGACGCTCGACACTGCACGCGGTGCGCTTGCGAACGCCGATGCCGGCGCGTCGAAGGTCGCAGCGATCGGGATCACCAACCAGCGCGAGACGACGCTCGTCTGGGACCGCCGCACGGGGAAGCCGATCCACAACGCCATCGTCTGGCAGGACCGGCGCACCGCCGACATCTGCGAACGCCTCCGCGCCGAAGGGGCTGGAAGGCGAGGTCACGGAAAAGACCGGGCTCGTGCTCGACCCTTATTTCTCCGGCACCAAGATCGCCTGGATGCTCGAACACGTTGAGGGCGCGCGCGCTGCCGCCGCGGCGGGGCATCTCGCTTTCGGCACGGTCGACACGTTCCTGCTCTGGCGGCTCACCGACGGGCGCGTGCACGCGACCGACGCGACCAACGCGTCGCGCACGCTTCTCTATGACATCCATCGGAACGACTGGGACGACGGGCTCTTGAAACTTCTCGGCGTGCCGCGTGCGATGCTGCCGGAGGTGAAGGACAGCGCCGGCGATTTCGGCACGACGGAGCCGTCCCTTCTCGGCGCTGCGATCCCGATCCGCGGCATCGCCGGCGATCAGCAGGCGGCGACCGTCGGGCAGGCCTGTTTCGAGCCGGGCATGGTCAAGTCGACCTACGGCACCGGCTGCTTTGCCGTCTTGAACACCGGCGATGAGGCGGTCGCGTCGAAGAACAAGCTTCTGACCACGATCGCCTACCGCCTGAACGGCCGCACGACCTATGCGCTCGAGGGCTCGATCTTCATTGCCGGCGCGGCCGTGCAATGGCTGCGCGACGGATTGAAACTGATCGGGCACGCCGACCAGTCGGGTGAGCTTGCGGCGGAGGCCGATCCTGAGCAGACGGTGATCCTCGTGCCGGCCTTCACCGGTCTCGGCGCGCCCTATTGGGACGCGGAGGCGCGCGGCGCGCTCTTCGGCCTCACGCGCGCGACCGGCGCGCGCGAGCTTGCCCGTGCGGCGCTCGAAGCCGTCGCCTACCAGACGCTCGATCTCGTCGATGCGATGCGGCGCGACTGGACGAAGGGCGAGGGCGAAACGGTGCTTCGCGTCGACGGCGGCATGGTGGCGAGCGACTGGACCATGCAGCGGCTCGCCGACATTCTCGACGCGCCGGTCGACAGGCCGCATATCCTCGAGACGACGGCGCTCGGCGCCGCCTGGCTTGCCGGACATGCCGCCGGCGTGTGGCCCGGCATGGCGGAATTCGCGCGCTCGTGGAAGCGCGAGCGCCGCTTCGAGCCGACGATGGAGGCGAGCGAGCGCGCGCGCGGAATCGCGGCCTGGCGCGACGCTGTCAGGCGGACGCTGTCGCGCCACTGACTAGACGGAGCCTAAGCAAGGAGCGGGCCGACGTCGGCGATCAGTTGCGCCCGCTCGTCGGGGGAAAGCGGCGTGAGCGGCGGCATCAAGGCTTCGAACGCCGGGTCATTCATGCGATGCGCAAGCACCGCCTTCACGCTCGCGATCAGCGGCTTGCGCGAAACGAGCGCGCGGATTTTCGTTGCCGTTGCAAGCGCCGCTTCGTCGCCCGCACGAAAGGCGTGCGCGCAATATTCGGCGTTGACGTTGGCGCTTGCCGAGATGCAGCCGGCGAAGTCCCCGGCGCGCGCCCGCAACAGCACCGCTTCGTTGCTCGGGAAGACGCGAAGCGCCGGGAGCATCGCAGCAATCTTCGACGCGTAATCGAGATCGCCGGAAGAATCCTTCAGGCCGGCGATGCGGCTGCCGAATTCTCCGACGAGACGCTCGACGAGACGTTCGGAATAGGCGACGCCGGAAAGCGCCGGGAAATTGTAGAGGTAGAGATCGATCGGTTTCGCGGCCGTCGCATCGACGAGCCGGGCCAGGAATTTGAGCATGCCGTCGTCGGAAATATCTTTGTAGTAGAAGGGCGGGATGATCAGAGCGCCGGCAAAGCCGAGGTCCGCGGCATGCCGGGTGAGCGCGACCGCGTCGGCGAGGGCTGCGGCGCCGGCGCCGACCATCAGCTGCGACAACGGCAAGGCAGCAGCCGCGGCGTTCATGATCGCCATGCGCTGCGCGATGCTGAAGGATGTCGCTTCGCCGGTCGTGCCGCAGATGTTCAAGCCGTCGCAGCCCTCTTCGAGAAGCTTTCGGCAGAGCGCGACGAAACGCTCGCGATCCGGCTCGAAGTCCTTGGTGATCGGCGTTGCGGCCGCCGCGATGACGCCATGCAGTCCGGAAGCCGCCATGCGTCGAGACTTCAGTTCTTGCGATCGGCGACGAAGTGCGCGGCGCGGCGAAGCACGTCGGCGCGCGCATCGAATCCGGCAAGCGCCTTCTCGGCTTCCGCGACGAGCCCGGCAAGGCGCTTGCGTGCGGCCTCGACGCCCCAGAGGCCGATCAGCGTCGCCTTGCCCTTCTCGGAATCCTTGCCGGTCGCCTTGCCGAGCGTCGCTGCGTCGGATTCGACGTCGAGCAGGTCGTCGGCGATCTGGAACGCCTGGCCGAGCATGTGGCCGTAGGTGCGGAGCGCATCGCGCCCGCTTTTGTCGGCGCGGCCGATGATGGCGCCCATCTCCGCCGACGCGGTGAGGAGCGCGCCGGTCTTCATCGCCTGCAGGCGCAGGATGTCGGTCTCGCTGAGAGCAAGCGGATTGGCCGTCAGCGGCGAAGCGCCCCTCCGCCTCGAGGTCGAGCATCTGCCCGCCGGCCATGCCGCCGATGCCGGAGGCGCGCGCCAGCGTGGAAACGAGCGCGACGCGGATTGCCGGGTCGGGATCGGTCTGCTCGTCGGCAAGCACGTCGAAGGCAAGCGTCAGAAGCGAGTCGCCGACGAGGATCGCGGTCGCGTCGTCATAGGCGCGGTGCGTCGTCGGCCGGCCGCGGCGGAGATCGTCGTCGTCCATCGCCGGCAGGTCGTCGTGCACCAGGCTGTAGCAATGGATCAGCTCGACCGAAGCCGCGGCGCGCAGCACGCCCGGCCCTTCGGCTCCGAAAAGGCGCGCCGCCTCGACCGCCAGGAACGGCCGCAGCCGTTTGCCGCCGGCAAGCGTCGCGTAGCGCATCGCCTCGATCAGCCGCTTCGGCCGCGCGATCTCGCCTGCAGTCGGCTTTGCGCCAAGCAGCCCGGCAAGGGTCTCCTCCACCGCGCTTCCGGCGAAGGCCAAGCGGCTCTCGAATGATGCGTCGTTCAAAATCGTGCCCCCAGAGCCAGACAATGCGCGACCAAAATGGCTTGCGGCAACCCGCCGCCTGGCCTTAACAAGCGTCCTGCTGCCGATTTCGGCCGTGCCACGGCCCTCCTTGCAGTCCAAGGCGCACGCTAAGATAGCCGATCAGGTCGGAGCAAATCCCCGAATGTCAAGAATGGGCGAATTCATCACCAGGGCGTGCGTGGGCATGGCTACGCGCTGGGCATGGATGGTGCTGTTTGTCGCTCTGGTCCTGACCGTCATCGCCGGCTTTGCCGCGACCCGCCTCACCATCAATACCAGCACGCGGGAGATTCTCTCCGCCGATCTGCCGTTCCGGAAGGCGGACGACGCCTATCGAGAAGGCGTTTCCGCAGCGACGAGGTCGCGGTCGTCGTCATCGATGGCGAGACGCCGGCCGGGGCGGACGCCGCGGCGCGCGATCTGGCGGCGCGTCTTTCGCAGCAAACGGATTTGATCGAATCGGTCGAGCTTGCTTCCAGCTCTCCCTATTTCCAGCACTACGGCTTGATGTTTCTCGATCCCGATCAGATTCGTGCGATCGGGGAGGAGATTCGTCCGGCGCGGCGCCTGATCACGAGCCTCGCCGATGATCCGAGCCTGCGCGGCATGGCGGGCCTGCTCGGGTTGGCGGCGGAAGGGGTCGCGGAGAGCGCGGTGCCGCCGTCGCTCGCCCAGCTTCTCTCTCAGCTCGCGGCGACGGTGCGCGATGCCGCTGCGGGCAAGCCGGCGGAGATGCAGTGGAGCGAGCTCTTTCGCGTCGGCGCCGATCTTGGCGGGACGCGTCAGATCGTCCAGCTGAAGCCGGTCCTGAACGACAGCTCCATCAACCGCGCCGGTCCGGCGATCGATGCCATCGCACACGGCGATCGCGCGAGACGCGCGCCGCGCATCCCGATGCGCGCTTCCGGCTCACCGGCGAGCCGGTGCTCCGACAGCAGGAGCTGAACGACGCCTTCTCCAGCGCGCTTTATGCGAGCGGCCTGTCGCTCATTCTCGTCTCCGCGATCCTCACCATCGGCATCCGCTCTGGGCGCACGATCGCCGCGCTCCTGATCGCGCTTCTCATGGGCGCGATGTGGACGACGGGACTTGCCGCCGTCTCCGTCGGCCGCCTGAACTTGATCTCGGTCGCGTTCATGGTGCTGTTCTTCGGCCTCGGCATCGATTTCGGCACGCATCTCAGCTTGCGCTATCTCGAAGCGGCGCGAAGCGGCGCCTCGTTCGAAGTTGGCACTTAGGACAGCCGTGAAGGGGGAGGGGTTGAGCATCAGGCTCAGCGCGCTCTGCGCGGCGCTCGCCTTTCTCTCCTTCGTGCCGACGAGTTATGTCGGGCTTGCCGAGTTCGGCATCATTTCCGCGTTCGGCATGCTCGTCGCCTTCGTCATCACCTTCACCGTTCTGCCGGCGCTTCTCTCGGTGATGCGGGCGCAGCCGTCGGCGCGCGCCGTGCAGCGCATCGGCATCACTTGGCTGGTCAACCGACACTATCGCCTCATCCTCGTCATCGCCGGGATCGCTACGGTTGCCGCGGCGGTGATCGCGCCGCGCGCGAGGATCGATACCAATCCGCTGAACCTGCAGAACCAGAACACCGAAGCCGTGCAGACCTACCGCGACCTCGCGACGGACCCGGAGACGTCGCCCTATGCGCTGAACGTGCTCGCACCTGACACGAAGGCCGCCGGCGACCTTGCCAAGCGGCTTTCGGATCTGCCGGACGTCGCCGGCGTGCGCTGGATCGGCAACTTCGTGCCGAGCGATCAGGAGGCCAAGCTCGCGGCGCTCGCCGCCGTGCGCGAGCGGCTGGGCGAGAGTTTCTTCGCGCCGCGCGAGCCCAAGCTGGCGCCGACGGACGCGGAGCTGCAGGAGGCCTTCGCGAAGACGAAGGCAAGCGCCGACCAGATCGCGGAAACGTCACCGGATAATCCCATCGATCCGTCGATTCCGCCGGCCGGGCGCGAGCTCGCCGATGCGCTCTCGAGTTTCGCCGCAGCGCGCGGCACCGGCGCGAGCGCGCTTGAGGAGCTCGGCGACGCGCTGACGCGCGAGATGCCGCCGATCTTCGCCGATCTCAGAGAGAAGCTCTCCGTCGCCAAGCCGGTCACCATCGACGACATCCCCGCCGACCTTCGCGGGGACTGGGTCTCGGCGGACGGACAGTTCCGGCTGCGCGTCCTGCCGAAGGCAAGAGCTCTCCGCGGCGGCGGAGATGAAGCGGTTCTCCGAAGAGGTGGAAAGCGTGGCGCCGGCGGCGTCGGGTGCGCCCGCCAGCATCGCCGGCGCCGGGCAGGCGATCCTTCTCTCCTTCGCCGAAGCGATCGCCTATACGGTGATCGCCATCGTCGTCGTCGTCGCTCTGATCAGGCGGCGGTTTTCCGATGTCCTTCTCGTGCTCTTGCCGCTCGCTGTGGCGTCGTTGTGGGTCGTCGCCGGCTCGGCGGTGCTCAACCTCCCGTTCAATTTCGCCAACGTCATCGTCATCCCGCTGCTGATCGGACTTGGCGTGGCGAGCAGCATCCACATGGTGAGCCGTGCCCGCGAGGTCGAGCATGAGACGCTCGGCAAGGACGGCGAAGGCGAGGTCCTCGACACCTCAACGCCGGTCGCCGTTCTGATAACGCAGCTCAACACCGTCGCCGCCTTCGCCACGCTTTCGCTCGCCAAGCACGAGGGCCTCTTCAGCATGGGCGTCCTGCTCGGCCTCGCGATCTTCTTCGTGCTGATCGTCTCGCTGATCGTGCTGCCTTCCTTCATGATCGCGATCGGGATTGGCGCTCGGCCCGGCGCGCGAAAGGCCGGCTGAATGGCGAGCGTCCTCGTCACCGGCGGCTGCGGCTTCATCGGCCGGCATCTCGTCGAGGCGTTGACGAAGCGCGGCGACACCGTGCGCGTGCTCGACTTGCCGAGGGTCAGGTTCCGGGGGTCGAATACGTCCGCGGCTCGGTCGACCATCGCGCCAGCGGTCGAAGCGGCGCTCGATGGCGTCGACTGCCTCTACCATCTCGCCGGGATCGCGCATCTCTGGCAGCGTGACAAAGACGACTTCGATCGCGTCAACCGAGCGCGGAACGGAGGTCGTGCTTCAGGCCGCGGCCGCGAGACGGACGCCGCGCGTCGTGCATTGCTCGACGGAATCGATCCTGCTTCCGAAACGACGCAACGGCGCGGCGGTCGACGAATCCGCACCGCCGACGCTTGACGAGATGCCCGGACCCTACACGCGCTCCAAGCATCTCGGCGAGCAGGCGGCGCTTGAGTCGGCGCGGCGCGGAATGGACGTCGTCGTCGTCAATCCCACCGTTCCCGGTCGGCGACGGCGATCTCGAACATGACGCCGCCGACGGCGATGATCGCGCTCTTCCTCTCCGGCGGCTCGCCGTTCTTCCTGGACTGCGTCCTCAACCTCGCCGATGTCCGCGACATCGCCGACGGGATCGTGAAGGCGGGGGAGCGGGGCCGCGCCGGCGAGCGTTACATCCTCGGCGGCGAGAACTGCGCAATGCGGGACCTGCTGCCTGAGCTGGAGCAGCAAATCGGGACGCCGCATGCCGCGCCGCTCCGTCCCCGCGGCCGCTGGCGCTTAGCGACCGGCTTCGTCGCCGGATTCGTTGCCGACAAGGTCACCCGCACGCCGCCGATCGCGACGCAGCGAAGCCGTGCGGATCGCGCTTCGCTCGGCGCCTTTCGACAGCACGAAGGCGCGGCCGCGAGCTCGGCTACGAGCCGCGCCCGATCGATCAGGCCTTGACGGAAGTCGTCGAGGCGTTCAAGCGGAAGGTCGGCTGGGGGCGCGCTAAGGCCAGGGATCGTCTGCGTTTTGACAAAATACCGTGGTCGAATTGCCGGATTATCGGCAGGTCAGGGCCAGGCAGAGACGCAATGAAGATCGCGGCGCTTCTCATTGCGGGATTGGCTTTCGCGACGCCTGCGCGGCGCAGGTCGCGCCGGGCATGCGAGTTCCTGCCCGTTCCCGGAAAATCCGCCGGCCTATCTCTTCGCGCCGTCGCCGCTCGCTGGCTCGATGCTGAAGCCGCTTCGCCGGGCCGACGCCGACCGCCGGCGCGGAGGTCGTGCCGGAGCCCGGACCGCGCTCCGGCCGCAGTCGCGCGGACTACGCCTGAGGAAACGGCGCCCGCGCCGGCCGCTCCAGGGGCGGCGGCCGAAACGGCGAGCGCCGAGCAGCCGCCGGCCGAGGCCGCGCCGGCTGCGCCGAGCCTCCCGCGCCGCCCCGACCACGGGAACGGTCACGGTCATCGTGGAGAACGTCGAATCCGACAGCGGCACCGTGAAGGTCGCGGTGTGCGACAAGGGGCTGAGCCGCGAGGGATGCCCCTATTCCCACGCGATACCGGCCGCCAAGGGCTTCGTGGAGACGGAGTTCGACGACATCCCGCCCGGGACCTATGCGGTCGTCGGCTACCACGACGTCAACAACAACAACCAGTTCGACAAGCTCTTCGGGATGCCGCGCGAGCCCTACGCCCTGAGCAGCAGGGCCGGCGGATATGCTGGTTCCGACCTTCGCCGACGCGGCGCTCCATATCGGCGCCGGCCAGAACTGCGGTCATCATCCGCTTGAGGCGCCTTGGCGGCTGATTTGCCTGCCGCAAAAAAAGCGCGGCTTTTCAAAAAGCTTGCACGGCCGGGAGGCCGTCGGGACTGCCCCCGGAAATACCGTCCCGGCCGGGTGTAATATTCCGGCAACCCTCTGAAACTTCTTATCGATCAGGCTACTTCCGCGAACTCGACCTTGGCGTCCGCCTCATGCCATAGGTGCGCGGCTCGAGGAGGCTGGTAACGGGTAGGGGCGACTGTGTTGCAGAACACGGCGAAAAACCGCTTGCGAGTAATCCTGGCCCAGCCGCGCGGCTTCTGCGCCGGCGTCGTGCGCGCGATCGACATCGTCGAGCTGGCGCTGCAGAAATACGGCCCGCCGATCTACGTGCGCCACGAGATCGTGCACAACCGCCACGTCGTGGAGAACCTGATCGCCAAGGGCGCGCATTTCGTCGAGGAGCTGAGCGAGGTGCCGGACGGCGCCATCACCATTTTCAGCGCGCACGGCGTGCCGCGCGTCGTCATCGACGAGGCGCGCGACCGCGGCCTGCCGACGCTCGACGCGACCTGTCCGCTGGTCTCCAAGGTGCACAACCAGGGCCGCCATTACGTGGCGCGGGGGCGCACGCTGATCCTGATCGGCCATGCCGGCCATCCGGAGGTCGAAGGCACGCTCGGCCAGATCGACGGCCCGACCTACCTGGTGCAGAACGAGGCTGAGATCGAGGCGCTGCCGCTGAAGCCGGACACGCCGATCGCCTACGTCACCCAGACGACGCTCAGCGTCGACGACACCAGCGCCCTGATCGATGCGCTGAAGCGGCGGTTCACCGACGTGGTCGGCCCGGAGACGCGTGACATCTGCTATGCCACGCAGAACCGCCAGAGCGCGGTGCGCGATCTCGCGCGCGTGGCCGACCTGATCCTCGTGGTCGGCGCCCGCAACAGCTCGAATTCCAACCGGTTGCGCGAGATCGCCGAGGAATCGGGGGTGCCGGGATATCTTGTCGCAGACGGCTCCCAGGTGGACGCCGGCGTGGCTCGATGGTGTTAATATTGTAGGGCTTACGGCGGGCGCCTCCGCCCCCGAAGTTCTGGTCGAAGACGTTATCAACGCGCTGCGTCGGATCGCTCCGGTGGAGGTTTCCACGCTCGACGGAATCGAGGAAAACGTGCGGTTCCGCCTGCCGCTCGAGCTGGAAGAGAACGTGACGGCGCGCGCCAATCGTGCAGCAAGAGGTCGATAGTGGGCATTCCCATAAGGCAAGTCGCAAAGATCGGCAGCTACATCGTCCGCCAGCATCTCGCCGGCCGCAAGCGCTATCCGCTGGTGCTGATGCTGGAGCCGCTGTTTCGCTGCAATCTTGAATGCGCCGGCTGCGGCAAGATCGACTATCCGGAAGAGATCCTGAACAAACGCATCTCGGTCAAGGACGCGCTCTACGCCGCCGAGGAATGCGGCGCGCCGGTCGTCTCGATCGCCGGCGGCGAACCGCTCATCCACAAGGAGCTCCCGAAGATCGTCGAAGGGCTCATCGCGCAGAAGCGCTTCGTCATCGTCTGCACCAACGCGCATCCTGCTCGAGAAGAAGATTCACGAATACAAGCCGAACCCGTATTTCACCTGGTCGATCCATCTCGACGGCGACAAGGAGATGCACGACCGCTCGGTCTGCCGGACAGGCATCTACGACAAGGCGGTCGCGGCGCTGAAGCTCGCCAAGGAGAAGGGCTTCCGCGTCACCATCAACTGCACGATCTTCAACAACGCCGAAGCCGAGCGCGTCGCCGACTTCTTCGACACGGTGACCGCGATGGGCGTCGACGGCATCACGGTGTCGCCGGGCTACGCCTATGAGCGCGCCCCCGACCAGAAGCATTTCCTCAACCGCCGCGCGACGAAGGAGCTGTTCCGCGGCGTGTTCCGGCGCGGCCGCGGCGGCAAGGCGTGGCCGATCAACCAGTCGGGCCTCTTCATCGACTTCCTCGCCGGCAACCAGGAATATCACTGCACGCCGTGGGGCAATCCGACCCGCACCGTCTTCGGCTGGCAGCGGCCCTGCTACCTGCTCGGCGAAGGCTATACGAAGACCTTCAAGGAGCTGATGGAAGAGACCGAGTGGGAGAAATACGGCACCGGCAATTACGAGAAGTGCGCCGACTGCATGGTGCATTGCGGCTACGAGGCGAGCGCCGTCACCGATACGGTCAAGCGCCCGTGGAAGGCGGCGCTGGGTGGCGCTTCGGGGTGTCAGGACCGAAGGTCAGATGGCGCCGGAGATCTCGCTCGATCGACCAGCGGCCGGCCGAATACGTCTTCTCACGCAACGTCGCCGAGAAGCTCGAGGAGATTCGGAAGACCACGCCCAATCCCAAGAAGGTCTCGACAGCGGCTTAGGGCGCGGAAGCTCGCGCGCGCCTCGCCGGCGAGGCGCGACAGGTTCGCGAGCTGCGTGGGCTGGCGCACGAAGATCGGCGAATATCGCGAAATGATCGATCCCGCCATCGGGGCGGAGAGCGTTGGCGACCACGGGCGGCATCGTGCGCGTCGCCGGGTCGCAGACGATCCTGAGCGCGGCGAACATCAGGCCATGCCGCGCGGCGAAGGCCGAGGCCACATGCGATTCCATGTCGACGGCGGCCGCGCCGGTCTCGATGCCAGCGCGGCGGCCTTGGCGTCTGCGTCGAGGAGCGGCGCGTCGACGCCGGCGATATCGGCGCGCCTGACGTTGATCGCCGCCGTCCGTGAGCGAGCCGGCGAGCGAATCGGCGAGCGCCGGATGCGTCGGCCAGCGCTTTCCTGCCGCGATGACGCCGGTGGCGACGATGACGTCGCCGGCGCAAGGCTCGGATCGAGCCCGCCGGCGATCCCGAAGGAAAGCACGGCGCGGCAGCCCGGCACCGGGCGGGCGGCGAGCAGCGTCCGCAGCCTTTGCGTGTCTCCGCCGGAGGCGACTGCGACGAGCCCCGGGCCCTCGGCGAGCCGCATCTCCTTCGCCAATCCCGTCACCATCAGGATCGGAAACTCGGCCGCGGGAACGTGAAGCGTCATGGCGTGACTACATTCCGAAGGCGACGGTGCGGCTGTTGCCGCGCCTCAGGCGCCGATAGCGCGACAGCGCCCAAAGCGGGAAGAACTTCGCATAGCCGTGGTAGCGAAGATAGAAGACGCGCGGGAAGCCGACCGCCGTGAAGCGCTCCTCCGGCCAGAGTCCGTCCCCGCTCTGCGTCTTCGCAAGGTAGGCGATCCCGCGCTCCACCGCCGGATGCTCGACCTCGCCCGCCGCCATCAGGCCGAGCAGCGCCCAGGCGGTCTGCGACGGCGTCGAGGGCGCGGGCTCGTAGCCCTGGTAGTCGAGCTTGTAGCTCGATCCGTCCTCGCCCCAGCCGCCGTCCGCATTCTGGATGCGGAGCAGCCAGTCGACGGCCTTCTTCACCGTCGGCGAATCGGGGTCGACGCCCGCGGCATTCAGCGCCGACAGCGCCGACCAGGTGCCGTAGATGTAGTTCATTCCCCATCGGCCGAACCAGCTTCCGTCCTCCCGCTGGTCATGCACAAGCCATGCCACTCCGCGCGAAAGCGCGGGGCTGGTCGGCATTTCCTCGTCGAGCTGGGCGAGCATGGAGACGCAGCGCGCGGTCAGATCGGCGGTCGGCGGGTCGAGCAGCGCGCCGTGGTCGGCGAACGGGATGTTGTTCAGGTAGTGGTAGGTGTTGTCGGCGTCGAAGGCGGCCCAGCCGCCGTCCTTGCTCTGCAGGCCGACCACCCATTCGCGGCCGCGCGCGATCGCGTTGTCGAAGTCCGGGCGCTCCTTGGCGTCGGCGCGGCGCGCGGCGCGGTCCATGGCCATGACGACAACGGCGGTGTCGTCGAGATCGGGGTAGTGCGGGTTGGCGTATTGGAACGCCCAGCCGCCGGGCCTGACGTCGGGCCGCGTCGCCGCCCAGTCGCCGGCGACGTCGAGGATCTGCTTCGGCTTCAGCCAGGCGAGCGCCTTCTCCGCCGCTGCCTCCGCCGCTTCCGAGCCGGCCTCGAGCAGCGCATGGCAAGTCGAGCGCCGTGTCCCAGATCGGCGACAGGCAGGGCTGGCAATAGGCCTCGTCCTCCTTCACCACGAGCAGGCCCTCGATCGACTCGCGCGCGATCTTCTTGCGCGGATCGTCGGCGGGCGACGCCGAGCACGTCGTACATCAGCACGGAGTTGACCATCGCCGGGAAGATCGCGCCGAGCCCGTCCTTGCCGTTCAGCCGCTCGTCGACGAAAGCGCGCGCCTTGTCGATGGCGCGCTTGCGGGTGAAGCGCGGGAAGAACGGCTCGACGCGCTTCAGCACAACGTCGATCGCGCCGAAGATCTGCGACCACGGCGCTTTCTGATGCGGCGCCCTTCGGCCAGCGCCTGACCTTCTCCGGCGGCGTGACGAAAAGCTCGGGGATGTGGACGCCGCGCGCGTTCACCGCCTTCGGCTTCAGCGCCTGCAGCACGAAGAGCGGCACCATCACGGTGCGCGCCCAATAGGACACCTTGTCGAGATGGAACGGGAACCATGACGGAAGGAGCATGATCTCGACCGGCATGGTCGGGACCGCGCGCCACGGCACCTCGCCGTAGAGCGCCAGCAGCGCGCGGGTGAAGACGTTGGCGCGCGCCGCGCCGCCGCGCTGAAGAATTGCCTCGCGCGCGCGGCGCATGTGCGGCGCGTCGGGCAGGTCGCCGATCATCTTCAGCGCGAAATAGGCCTTCACGCTGGCGCTCATGTCGAGGTCGCCGTCGTGGAAGAGCGGCCAGCCGCCGTGGCTCGCCCTGGATGCGGCGCAGATAGTTGGCGATCTTGGCTTCGAGCGCGCGATCCTCCGGCTCGCCGCGGAAATGCCGGAAGAGCACGTATTCGGAGGGGATCGTCGCATCGGCTTCGAGCTCGAAGCACCAATGCCCGTCGCTCTGCCTGAGGTCGAGCAGCGCGTCGGTGGCAGAGGCGATGCGGCGGTCGAGCTCGTCGAGCGCCAGTCCGCCCGCCGCGGAGCCGGGCGGCGGCAGATCGTCTCCCAAACGCCAACATCATTGCCTCTTCATGCGGCCCTCCGCGGGCGCCCGCGCCGGCCATGCGCGACACGCGTGCGGCGGCCGTTCTGCCGGAGCGAATCGAGCCTTCGATTGTGGCCGGAAGACGTGTGTCCGTCCAATCGCCGGCAAGCACCAGATTTGAGAAGCGCGTGCGCGCCTCGGGGCGCCGTGCCGCCTCCGCGGGGGTCGCCGCGAAGGTCGCCCGGCGCTCGCGCACGATCTGCCAGCGCGGCAGTTCCGGCGCAAGCCCGGTCAGCTCCGCCACCTCGCGCCAGATCGCCTCGGCAAGCTCCTGGCGCGGCGTCTCCATCAGCCGGTCGGCGCAGCTGATCGTCGTCGAAAGCCGGTCGGGATAGGCGAAAAGCCATTCGGTCAGGCCGTTGACGATGCCGAGGATCGAGCGGCTGGCCGGGCGGCGGCGCGACGCGGAAATGTGCGTTGACGATGGCGTGGAAGGTCTCCGGGACGACGAGGCCCGGGACGAAGCGCGCGCGCCGCGACCGGCGGCACGGCGAGCACGATCTGATCGTCCGGCGCCGATCGCGACGCGGTCCTCGCCGAAGACGAAGGCCGTCGCGCGCTCGCCTTCGAAGGCGATCTCGCGCAGCGACGCGGCTGAAGCTTACCGTTGCTGCCGCGGGCGCGAAGGTAAGCGAGCGCCGGGTCGATGAAGGCGGCGGAGAGCCCGCCGGTCGCGACCATCGGGCGGCAGGCCTGGCCGCCCGCGGCGAGCGTCTCGCGCAGGATCTGCGCGGCGAGCCGCGCATCGGCCTCGGCCGGCTCGGTGTTCAAGCGCAGCGAGCAGCACCGGCCGCCACAGGCGCTCGTAGAGCGGCCCACGGCAGGCCATGGCGTTGCCGACCGTCGCGTCGCGGCGCGCGCGGAGCACGCCGATCGGCGCGAGATAATCGGGCACGCGCGTGCCGGGCACGCGGCGGCGCGAATCGAGAATCCACCAGGGCAGGCGGCCTTCGTTCGGCCTGAGCGTCCAGCGCTCGCCGGTCTTCAGGTCGACGAAGGGAAAGGCCGCCTCCGCCGCTTCGGTCATGGCGGCGAGCCCGCCGATCTTGCGGAGATAGGCGAGCGCCGCCCAGTTGCCCGAGAGGAGCAGATGGTTGCCGTTGTCGATCTCCAAGTCGATGACGGAATCGTAGTAGGTGCGGCAGCGCCCGCCGGCGAATTTCGCCGCCTCGTAGACGGCGACGCTGCGGCCGGCAGCCGCGAGCTCGACTGCGGCGGAGAGCCCGGAGAGGCCGGCGCCGATCGACATGCACGATTCCGGCCATCAGGCGATCCCGTGTCGCAGCACCGCGCCGAGCACACGGAGCTTGTTCGTCTTGACGCGCGGGCGCGGGCGGCGCGAAGCCGCGCGCCAGAAGATCGGTCAGGATCTGCCGGTAGGCGGCCTCCATGAGGCGCGGCGCGCGCACCGCCCGGCGCGGACAGCGCGCTCATGATCCTGTCGGCTTCGGCGAAATGCTCCGCGGCGCGCGCGGCGACGTCGCGGCAGGCCTCTTCGAGATCGGGCTCGGAAAGGATCTCCGCCGGCGCGCGGCCGTCGATCGCGATGCCGGCGTCGGTCAGCGCCTCGCGCGGCAGATAGAGCCGGCCCGATCTCCGCGTCCTCGTCGATGTCGCGCAGGATGTTGGTCAATTGCAGCGCGCGGCCGAGATGGTGGGCGAGCGCGTCGCCGGCTTCGCGGCTCGATGCCGAAGATGCGCACCGAAAGGCGGCCGACAGCGCTCGCCACGCGGTCGCAATAAAGATCGAGCGTCGCCCAGTCCGGCGCTTGCAGAGGTCGGCTTCAAGGTCCATCTGCATGCCGTCGATCACGGCATGAAAATCCTCGCGCCTCAGGGCGAAGCGCTTGGTCGGCGCGTCGAGGTCGCGCGTCAGCTCGGTTATCCGTCCTTCGAAGAGCGCGTCGATGTCGGTGCGCCAGCGGTCGAGCGCGGCGCGACGGGGCTCGCGCGGCCCGCCGTCGTCGGCGATGTCGTCGACCGCGCGGCAGAAGCGCATAGATCGCATACATGCCCTCGCGCTCGGCGCGCGGCAGGATGCGCATGGCGAGATAGAACGAGCTGCCGGAGGCGCGGAAGCGCCGGCGCTGACTCGGCTCGTGAGCCGCGACGTTCATCAGCGCCCTCGCGTCCCGGCGGCAAGCGGCGCGGCGCGCAGCCGCGCGAACGGCCGCCTCGCAAGCGCGCCGCCGGCGGCGAGAAGCGCGATGAAGGCGAAGCTCGCCTTGCCGTGATGCACCTTCTCTGAGAGCGGGTCGCGGTGTCTGAGCCCCTTGGCGAGCGCAAGCGCCAGCCGGCGGATGGCCGCGATCTCGCAGGAAAGGCGTGTGTCGGCGACAAGATCGGCAAGCGCGGCGCCGTCGTTGAGAAGGCCGAGCGAGCGCTCGGCGAGCGCGGCGATGGCGGCCTTCAGGCCCGGACTTGCTTCGGATGCGCTCAGCTCCTCGACGCGTGCGCCGTTCTCTGCGAGCACGTCGAGCGGCAGATAAACGCGGTCGAGATTGCGATAGTCGTCGGCGCAGTCCTGCAGATGGTTGATGACCTGGAGCGCGGCGCAGATCGCGTCGGAAGCGGGCCAGGTGGTCTGCGGCTTCTCGCCGTGCACGTCGAGCACGTAGCGCCCGACCGGCATCGCCGAGAGGCTGCAATAGTGCATGAGCTCTCGCCAGTCGGCGTAGCGGAGCTTCTTCGCGTCCATGCGGAACGCGTCGAGAAGATCGAGCGCATGGCGCGGCGAGAGGCCGCGCTCGGCGAGCGTTTGCTTGAGCGGCTCGGCCTCGGGATCGGAGGGCCCGCGCCCGGTCAACGCGTCGTCGAGTTGGTCGAGCATCGCAAGCTTCTGCTCCGGCCTCAGGCGCGGGTGGTCGGCGATGTCGTCGGCTGCCCGCACGAAGCGGTAGAAGGCGAGGATCGGCCCGCGATGCCGCGCGGCAATGAAATGCGAGGCGACGGGAAAGTTCTCGTCGCGGTGCGTCTTGCCCGAACGGGCCTCGGTCGCCGTGATCATCCGCCGGCCGTCCTTCCCGCGGATATCGGTCGCTCGGCGGCGGCCGCCGGCGCCTGGAACCTTCCCTTCCACGCGCCGCCGCGCCCGCGCCAATGCTGAATGGCGGAATCGAGCGTGAAGGCGGTGTAGAACGCCGCGATTGCAGGAAGTGCGAGTCCCCAAAGCGGCGAGCGTCCGTAGAGCCGGAGCGTCGGCACGAAGGCGAGCGCCATCGCCAGCCACACGACGAGGCCGAGGACGCGCGGCGCGCCATCGGCGAAGAGCGTGAGAAGCGGCGGCACGAGATAGGTGAGCACCATTCCGACGAGCGCGCCGGCGAGACGCAGCGGCGAGTAGCGAAGCTCGGCATAAGCGGAGCGCGCCACCATGCGGCGGATGTCGGCGATCTTCGGATAGGGCCTGAGGCTTGCGACGCGCCTGGTCAGGCCGAGCCAGATCGGCCCTTCTTGCTTCAAGAGCGCGGCGAGCGCGCAATCGTCGATGAGCGCGCCTCTGATCTCCTTGAGGCCGCCGGCGTCGGTGAGCGCCTGGCGGCGGACGAGCATGCAGCCGCCGGCAGCCGCGGCGAGCTTGCGCTTGGGATCGTTCACGAAGGCGAAGGGGTAGAGCATCGCGAAGAAGAAGACGAAGGCCGGCACCAAGAGCCGTTCGGCGAAGCTTTCGCAGCGGAGCTTCACCATCAGCGAGGTCAGCACCGGTACCTCTCGCAACGGCGCCCTCGACCAGCCGACGCAGGGCGTCGCGCGCCTGATAGGCAATGTCGGCATCGGTGAAGAGCACGTAGTCCGGCGGCTCCGCCGCCTGCGTGACATAGCGAAAGCCGCGGTCGAGCGCCCAGAGCTTTCCGGTCCAGCCGGCCGGAGGCGCCGAACCGGCGAGCACGGTCAAGCGGTCGTCCGGCGAAGCGGCCCGCGCGGCTCGGCGCGCTGCGTCCGCCGTCCCGTCGGTGCTTTCATCGTCGACGAGCACGATTTGGAAACGCCCCGGATAATCCTGCTTCAGCAGGGAACCGATGCTTTGTGAAATGACGTCGGCCTCGTCGCGGGCCGGCACGATCGCGGTCACCGCCGGCCAGGCGCCCGCTGCGGGGCGCAAATCCGCGGCGCGCGCGAGGGTGTCGTCACGCTCTCCGGCGCGCCAGAAAAAGCCGCGCCCGACCAGAAGATAGGCCCAGATCGCCAATGCGACGACGGCCAGAAACTCGGCGCTCACAGGAGATAACCCGTTGTCATCGCTCGCAGGTCAAAAAGCGTCGGAAGCCGCCGGAGCTTCCAAACACGTCGCGGGGCCGCGTTCAAGCGCGGCGCGTTCTCCGCGCGCCGGCGTCCTGCTGCAGAACCTCGAAGACTTTGGCGACGATCGCCGTAGAATCGAGGCCGGCCCGGGCATACATGAGGTCCGGCTTGTCCTGGTCGATGAAGACGTCGGGCAGCACCATGGCACGGAATTTCAGGCCCCGGTCGAGCGCGCCGCGCTCGGCGAGCAGCTGCATCACGCGGCTGCCGAAGCCGCCGACCGTGCCCTCCTCGACCGTGATTAGAAGCTCGTGCTCGCGCGCGAGCCGCAGCACCAGCTCTTCGTCGAGCGGCTTCATGAAGCGGGCGTCGGCGACGGTCGCGGAAAGGCCGCGCGCATCCAGTTCCTCGGCGGCCTTGAACGCTTCCGTCAGGCGGGTGCCGAGCGACAGGAGCGCGACGTGCGTGCCTTCGCGGACAATGCGCCCGCGCCCGATCGCGAGCGGCACGCCGGCTTCCGGCATGTCCACCCCGACACCCTCGCCGCGCGGATAGCGCAGTGCGATCGGCCCGGAATCGTGCGCCGCTGCCGTCGCTACCATGTGCACGAGATCGGCCTCGTCTCCCGCTGCCATGATCACGAAGTTCGGCAGGCAGCCGAGATAGGCGAGGTCAAAGCTTCCGGCGTGCGTCGGGCCGTCGGCGCCGACCAGACCGGCGCGATCGAGCGCGAAGCGCACCGGCAGATTCTGGATGGCGACGTCGTGGACAACCTGGTCGTAAGCGCGCTGCAGGAAGGTCGAATAGATGGCGCAGAACGGCTTGTAACCTTCCGTCGCCAGGCCGGCGGCGAAGGTGACGGCGTGCTGCTCGGCGATGCCGACATCGAAGGCGCGCGCCGGGAAGCTCTTGGCGAAGAGATCGACGCCCGTGCCCGACGGCATCGCCGCGGTGATGGCGACGATGCGCTCGTCCTTTTCCGCCTCCTTGACCAGGCTCTCACCGAACACCTTGGTGTAGGCCGGTGCGTTCGCCTTCGGCTTCGTTTGCGCGCCGGTGATCACGTCGAAAGCGACGACGCCGTGATACTTGTCGGCGGAGTTCTCGGCCGGGGCGTAGCCCTTTCCCTTCTGCGTCCTGACGTGAACGATGATCGGGCCGGTCTTGGCATCGCGCACGTTCTGCAGCACGGGCAGGAGGTGCTCGATGCGGTGACCGTCGATCGGGCCGATATAGTAGAAGCCGAGCTCCTCGAAGAGCGTGCCGCCGGTGACCATGCCGCGGGCGAATTCCTCGGCGCGCACGGCGCCGATCTCAAGCGCCTTCGGCAGCCGCTTGGCGAGCTGCCTGCCGATCTCGCGGAGCGAGCGGTAGGTGCGCCCGGAAAAAAGCCGCGCCAGATACGCCGCCATCGCTCCGACCGGCGGGGCGATCGACATGTTGTTGTCGTTCAGGATTACGATCAGCCGCGACTGCATGGCGCCGGCATTGTTCAGCGCCTCGTAGGCCATGCCGGCGGACATCGCGCCGTCACCGATCACGGCGACGACGTTGTTCTCGCCGCCGGAAAGGTCGCGCGCGGTCGCCATGCCGAGCCCGGCCGAGATCGACGTCGAGGAGTGCGCCGCGCCGAACGGGTCGTACCCGCTCTCCGCCCGCTTGGTGAAGCCGGAGAGGCCGTTCCCCTGACGCAGCGTGCGGATGCGGTCGCGCCGGCCGGTCAGGATCTTGTGCGGATAGGCCTGATGCCCGACGTCCCAGATCACCCGGTCGCGCGGCGTGTCGAACACGTAGTGGAGCGCAACCGTGAGCTCGATCACGCCGAGCCCGGCGCCGAGGTGGCCTCCGGTGACGGAGACTGCGTCGATCGTCTCGGCGCGCAATTCGTCGGCGACCTGCGCCAAGGCGCTTTCCGGAAGCCGACGCAGGTCTTCAGGCGTGCAGATGGTATCGAGTAGCGGGGTCGAAACAGGCATTCCTCAGCTCACGAAATAGGGTCGGGGATTAGACAACAAAAGCAAACACCAAGCCGTTCCCCTCAGCCTGAAGGCCGTCAATGCTCCCGCCGCCCGGTAACCATGGCGCCAATCGGGAGGGTTGGGAAGTGCGCGAACGCCACACCGTAAACGTCGGTGTTTACGGCACTAATGGGCACACTTTGCGGTCTTTCACCACCTTGAAACGGTCAGGCAGGCGGCCCGGACGCGGGCCGGGGGGCCGAAAACCGCGCCGGAGGCCGCCTTTTTCTGCCTGGGCGGCTTCGCTTGCTCCCGCGCCAGGGCGGCTATTTCGCCCTCGAAAGCGGCGCCACCGGCGTGTTCCAGATCTCCGCCGCGTATTCGCGAATGGCCCGGTCGGAGGAGAACCAGGCCATGTGGGCGGTGTTGCGGATGCTCGCCCCCCACCAGGCGGCCGGATCGCGCCAGAGCGCGTCGACGCGGCGCTGCGCGTCGTAATAGGCGTCGAAATCGGCTGTCACCATGAAGCGGTCGTGGTGATAGAGCGCGTCGACGATCGGCGCGTAGCGGCCGCGCTCTTCGGGGGAGAACGTGCCGTCGGCAAGCGCTTCCATGACCCATTTCAGGGCAGGCGAGGCGCTGATCACGCCGGCCGCATCGTAGCCGCGGCGGATGCGGTCGCGCACCTCCTCGGCCTGCAACCCGAAGATAAAGATGTCGTCCGGCCCAACCCGCTCGCGAATCTCGACATTGGCGCCGTCGAGCGTGCCGATGGTGAGCGCGCCGTTCAGCGCGAGCTTCATGTTGCCGGTGCCCGAGGCCTCCATGCCGGCGGTCGAGATCTGCTCCGACAGATCGGCGGCCGGAATGATGATCTCGGCGAGGCTCACGTTGTAGTTCGGCATGAAGACGACCTTCAGAAGGTCGCGGATGGCGGGATCGTTGTTGACGACGTTGGCGATGTCGTTGGCGAGCCTGATGATGAGCTTCGCCTGCCTGTAGGTGGCAGCCGCCTTGCCGCCGAAGATTTTCACGCGCGGCGTCCACTCCGCATCGGGATCGGCGCGGATCGCGTCGTAGAGCGCCATCGTCTCGAGCAGGTTCAGAAGCTGGCGCTTGTATTCGTGGATGCGCTTGATCTGCACGTCGAAGAGCGCGCGCGGGTTGACGCGGATGTCGTTGGTCACACCGATCACCCGCGCGAGCGCCACCTTGTTGGCATGGCGGATCGCAGCGACCTCGTCCTGCACGCCGTTGTCTTCCGCATAGGTGGCGAAATGCGCGAGTCCCTCCGGGTCGCTCAAAATGCCCTCGCCGCAGGTGTCGACGAGGAGTGCGGTCAGGCTGGGGTTGGCGCGGTGCAGCCAGCGGCGGAACGTGATCCCGTTGGTCTTGTTGACGATGCGGTCGGGATAGATGCGGTGCAGATCCTTGAACACCGTCTTGCGCATGAGCTCGGTGTGCAGCGCCGAGACGCCGTTCACGCGATGCGAGCCGATGAAGGCGAGATGGCCCATGCGCACGTGGCGGCCGCGGTGCTCGTCGATCAGCGAGAGCGCCGCCATCTCCTCCTCCGACATTTCGCGCCGCCGAATGTCGTCGAGGTGATGTGCGTTGATCTGGTAGATGATCTGCATGTGGCGTGGCAGCATGCGCTCGAAGAGCTGCACCGACCAGGTCTCGAGCGCCTCGGGAAGCAGCGTGTGGTTGGTGTAGGAGAGGGTGCGCACGGTGATGTTCCACGCCTCCTCCCAGACCAGGCCGCGCACGTCGACGAGGAAGCGCATGAGCTCGGCGACGGTGATCGAAGGATGCGTGTCGTTGAGCTGGATCGCCGCTTTGTCGGGAAGCGAGCGGATGTCGCCGTAGATGCGCAGGTGACGGCGGATCAGATCCTGCAGCGAGGCGGAGACGAAGAAGTATTCCTGCCTGAGGCGCAGCTCCTGGCCGGCCGGGGTCTCGTCGCTCGGATAGAGGATTTTCGAGATCGTTTCGGCGCGCGCCTGCTCGGTCAGCGCGGCGACGTGGTCGCCGGCGTTGAAGACGTCGAGCCTGAGCGGATCGACGGCGCGCGCCGACCATAGGCGCAGCGGATTGACGTGGCGGCCCTTCCAGCCGACGACCGGCGTGTCGTAGGCGACCGCCTGCACCGTCTCGTCGGGATGCCAGACCGTGCGCGCGCCGCCGCCCGAAAGCGTGGTCATCTCCACGAAGCCGCCGAAGCCGATGTCGTAGGTGACCTCGGGACGCTCGAACTCCCAGGGGTTGCCGAAGGAAAGCCAGTTCTCCGGATATTCCTGCTGCACACCGTCCTTGATGACCTGGCGGAAGAGGCCGTGGTCGTAGCGGATGCCATAGCCGACGGCGGGAATCTCGAGCGTTGCCATGCTTTCCATGAAGCAGGCGGCGAGGCGGCCGAGGCCGCCGTTGCCGAGCGCCGCGTCGGGCTCGGCGGAGAACATGTCGCCCGAGGTCGACGCCGAGGTCGCCGAGCGCGGCCTTGAACGGCTCGGTCAGCTCCAGATTGTTCAGGACCTCGCCGAGCAGCCGTCCGATCAGGAATTCCAGCGACAGGTAGTAGACGCGCTTGCGGTTCTCCACCCGCATGCGGTGCTTCGATTCCGCCCAGTGGTGGACGATGCGGTCGCGCGCGGTGAGCGGCGGCGGCGATGAACCAGTCGCGGTCGCTCGCCTGTGTCGGGCTTTTGCCGGCGTCAAGCGTGAGCTTGGCGAGGATCGTCTCCTTGATCGCGGCGATCTCCGCGTCTTCGGTCTGCGCGCGGGAGGTGAGCGGGCGGTCGTCGGACGCCTTGCCCTGTGCTCTGCTGATGCGCTTCTCCATAGCCGCGCCGTCTAATCCATGAACCGTGCACAAACCAGTGCGCGATATGCCGAAATCTTAGCCAGCACAACGGGCTCCGGTGCGACTGCGACGCGGTGCGGCGACCTGATCTGCAAGCACGATGCAAGGCGCGTGCCGCGGCGGTGCGCCGGCGGCTCAGGCGGAGCCGGCCTTCCGCCGCGCCGCTTCGGTCTGGATGATGCCGAGAAGCTCGGGCTGGCGCGCGGCGAGCTCGCGAAACTCGATCACGTCGAGCCGCAAGAGCCGCGCCGGGCCGGCGGCGACCACGGTGGCGTTGCGCGGCTCGCCGGTGATGAGCGCGGTTTCGCCGAAGAACTGCCCGGGTTTCAGGCGGATCCTCGCCGCGCCGGCGTGCACCTCCACCTCGCCCTCGGCGATGAAATACATGCTGTCGCCCGGCTGTCCTGTCCGCACGATCACCGAATGCGCGGCGTGGTTCTGCGCCTTCAGGAGGCGGGCGATCTCGGCAAGCGCGGCCGCCCCGAGATCGCGGAAGAGCGGAAGCCGCACCACGAGGTCCCAGCTCTCCAGAAACTCCCGGCGTCGGAGCTCCGCGGCAAAGCCGCTCGCCAGAATGCCGGCCCAAAGCGCGAAGAGCCCGATGCCGGCGACCATCACCGCGCCGCCGAGCACGCGCCCGGCGAAGGAGACCGGGATCTTGTCGCCGTAGCCGGTGGTGGTGATCGTGGTCACCGCCCACCAGAGCGCCGCCGGCACGCTGCCGAACGCCTCCGGCTGCGCCTCGCGCTCGACGACGAAGGCGATGGTCGAAGCGAAGAGCGTCACCACGAGAAACGCGGTGGTGACGCTCAGGAGCGGCTGCCGCTCGTTGCGCAGCACCCGCCAGAGCAGCGCGAAGGCCGGGTTCAGGTGGATCAGCTTCAGCGCCCACAAGATGCCGAAGAGCCGGGCGTTGTCCGCCGACATGCCGAGAATCAGCGCCAACGGCACGGGCACCGCCGCAAGGAGGTCGATCGCTGCGGTGACGGAGAGGGCGTAGCGCCGACGATTTTCCGCCGACCGAAGGCGCAGCAGATAGTGCGCCGCAAAAGCCAGCGCGATCACCACGCAGACGATCGTCAGCGGCGTGTCGTAGACGGCCGCGAGCCCGGGGAGCGTGCCGATGAGGACCGCGCCGACGCCGACGATGACGAGCAGGCGCTCGGCCGTCGCGTTGGCGCCGTGCCGGGAAAGAAGCCTGTTGGTGCCGGCGCCTGCCGGCTTTGCCGCAGGGGAGTTCTCCGCCCCGACCATCGCGTCCCTGAATGCCCCTTTTTCCGGATTATGTGGCGGGTGGCGGGCTCTTGTCACCGGCTTTCGGCTTGCCGCGGGCCGATGAGCTCCAGCCGCTCGCGCATGATCCAGCGCGACGTCATCAGCACGGCGACGACGGCAAGGCCCGCAAGCGAGCCCCATCCATACGCCCGCGCCGCCGAGCTTCAGCGGAAAGGCGAGGATCGCGCTGAGCGGAAGGCCGATTCCCCAGTAGCCGAGGCCGGCAAAAATCATCGGCACCCGCGTGTCGTGCAGCCCGCGCAGCATCCCCGAGCCGACCGCCTGCGCGCCGTCGACGATCTGGAAGATCGCCGCGATGGCGAGAAAGGTCACGGCAAGCTCGACGACCGCCAGGTTTTCCGGCGCCGAGCGGTCAAGGAAGACCCCGATCAGAAGGCGTGGAGCGAAGAGCATGAGGCAGGCGGTGAGCGCCATGAAGCCGACACCCATCGAAAAGGCGGTCCAGCCGGCGCGGGTGATCGCCGCGCGGTCGCCGGCGCCGTAGGCGCGCCCGACGCGCACGGTCACCGCCTGCCCGAAGCCGAGCGGCACCATGAAGGTGACCGAGGCGATCTGGATGGCGATCGAATGGGCGGCGAGCGCCGTCTTGCTGATCAGCCCCATCAGGATGACCGCGGCGTTGAAGATCGAGACCTCGAAGACGAGGGTTGCGGCGATCGGCAGCCCGAGCGCCCAGAGCTGGCGGAAGCGCGGCCAGTCGGGCCGCCAGAAGCGTCCGAAGATGGCGTAGCGGCGAAATCTCCGGTCGAACATCGCGACCAGCGCCAGGACGCCGAACATCATGGTGGAGGAGATGGTGGTGGCGATCCCGGCGCCGAGAAGCTCCAGGCGCGGAAAGCCGAGCTCGCCGAAGATCAGGCACCAGGCGACGAGCGCATTCGCTGCGAAGCCGATCAGCCCCGACCAGAGGCCCCAGAGCGGACGCTCCACCGCGGCGATGAAATTGCGCATCGCGATATAGGCGATGAACGGCAGATAGGACCATTGCAGCGTCGACAAGTAGCGCGCGGCCGCCGCGGCGATGTCGGGCTTCTGGCCGAGGAGGAGGTAGATCGGCTCGGCGAACCAGAGGATCGTCCAGACGGGAATCGCGATAGCGATCGCCGCCCAGAGACCCTGGCGAACGGTGCGGCGGACCTCGCGCACCGCATAGCTGCGAATGCCGCGCTCGCGCGCCACCATCGGCGCGACCGCGGAGACCACGCCGATCCCGAAGATGACGAAGAAGAAAAGCAGCGTCACCCCGAGCACGCCTGCGGCGAGCGCGTCGGGTCCAAGCCGTCCGATCATGATCACGTCGGTCGTGGTCAGCGCGATCTGCAGGAGATTGGTCACGATGATCGGCCACGACAGCGCCAACGTGGCGCGGACCTCGTCCAGCCACGCCCGTCTTTGCCTTGCGGCGTCAATCAGGGCGAGATCGCTCATGGCGCCGCTTCTAGAGGGGAGGCGTTCGTCTCCGCCATGGGCGCGACACAAGGCCGGGGGTGAATTTTCCGGCGTCTTCGCCTATGTCTCTAGGCTTGGAGGACATGATGCTCGGCGCGTTGCGCGACTTCATGCGCCGACTCGGCGCCGAAGAGGATACGGGCCATTTCAGCCCCGACGACACGCGACTAGCGCTCGCCGCGCTGCTCGTCCACGCGATTGCCATCGATGGCGTGACCAGCGACGAGGAGCGCGCCAAGCTGCGCGATCTCCTGGCCAGGAAGTTCGACCTCTCCAGCGACGAACTGGAGCTCTTGATCGAGGACGCGACCGCCGCCGAGGCCGAGGCGGTCGACCTCTATCGCTTCACCAGCGTTCTGAAGAACCGCATGAGCGAGGACGAGCGCATCCGCGTGGTGGAGAATCTCTGGGAGATGGCCTATGCGGACGGCACGAGCCACGAGTTCGAGGAGAACCTGATCTGGCGCGTGGCCGAGCTCCTCGGCGTTAACCGGCGCGATCGAATTGCCATGAAGAACCGTGTTGCGGGAAATAAATCTGCGCAGCATGAAGATGGTGGTTGATTCGTCTGTTGCGCCGCAACAAGCCGCCGGTCATTCTGTCACTATGGCTGCCGTTTCCGACCCCGCGAAGATTCTGATCGTGCTCCACCAGGAGCACTCGAGCCCGGGAAAGCTCGGCCAGATGCTGAAGGCCAAGGGCCTCTCGCTCGATATTCGCCGTCCGCGCTTCGGCGATCCGTTGCCGGAGACGATGAAGGAGCATGCTGGCGCCGTCATCTTCGGCGGGCCGATGAGCGCCAACGACCCGGACGATTTCGTCACGCCGCGAGATCGACTGGATCGGCGTGCACGCTGAAGGAAGGCGCGCCGTTCCTCGGCGTCTGCCTCGGCGCGCAGATGCTGGTGAAGCATCTCGGCGGCGCGGTCAGCGGCCATTGCGAAGGGTGTGCCGAGGTCGGCTTTTATCCGCTTCAGGCGACCGACGCGGGACGCAAGCTCGGCGAGTGGCCGGAGATGGTCTACCAGTGGCACCGCGAGGGCTTCGACCTGCCGGACGGCGCAACGCTGCTTGCCCGCGGCGACATCTTTGAGAACCAGGCCTTCGCGGTGAACGACACCGCCTTCGGTATCCAGTTCCACAGCGAGCTCACCTACGCCATGGCATGCCGCTGGACGGTGCAGCGGCGCGGCGCGCTTCGAGCTGCCGAAGGCGCAGTCGCGCGCCGAGCACATGGCCGGCTGGTTCCGCTACGATCCGCCGGTCCGCGCCTGGCTGTGGCGTTTCCTCGACACCTGGCTCGCGCAGGACAAACGCGGGCTCAAGGAACAGCGCGCGGCTTAGAATCGCGACGATAGCTCCAGTCATTCTCGGGCGAAGCGAAGCGGAGACCCGAGAACCCAGAACCCCGAGGATTTGGCGACAGTCGGCTCACTGGGTCCTCGGATCGCGCGTTTCGCGCGTCCGAGGATGACTGGCGTCGAGTCGCTCACCGCTTCACGCCGAACAGAGTTCTGCTCGATCCACTCTAACGCCGCGTCCACATCCTCCACCGTTGCGCCCGGAGGCGGGGCGGGCCGCTCGACCAGCACGACCGGAAGCTTGAGCCTTCGCGCTGCCTCGATCTTCGCGCCGGCGCGGCCGCCCGAATCCTTCGAAACGATCCATCCGATGTCGTGCTCCTTGAAGAGCGCGATCTCGGCTTCAGGATCGGTCGGCGGGCGGCCGAGGATCAGCTGGCCCTTCGGTAGCGTGTCGCCGGCGGCCGGCGGTTCGATCATGCGCACGAGGCACCAGAGGTCGGGCCGTTCGCGCGAAGGGTCTGAGCTCGCGCCGTCCGGCGGCGAGGAACACGCGCGCGCCCTGCGGCAATGCCGCGGCGGCGGCGGCCATGTCGCTGACCGGCACGAAGCGATCTTCCGTTGTCCGTTCGAAGGCAGGCCGCACGAGCTTTACCCGCGGCGTGTGGGAGATTTCCGCTGCTTCGGCGGCGTGACGGGCGATCTGCGCGGCGAAGGGATGCGTTGCGTCGACAACCGCGTCGTAGCCGCCGTCCTTCAGGAATGCTGCGAGCCCGTCCGGGCCGCCGAAGCCGCCGCGGCGGACATGTCCGCTTCCCATATTCGGCAGCCGCGTCAGGCCGGCAAGCGAGGTGACGGTTTCGAGCCGGTCGTCGCCGGCAAGCCGCGCCGTCAGCTCCGCCGCCTCCGCCGTGCCGCCGAGGATCAGGAGCTTAGCCATGGCCGGTCTCCGCCAGGATCTTTCCATCGCGACCGACGACGAGGACGTTGACCGCAACGGGCGCCGGCCCGAGCGTTTGCTTCGCCGTGCGTTGCGCGTTCTCGGCAACGAGCGTAGCGAGCGGCACGCCGTTCTCCTCGGCGACTATCAAAGCCTCGGCAGCGGTGTTGGCCCTGGCGACTGCGTCGCTCACAGGGGCGCTCGCGCCGGCGTTTCGGGCGAGGTCGGCGAGGAAATCGCGATCGACCTCGGAGCGCGAGGAATGGAGATCGAGCGCGCCGTTCGCGAGCTTCGCGAGCTTGCCGAAGCCGCCGGCGATGGTGAGCTTGTCGATCGGATGCGTGCGCAGATATTTGAGCAGCCCGCCGGCGAAATCGCCCATATCGAGAAGCGCGATGTCGGGAAGATCGTAGCGCCGCCGCACGATTTCCTCAGAGGTGTTGCCGGTCGAGCCGGCGACGTGCGTCAGCCCCGCGGCGCGCGCGACGTCGATGCCGCGATGAATCGAATGGATCCACGCGGCGCAGGAGAACGGCACGACGATGCCGGTCGTGCCGAGGATCGACAGCCCGCCGACGATGCCGAGCCGCGGGTTCCAGGTTTTCTTTGCAAGCGCTTCGCCGCCGGGGATTGAAATCTCGATCTCCGCATCGGGCGACACGCCATGCGCCTTCGCCACCTCTTCGATCGCCTCTTGCATCATTTTGCGCGGCACCGGGTTGATCGCCGGCTCACCGGGCGGGATCGGCAGTCCGGCGCGCGTGATAGTGCCGACGCCGGCACCCGCCTTGAACTTTACCCCGGCGCCGGACGAAAGGCGGCGGACGGTCGCGACGATCTCGGCCAGATGCGTCACGTCGGGGTCGTCGCCGGCGTCCTTGATGACGCTCGCCTCTGCGAAGCCGTCGCCGGTCTTGGTGCGCGCGAGCGCGAAGGCCGGCGTCTCGCCGCGCGGCAGGCGGATCGTTACGGGATCGGGGAACTCTCCGCTCAGCAGCGCCTGGAACGCCGCCTTGGCGGCGGCGGTCGCGCAGGCGCCCGTCGTCCAGCCGCGGCGTAGTGGGCGCTCGGGACGACGCGGCTGATCCTCCGACATGCCGCTCCTATAGCCGCCGCGGCTTTCGCTACAAAGCTGCAGCGGATAGCCCGCGCTTTCGCCAGCAGGCGCAAGAGGATAGAAGCACGGCATGACGGAACGCGAGCAAATCTTCGATGGCCTGCCGGTCTTTGAGTCGGGCTGGGTGTGGCTCGTCGGCGCCGGGCCGGGCGATCCTGGGCTGATCACGCTGCATGCCCTGAACGCGCTCAGACAGGCCGATGTCGTGATCTACGACGCGCTCGTCGACAAGCGCGTGCTCGACCATGCACGGAAGGACGCGGCGATCGAATATGCGGGGAAGCGCGGCGGCAAGCCGTCGCCCAACCAACGCGACATCTCGCTTCGGCTTGTGGAGCTCGCGCGAAAGGGAAGACGCGTCTGCCGCTTGAAGGGCGGCGACCCCTTCGTCTTCGGGCGCGGCGGCGAGGAAGCGCTGGCGCTGGTCGAAGCCGGCATTCCGTTCCGCGTCGTGCCGGGAATCTCGGCGGGGATCGGCGGGCTCGCCTATGCCGGCATCCCCGTCACGCATCGCGACGTGAACCACGCTGTCACCTTCCTGACCGGCCACGACCAGAGCGGGCTGACGCCGTCCTCGATCGACTGGGTGGGCGTGGCGCGCGGCGCGCCGGTCATCGTCATGTATATGGCGATGAAGCATTTGGGACAGATCGCTGCATCGCTGATTGCCGCCGGCAGGCACGAGAGCGAGCCGGTCGCGATCGTCTGCGACGCCACGACCGAGGCTCAGCGCGTGCTTGAGACGACGCTCGGCAAGGCCGCTGCGGAGCTTGAAGCAAGCGGGCTGCAGCCGCCGGCGATCGTCGTCGTCGGCGAAGTGGTCCGGATGCGTGCCGGCCTCGATTGGCTGGGCGCGCTCGCCGGCCGCGTGCTCGTCGCCGACCCGCTCGGACATCGCGACAGGGCCGACAAGACCGGAACCGAATGACGCCCCCGAAATTGCCGAGGGGTCTCATCGTCGCCGCGGCGGCGAGCCATTCCGGCAAGACGACGATTGCGCTCGGGCTGATCGCGGCGCTTCGGCAGCGCGGGCTTAGCGTCGCCGCGGCGAAATGCGGACCGGACTACATCGACCCGAAGTTCCTTGAGGCCGCGAGCGGCGCTCCTGCCGTCAATCTCGATCCCTGGGCGATGCGGCCGGACGTGATCCATGCGCGGCTCGCGCGGCAGGCGGCGGGCGCGGATATCGTCGTGGTCGAAGGCGTGATGGGGCTTTTCGACGGCGGTTCTGGCGGCGCCGGCTCGACCGCCTCGCTTGCGAAGATGACCGGCCTTCCTGTCGTGCTCGTCGTCGGGACGCAGGGCGCTGCGCAAAGTGCTGCGGCGGTGGCGGAAGGCTGCGCGCGGCTTGCCGAAGGTTTTCACGTTGTCGGCGCCATCGCCAACCAGGTGGCGTCGGAGCGCCACGCCGACCTGATCCGCGAGGGATTTCTCCGCGCCTCCGTACCGCTCCTCGGGCTGGTGCGGCGCGAGCCGGCCGTTGCGCTTCCCTCGCGCCACCTCGGGCTCGTGCAGGCGGAGGAGCATGCGGAGCTTGAGGAGAAGATCGCGCAGGCCGGTGAATTGGTTGGGGAAGGCTGCGACGTAGATTCGATCGTGCGCACGGCGCGCCCTCTCCCCCCTTGCGGCAAAGGGGGGAGAGGACTCGCACCTCTCGGCCAACGCATCGCTATCGCTCGCGACGTCGCCTTCGCCTTCTCGTATCCGCACACTCTCGACGACTGGCGCGAGCGGGGAGCTTCGCTCTCCTTCTTCTCGCCGCTTCGCGATGAAGCCCCGGCGGCGGACGCCGACGCTATCTTCCTCCCCGGCGGCTATCCGGAGCTTCACGCCGGCACGCTCGCCGCGGCGGCGAATTTTCGCATCGGCATGCAGTCAGCCGCGGCGCGCGGCGCGCTGATCTACGGCGAGTGCGGCGGCTACATGGTTCTGGGCGAGAGCCTGACCGATGCGGACGGCGCGGATCATCCGATGCTCGGGCTTCTTTCTCTCAAGACCAGCTTTCAGCACAGGCGGCTGCATCTCGGCTACCGGGTGCTCACGCCGCTCGGCGACCTGCCGTGGGACGTGCCGCTCACCGCGCACGAGTTCCATTTCGCGCGGATCGTCAGCGAAGGCGACGGCGATCCGCTGTTCGAAGCGGAAGGCGCCGACGGCGAAGCGCTCGGGCCGATCGGTTTGCGGCGCGGCAATGTCATGGGCTCGTTCGTGCACATCATCGACGCGCGCTAGGCCTGCTTCCGCTTCGGCCTGAGCACGTGCGCGTGCGATGAATCGTAGAGCGCAGAGTCGCGGAAATCGGAATCCGCCAGCGCACGCCCGACGAAGACCAGCGCGGTGCGCGTGATCTTCTCCGCCCGCACTTTTCCGCGAATGTCGGCGAGTGTCCCGTGGATGAATTTCTCGTCCGGCCAGCCGACGCGGTAGGCGACGATGACGGGGCAATCGGCGCCGTAGAACGGCGCCAGCTGGCGCTCCACCTCCAAGAGGTTGCGGATCGAGAGATGGATGACGAGCGTCGCACGGCTTTGCGCGAGCGTCGCCAATTCCTCGCCCTCCGGCATGGCGGAGGATTTCATCGCCGTCCGCGTCAGGATCACCGTCTGGCTGATCTCGGGGATGGTCAGCTCACGGCCGAGCGCGGCGGCCGCCGCCGCAAAGGCCGGCACGCCCGGCGTCACGTCGTAGGAAATGCCGAGCGCTTTCAGCCGCCTGATCTGCTCGGCGATGGCGCCATAGAGCGAGGGGTCGCCGGAATGGACGCGCGCCACTTCCTTCCCTTCTGCGACGGCGCGCTGCATCTCCGCGATGATATCGTCGAGGGTCAGCGGCGCGGTGTCGATCACGCGCGCATTCTTCGGTGCCGCCGCCACGACCTCCGCCGGCACCAGCGAGCCGGCGTAGAGGCAGACCGGACAGCGCTCGATCAGCTTCAGCCCGCGCACGGTGATCAGGTCCGGCGCACCGGGCCCCGCGCCGATGAAATGCACCATGGTCATTCGGCTGCGTCCGCGTTGCGCTTCTTCTCGTAGCCGCGCGGCGTGTAGGTGAAGGTGCGGCCCGCCGCCTTGCACCTGCCGCGTCGTCGAGGCGCCGACGAGGACGAGGGTCAGCATGTCGACGTCGTCGACGGAAAGTTCGGCGAGCGGGACCGTCGCGACTGTCTCGCCCTCGCGCCCGAGGTTCTTCGCAAGCACGACCGGCGTCTCCGGCGGGCGATGCTTCAAGAGGATACGCTTCGCTTCGGCGAGCTGCGTGCGTCTTCGCTGCGAGACCGGATTGTAGAAGGCGATCGACGAAGTCGCCCTCCGCCGCGGCGCGGATGCGCGCTTCGATCGCCTCCCACGGCGTCAGCAGGTCGGAGAGCGAGATGGCGCAGAAATCGTGGCCGAGCGGCGCGCCGGCCCGCGCCGCCGCCGCCTGCATCGCCGAGACGCCCGGCGCGACGACGATCTCCGCGCGCCGCGCGCCATCAGGGAGGCGACCCGCCTCCAAACATTCGAAGGCGAGCGTTGCCAGCGCGTAGATGCCGGCATCGCCGGAGGAGACGAGCGCGACCGTGCGGCCCTCGCCGGCAAGCGTCAGCGCCTTCCGGACGCGCGCCTCTTCCGCGCCGAGCGCGGATTCGAAGCGCTCGGCATGCGCGATGAGCGGCGCGACGAGATCGAGATAGAGCGCGTAGCCGACGACGGCGTCGCTCGTCTCAAGCAGCCGCCGCGCCTCCGGCGTCAGCCATTCGGCGCTCCCCGGTCCGATGCCGACGATCGCAAGTTTTCCGCGCGCGCGCCCGACCTTTGTTGCGCTCGATCACATGCGGCGCTTCGGCGACGGCGCAGGTGACGCGCGCGCTCTTCCGCTTGGCGACGACGAGGCGCCGCGTCAGGTCCGGCTGCGGCAAGCGCGGCGGCCTCGGCAACGCCATGCGCGCCCGACCTCGCGGAACACCGCCTCCGACGGGTTCTTGAGCCGCGGCGTCTCGGCTTCGAGCGCGTCGGCGGAGAAGAAGCGCGCCGGCACGCCGAGCTCTTCCGCCGCTTCGAGCACCGCCGGCTCGTCGGCCTTCAGATCGATCGACGCGACGAGCGCGACGGATTCTCTCGCGAGCCCGGCTTCGGCAAGCGTGCGGCGGACGAGCTGCAAGCGCCTCTTCCGGGTCGGCGTTCCGCTCGCAGCCGATGCCGACGGCGAGCCGGCGCGGATGATAGACGAGCGTCGTCGCATCGCCTTTCATCGCGCGTGTCGTCGCGACGAGGCGGACCGCGACCGTCGGGCGCGAAGGGGATGCCGCTTTCCGCAAGCCATGGCGCGTCGCCCTCAAGCCGCGCCGACGCGCCGGCGAGAAGCGCCGCCATGACGTTTTTGGCGTCTTCGGGATTGGCGAGCGTCCAGCCTTCGGGCGGCGCGTCGAGCGCGATCCCGAAGCGATTGTCGCCGGCGGTCGTGATCGCGGCGTGTCCGCCGAGCGCTTCGGCGAGACGGCGCGCGAGATCGTTCGCGCCGCGATGCCCGCCGAGAAGCGGCACGACCGACGCGCCGTCCTCCGACAGCGCGACGACCGGCGGCTCGTCGCGCTTGTCGGCAAGAAGCGGCGCGAGGATGCGGATGAGGATGCCCGCGGCGCAGATGCCGACGATCGGGCGGCCTTCGGCGAAGAGAGCGCGGATTTGCGCCGCAACATCCGTGATCGGCAGAACTTCGCCGCCGATCGCGTCGGCAGCGCGCCTTGCAGTGGCAAGCCCCGCATCGGTCAGCGCGACGAAGACCGGCTTCATGCGCCGTCCTTCGCGACAAGGATCATCGAGAAGTAGGGCGCGGCTTCCGCATCGAGATCGGCGAGCGGGACGATGCGCTCCTCCGCCCGCGTCGCATGCGCGACGAAGGTGCTCGCCTCGACAAGGCCGAGGCGCTGAAGCAGCGCCTTCAGACGCGGCAGATGGCGCCCGACCTTCAGGATGGCGGCGGCGTCAAATGCGGCGAAGCGCTCTTCGAGCGCAGCGTCGGAAAGCGTCGCCGGCAGCACCGCCAGCGTCTCGTCGCGGCGGACGAGCGCGCGGTTGGCCGCGGCGGCGCAGGCCGTGAGCGAGCTGACGCCCGGCACGACGGTCGTCGGGAAGCGCTGCGCGAGCCGGTCGTGCAGATAGATGAAGGAGCCGTAGAAGAGCGGATCGCCCTCGCAGAGCACCGCGACGTCGCGGCCGGCTTCGAGATGCGCGGCGATCTCCTTCGCCGCGTCGTCGTAGATCGGATGCGGGCTCGGGGCCCGGGCGCATCGGCACGCGGATCGCGATTTCGATGCGGCCGGCAGGGATGTGCGCGGCGGCGATCTTTCGCGCGCTGCTTTCGCCTTCGTCGGGCGCGGGATAGGCGACCACCGGTGCCTCGGCGAGCACGCGCACGGCCTTCAGCGTCATCAGTTCCGGGTCGCCCGGCCCGACGCCGACGCCGTAGAGGCGGCCGCTCATGGCTTTCTCCATGCCCATTGCGTCACCGGCATCGACGGCCGCCAGCCGGAGAAATTTCCGAGCGGCTCGGCGTGCGCGACGGTGAGGCGCGTGAGCTCGCCGCCGTGGCGTGCGTGTGCGGCGAGAAGACCGGCTTCGCTTTCGAGCGTCACCGAATGGGCGACGAGCCGACCGCCGGGCTTCAGCCGTTCGAGCGCCGTCTGCATCGTCGCGTCGGAGATTCCGCCGCCGAGGAAGATCGCGTCCGGCGCGGGGAGGTCCGCCAGCGCTTCCGGCGCACGCGCCGTCGCGGATGTCGAGCTCCGGCACGCCGAGCGCAGCGGCGTTTCTTGCCGCCATCGCCCGCCGGTCGGCGCGCGGCTCAAGCGCGATCGCCTGCGCATGATCGGCGGCGCGCATCCATTCGATGCCGATCGAGCCGCAGCCGGCGCCGATATCCCAGAGGAGCGCGCCGGGATGCGGCATGAGCTTGGCGAGCGCCAGCGCGCGGAACTCGCGCTTGGTCAGCTTGCCGTCATGCTCGAAGGCGTCATCCGGCAAGCCGGCGATGCGCGGATACCAGCGCGCGTCCGCGCCGGCCACGCATTCGACGGCGAGCGTGTGGAGGTCGGGCACCGTCGTGATTCCAAGCCGCAGGCCGTCGCGTCGAGCGCGTGCTTCCTTCGCTCCGCCCATGTGGGCGAGCGCGATCATGCGGCTTTCGCCGAAGCCATGCGCGACGAGCCATGCCGCGACGGCGGCGGGCGTCGCCTTCTCTGCGAGAATCAGCAGCCTCGCGCCCGGCGCGACGTGGAGCGCGAGCTTCTCGACCGGGCGGCCGTGCAGCGAGAGAAGCGCTATCCGTTCGAGCGGCCAGGCGAGCCGCGCGGCGGCGAGCGAGAACGCGGAACGCTCCGGGACGATCGTCATCTCTTCGGGCGGGATGCGTTCGGCAAGCGTCGCGCCGATGCCGAAGTGCATCGGGTCGCCGGTCGCGAGCACGCAGACGCGACGGCCGCGCATCGCGGGGATCGCGTCGACCAGATCCGACATCGGCGACGGCCAGGGATAGCGCTCCGCGCCGCTCTCCGGAGCCATGGCGAGATGGCGCTTGCCGCCGATCAGCACCTCCGCCGTCTCGATAAGCGTGCGCGCGGCCGGCGAGAGGCCGGCGATGCCGTCCTCGCCGATGCCGATGATCGAAAGCCACGCGCGTCACTCTGCGCCGCCGAGGATGATGGCGTTCAGCGCGGCGGCGGCGATGGCGCTGCCGCCGCGGCGGCCGGAGAGCGTGATGAAGGGAAGGCCGAGGTCGTTCTCCGCGAGCGCCGCTTCGATTCCGCCGCGCCGACGAAGCCGACCGGAAAGCCGAGCACGGCCGCCGGCCGCGCCGCGCCGTCCGCGACAAGCTCCAAGCAGCCGGAAGAGCGCGGTCGGCGCGTTGCCGATGACGACGACCGCGCCTGGATGATGGCGGGCAAGAAGCTCCATGCCGGCGGCGGAGCGCGTCTGTCCGGAGCGCGCGGCAAGCTCCGCCGCTTCGAGCTGCTCGGTCGCCGCGTGGACCGGATGCGCCGCGGAATGGGCGCGCGCCGAGATGCCGGCCGCGACCATGCCGACGTCGCAGAGGATCGGCGCGCCGGCGGCAAGCGCCGCGCGCGCGACGGCGACGACGCCTTGCGAATAAGGCGAGGTCGTGCGACGACGTCCGGCATGCCGCAGGCATGCACGATGCGCGCGGCGACCGGGCGCGATTCCTCCGGCAGCGCCGCGAGATCGACCTCCGCCGCGATGATCTCGAAGGAGCGGCGCGTGATCTCGTCCGGATCGCGGATGTAGTCGAACTTCTTCATTTCCGCTTCAGCGAGCGCGGCCCGAGCGGATGGTCGGCGTGCGGGTAGGGATGATGGTGTCGTGGTCATGATCGTGGTGCGATGATCGTGGTCGTGATGATGTCCCTGGTCATGCGAATGCGCCGGCTTGTAGTGGAGCACGCGTCTCCCCGCGGGAGGGGGCGCGCCGAGAATCCCCTCGACGTGATGGTGGTGGCTCTCCTGCGGCAGGCCGACCTCGGCCTCGAAGCCGAGAATCTGCTCGCGGTATTTGCAGAGCGCGCAGTTCATCAGGTTCTGGCCGTTCAGATATCTCGCTCACGCGCTCGACGAAAGTCTCGATCACCAGCGGATGGTCGTTCAGATAAGGCGCCTTGATGAAGTCGATCTCGGGGTGGCGCGCCGCGACCGCATCGGTCGCGGCGTAGATGCGCTCGACCAGGATGCCGGTGAAGAGGAAATAGGGGAAGACGACGATGCGGCGGAAGCCGAGCCGCGCCGCCTTTTCGAGCGCCGGCTCGACCAGCGGGAAGGTCACGCCGGAATAGGCGGTCTCCGCCCAGCCGAAGCCAAGGCCTTCCCAAAGCATGCGCGTCACCTTGGCGACGTTGGAATTGGCGTCGGGGTCGGAGGCGCCGCGCCCGACCACGACGAGCAGCGTGTCGTGGAGAGCGATGCTGTCGCCGGCCGCGTCGAGCGCCTCGCGGATGCGCGCGCCGGCGGCGCGGATCATGCGCGCGTCGAGCCCGAGTTCGCGGCCGTATTCGATCGACGAGCCCGGCTGTCGCCGCCTGATAGGTGTTCAGGACGGAGGGGATGTCGTTCTTGGCGTGGCCGGCGGCGAAGAGCATGCCGGGGACGGCGAGGATGCGGGTCGCGCCGGCTGCGACGAGCCGGTCGAGTCCCTCGCGGATGACCGGCCGGGCGAATTCCAGATAGCCGTGCGCGACCGGCCAGTCGGGGAAGCGCGGCTCGAAGCCGCTCGGCAAGCACCGCGAATTCCTGGATCGCGGCCTGGTCGCGGCTGCCGTGGCCGCAGAGCATGAGCCCGAGCTTCTCGCTCATGCGCGGCGCAGCGTTTGCGGCGGGAGAAAAGGCAAGAGAAGCGTGAAGCACCGGGCGAACCTCCGTTCGGATGCGCGAGGTTCGCCGCGCGGCGAGTGCCGCGCGGCTTCGAAGACGGCCCCGTTTGGACCCCCGATATGGGTCGGTCGTGAGCGGGATCGTTTCAGCCCCTCGCGAGGGACAACCATCCGCGCGCGAAGCTAGTCTTCGCTCCGAAGTCGGTCAACGCGCCGGCGCGACGGCTTCTGTCCTGAAGCCGCCGCATTCACAGCGGGCCGCCGCGCGTGCTAGCGGACCTGTGTTTCGGGGAGGGGAGCGATGATCAAGACTTTCGGCCAATCTCGGGTTTCTGTGGAAGGGACTGCCGCTCGTCGAGGCGGTGAGGCGCGCGAAGGCGGCGGGCTTCGACGCGGTGGAGTTCCACATGCCCTACGAAGTGCCGGCGGCCGAGATGAAGGCCGTGCTCGACGAGGTCGGCGCTGCCGGTCGCCGGCATCAACACCAGCCACGGCAACGCGCCGGCGAGAACGGGATGGCGGCGATCCCGGGCCGCGAGGCGGAAGCGCACGCCGCGATCGACCAGGCGCTCGCTTATGCCGGCACGATCGGCGCGCACTACGTCCAGGTGACCGCCGGCAAGGTCAAGGACGAGGAGCGCGTGGCGGCGCGCAAGACCTATCTGGAAGCGCTCGAGCATGCATCGCGCGGCGCGGAGCCGCTCGGCATCACGATCGTCATCGAGCCGCTCAACCATTTCGACGTGCCGGGCGCATTCCTGAACACGACCGACCAGGCGGCATCGATCATCGCCGAGCTCGGCCGGCCCAACGTGAAGATCCTCTTCGACTGCTATCACGCGCAGATCACCGAGGGGGATCTGACGCGGCGGCTGGAAAGGCTGATGCCGATGATCGGCCATATCCAGATCGCCGCCGTTCCTTCGCGCGCCGAGCCGGACGAGGGCGAGATCGCCTACGACCGGCTCTCAAGACGATCGACGCGATGGGCTACAACGGCTTCATCGGCGCGGAATATCGCGCGCGCGGCGAGGTCGAGGCGGGGCTGAGTTGGATGGCGGCGGTGCGGCGGGTAGCGGGGTGATGGCCGACATCGTTCTTTACAATGCGCCGCAATCGACGTGCAGCCAGCGCGTCCGCTTCGTGCTGAATGCCAAGGGTATTTCGTTTGAAGAGGTGAAGCTCGACTTCTTCTCCGGCGACCAGCTGAAGCCCGACTATTTGAAGCTCAATCCGAACGGCGTCGTGCCGACGATCGTCGACGACGGCGCGGTGATCATCAATTCCGCCGTGATCATGGAATATCGTCGACGAGCGCCATCCCGAGCCTTCGCCGCTTCGGCCAAAAGGCTCTGGTCGAGATCGCGCATCTCAGGTCGCTCATGCGCTACATCGACGAGGTGCCGACGCCGGCGGTGCGCATCCCCTCCTACAGGACCTCGCCTTCCTGCCGCACTTCAAGGCGATGAGCGAGACTTCAATTTCTTCGCTACAGAGCAAATCGAGGTCGCTTCGCGCAGCTGAGTGCCTCCTGAAGAGCGAAGCGTTCCAGAGCGTGGTGAATACGTGATCAACCGCCGCTCGGCGCTCGTTTTCGACAAGGTGTTTCCTCTGCATGTCCGATGCTGGCATCGCCGTCGGCGAAAAGCGCCGTCGCCGACGAAGTGGAGCGAATCCTCGGCGCATGGGCTCGTCCGACAGCTGAAGGTCTATGCGCCCGGCATCATCAAGAACATTGATGAGGACGATAGCCTCGCTAAAGGTCGGCATACGATAGGCTCAGGGAACACCTCAGCCAAGCGTTACCCGAAGCGGAAGTTCCTACTGTATCGAGTTCGCTCCAGCACGCGTCCAAGGCGATTTCCGCATGGAGGCTAATTCGGAGGAATTCAGGACAAGGCCGTCAAAGGCAGTCGTGAGGCGGCGGGACGTGGGGCTATCGGCGTCTACGCCGAGGAGTTGGAGGCCCGGGCCTGGACTTGAACCAAGCCTTCTCGGTGTTGCACCACCGTCGGGTGAGCCGCTCCCCCACCGGGCCGTGCCGGCGACCCTACAGATCACGGCGGTGTGATCACGCGAATCGGGGGGTTAACCCTAACGAAGCCGAAAGCCCGCGGAATCCGGGCTAGGTGGGGTCTCAGCCGCCGTCTTCCGGCTTCGGCGCGCGAAGCGCGTGATAGCGGGCGAGGAGCCCCTGTGTCGAAACGTCGAGCGCTTCCGTCCGCTTCGGATCCTCGACCACCGGCACCAGCCGCGTCGCCAGCGCCTTGCCGAGCTCCACGCCCCATTGATCGAAGGAGTTGATGTCCCAGACGGCGCCCTCCACGAACACCTTGTGCTCGTAGAGCGCGATCAGCATTCCGAGCGTCTCCGGATCGAGCTTTCGGTAGAGCAGCGTGTTCGACGGGCGGTTCCCCGGAAACACCTTGTGCAGCGCGAGCTTCTCCTGCGCCTCGCCGGACGACGCCGGCGCGCGTCAGCTCGTCGCGCGCCTCCGCCTCGGTCTTGCCGAAGGCGAGCGCCTCGCTTTGCGCAAAGCAGTTGGCGACGAGCTTGGCGTGGTGGTCGCCCATCTGTTCGTGCGGCTCGGCGGCGATGAGGAAGTCGGCCGGCACGATCTCCGTCCCCTGATGCAGGAGCTGGTAGAAGGCGTGCTGGCCATTCGTGCCGGGTTCGCCCCAGACGATCGGGCCGGTGCGGTTCTCCACGAGCTTCGAGGAACGGGTCACGCGCTTGCCGTTCGATTCCATGTCGAGCTGCTGCAGATGCGCCGCGAAGCGCAACATGCGCTGGTCGTAGGCGAGCACCGCGTGCGTGCGCAGGTCCCAGACGTTGCGGTACCACACGCCGAGGAGCCCCATGATCCCCGGCATGTTCTCCGAAATCGGCGCGGTTCTGAAATGCTCGTCCATCTCGCGCGCGCCGGCGAGGAAGCGGCGGAAATTCTTGCCGCCGATCGAGAGCGCAAGCGGCAGCCCGATCGACGACCACACCGAATAGCGGCCGCCCACCCAGTCCCAGAAGCCGAAGACGCGCTCCGGCTTGATGCCGAACTCGCCGACCTTCTGAAGATTGCTGGAGACCGCGGCGAAGTGCGTGGCGACCGCCTCCTCGCCGAGCCGGTAGGCGAGCCAGGCGCGCGCCGACGCGGCGTTGGTCATCGTCTCCGACGTGGTGAAGGTCTTCGAGGCGATGACGAAGAGCGTGCGCTCCGCGTCGAGCCCGGCGAGCGTGTCGGCGAGGTGCGCGCCGTCGACATTGGAGACGAAGTGAACGTTCGGCCCGCCGTCGCGGTAAGGGGTGAGCGCCGCCGTCGCCATCGCCGGCCCGAGGTCGGAGCCGCCGATGCCGATATTCACGACGTCGTCGAACTTGTCGGCGGCGACGCCGCGCAGCTCGCCGGCGCGCACCTGGTCGGCAAAGCGCAGGAAACGGTCGAGCGTCGCGTGAACCTCCGGCACGACGTTCTTGCCGTCGACGCGGATGTCGGCGTCGGCGGGCGCGCGCAGCGCCACGTGGAGGACGGCGCGGCCTTCCGTCTCGTTGATCGGCTCGCCGGCGAACATCGCGTCGCGGAGCTTCTCCACCTCGGCGCGCTCGTAGAGCGTGAAGAGAAGCGGCATCGTCTCCGCCACGATGCGGTTCTTCGAGTAGTCGAGCGTCAGGTCGCCGAAGGTGAGCGAGAAGCGCGTGAAGCGCTCCGGATCGCCCGCGAAGAGGTCGCGGAGATGCGGGTTTCCCATCGCATCGCGGTGGGCGCGAAGCGCGTCAAGCGCGGCGGCGGCCGCCGCCTTCACGACGAGCCTCCAAGCGCGGCGGCTTCGCGGGCGAGCTTTTCGATGCGCGGCCAGTCGCCGCTCTTCAGCGCGTCGGCCGGCGTCACCCACGATCCACCGACGGCGACGACGTTCGAGAGCGCGAGATAATCGCGCGCGTTCTTCGCGTCGATGCCGCCGGTCGGGCAGAAGCGGATCGCGGGAAGCGGGGAGGCGAGCGCCTTCAAATAGGCGATGCCGCCCGCCGGGCCGGCGGGGAAGAATTTCTGGATCGTGTAGCCTTCGTCCATCAGCGTCATCACTTCCGAAGCGGTGGCAGCGCCCGGCATCAGCGGCACGGGCGAATCGGCCGAGGCGGCGAGCACGTTGGGGCCGACGCCGGGCGATACGATGAAACGGGCGCCGGCCTTTTCCGCGGCAACGAATTGGCCCCTGCTCAGAATCGTCCCGGCGCCGACGATAGCGCCTTCGACCTCATCGGCAATGGCCGCGATCACGTCGAGCGCCGCCCCGGTCCGAAGCGTGATCTCGATCACCTTCAGCCCGCCGGCGACGAGCGCGCGGGCGAGCGGCACTGCGGCGGCGCGGTCGTCGACGACGACGACCGGAATGACGGTCGCTGCGGCGACGATCGGTTCGAGCGTCTCGCTGCGGCTCATGCGTCTCCTCCGAATCGCATCAGTTTAACCGACGATCCTGGCGCCCGCCTCCGCCGCACTTGCGAAGCGGCGAAATGCGGCGAAAAGCTCGCGCCCGACGCCGAATTCGTTCGCGGAGAGGTCGGCTGCGGCGGTGTCGCGCGCGGCCCATTCGCCTGCGGCAGACCAGCGCCTCGAGCCGGCCGGCCGTGGCGTCGAGGCGGATCATGTCGCCGTCGCGAAGCTTGGCGATCGGCCCGCCGGCCTCCGCCTCAGGCGTCACGTGGATCGCCGCCGGCACCTTGCCGGAAGCGCCCGACATGCGGCCGTCGGTGACGAGCGCGACGCGATGCCCGCGATCCTGCAACGCGCCGAGGAGCGGCGTCAGCTTGTGGAGCTCCGGCATGCCGTTCGCGCGCGGGCCCTGATAGCGGACGACGGCGACGAAGTCGCGGTCGAGCCGGCCGGCCCTGTAGGCGTCCATCAACGCGCCTTGCGAATGAAAGACGAGAGCCGGCGCCTCGACCACATGGCGCTCGGGCTTCACCGCCGAGACCTTGATGACGGCGCGGCCGAGATTGCCTTCGAGGAGCTTCAGCCCGCCGGTCGCCTGGAAGGGGTCGGCGGCGGGGCGGAGCACGTTCTTGTCGTGCGAGGCGGCGGCCGCAGGCTCGAAACGGAGCGCGCCGCCCTGGTCGAGCTTCGCCTCGACGCGGTAGCCGGAAAGACCGCTGCCCCAGACCGTGCGCACGTCCTCGTGCAGGAGCCCGGCGTCGAGAAGCTCGCCGATCAGATAGCCCATGCCGCCGGCGGCGTGGAAATGGTTCACGTCGGCAAGCCCGTTCGGATAGATGCGCGCGAGGAGCGGCACCACCGCGGAGAGGTCGGAGAAGTCGTCCCAGGTGACGGCGATGCCGGCGGCGTGCGCGATGGCGACCAGGTGGATCGTGTGGTTGGTCGAGCCGCCGGTCGCGTTCAGCCCGACGATGCCGTTGACGATCGCCTTCTCGTCGATGACCTCGCCGACCGGCGTGTATTCGTTGCCGAGCGCGGTGATCGAAAGCGCGCGCGTCGCCGCCGCGCGCGTCAGCGCGTCGCGAAGCGGCGTGTTCGGGTTGACGAAGGAGGCGCCCGGCAGGTGCAGCCCCATGATCTCCATCAGCATCTGGTTGGAATTGGCGGTGCCGTAGAAGGTGCAGGTGCCCGGGCCGTGATAGGACTTCGATTCCGCCTCCAGCAGCTCGGCGCGGCCGACCTTGCCCTCGATGTAGAGCTGGCGGGTCTTCGACTTCTCGTCGTTCGGCAGGCCGCTCGTCATCGGCCCGGCGGGAATGAAGACGGCCGGCAGATGCCCGAAGGCGAGCGCGCCCATCAGCAGGCCCGGCACGATCTTGTCGCAGATGCCGAGGAAGACGGCGGCGTCGAACATGTCGTGCGACAGCGCGACGCCCGTCGACATCGCGATCACGTCGCGCGAGAAGAGCGAAAGCTCCATGCCCGGCTGTCCCTGCGTGACGCCGTCGCACATCGCCGGCACGCCGCCGGCCACCTGCGCCACCCCGCCGGCCGCTTTGGCGGCTTCGCGGATCAGATCGGGGAAGCGCTCGTAGGGCTGATGCGCGGAGAGCATGTCGTTATAGGCGGTGACGATCGCGAGGTTCGGCACGACGTCGCCGGTGAGATGCGCCTTGTCGCCGGCGCTGCAGGCGGCGAAGCCGTGCGCGAGGTTGCCGCAGGAGAGCTTGCCGCGATGCGGCGCGTGCTCGCGCGCCGCGGCGATGCGCTCGCGATAGGCGGAGCGGCTGTCGCGGCTCCTGAGCTTGATGCGCTCGGTCACTTCGCCGACGCGGGCGTGGAGGGTCATGGCGTGTTCCTTCGCTACAAACGTGCGCGCCGTGCTCGCGCGTCACCCCTCCCAAGCGTCCTCCCCGGAGCCAAGTCGTCAGTCTTCGCCGCCGTGGGCGACGAGAACACGCTCGCCCGGCGGCTGACCGATCTCCGCCAGCATGTCTTTGAACCATTTCGCGTCAATATCGAAGGGCTTGCCGCCCTTGACGCGCGGCAGCTCGATGGCGCGGAGCACGTCGCCGTTCGCCTCGTCGTGGCCGACCAGGCCGGGCGTGCCGGAAAGCCCGCTCGCCACCGCGACCTCCGCCATCTCGCCGATCAGCCTGCGGTCGGCGGCATTGGCGGCGGCGGAGCGGGCGAAGTAGCCGGATTTCTGCACCAGCGCGCGGTCGGCGCCGACGAGCTTTGTGAGGCGCTTGAGAACCATTCGCCGACATTGACCTTGTCGAGCTGCACGTGGCCGAAGGCGTCGCGCTTCACCTCCTCGCCGCGCGTGAAGCATCTCCTCCACGATGCCGGCGGCGTTGGCGCCTTCGCTGACGAACACGCTGACGCAGCCCTTCCGGTCCATGGCGGCCTTCAGCCGTGCGCCTTCCGCCTCGATGTCGATGGCGAGCTCCGGAACGTAGAGCGCGTCGATCGCCTTGCGCTCCGGCTTCAGGTTCAACGCCGGAGGAACGAACCGCTTGTCGGCGAGCCGCTCGCGATAGGCGCGCGCGGTGGCGGCGGTGAGCCAGCCGCAGTTCCGCCCCATCACCTCGTGGATCAGAAGCGTGCGCGGGCTCGCGGTCGCCTCGTTGACGACGTTCTCGAAGAAGATCGCGCCCTGCTTCCGCGGCGGTCAGCGCGCCGAGCGACTGGCGCACCGGCACGATGTCGTTGTCGACGGTCTTCGGCATGCCGACGACGGTCAGCGCGTAGCCGTTGTCGGCAGATAGCTCGCGAGGTCGGCGGCCGTGGTGGAGGTGTCGTCGCCGCCGATCGTGTGGAGGATGGTGACCTCGTCGCGGGCGAGCTGCTCGGCGGCGACCTGCAGCGGGTGCTCGCCCTCCTTGACCAGCCCGCGCTTCACCGCGTCGGCGACGTTGGTGAGCTTCACCCGGCTGTTGCCGATCGGCGAGCCGCCGTGCTCGTGGAGGATCGCCGCCTCGGCGCGCGCCGTCTTCGAGTCATCTTGACCGATTCGCCCTTCAGAAGCCCGCGGTAGCCGCCGAGATAGCCGATCATCTCGATCTCCGGCGCGAGCGCCGTGTAGCGCTCGATCAGCTCGGCTATCGCAGAGGAGAGGCAGGGGGCGAGGCCGCCGGCCGTCAACATGGCGACTTTGTGCTTGGGCATCGGCGCTCCCCGAAAGCCGGCGCGATCCGCCGGCTGAGCCGGAGATACTTAGGGGAGGGGCGGAAGATCAAACGGTGGAGGCGACATTCCTAAAACGGGAGGCGTGTCTGGGAGCCGTTCCGCTGAGCGGTATCGCAACGATACTTGAAATCGCCGCACGCAGTGCACGTTCGCCGTTCGAACGTTGGCAGCCAGGAGCCTGCGATATCGCCCGTTTGACCTTCGCTCACCACACATTTCTCTATCGCTGCGACCGTTTTATCAAAATTATCAAGCCCGCTTCGAACTGCTGCGTCGTCGATAATCTCTAGTCGAAAGGAACGCTTGCGCCTTAGTCCTAATGACGGCTGCTCTTCGGCCCGCTTTGTACTATCATCCAGCAATGATAGGTTTTGGTTCCGCGGGGCCGTCGCCGCCGCAAGTGCTCGCTGATACGTGTCCAAATCCGCCAAACTCAGCGGCACTTGCTGCCAGGTCCGTCGTGATCCTTCCTCCCCCAAGCCCGCTTTCCTGCATAAGCTCCTTTAGATCTGCGCGAGCTGGGACTAGCTCGTTGAGATAGAGTAGGACACCAGCTGCCACGTTACGGTCGGGAGCTTGTTGTTGGCGGAGCCATGCATATGTCTGAAGCTGCCAAGCTTGCTCCTGCCATGTCTTATCTCCATGTATCGGTCGTCTCATCCCCTTGTAGTCGACTACGACATCAAACTCCGCACCTTCCGAAAGCAAAGTGCGCAGCCGCCTGTTTCGAAGAAGTTCTGCGACGATGAGGCTGTCCTTGTTGCTGCCTTTAAGGACCACGGAACTGTGTGGACATCCACTACTCCGGTGACCGAATACTACAGCACGCGCCAAGGCAGGTTCATCGGCAGGTGGAATCCGATCCGCCCCCATTGAAGTGGTCCGCCCTGATGTATGCCTTTTGGCAGCAAGGAGGACGGATCAGATGCCAAGGAAGAGATACAAGCCGGAAGAGATTGTCGCGAAGCTGCGGCAGGTCGATGTTCTCACGTCGCAAGGTCAGAGCGCGGCCGACGCCATCCGCTCGATCGGCGTGAGCGAGGTGACGTACTATCGCTGGCGCCAGGAGTTCGGCGGGCTGAAGAGCGACCAGGTGAAGCGGCTGAAGGACCTTGAGACGGAGAACACCCGGCTTCGTCGCGCGGTGTCGGACCTGACGCTGGACAAGCTGATCCTGCAGGAGGCGGCCCGGGGAAACTTCTAAGCCCCGCGCGTCGCCGCGCCTGCATCGAGCATGTTCGACGCGAGCTGTCGGTCTCCGAGCGCCGCGCCTGTGCGGCGCTCGGCCAGCATCGCTCGACGCAGCGCAAGATTCCGCAAGGCCGTGACGATGAAGAGCGGCTGACGGCCGACATCGTCGAGCTGGCCCGCCAGTATGGTCGCTACGGCTATCGCAAGATCGCCGCGCTGCTGCGCCGGGCCGGCTGGCTGGTCAATGACAAGCGGGTCGAGCGGATCTGGCGACGCGAGGGGCTGAAGGTTCCCCAAAAGCAACCGAAGCGCGGTCGGCTCTGGCTGGCCGACGGCTCCTGCATCCGGCTCAGGGCCGAGCACCGCAATCACGTCTGGTCCTACGACTTCGTCGAGGACCGCACCCACGAGGGGCGCAAGTTCCGCATGCTCAACATCATCGACGAGTTCACCCACGAGTGCCTGGCCATCCGGGTATCCCGCAGGCTCAAATCCATCGACGTCATCGATGCGCTCTCGGACCTGTTCATCCTGCGCGGCGTCCCCGGGCACATCCGCTCCGACAACGGGCCCGAGTTCATCGCCAAAGCCGTGCAGGACTGGATCGGAGCCGTAGGCGCGAGAACCGCCTACATCGCACCGGGCAGCCCCTGGGAGAACGGCTTCATCGAGAGCTTCAATGCGCGCCTGCGCGACGAGCTGCTCGATGGCGAGATCTTCTACACGCTGCGTGAGGCGCAGATCGTGATCGAGAGCTGGCGACGCCACTACAACGCCGTGCGGCCACATGCCTCCATCGGCTACCAGGCTCCCGCACCTGAAGTGTTCGTGCCGGCGCTCGCCGCATGGCCGGCTGCGCAACCCCGGCCAGCTTCGCCGGCCATGCTCCCGCTGGCGTCAGCGCCAGCCCTAAACTAACATTGCAAACGGACCACCCAGTGGGGGCCGGTCAGTCTCGCTCCGTCCCGAACATGCGTCTGTTCACGCCTGTTCGAACCGAAGACCGGCGCGGCGAAAGGCGAGCCGCATCCTGCGCTTAGCGCGAGGCCCGCGACCTGAACAATCGTGAGCCGGAAACCTACTCCTCGTGCCCCTAGTCCTCGTGCCCCTAGTCCTCGTGCCAGGTGCGGCCGTCGCGCTCGATGAGCGCGATCGCGGCCGACGGCCCCCAGCTGCCGGCGACATAGGGCTTGGGCGCCGTCCCGGACGTCTCCCAGGCGTCGCGGATCGGATCGATCCAGCGCCACGCCGCCTCCACCTCGTCGCGCCGCATGAAGAGCGTCTGGTTGCCGCGGATCACGTCGAGGAGCAGGCGCTCGTAGGCGTCGGGGCTGCGCGCGTGGAAGGCGTCGGCGAAGCTCATGTCGAGCGGCACGTGGCGGACCCGTATGCCGCCGGGGCCCGGGTCCTTGATCATAATCCACTGCTTCACGCCTTCGTCCGGCTGCAGCCGCAGCACGAGCCGGTTGGCCTCGATGGTGCCGGCGTCCTTCGGGAAGATCGAGTGCGGTATCTGCTTGAAGGCGACGACGATCTCAGACACGCGCGCGGGCAGGCGCTTCCCGGTCCTCAGATAGAAGGGAACGCCGGCCCAGCGCCAATTCGAGATTTCGGCCTTCAGCGCCACGAAGGTCTCCGTGTTGCTCTTCGCCTTGCCGATCTCCTCCAGGTAGCCCGGCACCGCGTTGCCGTTCGCCGCGCCGGCGCGATATTGGCCGCGCACGGTGACGATATCGGCGTTGTCGCCGGCGATCGGCTTCAGCGCCTTCAGGATCTTCAGCTTCTCGTCGCGCACCGCGTTGGCGTCGAAGCTGTCCGGCGGCTCCATCGCCACCAGGCAGAGGAGCTGCAGCATATGATTTTGGAGCATGTCGCGCAGCGCGCCGGACGTGTCGTAGTAGCCGCCGCGCAATGCCGACTCCGATGGTCTCGCCGACGGTGATCTGGACGTGATCGATGTGCGCGGAATTCCACAGCGGCTCGTAAAGCACATTGCCGAAGCGGAGCACCATGAGATTTTGGACGGTCTCCTTGCCGAGGTAATGGTCGATGCGGAAAACCTGCTTCTCGGCAAAGACCGTGCCGACCTCCTCGTTCACTTTTTCGGCCGACGCCAAGTCCTTGCCGACCGGTTTCTCGATGACGACGCGGGTGTCGGGGGTGACGAGGCCGCGGCTTCCGATCCCGGCGCAAATCTCGGTGAAAAGGTCCGGCCCGACGGCGAGGTAGAAGGCGCGCACCTTCCCAGTGCCGTCCTTGAGCAAGTTGCTCAGCCGATCCCATCCCGTATCCGCCGAGGCATCCGCGGCGACATAGAAGAGCATGCCGAGGAAGCGGTCGATGATCGCGGCCTCCTTGTCCTCGGCCGGAAGGAACTGGTCGAGCGCCTCGCGAATCATTGCGCGGTATTCGTCGTCCGACATCTCCCGCCGCGACACGCCCACGATGCGGCTGCCGTCGACCACCTGCCCGTCGCGCAGCCGATGGTAGAGCGCCGGCATCAGCTTGCGACGCGCGAGGTCGCCGGTCGCTCCGAACACGACGTAGTCGAAGGTCGGCACGGGTATCAGGCGATAGGTCAAGGACGGGCTCTCCCGGGGCGAGGGCGAGCGCGGTCTAGACCGAACCCTGTTGCGGCGCAACATGACGTGGCTTGCGCACCTCCCGTTCTGTGCAGAGGAAGGCGCGACCCTGCGCGGTTGACAAGCCCTGAGACCTTCTGTTCCTGCCGCGGGTTCCGCCTTCATGCGGCCCAAGGGAGAAGCATCATGCCGGATTGGCCCATCCACGCGACGATCGACGGCCCGATCGTAATGATCGGCTTCGGCTCGATCGGCCGGGGAACGCTGCCGCTCATCCTGCGCCACTTCAAATTCGACAAGAGCCGCATGGTGGTGGTCGATCCGGACGACAGCGACCGGAAGCTCCTCGATGAGCACGGCATCCGCTTCGTCCATCAGGCGGTGACTCCGGAGCGCTATCGACATCTCTTGACGCCGCTTCTGACCGAAGGCGGCGGACAGGGCTTCTGCGTCAACCTCTCCGTCGACACCTCCTCGCTCGACATCATGAAGCTTTGCCGTGAGATCGGCGTGCCTTACATCGACACCGTCGTCGAGCCGTGGCCGGGCTTCTATTTCGACAAGGGCAAGGGAGCCGGCTCGCGTACCAATTATGCGCTCCGCCAGACGGTGCGCGTCGAGAAGGCGAAGAGCCCCGGCGGCACCACTGCGGTCTCCTGCTGCGGGGCAAATCCCGGCATGGTGTCGTGGTTCGTGAAGCAGGCGCTGGTCAATCTGGCGAACGACATGGGCCACGCTTTCGACAAGCCGGGGCCGAATGACCGCGAAGGCTGGGCGCGGCTGATGCGCGATCTCGGCGTGAAGGGCGTGCACATCGCCGAGCGCGATACACAACGCGCGAAGAACCCAAAGCCGATGGACGTCTTCGTCAACACCTGGTCGGTGGAAGGCTTTCTCTCCGAGGGCATGCAGCCCGCTGAGCTTGGCTGGGGCACGCACGAGACGTGGATGCCCGACAATATGGAGACCCAGCCTGCCGGCTCCGGATGCCAAGCGGCGCGCTATATGTTGCAGCCGGGCGCGAATACGCGGGTCAGGACCTGGTGCCCGACGCCCGGACCGCAATACGGGTTCCTCGTCACCCACAACGAGGCCGTTTCGATCGCCGATTACTTCACGGTCGGTGAGGGTCTCGATCCCGAATACCGGCCGACCTGCCATTACGCCTACCATCCGGCGAACGATGCCGTGCTGTCGCTGCACGAGCTCTTTGGCCGCGCCGGGAAGATGCAGGAGAAGCACCACATCCTCGACGAAAACGAGATCGTCGACGGCGTCGACGAGCTTGGCGTGCTGCTCTACGGCCATGCCAAGAACGCCTATTGGTACGGCTCGCAGCTCTCGATCGATGAGACGCGCGACCTCGCGCCCTACCAGAACGCGACCGGCTTGCAGGTGACCTCGGCGGTGCTTGCCGGCATGGTGTGGGCGTTGGAGAATCCGCAGGCGGGGATCGTCGAGGCGGACGAGATGGATTATCGCCGCTGCCTCGAGGTGCAGCTTCCCTATCTCGGCCCGGTCAAAGGTTACTACACCGACTGGACGCCGCTCGCCGATCGACCCGGGTTCTTCCCGGAGGACATCGACGCGAGCGATCCCTGGCAGTTCAGGAATGTGCTGGTGCGGTGAGGGCGGTCAGCCCTACCCGCTGAACATTTCCTGCAGCGTCGAGAGCGCGGCGGAAAGCGCTTCGTCTTCGATCGACCCAAGCCTTTTGATGAGGCGCGCTCTGTCGATGGCGCGAATCTGATCGAGAAGCACGAGGCCCGCCTTGCCCTCGAACACGACCGGAACGCGGAAGTGCGCAGGTCGGGAGCCCGTCGTCAAAGGCGCAACGATCAGCATTCGCCAGCTCTCGTGGATCTCGTCCGGAGATACGACGAGGCAAGGACGCGTTTTTCGGATCTCGCTTCCGACAGTAGGGTCAAGGCTGGCGAGCCAAATGTCGCCGCGGCTTACCAGGTGAATGTCTCGTCGTCAGAATTGGCAAACTCAGGCCACGCCGGCTCTTCCCCGCTTTCGGCTAACGCCTTCGCGGACTCCGCCCAGCCTTCGCGCGGCTTGCGCTTGATGGGTGCCAACACCACCGCGCCCGCTTCGACGGTCATCTCGACCTGATCGCCGGCCTTCACGCCGAGCTCGTTCAGGATCGGCTTCGGGATGATCACTCCCGACGAATTTCCCATCTTTCGAACAGAGGCACGCATCTCAATCTCCTGTTACCACAAAGTAATAACAGGCGGCCGGGAGGGCAAGGGACCGCTCAGCCCGCCGGCTGTCTCAGCCAGGGTCGCGTGCCGGCCGCCACTTCATGCGGGGCGGTCGGCACCGGTTGGTAGAAATGGTGCATCTCGGCGACGCGCCCGGTATGGAGCGCGGCCCGGGTTGGTCCGTGATGCACCGCGAAGCTCGTGACGCCGCAGCGGCGCATCAGCGGAATCTGGTCGGCGAGCACGTCGCCAACGGCGCGAATCTCACCCGAGAAACCGAGACGCTCGCGCAGAAGCCGCGCCGCCGAATAGGAGCGGCCGTCGGAGAATTTCGGGAAGGAAAGCGCGATCAGCGACAGGCGCTGAAGATAGGGCGCAAGCGCATCGACAGCTTCGCCCGAAGCGACCTCCGCGCCGAGAGGGCCTTCATGGGCCAGAAAGCGATCGGGCTCGGCGAGGAAATCCTTGAGCGGCACGAGCAGCGGATAGTCGCCCGTGAGAAGTGCGGCGTCGGGCGTGAAGCGCACCCATTCGTCCGGATGGAATGCACCCTTCCCGGAGACCGCGTCGCGCCAGATCGGATCGGAGACCTCGCTCATATGCCGCTTCCGTCGGCCTCGGCCGACGCTAGGCCGAAATGGATGCCGCATTCCGTCTTGCCGCGTCCGCGCCAGCGGCCATCGCGTTCGTCTTCGCCCTCCGCAACGCGCGTCGTGCAGGGCATGCAGCCGATCGAGCGGAAGCCGTCGGAGACGAGCGGGTGCTCGGGAAGATCGTGGAGCTTGCGATAGGCCGCGAGATCGTCCTTCGACCAGCCGGCAAGCGGATTGATCTTGATGCGCTCGCCGTCGGCTTCGACGAGCGGCAGCGCGGCGCGCGTGCCGCCCTGATAGCGCTTGCGGCCGGATATCCAGGCGTCGAAGCCGGAAAGTGCGCGCGCCAGCGGCGCCACCTTGCGGATCGCGCAGCACTTGTCGGGCTCGCGCAGCCAAAGGCCGGAATCGGTGTCGTGCGTTGCCAGCGTCGCCGGATCGGGGCGCGCGGCGCGGACGTCCGTCAGCCCAAGCCGCTGAATCAGCTCGTCACGATAGCGCAGCGTCGAGCCGAAGATCTTTCCCGTGTCGATGAAGATCACCGGGACGGCGCGATCGACGGAGGCGGCAAGATGCAGAAGCACGACGGAGTCCGCGCCGAAGCTCGAGACGAGCGCGACGTGGCCATCGAACTCGCGGTTGACGATGTCGTCGAGGACGTCGCGCGTGCGCCAGTTGGCGTAGCGCTCGTTCAGAAGCGCCGCGTGCGCCGCGGCCGGGTTCGTTTCGTCGAACGGTGCGGCGAAGACTTCAAGCAGTGCCATAGAGCGCCTCCTTGAACGGCGCCGCGCCGAGGCGACGATAGGTTTCGAGGAACGGCTCAGACGCGCTTGCGCGCCTCTCCACATAGGTGTCGACCAGCGTCTCGACCGCGTCGACGATCTCGTCGGTGGAGAAGCCCTTGCCGACGATCTCGCCGATCGAGGCGCGTTCGTCGCCGGAGCCGCCGAGCGTGATCTGGTAGAACTCCTCGCCCTTCCGGTCGACGCCGAGGATGCCGATGTGGCCGGCGTGATGATGGCCGCAGGCATTGATGCAGCCGGAGATCTTGATCTTCAGATCGCCGACCTCCTCCTGCCGCCTCGCGTCGGCGAAGCGCTCGGAGATGCGCTGCGCGATCGGGATCGAGCGCGCGTTGGCGAGCGCGCAATAGTCGAGCCCCGGGCAGGCGATGATGTCGGTGATGAGGCCGGCGTTCCCGGTCGCAAGATCGTGCACGACGAGCCTGTCGTAGAGCGCCTTCAGATCGTTGAGCGCGACATGCGGCAGCACGAGGTTCTGCTCGTGGCTGACGCGCACCTCGTCATGCGAAAAGCGCTCGGCGATGTCGGCGATGGCGTCGAGCTGCTCGGCGGTGGCATCGCCGGGGACGCCGCCGATCGGCTTCAGCGAGATCGTCACGATCGCATGGCCGGGAACGCGGTGGGCGTGTACGTTGCGGCGGAACCAGCGATCGAAAGTCGGATCGCTCTTCCGCGCCGCGTCGAGGGAAGCGCTCGCCGCCGGGCGCGTCGCGTAATTCGGCGGCGCGAAATAGGCGGCGATGCGCCGGAGCTCGTCTTCGGGAAGGCGCAGCACGCCGTTCTTGTTCGCTTCGAACTCGGCTTCGATCTCCTTGCCGATATTCTCCATCCCCGTCTCGTGGACGAGGATCTTGATGCGCGCCTTGTATTTGTTGTCGCGGCGTCCGTGCATGTTGTAGACGCGCAGGATCGCCTCGGAATACGCGAGCAGGTCTTCTTCGGGCAGGAAGTCGCGGATCTTCTTGCCGAGCATCGGCGTGCGCCCCATGCCCCCACCGATATGGACCGCGAAGCCGAGCTCGCCCGCCTCGTTCCGCTTCACCTCGTAGCCGATGTCGTGGAACTGGATCGCCGCACGGTCGACGGCTGAGCCGGTCACCGCGATCTTGAATTTTCTGGGCAGGAAAAGGAATTCCGGGTGGAGCGACGACCACTGGCGCAGGATTTCCGCATACGGACGCGGGTCGGCGACCTCGTCGGCGGCGACGCCGGCGAAATGATCGGCGGTGACATTGCGGATGCAGTTCCCCGAGGTCTGGATGGCGTGCATCTCGACCGATGCGAGATCGGCAAGGATGTCCGGGACATCCTTCAGCTGCGGCCAGTTGAACTGGAGGTTCTGGCGCGTGGTGAAATGCCCGTAGCCCTTGTCGTAGGTCCGCGCGATGTGCGCGAGCATCCTGACCTGGCGTGGATTGAGCGTGCCGTAGGGCACGGCGATCCTGAGCATGTAGGCGTGGAGCTGCAGATAGACGCCGTTCTGGAGTCTCAGCGGCTTGAACTGCTCCTCGTCGAGATCGCCGGAGAGCCGCCGCGCAACCTGATCGCGGAACTGCGCGACGCGCTCCTTGACGAAGGCATGATCGAATTCGTCGTAGCGATACATGGCTTGCCTCGGCCTCAGGCCGCCTCGCCGCACGTCGCGGCGGGTTGGCGCTTCTTCGAGTTTCCGGCGGTCGGGCCGGCGGCGCGGATTCTTTCGCGTAGCTTCGTCGGGATGAGGTGCGAGCCTTCGCGGCGTACTTCTATGAGGGTCGGATCGACGACGACGTTCTCCGCTTCGTCCGCCTTGGCGCGTTGAAGTGCGGCTTCCGCCGTGTCCTCGGTCTCCAGAATCTCGGCCCGGTCGATATCGTGCGTCCAGCCGCGCGCGCTCTGGAAGACGACGAGCCCGTCGGCGAGAGCATTGGCGATGATGACGTTCATCTTAAGCCTCACGCCGCCACGGCACGCGCTTGCACGATTGCGGCGGCAAGTCCGGGCACGATGTCGAACGGAATTCTTGCCGCCTGCAGCGCCTGGGCCGGCTCTGTTTCAGCATCGCCGAGCGACAGGCGCACGACGCGGCGGCCGGCCGACGCTTCGCGCACGAGGAGCGGGCCGATGTCCTCGTTCCGCTGGACGGCGATCCGCGTGGCATCGCGGCGGCCCATCGCGATCAGATCGTCGGGCACGTCGCCGTCATGCACGATGACATCCGCTTCCTGGAGAAGGCGCTGCGCGCGGAGGGTGAGAAGATCGGCTGCACCAGGACCGGCGCCGACGAACCACACGAAGCCTTCCGAATTCTGTTCCGCTCCCGTCAGAAGCCGCGACGCGAGTCGCCGCGCCTCCTCGATCCGGCCGGAAAACGCGGCGTCGGCGACCCGGCCCTCGAAGAAGGAAGACCAGAAGCGGCGGCGCGGCTGGCCCTTGGGGAGCACGCGGTCCGCCGTGGTGCGGAACGATTCGCCGAGCCTTGCGAGCGCACCGAGGCGCGGGGGAAGCATCGCCTCGATCCTGGCGCGAAGCTTCTGCGCAAGAACGGGGCCGGCGCCGGTCGATGTGATCGCGATCGCGACCGGTGCGCGGTTCACGATCGCCGGCGTGTAGAAGTCGCAAAGATCGGGAATATCGACGGCGTTTGCCGGGATGTTCCGAGCCCGCGCTGCCGCGACGACAGCGGCGTCCGCGTCGCGCGCTTCGCACGCCGTAAACGCGAGCACGGCCGCGTCGAGGTCCGTTTCAAGAAAGCCGCGCCGGCGATGCTCAATTGCATGCGCGGCAACGAGCGCGGAAAGCGCATCGCTCGGTGCTGCCGAGACGAGGCGGATTTCCGCTTCAGTTTCAAGGAGCAGGCGCACCTTAGCGACGGCCGCCGCGCCATCGCCAACGACGAGGACGATACGGCCGGCGACCTTGTGGAAGGCGGGAAAGACGGAAAGCCGTTCCATCGGCGCGCATCTCAAAGGGATCGGGCTTTCAATATCGGTGACAGGCACTTGGCCTGACAGAAACGGCTTGCTCAGTTTGCAGATGAAGGAGGAAAACTTTCGGGTCAGCCGCCGCTCGCGGGAGGGCAAAATCCCTTCTCGCCTGGAAGTTGCCCGGCGGGCGATTGTGTTGCCCTGGCGCCGCAACGCGCACCGGCCTGCCCGGCTCCCCGCCGCCCGCGCTTCCACGCGCCCCGGGATCATGGTTAATGAAAGTTAACGGAAAGGGTTAATCCGTCCGATTGTCGCCACTTCCGGCGGTCATGAAGGGCGAGGGAGGCGTCCGCTTGGCGGATGCGGCGTGGGTGGCGTGCGCTCTTGTTTGCGGGCGCGGTTGCCCCCGGAATCGGGGAGCGGGTGGCGTAGTGAGCTTCGCGGGGGCCGAGCTTTTCCTTCGTTTCGTCCCGGGACGGCGATGCTTGGCGGTCCTCGTGGCGGGCGCACTCTTTGCGGCAAGCGCCAGCCTGCCCGCGCTCGCCTTCGAGCTCTTCGGGCGCAAGTTCTTCGAGAAGAACGATACGACCCCAGTCGTTCCCGACGCGCAGCCCTATACGCTGGACTTTACCGTTACCGGCGGCGACCGCGCTCTGGAGAAGGCGATCCGCGGCGCCTCTTCGCTGGCGCGCGACCTGAAGAAGCCGCCGCCCGGCACCGCCGGCCTCATCGCCCGCGCGCGCGGCGATTATGGCCGCATCGTCGCCGCACTCTACGGGCGCGGTTATTACGGCGGCTCGATCGCCATCATGATCCAGGGCGAGCGCGTGGAGACCATGCGGCCGGACGCGGTGCTTCCGAAGCCGACCCCCGTCACCGTTGCTGTCGATCCCGGGCCGCTCTTCAAGTTTGGCAAGATCGAGATCGACGGAATGCTGCCCGAGCCGCTGACCTATCGTGAAACGAAGGCGCTCGATCGCGACAAGTGGGGGCTGAAAGAGGGCGAGGTGGCGCGCTCGGGTGCGATCCTTTCGGCCGAACGCCATCTGATCGAGGCGTGGCGCGCAGCACGGCCATCCGAAGGCGGCAATCCTGAAACGCAACGTCGTCGCCGACCATCGCACGAACCTGGTCGACGTCACGCTTGTCGTCGCGCCGGGTCCGGCGGCGCGCTTCGGCGCGGTGGAGGTGAGCGGCACCGAGCGCGTCGATCCGCAATATGCGCGCTTCATGACCGGGATTACGCCCGGCGCGCCGTACGATCCCAACGTCATCGAACGCGCGAGGACGCGCATGCAGGACACCGGCGCCTTCGCCAGCGTCTCGGTGATCGAAGGCGACGAGGTCGGACCCGACGGGCTGCTTCCGATCACGTTCAACGTGACGGAGCGCAAGCGCCACCTGATCGGCGGCGGCGTCTCCTACGCGACCGTCGACGGCGCCACGCTCGAAGGCTACTGGATGCACCGCAATCTCTTCGGCCACGGCGAGAGCCTCCGGTTCGACGCGCAGCTCAGCCGCATCTTCGCCAACGACCTGACCGATCTCTCCTACGATCTGGCGACGACCTTCCGCCGGCCCGGCATGTTCACGCCCGATACCGACGCGACGCTCGAAGCTTTCGGGCGTGCGCGAGTTCGTCGACACCTACGAGAGCCGGACCATCGCCGGCCAAGCCGGCCTCGAGCATCGCTTCAACGAGAAGCTCACGCTGAGCAGCGGCGGTCAACGCCGAATGGGACCGGATCGAGGACGCCTTCGGCAAGAACCGCTTCCTGCTCGTCAGCCTCCCGTCGAAGCTCGACTACGACGCGCGCGACGACAAGCTCAATCCGACCGCGGGCCTGCGCGGCACGCTCGATGCGGAGCCGTTCGCCGACATCTTGAGCGGCACGGTCGCCGTCGTCGCGAAGGGCACGCTCTCCGGCTACTACGCGGTCGGCGGCAACGACCGCATGGTGCTCGCCGCGCGCGGCTCCGTCGGCACCATCGTCGGCGCCGATACTGCAGGACATCCCGGCGACGCGGCGCTTCTTCCTCGGCGGCGGCGGCTCGATCCGCGGCTACGAATACCGGACCGTCGGGCCGAAGATCGGCGGCGACGTGGTCGGCGGCCTCTCTTTCCTCGAGGCTTCGTTCGAGCTGCGCTTCCGCGTGACCGACACGATCGGCATCGTGCCGTTCGTCGACGTCGGCGCCGCCTACGAAAATCCGCTGCCCGATTTCTCCGAGGAGTTTCGCGTCGGTGCCGGCATCGGACTGCGCTATCTATACGCCGCTCGGTCCGCTCCGCTTCGACGTGGCGGTGCCGATCAATCGCAAGAGCGGCGACCCGCATTTCGCCTTTTACGTCGGGTTGGGGCAATCTTTCTGACGATGCGGCGGCAATTCGCCGAAACGCTTTCTTCCTCTTCGTCCTGGCGGCCGGCCTCGCTGGCCGGCGCGGCGAGCGCGCGAGGACGAGGGCGGCCGCACATGGTTCTCCGTCGTTCCTGGAATCGCTGCTCTCGACGCCCGGACCGGCAGGTCACGCTCAGCGGGCTCGACGGCGTCTTCTCCGCCAACCCGAAGGTGGAGAAGATCACGGTCGCCGACACGCGATGGCGTGTGGCTCGAGCTTGACGGCGTCGAGCTCGCGTGGAACCGCGCCGCGCTCTTCGACCGCACCATCGACATCGAGAGCCTCAAGGCGGCGCGGGTCGCCGATGCTGCAGAAAGCCGGTCCGCCGCGGCGGAGGCGCATGCGGGCGGCGGTGTCTTCGCCGCCGCCGCTCGCGATCAAGGTCAAGGCGATATCGCTGCCGCAGATCGTGCTCTCCGCGCCGGTCGCGGGCGGCGCGGCGGAGCTGACCGCGACCGGCTCCGCCGGCATCACGCCGGACGTGCTTTCGGCGGAGCTCAGCGTCGACCGGCAGGACCGCGCCGGCTCGCTCGTCGCGAATCTCCGGCTTGAGCCGCAGGCGCAACGTTCTGACCGCCGACGTCAAGCTCGAGGAGCCGGCAGGCGGCCTCGTGGCGGAGCTGCTCGGGCTGCGCGACCGGCCGCCGGTCGCGGTCACGCTTTCCGGCACCGGCCCGCTCGACGCCTGGCGGCGGGACGACCGAGGTCAGGCCGGCGGCACGCGCGTGCTCGCCGGCGGCATGGCGGTCTCGCGCGGCGACGACGCCTATCGTGTCGCGGCGGAGTTCGCGGCGGCGCTGCAGACGATGGTGCCGGAGGACTATGCGATGCTTCTCGCCGGCGAGAGCCGGCTCGCCTTCGATCTCTCCCGCGTCCGACGACGGCGCGATCGCTATCCGCTCCGCGACGCTTCGCTCCGAAGGCGTGGATCTTTCCGCAAGCGGCGCGCTCGGCGCCGGACATGGTGCCGCGAAGCGCCGATCTGTCGCTGAAGCTCGGCCAGGCGGGACGCGCCGCGCTGCCCTTCGTTCCGGGCGGCATCTCGGTCGCCGCGCTGACCGCGGATGTCGGGCTCGACGCGGGCGACGCCGCGCCGTGGAAGGCGACGGTCAAGGCGGAGGGCGTGGAGGGGGCTTTCGGTCGCGTCGACGGCGTCGCGCTCGACGCGTCGGGGCAGGCGCACGGACCTTGCGCGGCCGAGCGCGCGCGCGCACGAGCTTCCGCTTCGATGCGTCGGCGGACGGGCGTCGTGCCGACCGACCTGGCGCTCGCGCGACGCGCTCGGCCCGACCTTCAAGGCGAGCGGCGCCGGCATCCTGGTCGGCCGGACAGCCCGGTCACCTTCGAGGACCTCGAGCGCTCGTCCTGACCGGCGCGACCGCGAATTTCGCCGGCACCGCCACGCGCGAAGGCGCTCGACGGCGACTTCGCGGCGAGCGTCGATCGATCTTTCGCGCTTCTCGGCGCTTGCCGGGCGCAGCGCTCGGCGGTCGCGCCGAGATCAAGGCGAAGGGCTCGGCGGCGACCGACGGCGCGCTCGACCTGAAGCTCGACGGATCGACGACCGACCTTTCGCTCGGGATCGCGGCGCTCGATCCGCTCGTCGCCGGCGCGACGAAGATTTCCGGCGGCGCTGGCGCGCAGCGATCGAAGCGGCTTCCGCTTCGACAGCCTCGCGCTCGCCAACGAAAGCGCGTCGGCGGAGCTGAACGGCACGCTCGCCGATCCGGCGATCGACATGAACGTCAGCGCCAGCGTCGCCGACCTGTCGCTTGTCACGCCGCGCGCCGAAGGCGCGGCGAAGATCACCGCGCATGTCACCGGCTCGCGCGACGCGCCGAAGGTCGAGGCGGAGGCGACCGGCGACAACGTGGTGCTGATGGGCCGTCCGCTCGCCGATGCGCGGGCGACGCTTCTCCGGCGTCGTTGCGGGTCCTGCGACGGCCGGCGAGGCGGAGATTTCCGGCACGCTCGGCGACGCCGCCGGTCGCGCGGCACGGCGAAGCTTTCCGCCGGCGCCGAACGGCGCGCGCGTGCTCGACGATCTTGAGCTTCGCGGTCGGCGAGAGCCAGGTCACCGGCGATCTCGCGATCGGCGGGGACGGGCTTCTGAACGGCAACCTCAACGTCGTCTCGCCCGACCTCTCCAAGGTCGCGCCGCTGTTCCTGGTCGAGGCGAGCGGCATGCTGCGCGCCGAGGTCGCGCTTACGCGCGGAGGACGGCGCGCAGTCGGCGACGCTTCTCGGGCACCGCGACCGACGTCATCTACGAGGACGTTTCGCTCGAAATCCGCCGAGATCGAAGGGCAGGCGCGCGACCTCTTCCGCGCGCCGAAGATCGAAGGCGATTTCTCGCTCGCCAATCTGACGGCGGGCGGGCTCACCATCGTCACCGCCAAGGGCAACGGCGCAGCGCGCGGGCGAGGCGACGGCGTTCACCGTCGACGCGGCGCTTGCCGACGGCCGCGCCGATCTCGCCGGCATCTCGCGCCGCAGGACGGCGGGCTGGCGATCGGGCTCGAGAGCCTTCGCTCTACAAGCGGCCGGGGATCGACGTGGCGCTCGCCGAGCCGACGACGATCGCGGTCAAGGACGGCGACGGCGCAGATTCGACCGAGACGACGCTCAAGACCGGCGGCGGCAATGTCTCGTCATCGGGCAGCGCCGGCTCGACGCTCGACCTTGAGGCGGTGCTCGCTTCCGTGCCGGCGGCGCTCGTCAACGCCTTCGTCGCCCGGGGCTCGGCGCGGAGGGCACGATCTCCGGCGTGGTGACGGCGAAGGGCAGCGCCTCCGCGCCGGATGCGAATTTCGAGATCACGCTTGCCGGCGCCTCGGTCGCCGCGTCGCGCAATGCCGGCCTCGGCGCCGCTCGGCGTTTCGGCGCGCGGCACGCTCGCCGGCAAGACGCGTCGATCTGACGAGCGAGATTTTCGGGCCGGACGGCATGTCGGTGCAGGTGACGGGCACGGTCGGAACGGCGAACGCGGCGCGCCGCTCAATCTCTGGGTCAAAGGCGGCGTGCCGCTGGCGCTCGGCAACCGCCAGCTTGCCTCGCGCGGGGCGGCGCTGCAAGGGCGCGCTCAACGTCGACATCGCAGTCTCCGGCACGGCGGCGGCGCCGAAATTCTCCGGCCGTGTCACCGCCGAGGGCGGCGGCTTCGTCGATCCGGAGACGGGGATCGTGCTGAAGAACCTGTCGCTGGTCGCCAGCGTCTCCGGCGACCAGCGTCGTCATCGAACAGCTCAGCGCGCGAAGAGCGGCGAGGGGAACTGTGTCGGCGACCGGCGCGTCGGGCTCGACCCGAACGCCGGCTTCCCGGTCGATCTGACGCTTGCAGGTGCAGCAAGGCGCGCTACGTCGACGGGACGCTGATCGCCGCGCGCTTCGACGCCGACCTGACGCTGAGCGGGCAGCTCGCCGAGGGGCCGCTGCTGAAGGGCGCGGTCACGCTCGACCGCACCGAGATCACCGTGCCGGACAAGCTGCCGAGGCGATTCCGTCGCGGTCGACGTGGAGCATGTCGACGCCGCCGCCGAAGGTGGAGGAGACGCTTGCCGTCTTGCGCGCGCCCAACGCGCGGGACGCGGAGCCGGCAGCGGCCGCGCGCGCCGACATCCGGCTCGACGTCGCGGTCAAGGCGCCGCAGCGTATCTTCGTGCGCGGGCGCGGGCTCGATGCCGAGTTCGGCGGCAAGCTGCAGCTCATCGGCCCGATCTCGGCGCTCCGCGCCTCCGGCGCGTTCGACATGGTGCGCGGGCGCCTCGACATCCTGACGCAGCGGATCGCCTTCGACCGCGGCATCATCACCTTCGCCGGCGATCTCGATCCGATCCTCGATTTCTCCGGCTCGACGCGCACCGGCAGCGTGACGATCACGGTCACCGTCTCCGGCCGCGCCTCCGATCCGCAGGTGACCTTCACCTCGTCGCCGGACCTGCCGCAGGACGAGATCCTGGCGCAGCTCATCTTCTCCAAGGGCGATCGAGCGAGCTGTCGCCGCTGCAGGTCGCGCGGCTCGCGTGCGGCGGCGTCGGAGCTTTCCGGCGGCTCCGGCGGGGTGCTCGCGCAGCTGCGCGCGACGACCGGCCTCGACGACCTCGACATCGTCACCGACGAGCAGGGCCAGACCGCCGTTGCCGCCGGCCGCTACGTGACGGAGAACGTCTATGTCGGCGTGCAGCAGGGGACGACCTCGGAATCCTCCCGCGTCACGATCGACCTCGACGTGACCAAGAGCGTGAAGGCGCGCGCCGGCTATTCGGCGCGACGGCGAATCGAGCCTCGGCATCTTCTTCGAGAGGGAATATTGAGGCCGCCGGCCTTCTAGGGCGAGCTACGCCGACGAACACCGTGCTCGTCGACGACTGACGCGGCGCCGTTGGCGTCGATCACCATCAGCCTGACGAAGCCCGGGCCCTTCGGCTCGCCAGGAGAGCGCGCCGCCGAAGGACGCCGTGCCGATCGGCGCGCCGTCGGCGAACCAGGTGTAGGGCGGCGCGCCGTCGCGCGCTTTCAGGACGAGCGGCATCGGGTCGCCGTCGCGGATGCCGAGATCGACGCGCACGCCGCTCGGCGGATAGGCGATCTCCGGCGCCGCCGCGGCGGCGACGCGTCGGCGCGTTGGGCGAGCGGAAGCGGCGGAGCGGCGCGGGGAGGCTCGCCGCGCTCGCCTCGACGATCCCCGGCGGCGCGGCGCGAAGCGGCGTCGTCGGCGCCGAGCCTGGCGAAGGCGTCCATCAGGATCGGCGCCGCCGCGTCGATGCCGATCAGCCCCGGCACCGGCGCGCCGTCCGGCCGCCCGACCCAGACGCCGATGACGTGCCTGCCGTCGAAGCCGACCGCCCAGGCGTCGCGATAGCCGTAGGAGGTGCCGGTCTTGAAGGCGATCGAGCCGGGCGAGACGTGGTCCGGCCCGGGCGCGCCGGCGAGGATCGAGGCGACGTACCAGGCGGCGCGCTCGTCGAGCACCTTCGCGGCGGACGCCGGTCACCGGCGGGCGCGTCGGCATCGAAGCGTCAGCGGCACCGCAAGCCCGCCGCGCGCGATCGCCGCGTCGATCGCGACGAGATCGGTCAGCGTCACGCCGACGCCGCCGAGGCCGACGGCAAGGCCCGGCGGCGAGATGTCGGGGAGCACCGGATCGGCGCCGGCGCGGCGCATGCGCGCCACGAGCCGCGCCGGGCCGACGGCCTCCAGAAGCTCGATCGCCGGCACGTTCAACGAGAGCTGCAGCGCGCGCCGGACGCTGACCGTGCCGCGGAACGTGCGGTCGAAATTCTCCGGCGAATAGCCGGCGAAATCGACGGGCTTGTCCTCGATCAGCGTCTCCGGATGCGCGATGCCGAGCTCGAAGGCGAGGCCGTAGATCAGCGGCTTCAGCGACGAGCCGGGCGAGCGCACGGCGCGCGTCATGTCGACGAAGCCGTCGCGGCGCTCGTCGAAGAGCCCGGACGAGCCGACCGAGGCGAGGATCTCGCCGCTCCAGTGGTCGGCGACGAGGATGGCGACGGAGACGGAATCGGAGAGCGCCGCAGCGCGCTCCGACGCGAGCGACTGAAGCCGCGTCCTGAAGCCCGGCGTCGATGGTGACGCGATAGACGGCGGCGTCGGGCGAATCCGCGACGATCGCGCTCGGCCGTGTGCGGCGCGAGCATCGGGAACGGGTGGCGTACGTCGGGCACCGGCTCGGAGCGCGCCGCGGCGACGTCGTCCGCCGTCAAGACGCCAGCCTCCGCGGCGCGCTCAAGCACGCGGTCGCGGGCAGCGCGCGCGGCGGCGTTGTTGCGGTCGGGGCGGCGCGCTTCCGGCGACTGCGGCAGCGCGACGAGGAGCGCCGCCTCGGCCGGCGTCAGCCGCCGCGGCTCCTTGCCGAGATAGGCAAGCGAGGCGGCGCGGATACCCTCGATGTTGCCGCCATAAGGCGCGAGCACGAGGTAGAGGTTCGAGGATCTCGTCTTTGCGAGAGCCGCTTCTCCAGCGCCAGCGCCGTCAGGATCTGATTGAGCTTGCCGGAGACGCTGCGCGTCGATCTCCTTGTCGAGGAGCCGCGCCACCTGCATGGTGATGGTCGAGCGCGCCGGAGACCGGACGCCATTCCGTCACGAGCTGGAAGGCGGCGCGGAAGAGCGCACGCACGTCGACGCCGTGATGCACCGCGAAGCGCCGGTCCTCGTAGGCGAAGAGCGTCTTCAGGAAGCAGCGGATCGACGTCGGCGACGCGTGACCGGCAGCCGCCAGCGCCCGTCGCTCGTCGTGAAGGCGCGAAGCAGGACGCCGTTGCGGTCGACGACGACCTTGCCGGTCTCCGGCGCGAGCGAGGGGAGCTCGACACTCGCCACCGCCGCCTTCAGCGCCAGCGGCGCGGCGGGCGCGATGAGGCAGGCGAAGAGGAGAGCGGCTGCGGCTAACCGACTGATGCCTCCAACTCCCCTCATCCTGAGGTGCGGCTTCGACGCAGTCGAAGCCACCTCGAAGGAGCCTTCAGACGGCGCCGGAACGCCCTGCGTGCTTCGAGGCCCGTCCGTCGCTCCGCTTGGGACGGGCACCTCAGCATGAGGGAGTTGGGTGGGCTCCATCGCTGCAGGCCTGCTCACTTCAGTGGGCCGACCACCTCGACCGAGCTGGTGTCGGTGCGGGCGCGCCGCTCCGGCCGGTACATGTCCTCGATCAGTGCCGCCGGATGCACGAAGGTGCCGGGCGACATGGCGCGGACGACGTAGGCGAACTGGAACTCCGTCGCGCCGTCGGCGGCAAGATCCCAAGCCGCGACGAACCGGTCGGAGCGGAACTCCACATGCGCCGGATTGTCGACGAGCGAGCAGCCAATCGAGCGCCGCAACGTCGCCGCTTGCGAGGATGTGCGGGTTGTCGATCTCGAAGCCCGCGGGGAGCGGATCGTCGAGCACCAGCCGCGCGCCCTGGCTCTCCGTCGTGGTGACGTTCAGGACGGCGACGATGCGCGCGCCCTGTTCGACCGTGCGCGAGATCGACCGGCTCGCCGTCGAGCGTGTAATACTCGCGCGTCAGAGAATAATAGTTGCCGCCGGCAGGCTCGGGCGTCGCCGGCATGCCGCGCACGGTGATGCCGACCTCGATCGGCCGGTCGCCCTTGTTGGTGATCTCGAGCGGCGCGATGGCGAGGCTGTCCGCGTCGAGGCTGCGGAAGAGCGGGCCGTTGAGCGGCTCGCCGTCGACGACGAGCTTCGGCTCAGACAGGCTCTCCATCAGCGCATGCGCGGCAAGGAGCGACCACGCGTCCTCCTGCGTGCTCGTGTAGGAGGCGGCGAGCCGCTCCGTCTCGACGCGGCTCGACAGGCTGACGAGGTCGATGCCAGTGCGCGTCTCCGAGGCGAGCGTCAGCGTCGCCGCGCTGTCGCGAAGGTCGGAGCCGTAGTCGCTGCGCCAGCCGTGCGTCGCGTCGCTCGGCGTGTAAAGCGCTCCGAGCGCGGCGCGGAATACCGCGTCGGCGCGCGGCTTGTCGCCGTAAAGCGCGAGCGCCGCGCCGATCTGCGCCTTGGCGAGCGGCGTCGCGAAGGCGTCGAGCTTGGTCTCCGCGTAGTAGCGCAGGTCGCCGATCGCGGCGCGGCCGTTGGCGGCGAGCACGTAGAGCGCATAGGCGATGTCCTCGCCGCCCGATTCGAAATCGCCGGCATAGGCGAGGCGGTTCTTCAGATTGTCGAGGGCGAGGTCGAAGGCCTGGGCCGGAACGGCGTAGCCCTTCTGGCGCGCCCGCGTCAGGAAGTCGGTGACGTAGGAATCGAGCCACAGATCCTCGCTGCCCGGCGACCACAGGCCGAAGGAGCCGGACGGCGGACTGGTTGGCGAGCACGCCGGCGACCGCCTTCTCCACGCGGTCGCGAATGTCGGGATCGCTCGGCAAGGCCGGCGCGGATCGCCACGTCGTTCAGATAGACGAGCGGCATGGCGCGGCTCGTGATCTGCTCGGTGCAGCCATAGGGATAGCGGTCGAGCGCGCGCAGGATCGCCGGCACGTTGAGCCGCCCGGCGCCGCTTGCCCCGACCTGGATCGAAGCGGTGCCGGGGACGAGCCCGGCGAGCCGGTCGGCGGTGACGGAAAGCTCGGCACCGGGCTGAGCTCGACGAAGTCGGTCGTCGCGACCGGCGGCTCGTTCAGGCGCACCGGAAGATCCAAGCGCCTTCGTCAGCGCCGTCCCGTCGGGAAGCGTCAGCGCGACGGTCAACACGTCGTCGCCGACCTTGTCGCCGGAGATCGGGATGAGCACTTCCTTGCGCTCGCCTTGCGCAAGCTCGATCGTCGCGATTGGCGTAAGCCGGATCGACGGAGACCGCGCTGTCCGGTCGAGGACACGGAGAGCGCGACGCTGCCGGCCGCCTCGGCGACCGAGGTCAGGTCGAGCTTCAGCCGCGACTTGTCGCCCGGTGCGAGGAAGTTCGGCAGCGCCGCCGTCACCACGACCGGGTCGCGCACCAGCACGTCCTTCTCGGCGTGGCCGACGCCCTCCTTGGTCCAGGCGAGCGCCATCAGACGGACGGTGCCGTTGAAGTCGGGAATCGGCACGGAGACGTGCGCGGTGCCGTCGGGACCGACCTCGACGATGCCGGAATGGAAGGCGACGAGCGTCTCCGTCGGCGGCGTTCCTTGGAACTGCGCGAGGCCCGCGTCGCCGCCGGAGCGCACGACGCCGCGCACGCCCTGCATGCGGTCGATCAGCTGGTTGTAGAGGTCGCGGATCGCGATGCCGAGCCGGCGCTGGCCGAAATAGTAGGTCTCCGGATCGGGCGTCTCGTAGCGCGTGAGGTTCAAAATCCCGAGATCGACGGCGGCGAGCGTGACGTAGGCGGTCGTGTTCGCCGGCAGGTTGGCGAGCGTCAGCCCGACCTGCATGTCCTGGCGCGGGCGCATCTCGTCCGGCGCGTCGATGGCAACGTTCAGCGCGCGGTCGCCCGGGTCGACGCCGGCCCAGGCGAGCCCGATGGCGCGGCCGGGCATGCGCTTCGCCTCGATATCCATCGGCCGGTAGAGCGCCGCCGTCACGTAGGCGCCGGGGCCCCAGTCGCGCGTCACCGGAAGGTCGACGTCGGCGGCGTTGCCGCTCACCTCGACCGACTTCGTCGCGATCAGGCGGTCGTCGACGACCATGATCAGCGCGACGCCGTTGAAGCGGCTCTCGATGTGGACGCGCGCGGTGTCGCCGACCGCGTAGCGCGTCCTTGTCGAGCGAGACCTTCAGCGCTTCCGGCGTGTCGAGCGCCTTCGCCTCGACGTACCAGCCGGCCTCGAAGTCGATAGCTTGCAGGGAGCGCGCCGGAGTCGCTCTCGACCTCCAGCCGATAGCTGCCCCATTCGACCTTGGCCTCGATCTTCGCCGGGCGGTCGGCGGCGACGTCGACCGTGCCGTTGGCGACGCGGCTCTTCGTCTCCACCGTCTCATAGTTCCAGCGGCCGTCGGAGCGGTACCACTGGAAGTTGGTGCGGATCGCGTAGAGCGACCAGCGGAGATTGTCCGCCGCCGCGCGCGCGCCGGTCTTGTCGAGCGCGATCACCTCGAAGGCGACGGGGAGTTCTCGCCCGCCGCGCCGTCGAAGAGCGGCTTGATGCCGAGCCGGGCCGCTCTGCTTGCGACCGGCAGCGTCTTGCTGCGCTCGACCGGGCTGCCGCTCGTGTCGAGCACGCGCACGTTGACCGTCGCGGTCAGCGGCAGGCTGGTTGCGCCCGCGTCGGGCAGCGTGATCGGGATGGCGGCATGGCCGGCGTCGTCGGTGGTCGCGCCGGAGAGCGGCTCGATCGTCGTGTCGAAGCTCTCATCGGCAAGGCCGAAGGCGTAGCCCGGATATTGGTCGAGCGTGCGCGCGGCGGAGAGCACCGTCTCGCCCTCGACGCTCGAGGTTTGCGGCCGGCGCGCCGTAGAGGAAGCGCGCGTCGATGGAAAGCTCGCCGGGCGCGATCGGGGTCGATCGCCTCCGCGCTCGCCGTGAGGTCGAAGTCGAGCCGCTCCGGCTCGAAGTCCTCCACCAGGAACGTCGTCTCGGCGAGCGGCGAGCCCTTCACGTCGGCATAGACGCCGATCCGCCAGGTGCCGCGCATCGCGTTCGCGGAAAGATTGATCGGCGTGACGTTGCCGCCGAGGCCTTCGTCGGTGAGCGTGATGCGGCTCTGCTCCTTGCCGTCCGGCCGCGTGACGATCGCGGTCAGGGGCACGTTCTCGACCGCGCGGGCGGTCGCGTCGCGGACGAGCGCCGTGGCGTAGACCGTCTCGCCGACGCGGTAGATGCCGCGCTCGGTGGTCAGGAACACGTCGAGCGGCTTCGGCGGCTCGCGGCCTTCGACGCCGCGGTCGGTCAGGTCCATCGCCGCCTTGGAGAGGTCGAGGAAGCTGTAGTCGCCGGCCGCCGTCTCGGCGGTCAGGAGCCCCGGCGCCATCGAGCCGGTGCCGCGGATCAGGCCGGGCGCGAAATTGGCGTAGCCGGACGAAATCCGTCGTCGCCTCGCCGAGCACCTCGTTGTTGACGGCGACGAGCTTCAGCGCGACGCCGTCGACCGGGCCGGCGGTGCCGAGCGAGCGCACCATGACGTGCAGGCCGTCATTGCCGGAAAGCGTGGTCAGGCCGAGATCGGTGACGATGAACCATTGCGTCGCCTTCGGTCCCCAATCGTCCGACGACGCGTTCACGGCCTCGGCGGTCAGCACGTAGGCACCGGGCTTCAGCTTCGCCTGCAGCTCGCTGACCGGAATCGCGGTCGTCATCTCGCGGTTGATGTCGCTCTGCACGTCGACGGTGCCCGTCCAGACCTTCTCGCCGGACTTCGCCTCGATCTTGTCGGTCTCCCAGGAGGAGAGCTGCGAGAGGAAGGTGCCGTCGGCGATGGCGGTCGCGAGCTGGCGGTCGCCGATGCGGTAGAGCGCGGCGTTGATGCGGTTGGTGTTGACGGTGACGACGGGAATCGTCGGCTCGCCGCCGGCCGGCAGCACATAGGCGCTGCCGAGGAAGCGGACCGAGGGCGCGCGGTCGCGCACGAAGATGTCGAGGTCGACGCTCTTCGCCAGCGTTTCGCCGTCGGCGGCGGGGATGCCGGCGCGCGCGGTCACGTGGTAGCGGCGCCCGTGCTCGACGCCGTCGATGCAGATCTGCTGGCCGCTGCCTTCGACCGCGAGGTTGGTGCCGCCCTCGACGCTGACGAAGTCGCCGTAGTCGCGGCCGCGACGCGAGGTTGTCGGAGAAATTCAGGCAGATGCGCGGTGCGGCGGCGTCGGCTTCGACGACGTTGTCGACGATGCGGAAGCCGTGCTCGGCAACGATGGAATCGTAGGTGGCGCGGACGTCGGATCGTTCTCAACGAGCGCAAGGCTCGCGCGATAGGCGCGGATCGACTGCTTCCAGTCGTAGCGGTTGCCGAGCGACCAGCCGAGATCGGTCGAGCGCCTGCGCGCGTTCCTCCGGCGTGACGGCGTGGAGGTAGGCGTTGATCGCGCCGGAGGTGCGGTTGGTCGAGAGCGTCTGCTGCACCTCGTAGTCGTTGCTCGAGGCATTGATCGCGGTGTTCGGCGTAGCGCATCCAGAGCCCGAAATCGTCGGGCCGGAATTTCAGCGCATCGGTATAGTGATCGAGCGCGGAAAGAAGATCGCCGCTGTCCTTGGCCGACTGGGCGGCGGCGACGGCGCTGTCGAAATCTTTGTCGGAGGCGGGCTTGTCGGAGATCTGGCCGACGAGATGCCGCGCCTCGTCGACATAGGACTGATCGAGGAAGCCGAGCTCGCTGATGCGCTGCGGCGGCGACGTCGGGCCGCGGCGCTGCCGACGCCGCGACGATGCGGCCGGAGACCGCGCCGGCGACCGCCCGCAGCTCGCCGACGCCGTTCTTCAGGAAACACCAGCGCGCCGAAGAATTGTAGGTGAAAGCCTGGCACTGCTTGTCGCCCTGGCAGGCGGCCTTGCACTGGTCGAGGTCGACGTCTTTGCGAACGTCGTAGTCGCTGCCGAAATAGTCGGCGCCTTCAGTGACGACGAGGCGTCGTTCCTGCGAGAAAGCCGTCGGGGAAAGGAGGAAAGGGGCAAGAAAAACGAGCAGCAACGAAATAGCGCGGACGAACCCTCGCATCGAAGTCTCCCAGGCGCCCACCCCTTGGCCGCGGACCATACGGGGAGGGCAGGGGCGCGTAAAGCGGCACCCGGTGCGATTTTGGCTCCGTGTCGGCGGACGGCCCGACCAATTGAGGGGCTAGCCCGGTTTCGGTCGCTTGCGGCGGAGCGCTTCGGTGATGGCGCGAAAGAGCGGCGAGCCCGGCAGTTCCTCAAGCTCGACCGCGAGCTTCCGCCGCCAGTTCGGATGCTCGGTCGTGGTGCCGGGGATGTTCACCTGCTCGATTGCGCCCGTCAGGTCCTCCGTCTGCACCACGAGGAGGCGCGAGGGCGAGCGCGCCACGGCGACGTGAAGCGCGACGGCAAGGCTTTCCGGCAAGTCGTGCGGCGGCTCCGCCTCGCCGTGCATGACCGCCTCCATCCCTTCAGGAAGGAGCCCAGCATTCGCGAGCAGCCCGAGCAGGCGCCGCCGCCAATGCGCGCGGTCCTCGCGCAGCCGCACGAGGTCGACGCCGCTGACCATTCCGATTCTGTGGCGGACGTCGATGTCGTGCCCGCTCCACCAGCCGGCGAGCGTGTGAAGGTCGTGCGTGGTGAGGCAGGCGAGCGCTTCGCGCGGATAGTGCGCGGGCGATGAAAAATGGTCGTGATGCTTTTCGAAGAAGAACACGCGATAGCTCTGGATCTCCGTCTGCTGCATCACCTCGCGGAAACCCGACGGCACGACGCCGAGGTCTTCGCCGATGACGATCGCGTGGCGCGCCTGCGAGACCGCCGCGAGCTCCTTCAGCAGGTCGTGGAAGGGATAGCGTACGTAGACGCCGTCGGCGGCCATCAGGCCCTCGGCGATCCAGAACAGCCGGTAGAGGCTCATCGCATGGTCGATGCGAAGCGCGCCGGCATGGCGCAGCGTCGCGTCGATCGACTGGCGAAAAGGCTCGAAGTCGCGCGCCACGAGCGCCGCCGGCGAGAGCGGCGCGAGGCCCCAGTCCTGGCCGGCTTCGTTGAAATAGTCGGGCGGCGCGCCGATCCGGGCCGTCGGCACGACGAGATCGCGATCCGACCAGGTCGCCGAGCCGTCCGGCGCCACGCCGACGGCAAGATCGAGATAGAAGCCGATACGAAGGCCGGCATCGCGTGCCCGCATCTGCGCCGCGACGAGCTGACGGTCGGCAAGCCATTGCAGCCAGGCATGAAACGCGACGAGCTCCTTCTGCTCCTCGGCGAAGGCGCGCACCGCGTCGGTACCCGGATGCGCGTACTCCTTCGGCCAGCCGTGCCAGGCCGGGCCGTTGCCGAGCTGGACCATGGCCGCGGAGAGCGTCTCGAACAAAGCGTGCAGGTAAAGCGGTGAGCCTTCTTTCGCGATGAAGCGTTCGTAATTCTCGCGCTCATCGTCGTTTGCGTGTGTCTGAAAGATGCGGAAGAGGATCAGAAGCGCCTTCAGCTTCGACGGGCCGACGTGCCGGTAGTCGACGAGCTCCGCTTCGCGCACGCCCTCGGGAGGCACGAGCGCGTCCGCCATGCCCTCAAATCCGGGCGCCTTGTCGACGGCGATATAGAGCGGATTCAGGAACTGGCGGTTCGAGGGGGAGAAGGGGCTCGCGCGTTCCGGTGCCGCGGTGAAGAGCGCGTGCAGCGGATTGACGCCGACGAAGTCGGCGCCGGCTTGCGCCGCGATCTCGGCGAAGCGCGCCAGGTCCTCGAAGTCGCCGATGCCCCAGTTGCGTGCAGATCTGAGGCCATAAAGCTGGCAGCCGATGCCCCAGGCGCGGCCGTGCTTCAGCCAGTCCGGCACGAAGCAGGCCACGCCCGCCGGCGCCTCCATGCCGCCGAAATCGATCGGCGTCAGCGCGGCGAGCGACGCGGCGATCGCGTCCTCGTCGCCGGTGGCGATCCCCATGGCGGCGAGCGTGGCGCGCTTGGCATCGTCGGAGACGAGGACGGTCTCTCCCGTCAGCGAGAGATAGCTTGCTTCGATGCCGACCATCGCGGCAAGGCGGTCAAGGGCTTCGCTCACCTGCAACGCCCTGCGAAATCCATGCCGCCGCCGCGCGCCGCTCGCGCGCCGGGCGGCGCCGTCATGCCATCTCCCCGACGAAGAGGAGGAGCGAGCGGCCCTTCAGCTCAAACGTGCTCCCGGCGGCCATGCGGCGGTCGGGCGGATCGATCTCGCCGCTGCCGGAATCAATGCGCAGCGTCCACGCCGCCACGTCCGCCGTCGGCAGCCTGAAGCTGATCGGCAGATGGTAGGAGCTGGCCACGATCAGAAGCCGCGTCGTGCGGTCGGATAAGAGCAGTCCGACGACCCTGGCGTTGGTATCGCTCCAGGAGGGCGGGTCCATCTCGCGCCCGTCGGGGCGGAACCAGACGACGCTGCGCGTCGCGCCGCCGTCGATGGGCTGGCCGTGCAAATAGTGCTCGGCGCGGAGTAGCGGATAACGCTTGCGCAGTCGGATCACGCCGCGCACGAACTCCATGAAGGCGCGGTCGCTCTCCCCGACGTTTTTCCATTCGAGCCAGGCGATCTCGTTGTCCTGGCAATAGGCGTTGTTGTTGCCGTTTTGCGAGCGGCCAACCTCATCGCCCATCAGGAGCATCGGCGTTCCGTGCGAGAGCAGCATGGTGGCCATGATGTTGCGGCGCATGCGGTCGCGCAGCGCGATGATCTCGGCGTTGTCGGTCGGGCCTTCGACGCCGCAATTCCAACTGCGGTTGTCGTTATGGCCGTCCTGGTTGTTCTCGCCGTTCGCTTCGTTGTGCTTGGTGTTGTAGGCCCACAGATCGGTGAGCGTGAAGCCGTCGTGGGCGGTGACGAAATTGACGCTCGCCCAGGGACGCCTGCCCTGGTGCTCGAAGAGATCGGCGGAGCCGAGAATGTTGCGCGAGAAGCCCGGCAACATGCTGGCATCGCCCTTCCAGAACGAGCGCATCTCGTCGCGATAGCGGCCGTTCCACTCCGCCCAGCCGGGCTGGAAATTGCCGACCTGATAGCCGTTCGCCCCGACGTCCCAGGGTTCGGCGATCATTTTCACGCGCGACAGAACCGGGTCCTGCTTGACGGCGTCGAAGAACACCGCGTGCGGGTCGAAGTTGTCATATTCGCGCCCGAGCGAGGTAGCGAGATCGAAGCGGAAGCCGTCGACGTGGCACTCTTCGACCCAGTAGCGCAGCGAATCCATGACCATCTGCAGCACGCGCGGATGGCGCATGTTGATGGTGTTTCCGCAGCCGGTCGCGTCGAAATAGAAATGCTTGTCGGCGGCGAGCATGTAGTAGCTCGCATTGTCGATGCCGCGGAAGGAGAGCGTCGGTCCTAAGTGGTTGCCTTCGGCCGTGTGGTTATAGACGACGTCGAGGATCACCTCGATCCCGGCCTCGTGCAGGCGCTTCACCAGCATGGTGAATTCGTGGATGTCGGAGCCGGGCGAGATGTAGCGGGGCGCGAGCGAGAAATAGTTGACCGTGTTGTAGCCCCAGTAGTTCACGAGCCTCTTCTCGACCAGGCTGCGGTCGTCGAAGAAGGCCTGAATCGGCATCAGCTCGATGGCCGTCACGCCGAGCGCCACCAGGTGGTCGATGACGCGCGGATCGGCGAGGCCGGCAAAGGTGCCGCGGATGTGCTCGGGGATGTCCGGCCTGACCGCCGTCATGCCCTTCACGTGCGCCTCGTAGATGATCGTCTTTGCCCAGGCGTGCTCCGGCGATCGGTCGTCGCCCCAGGTCACCGCGCTGTCGACCACGACGCATTTCGGCATGACGAAGGCGGAGTCGCGGCGGTCGGGCGAGGTGTCGCCGCGTGCGGAGCCGAGGCGGTAGCCGAAATGCGCGTCGTGCCAGCGGATCTCGCCCTGCAGCGCGCGCGCATAGGGGTCGATCAGGAGCTTGTTCGGGTTGAAGCGATGTCCGTTGTGCGGATCGTAAGGGCCGTGCACGCGGTAGCCGTAAAGGTGGCCGGGCCTCACCTCCGGCAGGTAGCCGTGCCAGATCTCGTGCGTGAATTCCGGCAGCGCAATGCGGTCGGTCTCGCGCCGCCCCTTCGGGTCGAACAGGCATAGCTCGACCTTCTTCGCATTGGCGGAGAAGATCGCGAAATTCACCCCGCCCCCGTCCCAGGTCGCACCGAGGGGATGCGGCAGACCGGGCTCCACCCGCAGTCTCGACATGGATTGGAACCAAAGCTCCTATTCGGCGTGCTGCAGCACGATCGTGGCAAGCGGCGGCAATGTGAGCGAAAGCGAGGCCGGGCGTCCATGCCATGGCACGGATTCCGTCTCCACGGCACCCGAATTTCCGACATCCGAGCCGCCGTAGACCGCCGCGTCGGTGTTGAGCCGCTCGACCCATCGTCCGGCGCGCGGCGCGCCGATGCGATGTCCGCGCCGCACAATCGGCGTGAAGTTGCACACGACGACGACCGGCGCATCGCCGTCGCGCCCGTGGCGGACATAGGCATAAGTGCTGTTGTCGGAATCGTTGCCGTCGAGCCACTCGAAGCCGGCGGGCTCAGCGTCGAGCGCGTAGAGCGCGGGGATCTCGCGGTAGACGCGGTTCAGATCGCGCACGAGAGCCTGCAGGTCGCGGTGCAAGGGATCGGCAAGCAGATGCCAGTCGAGCGAATTGTCGTGGTTCCACTCGCGCTCCTGGCCGAACTCGCAGCCCATGAACAGAAGCTTCTTGCCGGGATGCGTCCACATGAACGCGAGATAGGCGCGCAGATTGGCGAATTTCTGCCAGCGGTCGCCCGGCATCTTCATCAGCAGCGAGCCTTTTCCGTGCACCACCTCGTCGTGCGAGATCGGCAGAACGAAGTTCTCCGAAAAGGCATAGTGGATGCCGAACGTCATCTGGTGATGGTGATAGCGGCGGTGGATCGGATCGTGGCTCATATATTCGAGCGTGTCGTGCATCCACCCCATGTTCCACTTGTAGCCGAATCCGAGCCCGCCGGTGTGAACCGGGCGTGACACCTGCGGCCAGGCGGTCGATTCCTCCGCGAACGTCGTCGCCCCGGGCTGATCGCCGAAGACGCGCGTGTTCATCTCGCGCAGGAAGTTGATCGCCTCGAGATTTTCACGCCCGCCATGGACGTTCGGCACCCATTCGCCGGGCTGACGGCTGTAGTCGAGATAGAGCATCGAGGCGACGGCATCGACGCGCAGCGCATCGATGTGGAAGAGCTCCAGCCAGTAGAGCGCGTTGGCGACGAGAAAATTCCGCACCTCGGTGCGGCCGAAATTGTAGATCAGCGTGTTCCAGTCCTGATGGAAGCCGAGACGCGGATCCTCGTGCTCGTAGAGCGCGGTGCCGTCGAAGCGCGCGAGCCCGTGTGCGTCGGTCGGAAAATGCGCCGGCACCCAGTCGATGATGACGCCGATGCCTTCTTGGTGGCAGCGGTCGACGAAGCGCGCGAAAGCTTCCGGCGGGCCGAAGCGGCTGGTCGGCGCGAAGAGCCCGATCGGCTGATAGCCCCAGGAGCCGGAGAACGGGTGCTCGCTGACCGGCAGGCACTCGATGTGGGTGAACCCGAGCGCGCGCACGTAAGGGACCAGTTCGTCAGCGAGATCGTCGTAGCTCAGAAGCTCGTTCTCGCCCTTCCGCCGCCACGAGCCGAGATGCACTTCGTAGATGGAGACCGGTGCGGAAAGCGCCTGCTTCGCCTGGCGCGCCGTCATCCAGTCGCCGTCCTGCCATTCGTGCTTCGGCAAGCCGAGGATGATCGAGGCGGTTGCCGGCGGAACCTCGTGCGCGAAGCCGATCGGGTCGGCCTTCAGCGAAGGCGGGCCGTCGCCCGCCGGCAGAAGCTCGAACTTGTAGCGCGTGTCGCTGCCGACGCCCGGGATGAATAGCTCCCAGACGCCCGCTTCGACGCGCTTGCGCATCGGATGGCGGCGGCCGTCCCATTCATTGAAGTCGCCGACGACGCTGACCCGCCGCGCGTTCGGCGCCCACACGGCGAAGGCGACGCCGTCGATTCCGGCGACGCGCTTCGGATGGGCGCCGAGCCGCTCGAAAATGCGGCGATGGCTGCCTTCCGCCATCAGGTAGACGTCGAGGTCGCCGAGGAGCGGCGGGAAGCGGTAGGGGTCCTCTGCTTCCCAGCGCACGCCGCCGGCGGTGAAGCTCAGGCGGTAGACGAACGGCAGGCGCCGGCCGGGCACCGGGCCGGCGAAGAAGCCGCCTTTGTGCAATTGCTCAAGCGATGCAAGCGTCTCGCCGCTCTCCGGATCGACCACGGCGGCGGTCTCGGCCCCCGGCCAGAAGACGCGCACGGAGACGGGAACGTCGCCGCCGCCATGCGCTCCAAGGATCGCGAAAGGGTCGCCGTGACGGCCTTCGACGATCGCCTTGACGGCAGCATCGTCGGGACGCCAGGTCGGCTTCGTCTTGGTGCTCGCCTTCATGCGCTCTCGGGAGTTTGGCCGACGAGATCGAGGAGGCCCCGCAACGGGATCGAAAGCCAGGTCGGGCGGTTTGCCGGACTCGTAGCCGATCTCATAGGCGGCTTTGCGAATCTTGAAAAAGTCGAGAAGACTTGCACGCGCGCTCGGCTCCGTCGGGAGGAATCCAGCCGGCTCCGCCGCGCGCCAATACGCTTCGAGGAAGTCCCGCGACGCGCGGTCGCGCCAGGCGATCGCGCGCTTGTGAACCTCGCCGTCGATCTGCCCGTGGCGCGCGTGCAGCCGATCGAGCGCCGCCCAGGCGACGTAGTCGAAAGAACGGAGCATGCCGGCCACGTCGACGAGCGCGGACGTCTTCTCCCGCCGCTCTTCGAGATCGCGCTGCGGCTCGCCTTCAAAGTCGATGATCATCACGTCGCCCTGGGCGATCAGCACCTGGCCGAGATGGAAGTCGCCGTGGATGCGCGTCTTCAAGCCCGTCACGGCGTGCCCGCGCACGGCCTCGATGCGGGCGCCGAGCGCTTCCCTTGCGGCAAGGAGGGCCGCGGCATCGGCGCGTACTTCATCCGGCAGGCTCGGCATGGCGTGTTCGAGGTGGTCGAGCGCGTGCGCCGTCTCCTCCGCCGTTTGGTCGACCCAGCGCGCGATGTCGTCCGCGCCCATGGGCTCGGCGGCGAATGCCGGATCGTCGGTCGGGACCGCGAAGGCGGCGTGGAGCTCGCCGGTCCGCTTGCCGAGGATCGTGCCGAGATTAAGCGGATAGGAGAACTCCGTCTCAGGCTCCGCCGGAGGCGGCGCATCGCCGACGACCGCGGCGGCGCCAGCCACGGCCGCGGTGGCCGCACTATCGTCGCGCGGCATGAAGGCGAACTCGTCGACGTGCCGCTCGAGCGCGTCGAGGATGACGTTCCAGGCGTCGCCCTGATTGCGGACGAACCCGGACACGGCCGCGAAGCCCATCGGCGGTGCGCCGTTCGGTCGATACTCGGCGCTGCCATAGAAGGGCGGCGTGTTCTTGTATCCCGCGACCTCGGTCAGGAAGCGCGACACCTCGATCTCGGGCTGCTCGCCTTCGCGTAGCCGGCGATACATTTTCAGCATCGCCACATCGCCGAGGATGACGGAGATGTTGCTCTGATCGCCGCCGATCGGATGGATGTCGCCCGAAAGCTCAAGGTCGCGGAAGGTGGCCGTCGCCTCAAAATGCAGCGTGCCCCCGCTCGCCGGCACCTCGCCGCCGGCGCGGATCGCGTGGAGCAGGTCGGCGACGAAGCGCTCGTCGTGACACGCATCGACGAGCGCGCCAAGATTGGGGCCGTTGCGCACTTTCGTCAGCGTGTAGGAGAGCTTCGGCGCGCCGAAAGTCAGGTTCTGCTCGCCCCACAGCACCGAGACCGGAAGGAAATAGCGCTGCTTCCCTTCGTCGGTCTCCGTCGTGGCGACGAGAAGCTGATTGGGCTCGCCGGGAATGGCGCCGAGCGAAACGGCGCCGGCGTGCCGGATCTTCATGCCTTTTCCCGCGTACCAGCGCTGCAGCTGCAGGAAGTCGGGCAGCGCGTAGCGCTCGAAATTGGCGAGTTCGCGCCCTTCGAGCGCGCGGTCGATGCGGCCGCCCGGCGCCGTCAGCGTGACGAATTCGGGGAGCGGATCGGGCGTCACCACGTGCCATTTCGGCGCGTCGGCCTCCGGCGCGAGCAGGAACCAGAAGAAGCCGTAGGCGGGCAGCGTCAGCATGTAGGGGAGGTCGCCGACCGGCGGGAAGGCGGCGCCACCCAAGAGCTCGATCGGCACGGCGCCGCGGAACTCCGCAAGCTCGATCTCCACCGCCTGCGCCTGGCGCGAAAGGTTGGCGACGCAAAGGATGTTCTCATCCTCGAAGCGGCGCACATAGGCGAGGATCTTGCGGTTCCTCGGATAGAGGACTTGCAGCGTGCCGCGGCCGAACGCCTTGCGCTGCTTGCGCACGCCGATCATGCGGCGCGTCCAGTTCAGAAGCGACGAGGTCTCGTTCTGCTGTGCCTCCACGTTCACCGCCTGGAAGCCGTAGACCGGGTCCTGGATCGGCGGCAGATAGAGCGCCTGCGGATTGGCGCGGCTGAAGCCGCCGTTCCTGTCCGCCGACCATTGCATCGGCGTCCTGACCCCGTCGCGGTCGCCGAGGTAATAGTTGTCGCCCATGCCGAGCTCGTCGCCGTAATAGAGCACCGGCGTGCCGGGCATCGACAGGAGCAGCGCGTTCATCAGCTCGATCTTGCGCCGGTCGTTGTCCATGAGCGGCGCAAGACGGCGGCGGATGCCGAGATTGATGCGCGCGCGCGCGTCCTTGGCGTAGGTGCGCCAGAGGTAGTCGCGCTCCTCCGCCGTCACCATCTCGAGCGTCAGCTCGTCGTGGTTCCGGAGAAAGATCGCCCACTGGCAGGCGTCGGGGATGTCCGGCGTCTGCCTGATGATGTCGTTGATCGGATGCCGATCTTCCTGCGCGACGGCCATGTACATGCGCGGCATCAGCGGGAAGTGGAACGCCATGTGGCATTCGTCGCCCTCGCCGAAATAAGGGCGCGTGTCTTCCGGCCATTGATTGGCTTCCGCAAGCAGCAGCCGGTCGGGATAGTGCGCCTCCATCTCGGCGCGGATGCGCTTCAGGACGGCGTGCGTCTCCGGCAGGTTCTCGTTGTTGGTGCCCTCACGCTCGACGAGATAGGGGATCGCGTCGAGCCGGAGCCCGTCGACACCCATGTCGAGCCAGTAGTGCATGAGGCGAAGCACCTCATCGAGCACGCGCGGATTGTCGAAGTTCAGGTCGGGCTGGTGCGAATAGAACCGATGCCAGAAGAAGGCGTGCGCGACCGGGTCCCAGGTCCAGTTCGACTTCTCGGTATCGACGAAGATGATGCGGGTGCCCTGATAACGCTGGTCGGTGTCGCTCCAGACGTAGAAGTCGCGCGCGGCCGATCCGGGCTTCGCGCGCCGCGCCCGTTGGAACCAGGGATGCTGGTCGGAGGTGTGGTTGATGACGAGCTCGGTGATGATGCGGATGCCGCGCCGGTGCGCCGCCCGGATGAGGCGGCGGAAGTCGCGCATGTCGCCGTAGCTCGGATTGATCGTGCGGTAGTCGGAAATGTCGTAGCCGTCGTCGCGCAGCGGCGAGGGGTAGAAAGGCAGGAGCCAGATGGTGTTGACGCCGAGGCTCTCGACGTAGTCGAGGCGCTCCTTCAGGCCGGCGAAATCGCCGACGCCGTCGCCGTTCGAATCCTGGAACGCCTTGATGTGCAGCTGATAGATGACGGCGTCCTTGTACCAATCGCGGTTGCCGCGATCGATCGAGCCGTCGCGCTGGCGAAGACGCTCCGCCTCCGGCTCGGCCTCGACTGGCGGTTCGATGATGTCCTGCATCAGCGCGCTGCTCCGTGCGGATGAAGGCGCCAGATCGCGTACGGCCGCTCGCCCGGATCGAGATGCATGTGCTGGACCTTGCCCTGCCATATGAAGCGCGCGCCGGTAACGAGATCCTCGACCTCCGATCGACGCCTCGTCGGGGAGGCCGAATTCCCAGAGCGGCACCTCGAAGTCGGCGTCTTGCGCGGTGTGCGGATCGAGGTTCACGGCGAAGAGCAGGAAGTCGTCCTTCGCCGGCGTCGTCTTGCCGTAATAGAGGATGTCGTCGTTCCAGGCATTATAGAAGGTGAGGTTGGTGAAGGATTGCAGCGCGGCGTGCTCGTTCCTGAGCCGGTTCAGGAGCCGGATGTCGGGGCGGATATGCCCCGGCCGGTCCCAGTCCCACGCCTTGATCTCGTATTTCTCGGAGTTCAGGTACTCCTCCTTGCCCGGGATCGGCGTCGCCTCGCACAGCTCGAAGCCTGAATAGACGCCGTAGTTTCCGGCAAGCGTCGCGGCGAGCACAAGCCGCGCCTGGAAGCCGGCGCGCCCGCTCGTCTGCAGCGGGATCGGATTGATGTCGGGGGTGTTCACGAAGAAGTTCGGCCGCATGGTATGGCGCGCACTCGGTCGTGGTCAGCTCGGTCAGATATTCGGTGAGCTCGGCCTTCGTGTTGCGCCAGGTGAAGTAGGAATAGGATTGCGTGAAGCCGACCTTGGCGAGACGCTTCATGACCTTCGGCCGGGTGAAGGCTTCGGCGAGGAAGATCGCGTCGGGATAGCGGTCCTGCACGTCTCGGATCATCCATTCCCAGAACGGCAGCGGCTTGGTGTGCGGATTGTCGACGCGGAAGATTCTGACGTCCTTCTCGCACCAGAAGAGCACGATGTCGCGGAGCGCGTACCAGATCGCCGGGAACGCGCCGCGATAGAAGTGCACGTTGACGATGTCCTCGTATTTCTTCGGCGGGTTCTCGGCGTATTTGATGGTGCCGTCCGGCCGCCAGTCGAACCATTCAGGGTGCTCCTTGATCCAGGGATGGTCGGGAGAGCACTGGATGGCGAAGTCGATGGCGATCTCAAGCCCGCGCTCGCGCGCCGCCGCGACGAGGCGGGCGAAATCCGCAAAACTTCCGAGCGCCGGATGGATGGCATCGTGGCCGCCTTCGCTCGCGCCGATGGCGTAGGGGCTTCCGGGATCGCCCGGGGCGGGCGTCAGGCTGTTGTTCCGGCCCTTCTTGTTCGTGCGCCCGATCGGATGGATCGGCGGAAGATAGAGCACGTCGAAGCCGAGGTCGCTGACATAGCCGAGCTTGGCGATGACGTCGTCGAACGTGCCGTGCCGATTGGGATCGTCGGACATCGAGCGCGGGAAGAGCTCGTACCAGGCGCTGAAGGCGGCGCGCTTGCGGTCGACGACAAGCTCCAGTTCGCGCGGGTAGCGGGTGAGGTTGGTGCGGATTCCGACCCTTTTCATGAGCGCGGCGGTCTCGCGCGCGAGCAAAAAAGCGAGGCGCTCACCTTCGTCTTCCGTCGCGGCGAGCCCGGCAAGGAGACGGCGCAGCGCCTCCTTCTCGGCCGCGTTAGCCCGCGCGCTCTCGTTCAGCGTGCGCTCGATCAGCGCGCGTCCTTCGGTGAGCTCCAGCGCGATCGGAACCTTGCCGGCACGCTTCTTGACGACTTCGTCGCACCAACTGGCGAAGAGGTCGCGCCAGGCGATCAGCGTGTAGCGGTAGCGCGCATTCGCCTCCACCACGACGCTTCCCCGCCAGCGGTCGTTGTCGAAGAAAGCCATCGGCGCTTCGTGCCAGTCGCTTGTGTCGCTCCGCCTTATCAAAAATGCCGCATCGATCTTGTCGTGGCCGTCGCAGAAGATGTCGGCTTCCACGACGAAAGCGTCGCCGACTGCCGCCTTGGCGGGGAAACGGCCGCCGTCGATCTCCGGCGACACGTTCTCGATGACGACCCGGCTTGCGGCGAGCGCAGCAAGGGCGGGGTCCACGTCCGGCGCCCGCGGCGCGGCGGTCGCAGTCTCTTTCGGCGTCGAAGGAATCCCGCCTCGCGCCAACCCGTCGCCGGGCTTTCTCGCTCGCTCTTGCATCAGGCCCCTTCTTCGTTGCCGCTGTTCGGCGCCCGAGCGCTCGCCAAGTCGATACCACTTCGGCGCATCATGCAAGGCGCGGGCGCCCTACATGCGGCGCACATCGCGGCGAAGCCTAACAATTCCAACGCTGGGTCGGGAACCATGTCGCTTCGAAATTCTTTGGCTGACTGTGTTCTGCGCTTGGCGATCCGGCTATAGGCCCTCATGATTTGCTTTGGCGGCGGACACGCCGCGGATCTGATCGCGGCGGGAGATCGGAAGCATGCTCGAAAACGTCGATGCCGTTCTTCTTGCGCGCATTCAGTTCGCCTTCACGGTTTCGTTCCACATCGTCTTTCCGGCGCTATCGATCGGGCTCGGCAGCTATCTCGCGGCACTTGAGGGCCTTTGGCTCTTCACCGGCGAGGAGCGCTACATGGCGGTCTTTCGCATCTGGGTGAAGGCCTTCGCGCTGACCTTCGGCATGGGGGTGGTCTCCGGCATCGTGCTCTCCTACGAGTTCGGGACGAATTGGAGCGTCGTTTGCCGACAAGACCGGCCCGGTGATCGGGCCGCTGATGGGCTACGAGGTGCTGACCGCCTTCTTCCTCGAAGGCGGCTTCCTCGGCATCATGCTGTTCGGCGTCAACCGCGTGCCGAAGGCTGTGCACTTCGCTGCGACGATCGCGGTGGCGCTGGGCGCGCTCATTTCCGCCTTCTGGATTCTTGCCGCGAACAGCTGGATGCAGACGCCAGCCGGCTACGCAACGAACGACGCCGGCCAGTTCGTGCCGGCGCACTGGCTCGCCGTCATCTTCAATCCGTCCTTCCCCTACCGGCTCGTGCACATGGTGCTTGCCGCCTATCTTGCGACCGCCTTCGTCGTGGCTGCCGCCGGCGCCTACCATCTGCTCAGGGGACGGCGCGGACCGACCGTCGTCACCATGTTCTCCATGGCGCTGTGGGTGGTGGCTGTGGTGGCGCCTGTGCAGCTTATCGCCGGCGACATGCACGGCTTGAACACGCTCAAGCACCAGCCGGCCAAGATCGCGGCGATGGAAGGGCACTTCGAGGCCGAGCAGACGGGTGCGCCGCTGATCCTCTTCGGAATTCCCGACATGGCGGCCGGCGAGACGCGCTACGCGCTTTCGATCCCGAAGCTCGGCAGCCTCATCCTGACCCACGATCTGAACGGGACGGTGAGGGGGCTGAAGAGCTGGCCGCGCGAGGATTGGCCGCTCGTGCCGATCGTCTTCTGGGCATTCCGCGTCATGGTCGGCCTCGGCCTCCTGATGATCGCGACGGGGCTCTTCAGCTTCTGGCTTCGCTACAAGAAGCGGCTCTTCGACGTGCCGCTCTTTACCCGCTTCGTGCTTGCGATGGGGCCGTCGGGACTGGTCGCGCTGCTCGCCGGGTGGTTCGTCACCGAGGTCGGCCGCCAGCCCTACACCGTCTATGGGCTGCTCAGGACGGCGGATTCCGCGTCGCCGATCGCCGCCCCCGCCGTCGCCGGCTCGCTCGTAGCGTTCGCGGTCGTCTATCTCGTCGTTTTCGGCGCTGGCATCTTCTATTTGATCCGGCTCATCGCGAGCGACCCTGAGGCTCCCCAGAAAGAGCCTGAAGGACCGATGCACGCGGCCGGCATCACACCCGTCCAAGCCATGGAGAAGAAGGGGGCGCCGCAATGAGCGCCATGTCGGACCTCGCCGTTGTCTGGAGCGGCATCCTGGCGTTCGCGATCTACGCCTATGTGGTGCTCGACGGCTTCGACCTCGGCATCGGCATGCTTGCGCCCTTCGCGGCGAGCGAGGAGGAAGAGGAAACGATGATCGCCGTCGTCGCGCCGGTCTGGGACGGCAACGAGACCTGGCTCGTGCTCGGCGGGGGCGGTCTGTTGGCGGCGTTTCCGCTCGCTTACTCCGTGCTTCTGCCGGCGCTCTACGCGCCGATCATCGCCATGCTGCTTGCGCTCATCTTCCGCGGCGTCGCCTTCGAGTTCCGCCATCGGCATGAAGGGCATCGGCGGCTGTGGACCTTCGGCTTCGTCGTCGGCTCCTATGTCGCGACCCTGGCGCAGGGTGTTGCGCTCGGCGCTTTCATCCAGGGCATCGCGGTCGAGGGCCGCGCTTACGCCGGCGGCTGGTTCGACTGGCTGACGCCGTTCAGCGTCTTCACCGGTGTGGGGCTCGTCTTCGGCTACGCGCTGCTCGGCGCGTGCTTCCTCATCATGAAGACGAAGGGGCTCTTGCAGGAGCGCATGTTCACCACGGCGCTGCCGCTCGGCATTGCGGTCTTCGCGTCGGTGATCGTCGTCAGCCTGTGGACGCCGTTCATCGACCCGGCCGTCGCGGCGCGCTGGTTCTCGTGGCCGAACTTCGCGCTCCTCTCGCCGGTGCCGCTGTTGGTGCTTCTGACCGCGCTCGGGCTCTTCCGCAGCCTTGCGGCGGGGCGCCAGGCGATGCCGTTCGTGATGACGACCCTGCTCTTCCTGATCGCCTATTTCGGCATCGCCGTCAGTGTCTATCCCTACGTCGTGCCGCGTGCGATCACGGTGTGGCAGGCGGCGGCGCCGGACGAGAGCCTGTCCTTCCTGCTCGTCGGCACCGCGGTGCTCGTTCCGATCATACTTGCCTACACTGCGTATTCGTACTGGGTCTTTCGCGGAAAGGCCGAACCGGGGAGCGGATACCGCTGAGACGTCGCGCGCTTGCCGCTGGCAAATCGTTTCGCTCGGCGACGACCCCCCAAAACCACGCGTATCAGCAAGCTTTTAGGGCATCCGGCTATTGCCAAAGGTGTCCCGATGGGCGACCTTCACACGGTAGCTGCGGTTGTCTTCGGTTCGGCCGGGACAGCGGCGTATCAAATAAGAAATCTCCAAGAACGAACAGGTTCAATTCGAGGGAGGAACCGAGATGGCAGAGGTTGCCGAGAACAGACGTTTCGCGTCGGAAATTCCTGAAATCAGGTACGATTGCGGCGGGTGCCACGGCTGGCGCGCTGGCCATGCCGTCTGTGGTGAGCGCGCAGACGCCGATCGTCATCAAGATGCAGTCGTCGTGGCCGGCTTCCGACATCTTCCACGAGATGGCGGGGCAGTACGTCACGCGCGTCGAGGCGATGTCCGGAGGACGGCTGAAGATCGACCTCACGCCGGCCGGCGCGATCGTCGGCGCATTCCAGGTGCTCGATGCTGTCAATGACGGCGTCATCGACGCCTCGCATACCGTCCCGGTCTATTGGTACGGCAAGCACAAGGCCGCGTCGTTCTTCGGCACCGGCCCGGTGTTCGGCGGCAGCTCGTCGACGATGCTCGGCTGGTTCTATCAGGGCGGCGGCAAGGATCTCTACAAGGAGCTGACGCAGGACATCCTCGGCCTCAACGTCTACGGCTTCTACGGCTTCGCCATGCCGGCCGAGCCGTTCGGCTGGTTCAAGACGCCGGTCAATTCGGTCGACGACATCAAGGGCCTGAAGTACCGCACCGTCGGTTTGGCGGCCGACCTCATGCAGCAGATGGGCATGAGCGTCGCGCAGCTTCCGGGCGGTGAGATCGTGCCGGCCATGGAGAAGGGCGTGATCGACGCGTTCGAGTTCAACAACCCGACCTCGGACAGCCGCTTCGGCGCACAGGACGTGGCCAAGAACTACTATCTCTCCTCCTACCATCAGGCGAGCGAGTCGTTCGAGTTCCTCTTCAACAAGGACTTCTTCGACGGCCTCGATCCGGATCTGCAGGCGATCCTGCAGTACGGCGTGGAGGCGGCGAGCTCCGCCAATCATGACTTCGCGCTGAACCAGTATTCGACCGATCTGCAGATGCTGCAGACCGATCACGGTGTCACCGTACGACGCACGCCGCAATCGATCCTCGACGCCGAGCTCACCGCCTGGGACGCGCTCATCGTAGAGCTCGGAAAAGATCCGTTCATGCAGAAGATCATGGACAGCCAGCGCGCCTGGGTGGAGCGCGTGGTGCTCTACGAGCTGACCAACGCGCCCGACTACCAGCTTGCCTACGAGCACTACTTCCCGGGCAAGCTGCCGAAAATGTGATGTGATCCCGACGTGAGATCGCGGTCCGGCGCCCGTCGCCGGACCGTCTCCTGAACGGACCGGGGCTCTCGATGCTTCGCTACATCATGTTCGCCGACCGCGTCTCCGCGTGGTTCGGCAAGGCGTTTGCCTGGGCGATCATCGTCATGGCGTTCGGCATCGGCTACGAGGTCTTCGTCCGCTACGTGCTGAACTCCCCGACCAGCTGGTCGTTCGACGTCTCCTACATCATGTACGGCACGCTGTTCATGATGGGCGGTGCCTACACGCTGTCGCGCGGCGGCCACGTGCGCGGCGACTTCCTGTTCCGGCTCTGGCGGCCGCAGACGCAGGCCAAGGTCGAGCTCGTCCTCTACTTCCTGTTCTTCTTCCCCGGCATCACCGCGATGTTCCTGTCGGGATGGAAATACGCCGCACGCTCCTGGCGCTACATGGAAGTCAGCGTCAACAGCCCGGCCGGCATCCCGATCTTTCAATTCAAGACGATCATGGTCGCGGCTGCCGCGCTCCTGCTCATCCAGGGCATCGCGCAGGTGATGCGCTGCATCATCTGCATCCGCACCGGCGAATGGATCCAGCGCGCACGACGACATCGAGGAGACCGAAGACAAGCTGATCCACGAGCACGAGCAGGACGACGATGCTGCGGCATGGCTCGGAGGCGGTCGACATTCCCGACTCCGCGCGTGACGGGGAGCGCCGGCAGATGACCGACCCGCAGGTCGCCCTGCTCATGCTCGGCGTCTTCATCTTCATCATTCTGCTCGGCTTTCCGATCGCCTTCACGCTGATGGCGATGGGAATCTTCTTCGGCTACTACGCCTATTTCGACGCCGACCGCATGTGGCGCGCCTATCGAGCACGCGGTCGACGCCGGCGCCGATCCCTGGACGCTGGCGCAAACCTGGGTCGGCGGATTCTTCAACAACCGCATCTTCGATCTCTTCGTGAACCAGACCTATTCAGTCATGGCCAACGACGTGCTGACCGCGGTGCCGCTCTTTTTGTTCATGGGCTACATCGTGGAGCGCGCCAACATCGTCGACCGGCTGTTCTCGACGCTGTTCATCGCGGCGCGAGCGGCTGCCCGGCGCGATGGCAGTCGCTGCGCTCGTCACCTGCGCGCTCTTCGCCACCGCCACCGGCATCGTCGGCGCGGTGGTGACGCTGATGGGGCTGCTCGCTTTTCCCGCGATGCTGAAAGCGCGCTACGACGTGAGCTTCGCCTCCGGCGTGGTGTGCGCCGGCGGCACGCTCGGCATCCTGATCCCGCCGTCGATCATGCTGATCGTCTATGCGGCGGCGTCCGGCGTCTCGATCGTGCAGCTCTATGCCGGCGCGCTGCTCCCGGGCTTCCTCCTCGCCGGGCTCTATCTGGTCTACATCATCGGCCGCGCCTGGCTGCAGCCGTCGATCGCGCCGAAGCCGCGCGACGACGAGAGTGGAGAACATCACCACCAGCCGGCTGATCGTCATGCTGGTCACCTCCTTCCTGCCGCTCGCCATCCTGATCCTGGCGGTGCTCGGCTCGATCCTCTTCGGCCTGGCGACGCCCTCGGAGGCGGCGGCGGTGGGCGCGCTCGGCGGGCTGGCGCTCGCCGTCGCCTATCGCTCGCTGACCTGGCAGCGGCTCAGGGAATCCGTCTATCTGACGGTCCGAACGACGGCGATGGTGTGCTGGCTTTTCGTCGGCTCGTGGACCTTCTCCTCCGTCTTCTCCTATCTCGGCGGCGAGCAGGTCATCACCGAGTTCGTCACCGGGCTCGACATCCCCCCGGTCATCTTCCTGATCCTCGCGCAGATCATCATCTTCCTGCTCGGCTGGCCGCTCGAATGGTCGGAGATCATCATCATCTTCGTGCCGATCTTCCTGCCGCTCCTGCCGCATTTCGGCATCGACCCGCTGTTCTTCGGCATGCTGGTGGCGCTCAACCTGCAGACCTCGTTCCTGACGCCGCCGATGGCGATGTCGGCCTACTACCTGAAGGGCATCGCGCCGCCGCACGTGCAGCTCGTGCAGATCTTCCGCGGCTGCTTCCCGTTCCTGGCGATGGTGTTCCTCTGCCATGATCCTGGTCTACGTGTTCCCGCAGATCGTCGCCTATCTGCCCGACGCTGATCTACGGCCGCTGAGAAGGGGCCGACAGTAACGTGTTGAAGCCCGATATCGCAGGCTGCCGGCGCTGGAGCTCCGCGACCGGCATGCGACGCGCGGCGAGGATGCGCGCGAGCGAGGCGGCGGCGGCGTTCCTCGAGCGGATCGATGAGCGCGAGGCGGAGATCGGCGCCTGGGCCTATCCTCGACCGCGACCTCGTGCGCGAGCAGGCGGAGGCGGTCGACGCGGCAGCGCGGCACCGGCCGGCCGACCGGCGCGCTGCACGGCCTTCCGGTCGGGCTGAAGGACATCATCGACACGCCGACATGCCGACGGAGAACGGCACGCCGATCGACGCCGGGCGCCGGCCGCGGCAAGGACGCGACCGATCGTGCGCGCGTCTGCGCCAGGCGGGGGCGGTCATCATGGGCAAGACCGTCACCACCGAGCTCGCCTCGATGCACCCGGCGGCACGCGCAACCCGCTCGACGCCGACGCGCACGCCCGGCGGCTCCTCCTCCGGCTCCGCCGCGGCGGTCGCCGCCGGCATGGTGCCGCTTGCGATCGGCACCCAGACCGGCGGCTCGGTGATCCGCCCCGCCTCCTTCTGCGGCATCGTCGGGTTCAAGCCGAGCTTCGGCGTCATCCCGCGCCGCGGCGTCCTCCCGCAGGCAACGCCGCTCGACACGATCGGCGTCTTTGCTCGCACGATCGAGGACGCCGCCCTGCTCGCGGACGCGATCGCCGGCCACGATCCCGGCGACGCCGACTCGCTGCTCGAGCCGCCGCCGCGCTTTCTCGACGTGGCGCTCACCAAGCCGCCGGTCACGCCGGCGCTCGCCTTCGTCAAGACACCCGCCTGGGACATCGCCGAAGATGCCGACCAAGGAGGGCTTCGCGGAGCTCGTCGAGGCGCTCGGCAAGAGCTGCGAGGAGGTGGCGCTGCCGCCGCTCTTCGACAAGGCAAGCGGCGCGCGTGCAGACGATTCAGCAGGTCGGCATCGCGCGCCACTATCGCAGCTACCTTGAGCGCGGCGCCGAGCAGCTCAGCGACTTCATGCGCGGCGCGATCGAGGCAGGCCTTGCGATCGGCGCCGTCGATTACCTGGCTGCGCTCGACTGGCAGAAGTCGCTCGCCGTCGGGCTTGAGCCGCTCTTCGACAAATACGACGCGATCGTCACGCCGGCGGCGCCGGGCGAGGCGCCGAAGAGCCTCGATTCGACCGGCAATCCCGCCTTCAACGGCTTGTGGACGCTGTGCGGCGTGCCGGCCGTCACGCTGCCGCTGCTTCAAGGCCCGAACGGGCTTCCCGTCGGCGTGCAGGTGGTCGGCCGGCGCGGCGAGGACGCGCGGCTTCTGCGGACCGCGCGCTGGCTTGGCGCGAGCGCTGCAAGGCGAGGGCGGGAAGACGAGAGGGATGGCAGCGGCATGAAGGGACTCGACTGGATCATCGCGCCGGTGGCGCTCATCTCTTTCGCGCTCAGCGTCGGCACGATCATCTGGTTCGTGCCGGCGCCGGGGCTCGTCGCCGTCTCGCTCTTGGCGATCGTGCTCGGCGCCTACGACTTTCTTCCTCACCGCGACGGGGCGCGCGCAGACGAGTCGACAAGCGCCGCCGCTGAGGCATAAAGCGTGCGCGAGTCGCAGCGCGCCCGCAAGCCGCGGGCTGCAAGCCGCAAGTCACACATCAGTGGAGAGAAATGTGGCGAAGAAGATTCGCTGGGGCGTCATCTCGACGGCGCTGATCGGCACCGAGAAAGTCATTCCCGGGCATGCAGCGCTCGAAGCGCGGCACGGTCGACGCGATCGCCTCGCGCGATCTGACAGCGCGCCAAGGCGACGGCGAAGAAGCTCGGCATCCCGAAGGCCTACGGCTCCTACGAGGAGCTGCTCGCCGATCCCGACATCGACGCGATCTACAATCCGCTGCCGAACAATCTGCACATCGACTGGACGATCGCGGCGCTGAAGGCCGGCAAGCACGTGCTTTGCGAGAAGCCGCTCGGCATGAACGCCAAGGACGCGGCGCGCGTCTGAAGGCACGCCGGCAAGCGCCACGTGATGGAAGCCTTCATGGTGCGCATCCATCCGCAATGGCTGAAGGCGCGCGAGCTGATCCGCTCCGGCAGGATCGGCGAGCTGAAGGCCGTGCAGGTGTTCTTCTGCTACAACAACCAGCGATCCGAAGAACATCCGCAACATCCCGGAGACCGGCGGCGGCGCCATCTACGACATCGGCTGCTACGGCATCGTCTCCGGCCGCTTCACCTTCGAGGCGGAGCCGAAGCGCGTCGTCTCGCTGGTCGACCGCGACCCGAACTTCAAGACCGACCGGCTGTCGACCGTCATCGCCGATTTCGGCGAGGGGCGGCGTGCTCACCTTCATCGTCGCGCACGCAGCTCGGCGCGCATCAGCGCGTGACGCTCGGCGGCACCAAGGGGCGGATCGAGATCCTGATCCCGTTCAACGCGCCGCCCTGGGAGCCGATGACGATCATCGTCGACAACGGCTCGAAGCTCGGCGGCGCCTCGTCGAAGGCGATCAGGACGCAAGGTCGTCGACCAGTATGCGGAGGAGGCGGACGCTTTCGCCATGGCCGTGCTCGGCGAGAGCGAGTTCCCCTACGGCGTCGAGGACGGCATCAAGAACATGCAGATCATCGACGCCATGTTCAAATCCGAGAAGACGGGGAAGTGGGTCGAGACGGGGCTCTGAGTCGCGTCCAGTTCCGGCCTCATCGCGTCCCGCTGCGGCCCGCTTCGCCGATATCGCGTCCGGCCGCCAAGTCGGCTAAGGTCGGGCAAGGCCCGTTTCAATCGGCGCACGCAGGGGAGGACATCATGGGCACGTACATCATGCTGTGCAATTGGGCCGAGGCGGGCATCAAGGCGCGTGAAGGATTCGCCGAAGCGGCTCGACAAGGCGAAGAAGCTGCGTCAAGGCCGAGGGCGGCGCGATCAAGGCGTTCTACATGACCATGGGCGAATACGACATGGTCGTCGTCTGCGAGGCGCCCGACGACGAGGCGGTGGCCCGCGTCGCTCTGCAGCTCGGCATGACCGGCACGCTCCACACGAAGACGATGAAGGCATTCCCCGAGGCGGAATACCGCAAGATCATCGGCTCGCTGCCGTAGCACCCAAAACATCCGCAGAGACCTCTCGCCGCGCGGGAGAAGGTTTTCGCGGCTCGCTAAAGGGCGGACGACCGGCCCGCGCGCTGCGAGCGCGCGCATTGCGCTGTGCTCGCAGTGCGGCCGATTGCTACTATTGCGACTATCTTTGATCTTTTCCGCTATTGTGCAGGCGAGAATCGTCTAGGTAACCCCCCAGTGTATTCTCGCCGGGGCGGTCGTCGGCCACTGACCGCCTCCGCATGGCGGGGATTGGCGTATCTGCCTTAACTGCAAGCGCCTTCCTGCCTCATGACAGCACCAAATGCTGGCGACCCTCCCTAGAATCATTCCAAAACATAATTCTTGACAGGCACTTAGCTATCCAGACTATGAAAGTCTGATTTAACCCCCGGTCGTCTGGGCCTTGAACCCTTTCGCTTGGAGGACTTCGTGCCTCGTCTCCAATTCCGAGCGCGTCTGCGCGGCGTCGCTTTGCCTGTGCACTGTGTGCCTCCGAGCGACTCCGTCGACAGCTGCCGCCTGCCGCGCGGCCCGGCGCCATGCTGAGCGAGGCGCCGGTGGCGAGCGCCACGCCTTCGGAAGCTCGCGTCGCGCTCTTCGACCGGCTGCCGGAGCGGCTGGTGCTGGAAGGCTTCCGCCGCTGGATGGCCGGCTACGCGACCGGCGATCTCGCGCCATTGGGAGGAGGCGTGGAACCTGCACGCCGCCTCGCTCGGGTCGCGCGCACGCGCGTCACGTCGTCGATCGCCTGGCGCGCTTCGTCAGAACGGTGCGCGACTGGTCGATCTGTCCGATCTCCTGCTTCCCCGGCGGCTGCCGCCACATCTGCCGGCACGAATGCTTCGCGCTGGCGCATCGTCGCGGCGAGCCAGAACCAGGATCTCGACTGCCTCTCCGCCGCCATGCGCCATCTGCTCGATCCCGACGGGCACGAGGAGGCGATGCTGCCGGCGCTCGCCTACGCCGAGGCGATGCGCGACAGCGAGATGATGCTGATGCCGGTGCCGCGCTGCGTCATCGACGAGATCGCCGGCCGGCCGCTCGACGCGCGGCTTCACTGAAATTCGTCTCGCGAAGCAATCGCTCAGACAAGGACCGCAAGACATGCGAGCGATCCGCCAGCTTCCCTCCTTCGCCGCCGCGCTTTCGCTTGCGCGGCGCCGCGATCGTCGCGATGGTCGTCGGACGCGCGCGCCGAAACGCCGGAACCGGCCGCGATCGTCGACGACCTATGGCGACATCGCGCTTGCGATGTATTCCGACGCGCTCGACCGCCGCGAAGAACCTGCAGAGCGCGGTCGACGCTTTCCTCGCCGATCCGACGCGACGCGAAGCTCGCCGCCGCGCGCGACGCGTGGAAGGCGGCGCGCGTGCCCTACATGCAGACGCGAGGGCTTCCGCTTCGGCAACGCCGTCGTCGACGACTGGGAGGGGAGGGTGAATTCCTGGCCGCTCGACGAGGGGCTGATCGACTATGTCGACAGCCGATCTCTACGGCGACGACGAGCGACGAGAACCCGCTCTATACGGCGAACGTCATCGCCAATCCCGAAGATTCGGATCGGCCCCGAGATCGTCGACGCGAGCACGATCACGCCGGACGCTTCTCATCAGACGCTGCAGGGAGGCGCACGGCGTGGAGGCCAATGTCGCCACCGGCTACCACGCCATCGAATTCCTGCTCTGGGGGCAGGATCTGCACGGCACCGGGCCGGGCGCGGGCGAGCGGCCGGCGACCGACTATTCGACTGACCGCCTGCACGCACGGCAATTGCGACCGCCGCGGCGCCTATCTCAAGGCCGCGACCGATCTCCTCGTCTCCGACCTTGCAGGAGATGGTCGGCGACTGGCAGGAGGGCGGCGCGGCGCGTGAGGAGCTTGCGGCGAAGGGACCGGACGGCGGCCTTTCCACCATCCTGACCGGGCTCGGCTCGCTCTCCTACGGCGAGCTTGCCGGCGAGCGCATCAAGCTCGGCCTGATCCTGCACGATCCGGAGGAGGAGCAGGACTGCTTCTCCGACAACACGCACAACAGCCACTACTACGACGAGGTCGGCATGACCGCGATCTGGAACGGCAGCTACAAGCGCACCGACGGTTCGCTGGTCGAGGGCCCTTCGATCCGCGCCTACGCCGCGGCGAAGGCGGCGGAAGCCGCGACCCGCGCCGACGAGGCGTTCGCGGCGACGCATGCCAAGATGCAGATCATGAAGGACACCGCCGATTCCGGGAGGATGGCCTACGACCAGATGATCGGCGCCGACAATCCGGAAGGCAACCGGATCATCGAGGACGTGGTCGACGCGCTCGTCGCGCAGGCGCGCGCGATCGAAGGCGTCGTGTCGGCGCTCGGCCTCGCGATCGAGGTCGAAGGCTCCGACAGCCTCGATAACCCGTCGGCGGTGATGCAGTAGGGCAGCGCAAGCCGCGGCGCATCGAGTTGCCGGCGCTGATCAAGGGATAACCCTCCCCTCGAGGGAGGGTCGAAATCGGCGGGCCGATTTCGGGGAGGGGGCGAGCGAGGTTTGAACCGGCATGTCGAACGACACCCCCCTCCCGAAGATCGCCACGCGTTCGCTCGCGATCTTCGACCTCCCCTCAAGGGGGAGGTTAGGCGCCGCATGAACCGCCGCGGCTTTCTTTCCGGCGCCGCCGCCTTTGCGGGCGCGACGGTGCTGCCGCGCGTCGGCACGCTCCTATGCGAGCGAGCTGCCGCCGCCCGCGGTGCCGGGATCGGGCGCGCGTCACGCTCGATCTCGTCGCCGCCGAGCGCCCGACGGCGCTTCCCTGCTTCGGCGGCGCCAAGCTGCCGCTGTGGACGTTCTCCGAAAAATCCTGGATGCCGGTCGTGCGGCTCAAGCTCGGCGAGCGCCTGGAGGTCGCCGTATCGAGAACCGCCTGCCGCGCGAGGGCGAGCATTCGTCCGTGCATTGGCACGGGCATGCGCATCCCGAACGACCAGGACGGCGTGCCCTACATCACGCAGCAGCCGGTCTGGCCGGGCGAGGACTATTCCTACAGCTTCGTGCCGCCCGACACCGGCAGCTTCTTCTTCCATCCGCATTGCGACACGGTGGAGCAGCTCGGCCGCGGCCTCGCCGGCGTGCTCATCGTCGAGGGCGACGAGACGGAGCCCTACGACGCCGACGAAGTGCATCGTCCTGCGCGACTGGCGGGTCGACAAGGAGAGCGGAAGCTTCCTGCCCTTCTTCACCGCCGAGGGCGCCGGCAAGGCGGGCACCTTCGGCACGGTCCGCAGCACCAACGGCGAGGACAATCCGGAGATCGTGCTTCCGGCCGGCGGCGATTGCCGGCTCCGGCTCTTCAACCTCGACAATACGCGCATCATGGAGATCGGCGTCGAGGATGCGGAGGCGGCGATCGTCGCGGTCGACGGGATCGCGCTGCCCCCGTGCCGCTCAAATCCTGGCGGCTCGGGCCGGCGATGCGCCTCGACATCGTGGTGCGCGCGCCTGGCGACGGCAAGACGGCGCGGCTGGTGGACTATTTCGCGCCGGAGCCGGTGCCGCTGGCGCGCCTGACCGGTCGCGGCGCGGCGCGGCGCACAGGCACGCGTTCGATCCGGCGCCGCTTCGCGCCGGGCGCATGCCGGAGCCCGATCTGCAGAACGCCGAGCGGCTGCCGTTCGTGTTCTCGGCGACCGCGACGGCGCAGGCGGTCGCGGAGGCGGAAGCAGCGGGCGCGCTGCTCGGCTCGCTGTGCAGCGCCGCCGGCACGCTTCTGGGCGATCAACAAGCAGGTCTGGCCGGCCGGCGACCATAGCCGCATTCCGGCGCCGCTGGCCGTGCTTCAGCGCGGCAGGAGCTATGTTTTCGAGCTGGAGAACGTCACCCCGCACCAGCATCCGATCCACATCCACGGTCACAGCTTCAAAGTCGGATCGGATCGAACAAGTGTGATATGCCGGTTCATCATGCCGACACGAGTCCTGTTGGACCGCAAGGAGCGGGTCGAGGTGGCGTTCGTCGCCGACAATCCGGGCGACTGGATGTTCCACTGCCACATCATCGAGCACCAGGAAACCGGCATGATGGGCTATGTCAGGGTGACATGAGGATCGTCGCTGCGGCGCTCGCCGTATCGGCGCTCGCCGCCGCGACGGCGCGGCGGCCTCCGGTGACCTCGACGCGGTGATGGGCAAGGCGCTCTTCGAGCGCGACTGGGTGCCGGCGCCGCGCCTCGACCGACGCGGCGGACGGGCTCGGCCCGCTCTTCGCGGCGCGAAGCTGCGCCGGCTGCCACGCCGGGCCGGCGCTCGCCGCGCGCTTCACCGATGCGCCGGAGGGCCGCATCGCCGGCCGCGGCTTCGTCATGCGCTTCGGCGACCGCGACGGAAATCCCGATCCGCTCTACGGCCATCTCCTGCAGGAGCAGGCGGTGCAGGGCATGAAGCCGGAGGGGCGCGTGGTGCTTCTCGCCTCCGCCGATCCCGGCGCACGGCTACACCTACGATATCGACCTGACGCGCGGGCCGCTCGATCCGGCGACGCATCTCTCGCCGCGGCTCGCGCCGCCGCTCGTCGGGCGCGCGGCGCTCGAGCGCGTCGATGCGGACGCGGTGATCGCGCTCGCCGATCCCGACGACCGCGACGGCGACGGCATCTCCGGCCGCGCGCGGATGATCGCGACAGACGGCGGCGAGGGGCTCGGCCGCTACGGCTGGAAGGCGCAGAGCGCGAGCCTCGAAGTGCAGATCGCCGACGCTTTCGCCGATCGACATGGGGCTTTCGAGCGCGCTCCGCCCGTTCCCGCACGGCGACTGCACTGCTGCAAGAGCCCGACTGCATGAACGCGCCGACCGGCGAGAGCGACCGCTACGAGCGGCAACGAGCTGTCGCCGGAGATCGTCGGCCTGGTCGCAGCTATGTGCGAAGCCTGCCGCCGCCCGCCGCCGAACGACGATACGCGCGGCCGCGCGCTCTTCGCCGCAACCGGCTGCGCCGCCTGCCATGTGCCGGAAATGCCGGCAGAAGGCGGCGGCACGATCGCCGTCCACACCGATCTTCTTCTGCACGACATGGGCGCCGCCCTCGACGACGGCGTGGGCGAGCCCGGTGTCGCCTCGGCGGAATGGCGCACCGCGCCGCTCATCGCCATGGCGCCGGGCGGCGGCCGCCGCTATCTGCATGACGGCCGCGCCGCGACGGTCGATGCGGCGATCCGCGCGCATGGCGGGGAGGCGTCGGCGGCGCTTTCGCGCTATCTCATCTGAGCGACGACGAGCGCCATGCGCTCGTCGCCTATGTGGAGAGCTTATGAGACTTCCCGCCCTTGCATTGCTGATCGCGCTTCTTCTCCCGGCGCCGGCAGGCGCGGCGACGGTGCTTTCGGGCGAGGGCGCGCCGATCGTCCCGATCGCCACGGAGGACGATTATGCGCGGGTCGTCGAGCAGACGATCCGCATCTACGTCGTCCCCGCCTATCGCGATCTCGTCGATGCGACGAGCGGGCTCACGAACGCGGTGCGCGACTATTGCGCCGCGCCCGACGCCGACCAGCGGCAAGACGCTCGACGATGCGTTTGCCACAACGCTCTCCGCCTGGGCCGCCGTCGACTTCATGCATTTCGGGCCGATGGGAAGCGAGGGACGCTACGAGCGCTTCGCGTTCTGGCCGGATGTGCACGGGACCGGCACCCGTCAGCTCCGGCAATTTCTCGCAAACGAGGATCCGAAGCT
>CAVZVB010000012.1:0-77878 GCA_963778625.1 uncultured Alphaproteobacteria bacterium
TAGACTTCGAGCTTCGTGCCGAAATCGACGCCGCGCGTCGGGTCATCCATCAGGATCATCTTGGCGTCGGAGCCGAGCGCCCGCGCAAAGAGCGCCTTCTGCTGATTGCCGCCGGAAAGCGAGAGGATCGGATTGTTGACATCCGGCGTGCGGATGCCGATCCGCTGACGCCAATGCTCGGCAGAGCGTCCTCGAGCTTCGGCGAAATGAGCAAACCGCGCCGCAGCGCCGACATCGAGCGCATGCCGATATTCTCGGCGATAGACCAGAGCGGAAAGATGCCGTCGGTCTGACGGTCGCCGGCGATGAGCGCCGTCGAGGCGGCAACGTCGATACCGGAGCGGCGCCGGTCGAGGCGTCGAAGACATCGATCAGGAGCTCCGTCTGGCCATGACCGGAAAGGCCGGCAAGGCCGACGATCTCGCCGGCATGGGCGACAAGCTCCGCGCCGTCGGGCTGGTGCGACGGACGGGCGCGCACCACGATCGGGCGGTCGGTCGCGCGCGGCCAGCGTTGCTCTGCGCGGCGCGCCTCGTGCTCTGCGCCCATGGCGCTGACAAGCTTCTCGCGGTCGAAGGCGGCGGCCTTGTCGGCGGCGACGACCTTGCCGTCGCGCATGACGACGATGCGGTCGGAGTGGTCGAGAATCTCGTCCAGGAGGTGCGAGATCAGGATGCAGCTCGCGCCCGCCGCCACGGTCGTGCGCACGAAAGACGAGAAGCTGGCCGGCCGTAGTGGGCGTCGAGCGAGGAGGTCGGCTCGTCGAGGATGACGAGGTGGAGCGGGTCGTCGGTCACCGTGAAGGCGCGCGCGACCTCCACCATCTGCCGCCGGCCGATCGACAGGTCCGACACGATCGAGTCCGGCGAGATGCCGTGGCCGGGGAAGATCTCGTCGAGCTTCGCCGCGATCAGGTCGCCGGCGCGCCGGCGCCAGCGCCAGCCCCTGATCGAGGGATGGATGAAGCGCGTGTTCTCGGCGACCGTGAGGTTCGGGCAGAGCGACAGCTCCTGGAAGACGCAGCGGATGCCGAGCCGCTGCGCGAGCGCCACGGAATAGGTCTCGCGCGGCGCGCCCTGGACGAGGATGCGGCCGGTGTCCGGGCGTGAGCGTGCCGGCAAGCATGTGCATCAGCGTCGACTTGCCGGCGCCGTTGTGGCCGACGAGGCCCGACGCATTCGCCGCGCTGCGACCGCGAAATCCACGCCGTCAAGCGCACGGACGGCGCCGAAATGCTTTTCGACGCCGTCCAGTTCGACGGTCTTCGCCTGCGTCTCAGGCATCACACGTGATCCAGCCGACTCCGATGATGATGGGCGCTGCGAGCAGCCGCAATCACTTCATGTTGGCTTTGATCGCCTTCTTGGCGTCGTCGAGCGTGTATTCGTGGCTCGCCACGCCGCCCTTCTCGATGTTCGGCAGCGCCGCCTCGAAGTCGTCCTGGGTGAAGGCGAGGTAGGGCACCAGCAGGTCGTGCGGGATGTCCTTGTTGCCGTCGAGGATCTGCTGCGCGACCCAGAAGGCGAGGGTGGAGACGCCGGGCGCGATCGAGGCCGACCAGGTCGTGTAGCCGTCCTTGTCCTTCTGCTCCTTCCACCACTGCAGCTCGTCCTGGCGGTTGCCCATGATGATGGTCGGACGCGGCTTGCCGGCGGCGGCGAAGGCCTGCGCCGCGCCGTAGCCGTCGCCGCCCTGGTCGACGACGCCGACGACGTCGGGGAGCGACGGCAGCACGGTCGCGACGGCCTTCTGCGCCGTCGTCTGGTCCCAGTCGCCCTCGACCGAGCCGACGATCTTGAACTCCGGATGCGCGGCGACGCCTTCCAGGATGCCGTCGTGGATCGCGTCGTCGATCGAGGTGCCGGCGAGGCCGCGGATCTCGAGCAGGTTGCCGCCCTTCGGCTGGAACTTCGCCATCTGCTCGACTTCCTGCTTGCCCATGTCCTTGAAGTCGACGACGACGCGCTAGGCGCAGGGCTCGGTGACGATGCCGTCGAAGGAGACGACGACGATGCCGGCGTCGCAGGCCTGCTTGATGGCGCCGTTCAGCGCGTCCGGCGAGGAGGCGTTGATGACGATCGCGTCATAGCCCTGCAGGATCAGGTTCTGGATCTGCGCCGCCTGCGTCGGCACTTCCTTGTCGGCCGTGGTGAACACGTCGGCCGCGGCGACGACGCCGTCGGCGACCGCCTTCTTGGTGACCATGTCGTAGCTCTTCAGCATCGCCTGCCGCCAGGAATTGCCGGCGTAGTTGTTGGAGAAGGCGATCTTCTTGCCCGACGTGTCGGCAAGCGCGGAGCCGGCCGAGGCCGCCAGCGCGAGCGCGATCGCGGTCGTCGTAAGCAACGTCTTCATACTCTTCTTCCTCCCAGGATGAGCCGGTGTTCGACGCTTCGGCTCCGACTGTCAGGCCGTCGGACCTGAAGCTCAAATTGCCCTACATCACCGCGCCGATCTGCCAGGGCACGAATTCGTTGTCGCCAAGGCCGAGAGTCTCGCTCTTGGAGCGTTCGCCGGAGGCGACGGCGAGGATCTTCGCGGAAGATCTCCTCGCCCTTGAACTCGATGGTGGCGTCGCCGTCGACGATGTCGCCGCAATTGATGTCCATGTCCTCTTCCATCGTCGTGTAGGTGCGCGAGTTGGTGGCGAGCTTGATCGTCGGCGCAGGCTTGGAGCCGAAGGCGGAGCCGCGGCCGGTGGTGAAGCAGACGATCTGGCAGCCGCAGGCGATCTGCCCGGTCACGGAGGCCGGGTCGTAGCCGGGGCTATCCATGAAGATGAAGCCCTTCGAGGTGATCTTCTCGCCATAGAGCGCGACGTCGGCAAGCGGCGAGACGCCGCCCTTGGCCGCCGCGCCGAGCGACTTTTCTAGGATCGTCGTGAGCCCGCCCGCCTTGTTGCCGGGCGAGGGGTTGTTGTTCATGTCGCCCTTGTTGCGGCGGGTGTAGTCCTCCCACCAGCGGATGCGGTCGATGAGCTTCTGCGCCGACCTCCTCCGACGCCGCGCGGCGGACGAGAAGCTGCTCGGCGCCGTAGATTTCCGGCGTCTCGGCGAGCACCGACGTGCCGCCGTACTCGACCAGGATGTCGGCGGCGCGGCCGAGCGCCGGATTGGCGGTGACGCCGGAATAGCCGTCGGAGCCGCCGCACTGGAGTGCCACCATCAGCTCGCTTGCCGGAACGTCGGTGCGCCGGATGACAGGGAGGGTGGGCAGCAACTCCTCGATCATCTTGAGGGCGCTTTCGACGGCTTTGCGTGTGCCGCCCGATTCCTGGATCGTCAGCGTGTGGAAACGATCCTCGGCGAAGCCGTATTTGGGCTTCAGCCGGCTGATCTGCATGACCTCGCAGCCGAGCCCGACGAAGATCGCTGCGGCGACGTTCGGGTGCGTGGCATAGCCCCAAAGCACCCGCTCCAGATTGTCGAAGCCGTCGCCGGCGTCGGCCATGCCGCAGCCGGTGCCGTGCGACAGCGCAATCGCGCCGTCGATGTGCGGGTAGTGCGTCGAGCATGCCGGAGTGGTTCACGCGATCGGCGATCATGCGGATCACGGTCGCCGAGCAGTTCACGGTCGAGCAGAGCGCGATGTAGTTGCGCGTGCCGACGCGGCCGTCGGCGCGGACGAGGCCCTTGAAGGTCGCCTCCGACGGATCGCGATATTGCACCGGCTTGTAGTCGACGCCGATCTTGTAGTCCTGGTCGTGGCTGCCCATCGCGCAATTGTGGACGTGGACATGTGCGCCGGGCGCGAATGTCGTCGGTGGCGTAGCCGATGATCTGGCCGAACTTCAGGACCGGCGCGCCCTTCGCAATCGCCCGCGTCGCCACCTTGTGGCCCATCGGCACGGCCTTGAGGACGTTGGCGTTCTCGCCCTCAAGCTCCGTGCCGGTCGGGAGCGAGACGGCGGCGACGACGACGTTGTCGTTGGGATGCAGCCGGACGAAACGGCGTGCGGGCGGCGGCGGCGGGTTGGCGCCGACCGGCGAGAGCGTTACCGGCTGTCTGTTGTTCGCTCATGGCTTTCGTGCCTCAGGCTAGAAATATGGTTCAGCCGGGCGTTTCAAGCGGCTGCTCGTCATCAATCCGGGCCATCGCCTTCACCAGCCCGGCGCGGTCGTGTGTCCAGCGCGGCATGGCCTCCGGCAGCTCATCCAACGCGCAAGTATGCGTGTTCAACGCTCGGTCGGGATGTTCCCGTCGCGGATGGCGGAGACAACCGTATCGAAGTCTTCGCGGGTGGCGTTGCGGCTCGCGTAAAGGGTCAGCTCGCGTCGGTGAAGCTCCGGGTCGGAGAAGGAAATATTGTCCTTCACCACGCCGACCATCACGTAGGCGCCGCCGCTTGCGGCAAAGTCGAAGCTCCTCTCCATCGCCTTGGCGTTGCCGGTGGCGTCGAACACGAGGTCGAAGTTGTCGCCGTTGGTCAGGGCGGCGACGCGCTTCGGCGTCGGGGTCGGCGAGCGATCGTGGAGCGATGCCGGTGACGCGGCTGGCCTCGCCGTGACCCGGCATGCGGTCCATCAGCGTCACCTCGGCGCCGGCGAGGCGCGCGAAGAGCGCGGCGCCGATGCCGATCGGCCCGGTGCCGACGACGAGCGCGCGGTCGCCCGGCAGACGCGCGAGCGGCGGACGGCATGCGCGCCGATCGCCAGGAATTCCACCATCGCCGCCTGATCGAGCGAAAGCCCTTCGGCCGGATAGAGGTTCTCCTCCGGCAGCGCGATGCGCTCCGTCATGCCGCCGTCGCAGTGCACGCCGAGGCAGGCAAGCGTCGTGCAGCAGTTGGTCTTGCCGCTGCGGCAGGCGACGCAGGTGCCGCACGAGAGATAGGGGATGACGATCACCGCATCGCCGGGCTTGTGGCGCTCGCCTTCGGCGCCTCGATCACCTCCGCGGAGAGCTCATGCCCCATGACCCGCGGGTATTGCAGGTAGGGGTGGAGCCCCTCGAAGATGTGGTAGTCGGTGCCGCAGATGCCGATGCGGCGGATGCCGAGCAGAACCTCGTCGCGCCGGCGTTCCGGCAGCGGCCGCTCTTCAAGCGCCAGCTCGCCGGGGTTCCGGCAGACGATGGCCCGCATGCCGTTCATTTCGTTCCTCCCGGCCGACGATTGGTCATTTCAGACGACCTTGCCGTCGGCGCCGATCACGCCCTTGGTCAGGATGATGTTGGCATAGAGCCGGCGGTCCGTCGTGGCGACGATGGCGAAGCAGGTCTTGGCGCGCTCGTAGAAGGCGAAGCGCTCGATCCGCCCGATCTTGACCGGAAAGCCGGCGCGGCGATCGACGATCGTCTGGAAGTCGGCGAGGGCCGGCGGGATCTCCCGCGGCTTGCCGACGACCTGCATGCGGTTTCGCCGGCGCCTTCACGAACGAGTCGAGCGGAAGCACGGAAAGCACTGCTCGAGAGCCTGGCTGGCGTCCGCGCCGTCGAGGCGGACGAGCCGCCTGGCATTGCTCTTCGCCGGGATAGTTGCCGTCGACGATGGCGATCTCGTCGCCATGGCCCATGGCGCGGAGGATCATCAGAAGCTCAGGCGTCAGCAGCGGGTCGATGCCGATCAGCACGGCGTCACCTCTCAGTTCATCATGAGGGGACCGGCGCGTCCAGGCGCAACAGCCCCTGCGACTTCAGGTCGGTCCACAAGAGCGGCGGTATCTTCGCGTCGAGAGGTCGAGGTTCGCCTCGACTTGGCCGGGGGAGTTGGCGCCGGGGATAACGGTCTTCACTGCCGGGTGGCCAAGCACGAATTGCAGCGCCGCCTCGATGAGCTTCACGTCGTGGGAGGCGCAGATAGCGTCGAGGCGCGCGACGCGGGCGCGGATGTCGGAGGGGGCGGGGCCGTAATTGTAGCGCGCGCCATCGACCGGCGCCGGTTGCCAGGATGCCGGAATTGAAGGGGCCGCCGATGATGATGCCGACGTTCGCGCTCCTCGCAGAGCGGCAGGAAGCTGTCGAGCGCCTCCTGCTCAAGCAGCGTGTAGCGCCCGGCAAGAAGGAAGCAGTCGAAATCGCCCAGGCCGAGCAGCGTCTCCGCCACCTCCCACTCGTTCATGCCGGCGCCGATCGCCTTTACCGTGCCGGCAGCGCGCAGCTCCTCAAGCGCGCGATAGCCGCCCTCGTCGAAAAGCTCGCGGATGCGCGTCGGCGGCCTCCCGCGAGCCGTGGGTCGGCTTGTCGACGTCGTGCACGAGAAGGATGTCGATGCGGTCGACGCCAAGGCGCTTCAGGCTGTCCTCATGCGAGCGCATCACGCCGTCATAGGAATAGTCGAAATCGAAGGTGCGCGCGCGGCGTGTTCGACGAAGACTGTCTCCGGCACCTCTCCGGCGCGCAGTCGCGAAGGACGCGGCCGATCTTCGTCGAGAGCACGTAGTCGTCGCGCGGGTGCTTCGCCAGCGTCCGCCCGAGGCGCTCCTCAGAGAGCCCAAAGCCATAGAACGGCGCGGTGTCGAAGACGCGGATGCCGGCATCCCAGGCCGCGTCGAGCGTCGCGTCCGCTTCGTTCTCGGTGACCGCCGCATAGAGATTGCCGAGCGGCGCGCCGCCGAAGCCGAGCGCGGTCACGTCCAGGCCGCCTTCGCCGGCGCGCAGCTTTCGCGTTTCCATCCCCGGTCCTTGTGATCTTCTTGGCGGGAGCGCATCGCTATCAGCCCTTAAGCGCGCCGACCAGTAGTCCGCGCGCGATTTGCTTTTGCAGCGCAACCGTTATCGCCACGACCGGCGCGATCATGATCACGATCAGGACCGACATGTAGCCCCATTCGGGGCCGCGGGTACCGTTCTGGGCGGAGACCAGGATCGGCATCGTCTGCGCGTTGGCGTTCGAAAGGAAAAGCGCCAGCAGGTACTCATTCCATGAGAGGATCAGGACGAGCAGGAAGGTGGCGACCAGGCCCGGACGCGTGAGCGGGAGGGCGATCGTAAAGAAGATGCGAAACTTCGAGGCGCCGTCGATCTCGGCGCTCTCGTCGAGCTCGATCGGGATGGCGGCGAAGAAGTCACGCGTGAGCCACACGACGATCGGCAGGTTGACCGCGGTATAGGTCGCAATCAGCGCGATCTGCGTGTCGAGCAGGTGCAGCTTCTGGAACATCAGATAGATCGGCAGGACGGCGACGACCGGCGGCATGATCCTGTTCGAGATCATCCAGAACTCGATGTCGCTGTTGCCGAGGGCGCGCTTGAAGCGGCGCGCAAGCGTCGCGAGGAAGAGCAGGAAAAGCGCAATGGCGACGCCGATGGCGAGCGACGACGGAACGCCAAAGACTGCGACCGCGACGATCGTGGAAGCGAGCAGGAGAAGGAATGTCACGATGGCCGCGATCTTCACGCGGAACTTGAGCCGCACGAGCGCATAGGACGCGAGCGAGCCGATGAAGACCGCGATCACCGTGCTTGAGAGCGCAACCACGACGGAATTCGCATAGGGCCGCAGCGTGTCGCGCCCGAGGTCGAAGAAGATGTAGTGCCAGCTCTCCAGCGACGGCACGAAGTCGACGAAGGGCAGATAGAACGGCCCAGAGTCCACGACGATCCGGATCTTGAGCGAGGTCACCAGCACCCAATAGAGCGGCACCAGAACGATGAGCGTCCAGAACACCAGCACGGAGTAAGTCGCGAACTGGCCCACTGGAGACTGGCCGCCGAGTGTCCGCGCCATAAACAGCCGCCGCACGAATGAGTTCCGGCCCGCGGCGTCCATCACTGGTGCATCCGCGCGGGGCGAACCGCGTAGTTGAAGAAGGAGACGCAGCTGATGGTGGCGACGAAGAGCAGGATGTAGCCGATCGCCGCCGAGCCGCCGAGATCCTGTGTGCGCCAGGCAATGAAGGCGTGGAGCGTCATCAATTCCGTGGCGAGCCCCGGGCCGCCGTTGGTCAGGACGTTCGGCAGATCGACGATCTTGAAGGCCTCGATCAGGCGGATGAGCACGACGGTTGCGCCGACGGGTGCGATTGCCGGCCAGGTGATGTGGCGGAAGATCTGCCAAGCATTGGCGCCGTCGATGCTCGCGGCCTCCACCTGGCCGGCGATCGCACCCGTCGGCGCAACGGTCGTGCTCATCCGCCTGATCGAGGCCTTCAAAGATCGTCGATCTGCCGAACGTGCTACCAACAGCGGCCCGGGGCTCGCCACGGAATGGATGACGCTCCACGCCTTCATCGCCTGGCGCACACAGGATCTCGGCGGCTCGGCGGCGATCGGCTACATCCTGCTCTTCGTCGCCACCATCAGCTGCGTCTCCTTCTTCAACTACGCGGTTCGCCCCGCGCGGATGCACCAGTGATGGACGCCGCGGGCCGGAACTCATTCGTGCGGCGGCTGTTTATGGCGCGGACACTCGGCGGCCAGTCTCCAGTGGGCCAGTTCGCGACTTACTCCGTGCTGGTGTTCTGGACGCTCATCGTTCTGGTGCCGCTCTATTGGGTGCTGGTGACCTCGCTCAAGATCCGGATCGTCGTGGACTCTGGGCCGTTCTATCTGCCCTTCGTCGACTTCGTGCCGTCGCTGGAGAGCTGGCACTACATCTTCTTCGACCTCGGGCGCGACACGCTGCGGCCCTATGCGAATTCCGTCGTGGTTGCGCTCTCAAGCACGGTGATCGCGGTCTTCATCGGCTCGCTCGCGTCCTATGCGCTCGTGCGGCTCAAGTTCCGCGTGAAGATCGCGGCCATCGTGACATTCCTTCTCCTGCTCGCTTCCACGATCGTCGCGGTCGCAGTCTTTGGCGTTCCGTCGTCGCTCGCCATCGGCGTCGCCATTGCGCTTTTCCTGCTCTTCCTCGCGACGCTGGCGCGCCGCTTCAAGCGCGCCCTCGGCAACAGCGACATCGAGTTCTGGATGATCTCGAACAGGATCATGCCGCCGGTCGTCGCCGTCCTGCCGATCTATCTGATGTTCCAGAAGCTGCACCTGCTCGACACGCAGATCGCGCTGATTGCGACCTATACCGCGGTCAACCTGCCGATCGTCGTGTGGCTCACGCGTGACTTCTTCGCCGCCATCCCGATCGAGCTCGACGAGAGCGCCGAGATCGACGGCGCCTCGAAGTTTCGCATCTTCTTTCCGATCCCCTCCCGCTCACGCGTCCGGGCCTGGTCGCCACCTTCCTGCTCGTCCTGATCCTCTCATGGAAGGTACCTGCTGGCGCTTTTCCTTTCGAACGCCAACGCGCAGACGATGCCGATCCTGGTCTCCGCCCAGAACGTGCCCGCGCCCCGAATGGGGCTACATGTCGGTCCTGATCGTGATCATGATCGCGCCGGTCGTGGCGATAACGGTTGCGCTGCAAAAGCAAATCGCGCGCGGACTACTGGTCGGCGCGCTTAAGGGCTGATAGCCATGCCCGCCCGCCAAGAAAATCACAAGGACCGGGGATGGAAACGCGGAAGCTGCGCGCCGGCAAAGGCGGCCTGGACGTGTCCGTGCTCGGCTTCGGCGGCGCGCCTCTCGGCAACCTCTATGCGGCGGTCTCGGAGAGCGAAGCAGACGCGACGCTCGACGCGGCCTGGGATGCCGGCATCCGCGTCTTCGATACGGCGCCTTTCTATGGGCTGGGGCTGTCTGAGGAGCGCCTCGGGCGGACTTTGGCGAAGCACTCGCGCGACGACTATGTGCTTTCCACGAAGATCGGCCGTGTGCTTCGCGACTGCCGGCCGGACGAGGTGCCGGAGACGGTTTTCGAGAAACGCCCGCACGCACCTTCGACTTCGACTATTCTTATGACGGCGTGATGCGCTCGCACGCCGACAGCCTGAAGCGCCTCGGCGTCGCGCGCATCGACATCCTGCTCGTGCACGACATCGACAAACCGACCCACGGCTCGCGGGAGGCCGCCGATCAGCCGCATCCGGGAACTGTTCGACGACGGCGGCTATCGGGCGCTGGAAGAGTTGCGCGCTGCCGGCACGGTCAAATCGATCGGCGCCGGCATGAACGAATGGGAAGTCGCGGAGACACTGCTCGGCATGGGCGATTTCGACTGCTTCCTTCTTGCCGGGCGCTACACGCTGCTTGAGCAGGAAGCGCTCGACAGCTTCCTGCCGCTTTGCGAGGAGCGGAACGTCGGCATCATCATCGGCGGTCCCTTCAATTCCGGCATTCTCGCAAGCGGGCCGTCAATGGCGCCCGCTACAAATACTGCCCGCCACCTCAGACATCCGCGCCCGCGTCGCCCGCCTCGACGCGATCTGCGTCTCCTACGAAGTGAAGCTCATCGAGGCGGCGCTGCAATTCGTGCTGGCGCATCCGGCGGTGAAGACAGTTATTCCCGGCGTCAACACCCCCGGCCAAGTCAAGGAGAATCTCCGCCTGCTCGACGCGAAGATACCGGCAGCTTTATGGACCGACCTGAAGTCGCAGGGGCTTCGTGCGCCCAGTGCGCCGGTCCCGTCATCGATGAGACTGAAAGGTGACGCCGTGCTGATTGGCATCGACCCGCTGCTGACGCCCGAGCTTCTGATGATCCTCCGCGCCATGGGCCATGGCGACGAGATCGCCATCGTGGACGGCAACTATCCCGCGAAGAGCAATGCCGAAGCGCTTGTCCGCCTCGACGGCACGGACGCGAGTCAGGCGATTGATCGCAGTGCTTTCCGTGTTTCCGCTCGAACTCGTTCGTGAAGGCGCCGGCGAACGCGATGCAGGTCGTAGGCAAGCCCCGCGAGGTTCCGCCGGCTGTCGCCGACTTCCAGAAGATCGTCGAATCGCCGCGCCGGATTCCCGGTCAAGATCGGGCGGATCGAGCGCTTCGCCTTCTATGAGCGCGCCAAGGCCTGCTTCGCCATCGTGGCGACCGACCGACCGCCGGCTCTACGCCAACATCATCCTGACCAAGGGCGTAATCGGCGCCGACGGCAAGGTCGTGCGAAATGAGCGCACCGCCACGGAGGCGCGAACATGAACGGCATGCGGGCAATCGTGTGCCTGAGCCCCGGCAAGCTCGCGCTTGAAGAGCGGCCACTGCCGGAACGGCGCGGCGACGAGGTCCTGCTCAGCATCCGCCGCATCGGCATCTGCGGCACCGACTACCACATCTTCGAGGGCCTGCACCCGTTCCTGAAATACCCGCGCGTCATGGGGCACGAGCTTTCGGCGGAGGTGATCGAGGCGCCCACGGCAAGCGCTTACAAGCCCGGCGATCCGGTCATCGTCATCCCCTATCTCTCGTGCGGCACCTGCGTCGCCTGCCGCCGCGGCAAGACCAATTGCTGCACGACACTCCAGTGCCTCGGCGTCCACTGCGATGGCGGCATGACGGAGCGGATCGCTCTGCCGGAGGCGAACCTCTATCCGGCCGAAGGGCTTTCGCTTGAAGAGGCGGCGATGGTGGAGTTCCTGGCGATCGGTGCGCACGCCGTCCGCCGCTCGCGCGTTCTGCCGGGCGACCGCGCGCTCGTCGTCGGCGCCGGCCCGATCGGCATCGGCACGGCGCTCTTCGCCCGCCTCGCCGGGGCGGAGGTCACGCTGATGGACCGCGTGCCGGAGGTCGCGGCGACGGCAAGCCGCGTCACCGGCATCGAATCGACGATCGTCGCTGGCCCGGACGCCGCCGATCGCGTCGCGGAGCTGACCGGCGGCGACGGCTTCAACGTCGTCTTCGACGCAACGGGCAACGCGAAGGCCATGGAGACGAGCTTCGACTTCGCCGCGAGCGGCGGAACCTACGTGATGGTCGGCGTCGTGAAGGACAGGATTTCCTTTTCTGATCCAGAGTTTCACCGCCGTGAGCTGACCCTTTACGCGAGCCGCAACGCGACGCGTGAGGACTTCGACACGGTCGTTGGCGCGATGCGCGCCGGAAAGCATTCCGACCGCATGCGATCAACACGCATTCCTGCGCGCTCGACGAGCTTCCTGATGCGATGCCGCGCTGGACGCACGACCGCGCCGGGCTGGTAAAGGCGATGGCGCGGCTTTGATGACGTATCAGCCGCGATTGACAGCGTCCGGCTGAACCATATTTCTAGCGTGAGGCAGGAAGGCCATGACCGAACAACAGAATGCCGGAACGCTCTCACGCCGTCGGCGCGAATCCGCCCGCGCCCCGAGGCGCCGTTTCGTGCGGCTCCATCCCGACGACAACGTCGTGGTCGCGGCGGTCTCGCTGCCGACCGGCACGGAGCTTGACGGCGAGAACGCCAAGGTCCTGAAGGCCGTGCCCATGGGCCACAAGGTGGCGACGCGCGTGATCGCGAAGGGCGCGGCGGTCCTGAAGTTCGGCCAGATCATCGGCTACGCCACCGACGACATCGCCCCCGGCGCGCATGTCCACGTCCACAATTGCGCGATGGGGAGCCACGATCAGGACTACCAGATCGGCGTCGACTTCAAGCCGGTCCAATATCGCGATCCGTCGGAGGCGACCTTCAAGGGCCTCGTCCGCGCCGACGGTCGCGTCGGCACGCGCAACTACATCGCGCTCTGCTCGACGGTGAACTGCTCCGCGACCGTGATCCGCATGATCGCCGAGCGCGTCGAATCATTCCGGCATGCTTGCGACTACCCGCACATCGACGGCGCGATCGCGCTCTCGCACGGCACCGGCTGCGGCATGGCCGACGCCGGCGACGGCTTCGACAATCTGGAGCGCGTGCTTTGGGGCTACGCCACGCATCCGAACGTCGCGGCGGCGATCTTCGTCGGGCTCGGCTGCGAGGTCATGCAGATCGGCCGGCTGAAGCATAAATACGGCTTCGACGAGGATCATTTCCACACGCTGACGATCCAGGAATCCGGCGGCACGCGCCGCGCCGTCGAAAGCGCGCTCAAGATGATCGAGGAGGTGCTGCCAGCGCTCCCCGTCATCCAGCGCACGGACGTGCCGGCAAGCGAACTGATGGTGGCGCTCCAATGCGGCGGCTCCGACGGCTATTCCGGCGTCACCGCCAACCCGGCGCTCGGCCGCGCCGCCGACATCCTGGTCCAGTACGGCGGCACGTCGGTGCTTGCCGAGACGCCGGAGATTTACGGCGCCGAGCAGCTCCTCGTCCGCCGCGCGGCGTCGGAGGCGGTCGGCGCAGAAGCTCATCGACCGCATCCGCTGGTGGGAGGACTATACGCGCCGCAACAAGGGCGACATGAACAACAACCCCTCGCCCGGCAACAAGGCGGGCGGGCTGACGACGATCCTCGAGAAGTCGCTCGGCGCGGCGGCGAAGGGCGGCGTCTCGCCGCTTGCCGACGTAGCGCTCTACGGCGAGAAGATCACGACGAAGGGCTTCATCTTCATGGACAGCCCCGGCTACGACCCGGCCTCCGTCACCGGGCAGATCGCCTGCGGCTCGCAGATCGTCTGCTTCACGACCGGCCGCGGGTCGGCCTTCGGCTCGAAGCCCGCGCCGACGATCAAGCTCGCCACCAACTCGCGCACCTACACGACGATGGAAGAGGACATGGACATCAATTGCGGCGACATCGTCGACGGCGACGCGACGATCGAATCCAAGGGCGAGGAGATATTCCGGAAGATTCTTGCCGTCGCCTCGGGCGAGCATTCGAAGAGCGAGAAGCTCGGTCTCGGCGACAACGAATTCGTGCCCTGGCAGATCGGCGCGGTCATGTAGGGCGAAATGGATTCAGGCCCTGCGGCCTGACTGTCTGAGCCAAGGCACAGAACGCCGGCTCAATCTTGGGAGGAAGCAAGTATGAAGACGTTACTCACCACGACCGCTATCGCCCTGGCTCTCGCGGCCTCGGCGGGCTCGGCCCTTGCCGACACGTCGGGCAAGAAGATCGCGTTCTCCAACAATTACGCCGGCAATTCCTGGCGCCAGGCGATGCTGAAGAGCTACGACATCGTCACCAAGAAGGCGGTCGCCGACGGCGTCGTCGCCGCGGCCGACGTGTTCACGACGGCCGACAAGGAAGTGCCGACGCAGGCGGCGCAGATCCAGAACCTGATCCTGCAGGGCTATGACGCGATCGTCATCAACGCCTCCTCGCCGGACGCGCTGAACGGCGCCATCCAGCAGGCCTGCGACGCCGGCATCGTCGTCGTCTCCTTCGACGGCATCGTCACCGCGCCCTGCGCCTGGCGCGTCGTCGTCGACTTCAAGGACATGGGCAAGCAGGAAGTCGAGCAGATGGCGAAGTTCCAGCCGAAGGGCGGGAACCTGCTTGAGATCCGCGGTCTCGCCGGCACCTCGATCGACGAAGGCGATCCATGACGGCATCCTCGAAGGCGTCGCCGCCCATCCGGAGTTCAAGATCGTCGGCTCGGTCGACCGGCGACTGGGACCAGACGACGGCGCAGAAGGCGGTCGCCACCGTTCTGCCGTCGCTGCCCGACGTCGTCGGCATCGTCGACCAGGGCGGCGACGGCTACGGCGCGGCGCAGGCCTTTGCCGCCGCCGGCAAGCCGCGTCCGACCATCATCATGGGCAACCGCCAGGACGAGTTGCAGTGGTGGAAGGAGCAGAAGGCGAAGGACGGCTACACGACCTGGTCGGCCTCGATCGCGCCCGGCGTCTCGACGCTCGCCTTCTGGGTCGCCCAGCAGGTCCTCGACGGCCACAAGGACATCCCGCACGATCTGCTGGTGCCCTACCTCGCCTTCACCCAGGACGACTTCGAGGCAGCCCTGCCGAACATCGAGACCGGCAGCGTCGCCAGCCACGAATATACGCAGGACGACGCCGAGGCCGCGATCAAGGCCAACATGAAGTAGCGTTGCGCGCGTCGGATCGCCCATTCATCATCGAGTCCGGCTGGGACGCAGTTGGGAATGGTCGAGACACGCGACAGTATCGTCGAGCTGGACGGCGTCGAAAAGCATTTCGGCGCCGTCCGCGCGCTTGACGGCGTGGATTTCGCCGTCGCAGCGCGGCGAATGCGTCGGCCTGGTCGGCCACAACGGCGCCGGCAAATCGACGCTGATGCACATCCTTGCCGGCACGCTGCCGCCGGACACCGGACGCATTCTCGTCCAGGGCGCGCTGCGCGAGACCTATTCGGTGGCGCTCGCGCAAAAGCTCGGCATCCGCTGCGTGTTCCAGGAACTCTCGCTCTGCCCGAACCTGACGGTCGCCGAGAACGCGCGCGATCATGCATCCGACTGATCGAGGCTGGCGCTGGCGCCGGCGCGCCGGCGACATGATCGCGCGCCAAGCTCGACGAGATTTTTCCCGGCCACGGCGTCTCGCCGGACGCAATCGTCTCGGACCTGTCGATCGGGCGGCGCCAGATGGTGGAGGTCGCGCGCGCCTTCACCGTGACCGACGACCCGCTCCACCTCGTCATCCTCGACGAGCCGACCTCCTCGCTCGACGCCCACACCGCCGGGCAGCTTCTCGCTTTCGTGCGCCGCGCCGTGGCGACCGGCGCGAGCTGCATCTTGATCTCGCATCTCCTCGGCGAGGTTCTCGACAACTCCGACCGCATCGTCGTCATGCGCGACGGCAAGGTGGTCGCCGCCGACCAGGCCGCCGCCTTCGACCGCGACAAGCTGGTCGCCGCGATGGGCGCGGAACGCCGAGAAGGCGGCCGCCGAAGAGCCGCGCCGCCGGCCGCGCGGAACGATCGCCCGATCGTGGTCCGCGCCCGCCCGTCGCAGCAGACCGACGGCGCCGAGCTCGTCGCCCATGCCGGCGAGATCGTCGGCCTTGCCGGCCTTTCCGGCCATGGCCAGACGGACCTCCTGCTCGACGTCTTCGGCGCCGCGATCGCGCCGCCGCTCCGGCATCGAGGTCGCCGCGTCGACGGCGCTGGTCGCCGGCGACCGCCAGACCGACGGCATCTTTCCGCTCTGGTCGATCGCGGAGAACATCGGCATACGCTCGATGCCGGCGCTGCGGCGCGGCTTGCTGCTGTCGCCCGAGCTCGAGGATGAGCTCGCGGAAGATTGGCGGCAGCGCATCAACATCCGCACGCCCGACATCCACAATCCCATCCTGTCGCTGTCCGGCGGCAATCAGCAGAAGGCGCTGTTCGCGCGCGCGCTCGGCTCCGACGCGAAGATCATCCTGATGGACGACCCGATGCGCGGCGTCGATTTCGGCACCAAGCTCGAGGTCTACGATCTGATCCGCGCCGAGGCGGCCGCCGGCCGCACCTTCCTCTGGTACACGACCGAACTCGACGAGCTTGAGAACTGCGACCGCGTCTACGTCTTCCGCAACGGCCAGCATCGTCGCCGATCTCGACCGCGGCGAGCTGACCGAGGCGAAGGTCATCCAGTCCTCCTTCGAGGACGACGCCTCGAAGAGCGCGTCCGATCCAATGACGACGCTTCGCTTCCGAGCGCGACGCGCGGCCGGCTTCGTGCTTCCGTCAGCGTGCGCCGGCTGGTCCGCACGCTGCTGCCGGCGCTGTCGCTGACGCTGATCCTGCTCGCGATCGCCTATCTCAATCCGCGCGCGATCAGCTATTTCGGCTTCAACCTGATGCTCAATCTGGCGATCCCGATCGCGCTCGCGACGATCGCGCAGATGTTCATCCTCTGCGTGCAACGACCTCGATCTCTCGATCGGCACCTTCGTCAGCTTCGTCGGCTGCGTGACGGCGACGTGGCTGCACGACGCGCCGCTCTTCGGCGTCATCGTCCTGATCGGCTGCATCGGCGTCTATGCCGCGCTCGGCGCGCTGATCTACCTGCGCAACCTGCCCTCGATCGTGGTGACGCTCGGCATGAGCTTCGTCTGGCAGGGCCTCGCGATCCTCCTCTTGCCGCGACCGGGCGGCAAGGCGCCCGACTGGCTGCTCGCGCTGATGAGCTTCAAGCCGCCGCACGTCCCCTTCCCCATCGTGGCGGCGATCGTCATCGCGCTCGTCGTGCATGTCGGGCTGATGCGCTCCTCCTACGGCGCGATCCTGCGCGGCGCCGGCGGAAACGCCGTCGCGATCGCGCGGGCCGGCTGGTCGCTTCTGAAGATCAAGGTGGCGATGTTCGCGCTCGCCGGCCTCTTCGGCGTCCTCTCCGGCCTGGCGTTGATCGGCATCACCACCTCCGCCGACGCGAATATCGGCAGCGGCTACACGCTTCTCTCGATCGCCGGCGTCATCCTCGGCGGCGGCGAATTCGTCGGCGGGCGCGTCTCGCCCGATCGGCGCGGTCATCGGCGCGCTGACGCTGGCGCTCGCCGCCTCGCCGCTCCTGACCTTCATGCACATCTCGCCCGACTGGCAGGTCGGCGCGAACGGCGCCATTCTGATCATCGTGCTTGCCGCGCGCGCCGCCCTCGGCCGGAGGGAGACGTCGTGACTGGCGCGCTCGCGCCTCTTCGCCAAGCCCTGGCTCTGGTCGTTCATCGGCGCCGGCCTCGTCTACGTGGCCGCGATCGCCTTCACCGGCGGCTTCGGCGCGGTGGGCATGATCCAGGCGGCGCTCGCGCTTGCCGTCTTCATGGTGATCGCCGGCACGGCGCAGATGTTCGTCATCACGCTCGGACCGGGCAACGTCGATCTCTCGCTGCCGGCCAATATCGGGCTCGCGAGCGCCGTCGCCATGAAGGTGATGGACGGCTCCGACGCCATGGTAGCGGTCGGGCTCGCCGCGGCGCTCGCGAGCGGCGCGGCGATCGGCCTCGCCAATTACCTGCTGATCTGGGCGCTGCGCATCCCGCCGATCATCGCCACGCTTTCGGCAAGCTTCGTCATCCAGTCGATCGACATCAGCTACGGCCGCGGGCTGCAGATCAAGCCGCCGCCGGGCTTTGCCGCCTTCACCAGCATGCAGATCCTCGGCATTCCGATCCTTGCGATCCTGACCGCGCTCTTTGCGACATTGATGGCGGTCGTTCTGCACCGCACGGTCTACGGGCGCTCGGTGCTGGCGATCGGCCAGAACATGCGCGCCGCGCGGCTCGCCAACATCCCGGTCGGGCGCGTGCGGCTTGCGACCTATACGCTTTCCGGCTGCCTCGGCGGGCTGAACGGCGCGCTGCTTGCCGGCTATTTCCGCGGCGCCTCCATCGACATCGGCAACGAGTACCTGCTCGCCTCTATTGCCGTCGTCGTGATTGGTGGTACCTCGGTCGCCGGCGGCAAGGCCAACGTGCCGGGAATATGGGGTGCTGCGCTTTTCATGGTGCTTTTGCTCACCATGCTCAACACCTACGGCGCGAGCGCCGGCATTCGGCTTGTCGCGACCGGCCTCATCATCATCGCCGTCATCGCGGCGGCGGGCGGACAGAAGGCGCTCCGCTGACACTGAGAACGAAAGGGAGGAACCATGGCTGCTCTCGTCGGACCGGACGTCGAACACTACGACAAGCGCTTCATCTGGCTGATCAATGGCACCTGCGAGAAGGAGCTTCTCTTCGACGGCTGCCGCTGGTCGGAGGGGCCGGTGTGGTTCCAGGACGGCAACTACCTCGTCTGGAGCGACATCCCGAACAGCCGCATGCTGCGCTGGGTGCCGAACGGCATCGGCGGCAGCGTCAGCGTGTTTCGCACCAATTCCAACTACTCGAACGGCAACACGCGCGACCGCGAAGGTCGGCTCGTGAGCTGCGAGCATGGCGCGCGCCGTGTCACCCGCACCGAAGCGGACGGCACGATCACCGTCATCGCCGACAGCTACAAGGGCAAGCGGCTGAATTCGCCGAACGACGTCGTGGTGAAGTCGGACGGCACCATCTGGTTCACCGATCCGCCCTACGGGATCCTGAGCGACTACGAGGGCCATAAGGGCGAGATCGAGCAGGACGGCTTCTACGTCTACCGTTTCGATCCAAAGAGCGGGAAGCTGACTGTGGTCTGCGACGACTTCGTCCGCCCGAACGGCCTCGCCTTCTCGCCCGACGAGTCGGAGTTCTATGTCGCCGACTTCTGCCTCGTCACACGACCCTGAGAAGCCGCGCCACATCCGCGCCTTCAAGGTCGGCAAGGACAACAGCTTGAAGGGCGGCAAGCCGCGCTTCCTCTTCCCCGACGGAATTCCCGACGGCTTCCGCGTCGACACCGACGGCAATGTCTGGTCGAGCGCCGGCCCGGCGATCTACGTCTTTGCGCCGGAGGGCGACGTCCTGGGCAAGGTCAAGTTCCCGCAGAACGTCTCCAACCTCGTCTTCGGCGGGCCGAAGCGGAACCGGCTCTTCATCACGTGCACGCACGAGCTCTATTCGCTCTACGTGACGGCGACCGGCGTGCAGCGGCCTTAGGCTCGGGTGAACGGCGATGGAAGCAAACGCATTCTTGAAGGAAGTTCCGCTCTTCGCCGAGGCGCTCGGCGAAGACGAGCTCCGTTTCCTGGCCGTGCAGAGCCGGCCCGCCTTCTTCCTCGCCGGGACGCGGCTGATGACGCAAGGCGATTTCGGCGGCGCGATGTTCGTCATCGCCGCCGGCGAGGTCGCGGTCACCTTCGTCGACGCCGACGCGCGCGAACAGTCGGTGGCGAAGCTCGGGCCGCGCGACGTGGTCGGAGAGATGTCGCTCTTCACCGGCGACCGGCGGACCGCGACGGTGAGCGCGGTCACCAATGTCGACGCGATCGAGATCACCAAGGCGTCGCTCGAGCGGGTCTTCGCCCGAGCGCCGGAGCTCGTCGACACCTTCGCCAGCGTGCTCGCCAAGCGGCAGGCGGAATTGAGCGCCGTCGCCGGGTCAAAGTCCAAGACGGCGGGCGACACCTTCACGCGCAAGGCACGCAAAGCCTTCGCAGCGATCTTCCGCCGCGAGAGCTGAAGCACCGCGTGAGGAGCCGCCGTATTCCTTTGCTGGCTCCGGGCATTATGCGGCGAAGCGCTGATTCAGCTTGCGCTTGGTGGAGACGGGCCAAACGAAGCGCAGCACCTTCGCGTCGCGATGCGGAAAGCTGCGCTATCCTCTTGTCGCCACTGGCGCAGGCACAACTCGCCGGTGGCGCGAATCATAAAATGGTTAACAAATCGTTTCTCGTGAAACACTGAGTCGCGGAAAGTCAATCTGCCGCACACGAGACGGACGGGTTTTCCGGCGGCATTTTGACGAGCTCACCCCGTTCGGCCCGTGCTAGCGACTGTGGCTCACAGCACCGGAGCAAAACCGATGCGGATCGCCGTTCTCGCCGACATCCACGGCAACATGCTTGCTCTCGAAGCCGTGCTCTCCGACCTCGCGGCACGCAAAACCGACCTCGTCGTCAATCTCGGCGACTGCGCGTCCGGTCCGCTGTGGCCGCACGAGACGATGGAGCGCCTGACCCACCTTGGCCTCCCCACCGTTCGCGGCAATCACGATCGGCAGATTGCGACGCTCTCGCCGGACGCGATGGGGCAATCCGATCGCTACGCGTTCGATCAGATCACGCCGGAGCAGCGCGAACACCTTGGCGCGCTCCCGTTCCGGCTCAACGTCGCGGAGGGGATCGTCGCGTTCCACGCCACACCCAAGAGCGACGACGTTTATTTGACCGAGGAGATTGAAGGCGGACGCCTCGTTCGCAGCCACACCGACGCGATTGTGGAGCGGCTCGGCACCATTGATGCGAAGCTCGTCCTTTGCGGCCACAGCCATCGCGCCCGCGTCATCCAGCTCACCTACGGCCCGGCGATCCTCAATCCCGGCAGTGTTGGCTGCCCGGCCTACGAGGACACGACTTACGTCTCTGAATCCGGCACGCATCACGCGTGCTACGCCATCGTCGAGACCCGGCCACAGGACGCGTTCGCCTTCGAGCTTTACCTCGTGCCCTATCCATACCAGGAGGCGGCGCATCGCGCCGAGGCGAACGGCCGGCCGGAATGGGCGCATGGCTTGAGAACGGGTTTCATGCCGCAACTCGGCTGATCACGCGATGCCGTTCCACCGCGCGCGGCGCGTCATGCAACAGCTTCGCTTGCCCCTCCCCGTCGTGCGGCATAGCTTCCCGCCGGCAAACGAGATGCGTGCGCGATGACGATTGCAAAGTCCGTCCTCGACCTCATTGGGAATACGCCCCTTCTGCGCCTGCGGCGCGCCTCGGAGGCGACCGGGTGCGAGATCCTGGGCAAGGCCGAGTTTCTGAACCCCGGGCAGTCGGTGAAGGATCGCGCGGCGCTTTGGATCGTCCGCGCCGCGGAGCGCGACGGCTCGCTCAGGCCCGGCGGCACGATCGTCGAGGGGACGGCGGGCAACACCGGCATCGGCCTCTCGCTCGTCGCCAAAGCGCTCGGCTACCGCTCCGTCATCGTCATCCCGGAAACGCAGTCGGACGAGAAGAAGCTCGCGCTTCGCATGGGCGGCGCGACGCTGATCGAGGTGCCCGCTGTGCCCTACAGGAACCCGAACAACTACGTGAAGGTTTCCGGGCGCTTGGCGGAGCAGCTTGCGAAGACGGAAGAGGGCGGCGCGATCTGGGCCAACCAGTTCGACAACGTCGCCAACCGCGAGGCGCATATCGAATCGACCGGCCCGGAGATCTGGGTGGCGACCGGGGGCAAGGTCGACGGCTTCGTCTCGGCGGTCGGGACCGGCGGCACGCTCGCCGGCGTCGGCATGTTCCTGAAGGGAAAGAACGCCGCGATCAAGATCGGGCTCGCCGACGTCCCCGGCGCGGCGCTCTACAATTTCTATGCGCACGGTGCGCTTAAGGCGGAAGGCTCCTCCATCACCGAAGGGATCGGCCAGGGCCGGATCACCGCCAACCTCAAGGACGCTCCGGTCGACATGGCGTGGCTGATCCCCGACGCGGAATCGGTCGCTCAGGTCTTCGACCTCATCGAAGAAGGCTTGGTGATGGGCGGCTCGACCGGCGTCAACGTTGCTGGCGCGATCCGCATGGCGCGGGAGCTCGGGCCCGGCCATACGATCGTCACGGTGCTTTGCGACTACGGCAGCCGCTACGCGTCGAAGCTTTTCAATCCCACGTTTCTCCGCTCCAAGGATCTTCCCGTGCCCGGGTGGCTCTCTCAGCGCTCCGACGTGAGTGTGCCGTTCGAGAAAACCGACTGATGCCCTTCGAGACACTGCAGCTTTTTCGCGATGACGCCTACCGGCGCGACTGCGAGGCGAAGGTCGTCGCCCACTCCGAGCAGGGCGGGATCATTCTCGACCGCACCGTCTTCTACGCCGCGAGCGGCGGGCAGCCGGGCGATACCGGACGCCTCGTCGTCGCGGGCGGGGCGGTCGTGCCGATCGCCGCGACCGTCTACGGCGAAGGCAAGTCGGAGATCGTGCATGTGCCCGCCTCCGGCGAGCCGCCCAGGCTCGGGATGCCGGTGCTTGCCGAGATCGCCTGGGAGCGCCGCCACCGCCACATGCGCATGCACACGGCGCTGCATCTCCTCTGCTCGCTGGTGCCCTTCCCCGTCACCGGCGGCTCGATCGGCGCCGACGAGAGCCGCCTCGATTTCGACATCAGCGAAGCCGGCGTCGTCGACAAGGACGAGCTGACGGAGCGCCTGATGGCGCTTGTCGCCGCCGACCACCCCATCGGCGACGATGCTGGATCACCGACGAAGAGCTCGCCGACAATCCCGGCCTGATCCGCACGATGAGCGTGAAGCCGCCGACGGGGTCCGGCAAGGTTCGGCTCGTTGCGATCGGCGTGGATGGCTCGGTCGACCTCCAGCCCTGCGGCGGCACGCATGTGCGCTCAACCGCCGAGATCGGCGGCATCGCCGTCAGCAAAATCGAAAAGAAGGGCCGGCAGAACCGCCGCATCCGCCTCGCCTTCACGGGAGCCGCATGAGCGATCTCCTCGTCTCGGCGCAGTGGCTCAAGGACCGCCTCGGCGACCCGAAGGTCAAGGTCGTGGACGGGTCCTGGTATCTTCCAGCGCAGAACCGCGACGCCAAGGCTGAATATCGCGCCGGCCATATCCCCGGCGCCGTCTTCTTCGATATCGACGCCATCGCCGATCCGAAGACCGACCTCCCGCACATGCTGCCGGACGCTCAGATTTTCGCTGCGGCTGCGGGCGCGCTCGGCCTGTCGGAGAGCGACACGATCGTCGTCTATGACGGGATGGGCCTTTTTTCCGCGCCGCGCGTCTGGTGGAGCCTGAAAGCCTTTGGAGCCAAGCATGTGAAGGTGTTGGACGGCGGCCTTCCGGCTTGGGATGAAGCCGGTTACCCGAAGGAAGCCGGATCGGCGACGCCGAAGCCCGCGCGCTTTTTCGCAGTGTTCTCGCCCAACCAGGTGCGCGACTTCGAGGCGGTGCGCACCGCCCTTGCCAACGGCGAGACGGTGGTGGATGCGCGCTCCGCCCCCCGTTTTCGGGGCGAGTTGCCGGAGCCGCGCCCAGGCCTCCCCTCCGGCCATATGCCGGGCGCCCGGAACCTCCACTACGAGGCCCTTTCGGACGCGCACGGCCGCCTCGTTCCGCCGGCGCGAATTCGCGAGCTTTTCAAGCAAGCTAACGTCGATCTTTCAGCGCCCGTGATAACGACCTGCGGCTCCGGAATCACGGCCGCCGTGCTCCTCCTCGCGCTCGCCACGATCGGCAAGGACGACGTCGCGGTCTATGACGGCTCGTGGACGGATTGGGGCGCCCGTCCCGGCGCTCCGATTGCGAAAGGGCCGGCGTGAAAGGAGGGGCGAAAGGAAAGGTCGTCGAGACGACGGTGACCTATCTCGCGATGGAGGCTCGCCCGGCGCAGCTACCGCCGATGCCGAGCGCGCCGCGACTTGCCTTAATGAAGGCGGAGAAGATCCCGCTCCACTTCTACCGCTACCTCTACATCGCCGTCGGGGGAAACTGGCTCTGGGTCGAGCGTCTCGCGCTCACAGACGAAGAGCTTTCCAAGAAGATTCATGCCGCTGGGATCGATGTCTTCGTGCTTTACGCAAACGGCGCACCGGCCGGCTATTACGAGCTCGACCGCCGCGATCCGCCGGATGTCCGCCTCGCCTATTTCGGACTGATGCCGGAATGGACCGGCATGCGGATCGGGCCGTGGTTTCTGGGTTCGGCAATCGCGGAGGCCTTCGCACGCGGCGCGAAGGCACTCAGGGTAAATACCTGCACTTTCGACCATCCGGCGGCGCTCCCCCTCTATCAAAGGCTCGGCTTCGCGCCGGTCAGGCGGGAGATCCGGCAGATCAAGATTCCCGCCGGAATGTCGGTCCCAGGCCATATTGCTGCCCGCATGCAACTGTGAATACGGAACCATCGCGGGCGGGTGACGTTCCCGCGTCGACCGAGGGGGCTTGGTCAACGGGGAAACAATTCCTATGCGACTTCGATCTTTGCTGCTTGCCGGTGCGGTTCTTCCATTCGCCCTGAACCTCCCGGCCATCGCGCTCGACCTATCACAACAGAAGCCCCTCCTACTGGCTCAGGACGACGCACAGCCATGCCCGGAGGGTCAGGAGTGTCCGCCACCCGAGCAGCAACCTCCCGCGGCAGAGCAGCCGCCGGCAGCAGAAGCCAGCGGCAGAGCAGCCAGCGGCAGAGCAGCCGCCCGCGGAACAACCGCCCGCCGAGGCGCCGCCGGCGGAGTCGCCTCCGGCCGCCGAGGCCCCGGCCGAAGAGCCGCCGGCTGCCGAGCCCCCCGCGCAGGAGCAGCCTGCAGCAGAGCCGCCTCCGGCCGAACAACCTCCAGCGGCCGAGCCCCCCGCACAGGAGCAACCTGCGGCCGAGCCGCCTCCGGCCGAGCAACCGCCCGCGGAGCAACCTCCGGCCGAAGCGCCAGCGCCTGAGCAGCCAGCGGAACAGCCTGCTGAGCAACCGCCGGTTCCGGAGCTACCTGGGCCTGAGGAAACGCAGCAGGCGCCGGCCCAGCCCGAACAGCCCGCTGCGGAGCAGGCTCAGCCCGAGCAGACCACAACCGAGCAGCCGGCCGCCGAGCCGGCAACGCCGGAGCAGCCCGCGCCGCAGAAGCCTCGCCGGCGCCCGCAGCAACAGGAAGGCGGAGGCCAGCAGCAGCCCGAGGCTCAGCAGCCGGCGCAGGAAGCCGCGCAGCCTGCCGCACAAGCCGCTCCGCCAGCGCCGCAGGAATCGACCGTCGAGCAGCAGCTCGAGGCGCAGGGCGACACCGAGGAAGCGAAAAAGGTCCGCTCGCTTCGCGACCAGCTGCTTGAACAGCTGCAGCAGGCGATCGGCGTGCAGCCGCAGCAGCAGCAACAGCCGCAGCAGCAGAACCAGACCGACACCAGCCGGCGCGACCGCAATCGTCCGGGAAATCGCGACCAACAAGGCCAGCAAGACAACGCCGGCGATAATGGCTGGTGGAACCGCGACCAAAATCGCGGCGACGTGGTCGAGCGCCGCGGCGGCCGCATCATCATCGATCTCGGCGGCGGCAACATCTATGTCGAGCCCGTCGTGCCCGACGACGGCGGCCGGTTGCTCTACGGCGCGGACAACGTCGAGGTCCAGAACCTGCCGCACGGCCGCACGCGCACGATCGTGCATCGGCCGAACGGCGTCGACATCGTCACCGTCCGCGACCGCAACGGCAACATCGTCAAGCGAAGCCGCTTCATGCCGGACGGCCGCGAGATCGTGCTGATCGACAATCGCTACGCGGATAGCGCGGCAGCGCCGCCTTCGCCGATCCTCAACGACGTGCCGCCGCCGCGCGTGCGTATCCCGCGCGACCGCTACATCGTCGATCTCGGCCACGCCTCCGACGCCGATATCCGCCGGCGCGCTGCTCGCGCCGCCGGTGCAGCCGGTGGCGCGCCCCTACACGCTCGACGAGGTGCTGCAGAACCGGACAGGTGCGCGCCTACTCGCCGCGCATCGATCTCGACACGATCACCTTCGACTTCGGCAGCGCCACCATCAGCGACAGCCAGATGGGCGCGCTCTACGATCTCGGCCAGGTGATGGAGCAGGTGATCGCCGACAATCCGGACGAGGTCTACCTGATCGAGGGCCACACCGACGCAGTCGGCACCAACTACGACAATTTGATCCTCTCCGATCAGCGCGCCGAAGCCGTGGCGACGGCGCTGTCGCAGAACTTCGACATCCCGCCGGAGAACCTCGTCACCGAGGGCTACGGCGAGCAGTTCTTGAAGGTGGACACCGAGGGCCCGGAGCGGCGGAACCGCCGCGCCACTGTGCGTCGCCTGACGGATCTGCTGCAGGCCGAGAACCAGTAGGCGCACGGGTCGCCAAAGGACGAAGCGCCCGGGCTTCGGCCCGGGCGATCTGTCATTTCCACCGTATGAGACTGCCCGCCTTGCCTTCGCGCCGTCCGGTCGCCTAGACGCTCGCTCATGCTGCAGATCACCGACCTCACGCTCCGCATCGCGGGGCGCCCGCTGATTGAGGGCGCCAGCCTGACGCTGCCGTCGGGCGCGAAGGCGGGTCTTGTCGGCCGCAACGGCGCCGGCAAGACGACGCTCTTCCGCGCCATCGTCGGCGACATCGCGCCCGACGCCGGGGTCGATCTCGTTGCCGAAGGACACGCGCATCGGCCGCGTCGAGCAGGAGGCGCCGAGCGGACCGCGGACGCTGCATCGAGACGGTGCTTGCGGCCGATCGCGAGCGCACGGTGCTCCTTGCCGAGGCCGAGCATGCTCGCGATCCAAACCGCATCGCCGAGATCCACACGCGGCTCACCGACATCGGCGCGCACGCGGCGGAGGCTCGGGCCGCGCGCATCCTCGCCGGGCTCGGGTTCAATGCGCAGGCGCAGGCCCGCCCTTGCTCGGATTTCTCCGGCGGCTGGCGCATGCGTGTCGCGCTCGCCGCACTTCTCTTCGACGAGCCGGATCTCCTGCTCCTCGACGAGCCCACCAACTATCTCGACCTCGAAGGCACGCTGTGGCTCGAGCGTTATCTCGCGCGCTACCCGCACACCGTGATCGTCATCAGCCACGACCGCGATCTTCTGAACACCGCGGTCAACTCGATCGTCCATCTCGCCGAACGAAAGCTCACGTTCTGGCGCGGCAGCTACGATTCCTTCGAGCGCCAGTATCGCGAGCGGCAAGCGCTGCAGGAGAAGCAGCGGCAGAAGCAGGTGGCTGAGCGCAAGCACATGCAGGCCTTCGTCGACCGCTTCCGCTACAAGGCCTCAAAGGCGCGGCAGGCGCAGTCGCGCCTGAAAGCCATCGCCAAGCTGCAGCCGATCGCGGAGATCACGCAGGAGCACGCGATCCCCTTCCGCTTCCCCGATCCGGAGAAGCCACTTTCACCGCCGATCATCCGCATGGAAGGGGTGTCCGTCGGCTATGCGCCCGGCCACCCGGTGCTCTCGCACCTCGATCTTCGCATCGACGACGACGACCGCATCGCCCTCCTCGGCCAGAACGGCAACGGCAAATCCACGTTCGCCAAGCTCGTTGCCGAGAGGCTTACGCCTGAGACCGGGGAGATCATCCGCGCGTCGAAGCTCAAGATCGGACTCTTCGCCCAACATCAGCTTGAGGTGCTGCGGCCGGAGTTCTCCGCCTACGACCACGTCCGCGCGTTGATGCCCGGAGCGCCAGAGGCGAAGGTCCGCGCCCGCACGGCGCAGATGGGCCTCACCACCGAGAAGATGGCGACCGCCGCGGAGAATCTCTCGGGCGGCGAGAAGGCGCGCCTGATGATGGGGCTCGCCGCCTTCGGCGCGCCGCAGCTCCTGATCCTCGACGAGCCGACGAACCACCTCGACATCGACAGCCGCGAGGCGCTGGTCCACGCGCTGAACGACTATTCGGGCGCGGTCATCCTGATCACCCACGACCGCCATCTGATCGAAGCTTGCGCCGACCGGCTGTGGCTCGTCGCAGACGGCACCGTCACGCCCTTCGACGGCGACATCGAAGACTATCGCAGACAAGTGCTCGGCATCGCGCCATCGGCACGCGCGGAGGAGCCTGTGCCGAAGGCGTCGCCGTCACCCTCGCAGAAGGACGCCCGCCGCGAGGCGGCGCAGCGCCGCGAAACGCTGGCGCCGCTCAGAAAGAAGATCAAGGACGTCGAGCGACGGATCGAGAAGCTCCGCGCCGAGATCGACGACTACGACAAGAAGCTTGCCGCGCCAGACTTCTACACGAGCGATCCCGACGGCGCGGCGCGACTTGCCAAGGTGCGCGCCGAGCGTGTGCACGATTTCGCCCGCGCGGAATCCGATTGGCTCGACCTTTCGACCGAGCTTGAGGCGCAGGAGGAGGCCGTCTCCGGCTGAGCTCAGTGGGCGAGCTTGTAGCCGAAATCGTATTCGGTGCCCTCGGCGTTGCGCGCGTGCAGGCTCATTTCGCCTTTGGCGCCTGCGTAGGTGCCGGTCCCGCCGGTCACTGCGAGCACGGAATCGCCGGCGTCGAGATAGGGACCTTCGACCGTGATCTGGCCGCCCTTCAGCGTCAGCGTCCAAAAACACTCCCAGGCCACGCCGACGACGGTGCGCACGCACCAGCCGTTGTCGCTTCCGACCTTCTCCTTGTTCGCTTCGTCGAAGACCTCGTTGGCGAAGGTTAGAATATCGCCGGCGTTGTCGTCCGCGTCGCCGGTGCTGGTGACGGTGTCAGTCGTCGCGCGTTCGACGACTTTCAGCGATTGCATGTCGGCGGCAAAGGCGCCCCCGCCGGAATTGAGCGCAGCAAGGCTTGCCGCCGCGGCGAACACGGCGAGACGCGAAAGTGTGACCATGGAAAAGTCCTCCCAACCCGGCGCGCGAACGGCGTCGAGCAACGCGAAGCTACTCCGGGCGCTTGAGACTTTGAAGATGGCGCGCGCCGAGACTTCGTCTCAGGCCTGCTTCGCCCAGCGCCCGTTCTCGTCCTGACGCCAATAAGTGGCATCGTGGCCGCCGGCGCGCGCCGCCTTCCAGGCCGCCCGCGATCTTTCGATCGCTTCGCCATCGGCGGCGTCGAAGATGAAGACGGTGCGCTCAAAACCCGAAAGGTCCGGTGCATCGGCGCCGTCGACAAGAAAGCGGACGGTCGAACCATTCGGATTGTCGTCGCCGACGGTCAGGAAGATCGGCTGCTTCTCGGCATTTCCGTCCGCGCTAGCGCCGTGCGGCAGGAAGGACGCGTCGTCGAACGACCAAAGGTGGGCGTTGAGCGCTTCCAGGCGTTCCTCCGAGCCAACCTTCACCAGGGCCCGCCAGCCGCGCTCAAGGCTCCGCTGCAAGAGGCCGGGCAGCGCCGCTTCGAGCGGCTGCCGCTCAAGCTGATAGAAGAGGATCTCGGCCACCGAGCCGCTATCCCCTCCGCCGCTCGTGATGGGCGCGCATGTATTCGTTCAGGAGCCGCACGCCCCAGCCCGAGGCCCACGATTGGTTGGTCTCGGTCGCAGGCGAGCCCATCGCGGTGCCCGCAACGTCGAGGTGCGCCCACGGCGTGTCGTTCTCCACGAACCGCTTGACGAACTGCGCGCCGGTGATGGCGCCGGCGTTGCGTCCGCCGATGTTCTTCATGTCAGCGTTCTTGGAATCGATCAGCTTGTCGTATTCGGCTCCGAGCGGCATGCGCCAGACCCTTTCGCCGGTCGCGATGCCGGCTTCGGTCAGCCCATTCGCCAAGCCGTCGTTGTTGGAGAAGAGCCCGGCATGCTGATTGCCGAGGGCGACGAGGATGGCGCCGGTCAGCGTCGCGAGGTCGACGATCGCCGTCGGCTTGTCGCTCTTCTGCACATAGGTCAGAAGGTCGGCGAGGACGAGGCGCCCTTCCGCATCGGTGTTCAGAACCTCGATCGTCTGCCCTGACATGGACGTGACGATGTCGCCCGGGCGCTGCGCCTTCCCGTCGGGCATGTTTTCCACAAGGCCCACGATGCCGACGGCGTTCACCTTTGCCTGCCGGAGCGCCAGCGTGCGCATCAGCCCCGCGACCGCCGCAGCCCCGCCCATGTCGCCCTTCATATCCTCCATGCCCGCAGCGGGCTTGATCGAGATGCCACCGGTGTCGAAAACCACGCCTTTGCCGACGAAGGCCACAGGCTTCTCCTTCTTACGCCCGCCCCACCAGTGCATCAGCACCACCCGCGGCGGGCGCTCCGAGCCCTGCGCCACGCCTAGTATCGCGCCCATCTTGGCGCGGCGGATCTCGGCCTCGCCGAGAACCTTCACGTCGACGCCGAGCTTGGCGAGCCCTTTCAGCTGCTCGGCAAACTCGACCGGGCCGAGAGCGTTCGCCGGCTCGTTGACGAGGTCGCGCGCGAACGCCACGCCTTCCGCGACGGCCGCAGCGGTCGTCCAGGCGCGTTCTGCCGCAGTAGAATTCGCCGTCGCGATTGCGAAACGCCGCGTCTTCGGCGCCTCCTCGTCGTCCTTCTTCTTCGTCTTGTACTTGTCGAAACTGTAGGTGCGGAGCTTGATCCCTAGCGCGACGTCGGCCGCCTCCTGGGCGGTCACCGCCTGCCCGTCCGGCCGCTCAAGAACCACGGTGACGGCGGACGCGCTCCCCACAATCGCCGGGATGGTGCCACCGAGCTTCAGCCAGCCCTGCGGGGTGAGCTTCGACGGGTCGCCGAGGCCGAGGAACACGATCCGGTCGAGCTCTGAGCCCGCAGGCGCGAGGAGCTGCAGCGATTTCATCGCCGCACCCTTGAACTTCGCCGCCGCGGCCGCCCTTGCGAACCGCCCACCGGCCGCCGCATCGAGAGCCTGCGATCGGCGCCCGAGCTTCAGGCTCTGGTCGCTCAAAACCACAGCGGAGCCGGAATCGGGCACGCCCAGCCTTATGAAGTTGATCTCGACGCGGTCGGCCATTGAATTGCCTCACGGATTTGAGCAGGCTTCCTGATCCAAGGGTTCGGGATAGCAGGGCCCGGGTACCCGCCGTCAAGTGCGGCGTACAACCGGGCAGGAGTCTGCAATGCGTGGTATTTTCGGCTGCAGGCACCGGAAAGCCCGGATCGGGCGCAAAATAGGCCGGGCGTGATGCCGCTCATCGAGCGCTATGTGCTGCGGCGAGCGGTCCGTACCTTCCTCCTCGCGCTTCTCGCGGTGACCGCGTCGCTTTGGGTCATACAGGTGTTTGCCCGGCTTGATATCGTCACCTCGAAGGGCCAGGCGATATGGACCTTCCTCTTGATGACGTTCCTGGCCCTTCCCGCGCTCGTCCAGGTCGTCGCGCCGATCGCGTTTCTCGCAGCCGCAATCCTGACGTTGAACGGCCTCACCAACGACAGTGAGCTTCCGGTCATCGCCGCCGCCGGCGCCTCGCGCGCCACCGTCAACCGCCCGATCCTCGTGCTTGGCATCTTCGTGACGCTCGCCGTCGCAATCTCCTACCACGTCATCGCTCCGGCGAGCCTCGCGGCGCTTCGGGAGATCGTCACGCTCGTTCGCACCGACCTCATTGCCGCGCTTGTCCAGGACGGCGGCTTTCGCTCGGTCGATCAGGGACTGACCATGCACATCCGCCAGAAAGCTCCGGATGGCAGCTTTCGCGGCATTTTCGTGAGCGACGACCGCAATCCCCACGAGACGGTTCAGTACAGCGCCACCAAAGGCGTGCTGCTCCAACGCGACGGCAGCTCCTTTCTCGTGTTGCAGGACGGCGACCTCATTCGCCAGGACGGCGTCGGCGGCGAAACCAACGTCGTCGATTTCGGGACCTACGCGCTCGATCTAAGTCAGCTCGGCACACCGAACGCGAACGCGATCTACAAGGCGCGGGAGCGGTCCACGCTCTACCTTATCGAGCCCGACCCGGGCGACTCCGCGGTCACGCCGGACGCCGTCAGGGTGGTCTTCGAGCTCAACAACCGCATTGCCGCTCCGCTCTACACGCTTGTCTTCGCGCTCGTTGCTCTCGCCTTCCTCGGGCGTCCCCGTACCAATCGTCAGGACCGCAGGTTCGCCATCGCAGCCTGCGTTGTACTGTGCGTGGCGCTTCGCGCCGGAGGCTTCGCCATCGCCTCGGTTGCCCTCAATTCGCCCGACGCAGCCCCGCTGCTCTACATTGTTCCTCTTACGGGGATCGGCTTCGGCCTCGCCGCAACACTTCTCGACGCACGCTTGCCGACCCCGCGCTTCGTCGAAGACGGCTGGGATCGACTGTTCGGCGCGCTGATGCGTGCATTCCCACGGTTCGCTCCGGCCGGAGCCGACTTCGACGGTGAGCCATGATGCCGCGCGTGCTCAGCCGCTACATTGCGCGACGCTTCACCGGCACGCTGTTTCTCATGCTCGCTTCGGGCTGCCTCATCATCTTCGTCGCCGACTATGTGGAAGTGCTGCGGCGCTTCAGCGACGAAGCGAGTTTCACCGGCCCGCTCGGCCTGGCCCTTGCCGCGATGCACGTTCCGATCCTGCTCGACGGCGCGCTGCCCTTCGCGTTCCTCTTTGCCGCGCTCCTCAGCCTCATCGACTTGTCGCGCAAGCTCGAGCTCGTCGTCGCCCGCGCGAGCGGCGTTTCGGTGTGGGGATTTCTGCGCGCTCCATTCGCCGTCGCCATTGTCGTCGGCGCTGCTGCGACGGCGCTGCTCAACCCCGTCGCGGTGAGCTTGAAGGAGCGCGCCGACAATATCGAGGCGGAGCTCCTCGGCCACACGGCCTGGGGGACGGGACATTGGTTCAGGCAGGAAGGACGCGGGGGCTCCTCTATCGTGCACGCGGCCTCCGCGGAGGCGAATGGAAACGCGATCCTCGGCGTGACGGCCTTCGTCTACGACGAAGCCGGCCGCTTCCGCGAGAAGGTCGACGCACCGCGCGGCGAATACACGCCGGGGCGGTGGATCTTGACCGACGCGTCGGTGGCATCGGCAAAATCCGCGCCGCACATCGTCGCGCGCTACGAGCTCCCGACCTTGCTGACCGCGAAAGAGCTGGAGCGCCGCTTCGTCGAGCCGGAGGCGATTTCTGTGTGGTCGCTTCCGGGCTTCATAAAGACGGCTGAACGGACGGGACGCGACCCCGATCCCTTTCGGGTGGCTTTCCACACGCTGGTCAGCCGGCCGATCTTCCTGATCGCGATGGTTCTGATCGCTGCCACGGTCAGTTTGCGCCTCACTCGTTACGGCGGGACCTGGCGGCTGATCCTGACTGGCGCCACTATCGGCTTTCTGCTTTATGCTTTCAGTCAAATCGCCAGCGACCTGGGCGGTAATGGCATCATCGACCCGGTGCTGGCGGCTTGGCTGCCGCCTATCGTTGCGCTGACCCTTGGCGCGACCACCCTGCTTTTCCAGGAGGACGGGTGAAGCTCAGAGTATTGCGTCGGCGCCGGAGGCTGGCGGCAAGCCTCGCAAAGGGCGGCAAGCTGTTGATGGCCTGCGTCGCCTCGGCCGCTCTCGCTTCACGAGGCGTGCCGGCGATTGCCCAGTCGATCGGGCCAGTCGGTGGCAACGGGGATGCCCTGCCGCACGACGCGGCAGACGGCCGCATGCTGCTTCAGGCCGACCAGCTGGTCTACGATTTCGACCACGAAATCGTCACCGCGATCGGCAACGTGCAGATGTTCTACAAGGGCTACGCGCTCGATGCCGACCGCGTCTCTTACGATCAGAAATCCGGCCGTCTGATTGCCACCGGCGGCATCCGCATGCTCGACCCGACCGGCAACCTCACCACGACCGACAGGCTCGACGTCACCGATGACTTCCGCGACGGGTTCGTCGGCAGCCTGAACCTGATCACCACCGATCGCACGCGGTTCACGGCGCAGACGGCGGAGCGGCGCGACGGAACGCTGACCATCTTCCGCAAGGGCGTCTATACGGCTTGCAAGCCGTGTCTTGAGCACCCTGAGCGGCCGCCGCTTTGGCAAATCAAGGCGGCGCGCATCATCCACAACGAGAAGAATCATACCATCTACTACGAGAACGCCCGCCTGGAGTTTTTCGGGATTCCGATCGCCTATATGCCGATCTTCTTCCACCCCGACCCAACCGTGAAGCGCAAGTCCGGTTTTCTCGTTCCCTCGGTGCTGCAGAGCGACGCTCTTGGAGTCGGGGTGACAACGCCGTTCTTTTGGAATCTCGCGCCCAACTACGATGTCACGTTCTCGCCGACCATCTTGAGTCGGCAGGGGCTGCTTATGCAGGCGCAATGGCGCCACCGCATGATGAACGGCTCCTATTCAATTCAGCTCGCAGGAATCTTCCAGAAAGATCCGCGAGCCTTCGTCGACAGCGGAGAGCCGCTAAGCGGAGACCGTGACCTGCGCGGCGCCGCGCGCTCCCAAGGCGCCTTCAGCCTGAGCAAGAATTGGTCCTTCGGCTGGGACGTGGACTTCACAACCGACCGGACTTTCAACCGCGACTACAAGATCCCCGGCGCTCAGGCTGGCGAGCTGCCATCGACCGCTTACTTGACCGGGATGAACGATCGGAACTACTTCGCTGCCAGCGGTTATTACATTCGCAGTTCAACGCGAGGATACGGAGGAGACCCTCGCCAACGGCGACGTCTATGTGCACGACGACCAGGCCGAGCAGGCGTTCGTCCATCCGGTCGTCGACCGCAACTACGTCGTCGACAAGCCGATCTTCGGCGGCGAACTGCGCTTCGATTCAAACCTCGCGAGCCTGACGCGCGACAAGAGCGACATTCGGCACCCGCCCGCGCCTTTCAACCCGTACTATGCCGGCGTCGCCGGTTCCTTCACGCGCGTCACCAACCGCGCCAGCTGGAAACGCCGTCTGATCCTTGCCGGCGGCCAACTCGTGACGCCGTTCACGTATGTACAAGCCGACGCCGACTGGATCGCTTCTGATGACCCGGCAGCCGGCTTGACCAATTCCGGGGCAACCGGCCGGGTGATGCCGGCGGTGGGTGTCGAATACGAATGGCCGTTTCTTGCAACGCTCGGCTCCACGACACACACGTTTGGCCCGAAGGTGCAGGTCATCGCACGGCCAAATGAGGTGCACGCCGGCAGCCTTCCGAATGAAAACTCGCAAAGCCTCGAATTTGACGACACGACGCTGTTCAAATGGGACAAGTTCGCCGGCTACGATCGCCAGGAGGGCGGGACGCGCGCAAATCTCGGGCTGCTCTATCAGGGCCTTTTCCCAAACGGCGCGTCGATCGACGCGATCGTAGGGCAATCATATCAGCTCGCCGGCACGAACTCCTTCTCGCTCCAGGACCACGCTTTGACCGGCGTCGGATCGGGGCTCGAAACCCGCAAGTCCGACTACCTTGCGCGCGTCACGGTGAACACCGGTTTCGGTCTTGCGGTAACCGGGCGGGGCCGCTTCGACGATCACGATCTCACGCTGAACCGCGTTGATCTGTCTGCCGCCGGCGGCTACGGCAACAGTTCCGCCGCGATCGGCTACACCTTCATGCGTGAAAGTCCCGCCTCGGGCATATTTACGCAGCGCGAAGAGCTCACCACTGCCGCGGCGGTCGGCATCACCGACAATTGGTCGGTGCTCGGCTCGCTCGTGTTCGATCTGCGCAACAACAGTCGGGTCTCCGACAGCCTCGGAATCGCATACGCCGACGATTGCTTCTCGATTTCCGCCACTTATTCTGAAACGACCGACACCTACACCGACCTCGTCTCCGCGCGGCAGATATTCTTCCGTCTCAGCCTGCGGACGATCGCCGACGGGGGATTCGGGCAGTCATTGCGGCCCGATACCCAGGTACAATAAGAGAAGTATGGCCGGATTTTCGACAGATTGGTCTGTAGACATTCTTCGTCAATTCGTCCGAACTCGCCGGGACTGTTACTGATGGCATCGAGAATGCGTCGTTTGCTCCAAATCGCGCTCGCCGCGCTGCTCCTTTCGGCGTCCACGCCGTTTGTTGCGGGGCCGGCTTATTCGGCGAGCGCGATCCGCGTTCTCGTCAATGATCAGCCGATCACGACGTACGACATCCAGCAGCGCACGAAGATGCTGCGCCTCTTCACCGGCGGGAAGGCAGGCGAGAAAGAGGCGACGGATCAACTGATCGACGAGCAGCTCATGCTGCAGGAAGCTGCGCGGCGGCACGTGGAAGTGAGCGACGACGCCATCGACCAGGAGATCGCGGATCGGGCGCGCGGCGCGAAGATGACTGCCGCTCAGTTCAGCCAGGCCCTTAGACAGGCCGGCCTGGATCCTGAGACCTTCAGGCAGTTCCTGCACGCCAACATGGCATGGACAAGAATCGTCCGCGCGCGGTTCCGCGCAACCGTTACCGTGACCGACCAAGACGTCAACGCAGCGCTGAGCGCTCACAGCGATACCGGATCGCAGCAAGCTGCCTTCGAATACATGCTGCAGTTGATCATCTTCATCGTCCCACCCGGCTCGAGCAATGCCGTCGTCAACGAGCGGCTGAACGCGGCGAAGGCTTTTCACGACGGCTTTCAAGGCTGCGATCATAGCGTCGAGCAGGCCGGCAGCTCGCCCAACATTGTGATCCAGCCCCCCGTACGGAAAGCGGAGGCCGACCTGCCTGCGCCAATGAAGGCGGCACTTGCCGCCGCCGAAGTCGGCAGCGCGACGAAGCCAGAACAGACGAGCGAAGGCTTCCAGATTGTCGGCGTCTGCGCCAAGAAGGCGATCGCAGGCGAAAGCGAGGCGGCGGTCGCAGTTCGCCAGGAGATACTTGGCGAGCGAGGACAGCTCCTCGCGCGTCGCTATCTTCGCGATCTCCGCTCCGACGCCGTCATCGAGTACCGGTGAGCGGCGCGGCGTCGAGCCCGCCGCTGGCGTTGACGCTTGGCGAGCCTGCCGGGGTCGGTCCAGACATCATTATTGAGGCTTGGCTGGCGCGCAACGTCGCCGATGTACCGCCCTTTGTTTTCGTAGGCGACGCGGCATTGCTTGCCCGACGCGCCACGGCGTTGGGACGTGATATTCGCACCAAGATCATCGAGGTCGGCGCGGCGGCTGAGACTTTTCCCGACGCGCTGCCGTGCCTGGCCGGCGCTCCGGCGGTATCCGGCACGCCGGGTACGATCGACCCAACCGATACGCCGGCGGTAATCTGGTCGATCCGTCGCGCGGCCGAGTTCGTCCGCGACGGCGCCGCAAGCGCGATCGTCACCAACCCCGTCCAGAAGAAGGCGCTGAGCGCTATCGGATTCCCTTACCCCGGTCACACCGAGTATCTTGGCGCTTTGGCGCATGAGCTCTTCGCAAAATCGGCTGCGCCCGTCATGATGCTTGCGGGACCGGACCTGAAGGTCGTGCCGGTCACGATCCACATCCCCCTTGCCGAGGTTGCTCGCAGGCTGACCTCCGACCTCATCGTGCGGACCGCGATCGTCGTCGCGCGCGATCTCGCCCGGCGCTTCTCAATTCCCAACCCGCGGCTTGCCGTTGCCGGCCTTAACCCGCACGCAGGCGAAGCCGGCATGCTCGGGCATGAAGACGAGACGATCGTCCGCCCGGCGGTCGAAGCGCTTCAGCGAACGGGAATCGAGGCGACTGGCCCCCTCCCCGCCGACACCATGTTCCATCCCGAGGCGAGGCAGACCTACGACGCCGCGCTCTGCATGTACCATGACCAGGCGCTAATCCCGATCAAGGCGGTCGCCTTCGACAAGGCGGTAAACATCACGCTCGGCCTCCCCTTCGTTCGCACCTCGCCAGATCATGGGACGGCGCTCGCCATCGCCGGCTCGGGCAAGGCGCACGCCACGAGCCTGATCGAGGCGCTTAAGCTGGCGCGATCCATGAGTTGCCGCGAGGCGGCCGCTTGAGGGACGAGGCGCTACTAGCGCTTCCGCCACTTCGCGAGGTCATCGCCGCGCACGGCCTCGCCGCCCGCAAAGCCCTCGGGCAGAACTTCCTTCTCGACCTCAACCTGACGCGCCGCATTGCGCGCGCCGGCGGCCCGCTCGCCGATAGCCATATCGTCGAGATCGGTCCGGGTCCGGGCGGGCTGACGCGCGCGCTGCTCGTCGAGGGCGCGGCGCATGTGACGGCGATCGAGCGCGACCGGCGTGCGCTGCCGGCGCTTGTGGAGATCGCCGCCGCAGCACCCGGACGCCTAACGATCGTGGAAGGCGACGCGCTGGCCTTCGACTATTCCCGGATTGGCGCCGATCGCCCGATCCGCGTCGTCGCCAACCTCCCCTACAACATCGCGACCCCGCTTCTCGTCGGCTGGCTGTCCTCGACGTCGTGGCCGCCTTTCTGGGCAAGCATGACGCTGATGTTCCAGCGCGAGGTCGCGGACCGGCTCGTCGCCAAGCCCGGCACGAAGGCCTACGGGCGTCTCGCGGTGCTGACGCAGTGGCGCACCCGTCCGACCCGGCTCTTCGACATTCCGGCGCGCGCCTTCACGCCGCCGCCCAAGGTGACATCGGCGGTCGTGCGCATGGAGCCTCGTGCCGATGCGGAGTCCGTTCCGCTTCGAGCCGTGGAGGCCGTGACGGCCGCCGCCTTCGGCCAGAGGCGCAAGATGCTGAGGGGGAGCCTGAAGCAGCTTTGGCCTGAGCCGGAGCCTGTCCTGCAAGAGCTTGGCATCGCACCGACGCTTCGCGCCGAGGATCTGGCGATCGAGGACTTTCTACGCCTCGCCCGGTTCTTCGCGGGGCGCGGCTAAGGAGCGTCGCGCGCGGCCTCGTCGGCTTCCTGGAGCAGGCTTTCGACGAAATCTTCGAGGCCGGTCACGCGTTCCCGGCGCATGCGCTCGGCGGCGAGGATCGCGCGCACGAGCGGAAACGAGCGGTCGAGATCCTCGTTGACGACGACATAGTCGTAGGCTGTCCACTTCTCGATTTCGGCACGAGCGTTCGCAAGACGTCGGCGTATCGCGTCGGACGCGTCCTCGGCGCGCCGCTCAAGCCGCGCCCGAAGCTCGCGGAAGTTCGGCGGAAGCACGAACACACGAACAAGGTCCGCCCGCGTCTCCTCGATCCGCGCCAGCTGCTCGGTGCCCTGCCAATCAATGTCGAAAAGCACGTCCCGCCCCTGCGCCAACGCCCGCTCGACCGGGGCGCGCGGCGTACCGTAGAAGTTGCCGTGCACCTCCGCCCATTCCAGAAGCTCGCCGCGCTCGCGCATGCGCGCGAACTCGGCCTGCTCGATGAAGTGGTAGTGGCGGCCCTCCACCTCGCTGGCGCGGCGCGGGCGCGTCGTCACCGAGATTGAAAGGACGAGATCGCGCTCTTCCGATAGCAGCAGGCGCGCGAGCGTCGACTTGCCGGCGCCCGACGGCGACGACAGCACGAACATCACGCCCCTGCGGCGAAGCTGGATCGGACCGGTGCTCATGCCAGATTTTGCACCTGTTCGCGAAACTGGTCGATGACCGCCTTCAGCTCGAGTCCAATCGTCGTCAACCGATTGTCAAAAGCCTTTGCGCAAAGCGTGTTGGCCTCGCGGTTGAACTCCTGCGAGAGGAAGTCGAGCCTCCGCCCGATCGCGCCCCCCGACGCCACCAAGCCGCGGGCGCTTTCGATGTGGCTTGCCAGGCGGTCGATCTCCTCGCGCACGTCGGCGCGCGTCGCCGCGATCAGCGCCTCCTGGTGCAGGCGATCGGGATTGAGCCCCATGCCCTCGGCGGTCAACAGCGCCACCTGATCGCGAATGCGCGCCTTCATCGCCTCCGGCGCCTCCGCCGCAACGCGCTTCGCCTCCGCGACCAGGTCTTCGACGCTTCGAAGCTGGTCGCCAAGCACGACCGCAAGCCGCCTCCCCTCCTCGACACGCGCCACGAGCAACTGGTCGATCGTAGCTGCGAGCGCCGCGAGCAGGGAAGCGTCGCGGCGCTCCGCGGCTTCCGCCTTCGGCGAGACATCGCCCTCCTCAAGCACCCCCGGAATCGCAAGCAGTCCATCGGCCGTCGGGGCACCTATCCCCTCAACCTCCGCAAGCCGGCGCGCAGCGGCGACGACGAGCGCGAGCGCCGCCTCGTTCAGCACGACCCTGCGCTGCTCCAATTCCGTCTCGCGCGCCAACGTGATGAAGCAACTTCCCCGGGCGATCCGCTCACGAAGCTGCGCACGCACCTCCGCTTCAAGGTGATCGAGGCCCGCGGGAAGCCGAAGCCGCACCTCGAGCCCGCGTGCGTTGACGCTCTTCAGCTCCCAGGAATACTTCGCGCCCTCGGCCTCGAAGGCTGTTCGCGCGAAGCCGGTCATGCTTGAGAGCGTCATTTATCCCCGACAGTTGGTCTTCGCGACGCGGACGGGCGGCGGCGCCTTCCTCGGACCGCGCGCAGCCGGCATGCTGCGCTAGTCCTGGTCGGCGGGCGCCGCCCCGTCAGGAGACGCGGCGTCGGGTGGCGCGTCGGCGGGCGCATCCTGCGCAGGCGCGTCCTGTGCCGGCGCGTCGGTCTGAGTGTCCGCTGCCGCTGCCGCAGCGGCCGCCGCCTTCTCCTGGTCAGCCCTTATCTGCCGCCAGCGCGCAACGTTGCGATTGTGTTCCTCAAGCGTCGCGGAGAAGGCGTGCCCGCCGGTCCCGTCGGCGACGAAATAGAGCTCGTTCGTGCGCGACGGATTGGCGACCGCTTCGAGCGCAGCGCGCCCCGGATTGGCGATCGGCGAAGGCGGCAGACCGTCGATCAGGTAGGTGTTGAACGCCGTCGGTTTCGCGAGTGCCGCATCGGTCAGCGCCCAGTCCGGCGGTCGGCCCGCGCCGCCGAATAGCCCATAGATCACGGTCGGATCGGATTGCAGCCGCATCCCCTTGCGCAGCCGGTTGATGAAGACTGCGGCAACGCGCGGGCGCTCGTCGGCACGGCCGGTCTCCTTCTCCACGATCGAGGCAAGCGTCACGAACTCCTGCGGCGTGGTGATCGGCAGCCCGGGCGCACGCCGGTCCCAGATCTCCTGCACGGCCCGCGCCTCGACGCGCTGCATCTGGTCGAGCATCTGCTGGCGCGTGGCGCCGCGCGTGAACTTGTAGGTGTCGGGCATCAGCGAGCCGTCTTGCGGCACGACCGCGATGTCGCCGGTCAAGACGGTATCTGCCCTGAGCTTTTCGACGATCGCCTGGCTGGTCAGCCCTTCGGGGAAGGTGATCGCGTGCAAGACCGATCGGCCGGAGACCAAGTCGTCAAGAACCTGCTTCATGCTGACGGCAGGCTGGAACAGGTACTCGCCGGCCTGCAGCTTGGCCTCCAGCTTCTTGAAGCGGGCGGCCATCGTGAAGATGAACGGGCTGTCGATGATGTTGTGCCGCTGAAGCTGCGTGGAGATTGAATCGAGGTCGGCACCGGGGGTGACCAGCACGCTGGTCGTCTCCGTCAAAGGTCCGGGGCCGTTGAACCGCTGAATACCGAAGTAGAGGAGGCCGCCTCCGGCCAGGATGATCAGCACCGCGATCATCAGGAAGAAATTCGAGACCACGACGAGCGGATGCCGCGCCTTTTGCGAACGCGGCGGCGGCGGGGGCGCGGCTTCCGGCTGCAGAACCTGACGCGGGCTCTTCGGCGCGATCCGCCGCCGCGGCTGCTGCACCTCGGCCGTCGCCGGCATGTCGAGCGGCGACACGGCCGGCATATCCGGCATCTCTGGCGTTGCCGGCGGGTTTCTCCTGTCGGTAGGGCGATTCGTGTAGCTCATCCGCGGCCTGCCCCTCCCAAGGCCAACTCATACCACCGATTGAGGCTAAACCGCGAACGCATCAAACACGGCGGAAAACCAGCGACGCGTTGGTGCCGCCGAAGCCGAAGGAGTTGGAGAGCGTGACGTCGATTCGCTTCTCTTTCGCCTTAAGCGGCACGAGATCGATCGGCGTTTCGACCGACGGATTGTCGAGATTAAGCGTTGGAGGGGCGACGCCGTCGCGCATCGCGAGCAGGCAGAAGATCGCCTCGACGGCGCCCGCCGCGCCAAGCAGGTGGCCGATCGCTGACTTGGTGGACGACATCGTGAGCCCGCCGGCCGCGTTCCCCATCACGCGCTCTACCGCGGCAAGCTCGATTCCGTCGGCCATGGTCGAGGTGCCGTGAGCGTTGACGTAGTCGACCTCGGAGGGATCGACGGCCGCCCGCTTCAGCGCCGCGCGCATGCAGCGCTCCGCGCCGTTGCCGTCCTCGGATGGCGCGGTGATGTGGTAGGCGTCGCCCGAAAGCCCGTAGCCGATCACCTCGCCATGGATCGTCGCCCCGCGCGCCTTTGCATGCTCAAGCTCTTCGAGCACCACCGCGCCGGCCCCCTCGCCCATCACGAAGCCGTCGCGGTCGCGGTCATAGGGCCGCGAGCCTTGCTTCGGGCGATCGTTGAAGTGCGTCGACAGAGCCCGGCAGGCGGCAAAGCCGGCGAGCGAGATGCGCACGACCGGGGATTCCGTGCCGCCGGCGACCATCACGTCGGCATCGCCGAGCGCGATCAGTCGCGCCGCGTCGCCGATCGCATGCGCGCCCGTCGAGCAGGCGGTGACGACGGCGTGGTTCGGCCCCTTCAGCCCGTGCTTGATCGAGACGTAGCCGGACGCAAGATTGATGAGACGGCCGGGGATGAAAAAGGGCGATATGCGCCGCGGTCCGCGCTCGTGCAGCGTGATGCCGGCTTCAACGATGCCACCGATGCCGCCGATCCCCGATCCGATCAGAACGCCGGTCGCGTACTGGTCCTCATCGCTCTTCGGATGCCAGCCGGCGCTCGCCAGCGCCTCGTCGGCAGCGGCCATCGCGAAGATGATGAAATCGTCGACCTTCCGCTGCTCTTTCGGCTCCATCGAGAGGTCGGGATTGAAGGTCCCGTCGGAGCCGTCGCCGCGCGGAATCACGCAGGCGATCTGGCAGGGAAGATCGTCGACCTGGAAGGTGGTGATGCGCGCCGCGCCGCTTTCGCCCGCTTTAAGCCGCGCCCACGAGGTCTCAACGCCGCTCCCAAGCGGCGTCACCATTCCCATTCCGGTGACGACGACGCGCCGCACGTTGCGGATCTCGTCCCGCGATCAGGAGGTGCTCTTCTCCAGGAAGCGGACCGCATCGCCGACGGTCAGGATGGTCTCCGCCGCGTCGTCCGGAATCTCGACGCCGAACTCCTCCTCGAAGGCCATGACGAGCTCAACCGTATCGAGGCTGTCGGCGCCAAGATCGTCGATGAAGCTCGCGTCCTTGGACACCTTGTCCTCCTCCACGCCGAGATGCTCGACGACGATCTTCTTGACGCGCACCTCGATGCTGTTGTCGCTCATAACCTCTTCCTCATCTTCGGGCCGTTTCCCGACCCGGAATATACACAAAAGCCGCGAAGCGGGAGCTTCAGCGGCGATTCACCCGGGTCCAAGGTCAACTTTCCGGCGGTCGTTATCACGTTTCAATCGGCTTGACCAGCAGCGGAAATCCGCCTCCTCCAGGGCGATTCTCCCCGCTTCAGATCATCGCCATCCCGCCGTTCACGTGAAGCGTTTGGCCGGTGACGTAGGCGGCCTCGTCGCTGGCGAGATAGACGACGGCAGCGGCCACTTCCGCACCGCTCCCGAGGCGGCCCGTCGGGATCGTGCCGAGGATCGCCTCGCGCTGCTTTTCGTTCAGTTTCCCGGTCATCGCGCTCTCGATGAAGCCGGGCGCGACGCAATTGACGGTGATGCCGCGGCTTGCGACCTCCATCGCCAACGCCTTCGACATTCCGATCAGGCCGGCCTTTGAGGCGGCGTAGTTCGCCTGGCCCGCATTACCGGTCACGCCGACGACCGAGGTGATGCCGACGATGCGGCCGAAGCGCTGCCGCATCATGCCCCTGAGCGCTGCGCGGGAGAGCCGGAACGCCGCCTCTAGATTGACGCGGAGCACGAGCTGGAAATCCTCGTCCTTCATCCTGACGGCAAGCCCGTCGCGGGTAAGTCCGGCGTTGTTCACAAGGATGTCGAGCCCGCCCATCAGCCGCTCCGCCTCCGGCACCAGCGCGTCGACCGCCGCCCCGTCCGCGAGGTCCGCCGGCGCGACATGCGCGCGTCCGCCGAGCTTCCCCGCGAGCGCCTGAAGCGCGTCGACGCGTGTGCCGGAGAGCGTCACGGTCGCGCCCTGCGCATGAAGCGCCTCCGCGATCGCCCCGCCGATGCCCCCGCTCGCGCCGGTTACAAGGGCACGTTTCCCATCAAGGCCGAACATCCTGCCTCCCTATCCTTTCAGCGCCGCCGCAAGCGCCTTCGCGTCGTCGGGCGTCGCGACCGAGGACGCTGTCGCGTCGGGCGCCGTGCGCTTGGCAAGCCCGGTCAGCACCTTGCCGGCGCCGATCTCCACCAGGCGCGTAACGCCATTTGCCGCGAGCCACGCCATCGATTCCCGCCAGCGGACGGTGCCGGTGACCTGCTCGACAAGGCGCTGGCGGATTTCGGTCGGATCGGTGAGCGGCGTCGCCGTCACGTTGGCGACGAGCGGCACCGCCGGCGGATGGATTTTCGTCGCCGCAAGCGCATTCGCCATGACCTCCGCCGCCGGCTCCATCAGCGCGCAATGGAAGGGCGCGGACACCGTCAGGAGCATGGCGCGCCGCGCGCCCTTGCCTTTGGCGATCTCGATCGCCCGCTCCACCGCCGCCTTGTGGCCCGAAACGACGACCTGTCCCGGCGCATTGTCGTTGGCAACCTCGCAGACCTCGTCCGCGCTCGCCGCCTCCTTCGCGACCTCTTCAGCGGCGGCAAGGTCGAGCCCAAGCAGCGCCGCCATGGCTCCGACCCCTCCGGCACCGCCTTCTGCATCGCGTCGCCGCGCAGGCGCAAAAGTCGCGCCGTATCGCCGATCGAGAAGCTGCCGGCCGCCGCGAGCGCCGAATATTCGCCGAGCGAATGCCCGGCCACATAGGCAGCGTGCGTGGCGACCGAGATGCCTTCCGCCTCAAGCGCCTTAAGCGCCGCGAGGCTCACCGCCATCAGCCCCGGCTGAGCGTTCCGCGTCAGCGTCAGGGCCTCTTCCGGCCCCTCGAACATGATCGTCGACAGCTTCTCGCCGAGCGCCTCGTCGACCTCGTCGAAGACCGCCCGCGCCGCCGGAATCGCATCCGCGAGCGCCTTTCCCATTCCGACCGCCTGGCTCCCCTGGCCAGGAAAAAGGAATGCGGTCGTCATCAAGCCTCCCGTTCGTTTCGGCCGATCCACACCGCATGGGTGGGAGTGTCAAGTCGCGTCGGTGCTGCCGCGGCTTTCCAGGCGCCGATGCCCGGCCGGCCGGCCCGCCCGCCTTGCGTTCGCCGGGTTTTGCCGTATATAGCCCGCTTCCACGACCGGCTTCGGCCGGGGGCTTAACGGAAAGCGGCGCGTTTCTCGCCCGCAGGATCGGATGCCGATCCGGTTTCCCGTGTCTCCGCTCTCGAAGACGTCACGAGCCTTTCCGCGGGACTGCCCGCACGAGGCTTCGACGGGGCTCCGCGCCAAGCCGGATCGTATGAGGAAAGGCTGAAGAACGAATGGCATTCTACGAGCATGTTTTCCTGACCCGGCAGGACGTGTCGGGTCAACGCGTCGATGAGCTGGTCGAGCAGTTCAAGGGCGTGATCGCGGGCGCCGGGGGCAGCGTCGGCAAGACCGAATATTGGGGTCTGAAGAACCTCGCCTTCCGCATCGCCAAGAACCGCAAGGCGCACTTCACACTGATGAACCTCGACGCGCCGCACGACGCGGTGAACGAGATGGAGCGGCAGATGAGCCTCAACGAGGACATCCTCCGCTTTCTGACGGTGCGCGTCGACAAGCTCGAGGAAGAGCCGTCGGTGCAGATGCAGAAGAAAGAGCGCGACGAGCGCCGCAAACGCGACCGCGAGCGTCGCCGCGACGACGAGGAGTAGAACGATGGTCGATATCGCACAACTCCCGACCCGCCGGCCCTTCCATCGCCGCCGTAAGACCTGCCCGTTCTCCGGCGACGGCGCACCTCTCATCGACTACAAGGACGTGAAGCTTTTGGAGCGCTACATCTCGGAGCGCGGCAAGATCGTGCCTTCGCGCATCACGGCGGTCTCCGCCAAGAAGCAGCGCGAGCTTGCGCGGGCAATCAAGCGCGCCCGCTTTCTCGGCCTCCTGCCCTACGTTCTGAAATAGGCCGGAGCCATCCGCTGGAGCGGCGCTCAAGAGCGCCGCCCCTAACCGCAGCACGCGGGACAGCAAGGAGAATAAAATGGAAGTGATCCTTTTGGAGCGCATCGCCCGGCTCGGCCAGATGGGCGACGTCGTGCGCGTGAAGAACGGCTATGCGCGGAATTACCTCCTGCCGCAGCGCAAGGCGCTTCGCTCGAATGCCGAGAGCCGCAAGCGCTTCGAGCGCGAGAAGGCGCAGCTTGAGGCGCACAACCTCGAAGCCCGCAAGGAGGCCGAAGGCGTAGCAACGAAGCTCGAAGGCCAGAGCTTCGTCGTGATCCGCCAGGCCGGCGAGACCGGCCAGCTCTACGGCTCCGTGTCGACGCGTGACATCGCCGACACCGCCACCGCCGGCGGCTTCACGATAGAGCGCCGCCAGGTCCGGCTCGACCGCGCCATCAAGGCGATCGGCCTGCACGAGGTGAAGATCACGCTTCACCCCGAGGTCGAAGTTTCGATCGCCATCAACGTTGCACGCTCAGGCGACGAGGCGGAGCGGCAGGCGCGCGGCGAGGACCTGACGCGGCCCGACGCGCAGATCGCGGCGGAAGCCGAAGAGGCGACCGAGGGCGCCGAGCCGGAGACCGAGGAGAGCGACGGCGGCGAAAGCCAGGCCCCCGAAGCCGGCGAAACTGCCGCGAGCTGACCGCGTCTCACCTGACCGACATCATCTCAAAGGGCGCTTCGGCGCCCTTTCTCTTGCCACGCCCCGTCCGTATGGTCGGCGGGACGGTTTTCCTGATCCGCCAGAGCGCCCCAGCGCCCATATTGCTTCCCGCGCAAAACGGTATTTGAATGCGCGGGGTTAAGGGGCGGGGAAAGAGGGATGAATCGTTGGCTGGACCGCCTGTTGGCCCGAATTGTTCGGTACGGCCGGCTTCAGGTCACCTGGTCTGACGGAGGCGTGTCGGCCTACGGCGACGGACGCGGCCTCTCCGCGCATGTCGTCTTCCGCGATCCACGCGCCGAGTGGCGGGTTCTCAGGAACCCTGATCTCGCCATCGGCGAAGCCTACATGGACGGCGCGATCGTCTTCCCGGAGGACACCCTCCTCGACTTCCTCATGCTCGTGAACGAGAACTGGACGGAGGTGAAGAGCGAGCCGATTTACGCCTCGCTGTCGCGGCTGCGCTTCGCGACCCGCCGCCTCGCGCAGAACAACTCGATTTGGCGCGCGCAGCGGAACATCAAGCACCACTACGATCTCGACGGCCGCATCTACCGCCTTTTCCTCGATTCCGACATGCAATATTCCTGCGCCTATTTCGACCGGCCCGGCGCCAGTCTCGAAGAGGCGCAATGGGCGAAGAAGCGGCACCTTGCGTCGAAGCTCGCGCTTCGTCCCGGCCAGAACATCCTCGACATCGGCTCGGGCTGGGGTGGCCTCGGTCTCTTCCTCGCCGACTACTTCGACGTGAACGTCACCGGCGTGACGTTATCGACGGAGCAGCACGCGATCGCGAACCAGCGCGCCCGCGAGCGCGGCCTCGAAAGGCAGGCGCGCTTCGAGCTCAAGGACTATCGCGCACTCGACACCAAGTTCGACCGCATCGTGTCGGTCGGGATGTTCGAGCATGTCGGCGCGCCGCACTATGGTGAGTTCTTCAGCTCCGTGGCATCGCTTCTGAAGGACAAGGGTGTGATGCTGCTGCACTCGATCGGCCGCAGCGGCCCCCCGGCGACGACCAATTCCTGGATCGCCAAATACATCTTCCCCGGCGGCTACATCCCCGCGCTCTCCGAAGTGCTGAAAGCGGTCGAGCGCGCCGGGCTGTTCGTGACCGACATAGAGATCCTTCGCCTGCACTATGCAGAGACGCTGCGCGCCTGGCGCGAGCGCTTCCGTGCACAATGGGAGGAGGCGGCCACGATCTACGATGAGCGCTTCTGCCGTATGTGGGACTTCTACCTCGCGGGGTCGGAAGCCGCGTTCCGCGCGAGCGACATGATGGTCTTCCAGATGCAGCTCACGAAGGACCTCGAGGCGCTGCCGATCACGCGCGATTACATGACGGACGCCGAATCAGCGTTCCGCTCCCGCCACGAGGGGCCGGAGGCGCTGCGGCTGGCGGGCGAATAGGCCGCGCTCGAAAATCAACCCGTGATAATTTTCCTCCGGTGATTCGGTAGAATAACGAGCACGACGGAGGAAACAGCGTGCGCGTGCCTATCCATGGCGCGTCGTCCTACCTATGAGGGGCATGAAGAGCATTTGAAGAAACGATGACGTTCGCCCACATCCTCGCCCCCGAAGACGAGCCGATCCATCGTCTGGTCCCGCACAACATCGAAGTGGAGCAGGCGCTGCTCGGCGCCATCCTGATCAACAACGAGGCGTTCTACCGCGTCTCCGATTTTCTCGAGCCCGCGCACTTCTTCGATCCGCTGCATCGACAGATCTACGAGAAGGCGGCGCAGCTCATCCGGCTGAACAAGTCAGCCGACCCGCGCACCATCAAGAGCTTCCTGAAGGAGAACGACAAGGTCGGCGAGATCACCGTCGCGGAGTATCTCGGGCGCCTCGCCTACGAGGCGACGACCATCATCAACGCGGAAGACTACGGCCGCACCATCTACGACCTCTCGATCCGGCGGAACCTGATCACCATCGGCGAGGACATGGTGAACATCGCCTACGAGGCGCCGGTCGACATGCCGCCGCGCGAGCAGATCGAAGACGCCGAGCGTCGGCTTTACGAGCTTGCCGAGACCGGCCGCTTCAATTCCGGCTTCCAGGGCTTTGCCGAAGCGCTGAAGACCGCGATCGACATGGCCGGCGCCGCCTATCAGCGCGCCGGTCACCTCTCCGGCCTTGCGACCGGCCTTGAGGACTTGGACCGGATGATGGGCGGGCTGCAGAACTCCGACCTCATCATCCTCGCCGGCCGGCCCGGCATGGGCAAGTCATCGTTCGCCACCAACATCGGCTACAACATCGCCAAGGCGTGGGCGGGCGAACAGCAGGCGGACGGCACCATCAAGACCGTCGACGGCGGCATCGTCGGGTTCTTCTCGTTGGAAATGTCGGCCGAGCAGCTCGCCACCCGTATGCTCGCCGAGCAGGCCGGCATCCCCTCCTCCGACATCCGCCGCGGCGCCATTCACGAGGACCAGTTCGACAGGATCGTCGAGGCCGCGCAGGAGATGCAGCGCATCCCCTTCTACATCGACCAGACCGGCGGCATCTCGATCAGCCAGCTCGCCGCCCGAGCGCGCCGGCTGAAGCGCCAGCGCGGCCTCGACCTCCTCATCGTCGATTATCTGCAGCTCATCATCGGCACCACGCGCCGCTCCTCCGAAAGCCGCGTGCAGGAAATCACCGAGATCACCACCAATTTGAAGGCGCTGGCGAAGGAGCTGGACGTCCCGATCCTCGCGCTCTCGCAGCTTTCGCGTCAGGTGGAATCCGCGAGGACAAGCGTCCGCAGCTTTCCGATCTGCGCGAATCCGGCTCCATCGAGCAGGACGCCGACGTCGTGCTCTTCATCTTCCGCGAGGAATACTATCTGAAGAACCGCAAGCCCAAGGAGGGCACCGAGGAGTTCTTCAAGTGGATGGCGGAGATGGACCAGATGGCCGGCCGCGCCGAGGTCATCATCGGCAAGCAGCGCCACGGACCGACCGGCACGATCGAACTTCAGTTCGAGGCCGAAGTGACCCGCTTCTCCTCACTCGCCAGGGACGACCATCTCCCGGCCCGTGATGAGTAGGCGGCAAGCCGCTTCCCTTGCCTCCCTCGCCCTTGTACCTAGCGCTTCGGCGGCAAATCGGGAGCCGGGCGGATTGCACCAGAAGCCGACAGAGGCAGCCGCGCTCGTTCTCGCCATTGACCTTGGCGCGCTGGCGAAGAACTGGCAGCGGCTCGCCGAGATGTCCGCGCCGGCGGAGACGAGCGCCGTGGTCAAGGCCGACGCCTACGGCATCGGCATCGAGCCGGCGGTCGCCGCGCTCAGCGCCGTCGGCTGCCGCACCTTCTTCGTAGCACTCCCTGAGGAAGGCCGGCGCGTGCGCGCCGCCGCATCCGATGCGACGATCTACGTCCTGAACGGCTTCTTTGCCGATTGGGGCGACGTCTTTCGCGCCAACGGCCTGCGTCCGGTATTGAACACCTTCGCCTCGGTCGAGGCGTGGGCGGCGCACTTCCCCGGCGTGCCCTCCGCGCTCCAGGTCGACACCGGCATGAACCGGCTCGGCCTCTCCGTCCACGAGGCGCTCGAGCTGGCGCGCCGCCCCGATCTTCTGAGAGCCGCCTCGCCGCAACTCTTGATGAGCCACCTCGCCTGCGCCGACGAGCCGGACAACCCGATGAACCGCGTCGCAGCTTGCGCTTTTCCAGGAGCTTCGCGCCGAGCTCCCCGAGCTTCCGGCTTCGCTCGCAAATTCCGCCGGCATCCATCTCGGTGCGGATTTTCGCTTCGATCTCGTGCGGCCGGGGATCGCGCTTTACGGCGCCGAGTTCTCGCGCAGCCGTCCGCCGCTTTCGACTGTCGTCACGGCAAGGGCGCGCATCCTGCAGGTGCGCGAGGCGAGCGCCGGCGAGACGCTGGGCTACGGTGCCGCAAAGCATCTTGAGCGGGACACGCGGATCGCCGTGCTTTCGGCCGGCTACGCCGACGGCTACCTCCGCCTCGCCGGATCGAGCGACGCGCGCCCCGGCGCCTTCGCCGCCGTGCGCGGACGGCCGGCGCCGCTCCTCGGGCGCGTCTCGATGGACCTGATCGCGATCGACGTGACCGACATCGTCGGGGTGACGGAAGGCGACTTTGCGGAGCTTTTCGGGAAGAGCGTGCCGATCGACGACGTCGCCCGCGCCGCCGACACGATCGGCTACGAGCTCCTGACCGGCCTCAGCCGCCGCGCCGAGCGCCAATACCCGAAGCCAACCTGATGGCCCGCGCGCGCCCGCAATTCGTCTGCGCCAATTGCGGCGCGGTCTCCTCCAAGTGGCAGGGCCGCTGCGAAGCCTGCGGCGAATGGAACACGCTTTCGGAGGAAGCGGCGGTCTCCGTCCCGACGGCGCTTCGCACCGGACGCGGCAAACCGGTCGCCCTCGCCGCGCTTGCCGGCGACGCCAGGGAGCTGCCGCGCGCGCTTTCCGGCGTCGGCGAGTTCGACCGCGTTATCGGCGGCGGCTTCGTTCCGGGCTCCGCGATCCTCGTCGGCGGCGATCCGGGCATCGGCAAGTCGACCATCCTGATCCAGGTCGCCGCATCGATGGCGAGCGCCGGCCGCCGCGTCGTCTACGTGTCGGGCGAGGAGGCGATCGGCCAGATCCGGCTCCGCGCCGAACGGCTCGGCCTCCGCGACGCGCCGGTCGCGCTCGCCGCGGAGACGCAGGTGGAGAACATCCTGGCGACGCTCGAAGCGGGGAAGCCGGTCGACCTCGTGGTGATCAACTCCATCCAGACGCTGTGGACCGAGATCGTCGAAAGCGCGCCCGGCACCGTTACCCAGGTGCGCACGTCCGCCCAGGCCCTCGTCCGCTACGCCAAGGCAAGCGGCGCGACGGTCGTCCTCGTCGGCCACGTCACCAAGGACGGCCAGATCGCCGGGCCGCGCGTCGTTGAGCACATGGTCGACGCGGTGCTCTATTTCGAGGGCGAGACCGGCCACCATTTCCGCCTGCTTCGCGCCGTCAAGAACCGCTTCGGCCCGGCCTCGGAGATCGGCGTCTTCGAGATGACCGACGCCGGCCTCAGGGAGGTCGACAACCCTTCCCTGCTCTTCATCGGCGAGCGCGACGCGAAGAGCGCCGGAACCGCAATCTTCGCGGGCATCGAGGGGACCCGCCCGCTTCTGGTCGAGGTGCAGGCCCTGGTGTCCGCGACGCCGCTCGGGACGCCGCGTCGCGCGGTGGTCGGCTGGGACCCGAACCGGCTCGCCATGCTGCTCGCGGTGCTTGAGACGCGCTACCAGATGCGGTTCGGCAGCCACGATGTCTATCTGAACGTCGCCGGCGGGCTCAGGCTTGCCGAGCCGGCCGCCGATCTCGCCGTCGCCGCGGCGCTGATTTCGTCGCGTGCGGGAGTTGCGACGCCGCCGGAGAGCGTCTATTTCGGCGAGGTCAGCCTTTCCGGGGCGGTGCGGCCGGTGACGCAGACGATGATGCGGTTGAACGAGGCCGAAAGGCTCGGATTTTCACAGGCTGTGCTACCCGCCGGAAGCCGCGAAGGTGTGCGCTCGACTCTCTCGCTCAATGAAGTTACCACGCTCGCCGACCTTGTCGCGGCGATCACCGCCGAGTCGACCGCAAACCGGAGCGGCAGGACGTCTCGGTAGGCCCGGCCCCGGCACCGTTTCGGATCCGCAGGAGGCGACGATCTGATGCCTTTCACGCTGCTCGACGGGATCTTGCTCGTCGTTATTCTGATCTCTGCCGTCCTCGCCATGATCCGCGGCTTCACGCGCGAGGTCTTTTCCATCGCCTCCTGGGTCGCGGCTGCCGCGGCGGCCTATTTCTTCTGGGGGAGAGCGCTTCCGTTCGTGCAGCGCTACGTCGACGATCGCAATCTCGCACTCGGCATTACCGTCGCCGGCATCTTCTTCGTCACCCTGCTTTTCGTCTCGATCATCACGATGCGGATCTCCGACTTCGTGTTGGATTCGCGGGCCGGTCCGGTCGATCGCGTTCTCGGCTTCGCCTTTGGCGCCGCGCGTGGGCTGATCCTCGTCATCATCGCGGTGCTCTTCATCAACTTCTTCATCGCCCCGGACAAGCAGCCGGAATGGATCGCAACGGCAAAGTCGAAGCCGTGGCTCGATACGCTTGGCCAGGACCTCATGAACCGTCTGCCCGAGGACCCCGAGGCGGAGATCATGCAGAAGCTGCGCGGCGAGTCGGGTCACGCCCCCGCGCCGGCGACCGGCGACGACGTTGTGCAGGAGCCGGCGCCGGACAGCGACAATTCCTCACCGGCGCCTGACGACCCGGGCATCGCGCCAGACGACCAGAACCAGCTTGATCGGGAGCTCGACGCCCCGCCCCCGGACTAGCCTCGCACCGAGACCAAGAGAATCATGCGCAAGCTCAGCCCGCATCCCTTCGACGACGACAAGCTGCACGAGGAATGCGGTGTCTTCGGCATCTTCGGACATGCGGAAGCGCCGGCGCTGACGGCGCTTGGGCTTCACGCTCTCCAGCATCGCGGGCAAGAGGCGGCGGGAATCGTCACCTTCGACGGAAGGCAGTTCTACATCGAGCGCCACATCGGCCTGGTCGGCGACAACTTCACCAACCCGCAGGTGATGGAGCGGCTGCAGGGCGACCGCGCGATCGGCCACAACCGCTATTCCACGGCGGGCGGCGCGACAGTGCGCAACATCCAGCCGCTCTTCGCCGAGTTCGCCGCCGGCGGCTTCGCGATGGCCCACAACGGCAACATCACCAACGCCGCAGCCTTGCAGCGGAGGCTGCAGCGGCGCGGGTCGATCTTCCAGTCGACCTCCGACACTGAGACGATCATCCACCTGATCGCGACGAGCGAGCGCACGAGCTTGATCGAGCGGATCATCGACGCGCTCGGTCAGGTCGAAGGTGCCTTCTCTCTCGTCGCGCTCTCCGAGAAGAAGATGATCGGCTGCCGCGATCCGCTCGGCGTCAGGCCTCTTCTTCTCGGAGAACTCGACGGCGCTCCGGTCCTCGCGTCGGAGACCTGCGCCCTCGACATCATCGGCGCAAAGCTTAAGCGCGAGGTCTTGCCCGGCGAGCTCGTCATCATCACCGAAGACGGCATCGAATCGCGCCGGCCGTTCCCGCCGCTGAAGCCGCGCTTCTGCATTTTCGAGCTCGTTTATTTCGCCCGGCCGGATTCGATCGTCGCCGGCACGAGCGTCTACGAGGTCCGCAAGCGTATCGGCGCCGAGCTCGCGCGCGAATCCCCCGCGGCGGCGGACATCGTCGTGCCGGTGCCGGATTCCGGCGTTCCGGGCGCCATCGGGTTCGCGGAAGCCGCCGGCCTTCCCTTCGATTTCGGCATCATCCGCAATCACTATGTCGGCCGCACCTTCATCGAGCCGGCGGATGCGGTCCGCCATATGGGCGTTCGCTTGAAGCACAACGCCAACAGCGCCGTGCTCAGGGGCAAGCGCGTCGTGCTCATCGACAATTCGATCGTGCGCGGCACGACGTCCACCAAGATCGTGCGCATGGTGCGCGACGCCGGCGCCGTCGAAGTCCACATGCGGGTCGCGAGTCCGCCGACGACCGACCCGTGCTTCTACGGCGTCGATACGCCGGAAAAGTCGAAGCTCCTCGCTTCGCGCCTCAGCGTGGAAGAGATGCGCGACTTCATCGGCGTCGACAGCCTCGGCTTCCTCTCCATCGACGGGCTCTATCGCGCCGTCGGCGAGACGGGGCGTAACCCGGCGCAGCCGCAATATTGCGACGCCTGCTTCAGCGGCGAATATCCGACGCACCTGACCGACCAGGAAGCTATGGGCGAGGTCCGCCCGTTCAATCGTCTCGCCGAGACGGGCTGAGCCGGGACGGATGACCGAAAAAAGGCCTCTCGAAGGCCGCGTCGCCGTCGTCACCGGAGCTTCGCGCGGCATCGGCTATCACGCCGCCAAAGGCTTTGCGGCGGCCGGCGCGCATGTCGTGGCCGTCGCGCGCACCGTCGGCGGACTCGAAGAGCTCGACGACGAGATCAAGGCGGCCGGCGGATCGGCCACGCTCGTGCCGCTCGACCTGAAAGACTACGAGGGCATCGACCGGCTCGGCGCCGCGATCTTCGAGCGCTGGAAGAAGCTCGACGTGCTTCTCGCCAATGCCGGCATTCTCGGGCAGCTCTCGCCGCTCGGTCATGTCCCCCCGAAAATCTGGGACGACGTGATCGCCGTCAACGTCACCGCGAACTGGCGGCTGATCCGCTCGCTCGACCCGCTGCTTCGTCAGAGTGACGCCGGCCGCGTGTTGTTCATGACTTCAGTCCTGGCGCGCCGCACCCGCCCGTTCTGGGGTCCCTACGCGGCGTCGAAGGCCGCTGTCGAAGCGCTCGCCGCGACCTACGCGAAGGAAGTCGAGAAGACTCCGATCAAGGTCGTCGCCATCGACCCCGGCCGCACGCGCACCGCGCTCCGCGCCCAGGCGATGCCAGGCGAAGACCCGGCGACGGTTCCGCATCCTACCGGGATCGTTCCGTATCTGGTCGAGATGGCGTCGCCGGACTTCGACAGGACGGCCGTGCTCTTTGATTTTCCGACAGGGAATTACGCGCCGCTCTAGCGGTTGAAATGTGATATGTGACACATTACACCAACCGTGGTGATCCGAAAGTTCCGACACCGCGGTCTTCAGCGCGTCTTTGAAAAGGGTGACCGAAAGGGGATCCGTCCGGATCATTTGGATAGGGTCGAGAATATCCTCGCGGTTTTAAACCGTGCGGCGCGACCTGGAGATCTCGATCTGCCTGGGTTTCGCCTGCATCCTCCGAAGACCAATTTGAAGGGCTTTTGGTCAGTCACGGTGCGCGCGAATTGGCGCATCGTCTTCCGCTTTGAGGACGGTCACGCCTCGGACGTTGATCTCACGGACTATCACTAGGAGTAAGCGACATGCCGATGCATACGCCGCCTCATCCCGGACGCATCGTCAGGCAGGAATGCCTCGAGCCCCTTGGGCTGACGGTCACCGAGGCTGCAAGAAAGCTCGGCGTATCGCGCGTCTCGCTTTCGGAGTTGGTCAACGAGCGCAGGGGCATCTCTCCTGAGATGGCCATCCGTCTGTCGAAGGCCTTCGGCAGCAGCCCGGAAGTCTGGGCTGGCTTGCAGATGGAATTCGACTTGGCGGCGGCGCTCAAGAAGGCTAGTACGATCAAAGTCTCGCGTCTGACCCGCGCGGCCTGAAGGCGCATCAGCTCCTCTTTCTTCTCCCCTCGTAGGGATTCGCCGCGGCGCGCACCATCAGCCGGATCGGCACGCCGGCAAGGCCGAACTCTTCGCGGAGCCCGTTGACGATGTAGCGCCGATAGGCGTCGGGCAGCGCCTCCGGCCGCGAGCAGGAGAGATAGAACGTCGGCGGCCGCGTCTTCGATTGCGAAAGATATTTGAGCTTGATGCGCCGCCCGGAGACGGCGGGCGGCGGGTGACGTTCGGTCATCGCGCCGAGCCAGCGGTTCAGCGCCGCGGTCGGCAGACGCTTGTTCCACGTCGCGTGTACCTCGAGAACCGCCTGCATCATCTTGTCGAGGCCTGATCCCGAAAGTGCCGAGATCGGCACCAGCGGCACGCCGCGCACCTGCGTCAGCGTCTCCTCGAGATCGGCCCTGAGCCCGCGCAGCGTCGCCTCCTTGTCGGCGACGATGTCCCATTTGTTGAGCGCGAGGACGAGCGCCCGCCCCTCGTCGGCGATCAGCGACGCGAGCTGCAAATCCTGCTTCTCGAACGGCTGGCTCGCATCCATGAGAAGCACGACCACCTCGGCGAAGCGGATCACTTTCAGCGCATCGCCGACGGAAAGCTGCTCGAGCTTCTCCACCACCTTCGCCTTGCGGCGGATGCCGGCCGTGTCGGCGAGCCGGATCGGACGCCCGCGCCAGCTCCAGTCGACGGCGATCGCGTCGCGCGTGATCCCCGCCTCGGGTCCGGTCAGCATCCGCTCCTTGCCGAGGAGGCGGTTGGCGAGCGTGGATTTTCCGGCATTCGGCTGGCCGATGATCGCAAGGTGGAGCGGCTTCGCGGCCGCTTCCTCCGCCGCGCCCTCCCCCTCCCCTTCGCGCCCCGGCATCGCCGCGCGGATCGCGTCGAAGACGTCGGAAATGCCGAGGCCGTGCTCAGCCGAGACCGCGACCGGATCTCCGAAACCGAGCGAATAGGCTTCCAGGAAGCCGCTATCGCTGGCCCGGCTCTCCGCCTTGTTGGCGACGAGCGTGACCGGCTTGCCCGAAGCGCGCAGCATCTTGGCGAAATGCTGGTCGGCGGGGGTCACGCCGGCGCGCGCGTCGATCACGAAAAGTACGAGGTCGGCATCCTTGACCGCACTCTCGGTCGCCCTGCGCATGCGGTCGGCAAGCGATTCCGGCGCTGCTTCCTCAAGCCCCGCAGTATCGATCAGGCGGAGCGCCAGCTCGCCGGCCTCGACCTCGGCCTCACGCCAGTCGCGCGTCACGCCGGGGAGATCGTGGACGAGCGCGAGCCGCTTGCCGGCGAGCCTGTTGAAGAGCGTCGACTTCCCCACATTCGGCCGACCGGCGATGGCGACGGTGAAGGCCACTGGGGCCTCCTCAGTTGTAGGCGGTGAGCGTACCGTCGGCGGAAAGGACGAGGAGCTGGCCCGCGGCGGCTGTCGGCTTCACGTAGGCGGGGCTTGAAAGCTGCTTGTCGATGACAATGTTGCCGGTCGCCGGGTCGACGCCAATAAGCTTGCGGTCGTTCGACACCGCCCAGAGCACGCTGCCGGCAAGCGTCGGGCCGGTCCACACGGAGAAGAACCGCTTCTTGCGGATGACCGGAAGCGCGGTGCGCCAGAAGACCGATCCGGATGTGCGGTCGAGCGCAACGAGATTGTCCTCAAGGTCGACGATGAAGAGGGCGTTGCCGGAGACGGCGGGAGTCGAGGCGCTGCCGATATTCTGCTCCCAGAGCCGCTCCCCGGTGGAGAGGCGGACGGCGATGGTGCGGCCGGAGACGCCGGTCGCGTAGACCACGCCGTCGTAGATGACCGGGCTCGCCGCGACGTCCGTCAGGCCGGAGACTGCGAGCGTGCGCGTGGAGCGGACGACGGCGTCGGCCCATTTCAGCTTTCCGGACGCGGCTTCGAAAGCGATCACCTCGCCGGAGGAATAGGGAACGACGACGCTGTTCCGGAGACCGCCGGGCTCGCTGCCGAAAGTACGCCTGCCGTCTCCGGAATTCCCGGATATTGCCACGCCTCCGTGCCGTCCGACTGTTTGACGGCATGGAGCACGTTCGTCGCGCTCACCACGAAGACCATGCCGCCTGCCGCGGTCGGCGCGGAATACGCCGGCGCGCCGAGGTCGAAGGTCCAGATCTTGTTGCCGGTCGCAGCATCGAGCGCCACGAGCTCGCCATAGCCGGTGGCGACGAAGACCGCGTTGCCTGAAGCGGCGACGCCGCCGCCGGCGGCGTGGCTCTTCTCGCCTTTCGGCGCGAGCGAGACCGACCAGGCGTTACCGCCGCCGGGTCGCAACGCATTCACGTTGCCGTCGGTGTCGTAGACGTAGATGGCGCCGCCAGCGACGATCGGCGGGACGGACGGGCGCACGTTGCGCTTGCTCGCCTTCTCCACCGCGCGGGCACGCCAGCTTGCCGCGCCGGACGCAGAACTCAGGCTGACATTGCCGGGCGCGTTGGCGGCGTTGCCGCCGGGCTGCGACCAGTCGGCCAACGGCGTGGCAGCGCCGATCGACGGCGTGCCGCCGGTCACCTCGACGACGCCCTGCGGAAGCGCCGCAACCCGCTCCCCGGGAAGGATGTCTTCCTTCCTGTGGAACGGGTTCATCGCGTTCAGCGCACTGCAGCCGCCGACGAGGGAGACGAGGAGGACAAGCGCCGCTGTCCGACAAAAAGCTCTGGAGTTCGTCATGGTCGTCCCCGACTGCCTCTTCATTGCGGCGGAAATGGGCGCCTAGGGATTGGGACTTGTCGGAGCCGGGGCGGGAGCCGCTGGTGCGGCCGCCCCTCCTCCGGCATCGCTGCTGCTTGCCGCGTCGCCGCTCGCTGCCGGCGCCGCGGGCGGTGCCAGCTGCCCGTCGATCAGCGCGATCATCAGTCCCGAGCGGATCCAAAGATCGGGCGGCGTCTGGGCATCCTCCTGGATAGAAGAGAAAGCCTCGCGCGCGGCTTTGAGATCGCCCTCTTGATAGGCGGCCGTGCCAAGCACCTCGCGCGCCGCGTGGCGCCAAGGATTGCCGGCGACGGCGAGCGGCTCCGCCCGCGACTTCGCGCCCTCAAGGTCGCCCGTGTCCAGCGCAAGCAGCGCCGCCCTGATCTCGCGCGATGTCGCGCAGCGGCGTGGAGAGCGAATTGTCGCTGGCGAGCGCGTCGAAATCCTTGAGCGCATCCGCCTTTGCGCCCTCCCCGGCCTTCTCTCCGGCGAGCCGGAGGCGCGCCAGCGCGGCATAGCCGGCCCCGCCGTCGGTGGCGATCGCCTGAAGCGCCGCCTCGCCCTCGGCGCGCGTTCCGCTTTGAATCTGCTCGATCGCCGCCAGGAACCGGTCGCCCGCCCGTGCCGGCCTGTCGCTCGTGCCACCAGATCCAACCCCGATAGCCGGCGGTGACGGCGACGACGAGCACGCAGACGCCGATGATGAGCGGAGCAAAGCGCTTCCACAGCGCCTTCAGCTGATCGCGCCTGAGCTCTTCGTCGACTTCGCGGATGAATGTTTCGGAGCGGCGCTCGTCGTCGGCCATCGGTACTCAGTCAAAAAATGCGGCAGGAATGCCCGGATTCGGCCCCGCCGATCGAACCCGCGAAGCGGCGCGGACCCTAGCCACTTTGCGGTGTGGAGGCAACGGAATCCGGGCCCGGGATTTCAGCGCTTCCTGGGCTGGTAAACGTGCTCCGGACCGGGAAAAGAGCCGGCCCGCACTTCTTCGGCATAGGCCGAGACAGCCGCCTCGATGTGCTCACGGAGCGACCCGAACTTCTTCACGAATTTCGGCGTCCAATCGGAGAGGCCGAGCATGTCTTCAAGCACCAGGATCTGCCCATCGCAGGCGGGCGAAGCGCCGATGCCGATCGTTGGCGCGGCGATCGACCGGGTGACCGCGCGCGCGACCGGCTCGACGATTCCCTCCATCACGATGGCGAAAGCGCCCGCCTCCGCAGATCGCGCGGGCGTCGGCTTCGAGGAGCTTCTGGCCCTCCTCTCCCCGCCCCTGCACGCGAAAGCCGCCCATCGTGTTGACCGCCTGCGGGGTCAAGCCAACATGGCCCATGACCGGGACGCCGCGGCGCACTAGGAAGGCGACCGTCTCGGCCATGTGCGCGCCGCCTTCCACCTTGATCGCGCCGGCGCCCGTCTCCTTCAGAATGCGGGCGGCGTTGCGGAAGGCCTGCTCGCGGCTCTCCTCGTAGGAGCCGAACGGCATATCGACGACAACAAGCGCCCGCTTCGAGCCCCGCATCACCGCGCGTCCCTGCAGGATCATCATGTCGAGCGTGACCGGCACGGTCGTCTCCAGCCCGTGCATGACCATGCCGAGCGAGTCGCCGACCAGGATGAAGTCGCAATAGCGGTCGACGATTCCGGCCGTGTGCGCGTGATAGGCGGTCAGCGCAACAATCCGTTCGCCGTTCTTGCGGCCGGCGATATCGACGGCGGTGACGCGCCGCTCCGTGGCTTCAGCTGTCATCGAGGGCCTAAGCGAGCGGGCTGACGCCGATGACCCATTGGTGCACGCGCCAAAGGATCACCGCCCAGATAACGACGCCGACCACAATGGCGATCACATCGTTCCGCGCCGGCCCCGCGACGCGGATGGTGCCCGTGGCGCGATCGCGGCGCCGGTTCGCCGCATAGGCTGCGATCGCCCAGACGAGGAAGGCCCCGAACAGGAAGACATCGGCGAGCGTGCCGTTGGCAAGAAGATGGGCGAAGGCCCACACCTTGACCGAAAGGATCATCGGATGGCCGAGCCGCGCTTTCATCCAGCCCGCCGGCACGAGGTAGGCGGCAAACAGGATGAAGGCGACAAGGTTGAGCGCGATCGCGACGTGTTTCAGCCACTCCGGCGGGAACCAGAGCACGACCGGGTTCTGCCGGGCCATGCCGTAGCCCCACACGATGAGGACGAGGCCGATCGCCGACGCGATCGAGTAGATGCCCTTCCACGGCCCGTCGCCGAGGCGCGCAATCATCCGCGCGCGCCAGTCCGAAGCCGCTATCCGCACGGAATGCGCACCGAGGAAGAGGATGAGGCCGAGGATCAGAACGAGCATCTTGCACCCCCAGCGCCCGCGTGAGCGCTTGCGCTGCGCTAGCCTAGCCGACAGCCGCTGGCAAGGCGCGCTACGGAGACAAGGCCGCGAAGGTCCGCGAACCCTTGGCTTCTCCCGGTGGGTGGTTCGGGCTCCTTGAGGCCTATTGCGGCGCGTTCGCCTAGCGTCGCGGCTTCAGAAGGCAGCCGCGTCAGGCGGCTCGCGGTTGCGGTCGCGAGCGTGCCGTCGCGATCGGCGCGTCCCAGTTCGCCGCTACGTAGCGGCTTCCCTTGTTCAGGAACACGTAGCGGTCCACTTCGGCGACCCACGACAGCGGCAGCGTGTGTGCGAAGCCGCGGCCGTCCCGGACGCTGGTCAGGGTCAGGTGGCGCACGCCGACCGTGCTGGCGAAGCCAACCACGCAGCCGTCGGCGGCGACGACCGGCATTTGCACTTCAATCTTCGAGGCAGCGCTCATTTTTCTCCTCCCGGCCCCCTCCTTCTGCGGCTGGTAGGCCAAGTCGATAACGCCCGGATGACCGAACAGCTCGGGCGTCATTTGGGTGTTCGGGCGGAGCGGTTAAAGGGAGATTGTTAACGCCGCCATACCGAAGTTCGATACAATTTCCCTAATCGGATCTGGCGGTCACTGCAGCGGATATATAGTCGGCCCGCGCAGAAAGAACCGGGCAAGCCTCTCAGGCCGCCAAGGCCTCCCGCAGCCGGCACAGGGCGGCGCTCGGCGGGTCGCAGTTTGCCGCGACATAGCCGCTTCCCTTGTTCAGGAACACGTAGCCGCCGACTTCGTCGACCCAAGAAAGCGGCACGACGTGATTGAAGCCGCGCCCGTCCCTGACGCTCGTCACCATCAGCCCGCCGTCGACGATGGAATTGACAAAGCCGATAGCGCGGCCGTCGGCGGCGACGACCGGCATGCGCTCCCTGATCTTCGAGACGGCGTGCATTTGTCTCTTCCGACCGCCAACTTGCGCCTCGGTAGAGGTAGAGCACGATTGGGTGCCTTCGCCAGGCAGCGGTGCAGGCTTTCTATAGAGCGCAGACGCCGAGAGCGATTTGTCTTGGATCAATCAGCAAAGCTTACGTATCCACTTGTAGTAAGCCCAGCCAAGGCCGATGCCTTCCGCATCGATATGGTACCAGTTGCCTTGCCGGCCGAGGATCACGACCTCGTCGCCGTTGAAGAGTTCGCCGATCTGCGAGGCGCTGGTGTGCGGGCCTGCGCGAACAGCCAGGAAACCCGAGCCGGTGGCGGGGTTGTAGTGCGAGCTCAGGCCGTGAACCTTGCCGCCACAGCTGTCGAATGCAGCCGCCGTTTCCGCAGAAAAAGCGACGCCGAGCGCAACCAGTGCGCACACGATAAAGCCACGCATGGAACCTCCCTTTCCGTGGTCGCAAATACTGCGACCGGCGACGCCGCGCCGCGACTACCGCATCTAGCCGCCCGCCCTTAAGAGAAATCAAGCTCGACTCGTTATGGGTCGGTGGCCACCTAGATCCCGGCCGCATGGCAAGAAACCGGCGCGGCCCTTCACCGGGCGATCGCCGATCGACTCGAAGCTGAAGCCGTCTCCGGCGGCGGCGACACGGCGTCACCGACGAGAATCGTAGCCGCGCGTCCGATGCGCGCGCCGCCACCCGACTGGCGATGAGATGAACACGCGCTGCGGCAAAGCGACGACCGACCGGCGCGAGAGAGCCTTACCCTACCGAAAACTCCGTCATCATGCCGGAGTCCTCGTGCTCGAGGCTGTGGCAGTGCGCCATGTAGGGGTCGTCCACAGACGCCGCGCATGGGAAGCGCACGAAAATCTCCGCGTTGCCGCCGTTCTCGATCGGCACCGTGTCCTTCCACCCGGCCATGTGAGCCGGCGGCGCCTTGCCGTCGAGGGCGACCACCCGGAACTGGCAGCCGTGGATGTGAACGGGATGCATCATCGTGTCAGTCTCCTCGGAGACGGACCAGACGAGGTCGGTGTTGATCGGCGCATGGAACCCCTGCTCGATGAACGAGAAGGACCGACCGTTGATGCCGTTGGCCGTCAGCTGCACCTTCAGCGGAAGAGTGGGCTCCTCGGTGATGGCCTTGACGACGCGGGCGACCACAGCCGGGTCGGTCTTGCCCGTCATCGCCATCTCCATGAGGCCGGTCTCGCGCATGATCTTCTGGCCCTCGACGTCGCGGTACATCTGCATGACGAGGCCCTGGCTCGCAGGCGGCAGCGTCTCCGGCAAGGAGGGGAGGCTCGCCAGACGGTCCGGCAATTGGCCGTCAGTCTCCGTGCCCGACGGCTCGACGGTCATCAGAGGAAAAGGTTGGTCGAACGGCGGCAGCCGCATGATCGCCTGATGCTCGACCGGGTGCGAGACGAGGTCGAACGGCTTGCCGTCGCGGGCGTCAACGAGGATCTCGTAGCGCTCGCCGGCCGCGATCGGGAGGCTGTCGAGTGTCACCGGCGCCTCCAACAGCCCGCCGTCGCTCGCGATCACGTGGAAGGAACGCCCGCCCGAGAGGCCGAGCCGGTAGTTGCGGGCGTTCGAGCCGTTGAGGATTCGGAAGCGCAGCCAGCCCCGGCCGGTGCGGGCGATCGGATCGATGGCGCCGTTCACCAGCACCGTGTCGCCGACGTAGCCCATCGCGATCGCGATGACGTTGAACCGGTGGAAGAAGCGACCATCCGCCTCGAAGCGGCGATCTTGCAGGACCACGGGAATATCGTCGACGCCCCAGGTGGAGGGAAGCGGCAGCGCGTCGCTCTCCTCGTCGTCGATGACGAACAGGCCGGCGAGTCCCTTGATTACGAGCTCGGCGGTGACGGGATAGACGTGAGGATGGAACCACAAGGTCGCGGCCGGCTGGTCGATCGGCAGCGTCACCGACCCGGTCGCGCCGGAGTCGATCAGCCGGTAGGGTCCGCCATCGTCTGCACCGGGAACGATGAGGCCGTGCCAGTGAGCGGTGATCGTCTCGTCGAGCCTGTTTGTGATGTTCATCGTCGGCTTCTCGCCGCGACGAACGCGAACCGCCGGCCCGAGGAACGGCCCGTTGAAACCGTAGGTCGGGGTCGTCGATCCGGGGAGGAAGGAGCGCTTACCGGCTTGGGCGACGAGGGCAATCTCGCCGTTCGCATCGGCCTTGAGCTCCGGGGGGATCGGCAGGGCAGAACGCTCCGCAGCTCGCACCGGCATAGCGCGGACCGGCCAAAGAAGCCCCAAGGCCGCACTACCGGAAAGCACCGATCGCCGAGTAAGCTCAGTCACTCACTGCTCGCAAATCGACTCCTCCCGAATCAATCGCTGAGCAACTCTAGCATGAAAGGATCAATGGTCCGTTCGTCGCATCCGGAGCGGCTGGAGGCTCGGAATCAACTGCGAAAGGAGCACCCGTGTGCGGCCTGAGAGCGCATAATTGTCCACGAAACCGGGGGCTCCAATATTTGCGTTCAGGTCATTCTTCCTGTTATTCTTCGAGACTGTGGCGGATCGGCGGAAAAGGTCATGGCCGATAACCCGGAAGACGACCTAAGGCGCGCTCGGGCGGAAAGGCGGTTCAATAAGACACTACCGCCCCTCGGCTACTGGTCCCCTTTGCGGCTTGTGGTGGTCATACTTGTGGTTGCCGCATTCGTTGTGGCCGCGGTGCGATTCTGGTTTGGCAGTTGAGCAGTAGGAACCGCGCAGAAGCCCAGTAACGCCATCCTGCCCTGAGCGGATTCCAGAGAACGGCCGGAAAGGCTGAAACGTCGGCTTCGCTTCACGAGGCCTATTCCGGAAAAAAAATCGCATGCGGACCCTGGTCTCGTCGCTCCCGACAAGCTCGGGGGCGCGCCGTTTTTGCTACGATGCGATTAGTTCGCTCGACCTCGCAACGATTCGAATAGTCAAGAATAATTCCCGGGTGGGATTCCACCCCGTCGGCGTCGGTAAAGTATGTCAAATGACGCGAAAAAGCCTCACCACAGGGTAGCGTGAGTTAACCACGCGGCTGACTAGGCGTTCCACTTCACGCGGCCTTAAGTCGGATAAGTACAGCATCCATGCAGTCTCGCTACGCGGCTGTAGCGAATGTCATTCTTCGATGCCATGACCAAATAATTTGGGCTGATGTTTGGCCACCAGCCTCCTCAGTCATCACCGCCCGGCTTCGGATGTCGAGCGATTGCTCAGTGAGCAGGCCCTACGGACCGAGGTCGTCGCCTGAGGAGCCGCTGACTGTTGGCGCTTCGCGAGAACCGGGAGAAATGTCCCATGCACGCGTCACTTTCGAAGTTAGCATTCGCGGTGTGCCTCGCAGGCCCGTTTCTGGCGGGCCACGGAGCGTCAGCGGAGACGCTGAAGTTGGCTGGCACGGGCGGTGCGATGCCAATGGCAGAGCATGTCGCTGCAGAGTTCGCTGTCTCCACCGGGATTAAGATCAAAGTGATCCCGGGCCTCGGGAGCAAAGGCGCCATCGCTGCTACCGCTGACGGCGTCATCGATTTGGCCATCTCCGCCCGGCCGTTGAATGCCGAAGAAGCCACTCTCGGGCTGACTACAAGTCCATTTGCGCGGACGGCGCTTGTATTCATTACTTCCAAGGACAAGCCCAACAGTCTGAAGAGCACCGAGCTTGTCGAGTTATTCAAGCTGGCGAATCCGAAATGGGCAGACGGGTCGCCGATCAATATTATTTTGCGCACCAGGTTTGACGGCGACACGCTCATTCTCGAGGAGCTTTTCCCGGGAATTCAGGATGCAATCGAAGCGGCACGGACCCGTCCGGAAATTCCCACAGCGCCCACCGATCAGGACAACGCCGAACTTGCGGAGCGCCTGAAGGGCTCTTTCGTCCAGGCCGGTTTCAGCCAGATAATCACCGAGAAACGCGATCTGCGATTTGTTCCCATCGACGGTGTCGAGCCGACGTTGGAAAACTTCGAAAGCGGCAAGTACCCGTACGAAAAGATCTTCTATCTCGTCTATTCCGCGAGTGGCAAAGCTGCGGCGGAGCGCCTGCTTGATTTTCTACGATCTGCGAAAGGTCAAGACATCCTCCGCGAGACCGGAAGCCTGCCTGTGGCCGATTGAAGAATGCGGCATATGAAATCTATTTCCCTCCGCTCACTGGTCGGCGCCATCGGATTTTTCGTGGCGATCGTCACCGCCGTTGCGGTGCCGAGCGGATTTCTGCTCGTCGGTTACCTGAATACGTCGGAGACGCTGGCTTTCAAGGCCCGCCTCAACGCCAACCGGATTGCGCAGTACATTTATACGCATGACACGATGTGGCAGTACCAGCAGATCCGCCTCGTCGAACAGATTCAATTGCCAAGAGCCGACGAAGAGCCGGTTCAGCAGAAAGTCTTCGCGAACGGCGATAGTCTGGTGCTCAAAGATGGGCCACCGCTGCCGGCCCCGCTCGTGACGCGCCGCGCGGAGATCGTCGTCAGCGGCGCCACGCTCGGCTATATCGACGTAGCGGCCAGTCTTCGGAAGACTCTCTATCGGGCCGGGTTCGCCGCCATCCTGAGCTCGTTGCTCGGATTCGGCATGTATCTCGCGCTGCGAACGTTTCCGCTGCGAGTGCTCGATCGGACCCTCGAGAAGCTGCAAGGAGTCCAGCGCAGCCTGTCGGCGCAGAACGAAGTTCTTCGCATCAACGAGGCGCAATTCTCCAACGCGCTCAAGATGGCGCGCGCGGGCCACTGGGAATACGATGTCCTGAGCGACCGCTTCACCTTCAACGATAATTTCTATCAAGTATTTCACACGACGGCCGAGGCGATCGGCGGTTACACGATGGCGTCCGCCGAATATGCACGGCGGTTCGTGCATCCGGACGATGTCCCGGCCGTTGGCATCGCGGTGAAGGCAGCAATCGAGACGACCGATCCGAACTTCCGCCAAGAGTTCGAGCATCGCATGATCTACGCTGACGGAACGTTCGGCTACATCGCGGTGCGCATTTTCATCGTCAAGGACGAGCACGGTCGAACGATCAGGACTTACGGCGTCAATCAGGACATCACCGAGCGCAAACGGATGGAGTTGGCGCTTGCCGACTCCCAGGCGAAATTTCGCGCTGCGCTGACAAACATGTCGCAGGGCCTTTGCATGTTTGATGCTGAGGGAAAGCTCGTCATATTCAATCCGCGCTTCGCGGAGATATATGGCCTGCCGGTGGAAGAAATCGCCACAGGCATGACGACGCGTCAGTTGATGGCGCTGACCTCTGCCTCCAACGGGCTCTCGGATGTGGACCCTGAAGGCACGATTGCTTTGCAGCAGAGTTTTGTCCGTAAGCACAAGCCGGGCTCGCTGGTCGAGCGCCTGACCGATGGCCGCAACATCGCGATTACGCATCAACCCATGCCGGACGGAGGTTTCGTCGCCACTTTCGAAGACATCACCGAAAGGCTCCTGGCAGAGGAAAGAGTCAGGCATCTCGCGCGTCATGACGCGCTTACGGGCTTGCTGAACCGCGTCGCGTTCTATGAGCAGATACAAACAATCCTCAGCCACTTGCGGCGCTCTGAGACCATGGCTGTTCTGAGTCTCGACCTCGATCATTTCAAGAGCGTCAACGATACGCTGGGACATCCCATCGGGGACCTCCTGCTGAAGGCGGCGGCCGAACGCATGCGCAGTTGCGTTCGCGACGAGGACATCGTGGCGCGATTGGGAGGCGACGAGTTCGCTATCGTGCAGGTGCCATCGGCGCAGCCGTCGAGTATCACCTCGCTCGCCACTCGCCTTATCGAAGTCATCGGCGCGCCTTACGATCTCGGCGGCCACCAGGTGGTTGTGGGAGCAAGCGTTGGTGTCACAGTCGCGCCCGGTGAAGGCACCGAGCCGGACGTTCTCATAAAGAACGCGGATCTGGCGCTTTATCGCGCCAAGGCCGACGGCGGAGGCATCTACCGCTTTTTCGAAATCGGGATGGATGCGCGGATGCAAGCGCGCCGCATCCTCGAATTGGATCTTCGCAAAGCGATCGTGAACGGCGAGTTCGAGCTCTTCTATCAGCCGATCATCGACGTCGAGACCGGAGCAATCACCAGCTGCGAAGCGCTCATCCGGTGGAATCATCCCGCACGCGGCATGATTGCGCCGATGGATTTCATTCCGGTCGCGGAAGAAACCGGCCTCATCGTACCATTGGGTGAGTGGGTGGTGCGACAGGCCTGTGCCGAAGCGGCGCGCTGGCCGAAGCACGTGACCGTTGCGGTGAACCTCTCTCCGGCCCAGTTCAAGAGCCGTAACCTGGTGCCGACCATCATCAGCGCGCTTGCGACATCTGGGCTTTCAGCAGGTCGGCTGGAGCTGGAGATCACCGAGCTGGTGCTCATGCAGGAGAATGAGGGAGCTGTCGCCGTTCTTCATCAACTCCACGACCTCGGGATCAGAATCGCGATGGACGATTTCGGCACCGGCTATTCTTCACTTGGCTATCTGCGCAGCTTCCCGTTCGACCGGATCAAGATCGATCAATCCTTCATTCGCGATCTGCCCAAAAAGGAAGACAGCCTTGCGATCGTGCGCGCCGTGGTCGGATTGAGCAGCAGCCTGGGTATCAAGACAACGGCCGAGGGCGTGGAAACAAAGGAGCAGCTCGCAAGTCTGACCTCGGAGGGCTGCGATGAATTCCAGGGCTTCCTCTTCAGTCGGCCCCGACCGGCTTCGGATGTCGAGCGACTGCTCAGTGAGCAAGCCCCACAGATCGAGGCCGTCGCCTGACCGCCGGCGCTTCGCGGGAACCGGGAGAAACGTCCCATGCGCGCGTCACTTTCGAATTTAGCATTTGCGGCGTGCCTCGCGGGCCCGTTTCCGGCGGGCAACGAAGCGCATTGAAGATCAAATAGCGACATCGTCAGTCATACATTCGGTTACCTTCCGCGCGTAAAGCTGGACGCTGGCAGCGCCCGCGCCCGGAGTTTCCTTTGAAGCCGCACCGCCTGGAGAAACTGTTCAACCCGCAGAGCGTCGCCGTGCTCGGCGCGAGCGACGACATCTCGAGCGTCGGCGGCCGCGTCTTCAAGAACCTCATCGAAGGCGGCTTCGCCGGGCCGGTCATCCCGGTCAATCCCAGCCACAAGACAGTCGGCGGGCGCGACTGCTTCGCTTCCGTCCGCGATATCGAGGTGGCGCCGGAGCTCGCCGTGATCGCAACGCCGGCGCGCACCGTGGTCGGGGCGATTCGCGAGTGCGGCGAGAAGGGCATCGGCGCCGCGATCATCCTTTCCGCCGGCTTCAACGAGACGGGCGAGGCCGGGGCGCGGATCGAAGCGGAACTCGCCGACGCGGCGCGCCACGCCGACATCCGCTTCGTCGGCCCGAATTGCCTCGGCGTCATGCGCCCGGCGCACGACTTCAACGCCACCTTCCTCGGCGAGGCGCCGCCGCGCGGCCGGCTCGCGCTCGTCTCGCAGTCGGGGGCGCTCTGCGCCGCGATTACCGACTGGGCGGCGCCGCACCATCTTGGCTTCTCCACCATCGTGTCGCTCGGCAACGCCACCGACGTCGATTTCGGCGACGTGCTCGACTATCTCGCGAGCGACGCCAAGTCCGATGCGATCCTGCTCTACGTGGAGGGCATCAAGGACGCGCGCGCCTTCACGAGCGGGCTAAGGCTCGCGGCGCGCGCGAAGCCGGTCATCGTGCTGAAGGCCGGCCGGCACGAACGCGGCTCGAAAGCCGCGAGCACCCATACCGGCGCGATGGTCGGCGCCGACGAGGTGTTCGACGCGGCGCTTGAGCGCGCCGGCGTGGTACGCGCCATGACCTTCGGCCAGCTCTTCGCCGCGGCGGAAATCCTCTCGACCTCCAAGCGCGTCAGCGGCAACCGGCTGGCGATCGTGACGAATGGCGGCGGCGCCGGCGTGCTCGCCACCGACCGCGCAGAGGATCTGGGCATCGCAATTGCCGAACTGGAGCCGAAAACGATCGCCGCGCTCGACAAACTGCTGCCGCCCTACTGGTCGCACGCCAACCCCGTCGACATCCTCGGTGACGCCCCCGCGGAGACCTACGGCGCGGCGGTTTCCGCCTGCCTCGACGACCGGAACGTCGACGGCCTGCTGGTCATGCTCACGCCGCAGGCGATGACCGGGCCGGTGGACGCCGCGCGCTCCGTAGTCGCCGCCGCCACCGGTCACCGCACCAAGCCGGTGCTCGCCTGCTTCATGGGCGAGACGAGCGTGGCGGAGGCGCGCAAGCTGCTGTCGGAGAGCGGCATCGCCGGTTTCACTACGCCGGAGCGCGCGGTGGAGGCATTTTCCTATCTCGCCCGCCACCAGATGAACCAGAAGCTCCTGCTGCAGACGCCGGGTCCGTTCTCCGACGACCGCCGCCCGTCCGACGTGGAAGGCGCGCGCATGATCATCGAGGCGGCGCTGGCAGAGGGCCGCAAGCTGCTTTCCGACATCGAATCGAAGGCGGTGCTCTCCGCCTTCCACATTCCCTGCAACCCGACGATCGAGGCGAAGACGGCGGCGGAAGCGCTCGTCGCCGCCGAAACGCTCGGCTTCCCCGTCGCCATGAAGATCGCCTCGCCGTCGATCTCGCACAAATCCGACGTAGGCGGCGTCCGCATCAATCTCATGAACGGCGCCGACGTGCGCCTCGCCTTCGAACGGCTCGTCGCCGACGTGCGCAAGGCGCGGCCCGACGCGGAGATACGCGGCGTCACGCTGGAGCGCATGGCAGGCGGCCGCGACATCCGCGAGCTGATGGCGGGCGTGAAGTCCGACCCCGTCTTCGGCCCGGTGATCTCCTTTGGAGCCGGCGGCACCATGGCGGAGGTGCTGCGTGATTTCGCCGTCGCCATCCCGCCGCTCAACCGCGTGCTTGCCACGCGCCTCATCGCGCACACGCGCGTGGCGCGTCTGCTCGGCCCTTTCCGCAACATGGCGGCGATCGACCGCAGCGGCGTGGAAGACCTGCTCCTGCGCCTCTCCGACCTCGTCTGTGAGCTGCCGCACGTGGCGGAGCTCGACATCAATCCGCTCTTCGCCAGCGAGACGGAGGTTCTCGCCGTCGACGCGCGCATTTCCATACGGCGCCCGCCGGTGACGGTGGTGCCCTATGCGCACATGGCAATCCACCCATATCCGGCGCATCTGGCGACCCACAGTGTGCTGCCCGACGGGAGCTCCCTCACGACCCGCCCGATCCGCCCGGAGGACGCTGAGATCGAACAGGCCTTCGTGCGCCACCTGTCGCCGGAGGCGCGCTATTTCCGCTTCATGCACGCGGTGGAGGAGCTGACGCCGGAGATGCTCGTGCGCTTTACCCAGATCGACTATAGCGGCGAGATGGCGCTGATCGCCACCGTCGAGGAGGACGGCCACGAGAAGCAGATCGGCGTGGCGCGCTACGTCATCAACCCCGACGGCGAATTGGGCGAGTTCGCCATCGTTGTCGCCGACGAGCGGCAGAAACAGGGCGTCGGCTCATCGCTGATGAAGGGGCTGATGAAATCGGCGCGCTATCACAGGCTGCGTACGATCGAGGGCTCGGTGTTGGCGGAAAATCGCGACATGCTGGCGCTGATGCGCTCGCTCGGCTTCACCATCACGCACGACCCTCAGGACGAGAACATCCGCATGGTGGAGCACTGGCTCTAGGGAGAAGCACCAGAAGCGCGGACCACGACCTGTCGGGGTCGTCGTCGATGACCAGACATTCGTCGTGATGTCCCGGGGGCGACCGGATCCGGGGCAGGTTCTACGCCAGCTCCGGCGAATATTTGATTGCGCAATGGTGTGACAGCTCCTTGAGCAGCGCGTCATTGTCGAGTGGTTTGCGCAGAAGCGCCACCGCGCCTTCGCGGCCCGTCAATTCCAGAGCAAACCCGCTTTCGACACCAGGTTCGAGGCGCTGGCCGGTGATCATGATGACCGGTATGTCTTTAGTCACTTCCGTGCTCTTCAGGCGCCACAGGAGATAGTGGCCGCCGCCATCCGGCATCACGTAGTCGGCGATGATCGCGTCCGGCCTTTCCCGCATGGCAATATGGAAGGCTTCAACCCCGTTTGAGGCGGTCAGCGTCTGCGCGCCGCTCTTGGTCAGGCGTCGCGCCAGTGCGCGCGTCAGATCCGTGTCGTCGTCGACGATGAGGATCTTGTTGTGCTTCTGCCCGTTCATTCCAGGCAAGGAAACGCTAGAGTGCGCGCTGGCGGCCTTGAGCGTCGCATCGTCGATGTCAAAAACCTTTGTCAGGATCGGCCGGATGGTTTCCCACGTGTCCTTATTCTTTTGCACGTAGTAGGCGCCGAAGGAATCAGCACGGTCCAACGCATCCAGATCATTGCGACCGGTGAGTATTATCACTTCAACGGGCGGTCGCTCTTTGTCGAGCAGCCACTCACAGACCCGGAAACCATCGGCCTCTGGCATCTTGATGTCGAGGATGAGAAGCCGCGGCGGATGCCGCTGTGCCTTGAGAATGGCCTGCAGCCCGTTCTCCGCGGTCTCGACCTCGAGACCGAGCTTCTTGCATCGCACGGACAGCGCCCGCACCACGGTCGGGTCGTCATCGGCGATCAACACCCTCCGATTGTTCTCAACTTCGACTTCGCTCGATAATGACATGGTGTGCTCCGGTTCAACTGTCAGCGCGCGCGCTTTGAAGGGAAGATCGATACTTCTACTGGCAGCCCGTGCCGCACGGCGGTCTCCGCGAAGCGGCGGTTGGCGTCGCGCAGCGCGTTGAGACGCGCCAACTCTTCATTGAGACGCACGATTTCCCGGCGCGCGCGCGCAATGTCGAACTCACGCAAGTGTGCAGGGCGAATGGACCGCTCCAGGCGTAGCTCATGGCCGGGGCCGGCGGCGTCACCGCAGACGTCTCTCCGGACGGGCGAACCTCGGTCCCGCCACGACTGCGCGTCAACGTAGTGCAAGTCTGGCGAATTGTGTGTCCTCCCGCTCGCGCGCGCTCAGGCATTCAATAGGATTGCGTCCCCAAGCCCGCGAGCGCGTTTTCCAATCCCGACCGACGAAACGGCTTTTTTAGCAGCGGGACGCCTTCGTAGCCGTCGCGCAGATCTTCGCCCCCGTAGCCCGTCGAGAAGACGAAGGGGATGCCGCGGTTGGTAAGCTCGTCCGCGATGGGATAGCTCATCTCTCCGTCCAGGTTGATGTCCAGTATGGCCGCGTCGATGCCCCCGCTGCCGATCATCTCCATCGCCTCATTGACAGCGGTCGCCGGTCCGACGACTGCGTAGCCTAGGTCACCGAGCATGCGTTGCAGCATCCCCGCCACCATCGTCTCGTCCTCGACCAATAGGACACGGCGGTCAGAAGTCATGCTAGTCATCGCTCATCTCTGGATTCTGCTCGGGATAAGGCAAGACGATCTCGCAAACCACGCCTGCGGGGTCGTAGTTGAGGCGGACGTCGCCCTTCACCTGCTTCGCTAGCTCGCTCTCGATCAGCAGGGTTCCGAAGCCCCTGCGAGAGGGCGGGCTCACTGGCGGTCCGCCACTTTCTTTCCAATGCAGCCGCAGTTGTCTGTCCTGCTGGCTCGGCTCGGCCTGCCAGGTGATGTCAACATGTCCGGTTTCATTGTGGAGCGCGCCGTACTTCGCCGCATTTGTAGCCAGTTCCTGAAACAGGAGCGCTAGGGTCAACACCGCCCTCGGCGGCAGGAGGACGTCCTCGCCCTCTATCGAATAGCGAGCGGCTCGACCGTCTTTGGTACAATAGGGCTCCAGGATCACACCGAGCACGGCGCTTAGGTTCGCCCCCAGCCAGTGCTCTCGCCCCAGCAGCCTATGGGCCTCTGAAAGTGCCAGAATACGGCTCTCGAAGGCGTCGAATGCGCGCTCGTTTACCTCGCCTTTTAAGGTCTGGACGGCGATCGCCTGAACCGTCGCGAGCGTGTTCTGGGTACGGTGGTTCAGTTCGTGCAGAAGCAAACGAAGTCGGCGTTCCTCATTCCTGCGGTCGGTGATGTCGACGAACGAGATGAAGTGTTGCACGATATCGCCGTCCGCATCCAAGACCGGGCCGATGAAGACGACGGCCCAGAATGAGCTGTGATCCTTCCGGTAGTAGCGAACCTCCGGATAGCCGCCGTACAAACGGCTGCGGAAAGCGGCCTCGATCTGCGCCTGTGCTCCTGGATCGGTTTCGGCGCCCATCAAGAAATGATAGCCTTTGCCCAGCACCTCCTCCCGATCGTAGCCGGTCAGCGAAAGAAAGCTGTCATTGACGTAGATGATCGGGTTGCCCGGAAGGTGTGGGTCGGAGAACAGCATCGGCATGCGCGTGTGCTCAGCGGCCGAGACGAACGGCCCACCCGCTTGCTGAACAGCCGTAATGTGATTTTCGGCGGCTTTCTGCGCGCTCGATCTGACGGCGCCCGTCGGCATATCCTTCACTCAGGGTTCGAAACTGTCACTACGCCTTTCGAAGCCGACCCCCTGCGTCCGGATATTTCTTTCCGTTGAACACTATAGGACACATCTCCCCCTCGCCGTCTGTACAATGTTGCACATGCCACTGTGCAATATTGCACACCGCTGCCTGCAATATTGCTCGCCCCCTCCGGACCGACCTTTTCCAAGCGAATCGCGCATGGATGGAGGCGGAGCGGGAAGCGGGGAAAAGCCCAGGGCCACCGACCGAGATCCATTCTATTCGCGTTGATGCCCTCGGCCGCCGCGACCCTGCGAATTATGGGAGGCCACTGCCAAGCGAGCGCATGTGCCCTTTGTCCACAATTAACTTGAGTACTGCAAATTCCCTGCACAACCTTTCGCTTTAAATATGACCGCAAACCCGCTATTTTTAAAAGCGTTACCCCGGATTGGGCAACAATACTAAGATGGAGGAGAACCCACGATGACGCACAAAGCAAAATCCGCGTTTGATCCGAAGGCCTTTCTCTCCAAGGCAGATGGTGGCAGGTCCATCTCAACTTACCAAGAAGGTCAGGCCATCTTCTCACAAGGCGAGACTGCGGACGCCATCTTCTACACACTCGACGGCAAGGTGAAAGTCACCGTCCTTTCCGAGCAAGGCAAGGCAGCCGTCGTGGCAATCCTTTGGCCGGATAGTTTTTTCGGCGAAGGTTGCCTGACGGGGCAGCCGGCTCGCATGGCAACGGCCACAGCAATGACCGAATGCACGGTCATGCGTGTCGAGAAACAAGCCATGATCCGCGTTCTCCGTGACGAACCGAAGTTCTCCGAGATGTTCATTGCGCATCTCCTGGAGCGAACCGCCCGTGTGGAGGAGGACCTGGTCGATCAACTTTTCAATTCGAGTGAGAAACGCTTGGCACGAGCACTTTTGTTGTTGGCGAATTTTGGCAAGGAAGGCAGGCCAGAGCCAATCGTTCCCAAAATCAGCCAGGAAACGCTTGCAACTATGATCGGAACGACGCGGTCTCGCGTGAACCATTTCTTGAACAAGTTTCGGAAACTGGGCTTAATCGACTACAACGACACTTTGGAAGTCCACAGCTCGTTGCTGAACGTCATCCTGCACGATGAACCGCACATACATCGTAAAGATGTTCTTGAGGCGCCCGTCCCGGAATAGTTCTGCAATTCGCCATCCGGCGGAATCACGAAGCGCCTGCCTACCGCTACGGTTCACGACGCATCCGCAATGAGGCTGCGGCTTCTCGGCTCTTGGCGTTAAGGCGGACAGCCCACTTGATACGGAAGTGCGACTCGCCAGCTCGTGCCGAGCATCGGCGCTTCGGCTGGAGACCTCTCGACTAATCAGCGGTTTCGCGCTCTGCGATTTTCGTCCTCACGCCACTGCTGATTGGACGAACGTTGTTAGCGACCACTTCACCGAGAGATCAGAAACAGATTGCAAAAGCCCAATTTGCCCCGATCTGAGACCTATGCTCCCTTTTCGCAATAGAGTCTCGCGCTGGCTGCAGCTCAAGGAGCGCGGCAATGTGGCCGTGCTTTTTGCATTCATGATGATTCCCCTTCTGCTTCTCATGGGCGGCGCCGTCGATTTCGCGCGCTACGCCCGGCACAAAGCCGTGCTTGCCAACGCCGTTGATGCGGCGGCGCTCGCCCTCGCCAAGGAGCACGACAACTTCACCGCGGCGCAGGCGACAACCTTCGTCACCGACTACGTCAACGCGTTCAATGTCGCCGATAGCGCGTTCACGGTATCGAGCGTGAACGTCACCAAGATCACCAACGGCTTCCACGTAACCGCCATCGGCAACATGAAGACGATCTTTCTGGGATTTGGGAAGTTGATCACGGGGGGAAGCGGAATTGGGACGTTGACTGCCGACATCGTTGCAGAGGTCGTGAACGCCTCAAAGCGTGTCGAGCTGGCGCTCGTGCTCGACAACACCGGATCGATGAACTGCGGCACCGTCGTGTCGAGCTCCTGCACAGGCAATTGGAGCAGTCCGAACTCTTCGAGCCGCATCGCCGGCCTCAAGACCGCGGCTACCACGCTGATCAACATTCTGATGACGGGGACGAGCCCGGATCCGGATCTGGTCAAGATTGCCGTCGTCCCGTTTGAGGGCACGGTCAACACCGGCTACTCGTCCAACAACGTTCCGTCGTGGATCGACTGGAACGATACGGGCAAGGCCGATTGGACCGGTGTGAATCTCGACATGCGCGACACAAGCACCGGGGCTTCCTGCACGACCGGCTGGAACTGCAAATACATCGGCCACAAATGGCTTTTCGACAAACTGCACGCCAGAAACTCGAACGTGAAGTGGGAGGGTTGCGTGGAAATGCGCGCGTCTCCCTACGACATTCTCGACACGACGCCGACGTCCGCTACGCCGGACACGCTCTACGTGCCGTTCTTCTGGCCTGACGAACCTGACAGCAACAATGACGGCGGTTACGGCTTCCAAAACAACTACCTGAACGACAAGGGTACGTTCACGACTGGGGGCGGCGGCTGGGGCGGCTGGGGCGGCTGGGGGGCGCAACAGGATCCCGTCGGCGCACAGAAGAGCTTCACCAAATATTACCCGTCGAACAACACGAACAACATCCAGTTCCAGAGTGGGGCACCCGACACGTCGTTCCCGTTCGAGAACGGTCCGAACTATGGCTGCCCCCGGCCGATCGTGCCGCTTACGAACAGCAAGACCGCCGTACAGACGGCGATCACCAATCTCATCGCGTATCCGGCGATGGGCACCTACATCCCGTCCGGCCTCGTCTGGGGCTGGCATGTGCTTTCGCCGACCGAGCCGTTCACCGAAGGGGTTGGTCCCTCGAGCTCCTATTACAACAGGACGCTGAAAGCGCTCGTGCTTCTGACGGACGGCGAGAACTCCGTCACGGGCGTCAGCAACCCCAACAACTCGATCTTCAGCGCGTACAACTACGTCAACACGACCGACGCGAGCGGGAACCATCATCTGGGTTCGAACGACGCCAACACAGCTGAGTCCAATTTGAACGCAAAGACCGCCGCGCTGTGCGCGAACGTGAAGACCAACGGCACCAGCACCAAGGAAGACGACATCCGCGTCTACACCATCACCTTCGGAAACATTCCGTCGAGCGCAAAGACGCTGATGCAGAACTGCGCATCCGTGGTCGACGGCGTGACCCTTTACTATCACGCGCCCGACAATACGGAGCTGCAGAACATCTTCGCAAAGATCGGTCGGGATCTGGCCGACATCCACCTGTCTATGTAGTGGATATTGCATGGTCACTACCCGCCCACCGATATACCTGCATGTCGCCGACGTCGCGCGGCGCCGCGGTGCCACTATGTGGAGTGACCGGGATCCCCGATCAGAAACGGGCAAAAGTGTTGGGCGGTCGCATCCGATTCGGGACGGCCGGTCGTCTTCGAACCGCCAGTGACGGATCATCAGGTCGACTGGCACTACATCGCGCCCGGCAAGCCAATGCAGAACGGCTTCGTCGAGAGCTTCAACGGCCGGATGCGCGACGAGCTTCTCAACGAGACGCTCTTCCTCGATCACGACCAGGCCCGGCAGCTCATCGGCACCTGGGCCGCCGACTACAACACGGCAAGGCCGCACTCGTCGCTTGGCTACAAAACGCCGACGGCCTATGCCCAACAGCTGACCGCGCCCCTCAATTGGATTCGGAAGACCCCAGCCCGGTCTATGGACAGGCCTCTCAATTTGCAGGGGAGACTGCCGGGGCGATCGGCTTCAGATGACCTTGAGCCAATCCCCCATTTTGCTTTCGCCAATGGCCGCGGCGCCGAACGGGTGGCGCGTCCGGGCGAGCGCAAGAAGACGCCCGTCTCAGTATTCACAGTCCGGCTGCTCATGAAGTCCTCGCCGACGTTGTTGACGATTGTCATGCTTCTGTCCGGAGGCGTCCCGACCTATCTGCTCTCTCTCT
>CAVZVB010000013.1:0-57785 GCA_963778625.1 uncultured Alphaproteobacteria bacterium
ACTCCCACTCGATCGTGCCGGGCGGCTTTGAGGTCACGTCGTAGACGACGCGGTTGATGCCGCTTGACCTCGTTGATGATGCGCGTCGCCGCGCGGCCGAGGAAATCCATGTCGAAGTGGAAGAAGTCCGCCGTCATGCCGTCGACGGAGGTGACGGCGCGGAGCGCGCAGACGATATCGTAGGTGCGGTAGTCGCCCATCACGCCGACGCTCTGCACCGGCAGCAGCACGGCGAAGGCCTGCCAGATGGCGTCGTAGAGCCCGGCGTTCTGATCTCGTCGAGATAGATGGCGTCGGCCTTGCTCAAGATGTCGAGCTTCTCGCGCGTCACCGCGCCGGGCACGCGGATGGCAAGCCCGGGACCGGGAAACGGATGCCGGCCGACGAACGTCTCCGGCAGACCGAGCTCGCGGCCAAGCGCGCGCACTTCGTCCTTGAACAGCATGCGGAGCGGCTCGACGAGCTTCATGTCCATGCGCTCCGGCAGCCCGCCGACATTGTGGTGCGACTTGATGGTGACCGACGGTCCGCCGGAGAAGGAGACCGACTCGATCACGTCGGGATAGAGCGTGCCCTGCGCCAGGAAATCGGCGCCGCCGAGCTTTTTCGCCTCCGCCTCGAAGGTCTCCACGAAGAGCCGGCCGATGGTCTTGCGCTTCGTCTCCGGGTCCGCAACGCCGTCGAGCGCGGAAAGAAACGTCTCCGAAGCGTCCACATGGACGAGCGGGATGTTGTAGTGGCCGCGGAAGAGCGAGACGACCTCCTCCGCCTCGTTCAACCGCATCAGCCCGTGGTCGACGAAGATGCAGGTGAGCTGGTCGCCGATCGCCTCGTGGATCAGCACTGCCGCGACGGCGGAATCGACGCCGCCGGAGAGCCCGCAGATCACCCTGCCCCGTCCGACGTCGGCGCGGATGCGCTGCGATAGCCTCGTCCTTGAACTGCGCCATGGTCCAGTCGCCGGGGAGCCCGGCGACCTTGCGGCACGAAGTTGGCGATGAGCTGCGCGCCGTCCGGCGTATGCACGACCTCCGGATGGAACATCAGCCCATAGAAACGGCGCTTCTCGTCCTCGATCAGCGCGAAGGGCGCATTCGCCGACGTGGCCTTCACCTTGAAGCCCGGCGGCAGCCGCGTGATGCGGTCGCCGTGGCTCATCCAGACCGTGTGCTTGTCCCCCGGCGCCCAGAGCCCTCGAAGAGAGTCGAGGACGCTTCACGTCGAGGAGTGCGCGGCCGAATTCGCGATGGTGCGCCGCCCTCGACCTGCCCGCCGAGCTGCGCCGCCATCGTCATCTGCCCGTAGCAGATGCCGAGCACGGGGATGCCGGCTTCGAAGACCTCCTGCGGCGCGCGCGGGCTCCCGCCCTCAGGCACCGAGCCGGGGCCGCCGGAGAGGATCACGCCCTTCGGCCGCAGTCGCGGCGAAGGCCGCGGACGCCTTGTCGAAGGGCACGATCTCGCAATAGGCGCCCGCCTCGCGCACGCGCCGCGCGATGAGCTGCGTCACCTGGCTGCCAAAATCGACGATGAGGATGGCGGGATGGGATGCCGCGGCGGGCTCGGTCATGTGCTGCTGTTAGGCAAATGCCGCGCCGCCCGCAACGGCGGCGGGCGCATTTCGCACCACTTGCTTCCGAGCGCGCGGCGCGCCGGGCTCAGGCGACCTCGCCGGGCTTCTTCACCAGGGTGCAGCCGGTGATCTTCCAGCTCCCGTCCGGCTGCTGCTGCAGCGTGTAAACCGCAGTCCAGAACACGCCGTCGGAATCGACGATATCGACCGTCTGTTGGAGATCGCCGGGCTCGTCCTTCAGCTCGCCGAAGGAATAGGAGCGCGGGCGATAGACCGGCTGGTAGCCCTGCCGGACCATCTCCATGAACGAATCCACGGTCGGGAAGATCGCCTTGATGCTCGGCGCGGCGAAGGAATAGGCCGTGACGCCGTCGTCGGCGAGAAACGCCTGGAGCTGCCGCTCGATCGTGGACTGGATTGCGGCGCGGTCGGCGTCGCTGAAGGCGGCGGCCGGACCGGAAAGACCGAGCACAACAAAAAGAACGAGAAGGATCCGCATTCCGGGCCTCCCTTCACGCATATCGGTGAGGATAAAGCCTGATACGGCCCCGGCAAGCGTTCGGTTTCACTCGATCCCGAGCTTCGCCTTCAAAAGTGCGTTGACCGCCTGCGGGTTGGCCTTGCCCTGGCTCGCTTTCATCACCTGCCCGACGAACCAGCCGAGCATCGCCGGCTTCGCCTTCGCTTGGCTCACCTTGTCGGGATTTTCGGCGATGACCGCGTCGACGACCTTCTCGATCGCGCCCGTATCAGTCACCTGCTTCAGCCCGCGCGCTTCGACGATCGTCCGCGCATCGCCGCCTTCGGCGAGCATGATCTCGAAAACGTCCTTGGCGATCTTGCCGGAGATCACGCCGTCCTTCTGCAGGTCCAAGAGCTCGCCGAGCTGGTGAGCGGAAACGGGCGACGATTCGATGCTCTTACCAGCCTTGTTCAAGGCGCCCAGGAGCTCGTTGATGACCCAGTTCGCGGCCTGCTTGCCGTCGCGGCCGTGCGCCACGCCGTCGAAGAAGTTGGCGATTTCGCGGTCGGCCACCAGCACGTCGGCGTCATAGGCCGAGAGCTCGATAGTCCGCCATGAAGCGCGCGCGCTTGGCGTCGGGAAGCTCCGGCAGGCCGTGTTCGAGCGCCGCGACATAGGCATCGTCGAACTCGAGCGGCAGAAGATCCGGATCGGGGAAATAGCGATAGTCGTGCGCCTCTTCCTTGCTGCGCATCGAGCGCGTCTCGCCGCGGTCCGAGTCGAAGAGCCGCGTCTCCTGTTCGATCGATCCGCCATCCTCGAGGATCGCCATCTGCCGCCGCGCCTCGTGCTCGATCGCCTGCGCCGCGAAGCGGATCGAGTTCACATTCTTGATCTCGCAGCGGGTGCCGAGCTTGTCGCCCGGCCGCCTGACCGAGACGTTGACGTCGGCGCGAAGGTTGCCCTTCTCCATGTCGGCGTCGGACGTGCCGAGATAGCGCAGGATCGAACGGAGCTTCGTCAGGAACGCACGCGCCTCGTCCGACGAGCGGATGTCCGGCTTCGACACGATCTCCATCAGCGCCACGCCGGAGCGGTTCAAATCCACATGGCTCATCGTGGCATGCCGGTCGTGCAGGAGCTTGCCGGCGTCCTGCTCAAGGTGCACGCGCTCGATCCCGATGCGGACCTCCTCGATGCCGCCGTTCGCGTCGGGGACCTCGACGACCACGGTCCCCTCCCCGACGATCGGCTGGTCGTATTGCGAGATCTGATAGCCCTGCGGCAGGTCCGGATAGAAGTAGTTCTTCCGCGCGAAGACCGAGCGGTGGTTGATCTTGGCCTTGAGGCCGAGCCCGGTGCGGATCGCCTGGCGCACGCACTCCTCGTTGAGGACAGGAAGCATGCCGGGCATCGCCGCGTCGACGAGACTGACCTGCGCGTTCGCATCGGCGCCGAACGCCGTCGCAGCGCCGGAAAAGAGCTTCGCTTCCGAGGCGACCTGCGCATGCACTTCCATGCCGACGATGATCTCCCAGTCGCCGGTCGCGCCGTGGATCAGGTTCTTCGGATTGGTGTTGCGGGTCTCTTCGAAGGGCATTTGGCGTCAGCGGGTTCGCACGCGCCTTCGGTTAGTGCGTCACGGCGGCAGCCGCAAGCCGTTGGACCGGAAAAAGAAAAGGCCGGGCATCGGCCCGGCCTGGAACGTGCGTTTTGCGCCGCGTCAGTGGCAGCAATATTCCGGCGGCGGGGGGATGTCGCCGGGGATGAGAACCGTCCCGGTGATGCAGGTGAAATAAGGCGTCCGCGCCGGCGCCGTCGGCTGACCGTACTTGTCGAAGAGGACCACATCCTCGTACGGCTTGCCGCATGCCGAGACGCGGCCGCCATCGTACATGCCCGGCAGATCGGCGGCGTGCGTCGGGCCGATCGCTCCGACCATCGCGGCGATCGCCAAGGCCGAAAGAAAAATCGCAGCTGCAAGCTGGCGCATGAGTTCACCGTTTCTCTTGCGCATCATCGCCCCCGAAAGAATTGCTTTCCGGAGGAACTAGCGCGTGGGCCGCATCGGGAGCGTTAAGCCGACAGCGGATTGTGCCTAAGCTTCGCCGCTTATGGTTACGATCCGATTAACTTGCATCGCTCCAGTGCAGGGGCGACGGATGCGGCGGTCAGACAAAGTGGAACTTCTCCGCTTTTTTCAGCCACCTGTAGAAAACGTAGCGCAAAACGCGCTCGGCGATCGGCCGCACATGTTCCATGATGTCCTCCAGCCCGCGCGCGCGTTGCCGCGCTTTGCGCATGCGGTCACGCGACATGCGCCGCGCCCAAAACCGCAGGTAGCAACCATGGGACAACGTCGTTAACGGAGCATTAAGTCCCGACGACAGTTCCGGTGAAACGCAGCCCCTCTCGCCCTCAGGACTCCGCGCCTCCGAGCGCCGCCTCGATCGCGCGCCGCTCCGCGGCGAAGTCGCCGGTCGCGACGGGTCTTCCCGCGCGGCGATACCAGTAGCCGGCGTTGCCGAGATCGCCTTCGACGCGATGCAGATGCGCGTGCACCCACGCGGCCTCGGGCGACGGATCGTCCTGCACGATTCCATGCGCGCCGTCCCAATCGCCTGCTGCGGCAAGCTTCAGCGCTTCGAGCGGCCCACCTGTCATCGCCGGCCTCCTACCACCACCTTTGCGGAGAGAAATGACCCGCCGCGTCCTCGATCACCTGCCCGGCGCGGAAGAGCGTCGCCTCGTCGAACGGCCGGCCAATCAGCTGCAGCGCAATCGGCAGGCCTGACGAATCCTGCCCGGCCGGAACTGTGATCGCAGGCACGCCCGCCATGTTCGCGGTCACGCAGAAGACGTCGTTCAGGTACATCTCGACGGGATCGCCCCCGGCCTTCTCGCCGATGCCGAAAGCGGACGACGGCGTCGCCGGAGCCAGGACTGCATCGATGCCGGCGGCGAAGACTTCCTCAAAGTCGCGCTTGATCAGCGTGCGGACCTTCTGCGCGCGGACGTAATAGGCGTCGTAATAGCCGGCGGAGAGCACGTAGGTGCCGATCAGCACGCGCCGCTTCACCTCGCGCCCGAAGCCGGCGGCGCGCGTCTTCTCGTACATGTCGATGATGTCGTCGCCGTCGACGCGGAGCCCGTAGCGCACGCCGTCATAGCGCGCGAGGTTCGACGAGGCCTCCGCCGGCGCCACGATGTAATAGGCGGGAAGCGCGTATTTGGTGTGCTTCAGCGAGATGTCGACGATCTCCGCGCCGGCCGCGCGATACCATTCGATGCCCTTCTGCCAGAGCGTCTCGATCTCCGCCGGCATGCCGTCCATGCGGTATTCCTTCGGCACGCCGATCTTCATGCCTTTGACGCTCTCGCCGACCGACGCCTCGTAATCGGGCACCGGCATGTCCGCCGACGTCGTGTCCTTCGGGTCGGCCGAGGCCATCGACTTCAGCAGGATCGCCGCGTCGCGGACGGTTCGCGCGATCGGCCCGGCCTGGTCGAGCGAGGAGGCGAAGGCGACGATGCCCCAGCGCGAGCAGCGGCCGTAGGTCGGCTTGATGCCGACGGTCCCGGTGAAGGCGGCCGGCTGGCGGATCGAGCCGCCGGTGTCGGTCGCGGTCGCGCCGGCGCAAAGCATCGCCGAGACGGCGGAAGCCGAGCCGCCGGAGGAGCCGCCGGGCACGAGATCGGCGTTGCCGCCGCGCTTCCGCCACGGGTTGACGACCGGGCCGTAGTAGGAGGTCTCGTTCGACGAGCCCATGGCAAACTCGTCCATGTTGAGCTTGCCGAGCATGACGGCGCCGTCGTCCCAAAGGTTCTGCGTGACGGTCGACTCGTAGGTCGGCTTGAAGCCGTCGAGGATGTGGCTCCCGGCCTGGCTGTGGACGCCGCGCGTGCAGAAGAGGTCCTTGATGCCGAGCGGCACGCCTTCGAGCGCGCGCGATTCGCCGCGCCCGATCCTGACGTCGGCGGCGATCGCCATGGCGCGCGCCTTCTCCGCCGTCACGACGATGTACGCGTTCAGAAACGAATTGGCCGCCTCGATCGCCTTCAGATACGCGTCGGTCAGCTCGAGCGCGGAGAATTCGCGGCTTCGCCAGCCCCGCGCGGATTTGCGCGATGGTGAGCGCGGTGAGCTCGCTCATGCGGCGCGTTCCGCGGCGTCGAGTTGCTTCGCGTAGAAGATCGAATAGCCGCTGTCGGGATAATCGAGCACCGGCCCGGTACGCGTGAAGCCGGCGCGCTCGTAGACGCGCCACGCGGCCGGATGCCGGTCGTCCGTTTCAAGCACCAGCGTGCGCGATACCCTCGCGGTGCGCCAGAGCCTCGATCTCAGCGACGATCATGCCTCCAATGCCCCGCCCCTGATGCTCGGCGCGCGTGTACATCCGCTTCACTTCGCCGATGCCGCCCGGCATGCCGGCGGAGCGCACCACAGGCGACGGCGCGCCCGTCCTCGCGCGACGACGAAGACGGTCGTCTCGGGCCCGCCATCTGTTCGACCGTCATGTGGTAGCAGTGTTCCGGCGGCGTCAGCGAAAGCAGCACGGCGTTCAGTTCCGCGATCAGCGCCCGCACGTCGTCCTGCAGCGGGCTCTCCATGGCGATGGTGAGGCGGCATCCGCTACTCCACGACCTTCGGCACGAGGAAATAGTGGCTCTCGGTCAGCGGCGCGTTGGCGACGATGTCGTCGGCCTTGCCGCCGTCGGTGACGCGGTCCTCGCGCTTCTTCATCGGCATCGGGATCACGGAGGTCATCGGCTCGACGCCCGTGACATCGACCTCGTTCAGCTGCTCCACAAAGCCGAGGATGGCATTCAGCTCGCCGCGCAGCGCCTCCGCCTCCTCGTCGCTCACCTTGATGCGCGCCAGATGCGCCACCCGCTTCACAATGTCTCTATCGACGGACATCGAATTCCCCTTTGCGCCGAACGCTATAGAGCATGACGGCGCGGCGTGCGAACCGGTATTCGAGAGGGACGCCGGCGCCCCTCCCGGGGAGCTTTGGGGGAGCTCCTCACGGCTTTCTCGGCGGCAATTGATTGGACGGTGAGCCGGTCGCCCGGCTCCACTCGCACGACGTTCGCGGCGCCCCGCAGCACCGCCAACGCGGAGGACCCCATGATCGCCCGAATTCTCGCTGCCATCCTTCTCGTCGCCTTCTCGGCGTTTCCGGCTTTCGCCGAGGATCCCGGAATCTTCACCCGCGACGGCTACGCGATCGGGGGGGCCGACGCGGTCGCCTATCACACCGAGGGCAAGCCGGTCGCAGGCAGCGACGAATTCACGGCCGAGTATCAGGGCGCGAAGTGGAAGTTCGCGAGCGCCGCGAACCGCGACACCTTTCTCGCCGATCCGGAGAAATACGCCCCCGCCTATCGGCGGTTTCTGCACCACAGGCATGAGCTTCGGCGAGCTCGTGCCGACGCAGCCCGACTACTGGAAGATCGTCGACGGCAAGCTCTATCTCAACAGCTCCTCGGCGGCGCAGCAGGTATTCCTCGGCGACGAGGCGGGCACCATCTCCCGCGCCGACGGGCATTGGGCGGACATCACCGGGGTTCAGTGACGCCGCGCCGAGACCCGAACGAGACTATTTCGCGTCGCAGAGCTGGTAATCGTCGTCGAGGCCGTCGTCATCGTCGTCGGCCGCCGCCGTCGTAGCCGTATCATCGTCCCCGGCGGCTGCCGCGTCGAGCGTGCCGAGATGCAGCGAGGTCTTGCCGAGCGGCAGGATGGAGAAGAGTGCCGGGTAGGAGGAGTCGGAATCCTCGCAGAACGAGATCGCCGTCCAGCCGGGCGACGACTTTCGCGGATAGACCTGAACGAATTCGCACTTGAGATCGGCGCCCTCGAGCCCGGTCGCGCTCACGAAGAGGAAGTCGCCGCTCTTCTGCTTCTTGGCCTTCAGCGCGGCACAGCCATCAGCCGTCGAATAGACGCCGCTGAGGAAAGCATCCTCCGCGGCCGCCGGGTGAACGAAAAGCAGCGAGGCGGCAAGACACGCGATGCGCAGTTTCATGGGTGGCCCTCCCGTCGGATGGTCGCCGGCCTATAGATCGCGCCCGCCGGCGGTTCAACCCTGCCGCGCGCTCTATTAAGCCGCCCGCGCTTCGTCGCCGTAGGGATGGACCGGGTAGCCTGGCCCGATCTCCGCCGCGACCCGATCGACCCAGGCCTCCACCGCGGGATAGGCGGAGAGCGCGAAACCGCAATCTTCGGCCCGGTGCAGTAGGCATAGACGGCGATGTCCGCGATGGTGAAGCGTCGCCGGCGAGAAACGGCATCGCCGCCAGTTTCGCTGCAAGGCTGCAAGCGCGCGCCCACCGGTCTCGCGCTTCCCTCGACCAAGGCGGCGTTGCGCGCAGGCGTCCCGTCAACGTCCAGAACCGCAGCGAGCCGATGACCGGCTCGACATAGTATTGCTCGAAGAAGAGCCACTGCATCACCTTGGCGCGCGCAAAGCGGTCGTCGGGCAGGAAGCGCGTTCCTTCGCCGAGATAGGTGAGGATCGCATTCGATTCCGCGAGCGCGCGGCCATCTTCGAGCTCCAGCACGGGGATGGCGCCCGCGGGATTGAGCTTCAGGAAAGCCTCGGTTCGACTTTCGTCGGCGAAGATCGCCACGGGCTTGGTGCGGAACGGAAGGCCGAGAAGCCCGAGCAGCACGCGAACTTTCCAGCCATTCTGCGAGGGAAGATAGTCGTATAGCGTAAGCATGCGCGAGCTTCTGTGTTTGGCCTAGTCGCCTCAACTATCACCTGCGCGCCGAACGGTCATTCCGATTCTTGCTCCGCGACCGCCGGAAGCTTGCCGGCCAGACCCGACCAACGGGTCCGCGTCGTGCTAAAGCTCGACGGCCTGCCCCTTCTCCGGCACCAGCACCTTCTTGCCGTCCGGCGCCCATCTCGGCGATGAACTTGTCCGCCGTCTGGTCGATGATCGGGAACGTGCCGTAGTGGCAGGGCACGATCGTCTTGAACTTGTAGAAGCGCCGGCAGGCCATCGCCGCCGTCTTCGCGCCCATGGTGAAGCGGTCGCCGATCGGCACGATGCCGATCTCGGGCTGATGGATCTCGTTGATGAGCGCCATGTCGGAGAAGATCTCCGTGTCGCCCATGTGGAGGAGCACCGGCTCGCCCGGCGCCTTGACCACCAGCCCGCGCCGGATTGCCGAGATAGACGATCTGCCCGTCCGCTGCACCGACGAGGAGTGGAACGCGAGGACGAACGAGGTGGTGAAGCCGCCGCAGTCGACCGTGCCGCCGTGGTTGCCGGGATTGGTGTTCTCCACGCCCTGCCCCGCCAGGAACGCAAGACCTCGAAATTCGCCACGAGCTGCGCGCCGGTCGCCTTGCAGATGTCGGCGGTGTCGCCAGGTGGTCGCTGTGGCCGTGCGTCAGGAGCACATGCGTCGCGCCGTCCCACGCCTTCTTCGGATCGCCCTTGAACGAGGGGTTGCCGGTCAGGAACGGGTCGATCATGACGCGGCAATCCCCGAACTCGACGCGGAACGCGGAATGTCCGAACCAGGTGAGCTTCATCGTCCTCTCCTCCTGTTGTCGCTCCGATTGTTACTTACGCGACCGCTTCAGCGGCACGCGATACGGCCCTGAGAAAATTCAGCCTCACCTCCGGCAGCCCTTCGCCTCGCACATCGAAGACATGCCGTTCCAGGAAGTAGCCGGTGAGGAGAAACGCCTCCTCCAGCCTCGCCTGCTCCGCCTCCCCGGCGGACGGCCGAGCAAGAAACGCCGGCAGCGGCAGGAGCCGGTCGCGATAGGGCTCGCCGGCCGTCACGGCTGACCGCGCGCCCGCTCTTCGGCGACACGAAGACGAGGTCCTCACGCGCGCCGGTCGCGGCACAGCTCTCAAGGTCGAGCCCGAAGCCGAGCTCGTCGAGAAGCAGAAGCTCGAAGCGCACCATCATCTCCGCCGCGAGCGCCGGCGCGTCGAGTCGGTCGAGCATCACGAAAAGCGCCTCGTAAGAGCCGCGGATGCGGGTCGCGCTCCGGCAGGAGCCGCAGATGCGCGCCGGCAAGCGCCAGGCCGAAGGCGCCGACCGGCGACGCCATCAGGCTCGGCGCTCCGCTCCGTCACCGGCTCGGCGCGGAAATTGCCGAGATGCTCGTGGAGCCGCGCCCGCCAGGTGAGCGACAGCGTGTTTCCCGGCTGCAGGACCGGCCGGAGCCGCCGCGAGCGCCCGCCCTTGACCAGCCCGAGATGCCGCCCGTGCCCGGCGGTCAGCACCTCGAGGATCACGTCCGTCTCGCCGTGGCGCCGCACGCCGACGACGATGCCTTCCTCCGACCATTCCATGCGGGCTGGCCTATCATGTTTTTGCGGCTGGTGAAGGGCGCGCGGCGCGGCGGCGCTTGCGGTGCGGCGTCGCCCGGCTCCAATTGCAGGATGCCACTGCCAGCTCGCCCGTCAAAGCGATCAGGCCTCCGATGATCCCGTTCTCCATCCTCGATCTCGCGCATGTCGTCGAAGGCGCAACGCCCGCCGATGCGCTCAACAATTCGCTCGACCTCGCGCGCCACGCCGAAGCGCTCGGCTATCGCCGCTTCTGGCTCGCCGAGCACCACAACATGGTCGGGCATCGCGAGCGCCGCGACCTCGGTCGCGATCGGCTACGTCGCCGGCGGCACGGAGACGATCCGCGTCGGCGCCGGCGGCATCATGCTGCCGAACCATTCGCCGCTGGTCATCGCCGAGCAGTTCGGCACGCTCGCCGACGCTCTATCCCGACCGCATCGACCTCGGCCTCGGCCGCGCGCCCGGCACCGACCAGACTACGCTCGCGCGCTCTGCGCCGCGACCCGATGGCGGCGGAGAGCTTTCCGCAGGACGTGCTGGAGCTGCAGGCGCTGCTCGGGCCGGTGCAGCCGGGCCAGGTGGTGCGCGCGGTGCCCGGCGCCGGCACCGAACGTGCCGCTCTGGATTCTCGGCTCCAGCCTCTTCGGCGCGCAGCTCGCGGCGATGCTCGGCCTGCCCTACGCCTTCGCCTCGCACTTCGCGCCCGATGCGCTGATGCCGGCGCTTCAGATCTATCGCGAGACGTTCCGGCCCTCGGCAGCAGCTCGACGAGCCCTACGCGATGGTCGCCTGCAACGTCATCGCCGCCGACACGGACGCCGAGGCGCGCCGCCTCTTCACCTCCGCGCAGCAGGCCTTCACCAACATGATGCGCGGCACGCGCGGCCGCCTGCAGCCGCCGATCGACGACATCGAGACCTACTGGACGCCGCCGGAGAAGGCGCAGGCCTCGCGCATGCTCGCCTGCTCCTTCGTCGGCGGGCCGGAGACGGTGCGGCGCGGAGCTCGAAGCGCTTCATCGCCGAGACGCAAGCCGACGAGCTCATCGTCGCCGCCGCGATCTACGATCACAAGGCGCGGGTCAGGTCATATGAGATACTGGCGGAGGTGCGGGAGGCGATGGAGCAGACAGCGGCTGCGAGCGGCAGCTTCGACAGCGATACTCCTACGCGACCACGGATCGACGAGCGTGAGGCCGATCGCCACGAAGTGCCGCGATATTTCGCGTGGCGAGCGTTGCCTTTGCGCGCCGGCGCAATGCCCGCAATCTGGACGTCACGTATTTCCATCGGCCGGCCGGCACGGCGGCGTTGCTCGCCGCGACGATACTGGAGGCCACTTCTGCCGCATCCGCGTCGAACGGCAGCGACGCGGTCGTCCAAGATCGCCCTCGATCAGCATCTCGAAGAGCGGCCTTCGAGCTCCGCTTCGGCGACGCCCCGTCGCTCATGATTTCCAGACCGATGAGCGGATTTCGTAGACGGTGATCGACGTCGTCCATACCGACTGATCGGGAAGGCTGCGATCGAGCCAATCGCGTCACGGCCGGATCGGGCCGGTCCATGCATGACGTCCGAAATCACATTCGTGTCGAGGATGATCACTTGATCGAAGTCGATTGGACTGGCCGGATAGCCCCGCTGCTCCGGAATTTCCTCCCGTCGCGAGGCCGATGTCCTTGAAGAGTGCCGCCATCCGCGATCCGAGACCGGGCTGCGTACCAGTCTCTTCCTTCACCGCATTGCGCAGGATGTCGCGCACCTCCTCCTCGGTGCTGTGGCCATGCCGCTTGGCACGCCGCTGCAGCTTCGCCTTCACGTCGTCGTCGAGATTGCGCACAATGAGCTGGGCCATCGAACTCTCCAATTGATATCATGATATCGACTGGCTCAACGGCGCGCAAGTTAGGGTCCAATTCTACCGCGGAAACTCCACCCCCATCTCCCGGTAGCGCTCCGGGTCGTCGCTCCAGTTCTCGCGCACCTTCACGAAGAGGAAGAGGTGCACGGGCTTCTCGATCAGCTTCGATATCTCCTCGCGCGCCGCCATCGAGATCGCCTTGATCGTCTCGCCGCCTTTGCCGAGCACGATCTTCCGCTGGCCTGTCGCGCTCCACGTAGATCGTCTGGTCGATGCGCACGCCCTTCTTCGTCTCGGTCCACTTTTCCGTTTCGACCGTCGACGCGGTAGGGCAGCTCGTCATGGAGCCGGAGCGTCAGCTTCTCGCGCGTGATCTCCGCTGCGAGGAAGCGCAGCGGCAGGTCGGTCATCTGGTCTTCCGGATAGAGGAACGGCCCCTCCGGCATCGCCGCCGCGAGATAGTCGAGAAGATCGGAAACACCGTCGCCGGTCAGCGCCGAGATCATGAAGGTGCGCGCGAAACGTCCCGCCTCGTTCGCCTCCTTGGCAAGCGCAAGCAGCGTGTCGCGCTTCACCAGATCGACCTTGTTCAGGATGAGCAGCCGCTCGCGCTTTGCCGGAAAACCGGCGAGCTTTTCGAGGATCGCGCGGTCCTCGTCGGTGATCCCCTGCTTCGCGTCGATCAGGAGGGCGAGCACGTCGGCGTCCGCCGCGCCGCCCCATGCGGTTGTCACCATGGCGCGATCGAGCCTGCGCTTCGGAGCGAAAATGCCGGGCGTGTCGACGAAGACGATCTGCGCGTGATCGTGGATCACGATGCCGCGGATCAGCGCGCGCGTCGTCTGCACCTTGTGCGTGACGATTGAGAGTTTTGCGCCGACCGCGGCGTTCAGAAGCGTCGATTTCCCCGCATTCGGCGCGCCGATCAGCGCGACAAAGCCAGCGCGGGTCGGTGTCTCGCTCACGCCTTCCACACGCCCTCGCGGCGAAGCAGGCTCGCCGCCGCTTCGTGCTCCGCTTCGCGCTTCGAGCCGCCCTTCGCCCTTGCCGGCGCCACCCCGCCGACCGTGACCTCGATCTCGAATTCCGGCCGGTGGTCGGGGCCGGTCCGAAGCGTCTCGACGTAGGCCGGCTGTCGAAGCCGCGCTTGTGCGCCCATTCCTGCAGCTCCGTCTTGGCATCGCGGAGCGGCCCGCGTGCCGACTCGATGCGCGGACCCCAGTAGCGCTCGACCAGCGCTCGCGCGGCTCGAGCCCGCCGTCGCGATAGACCGCCGCGATCACCGCCTCGCAGACGTCGGCAAGCACGCTCGGCGTCGCCGCGGCGCCGCCCTTGCGGACGCCGCCGCCCATCTTGAGGTGCTCCGCCAGCCCCATCGCCTCCGCCACCTCGGTGCAGGTCTCGCGGCTCACGAGCCGCGCCAGGCGGCGCGAGAGCTCGCCCTCCGGCGCTTCGGGAAAGCGCTCGATCAACGCGTCGGCGATGACGAGGCCGAGCACACGGTCGCCCAGGAACTCCAGCCGCTGATAGGTCTCCGGTTGCCGGCGCGCAGGCCCCGCGACCGCGCTCGCATGCGTCAGAGCGCGGTCCAGGAGCTTGGGGTTGGCGAAATGGTGTCCGAGCTTCTCTTCAAGATGCGAGCGTTCGCTCGTCTTCATAGAAGCTCGAAGATGCGGTTCGGTCGGACCGACCACGGCCACTTCCAGAACTCCCAGGCCGGCGCGCCGTTAACCGAGAAGAAGATGATCTCGGCGCGGCCGACGAGGTTCTCTGCCGGCACGAAGCCGACCGGCCCGTCGAGGAAGCGGCTGTCCTGCGAGTTGTCGCGGTTGTCGCCCATCATGAAATAGTGCCCCGGCGGCACCTCGAAGACGCGCGTGTTGTCGCCCGGCCCGTTCTCCGTCATGTCGAGCGTGATGTAGCTGACGCCGTTCGGCAGCGTCTCGCGATATTCCTTGATCGCAGTTGACGTGCCGAAGCGGTCCTCGCCCTCCCAATTGCCGGCCGCCTCGCGCTTCACCGCCTCGTCGTTGATGTAGAGAACGCCGTCCCTGACCTGGATGCGATCGCCGGGGAGCCCGATCACGCGCTTGATGTAGTCGGTGCCGGGCTCACGCGGCGGACGGAACACGGCAATGTCGCCGCGCTTCGGTCCGCTGCCCTCCCAGATGCGGCCGTGGATGAAGGAGAGGTCGACCGGGAAGGAGTAGCGGCTGTAGCCGTAGCTGAACTTCGAGACGAACAGATAGTCGCCGATCAGAAGCGTCGGCTCCATCGAGCCTGACGGAATGTTGAACGGGTGGTAGAGGAAGGTTCGGAAGACGAGCGCGATCAGAAGCGCTTCGACGACGACCTTGATCGTCTCCCATACGCCGCCTTGCTGTTTGGCTTTCTCGCCGGCGCTTCGCTCTGCCACGCTCATGGCTCCATCCTGATGATCTGATTAGGGGTTTAGCGGCCCGTTGTCGCCGCCGCAATTGCCGCGGAGCGCGAACTGCCCGCCCTTTACGGCACCTTTGCGGCGCCAGGTCCGCCGGCCGGCACCGCCTCGATGACCACGAAAGCCTGGGCGAGCGGGAAATCGTCCGTGATCGTGACATGGATCACCGGCGACATCCCCTCGGGAATCAGGGCGCTGAGTCGTTCTGCCGCGCCGCCCGTCAGCGCCATCGTCGGCTTGCCCGAGCGAAGATTGACCACCCCCATGTCGCGCCAGTAGACGCCGAGATGAAGCCCGGTGCCGAGCGCCTTGGCGCAAGCCTCCTTGGCGGCAAAGCGCTTGGCGTAGGAGGCGGCGCGCATCCGCCGCCCCTCCGATTTCCGCCGCTCCACGTCGGTGAAGACGCGGCCGATGAACCGCTCGCCGTAGCGTTCGAGGGTCTTCTCGACGCGCCTGATGTCGATCAGGTCGCTGCCGATCCCGACGATCATGACGCCGCGGCGTTCGCCGGGAGCCGCGCTTCGTCCATCAAGGCGCGCATGCGCCTGACGCTCTGCTCGAGCCCGACGAAGATCGCCTCGCCGATCAGGAAATGCCCGATGTTGAGCTCCGCGAGCTCCGGGATGGCGGCGACCGGCCCGACCGTCTCATAGGTCAGGCCGTGGCCGGCATGCACCTCAAGACCGAGCCCGCCGCCATAACGCGCGGCGTCGCGCAGCCGCCTCAGATGGCGCTCCGCCGCCGCCTTGTCGCCGGCGATCGCAGCCTCGCAATAGGCGCCGGCGTGGAGCTCGACGACCGGCGCGCCGAGGAGCTTCGCCGCGTCGAGCTGGCGCGTGTCCGGCTCGATGAAAAGCGACACGCGGATGTTCTGATCGCCGAGCTTGGAGACGAAGCGCTGCAAGTGATTGTGACCGCCGGCCGCGTCGAGACCGCCTTCGGTCGTGCGCTCCTCGCGCCGCTCCGGCACGATGCACGCGGCATGCGGTCCGTGTCTCAGCGCGATGTCGAGCATCTCGTCGGTCGCCGCCATCTCCAGATTGAGTGGCAGAGTCAGTTCGCCCATCAGTCGGCTGATGTCGGCATCGGTGATGTGGCGGCGATCCTCGCGAAGATGCGCGGTGATGCCGTCGGCGCCCGCCCGCTCGGCGATCATGGCGGCGCGGACGGGATCGGGTTGGTCGCCGCCGCGCGCGTTCCTGACCGTCGCCACGTGATCGATGTTGACGCCGAGACGCAGCCCGGTGCGACGCATCAAGACTCGCCCCCAATCATCGCCGCCGCTCCGGTATCGCCGTTGCGGCGATCTTCAAGCCGCCGGCGGCGCGCGTGCTGATAGGCCGAAACCGCTTTATAGGCAATAAGATAGGTGATGCCGCCGAAAATCAGGCCGACCGGTATCGAGCCCACGATCATCGGCTCGATCAGCGGCCCGATTTCGGCGAGCGGCCTGTGCATCATCTCGTGCTCGAGGCGCGTGGGCGGCAGCCTGCTCACGCCCCTGAGGATCAGAGAGCCGATCTGGTACGTCGTCGCCCAGATGACCGGGAAGGTCAGCGGGTTGCCAATCGAGGTGGCAAGCGCGCCGGCGATCAGGTTGGCGCCGACGAGCCAGGTGATCACGAACGTGATCATCAGGTGAAAACCGACGAACGGCGTGAAGGACGCGAAGACACCGACCGCCGCGCCCATCGCGATGGCGTAGGGCGTGCCGGAGAGCCGCAATATGCGCTTCAGGTAGTAGAGCGCGGAGCGGCGCCAGCTCCTGCGCGGCCAAAGCCAAAGCCTCAGTCGCTCCGCAAATCCCTGCTCCTGCCGGCGCCTGAACAGCATCCCAAATCCTCGATGCGCGGACAAGCCACGGACATCGCCTCAGGCAGGCGATTACCCGTTGACGCGTTCCGCGTGACTGACAACTCGTTTCTCGCGCAGACCCGTTACGATCCGGTTCAGATGCTTCAAATTCCACACTTCGAGGTCGATTTCGATCTCCGTGAAGTCGCGGCCCCTGACCAGCATCTTGAGGTTGTCGATGTTTCCGTCCGACGAGCCGATGACGTCGGCGACAGCGGCAAGCGTGCCCGGCTCGTTCAGCGCCGAAACGTGGATGCGCGCCGGAAACCGCTCGGTCGAATTCTCCGAAATGTCCCAGCGCACGTCCACCCAGCGCTCCGGCTCGTCGTCGTATTTGCTGAGCTCGGGCGAATGGATCGGATAGATGGTCAGCCCCTCGCCCGGCGTCAGGATGCCGACGATGCGGTCGCCCGGGACCGCGCCGCCGTTCGGCGCGAAGCGCACCGGAATGTCGGCGCCGAACCCGCGGATCGGGATGCCGCGCTCCTCGCCGGAATCGCCCGCGGGAAGCCGGAATTTCAGGCTGGTGCGGCCGGAGGAGGTCCACCCCTCCTCGCCCTTGCCGTCGGCGGAGGTGACGCGCTCGTCGCGGTAGTCGGGATGCACCTCGTGCAGGACCGTTTCAGGCGAAAGCTGACCTCGCCCGACGGCGGCGAGAAGATCGTCGACATCCGGCATGCTGAGCCGCGTCGCGGCGGTCGATAGCGCCGCAGGGTCGAACGGCTTTCCTGCGACTTCGAAGCGCCGCTCGAGCGTGTGGCGGCCGAGCGCCGCATATTGCCGGCGGGCCTGCGTGCGGCTCGCGCGGCGGATGGCAGCGCGCGCCTTGCCGGTGACCACGATCGCTTCCCAGGCGGCCGGCGGCCGCTGCACCGAGGAGCGCACGATCTCCACCTCGTCGCCGTTCTCAAGCGGCTGCCCGAGCGGCGACAGCTGCCCGTTCACCTTCGCGCCGATGCAGGTGTCGCCGATGTCGGTGTGGACGGCGTAGGCGAAATCGATCGGCGTCGCGCCGCGCGGCAGCGCGATCAGCCGGCCCTTCGGGGTGAAGCAGAACACCTGGTCCTGAAAGAGCTCCAGCTTGGTGTGCTCGAGGAACTCCTCCGGCGCGTCGCCCTGGGCGATCTGCTCGACCGTCTGCCTGAGCCAGGCATAGGCGCGGCTCTCGGCGGCGAGGCGGTCGCGGTCGTTGCCAATGCCGTCCTTGTAGAGCGGGTGCGCGGCGATGCCATATTCGGCGATCCGGTCCATCTCGCGCGTCCTGATCTGCAGCTCCACGCGCTGCCGGCGCGGACCGATGATCGTGGTGTGGAGCGAACGGTACTCGTTCTGCTTCGGGGTCGAAATGTAATCCTTGAAGCGGCCAGGGACCATCGGCCAGGCGGTATGGACGACGCCGAGCGCGCGGTAGCAATCCTCCTCCTTGTCGACGAAGACGCGGAAGCCGAACACGTCGGAAAGCTGCTCGAAGCCGATCGCCTTGCGCTGCATCTTCGAGAAGATCGAATAGGGCGTCTTCAGGCGGCTCACGATCTCCGCCTTGATGCCGTGCTTGGCGAGCCGCTGCGTCAGATCCTCGCGGATGATGTCCACCAGCGGGCCGCTCTTCTCCCTGAGCGCATTGAGCTTGGTGCTGATCGCCTGATAGGCCTCGGCATTGAGGACACGGAATGAGAGGTCCTCAAGCTCATCGCGCATCCCCTGCATCCCCATGCGCCCGGCGAGCGGCGCATAGATCTCCATCGTCTCCTCGGCGATTCGCCCGCGCTTCTCCTCCGGCATGTGCTCGATGGTGCGCATGTTGTGCAGGCGGTCGGCGAGCTTCACCAGGAGAACGCGGATATCCTCGGCGACGGCGAGCAGCAGCTTCCTGAGGTTCTCCGCCTGCTGCGCCTCGCGCGTCACAAGCTCGAGCCGCTGCAGCTTGGTCACCCCCTCGACCAGCTTGCCGATCGCCGGGCCGAAGAGCTGGTTGATCTCGTCGCGGGTGGCGCCCGTGTCCTCGATCGTGTCGTGGAGAAGCGCGGTCGCGATAGAGGAATCGTCGAGTCGGAGGTCGGTCAGGATCGCGGCGACCTCGAGCGGATGGGAGAAATAGGGATCGCCGGAGGCGCGCGTCTGCGAGCCATGCTTCTGCATGGCGTAGACGTAGGCACGGTTTAAGAGCTCCTCGTCGACCTGGGGGTTGTACGCCGCCACCCGTTCGACGAGCTCGTACTGGCGCATCATCGCCGGCTGTCCCGCGGGAAGCGAAAAAGTGCCTCCCAGATCAACAATATAGGTAATGCGGCGACTATTGCATCCCGATGAACGTACGCGCGATGCCGCAGCAGAGCGAAAACCTTGGTCAAAAAGCAAAACGCCGCCCGAGGGGGCGGCGCTTGGAAACGAATTCCCGGCTCAGTCGTCGCGGCGTTCCGGCGGATCGATGCTCTCCAGGCCGCGCAGAAGCTCCTCCTCCGACATGCGGTCGAAGGTGAGCTCGGACTCCTCTTCCGGCGCATCCGCCTCGATCGGGGTCGGAGCCGGCTCCGGCTCGTCAACCTCGACGTATTTCTGCAGCGAGTGGATGAGGTCCTCGTTCAGATCCTCCGGCGAAACGGTCTCCTCGGCGATTTCGCGCAGCGCCACGACGGGATTCTTGTCGTTCTCACGATCGACCGTCAGCGGCGACCCGTTCGAGATCATCCGGGCTCGGTGCGCCGAGAGCAGCACCAGCTGAAAGCGGTTTTGAACCTTGTCTACGCAGTCCTCGACGGTAATGCGCGCCATGGACGGGTCTCCGGTCTTGGGGGAATTCGCGCCTGATTAAGGGGGAACCGCGGCTTTTTCAAGTCTGAAGCGAAGTCTGCGGATTCCGCTTGCGCGCCAACGCTCTATTCTCTATCGGGCAAGTGTTTGACGCTCCCGATATTAAGAATTGCCATTGCCGGAGTCCCCTATGTTCGATCCGCGCGAAAAGATCGCCGTCCTGATCGACGGCGCCAACCTCTATTCCGCTTCCCGCTCTCTCGGCTTCGACATCGACTATCGCCGCCTGCTCGCCGATTTTCGGCAAAAGGGCTACCTCGTTCGCGCCATTTACTACACGGCGCTCGCGGAGGACCAGGAATACTCTTCGCTGCGCCCGTTGATCGACTGGCTCGACTACAACGGCTACCGGGTCGTCACCAAGCCGCTGAAGGAGTTCACCGACGCGCAAGGGCGCCGCAAGGTGAAGGGCAACATGGATATCGAGCTCGCCGTCGATGCCATGGAGATGGCCGAGCATATCGACCATTTCGTCCTCTTCTCCGGCGACGGAGATTTCCGCTGCCTGGTGGAGGCGTTGCAGCGCAAGGGCAAAAAGGTCACCGTCGCCTCGACGCTGCGCACACAGCCGCCGATGATCGCCGACGACCTGCGCCGCCAGGCAGATCATTTCCTTGAGCTTTCGACGCTCGCCGACACGGTCGGCCGCGACCCCGCCACGCGCCCGCAGCGCTTTGTACGCCCTGCGGACGAGGAGAGCGAGGAAGAGGACGAGTTCGAAGAGATCTAGGGCGCCTCCCTGTAGTCAGCCTCCGGAGATCGGTGCGTCCTTTCATCTGCGGCGTCACCCAGCAGGAGAGCGCCACGCCTGGGTCCTCGGGTCGCGCTACGCGCGCCCGAGGATGACGGCTCTAGTGAGGTGCCTCAGTGACTCGGACAGCGAAGAGACTCCCGTGACGCCCGGCTGCGGCCGGCAATCCGCCCCGCGATTGCCCGCTCTGCCCGCGCCTCGTCGCCTACCGCAACCTCTGGCGCGAGCGCGAACCGAGCTGGCACAACGCGCCGGTCCCCGCTTTCGGCGCACGCGATCCGCAGCTCCTCATCGTTGGGCTTGCGCCGGGACTTCGCGGCGCCAACCGCACCGGCCGTCCGTTCACCGGCGATTACGCCGGCGATCTGCTCTACGCGACGCTCACGAAATTCGGCTTTGCGCACGGCACTTATCGGGCCGATCCGGCGGACGGCCTCGCGCTCGTCGATTGCGCGATCGCCAACGCCGTCGCCTGCGTGCCGCCGGAGAACAAGCCGAACACGGCGGAGATCACCACCTGCCGGCGTTTCCTCGCAGCGAGGATTGCGGCATGCCGGAGGCTCCGCGCGATCGTCGCGCTCGGCCGCATCGCGCACGACACGACGCTGCGCGCGCTTGGCGAGCGGCCCTCGCTCTTTCCTTTCGCCCACGGCGCGGCGCACGACGTCGGAAGGCTCCGCCTCCACGACAGCTACCACTGCTCGCGGCTCAACACGAACACCGGCGTCTTGACCACCGAGATGTTCGAGGCAGTGTTCGCTGAGGTTCGCGCCGATCTTGAGCGTGATCGCGGCGCCGAACCGGCAAGGCCTGCGCCATGAGCAACCATGCTGAAGCCTTCGACGACTGGATCCGCACCGCCTTCGTCGCGATGAACACGGAGCTTGAGGAGCTCTATTTCGCACAGGCCGACCGGGCGAACGTCGAAGGCGTCGGCGACACGATCAAGGCGCGGCTCCGCGACGAAGGGCACCGGCTCGTCGTCGATCTCTGGCATGAGGGGAACACGGGCGAAGGCTTCGAGAGCGCTTTCGGCGTGCTCGGCAACGTGGGGCTCTATATGGGCGCGCTCCGCCGCCACGAACTCACCAACCCCGACCGCGACCAGCGCTCGCCCTTCGCCGAAGCCTCGTCGCTGGCGCTCCATGTCGGGGCGTCGATCGGCATGGCCCCGCGCTTCGCCACCGCACATCTCGCCACCCACAATCTCGCTGTCGCGGGCATCCGCAAGAGCTTCACTTCGCTCGCCGACGAATTCCTCTTCATCGACGAGAACACCCGCGGCATTCTCGGATTTCAGCGCACCGCCGACGCGCTCGCCCGCATCGTGCCGCTCGGCGTATCAAGCCCGGTGGCCGACGTTCTCTTCGAGGCAGCGAAGGACGGGCTGAACGACGTCATCCGCGCAAATGATCGGCTCTTCGCCGATCTCGACGTCGACCGCTTCTTCTATTGCGTGCGGCCCTACTACAAACCCTATCACGTCGGCCGGCAGGTCTACCGCGGCGCCAACGCGGGCGACTTTTCCGGCATCAACGAGATCGACCTTCTGCTCGGGCTCTGCCGCGCGAGCGACACCTATTACGCGGGTCTTCTCGTCGACAAGATGCTCTTCATGCTGCCGTCGGACCAGGCGCGGCTTCGCGAGTGCATGACGCACCGGAGCCTGCTCGACGAGCTGCTGCTTCTCGCCCCCGAGCACTCCGGGGCAGATTGGTTCCAGCGGAATGCGCGCCTCTTCCTCGAAGTGTGCGACCTCTTCGCGCAGACCGCGGAACAGCATCACGACAGGCTCGTCTCCCGCTTCATCGTCGACCCCGCGTGCAAGCTCGACGAAGCGCACCTTCAGGGGATCACGGCGAGCGGCCCGCCTCTTCCGGTTTTGGTGCGCTCGCTTGAGATATTGCGCGACTACCGCACTGCGGCTCCGCGGCCGGACCTCGACACCCGCCACGTCGATCTGGCTCGCCTCCGTGCGATGGTCGGAAGCGGGTAGGACGCCCCTCTACCCCTTCTCCCTGAGAAGCCTCCCTTTTTCGCGCTGCCAGTCGCGTTTCTTCTCCGCCTCTCGCTTGTCGTGCAGCTTCTTGCCCTGCGCGAGCGCGATCTCGACCTTCGCCTTGCCGCGGTCGTTGAAATAAAGCTTGAGCGGCACGATCGTCATGCCCTCGCGATCGACGCCGCCCATGAGCTTTGCGATCTGCCGCTTGTGCAGGAGCAGCTTCCGCGGCCGGCGCGGCTCGTGATTGAAACGGTTTGCCTGCAGATATTCGGGGATCGTCGCGTTGACGAGCCAGACCTCGCCGCGCTCCGGGCTGACGTAGGATTCCGCAATCGTCGCCTTGTTGGCCCTGAGGCTCTTCACCTCCGTGCCGGCAAGCTGGATGCCGGCCTCGAAGGTCTCGCCGATCTGATAGTTGAAGCGGGCCTTGCGGTTTACGGCGATCGTCTTGCGGCCGGGCTCGTCCTTCTTCTTCGCCATCGCCTCAGTTCAAAAGGCCGGCATAGCGCAGCGCGAACTCGACTTCCTCGCGCGTGTCGGAACCGACCGAGACGATGGGTGAGCGCACGTCCGGCTGCATCTTGGCGAGCAGCGAAAGGGCGAACTTCGCCGGTGCCGGGCTCGGGTCGAGGAAGAGCGCACGGTGGAGCGGCATCAGCCGGTCCTGATATCTGAGCGCGGTCTTGAAGTCGCCGGCGAGACAGGCCGTCTGGAATTCCGAGCAGAGCTTCGGCGCGACGTTGGCGGTGACCGAGATGCAGCCGTGCCCCCCATGCGCCATGAAGCCAAGCGCTGTCGCGTCCTCGCCCGACAATTGGATGAAATCGGGACCCATCCGGTGGCGCTGGAGGCTGGCGCGCGCGAGGTTGGCGGTCGCGTCCTTGACGCCGACGACGTTCTCACAGTCGCGGAAGAGCTTGCCCATCGTCTTCGGGCTCATGTCGATGACCGAGCGCGGTGGAATGTTGTAGATGATGAGCGGGATGCCGATCGCCTCGGCAACCGCGCGGAAATGCGCGTAAAGGCCGCGCTGGTTCGGCTTGTTGTAGTAGGGCGTGACCACGAGGACGGCGTCTGCACCGGCCTGCTCGGCATGCTGGGCGAGGTCGATCGCCTCCTTGGTGGAGTTGGAGCCGGCGCCGGCGATGACGGGCACGCGCTTCGCCGCAACCTCGACGCAAATCTCGACGACGCGGCGGTGCTCCTCATGCGTCAGCGTCGGGGATTCGCCGGTGGTCCCGACCGGGACCAGGCCGTGCGATCCCTCGGCGATCTGCCATTCGACGAAATCGCGGAACGCGTCCTCGTCGATGGAGCCATTGCGCATGGGGGTCACCAGCGCGGGGATCGATCCGGTAAACATGGCTGTCTCGCGTCCTTTCGCGCAGGCGACGATAGTGACGGCGCGCGGCAAGGGCAAGCGGCTCTCCCTGGCCGAACGCTGGAGAAAGCGCGGATTCCCTGCCATGTTAAGGTCACGCCAGGGTGCTCTTGATTCCGCTGTGATCGCGTCCCGCAGAGTCGGTCAGGTTCGTCTTTCCGCCGCCTTCGCGGCGGCGGCGCTCGTCCTGTTGTACTTGGCCCCGCCCGCATCGGGGGAAACTTCGCGCTTGCCGCGCCCGCGTCCCGCGCAGGCTGAGCCTCCCGCCGCGAAAGAGGTGCCAACGCCGGAGGGTGCGACGACTGCAGCAGCCGCTGACCCGTCCGCCGCGCCGCTCCCGCGACCTCGACCCGGCGCGGAGCAGGCGGCCTCTCCCGATCCGACCGCCGCTGAGAACCCGGAGCCGGCGCCGGCGGAAACTACAGGTGCGGCAGAGACTTCGCCGGCTGGCGCCGCCGATACTCCCGCCACCGACGCGGCCGAGGCTCCGCCTGCGGCTGCCGCCGAGACGCCGCCGGTAGACACTGGCGAGACTTCCCCCGCCGGCGCGGCTGAGGCTTCTCCTGCGGATACGACCGAGGCTCCGGCGCCCGACGCCGCCAATGCGGCCGATACAACCGACGCGGCGCAAACACCGGAAGCGGCGGATTCGTCGACGGAGGGAGCGAGCGCGGCGGAGCCTGCCGACAACAGCGCTCCCCTGCCCCGCCCGCGCCCGGAACTCAGCACCGCCGACGCCGCGCGGCTGCTTGCGACGCAATTCTATGGTTTCGCTCCTGATTTCGCCCTCCGCGCCGCGCTCGATGCGGTCAATGACGGGGCCTACGCCGAGGCACGGCAACTGGCGGCGACGCACGAAAATCCCATGGTGCCGGCGCTTGTCGACTGGCTGATCGCGCGCCAGTCCGATTCCGGCATGTCGGCGCCGGAGATCATCCACGTCCTCAAGACGCATCCCGGCTGGCCCGAGCCTGAGCGCCTGCAGCTTCGCGCCGAGCAGGCGTTTCATGCGCTCGGCCCAAGCGGCGAGCCGGTGCTCGCCTTCTATCACCTGGTCGAGCCGCTGACGGTCGGCGGCCGGCTCGCGCTTGCGGCCGCCCTTCGCGACGCCGGCCGTAACGAGGAGGCGGAGCCGATCGTGCGCGACCTCTGGCGCAACTGGTCGCTGGCGCCCGGACAGTCGGCGACGATGCTCGCGCGCTTCGGCGCAATGCTGACGCACGAGGACCACGTCTATCGTTTCCGCAGGCTGGTCCTGCGGGAGCGCTCCAGCGACGCCGCGGCGCAAGCGGAACTCCTCGGCCCAGGCTATGCGGACCTTGCCGCGGCCGTCATCGCCGTCCTCAGCCGCAAGAAGGATGCCGCGCACCTTCTCGACGCGGTGGCGTCAAAGTTCCTTGGCGATCCGCTCTATGTCTTCGCGCGCATGCACCAGCTGTATCGCTCCGGTCAACCGATTGAGGCAGCACGCTTTCTGCTTGAGGCGCGGACCGATCTCGATCTTTCAGGCGACGGCGACATCTGGTGGGACGAGCGTCGCGACCTCGCGCGCGAGCTGCTCGATAGCGGCACGCCGGAGCTCGCCTACCGCGTCGTCGCCGAAGCCCGCCCGGACGGCGAAGGCAATCGCGTCGAAGCTGCGTTCCATGCCGGTTGGATCGCGCTCAGGTTCCTCCACGACCCGAACCGAGCCGAGCCGCATTTCCGCGAGCTCCACACACTCGCAACGCTGCCGCGCACGCAGTCGCGCGCTTCTTATTGGCTCGGGCGCACCCACGAGGCGCAGCAACGACCCGCGGCAGCGCATCTCGACTACGTTGAGGCTGCGCGCTTCGGGGGCACCTTCTACGGCCAGCTTGCGCGCGAGAAGCTCGGCATCACCACGACCGGGCTGGAACGCATGCCGCGGCCGTCGGCGCTCGACCGCATCCGCTTCGCAAATCGCGAGTTGGTGAAGGTCGTGCGTCTTCTCGCGGCCGCCGGCCACTCCGACATGGCGACCCCGTTCCTTGCCGCGCTCGGCGAGACCGTCGACACTCCGGGCGAAGTCGCGCTCCTGACGACGCTCGCGCGCCGGATCGGCCGGCCGGAGGCCGGGAGCGGAGCGGCTGCGGAAGCGGAGGAGCGCGGCCTCAAGGTTGCGTGCTTGCCGGCCCTTTTCTTCGGCGTCCCCGTTGACCTCCGCACGCCCGAAGCGGTCGACCGGGCGCTTGTTTACGCCGTCGTCCGCCAGGAAAGCGCGTTCAACCACATGGCTGTCAGCCAAGCCGGGGCGCGCGGCCTGATGCAGCTCATGCCGTCCACCGCGCGCGCGACGGCGCGCAACGCCAGCATCCCCTTCTCGGTGCAGCGACTGACCACCGACCCGCTCTACAACGCCACGCTCGGGGCGCATCATCTGGGCGAACTCCTCGGCGGCCTCAACCGCTCCTACGTGCTGACGTTCGTCGGCTACAACGCCGGCCCCGGACGCGCGCTGCAATGGGTGCGCGACTACGGGGATCCGCGCGGCGGTGAAGTGGACCCGATCGACTGGATCGAGCGCATCCCGTTCGACGAGACGCGCGACTATGTGCAGAAGGTGATGGAGAACTTGCAGCTTTACCGGTCGCGAATTGGCCACCCGCTCTCGTTGACGCAGGACCTTGTACGTGGCGGCCCGCAGGGTTGAGCCGCAACAGGGCGGCGATGCAGGTCCCAACGGAGCCGAGGCTCCTGCGGAGAATGCTGAGGGGCGTATCGCGCGCTTTCGCTCGCAGGACGGGCTTTCGCTCGCGCTGCGCTTCTTCGACTGCTCGGACCGAAGCCGGCTCCCCCTCCTCTGCCTTCCCGGCCTTTCGCGGAATTCGCGCGATTTCATCGCGCTAGGCCGTTTCTTCGCCGGGCATCCGATCGAGCCGCGTCCCGTCATCGCTGTGGACTATCGCGGCCGCGGCCTCTCCGACGACGATCCGAACTGGCGAAACTATAAGCCGATCACCGAGGCGCAGGACGTTCTCGCCGCCGCTGCGGCATTCGGCGTGGAACAGGCGATCCTGGTCGGGACTTCGCGCGGCGGGATTCTCGCGATGCTCTTGGGGGCGCTGCGCCCGGGGTTGATTGCGGGCGTCGCGCTGAACGACATCGGCCCGGTGATCGAGGGCCGAGGCCTGGCGCGGATAAAGGGTTATCTGTCCGTCAAGAAGCGCGCGGTCGAGACTTGGGACGCCGCGGTGGCGGAGGTTCGCGCGGCGAGCGAAGCGCAGTTCCCTGCCATACCTGCGAGCGAATGGCCCGAGCTGACGGCCGCTTATTATGGCGAGACGAGCGGCGGGTTCACGGCCCTTTTCGATCCCAATCTCCGAAAGGCCGTCGTCGATATCGATCTGACCGAGAGGATCCCGGTTCTCTGGCCGCAGTTCATGTCGCTCGCGCGCGTGCCCGTGCTTGCGATCCGCGGGGCGCTCTCCGACATCTTGAGCCCGCAGACCCTGGCGGCGATGGCCGATCGCCACCCGCGCCTCGAATCGCTGACGGTGGAGCGGCAGGGGCACGCCCCGCTGCTACGCGATGAAGCGACTTTGGAGCGGATACGCGCCTTCGCAGGACGCTGCGACGCGGAGTCCTCGCGCACAGCGAAAGGCGCGTAGGAAGCATCACGCAAAAAGAAAGCCCGGCCGAAGCCGGGCTTTCCAATTCTTAGGTGCGGGACGGAGATCAGAAGTTCCGCTGCGTCCGCCACATGAAGCCGAAGACGCTGTTGTCGATCGGAAGAGTCCGCCAGTTCTCATGCTCCCAGGCGAATTCCGGACCCGTCGTCAGACCCGGTGCAAGGGTGTAGGCCGCACCAGCCTGCGCCGCCCAGAAGTTATAGTCGAGGATATCCCAAGACGCCAACCGGCGGCGCATTGATATGGGTGAACGAGCCTTCGAGCCAGACCGTCAGGTCGGGGCTGATCAGCGGGCCCTGGATGCCGGCGCGAACGTTCCACGCCTTCGTCGTGCTGCCTGGAATTCGGCCCCACGAAGTCTCCACGCGTGCAAACTCGCGCCGATGACCGCCGCCGACCGACGACTGGCAGCCAAAGACAGCGGTGGCATTACACCCTCGCCCCACCGATGCCAGGATCGCGGGTGATGTACCCGAGAGCACCGTCGGCATAACCGCCTTGGCCACTAAACTCCCAGCCACCCGGAATGCCGAGGGTCAAGCCCGCACCGACCGCCCAACCAAGGGTTGTGCTTTGCGTGCCACCCGAATCCGAGAAGCCGTTGGTGTCATGGATCGGATGCACGGCCGCCATGATCTGCGCGCCGCCCCAGCCCTGATCGACGCGGATATTGGCGACGCCGTCCGGTGAATTCTGCCCCTCATAATCGTCAAATGTGGGAGTATCCCTGCCGGCCGTTCGACATCGCGTCTTCCGCCGCGATCGTGAAGGAGAACCCGTTCCCGCCCGCGAAGGTCACACCGAACAGGTTGGTGCTGCCCTGCGTGTTGTCGTCGATCAGAACCTTCGTCCCGTAGCCATACGAGCCCCAGAAGTCGAAGAACGACCCGGTCCGGCCTGCGGTGTAGGTGCCCCAATCGTTGCTGATCTGGATGAACGCCGTGTCGAGGGACGCGGTCGCGTTGTTCGAATCGCCGGTGTCGACGCGGTTGTTCGACGCCTGAATCGCGAAGTATGCCCGGATCAGACCGATCGAAGCCTGCGTGCGAGCGTCGAGGCTGATGTGGCCGCGCGCGTAGCTGTTCCAGTGGTTGAACTCGGCACCGCCATTCGGAGCGTCCAGGAGGTAGCGAAGATTGTCGTTGCCACCAACATATTGCGACTCAACCCGAACGTAGCCCGAAATCCTCAGGCAGGTGTCCGTCCCGGGAATGTAGTAGAAGCCCGTCCCGAAGGCATCGCAGATCCGCACATATTCGACCGGCTCGACGGTCGGAAGGTCGGCGGCCTGCGCCCCGGTGCCGGCGGCGATGACCGCCGCGGAGCCGAAGAGAAGGCTCTTGAGTTTCATATTAGACCTCCAGTCCAAGTTGCTTGAGCCGGGGTATCCGCTTTCGATCTGGCTGATGCCACCCGATTCGGGGCCCCCCGCCCCTTGTGCTGCCCAAAGACAGCGGCCGCCGATCGGCTGCCTGCGATGACACTATCCATCCGCGTCGCCGAGGCAACAGCGATGCTTCGCACCGGCAAGCTTTCCCCACTTCATGTTGCAGAATTGCCACGAAAACCGCGGGTTTCCGGCGCGCGACTGGGGATTCTTATCAGGTCGTGAACCCCTAAAGGACTTGTCGGACCCAATGCCCGAGCAAATTCACGAGGTGCGGGCCACGAATTGTGGCTCCGATGCAAAACGCGGGGATTGACCGGCCCATACTTCCGCCCAGCAGCCGCGCCGCGGAACCCTTCGCGAGCACGGGATTTGCCTGCTCTCTTCTGAAGCCCCGATTTACTCGAATCGGACCCGCCTTGCACCGAACGACCTCTCTGTTAGGTTCGCTCCAAACCAGCCATTTCTGTCGCGCGACCGGGGATAGCAGCTGTGCGATTTTCCGATAAGCATCTGAGTTCAAAGGCGTTTTCTGCGCGCACGGTTGCAGCATCGCGCGGTCGAAATGCACACCGCAGCGCGATAGCCCCGAGCGAGATTGCGCAACTACTTCAGCGAGGCATCGCGCTGCATAAGGCCGGGCAGTTTTGGCAGGCGCACGAATGCTATCAGGCGATCCTCGACCGCGATCCGAACCAGCCTGACGCCCTGCACCTGATGGCGCTTATCGCGATCGAAGCCGGTCAGATCCACGCTGCCATCCAGATGCTGAAGCGGGCGCTGTCTCGCAAGCCGGCCGACCCGGCGCTGCGAGGAAACTACGCGGAAGCGCTGATCCTGAACAACGAACCGGCCGCTGCGGAGCGCCAACTGCGCCAAGTGCAGAAGCTCACTCCGCATGATCCGGAGATCCTGACCAAGGCCGCGCGCTGCAGTGCCATGCTCGGTCGAGAGGACGATGCAAGGCAGAGGTTTGAGGATTTGGTCGCGCGCGACCCGATAAATCCCTCGGCGCTGATCTCGTATGCAGACTTCCTCATTCAGGTCGGCGAGCAGGACAAGGCGCGGGCTGTCTATCGCAAGGCCATCGATCTCGGCATCAACACGGCTCATGCGCTGGCCGGGCTGGCGAATTGTCGAAGAATTCCGGGAGGAACCGCCCGAGCTTGCCGAAATTCGGGCGCAGCTCGACCGGCCGGAGCTGGGCGCGACTGAGGCGATCAAGCTCGCCCGCGCCGCAGCAAAAATCTGCAACGACATCGGCAAATATGACGAAACATTCGAGTATTATTTGTCAGTGAAGCAGCTCGTCAGGCCGACGTCGCAAGACTCCAGAGAAGCAGAACATTTCCGGCTGAACAGATCTACCTTTACCCCGGAATTCTTCGCGGCGCGCAAAGGCTTCGGTGATCCCTCGCAAAAGCCTGTGTTTATTGTGGGAATGCCCCGCTCCGGTACCACGCTTGTGGAGCAGATCGTCACCAGCCATCCGAAGGCCGCAGGCGCCGGCGAGATCGGCATGCCCAAGAGCATCGCTGTCTCGCTTGGCTTCGGAGCGCCTGACGAAAAGAGCTTCGGGCGCCGCGTTAGCGCGCTGAAACCCAAGGAGGCTGCTGCGCTGGCCCGCGAAGGCCTATCTATCCTCAGCCGCTTCTCTGACAGCGCTGAGCGTATTACCGACAAGCTGCCACACAATTTCAAGTTTCTTGGACTCGTGGCCATTCTGTTTCCAAGGGCAAAGATCATTCATTGCCGCCGCAATCCGCTTGACACCTGCGTCTCCTGCTTTCTGACGCCGCTCAATGAGGACCACGCCTATTCTTACGATCTCAAGGCGCTGGGCGAATATTACAGGGAATATTCAGAGCTGATGGACTATTGGCGAGAGGTCCTCCCGATGCCTATCCTGGATGTCGACTACGAAGCGCTGGTCGCGGATCAGGAAGGACAATCACGACGGCTGATCGACTTCATCGGCCTCGAATGGGACCCCGCCTGTCTGGACTTTCAGGCAAACAGCCGCGCCGTCCACACGATCAGCCGCTCGCAGGTCCGCCGGCCGATCTATCGGACGTCGATCGAGCGTTGGCGCCGCTATGAGAAGCACCTCGGCCCGCTGCGCGCGGCGCTCGGCGACCTCGCGCAGTGATCAAATAGAGGCAAGCGTTCTCTAAACGTGGCACTTGCGTCCGTCGGCGGGGACGATAGGAACCGCGCAACGGTGGAATAGTTCTTCGACTGGAGGCACATGGCGCGCATCCTTGTTCTCGGCGGCGACGGCTTCTGCGGTTGGCCGACGAGCCTCTACCTCTCTTCGCGGGGTCATGATGTCACCATCGTCGACAACCTTTCGCGTCGAAAGATCGACGTCGAGCTCGAAGTCGAATTGCTGACGCCGATCCGCCCGCTTTCCGAACGTCTGCGGGCCTGGAAAGAGGTGAGCGGCCGCGAGATCGGCTTCGAAAGCTTCACGATCGGCGAGAATTATCATCGCCTCCTCACCAAGATCAGGGAGGAGCAGCCGGACGCTATCGTGCATTTCGCCGAGCAGCGCGCCGCGCCCTATTCGATGAAGTCCTCGTGGCACAAACGCTACACGGTCAACAACAACCTGAACGCCACCAACGATGTTCTGTGCGCGATCGTCGAATCAAAGGTCGACGTGCACCTCGTCCACCTCGGCACGATGGGCGTCTATGGCTACGGCACGGCCGGCATGAAAATCCCGGAGGGCTACCTCAAGGTCTTCATGAACACCGACACCGGCGAAAAGATCGAGCACGAGATTCTCTACCCGTTCAATCCGGGGTCGATCTATCACATGACGAAGACTCAGGATCAGCTCTTCTTCCACTTCTACAACAAGAACGACGGGGTGAAGATCACCGATCTCCACCAGGGAATCGTCTGGGGAACGCAGACCCCGGAAACGCAGATGGATGAGCGGCTCATCAATCGCTTCGACTATGACGGCGACTACGGCACCGTGCTGAATCGCTTCCTGATGCAGGCAGCGATCGGCTATCCCCTGACCGTTCACGGGACCGGCGGGCAGACACGCGCCTTCATCCACATTCACGACACATGCCGCTGTATCGAGCTCGCCATCGAAAACCCGCCGCAAAGCGGGGAAAGAGTGAATATTCTCAATCAGATGACAGAGACGCACCGGGTGCGCGACCTGGCGGAACTCGTGTCCGGAATGACCGGTACCCCGATCCAGTACCTGCCGAACCCGCGCAACGAAGCGAAAGAGAATGAGCTCCACGTCACCAACGACCGCTTCCTTCGCATGGGGCTTGAACCGATCACGCTTGAGAACGGGCTGATGGCGGAGGTGACGGAGATCGCGCGCAAATACGCCGCGCGCTGCGATCGTTCGAAGATTCCGTGCGTCTCGCTCTGGCGCCACAACTAGGGTCGCTTCCATCCTGGATTCCGGGATCGCGCCGCGCTCAGCTGTGGGGGTTGCGCTCGACCGGGGGTCTGCTACGCATTTTCGTCGCTCCGGCCTGCCAACATTGCGCAATCAGATGCCGAAACCCCCTCGTTCCGGCCCGTCGCTCGAACGGTTGTTGAAGAACCAAAGCAAGGCTCGGCCACGCACGCCCGCGCCGGGCAACCAGCAAGATCTCGAGATTGCTCGGCTTCTCCACGAGGGAAGGCAGCTTTGCATGCGAGGCGAGCGTGAGCAGGCGCGCATGCGCGCCCAGACGGTCCTTACCCGCCGGCCGAAACACCCCTACGCTTTGCACCTTCTCGGGATGATCGCGTTGGCGGTTGGCGAGCACGACGGGGCGATCGGTCTCTTCGAGCAGGCGATCGCAGGACAGCCGAAGGAGCCCGGCTTCTACTGCGATCTCGCCAACGCATACTTGCAGAAGGATGATCCCGAGGCGGCACAACCAATCCTCCGCAAGGCGCTGAAGCTCGATCCCGGCAACCCGACGGCGCAACATCTCTACGCCGAATGGAAGGCACAGAACGGGGAAGAGGCGAACGCACGGCGACTCTATGAGGCCTTGCTCGCCCGCCATCCGAGCTATCTGCCTGCCGTCCTCAGTCTTGCGGAGCTTTGCATGACGCTTGGGGATTTTGCCGAAGCGGCGAAGCTCTTCCGAAGTCTCCTCGGAGTCAGGGTAATGCAGCTCCGGGCGCTGACCGGTCTTGCGAGCAGTGAAAAGCTCACGAGAGATTCACCTGAAGCTGCGGAGATGGAAAAATACGCAAGCGTACTCGTCCGAAGCGCGACTGGCGAATACATGCCGCTGCGGTATGCACTCGGTAAGATCGCAGAGAATTCCGGCGACTATGACGCAGCCTTCCAACATTTCACCGAAGCAAAAGTACCTGGCGACGTGAACTACAGTCTCGACGCGCTCGGGCGGAAGCATGCCGTGCGGAGATCGATCTTCACGCCTGCCTTCTTCGAGGCGCGGCGTGACTATGGTCACCCGAGCGAACGCCCGGTCTTCATCGTCGGGATGCCACGGTCGGGTACGACGCTCACCGAACAGATCATCGCCAGCCACCCAGCCGCGGCGGGTGCCGGCGAGCTCAAGACGATCGGCCGCTTCGCTATCGAAGTCCTTGGCTTCCATACCGACGAGCACACCGCCACCAGCCGCATGACAACCCTCTCGAAGGCGGAGACACGGCAGTTGGCGGAGAAGTATCTCGCCGTGCTCGACGAGACCTCGCACACCGCGCTGCGCGTGGTCGACAAGATGCCCCATAACTTCGGGCATGTCGGGCTCATCAGGCTCCTTTTCCCAAATGCGAAGATCATTCACTGCCGTCGCAATCCGCTCGACACATGCGTCTCGTGCTTCACGGTCGGACTGAAGATTGCAGATCACCCCTACATCGTCGACTTGCCGACGCTCGGGGCCTACTACCGCGAATATGTGCGGCTGATGGACTACTGGCGGAGCCTGTTCCCCGGAAAGATCTACGAGTTGGACTACGAGTCTCTCACCGCATCGCCGGAGGAAGGTGCGCGCAAGCTCATCGAATACATCGGCCTTCCCTGGGATCCGGCCTGTCTCGGCTTTCATGAATCGGAGCGTCCCGTCTACACGGCGAGCCGTGTACAGGTGCGCCAGCCGATCTACCGGACGTCGGTCGAGCGCTGGCGGCGCTACGACAAGCATCTTGCGCCCTTGAAGGCCGCGCTCGGAGACCTCGCGCAGCAGGATTGACGCGACCTTTGGGCCGCGGCTCGCAGCAACAGGGTTGACCGCAAGGCGGAAACCCCGCATCTCCGGCGGCGGAGAGGTGGCCGAGCGGTCGAAGGCGCTCCCCTGCTAAGGGAGTAGACGTCAAAAGCGTCTCGTGGGTTCGAATCCCATCCTCTCCGCCAGTCAACCTGAAATCATTGAATAATTTCGAGCTTTGAGCACCCTACCCATAGGGGTCTACCCACTGCGCACTTCGCCCTCAGTGCATATTCAAAGGCAATCCTGCGCCTCTTGAATAGTGGCCGCATGCTCGACACAAGCGCGAAACGAGTCGTAGCTTGAAACTAGGTCTCGGGCCTTCCTCGAGAGTTCAGCATATTGGCCAGCTAGCTCATCCAGGGTAGATTTGCACACGAAACCATTGAAGTCGCACGTGTAGCTGTCGAAGCAGGTAGCGCTCTCGTCCACGCATTTGCCGTAGGCCGGGCAGACCTTCTCGTCGCGGTCGAGGCATGCAGGCCTTTTAAAAAAAGGACACTTAAAATTCCTCGGCCGAAAGGCCATGCGGGTTCGATTCCCGCCGCCCGCACCACGGGGGAAGGCTAGCCTGCTTCGGAGACCCAGCGGTTGAGCATCTGGAATGCGTCGGCGGCGCTGTTCGAGGTCTCGCCATGTCCGTCGCCGTCGCGGGCGGCGGCGCGCGCCTCCTGCGGGGTCATGCCGTAGGCGCGGCGGAAGAGGCGGCCGAAGCTCGTGAGGTCGACAAAGCCCCAGCGATAGGCGATGGCGCCGATGCGCTCATGTGCATGGGCGGGGCTGGCGATCTCACGGAAGACGCGCGCGAGACGGCGCTGGCGGATGTAGCGGCTGACGCCGCCGAGCGGCCCGAACAAGCGGTAGAGCGCGGCGCGGGAAAGGCCGAGCCGCCGCATCAGAAGCTCCGGTCCGAGCGTCGGGTCGGCGAGGTGACGGTCGATCTCGCGACGCGCCATCTGCAGGAGCGCCATCCGCGTGCCGGCCTTCGCCGCCCCGCTTCCCTCCGATGAGGCACCGATGGCGGCGGCGGTGAGGGCGGCGGTCGCGAGGGTAACAGCTTCGCCCTGGCTGCGGTGCATCCACGCGGCTTCGCGCTCGAGCGCCAGGATGTGCGAGGAAAGCAGCGTGCAGAAGGGCGTTCCCTTGCGCAGCACCCGGCCGTGCATGCCGTCGAGATCGGCGACGAGCGGCTCCACCAGCCTGCGCGGCAGCACGGCGGTGATGTTCGATACGTGATCGGCCTCGATGGTCATCTCGCGCGAAAGATCGATGAGCGCCACGTCGCCGGGCTCCACGGCGGTCTCTTCCCCGTCGGCGGTCAGCCTGTAGCTTGACGAGCGGTAGACCTGCACCAGGATGTCATCGAGCCCGCTGCGGGCGACGACGCCGCTGTGCCGGCGGACGATGGAGGCGGAGCCCTCCGCCATGCCGAGCCGCATGCCGCCGAAATGATAGCTCGAGATATCCGTCCAGTAGGTCTTGCGCATCTCCGGGTCGGGGATCTCGCAGTCGAACATGGGCGCGACCGCCCAGCGCCAAGCCTCGAACCCCTCGGCGGAGCCGGGAGCGACGCTGAACGCGAGCCTCGGAAGGCCCTGCGCGTTGGTCTGCGCTTCGGGCATCTCTACTGGCGCCCCCGCACGGAAACTCTTCAATTCTCTAAATAAATCGCCGACGAAGGGCCGTCAAACTCTGCATTTCGTCTCAATCTTTCGGCCAGGCGTCTCAATCTGCCAGTTGGGCGGCCGGACGCCGTTGTCCCGCTGCCGAAATCCCGGAAAGTCAACCCTGGGGCTGACTCGCGTGTCAAGGCGCGGGCGCGCAAGCGTGCACGAAGACGGGCGTGGAGGCGTGTCGTGGGGGTGTTCGGGGGGTCAAGAGCGTGCGCGGCGCCCGGCACGTCGTGCCGCTGCATGGCTGCACAGATCTGCGGCCCGTGGTTGCGAATAGTGCCGACCGCTGGCGCGGTGCTTCGCGGCCGCGGGGGCGGGCGGCGCTTATGACACCATCGGCCAACTCCGGCGGGCCGACGAGCCACTTCATTTGCCGGCGGCGCGGCGGGAAGCGGACGAACGAGCGAGCGGCGGCGCCGGCGGGAACGGGGCCGTGCAACGGGACAGGCCGCTTACGATCTGGTCTCAACTTCGGGTGGGCGGCAGCATGTCGCCGAGTGGCCAATGGAGGCAACGGAAATCGGCTGGCCTCGATAGCGGCGCCGAGAGGCGGCGGGGGGCGGCGCAAACGGAACGACTGGGTCGACGACCGGCGGAAATGGCGGCGACGGCGCCGATGCTGCCGTGGGGTCATCACCCGGACTTCACGGTGGCGGTGGCGGTGGCGGCGGCGGCAACGGCCTGATTCTGACCGACGATCTCGACAATACGGGCACTATTCAAGGTGGAAATGGCGGCAAAGGCGGCGATGGCGGAGAGGACGTTTTCAGTAAAGGCGGGGATGGCGGCGGGGGAGGCGAAGGCGGCGTCGGTGCGCAATTCACCAACCCGGCTGCGGTCGCGCTTACGAACAGCGGAATCATTTCGGGCGGAAATGGCGGGGCCGGTGGTTCAGGAATAAACGGCAGCGCAGCCGGAGCTGCCGGCGTGGGCGGGGCAGGCGTGGCCGGCGCGGACCTGACGATCATCAACTCCGGCACGATAAGCGGCGGAATGTCGGGAGACACGACGCCGGTGCAGGCGAATGCCATCACCTTCACCGGCGGCACGAACGTGCTGGAGCTGCAGTCCGGCTCCAGCATCAGCGGCAACGTCGTCGCGGGCGGCAGTGCCGATACGTTTCGCCTCGGCGGCGCGACGGACTCCACCTTCGACGTCTCGAAGCTCGGCAGCCAGTATCAGGGCTTCGAAAGCCTGGTGAAGAATGGGGTCAGCACGTGGACGCTGACCAACCCGGCGACGGCGACGGCCGCCTGGACAATCGACGCCGGCACATTGTCGGTGAACGGTTCGATCGTCCTCGTCGAGCGGCGTGACGGTGAACAGCGGCGGGACGCTGGGCGGCACGGGCACGGTGGCCGCGACGACGATTAACAGCGGCGGCACGCTGGCGCCCGGCAACTCCATCGGCACGATGACGGTCAGCGGCAACCTCAGCTTTGCGTCCGGCTCGACCTATGCGGTGGAGGTATCGCCGACCGCTGCAGACCGCACCAACGTCGCGGCGGCACGGCGACGCTGACCGGCGCCACCGTGCAGGCGACCTACGACACGAGGCGGGCAGCTACATGGCGAACCGCTACACGATCCTGACGGCGGACAGCGTGCTCGGGCCACGTTCGCCGGGCTCACCAATGTCACCTGCCATCCGGGCTTCATGGCGACGCTCGACTACCCGGACGCCATGACTGTCGACCTAGTGCTCTCCGCGCAGCTCGGCCTCTCCGGCGGCTTCAACAACAACCAGCAGAGCATGGTCGATGCGCTGAACGGCTTCTTCAACGGCGGCGGCACGCTGACGCCGGAGCTCACCACGCTGTTCGGCCTGACCGGCGGCGACCTGACCGGCGCGCTCGATGAGCTCTCGCCGGAGATCTACAACGAGCAGCGCACGGGCTCGCTCTATGCCAGCGACCGCTTCGCCGGCGACATGATGAGCTGCCCGATCGCCGACACCGGCGCGGTGCTGCGCGAGGGCGCCTGCGTGTGGGCGCGCGCCCGCGGCCGCGAGCTGACCGATCGACGGCAGCTCCAGCCAGATCGGCGCGGTGGAGGATACCGGCTCCGTCTCCGGCGGCGCGCAGCTTACGCTCGGCGAGGACTGGCGGCTCGGCCTCGCCGCCGGCTACGACGTGATCCGCCTCTACGGCGACGCCAACGCGCGAAAGCGACGGCGAGCGCGCCAATGTCGGCGGCGTGCTGAAGTACAATCCCGGCCGGCTGATCCTCGCCGCCGGCGCGACGGCAAGCTGGGGCTGGTTCGACACGACGCGCAACATCTCCTTCCCCGGCGTCAGCACGCTCGCCACCTCCGACAACGACGTGCAGACGATCGCCGGGCAGCTGCATGCCGGCTACGTGCTCGGCGCCGACGAGGGCTTCTACCTGAAGCCGCTGGTCGATGCGTCGGTCACGCATGTCGGCCAGGACGGCTTTACCGAGAATGCGACCGGCGGGCTCGGCCTGACCGTCGCCGGCGCCGACGACACCGTCATCACCGTGTCGCCCGGCGCGGAGCTCGGCGCCTCGTTCCGGCTGAGCGACTGGGCGCACGTGCGCCCCTATGTGCGCGGCGCGGCGACCTGGCGCGACAAGGACAAGCTCACCACCGACGCGAGCTTCGCCGGCGCGACGCAGATCTTTTCCACCGTGACGAGCCTCGACAATCTGATCGCCGACGTCTCCGCCGGGCTCGACTTTGAGGCGGGCGAGCATGCCGCGTTGCGCATGCAATATGACGGCCGCTTCGGCGACACGAGCCAGGAGAACGCGCTCAGCGTGAAGGCCTTCTGGCGCTTCTAACTCGCTTCCCTCGCCGTCGTTCAGTTTAACGAAGGGTTATTGTCGCCAAGACCGGCGCAGTGTCGTCTTTGGCTTCCTGCTCGTCATCAGATGGCTGCAGCGAGTCAGCCTTGGCTTGCTCAATCGGGTCGATTCCCTTGTCACCAAGCAGCCTCGCCTCAGCGGCCAGCGTGCGCGCCTCGGCGAGACCCACGTTGCGAGCCGATCCGAGCCCCATGTCGCGGGTTCGGCCCCGCAGCGTGAACCGGAATACCCAGCTCTTCGTGCCGCCCCTGGAGATTTGAAGATAATGGCCATCCCCGTCGGCGTGGTAGCCGGGCGCACCGAGGTTTTTGACAACGCGTTCGGTCAGGCGAAGGATGTGCGGGCCATAGGTTCTACCCCTTTCTTACCCATGTTGAAGTCAATTCGCCCTTGTTCGCCATCCTCGCAGATGCCAGTTTCACACCGGAAAACTCAGCGGCGAACAGTGGCGAACAGAACTGTTATCGCCATCCTCTCCGCCATCGGCGTTCGATGGCGAGCCTTGAGCGGATCGCCTCCCGGCCGGCTCCGGGGTAAGCTTTGTAAGTTCGAGAGTCACCACCGGCGGCGTTCCTCGCCATGAGCACCATCTTCTACCTGACCACGATTGAATTCGGCCCGGGATCGCGGAAGACATTGCCGCGCTCGCTGAACGAGCTCGGCATCAAGAAGCCGCTTCTCGTCAGCGACCGCGGCGTCGCCGGCGAAGGGATTCTCGACGAGGCGACGCGCGGCATCGAGGCGCCCCGCTTCCTCGAGGTTCCGGCAAATCCGACCGAGACGGCGGTCAAGGCCGCGCTCGAAATGTACCGCGAGGGCGGCTGCGACGGTGTCGTCGCAGTCGGCGGCGGCTCGCCGATCGATCTTGCGAAAGGGGTGGCGCTGCTTGCGACACACCCCGGCCCGCTTGAGAACTACGCGGCGATCTATGGCGGGCTGGCGCGCATCAATCCTTCCGTCGCGCCCGTCGTCGCCATGCCGACGACGGCCGGCACGGGGGCGGAAGTCGGACGCGCCGCGCTGCTCACTCTCGACGACGGACGCAAGCTCGGTTTCATCAGCCCGCATCTGATCCCGAAGCGCGCGATCTGCGACCCGGAGCTGACGCTCGCCCTGCCCCCTCGCCTGACCGCCGCAACCGGCCTCGACGCGCTCTCCCACTGCATCGAGACGTTTCTGTCGCCGCGCTTCAATCCTCCGGCCGAAGCGATCGCGCTCGACGGCGCGAGGCGCGTGTGGGGCACCATCCGCCGCGCGCACTCGCGCGGCGACGACCTTGAGGCGCGGAACGAGATGATGATGGCGGCGCTCGAAGGCGGCCTGTCGTTTCAAAAGGGCCTCGGCGCAGTGCACGCGCTGAGCCATGCACTCGGCGGTCTCCCCGACCTAAAGCTTCACCACGGCACGCTGAACGCCATCCTGATGCCCGCGGTCGTGCGCTTCAACGCGCCGCATGTCGGCGACAAGATCGAGCGCCTGAAGGCGGCAATGGGACTCTCTCCAGGACGAGGATCTGGCGGCCGCGCTCGACCGCCTCAATATCGACCTCGGCATTCCCGCCGGGCTCGCTTCGCTCGGCGTCACGGAAACGATGTTCCCGTGGCTCGTCGAGCGCGCGCTCGCCGATCACTCCACGCCGACAAATCCCCGCCAGCCGACGGCGGAGGACTATCGGGCTCTTCTCGCTGAGGCGATGGGCTAAGCCGCGACTAGCGGCGCGTTATCCATTCGCGCGCCGCCCTGAGCGCCGCGGCGATTTCCTCGCGGCTCATCTCGCTGGCGAGTTCCTCGCGATGCTGCGCTGCCATTCTGTCGCCGCGCGCCGCCGCGATGTTGAACCACTTGTGCGCCTCGACCAGATCGACCTGCCCCTCGCGGCCGGTCGAGTACGCCAGACCCAGTTCGAAGAAGTCATGCGGCATCTCAACGACGCCGCTCGTTTCCATCTGCAAGCTCATTTGACCGCAATCCCCATTGGTCGACGGTTAGGTCCGTCTCTCGCACCGCGATCTTCGGCCGCCCCGTGATGCCTAGCGTTAACGGGGAGGCTTAACGAACCGTGACCAAATGGTTCATGAGGTGTTTACGCGGATCGGATGATTTGATCCAACGTGCTGGAAAGATTGATCTTTTTGCGCGAGGCAAGATCGATGAAACGCTTGCGCATTTCACCGATCCTTCACCACAGTGGCAAGAAAGCAGCGCGCGCGGCGCGAGATTGCCCGCGGGCGAAGCGGTCCGCCTCAGCTCGCACGCTGGCCGAAGAGGATCTTCTGCGCTTCCTTGTCCTTCGACAGGTCGACCGGCGGATCGCGCCGCATCTCGATCGCCTTCGCCACCGCCGGGCGCGCCAGCATCCGGTCGATCCACGCTTTCACGTTCGGGAATTCGGCGATGTCGATCCCCTGACGCTCGTAGGTCTTGATCCAGCCGATCAGCGCCATGTCGGCGATCGAATAATCGCCGGCAATGTAGTCGCGGCCCGCGAGCTGCTTATTCATCACGCCGTAGAGCCGGTGCGCCTCGTCGCCGAAGCGCTTGATGCCATAGGGCACCTTCTCCGGCGCATAGTTGCGGAAGTGATTGTTGTGGCCGAAGACGGGGCCGACATTTGAGACCTGCCACATCAGCCATTCCTCGGCCGCGACGCGGCTGCGCTCGTCTTTCCCGTAGAAACGGTCGAACTTGCGGCCGAGATAGATCAGGATGGCGGCGGATTCGAAGACCGATATCGGCTTTCCGTCCGGCCCTTCCGGATCGATGATCGCCGGCATGCGGTTGTTCGGCGCGATCGCCAGGAACGACGGTTCGAACTGTTCGCCCTTGCCGATGTTCACGTATTTGATCTCATAGGGAACGCCAGCTTCTTCCAGGAAGATATTGATCTTCCAGCCGTTCGGCGTCGGCCAGTAGTAGAGTTCAATGGGTTTGGTCTGCTTGTAAGCCATCCCTGTCTCCGTGCGGATCTGCGCGTCTCGCCCGTGCATGTGGCGCACGCGCCTTTCCCTTGCAATGCGAAAGGGCGTTACCCGCGCTTGAGCGCCGCGAGATAGAACCCGTCCGTTCCCGAGCGGCGCGGCGTGAGAAGGAGCGACGCGCCTTCGAGCGATCCCGATGGCGGCGCGATGCCGGGCAGCGCTGCGTCCCATACCTCGCCGATTTGGAGCGCGCGGAAGTCCCGATGCCCCGCCAGGAAGGCGGCGACGCGCTCGCCGTTTTCCGGCGGCAGCAAAGAGCAGGTCGCGTAGACGAGGAGGCCGCCGGGCTTCACGGTGCGCGCCGCCTCCATCAGCACCGCGTCCTGCTCCGCGACACGCTTGGCCAGCGCTTCGGGCGTCACGCGCCATTTCGCGTCCGGTCTGCGGCGCCAGACACCGGTACCCGTGCAGGGCGCGTCGACCAGCACGCGGTCGACCTGACCGGCGAGATCGCTGAGCGCCTCGAGTTCGGGCGGCCGGACCTGGACGTTGCGCACGCCGGCGCGCCTGAGCCGCTCGAAGATCGGCGCGAGCCGGCTCTTGTCGGAGTCGGTTGCATAGACCTGCCCGCGGTTCTCCATGGCAGCGGCGAGCGCCAGCGTCTTGCCGCCTGCGCCGGCGCAAAAGTCGAGCACCTGTTCGCCTGGCTTCGCGCCGACGAGAAGCGCGCAGAGCTGGCTCCCCTCGTCCTGCACCTCGAAGCGCCCGCGCTGGAAGGCCTCCTCGGCCTGCACGTTCGGATGCCGGCGCACGCCTTCTGTTGGCTCTATCCGCAAGCCGGCCGGCGAATAGGGCGTCGGCACCGCGCCGAGGCGGGCAAGCCGCTGCAGCACTTTCTCACGTGACGCCTTCAGCGTGTTGACGCGAAGGTCGAGCGGCGGCCGCCCCGCCAGCGCCTCACCCTCGGCAACAAGTTCATTGTCGGAGGCGGCCGCAAAATGCGGCGCCAGCCATTCGGGAAGATCGGCGCGCACGTGATCAGGTGCGTCGGCAAGGTCCGCGGCAGCGAATCCGTCGGGAATCAGCGGCGGCGCGTGCCGATCCTCGGCGAAGGCTGCATTCAGCCCCGCCGGCGTCTCGCCCCATTCAAAGATCGCGACGCCGAGCGCAAGGTGCCAGGGCGTGTCGCCGCCCATCCGCCAAGCGAGCGACGATCGCTTGCGCAGCGCGTCGTAGACGAGATTGCCGATCGCCGCGCGGTCGCTGGAGCCCGCGAAACGGTGCGACAATCCCCAATCCTTGAGCGCATCGGCAGCCGGCCGGTGGCGGGATTCCAGGTCGGCGATGACCTCGATCGCCGCGGCGAGGCGACCGGCGAGCTTCATCAGCTCAACGCGAGGCGCAGGACGACCGCGACCCACATCACGATGAGGACAACAACACCAATGAGGAAGACGAAAAAACGCTGCTGCACGTTGTTCGTCGTCGTGTGGATCACCGTATGCACTACCCGCGTTGCGACATAGACCCAGGCGAGCAGCGCCATCAGGAAATCCGTTGCGCCGACAAATGTGGCGACGCCGCATAAAACGTAGAACAGAAGCGGCGTCTCGAACTGGTTGTGCATGTTGTTCGAGACTTTCCGCACGTCCTCCGGATAGGCGTCGGCGGAGAACACTATGTCCTTGATCCTGACGCGGCGCGAGCGGATCGCGCGCACGCGCAAAAGCCCGTTCCACGTCACCAGGACGAGCGTCCAGAAGACCTGCACCATCACCGGATAGACGAGAGAGAGCGGCCCGCTCATTGCGCGCCTGGATAGTTCGGGCTTTCACGCGTGATCGTGACGCCGTGCGCGTGGCTCTCGCGCCACGCGGAGGCGGAAATGCGCACGAACTCCGCCTTCGTTCGGAAATCTTCGAGGTTCTTCGCTCCGACATAGCCCATGGCGGCGCGCAGGCCTCCGGCGAGTTGGTGGAGCACGTTCGCCGCCGGGCCCTTGTAAGGCACCTGCCCTTCGATTCCTTCCGGCACGAGCTTCAGCGCGTCGCGGATCTCCGCCTGGAAATATCGGTCGGCGGAGCCGCGCGCCATCGCCCCGACCGAGCCCATGCCGCGATAGGATTTGTAGCTGCGGCCTTGGTAGAGATAGACCTCGCCCGGGCTCTCCTCGGTGCCGGCAAGGAGCGAGCCGATCATCGCGACCGACGCGCCTGCCGCGAGCGCCTTGGCGAGGTCGCCCGAATACTTGATGCCGCCGTCGGCGATGATCGGCACGTCCGCCTTGTCGGCGACCGCGACCGTATCCATCAGCGCGGTCAGTTGCGGCACGCCGACGCCGGCGACGATGCGCGTGGTGCAGATCGAGCCCGGACCGATACCGACTTTGATAGCATCGGCGCCGTTGTCGATCAGCGCGCGTGCCGCCTCGCCGGTCGCGACGTTGCCGGCGATGACTTGGGTCTCGTTCGACATGCGCTTAACCGCGGCAACTGCGGCAAGCACCTTCTCCGAGTGCCCATGCGCCGTATCAACGACGATGACGTCGCACCCGGACGCAAGCAGCCGCTCGGTGCGATGCAGCCCGGCGTCGCCCACCGTGGTCGCGGCGGCAACTCTGAGCCGCCCCTGATCGTCCTTCGAGGCGAATGGGTTGAGCTGCGCCTTCTCGATGTCTTTCACCGTCACGAGCCCGATGCAGTTCTCGTCCGTGTCGACCACGAGGAGCTTCTCGATGCGGTATTGATGCAGGAGCCGCTTCGCCTCTTCCTGGCTGACGTTCTCCGCCACCTTGATCAGCCGCTCGTGCGTCATCAGTTCGGCGACCCGCTGGTTCGGATCGGAGGCGAAGCGGACGTCGCGGTTGGTCAGGATTCCGACGAGCCTTCCGACCACTTGCCCGCCAGCGCCGGCGCCCTCGACGACCGGAATACCGGAGATGCGGTAGGCCTTCATCAGCGCCAGCGCGTCGGCGAGCGTCGCGTCGGGTCCGATCACCACCGGGTTCACCACCATGCCGGATTCGAATTTCTTCACCTGGCGGACCTCCTCCGCCTGCTGGTCGGGATCGAGGTTGCGGTGGATGACGCCGATGCCGCCGGCCTGCGCCATGGCGATCGCCAGCCGCGACTCCGTCACCGTGTCCATGGCGGCGGAAAGGATCGGCAGGTTGAGGCTGATCGCACGCGTCAGCCGCGTCGAGATGTCGGTTTCGGCCGGCAGAACCTCGGAGCGTCCGGGGCGCAGCAGCACGTCGTCGAACGTGAGCGCCTCGCGTCCGGTAACCACGTCGACGATGCGGGCCATGCCAAGCCTCCGGAATAGATGGCCGAATGCGGGCCGGGACGGCCGCGTCGAGGGGAATCGGCTCAGGGGTTGGCGGGGGTCACTAACACGCCCAGGGTGGCTTGGGAACGTTCCGGCGGCATATCTGCGTTCGAAAATTCCGCCGGCCGGGCAATGGCGGCCGGCTCGCGTGCTAAAGCCTCTTCGTATCCAGACCGCTTCCCGATCCGAAATCTCGCCTCTTGCCCGACCGCATCCTCCTGCCGCTGATCGTCGCCTGCGCGCTGTTCATGGAGAACCTCGATTCCACCGTTCTCTCCACGGCGCTTCCGGCGATCGCCGAGGATTTCGGCGAGAGCCCGATCCACCTGAAGCTCGCGCTGACCTCCTACCTCCTGGCGATCGCGGTCTTCCTGCCGGCCTCCGGCTGGCTCGCCGACCGGCACGGCGCGCGCAACGTCTTTCGGCTCGCGATCGCGACCTTCACGACCGGCTCGATCCTCTGCGGCTTCTCCGGCTCGATCGGCTCGCTGGTGCTCGCCCGCGTCATCCAGGGGATCGGCGGCGCCATGATGGTGCCGGTCGGCCGTCTGGTGATCCTGAGGTCGGTGCCGAAACGCGAGCTCGTCGGCTCGCTCGCCTGGCTGACAATCCCCGCGCTGATCGGCCCGGTCATCGGCCCGCCGGTCGGCGGCTTCATCACCACCTATTTCCAGTGGCGCTGGATATTCTGGATCAACGTCCCGGTCGGCGTTCTCGGCCTCGTGCTCGCCACGCTCTTCATCCCGAACCTTCACGGCGATGCGCCGAGACGCTTCGATCTCCGCGGCTTCGTGCTTTCCGCATTCGGCCTCGCCGGCTTCATGTCCGGCTCGACCGCGCTCGGCCTCGGGCTGCTGCCGAAGAGCCTGACGCTCACGCTCTCTGATCGGCGGCGCGCTGCTGCTCGCCGGCTACGTCGTCCACAGCCGCCGCGTCGCGAACCCGATCCTCGATCTCTCGCTCTTCCGCATCCCGACATTCGCCGCGTCGATGACCGGCGCCCTGCTCTTCCGCCTCGGCGTCGGCGCGACGCCGTTCCTGCTGCCGCTCCTTCTGCAGGTCGGCTTCGGGCTTTCGCCGTTCAAATCCGGCTCGATCACCTTTGCTTCCGCCGTCGGCGCGATCGCCATGAAGTTCGCGGCGCAGCCGATCCTGCGCCGCTTCGGCTTTCGCAACGTGCTGACGTCGAACGCCTTGATCGCCGGCGCGTTCGTCGCGCTTCCCGCAGCCTTCACGCCGGCAACGCCGATCGCGCTGATCACCGCGCTGCTTCTCGTCGGCGGCTTCTTCCGCTCGCTGCAATTCACGAGCATCAATGCGTTGAGCTATGCCGACGTGCCGCCGGAGCGGATGAGCCGTGCGACGACGCTTGCAAGCGTCGCACAGCAATTGTCGCTCTCCGTCGGCATCTCGGTCGGCGCGATCACGCTCGAGCTGACCGCGCGCATGAGCGGCGGCGTCATCGAGGCAAGCTCGTTCGGCCCGGCCTTCATCCTGATCGGCCTCTTCTCGGTCGTCTCCGTCGTGCCGTTCCTGCTTCTGTCGCGCGACGCCGGCGACGAAGTGTCGGGTCGCCAGCCGGCGCCCGATCCCGTGACCGTGATGCGCGAGCGCGGCTAGCCGGCCGCCTGAAAGCCCGTCGCCAGCAGATAGAGCTCGGGGCTGTCGGAGCGGCTTGCCGGCGGCTTCACGTGCTGCACTTTGGCGAAATCGCGTTTCAGGTCCGCGAGGAGCTTGTTCTCGGTGCCGCCGCGAAAGACCTTGGCGAGGAGGGCGCCGCCCGGCTTCAGCACGTCGCGCGCAAAATCCGCGGCCGCTTCGCAGAGCGCGACGATGCGCAAATGATCGGTGGCGCGGTGGCCGGTCGTCGGCGCCGCCATGTCGGAAAGCACGACGTCCGCCTTCTCCCCGTGTAGCGCTTGAACGATCAGGCCCGGCGCGTCGGCGTCGAGAAAATCCTTCTCGATGACCACGACGCCCGGAAGCGGGTCCATGCCGAGATAGTCGATCGCGACGACGTGCGGCTGCTCCCCGGTCGAGGCGACCCGCGTGGCCGCCACCTGCGACCAGCCGCCGGGCGCCGCGCCGAGATCGACGATGCGTCGCCCCGGCTTCAGCAGGCCGAAGCGATCGTCGATCTCGGCGAGCTTGTAGGCGGCACGCGAACGGAAGCCCTCACTCTTGGAGCGGGCAACGTAGGGATCGTTCAGTTGCCGCTCAAGCCAGCGCTGCGAGGAGAGCTTTCTGCCGCGCGCCGTCTTTACGCGCGTGTGCAGCCCGCGCAGCCCGGAGCCGCTGCCCTTCGCCTTCTTCACTGCTGGCGCGCGCCGTCGGATCTGGCGGCGCTGGCCGAGATGGCCGTCGGCGCGCATCAATTGCATCAGGATGCCTTCGCGCAGCCCGCGGTCGGCAACGCGCAACCGGTCGCACTGCCACTCGCGGCGGATCGCCTCGAACACCGCGCAGCCCGCGAGCACGAGATCGGCGCGCTCGCGCCCGATGCACGGATTTGAGCGGCGCGCGTCATAGTCCATGCGGCGGATCTTGGTCATCATCCGCTCGATGTCTTCACCCTCCATCCAAAGGCCATCGACCCGGCGGCGGTCGTAGCGCGGCAGATCGAGATGCACGCCGGCGAGCGTGGTTACGGTGCCGGAGGTGCCAAGGTAGTGGAACGGGCGTCCGACGATGGCGTCCTTCAACGCGTCGCGGGCGCGGAAGCGGTGAAACTCGGCGCGGACGTCGTCGACCATCGCCTCAAACACGCGTTCGTCGACATCGACGCCGCCGTGCCGCTCGGCGAGCGTGACGACACCGACCGGGAGCGAAACCCAGGCGCGGACGAGGCCGCCGCGGCGGCGCGCCTTGCGCCGGTCGAGCCAGACGATTTCCGACGAGCCACCGCCGATATCGAAGAGCACCGCGCCCTCCGCCGCCGGATCGAGCAATGAGAAGCAGCCCTCCGCCGCAAGCCGCGCCTCGGTGCGCCGGTCGACGATCTCAAGCTCCAGCCCGACCTCGTCGCGGACGCGGCTCAGAAAGTGCGCGCCGTTCTCGGCGATACGACAGGCCTGCGTGGCGATCAGCCGAGCGCCCGCCATCTGGCGCGCACCGAGCTTCTGGCCGCATATGTGCAGCGCGCCGATGGCGCGCTCCATGGCGTCGGCGCCAAGGCGCCCGTTCTGCGCCACGCCCTCGCCGAGCCTGACGATGCGCGAAAACGAATCCACGACGCGGAAACCGTCGCGGACCGGTTCGGCGACCAGCAGCCTGCAATTGTTCGTGCCGAGATCGAGCGCCGCGTAGAACGGGCCGCGTTCCGGACGCCGGCCATTGCGGCCGCGGCCGAAACGATCCCCGGCCCGCCGGCTTCCGCCCTCCCCGCGCGTGAACAACGCCGCGGGAGCGGTGGGCTCAGAAGCCGAAGCCCGAACGCCGCGGATTGACGAGCCGTTCGCAGAAGCGAACGTCTCTGCGGAGTCCGAAACCGGGCCGGGCAGTGAACCCGAATTCGCCGAGTCCGTGCCCTTGTCCATATCTTGCTCGCTTTCGAGGGCCTAAGCCCTGCGCGTTGCATGCAGGATAGGCCCTCGGCTGCAGCGAAGCAAACGGCGTGCCTGAAAGTTAACTCGCCGGCCCGGCTCGGCCGCGCAGCGGCCGCTCTTCCATCCTCAGGAGGAACAGGAACGCGAGCGCATATCCTGCCGCGGCAACGAGAAACATGGCGCTGAAGCGCCCGATGAGTTCGGGGCTTGCGGCAGTCCGAAGCGCTTCGCGCGCGGCTCCGCCCGGATCAGCGTGAAGGCCGAGAACGACCGCGCCAAACCCCGCCACCATCAGCGCGCCGCCAAGCTGGCGAAAGAAACCGATCGCAGCGGTCGTCGTCCCGAGCTCTTGCGGGGCGACGGCGTTCTGAACCGCGACTGTCGTGACCGGCAGCATCGTCCCCATTCCGACGCTGATCAGCGCCAGCGTCGCGTCGAGGAGGACGAGTGACATGCCTCCGGCAAACAACGAGAGCACGACGCAGCCGCCGCACGCGATCAGCGTTCCGACGAGCGGCAGCCGCTTATAGTGCCGAACGTGCGCGAGGCGGCGCCCGACGAACGTCGCGCCGCACACGACACCGACGGTGAGCGGAATGAGCGCCAGGCCCGACTGCCCGGCCGTCAAACCCGTGATCGTCTCGAAGAAGAGCGGCAGGAACACGGTCAGTCCGATGAGCGTCCCCATTCCAAAGCACGACGAGATCGTGCCGGCGCGCACGACGCGGTCGCGAAGGACGTTCAAAGGAATGAGCGGCTCCTCGGCGGTCAGGAGCCGCAGCGAGAACAGTACCCAAAGGACGAGCGAACCAGCGAACAACAGAAGCACCTGCGGCGACGTCCAGGTGTAGCGCGATCCGCCCCAGTTCAGCGCCAGCATCAGCGTCACGCTTGCGGCAGTGATCAACCCGGCACCGAGCACGTCGAGCCGGTGCCAGCGCTCGTGGCGCGGCAGTCGCTTCAAGGTCCGGCTCGTCATCGCAAAGGCGAGAACGCCAAGCGGCAGGTTGATCCAAAAAATCACCGACCAGTGGAGATGCTCCGCAATGACGCCCCCAAGCACCGGACCCGCGAGGCTCGAGGAGGCGAATACCGCGGCGAAATATGCCTGATAGCGGCCGCGCTCGCGTGGCGCGGCGACGTCGGCGATCGCCGTCTGCGCGAGCGAAATGAGGCCGCCGCCGCCGAGCCCCTGCAGCCCGCGCGCGAAAATCAGCACGATCATGCTCGGCGCGAGCGCGCAGACCAGCGAGCCGGCAATGAAGGTCGTGATGCCGATCAGCATCGTCACCCGCCGGCCGTGAATGTCGGCAAGCTTGCCGTAGAGCGGGGTCGCCGCCGTCGCCGCGAGCAGATAGGCGGTCACCACCCACGGCAGGTCGGCGACGTTGTGGAGCTCCCGGCCGATCGTCGGCAGCGCCGTCGCAACGATGGTCTGGTCGAGCGCCGCGAGGAACATCGCCAGCATGACGCCGGTGACGATCCTGCGGATTTCCGCGTGCGAGAAGGGAGCCGGCGGATCGGCGGCGCGGACGGCATCCATCGGGTTGATTGTCCTGGTGGGAGGCCTAGATACTCTAGCCGCGCGGCGCTTTCGACGCGACAGATAGGATTTTCGGCCGCTTGAAACCGTTAAGCGCCCGATGTTAGGAAGCCGCCGGCCCTTTTGGGGAATAGTTCAACGGTAGAACAGCGGACTCTGACTCCGTCGATCTTGGTTCGAATCCAGGTTCCCCAGCCAATTTCTCCCGAATAGCGTCAGCGCGGCAAATTTGGATCGGCCTTTGTCCGATCGAAGGTCATGAAGGATGGCATCGTCAGCCGCGTGCCCGAGTTGACCCGCAGAACTGCATGCTCGTGGTGGAAACCCCCCGTCATCGCCACGAATGTCCCGCGACGCGGTTTGACCGCGATGTCGAGCGCGGTGAAGTAAAGTTCGCCACCTTCGTAGTCGTCGTTGATGTAGACGATCCCCGCAAACGCGCGGTGCGCCATTCCGTGCTTTGACCCGTCCGGATTTGCGTTGTCCGCGTGGGGGGCCATGAACATTCCGGACTGCCAGCGGACGATCTGCAGGATATCGGCATAGATCGGGACCGTCAGCCCGTAGAAATCCCGCACGAGCTCGATCGCCTTTCTTTGACCCTCGATCATGACGGAAGCCGCCTCGGGTCTCTCCCTTTTGATGTCGGCTAGCCAGAGGAAGCGATTGTTCCAGTAGGGGTCAATCTTGTCGCTCTTGAAAACCAGAGCCTCCAAGTCCCAGAACGCCTTTGCGATGGCGGCGCATTGATCCGCGGAAAGAAGATCGTCGACGACCAGAAAGTCGCAACCCTCCGCGTCCTTCGCCGAATGGATCACATGCGTTGTTGACCATCGGTGAGGTGCCCGTCCGCGTCGAGCCTCTTCCGGCCGAGTTCGTTGTCACGACTTTGGGCGTGATCGATTTCGTTGATCGGAGAGTTGCTCACCCACCTCGAATCGGACGGTGAGCCGGCTTCGGGCGCTGCAAGCGTGCGCCGGTCGATCGGCTCATGGAGACGTAGCTTGTTCAGATGCTCCTCCACCTTTGTCCCGTCCGGAAATCGACCCATGAAATAGTGCTTCTGCCAGGGTTGCTTGAGCGTATCCGGGTCGCCCGCCTGCATCCTCGCCATGAAGGCGTCCCGCGACGCGCGGAAGCTCCGATGATGTTTCTCGAGGTCGGGGTCGTCAGAGAGCCTTCTGATCTCAGGCTCGCAGGCGACGACCGGCTGAATTCGGAGTGGAACTATCGAGCAAAATGGCTCGTCCTCTTCAAACGCGAGTTTTCCTGCCCGAAGCATCTTCCAGTTCATCGTGAACGTGTAGGGAAGCCAGTCGGATTCAATGATTCCGCTGAGCGGGATTGCATTTTCCTTGACGCCGTTCATCGGCCCGGTCGCCAGGAGACTCCAGCCTGGACTCGTGCGGAAGATATAGTCGGGGTGCATCGTCACGATTCCGGAGGAAAAGTGCGACTTGCAAAAATGCTCTACCGGTGCACCGCCGGGGAGTGGCCTAAGTGCGCGAACCGAAAGGTCCGCCTTGGCCGGCCCTCCGTTCCATTCGATCTCGAGTGGCACCGGGCACAGGATGTCCCAGCCGAACGAGTTCGCGATCGCGATCGGCAGGCAACGATAGATGTGACGGTCAGGAAACGCATCCATCCAATCGCGGCGAGAGCGAGAGGGAACGACCTTTGGCACGCGGTCGTGTAGCGCGTGGCAGATCAAGGTCACACGCTCGCTTTCGTTCATCGCGACCTCGGATAACAGTTCCGCACTCACAGCGCCGCTCCGTTCCCGACCAGCATCATCGGGGTACAGCGAGAGTATCTACAAATTCCAAGCGTGATGTCCGGGTGTGGCACAATTCGGCCCCAGAACGGGCAATCTGGCTGCGCCTCGGCACCCGATCAGATCCGACCCGGGCGACCAAGAAGTTCGGCCGACTTCGAACCACCACAACACTGAGATGCCCTAGGTCTCCATAGCTGTCGGGTCGCAAGTGGGTGGCGGCGGCGGCGGCGGCGGCGGCGGCGGTGGCGGCGGCGGAGGTGGCGGTGGCGGCGGCGGAGAAGTGGCGGTGCTTCTGTCCGCCTGGGTCTCGGCGGCCGGCGGGCCGAAGAGGCGCGAATTGGCGACGTCGCACTTCCTGTTTATGCGGAAGTCCGGCGCCAATCCGGACTGGTCTTCATTGAACGGGAAGGACACGGCGAGTCGCCGCTGTCTGTCGACGCCAGTCGACTGGCTGACGTCGCCGCTGCGCGGGGCGACCCAGAGGTCGCACGTGTGTTCAACGTTGACGCAACCGCCGCTGCCGCAGATGTTTCCGCTGCCTTGCTGGAAGATGGCGCTTGAATTGCGCGAGCCGACACTGATGTCGACGACGGTGCCCCTGACGCCGATCGTCATCGTCGGCGTCCGGATCGAATAGGCGTCGTGCGGGCTCTTGCCGGTGATGAAGCGGAACGTGCCGCGGAGCGCGCTGATCGTGACCTTCTTCGCCGTATTGTTCGGATTGAAGACGAAGGTGTCGATCTTGAGCCGCGAGTTCGGGCCGATCACGAGCCGTGTGTCGTCGATGAACTTGATCTGCGCCAGACCGTTCGGGCCGGCGACGATCTCGTCGCCCATGAAGACTGCGCCGTCGAGCTGAAGAAGGCGTCGGCCGGCCGCCCCGCTCGCGTTGACCGCCGGGTCGACGCGAATTGCACTTCCGCTTTGCTCGAGGGCAACAGCCGGAACAGCGGCGCTTGCAAGCAAGAGACCCACGAGTGCCCCGCGGGCCGATACTCTACGCGACATGACGCAAACCTCCGACTACGCACACGCACTGCAGCCACGTGCGCGATTGCACGCGAGCCTTATGTTAGTTCCGAGAATTGTCCCTTTGCGGGTAACAACTTCTTAAGGTTACCAGTCCATTAATAGCATGGAGAGCGGCTCGATGTCTCGCGCCTTCGCGCGCCTTGCTTTCCCAGCCTTGCAGAGTGCTTGAGCGATCCTTTTTCGCTGTGCTCGGGATAGCCGACCAGGCGTCAGACCATGTCACGCGCCCGGCGCACTTTACGCGGCACGCAAAGCCCGGTTACCTGCTCCGCGTCGCGACGCTTGCGGCGCGGGGGACGATGCGGAAATGAAGTCGACTACAACGCGACGACGCGACCGGCGGCGGGCCCTTCAGGTCGGGCTCGCGGGGCTCCTGACGCTTGCCGCGATCCTCTTCGGGCTCGGCGGCGACTCGCCCGTTCTCTATCGGCTGAGTTCGCTCGTCTTTGACTTTTACCAGAACTTGAAGCCGCGTGCGGAAGCCGGTGCTCCGATTGTCATAGTGGATATCGACGAGGCGTCACTGCACGAGATTGGGCAATGGCCCTGGCCGCGCTCGCAGATCGCGGAGATCGTGGACCGCCTGGGCGAGCTCGGCGCGGCGACGGTTGCCTTCGACGTCGTGTTTTCCGAGCCGGACCGGACCTCCCTCGGTACCGCCGCGGCGACGCTCGAACGCGCCGGCGCGAAGGTCGAGCTTCCCGCCAATCTCACCGACAATGACGATCTTCTCGCCGCCGCCTTCGGCCGCAACCCGGTCACCGCCGGCTTCGTGCTGACCAACGAGACCGAAGCGACGCCGCCGCCCCCGAAGGCCGGCTTTGCGTTCGCCGGCGCCGACCCACAGTCCTACCTGATGGGTTTCCGTGGCGCTCTCTCCAACCTGCCGAAGCTGAGCGAGGCGGCGAGCGGGCTCGGCTTCTACAGCTTTCCCCCGACCCCCGACGGCATCGTCCGCGTGGTCCCCCTCCTCGGCCGCAGCCACGACAAGCTCTACCCGGCGCTTTCGATCGAGGCGCTCAGGACCGCGCTCGGCGCCAGCTCGTTCGTGATCCGCGCCACCGGCGCAAGCGGCGAGGCGGATACGGGGCGGCCCGCGATGACCGCGCTGAAGGTCGGCAATTTCGAGGTGCCGACCGGCCCGGCAGGCGAGTTCCGCATCTATTTCTCCGGCCTCCCGAGCGTTCCGCGCATCTCCGCCGCCGACCTGCTCGACCCGGCGAAGGCGGCCACGCACGCCGATCAGATCACGGGAAGCATCGTCCTGATCGGCACCAGCGCCGTCGGCCTCCGCGATCTCGTAGCGACGCCGCGCGCCGCCTCCCAGCCCGGCGTCGAGGTCCATGCCGAGATCATCGACCAGATTCTGAGCGGCGAGTTCCTCACGCGCCCGGACTGGGCGCCCGGCGCAGAGATCGCGCTCGCCGCGCTTTTGACGTTGATCCTGCTCGCCGCCGTGCTGACCCTCGGCCCGATACTCGGCGCCGTCGCCGCGCTCGTGATCATCGCCGGCGTGCTCGCGACGTCGTGGTTTGCCTTCGCCAACGGCCATCTCGTGCTCGATCCGATCCTCGCCAGCGTCTCGGTGCTCGGCGTCTACATCGTCGCGACGGCGCTCCTCCTCCTCCTCACCGACCGCGAGCGGCAATTCGTGCGCCGCGCCTTCGCCTTCTATCTGGCGCCCGCAATGGTGGAGCGGCTGGCCGAAGATCCGGGCGCGCTCGCGCTCGGCGGCGAGACGCGGGAGATCACCATTCTCTTCAGCGATATTCGCGGCTTCACCTCGCTGTCGGAGAAGATGGACCCGCAGCAGATCACCGGCCTTTTGAACCGCTTCTTGACGCCGATGAGCGACGTGCTGCTCCAATCCGGCGCCACGATCGACAAATACATCGGCGACGCCATCATGGCGTTCTGGAACGCGCCGCTCTCGACCGCCGACCATCCGCGTCAGGCGTGCCTGGCGACGCTCGGCATGTTCAACGCGCTGGAGGAGTTGAACAAGCACGAGGCGAGCCCGATCAAGATCGGCGTCGGCCTCAACACCGGCGCCTGCTGCGTCGGCAATCTCGGCTCCGAACAGCGCTTCAGCTACTCCGCGATCGGCGACTCGGTGAACGTCGCCTCGCGCGTGGAGAGCCTGACCAAGCAATACGGGCTCTCAATTCTGATCACCGAGTTCACGGCGGCCCACGTGTCCGACTTGGCGATGCTGGATATCGACCTCGTTCGCGTCGTAGGTCGGGCCGAGCCGTTGGCGATCTTCACCTTGCTCGGCGACCAATCGTATGCCCAAACCGCTGAATTCCAGGCGCTCCGGGCCGCGCACAGCCATATGATCATAGACTACCGTGAAGCGAGGTTCTCGGAGGCCGCCCGCGCCATCGAGGGGCTTCGGAAGACTGCCCCGCCCGCGCTCCAAAGATTCTACGAGCTCTATTTCATTCGCGCCGAAACACTCGCCATGAACCCCCCGAGCGACTGGAACGGCGTCTTCACCGTGCTTGAGAAGTAGGCGCTTCGGACGCGGGCGCCGAGCGTGGCTTCCGCCGCCGCTCCTTGCGTGTGCGCGTTGCCGCCGCCTTCCAGGCGTCGGCAAGGGCGCCGGCGAACGCCTTCGCGCTTCTCGACGAGAACCGCTTGCCCCGTTCGAACGCCAGCTGCCGCAGCAGCGCACGACGGTTTTCGATCGCCGCGAGCAGCTGGGTGCGCGCCGTCTCGACGCTTTTCGGAACCGGCTCCGCAGCAAGGCGCTCCGACAGGAGCCAAAGATCGTGCTCCTCGCCGAGATGCTCCGCCGTCTCCTTCGCCTCGGCCCTCAGATCCTCGAGCGGAGGCGGAACGACGTTGCGGAAAAGACGCAGTTGCGCCGACTGATCTTTCACCCGTTTCCGCCACTCGTGCAGCGATTCCGGAGAAGAGTTCTTTTTTGCCTTGCTCCAGCTCTTTCTGAGCCGTTGCTGGCTACGCCGAAGGCCCTCAAGCAGCGCCGCGCCGCTATCCGGCCAGTGGAGTGCCGCGACGTCCTTGAGCGCCATGTCGAGGACGACGAGCACCTCCTTGACCTTTGTCTCGATGTCGCGCGCATCCGGAGGCGCCTCTCCCCCGCCGATCCGCTTTCGCAGCGATTGCACGGCATTTGCGGGAAGATTGAGATCCAGCTCGGCGACCGCCTTCTCGAAGCTCTGGCTCAACACGGTGTGGTCGCGCAACCCCGACAGCAGGCGTCCAGCATCGCGCCAACGCCGGTTCTCCTCCGCAAAGCGAGCGCCAAGCGTAGGCGACGCTAGCCGCGCCAGCGCGCGCAGGCGCTTGAAGCCCTGGCGCGCTTCGTGGATCGCCCGGGCACGATCCGCCTCGTCGGCAAGGCCGGCGCGCACCCTGGTGATCTCCTCGTCCGCCACGCGGCGGAAGGCGCTCTCCAAGTCCTCGCCCGGCTCGAACCGCCACGCCATGATCAGCGCTTTCCCCCCGTCTCGCCTGGCCAGGAGCGAAAGGGCTGCTTGGCGAGGCGCGCAGCGTAGTAACGCGGCTCGTCGGTCACCTCGCGCCCGACCCAGGCCGGCAGCTCCACCTCTGTCGTCTCGCTCTCCATCTCCACCTCGGCAATGACGAGCCCCTCATTGTCGCCGGCATAGATGTCGATTTCCCAATCATGGCCGGCATAGCGGGTCTGGAAGCGGGTCTTCTCAAGCACGATCCCGTCATGGAGCGTCGCCAAAAGCTCCGCATCGCCGAGCGGCAGCTTGTATTCGAACTCGATGCGGGAGAGCCCCGGGTTGGCGCTCTTTATGGTGAGCACGGCTTCAACGCCGTCCTCGATGCGGACGCGTACGGCAACGCGCTCGGTCGCGGCAAGATAAGCCTGCCGCAGCCGTCGGCCTTGATCCGCCCCCTCGCGCCAGCCGTCGTTCGCGACGAGAAACTTGCGTTCGATTTCATGCGGCACACGAAAATCATGTGTTCATGCCGCTGTCATATTCAATCCGTCGGGAACGCCGCACCTCTGCGACTTCTCGGCCTCCGCACGCAACCGGCGGTTTCGCCGCTTGGGGGGAGCGGCGTCAGCCGCCGTCCGGCGCCGGCTTCTGGTCCGCAGCCCCGGTTTCGTCCGGCGGAGCGGCCGCACCGGCGTCACTTCGCCCGAGCCGCCGCTTCGCTTCTTCCATGGTGACGAGGCGCGGTCCGGTGCTGACGTTTGAGACCGGGATGACGCCGCGCCGCTTCAGAAGGGTCAGGTATTGCACCGGCAGATAGCCTTGTAGAAACGGCTGCTGGTCGATCGCGAACGAGGCGGTTCCGTCGGCGACGGCGTTCAGCATGGTGTCGGTGACGTCGAACGTGCCGACCTTGACGCTGCGTCCTTCGAGCGCCTTAGCCGCTTCGACCGCCGGCTCGCCGGCGCTGGTCGCGCTCAGCGCCAGAATCGCGTCGATTTCCGGATCCTGGGACAGGGCGTCGGCGATGGTCTTGCCGGCCTTCTGCGGGTCGGGATCGACCTGCACCACCTCCACCGACCCCGCGAAGCCGTCGATGAAACCCTTGCAGCGAAGGTCGAGCGCGACGTTGCCGAGCTCATGGTTCAGGCAAAGCGCCTTCTTGCCGCCGAGGCTGCGCATCGTATCGCCGGCGACGCGGCCGGCCTCATATTCGCTCTGCCCCACATGCAGGAGCGCGCCCAGCGAGTGGCTGACGTCGAAGCCGGAATTGATCGTGATCACCGGAATGCCGGCGGCGATTGCGGCGTGGATCGCCGGAGCCAGAGCGTCGGCGTTCGGGATCGAGACGATGAGGCCGTCGGGCGCCTCCTTGACGGCCGCCTGCACAAGCGCCGCCATCTTATCCAGGTCGAACGTCGGTGGAGCGCGATAGACGACGGTAACCCCCGCCTCCTTGGCGGCGCTCTCCGCGCCCTCCTTCACGGAAGACCAGAAGCGGTCCGTCGCCGCACCGTGCGTCACGATGACGAAGCGAAGCTTGTCCGCGGCATGCGCTTCAGCATGGACGACGAACAATGCAGCGATGCTGATCGCCAGCATCCGCAATAGGCTCGGGATCATTTTCTGGCTCCGAGCGCCCCGCTCTCACGTGTTGCCTAGCACAGGAAAAGTATTCGGCAAGGCGACCGATCGCCTTTTTCGAACGAAATTGCGACCTTTGCGGAGAAAGCTAAGCAATCAGTCGCCGGGCTCGTCGGCGTCGTCGGCCTCGTCGGCGTCGTGGGCAACCTTCGACGCTCTCGCCGCCGCCCGCGCCCACGCACGCCACGCGAACGGAATATGCGCGAGATAGGCGGCCGCCGACGTCGCCAGGAACGAGAATGGGTAGCTTGCGAAAAGCGCGGCGAGAAGCACGCCGATCACGAGCACCGGGAGCACCCGGTCGCGAGGGATGCGCTGCCCGAACCGCTTTCCGGAAAGCGTCGGCAG
>CAVZVB010000014.1:0-482644 GCA_963778625.1 uncultured Alphaproteobacteria bacterium
CGCGCGAACTTGAAGAAGCTCTTTGCATATTGATCTCCCGCTTTCCCAAAGTGGGTGCATGGGCCGCTACGGGGGCGCGTCGCGAAAAGTTCTCAGCTCAGCCTGAGGCCGCGGTCACTTGATCGTGAGACTGAGACGATCCGCTCTCATGATCCGCGTTGCGTGGCGGTGGGCTTTGGACTAGCGGGTTGTCATGCTCGCCAGCTACGCAATCAGGGAGAAGCGTCTCGTCGCGGCCAGTCCCGGTGGGGATTTGGCGGATGCCGCCTGGATCGATCTCCTCAATCCCGGCAGAAGAGGAAGAGGCCAAGGTCGAACGGCTTCTGGCCATTGGAATTCCATCGCGCGAGGAAATAGCCGAGATCGAAATCTCGTCCCGGCTCTACAAGGAGAACGACGCCTTCTACATGACCGCGAGCGTGCTCACCGGTGCAGAAAACGGCATGCCCGAGGCCTCGCCCGTCACCTTCATTCTCGCCAAAGGGCGCCTCGTTACCGTGCGCTACGCCGAACCCGGAGTCTTTCGCATCTTCGTCAATCAGACGCAGAAGGCCAACTCCAACTTTCGGGATTGCGACGACGTCTTCGTCGCCCTTCTCGAAGCCGTCATCGACCGTACCGCGGACATCCTCGAAAAGGCCAGCGCCGACACCGACGCAATTCGCGCGCCGTGTTTCGCCCAGAGACCGACGACAGTTCGCCGACCAAGGACTACAAGGAGATTCTGCGCCGTCTCGGGCTGGGCGGCGACCTCACCTCAAGGGTCAGGGAGAGCCTGGTCAGTCTTGGCCGCCTGGTGAACTTCCTGACCGCCGAATGCGGCGACCTCCATCCCGACCTGCACGAACGGACGCGGACCATGACCGCCGATATCCGTTCGCTGAGCGATCATGCGAGCTTTGTCGCGAACACGACGACCTTCCTTCTCGACGCGCTCCTTGGCCTGATCAACATCGAGCAAAACGCCATCATCAAGATCGTTTCGGTGATCTCGATCCTCATTATGCCGCCGACTCTGGTCGCCAGCATCTATGGCATGAACTTCCGCTCCATGCCGGAATTGACCTGGTCCTTCGGCTATCCGATTGCGGTCGGCGCGATGGTTTTGGCGGCCGTCATTCCCTATTGGTATTTCAAGCGGCGCGGCTGGCTGTGACGCACTGAGCCCGGGCCCGTCGGCCTGGAACAGCGGGACTTCAGCTGCCGATCGCATCAATTCGTCGACAATTCCGGCCTCGGAAGCGGCGCGCCGCTGTTGATTTCCGCCGCCAATCCGTCCTTACCTAGCGGCCAGTGGGGGCGGACCGGGCGTCCGGCCTCGAGTTTTTCCCAACGGGAGGTCTTTCTATGTATCTCAAACGCATCGTGAAGGCGGCGCTTGTCGGCGTCAGCCTCGCGGCCCTTGTGGCGGCGCCGCTTGGGCGCAATCGGCCAAGACGCTCGTCTATTGCTCGGAAGGAGCCCGGAGGGCTTCGATCCCGGCCTCTATACCGCCGGCACGACCTTCGACGCCGCGGCACGGACGATCTACAACCGCCTGGTCGAGTTCGAGCACCGGCACGACCAACGTCGTTCCCGGCCTGGCCAGAGCTGGGACATTTCCGACGACGGCCTGGACTACACCTTCCACCTGCGTCCGGGCGTCAAGTTCCAGACCACCGACTTCTTCACGCCGACCCGCGACTTCAACGCCGACGACGTGGTCTTCTCCTTCGACCGGCAGCTGAAGTCCAACAACCCGTGGAACCAGTACGTCACCGGCGCGGCCTAGGAATATTCCGACGGCATGGGCTTCCCGGACCTGATCAAGTCGATCGACAAGGTCGACGACCTGACCGTCAAGTTCACGCTGAACCAGCCCGAAGCGCCGTTCCTCGCCGACCTCGCGATGGATTTCGCCTCGATCATGTCGAAGGAATATGCCGACAAGCTGAGGCCGACGGCAAGATGGAGCAGCTGAACCAGCAGCCGGTCGGCACCGGGCCGTTCAGCTTCGTCGCCTATCAGCCGGACGCGGTCATCCGCTACAAGGCCAACCCCGACTACTGGGACGGCAAGCAGAAGATCGACGACCTGGTCTTCGCCATCACCACCGACGCTGCCGTGCGCGTGCAGAAGCTGAAGGCCGGCGAATGCCAGATCATGCCCTATCCGAACGCCGCCGACGTCGACAGCCTCAAGGCCGATCCGAACCTGAAGGTCATGGAGCAGGAGGGCCTGAACATCGCCTACCTCGCCTACAACACGACGCAGCCGCCGTTCGATAAGGTCGAAGGTGCGCAAGGCGATCAACATGGCGATCAACAAGCAGGCGCATCGTCGACGCCGTCTTCCAGGGCGCGGCACAGGCCGCGAAGAACCCGATCCCGCCGACCATGTGGTCCTACAACGACGCCGATCCAGGACGATCCCTACGATCCGGAAGCGGCCAAGAAGATGCTGGCCGACGCCGGCGTGAAGGACCTGTCGATGAAGATCTGGGCCATGCCGGTCGCACGCCCCTACATGCTGAACGCCCGGCGCGCGGCCGAGCTGATGCAGGCCGACCTCGCCAAGGTCGGCGTCAACGTCGAGATCGTCACCTACGAGTGGGCCGAGTATCTGAAGCGCTCGCAAGGCGAAGGATCGCGACGGCGCGGTCATGCTCGGCTGGACCGGCGACAACGGCGACCCGGACAACTTCCTCGACACCCTGCTCGGCTGCGACGCCGTCGGCGGCAACAACCGCGCGCAGTGGTGCGACGAGGAGTTCGACGACCTGGTCACGAAGGCCAAGGAGACCTCCGACCAGGCCGCAGCGCACCAAGCTCTACGAGCAGGCGCAGGTCGTCTTCAAGGAACAGGCGCCGTGGGACACGATCGCCCACTCGGTCGTGTTCATGCCGATGAGCAAGAAGGTGATGGGCTACAAGATGGACCCGCTCGGCACCCATCGCTTCGACGGCGTCGACATCGCCGAGTAAGCCAAGCTGACAGGGGCGCCGCTTCGACGGGGCGCGCTCCGCACTAGGGCGGCACCGCCCGGCAGCCATCCGCCGCAGAGAAGGCGCCGCGATGCTGCGCTTCATTCTCGCGACGCGTCGCCGTTCTGATCCCGACCTTCCTCGGCGTCACCTCTCGCCTTCGCGTTCATCCGCCTCCTGCCCGGCGATCCGGTGATGCTGATGGCCGGCGAGCGCGGCATGTCGCCCGAGCGGCACGCCGAGATCATGCACCAGCTCGGCTACGACCGGCCGCATCTGGTGCAGTATCTCGACTATCTCGGCAGCATCCTGCACGGCGATTTCGGCATCTCGATCGTCACCAAGCGGCCGGTGCTGCAGGAGTTCCTCGACGCTGTTTCCGGCGACGCTGGAGCTGTCGCTCTGCGCCATGCTCTTCGCGGTCGTCGCTCGGCATTCCGGCCGGCGTCTTCGCGGCGGTCAAGCGCGGCTCGGTCTCGACCAGACGCGTCATGGGCGCGGCGCTCGTCGGCTATTCCATGCCGATCTTCTGGTGGGGCCTGCTGCTCATCATCTTCTTCTCCGGCATCCTGCGCTGGACACCGGTCTCGGGCCGCATCTCGCTGCTCTACTTCTTCCCGCCGGTCACCGGCTTCATGCTGATCGACTGCCTGCTGTCCGGCCAGAGCGGGCGCCTTCGCGTCGGCGCGTCGAGCCATCTGATCCTGCCGTCGATCGTGCTCGGCACCATCCCGCTCGCCGTGATCGCCCGCCAGACGCGCTCGGCGATGCTGGAAGTGCTCGGCGAGGACTATGTGCGCACCGCCCGCGCCAAGGGCCTGTCGCCGTTGCGGGTGATCGGCCTGCATGCGCTGCGCAACGCGCTGATCCCGGTCATCACGACGATCGGCCTGCAGGTCGGCGTGCTGCATGGCCGGCGCGATCCTGACCGAGACGATCTTTTCCTGGCCGGGCATCGGCAAGTGGATGGTCGATTCCGATCTTCCGGCGCGACTACCCGGTGGTGCAGGGCGGCCTGCTGCTCATCGCCGGCATCGTCATGATGGTCAACCTCGACGGTCGATCTGCTCTACGGCCTCATCAACCCGCGCATCCGGCGCAATTGAGGCGAGCGCATGGCCGACATCGCAGCCACCCGACAAGTCGCCGCGCCAAGCGAGCACGCTCGCGCCAGCCGCGGCGCGATGCTGGCGAGTTCTGGCACTATTTCTCGCAGAACCGCGGCGCGGTGATCGGCCTCGTGGTCTTCGTCCTGCTCGTGCTTGCGGCCATCTTCGCGCCGCTCGTCGCGCCGCACTAGCCCGATCGAGCAGTACCGCGACGCGCTCCTGCTGCCGCCGATCTGGGCGGCAGGGCGGACGGCCGCGAGTTCCTGCTCGGCACCGACGCCGTCGGCCGCGACATCCTCTCGCGCCTGATCTTCGGCGCGCGCTTCTCGCTGTTCATCGGCGTCGTCGTCGTCACGGTCGCGCTGATCAGCGGCATCTCATCGGCCTCATCGCCGGCTATTTCCGCGGCTGGATCGACATCGTCGATCATGCGCGCTGATGGACATCATCCTGGCGTTTCCCGTCGCTGCTCCTGGCGCTGGTGCTGGTCGCCGTTCTCGGGCCCGGGCTGATCAACGCCATGATCGCCATCGCGCTCGTCTATCAGCCGCATTTCGTCCGGCTGACGCGCGCCGCCGTGATGGCGGAGAAGACGAAGGATTATGTCGTCGCGGCGCGCGTCGCGGGCGCCGGGCCGATCCGACTGATGCTCATCACCATCCTGCCCAACTGCCTGGCGCCGCTGATCGTGCAGGCGACGCTCTCCTTCTCCAACGCCATCCTCGACGCCGCCGCGCTCGGCTTCCTCGGCATGGGCGCACAGCCGCCGACGCCGGAATGGGGCACGATGCTGGCCGAGGCGCGCGAGTTCATCCTGCGCGCCTGGTGGGTGGTCACCTTCCCCGGTCTTGCCATCCTCATCACCGTGCTCGCCATCAACCTGATCGGCGACGGCCTGCGCGACGCGCTCGACCCGAAGCTGAAGCGGAGCTGACGATGGCGCTTCTCGAGATCCGCAACCTCTCCGTCTCCTTCGCCACGATGGCGGGCCGTTCACGGCGGTCGACGGCATCGATCTCGACGTCGAGCCAGGCGAGGTGGTGGCGATCGTGGGCGAATCCGGCTCCGGCAAATCGGTCGCCATGCTCGCCGTCATGGGGCTCCTGCCCAAGACGGCCACGGTGACCGCCGACCATCTCGCCTTCGGCGGCGAGGACCTCTTTGCCATCTCCGCACGTCGCCGGCGCGCGATCATCGGCAAGGACATGGCGATGATCTTCCAGGAGCCGATGTCCAGCCTCAACCCGTGCTTCACGGTCGGCTTCCAGATCGGCGAGGCGCTGAAGACGCATCTCGGCATGGATCGCGCGCAGCGGCGCGAGCGCTCGATCGAGCTTCTGCACGAGGTCGGCATCTCCGAGCCCGAGCGGCGGCTCGGCGCCTTCCCGCACCAGCTTTCCGGCGGCATGAGCCAGCGCGTGATGATCGCCATGGCGATCGCCTGCCGGCCGAAGCTGCTGATCGCCGACGAGCCGACCACCGCGCTCGACGTCACCATCCAGGCGCAGATTCTCGACCTGCTGCTCGCGCTTCAGGTGGAGACCGGCATGGGGCTCGTGCTGATCACCCATTCGATGGGCGTCGTCGCGGAGACCGCAAACCGCGTCGTCGTCCAGTATGCCGGCCAGCAGGTGGAGCGGCAGGCCGTGCGTGGCCTCTTCGCCCGGCCGCACCATCCCTATACCGTCGCGCTGCTCGAGGCCCTTCCCGACCGCGCCACCGGCGACCGGCTCCCCGCCATCCCCGGCGTGGTGCCCGGCCAAGGCGACCGGCCAAGCGGCTGCCTCTTCAACCCGCGCTGCGGGTTCGCCACCGACCTCTGCCGCAAGGTCGTGCCGCCGGTGCAGCCGACCGAGCTCGGCAGCGCGCTCTGCCACTATCCGCGGAACGCCCGCGCGGAGGCGGCATGAGCGTCGTCATCGAAGCGGTCGACCTTGCACGCAACTACGCGGTCAGCCGCGGCGCGTTCCGCGAGCCGGCAGTCGTCCGGGCGCTTGCCGGGGCAACGTTCTCCGTCGAAGACCGGCAAGACGCTCGCCGTCGTGGGCGAGTCCGGCTGCGGGAAGTCGACGCTCGCCCGCGTCGTCACGATGATCGAGCCGGCGAGCGACGGGCGGCTCGTCATCGACGGCGTCCAGGTCAACGGCGCCGACCGCGGGACGCTGCGCGGACTGCGCCGCACGGTGCAGATCGTCTTCCAGGACCCCTACGGCTCGCTCAATCCGCGCCAGAAGGTCGGCGACGATCCTGGAGGAGCCGCTCGTCATCAACACCGCCGCTCAGCGCCGCCGAGCGCCGCGCGAAGGCGCTCGACATGCTGCGGACGCGTGGGCCTCAGGCCGGAGCACTACGCGCGCTATCCGCACATGTTCTCCGGCGGCCAGCGGCAGCGGATCGCGATCGCCCGCGCACTGATGCTGGAGCCGAAGATCGTCGTGCTCGACGAGCCGGTCTCCGCGCTCGACGTTTCGATTCAGGCGCAGATCCTGAACCTTCTCGCCGACCTGCAGGATCAGTTCGCGCTGACCTACATCTTCATCAGCCACGACCTCTCGGTCGTGCGTTTCGTCGCCGACGATGTGATGGTGATGTATCTCGGGCGTCCGGTCGAGATCGCGCCGGTCGCGGAGATCTTCAGCCGACCGCTGCATCCCTACACGCGCGCGCTGCTCTCCGCGACGCCGGTCGCCGATCCGGAGAAGCGCCGCACCAAGATAAAGCTCGAAGGCGAGATCCCCTCCCCCTTCGACCCGCCGAGCGGCTGCCCGTTCCATCCGCGCTGCGCCTACAAGCGCGAACCGATCTGCGTCGGCGAGCGCCCGCAGCTCATGCGCGCCGGCAAGAGCCTGCACGCCTGCTACGGCGTGGCAGAGGGATGGATCCCGGAAGAGACGCCAGAAACTCTGGCGCTCAACGCCTGACGAGCCGTGCGCCGGAGACGACCAGCGCGGCCGCAAGCGCAAGCTTCACGATATCGCCGAGAATGAAGGGCAGGACGCCGAGCGGAGAGCGCATTCGCCGCGCCAATTCCATGTCCGCCGCTCGCAAGCATCGCGAACCAGGCGAGCCACGTGAAGCCGAGCACGAAGACGATCGCGTCGCCGAGCAGCATGGCACCGAAGAGCTTCAGCGGATTGCGGTCGAACCCGCGCTCGGCCAGCCAGCCGACGACGACCGCCTCGACCGCGAAGCCGACAAGGAAACCGCAGGTCGGGCCCAACATGTAGGGAAGCCCAATGCCGCGGTCGGGCGTGCCCTGGAACACCGGCAGGCCGAAGGCCCCCTCGGCGAGGTAGAGGAGAACTGTCGCAAGGCCGAGCCGCCAGCCGTAGGCGGCGGCGATCAATGCAACGGCTCCTGTCTGCAGCGTCATCGGCACCGGCCAGAATGGCACGCTGATCTTGGCCGAGGCCCAGAGAATGAGGCTGCCGAGGATGGCAAAGCCGATGAGCGCCGCAGCCCGCCCGCTGCTTTCTTCCGGAACGAAGCGGCCGACGAGAGGCCCCTTCACTGCAACTGTGTTCATGTAATCCGCCCTTCCGCGCGTCCCTTGTCCCCTATAGAGAGCGCGTCGGAAACCAGCAAGAAGCCGGCCAACGCATGGCGCTTCAATTCAACCTTGATTTCGCACCGCCGACGGACGAGCCGGTTACGGTCGCGCCCGGCGTCCGTCGGGTGACTGCAGGGAATGCTGGGCCTTTCACGTTCCGCGGCACCAACACCTTCTTGATCGGCACCGACACGCTCGCCGTGCTCGACCCGGGCCCCGCGGATGGCCCCCACATCGAGGCGCTCGTCCGCGCGATCGGAGGCGCGCCGGTCGCTCAGATTCTCGTGTCGCACACGCATCGCGACCATTCGGCGGGCGCTCGCCTTCTGCAAGCGCGGACGAGAGCGCCGATTCTTGCGGCCGGGCCGCATCGCCCCGCCCGCGCCGCTCGCACGGGGGAGGAAGCGCGGCTCGACGCCGGCGCCGATCTCGATTTCGTGCCGGACGATTTGCTCGCCGACGGCGCGTCGATCGAGGGCGACGGCTATCGACTCGAGGCCGTCGCCACGCCGGGGCACACGGCGAACCACCTCGCCTTCGCTTGGAGCGACGCCGACATCCTCTTCACCGGCGATCACGTCATGGGCTGGTCGACCACGATCGTGGCGCCGCCCGACGGCTCGATGGCCGACTATATGGCTTCGCTGGAGAAGCTTGCGGCACGACCGGAGCGGCTCTACCTGCCGGCACACGGCGCCGAGATTCGCGACGGCCCGGGCTATGCGCGGGCGCTGCGCACGCACCGCAAGATGCGCGAGGCGGCGATTCTGGAGGGCCTGCGCCGCGGCGACGGATCGATCCGGGAGCTTGTCGCGCGCGTCTACGCCGGACTCAATCCGCTCCTCTTCGGCGCCGCCGCGCTTTCGACACTTGCCCACCTCGAAGACCTCGTTGCCCGCGGCGTCGTCGGGGCAGACGGGCCGCCGACGCTTGACGCGCGCTACTGGCCCGCCGACGCGACGCCGCCGCTCGCGGCTGCTCCCGGCTCGGGCTGAAGGATGTCGTCGAGCTTGGAATAGTAGCCCTTGATGCGGCGGGCATTCTGGCCGAGATCGTGCGCGCCGACACGCGACGCCGAGCGCATGTCGACAATGGTGCTTCCGTCGTCGGCCACGCGCATGCGCACGATCACGTCGTCGATGAAGCCGAAGATCGGCGTCGGCGCGGTCGCCTCAATGACGGCGAAGTCGATCGGCACGGAATCCGCGAGCGGATCGTCGGCCTGCGGCTCCGCAGCCGGCAGCGTCTCCGTTGCCATCCCACCGCGCGACTGCGTCATCACGCTCTTCGCCGCAAGCGCCTGCGTGAGCTCGGTGTCCTCGGCTGCGCCCGGCGCAGGGTTCGTTCGGGACGCCGCCATCGGAAGCTCGGCAGGACGGACCTCGCGCGTCACCCTCCAATGGCTGGAATCCATGACGCGTCGCGCAGCCACGTAAACGTCGCCGAGCGGAAGCGGGTAGACGCGCGGCGTGATGTCCGGATAGGCCGCCACCTGGCGGGCGATGCTGCTCGGATCGGGAACAGGATGCGCGGCGCCGGGACCGAAGAACTGTGGCGGGTCGTCGACGTCGGTGGTGACATCGGAAAGGCGTGGGTAGATGACGGCGGCGGCCGCGACGAAGCAAAGGACGACGAGGACGGGCGAGGCGTAGAAGATGCCGACAAAGGCCGATCCGGCGCCCTCCGCGCCGGAGACCCAGATATCGGCGAGCGAGTAGATCGCAAGGCCAAGTGCCGCCAGACCGAGCGCGAAACCGGCGACGAGGACCGGCTGAAGCGCCGCCTGCGGCACGAGCCCGAGGCGCATGCCGAACACGCCTAGCGCAAGCACCGGGAGCGCCAGGCCCCCCGCCAGTCGCGCCCAGCCGGCGGCGCGCGACCGCCGGATCGTCACGTTTCGTCGCATCAGCGGCATTGGCAACTCCGATGCCGCTGCATATCCCCGCCTTCAGGCGCCGGGCAAGCGATAGTCGCGGAAACGTTCGCGCAGCTCCGTCTTCTTGATCTTGCCCGTGGCGGTGTGCGGGATCTCATCGACGAAGACCACGTCGTCCGGCAGCCACCACTTGGCGACCTTCGGCCGGAGGAAATCGAGCAGCGCATCCTTGTTCGGCGCGGCGTCTGGCTTCGCCACGACGATCAGCAGCGGACGCTCGTCCCATTTCGGATGGCGCACGCCGATCACCGCGGCTTCGGCGACCGCCGGGTGGCCGACCGCGAGGTTCTCCAGGTCGATCGACGATATCCACTCGCCGCCCGATTTGATGACATCCTTCGAACGATCGGTGATGCGCATGTAGCCGTGGCTGTCGATATGAGCGACGTCGCCGGTCTCGAACCAGCCCTCCTCGTCGAGCACCTCGGCATCGTCGTGGAAATAGGCGCGGGCGATCGCGGGTCCGCGCACTTTCAGGCGGCCGAAAGTCTTGCCGTCCCAGGGCTGCGCTTCGCCGGAATCATCGACAACCTTGATCTCCACGCCGAACGGCGCATGCCCTTGCTTCTCCTGCTGGTCGAGCCGCTGCTCCTTGTCGAGCGCCGCGACTTCCGGCTTGAAGGAGCAGACGCGTGCCAAGCGGGCTCATCTCGGTCATGCCCCAGGCGTGCAGGACGCGAACGCCGTAGCGCTCTTCGAACGCCTCGATGATCATGCGCGGACAGGCGGCGCCGCCGATGACGACGCGCTTAAGATCCGGCAGGTCGCCGCCCGACGCGTCGAGGTGCTGCAAAAGCGACAGCCAGATGGTCGGCACGGCCGCCGTGCAGCTGACGCGCTCGGCATTCAGCAACTCGTGGATCGACGCGCCGTCGAGCTTCGGCCCGGGCATGATGAGCGCCGACCCCGCAAGCGGCGCCGTGAACGCCAGGCCCCAGCAGTTTGCATGGAACATCGGCACGACCGGCATGACGCGGTCGCTGCTTGAGAGCCCGAACACGTCCGGCCCGTTCGAGATCAGTGAATGAAGCACGTTCGAACGGTGCGAATAGACGACGCCCTTCGGGTTTCCCGTCGTGCCCGATGTGTAGCACATGCCAGCCGCCGTATTCTCGTCGAACTCCCGCCAGGCGAAGTCGTCGTCGGCCGCGAGCCATTCCTCGTAGGGCTCGCAGACAAGCGGCGTCTCCGGCATATGCGCCGCGTCGGTCAGCAGCACCACCTTCTCGACCGATTTCATGTGGTCGCGGAGCTTCTCCACGAGCGGCAGGAAGGTCAGGTCGACGAAGAGCATCCGGTCTTCGGCGTGGTTGACGATCCACGCGATCTGCTCGGGGAAGAGCCGCGGATTGACAGTGTGGTAAACGCCGCCGAGCCCGAGCAGGCCGTACCAGACTTCAAGATGCCGCCAGGTGTTCCAAGCGAGCGTCGCGGCGCGGTCGCCGAGACGAAAGCGATCCGCGTCAAGCCGCTTCGCCACGCGCCGGGCGCGGGAACGCACCTCGCGATAATTCGTGCGGTGGATCGGGCCTTCGACCGAGCGCGACACCACCTCACGATCGCCGTGGTGTAAGGCGGCATGATCAATGACCTTGTGGCAGAGGAGCGGCCACTCCTGCATCAGTCCGCGCATCGTTCCCTCCAGTTTTCTAGATGTTTCTCCGTAATGCCGGCTCTGGCAAGGCGCGTTTACGATAAGAATGCTTTCCCGCGCCGATGTCTTGTCAGGGACACGATTTGTCCCGACACGATCCTCTCCATGACAAGTCTCTCTCAAAAAGCCGTCCCTGCCGTTGATCAGGCGAATGGCGTCGGCATGCAGCGCCTGCAGTTCGAGTTGGCGCTCGACATGGGCGTAGGACACCGTCCGCTGGCGGACTCGCTCAAAGAAGCTGCCGCTGCGGCCGGCGTCGACCTCCTTTTCGTGCTTCCCGCGCCCTCCGGAGAGGGGATCACCGCTGTCGTTCGGCTGAAGGAGGAGGGCAAGAGCTCCTTCCTCCAAATCGCGTCCTCAGGCGACGGTTTTGCGATCCAGGAGGAGGCGGGGATCGATGCCGCAGTTCTCGGCCTCGCCCGCGCCTCCGTCGACGTCTTCGAGCGCATGTTCGCCGACACGGCCATCCGCACACCGCTCGCGCAGAACTGACGGATCGTCGTCAAAGGGACGGCAAGACGGACCTGAAGTCCAAGCGGGCTTGGTCGCCGTCCTCTGGGCATGAAACTCCTGCAGCCTCCGCGCGCTTGATCGAAGTCAATTCAACTCCGGCGCGCAGTGCTAATCTTTGCGGGTCATCCCCCTGAAGATTGGAGCGATGCTCCACTACGCCCTCAGCGAACTTACTTTCCGCCGCGGCCGCTCGCTGGTCACCGTGATCAGTGTCGCGCTGGCGGTCGTTGCGGCCGTGGTGCTTACCGCGCTGGCGACGTCCTACGGCAACGCCTTGCAGGTGCCGATCGAGACGGTCGGCGCCGACGTGGTCGTGCAGACGCAGGGCGACATTCCGCCAAAACTCGAAGGGCTCGTGTTCCCGCATCCCAACGCATTGATACCCGCAGACATCGTTAAGCAAATCCGGGCGCTGCCCGGCGTGATAACGCTGACGCGAGCGGTCTATATGTGGGACCTCGAACCCGATCGATACGAGTCCGTGCTCGGAATCGAAAACACCGACGCCGGCCTGGCCAGATTTGCTCACCTGCTCATCGCAGGCGAACCGATCACCTCCGACAGCAACGCCGTTCTCATCGACAGCGATTTCGCCAGCAACAATCACTTCAAGGTCGGTGACACCATCAAGGTCGGCGACAATGCGTTGCCAGTGGCGGGCATCGTCGATTCCGCGCGGACCGGCACCGTGGTGCGGGCGGACGTCTATATGCCGCTTGCACCCGCGCAAGCCCTCGCCGCCGTCGCCCCGGAAGTCAGGGCGCTTTACCCGTTCGGCACCGACGATACCAACCTCGTCCTGGTCAAGGCCAATCGCGAGCAACTGGAAACGGTGGTGAACAAGATCACGGGCTTGCTCGGCAAGAAGGGCGTGGTGTCGAGCGAACTGTCGATGCGGCAGGCGCTCAGCGGCGTGCTCTTTCTCTCGCAGAGCATGGGATTGATCATCGCGCTGATCATCGGCGTTTTCGCCGCGGCTTTCGTGTGGCGCGCGACCGCGACCGCGGTGGCGGAACGGCGCCGCGAAATGGCAATCCTGCAGGCCATCGGCTGGTCCTGGCGGCACATCCGCGAGCAGGTGTTGGTCGAAAATCTCACACTCGCCGCCATCGGCACCGTGGCCGGCCTTGTTCTTGCGCTGGTCGTCGCCTTGGCGCTCGGTCACGTCTCGATCACGGTCGACCTGCCTTGGGATTTGAGCTCCACGCCGCACTTCATTCCGCAGGCCACGCTCGATCGAACGCAGACCATTACCGCGCCGGTCTCGATCGCCTGGCCGACCGCAGGCGTTGCGATGGCCGCCAGCCTCTTGATCAGCGTACTCGCAGTTCTGGTTGTTCTCGCCATGCCACGACCGGAGCCGTGGTCGCTACTGCGCAGCGAGTGAAGGAGTTTTGCATGAGCAATCCAGTGGCAAAGCTCAAAGGGTCCAAACGCGGACGCCGGTGTCATGGCCGGGGCTGAACCGACGATCCGGGTCGACGGCGTCCGCAAGCGCTACGGCGACATCGAAGTGCTGAAAGGCGTCGATCTGACGCTGGCGGCCGGGCAGTTCACCGCCATCATGGGCAAGTCGGGCTCCGGAAAGAGCACGCTGCTCGGCGTCATTGCCGGCCTCGAAAGACCCGATGCCGGCGAAGTCTTCATCATGGGTCAAAAACTCGAGGGCACGAGCGACCGCGACATGGCCGAACTGCGCCGCCGCTCCATAGGCATCGTCTTTCAGGGCTTCAGCCTCATTCCCTCGCTCACCGCTCTCGACAACGTGCTGCTGCCGGCTTTCTTCACTACAGGAACCACCCCGGCGCAGCGCCACGCGCGCGCCGCCGAACTCTTGCAGCAGGTTGGGCTCGGAGCGCGATTGAACTATCGCCCCTCAACGCTCAGCGGCGGCGAGCAGCAGCGGGTGGCCATCGCCCGCGCGCTCATGAACGGCCCGTCCATTCTGCTCGCCGACGAACCCACCGGCAATCTCGACCAGGAGACCGGCGCTGCGATACTCGAACTGCTGATCGAACTCGGCCGCACGCACGGCACCGCGCTATTGATGGTGACGCATGATCCCGATGTGGCCGCGAAGGCCAGCAATGTCGTCGAGATGAAGGATGGAAGGATCATCGATGGCCACGCGTAGAGAATTTATCGCTGCACTCACCGGAAGTGCTGCAATCGCGCTTCTGGCGGCGCCGTTTGCGGCCGGCGCCGCTGCGCCGACAGTCGAGATCATCGCCTTGCCGCATCCGCCGGTGCAGACCGCGCTGAAGCCGGTGCGCGACTATCTTGGCAGCCTCGGCAGCAAGGTGACAGTCGTCGAACTCGATGCCGAAAGCCCCGCCGGCGAGCAGCGCCTGAGCGCGCTCGACCTCAAAGGCCATATCCCAATCCTGCTCGTCATCAACGGCAGCGACCAATTCAAACGGCCTGACGGCACGGCCGTGCTGTTCAAGGATTTTCCGGCCCAGCCGGGCCAAGAGCTCGGGGCCAATGGACTTTGGAGCGTCGCCGACTTCGTGGCGGCGGTGAATCAAGCACTCGGCGACGCCGCGAAGTAGCGCGAAACAAAATGGCCAGGCCATTCATTCATTGGCGCTACGTATCCAGCGAATTGACCTATCGCTGGAAACGCAGCGCGCTGTTGATCGTCGGCATTGCGCTTGCGGTCGCTCTGGTCACGACGCTTGACACACTCGGCCGCGCCTTCGCCGACGTTGCGACTGTGCCGTTCCGCAATCTCGGCGCCGATTTGATCGTGCAGCGCAGCGCCACGCAGTCGGCGGTGCCGAAACAGATGGGAATCATGCTGCCCTATTCGGCCGAGCCGATAAGTGCCGCCGAAGAGCAACGGCTTGCCGCGGAACCCGGCGTGACCGAGGCGGCCGGATTCGTGCTGTTGTGGAATCTCGGCAAGGGCAGTTTCATCTCGATCACCGGCATTCCGTTGACGGCCGATGCTGCAGCGCTGGGCCCCGGCAGGGTGCGCGACTGGCTCACTCAGGGTCGACTGCCGAATCCGGGCACCCGCGAGGTGCTGGTGGAGCGGCATTACGGAGCGTTCTATCGGCTGGCCTCGGGATCGAAAGTCGATATCGGCGGAGAGCAATTCACCGTGGTGGGCGTCGCCGATATCGAGCAAGGCAGCCAGATCGTTGCGAGCAATTTCTACATGGACGTCAACGAGGCCCGCCAGCTCGCCAACCTGCCGCCGGACCTGGTGAACCAAGTCTTTCTCAAGGTGTCGGACATCGCGAAGACGGAGGCCGTCAAGAAGCATATCGCCTCCTGGCTGTCCCACGCCTCGGTCACGTCGCCTGGCACCATGTTGCAGCTGTTCGGCGGCGTGTCGCAGACGATCGGCCGTTTTCGCTCGGTCGCGGTCATAGCCGGCGCGCTGGCGGCGTTGGCGCTTGGCGCCACCTTCGTCTTCGGCAATCTGGTCGAGCGCAGCCGGGAACTCGCGATCCTCCGGGTGATCGGTTGGGAGCAGAAGCAGGTGCGCCGCGAGGTCGCGGCGGAAATGGCGCTGCAAGGATTGATCGCCGGCCTTGTCGCGCTCGTCCTGCTCGCCATCGGCACCGATGCTCTCGCCCACGTCAGCATCGCTTTGCCCGCAAGCCTGCCGGGCGAAAACCCGGCGACTTTCGCTCCCGGCGGGTTTCAGGCCGGAGCGAGCAGGATCGCGCTTCCGGTGTCCCTGACTGTTTTGGACTGGGTGTCCGGTCCGATCGTGGCGATCCTCGCGCTCGGCTTCTGTGGCTGGTGGATGGCCGCGGATCGAAAAGCGCAAACGCTGTGGACGGCGATCAAAGCGCAGTGACGCAGTGCGTCAGGCGACGAACCCGGCGGCGAGCCGTGCGGCGATCGCCCACATGACGACGCCGATCAAGATGTCGAGCACGCGCCAGGCGCGCTTGTCTGCGAAGACCGGCGCAAGCAGCGACGCGCCGTAGCCCAAGCCGAAGAACCACACGAAGGATGCCGTCGCCGCGCCGATTGCGTAGGCGATCCGCGCAGAGCCTTCGTAGCGGCCGGAGAGGCTTCCGATCAGAAGCACCGTATCGAGATAGACGTGCGGATTCAGGAACGTGAAGGCGAGGCAGGCTGCGATGGCGGTCCCGAAGCGTTCGCTTCTCCCCTCGCCCGCCGCCATGGCCTGCGGCCTGATCGCACGCAGGAAGCTGCGAATCCCGTAAGCGAAGAGGAACAGCGCGCCCGCGGCGGTCACGATCGTGAGCGCCCTCTCCGACCTTGCGACGAGCGCGCCGAGCCCGGCGACGCCGGCGGCGATCAACATCGCGTCGGAAAGCGCGCAGACAAGGCAGATGGCAAAGACGAACTTCCGCCTGAGCCCCTGCCGGAGCACGAATGCATTCTGCGCGCCGATCGCGACGATCAGGCTCGCGCCGAGGAGAAAGCCCGCGAGTGCCGCCGAGAGCGGCACGGCAAGCGTCGTCATTTCAGGAAATGCGCCAGCCGGTCGATTCCCTCCGCGATCGCTTCTTCGGTGCCGGCGAAGGAGAAGCGCATATAGCGGTGGCCGCGCGTGTGGTCGAAGTCCGGCCCGGGCGTCGCGGCGACACCGACCTCGTTCAGCATGCGGCTGGCGAAATCGTGCGCGTCGTTGGTGAAGCGCGCGACCGAGGCGTAAACGTAGAACGCGCCGTCGACAGGCAGCAGCTCGTCGAAGCCGAGCGCCGGAAGGCGGCTCAAGAGCATCGCGCGGTTGCGCTCGTAGCCGGCCTTCACCGTCTCAAGCTCCGCGGTCGAATCGAATGCGGCGACTGCAGCGCGCTGCGAAAGCTCCGGCACGGATATGTAGAGCGACTGCGACAGCCGCTCGAACGGCCGGATCAGGTCTTCGGGAAGCACCAGCCAGCCGACCCGCCAGCCGGTCATGCAATAATATTTGGAGAACGAGTTCACCACGATCGCGTGCGCGCCGAGGCGAAGCGCCGTCTCCGCCCGCCCGGAATAGACGAGGCGGTGATAGATCTCGTCGGAGATGAAGCGGATGCCGAGCGCGTCGCAGGTCTCGACAAGCCGCTTAAGCTCCTCCGGCGATGTCATCGTGCCGGTCGGGTTGGCGGGGCTCGCAACGAGCACGCCGGCGAGCGGCGCTTCGGCATGTGCGCGCTCGACGTGCTCGGCGGTCAGCGCCCAGCGCGTATCGGGGCCGACCTCGATCTCCACCGCTATGAGGCCGAGCGCCTTCAGGATGTTGCGGTAGGCGGGATAGCCCGGCGAGGCCATGGCGATGCGGTCGCCCGGATCGAAGGCGCCGAGGAAGAGCAGGTTGAAGCCGCCCGACGACCCGGTCGTCACCATTACCCGCGCCGGCGGCAGATCGACGCCGTAGGCGTCGCGGTAGTGGCGGGCGATCCGCTCGCGGAGCGGCATGATACCGAGCGCTTCGGTGTAGCCGAGCCGGCCGCCCTTCAACGCCTCCGCCGCGGCCTTCAGCACGGGGCCCGGCGCCGGCGCTCCCGGCTGCCCGACCTCCATGTGGACGATTTTCCGCCCGGCTGCCTCAAGCGCAGCCGCCGCGGCAAGGACGTCCATTGCCAGAAACGGCTCGACCTCACTCCTGCGGGAAACCTTCAACATGGCGCGTTCAACATAACTTGCCTTTCTTTCGACGCGCGGCTTCGGTAGGCAGACCGCGCAAGGCCCGGGAATTGCTCAGTTTCCGCCGGGCGCCATGCGCCCTGAAAAATCGGATATCGAGAGTGACGTCCAGCTTTTTCAGCTCCGCTTCCGCAAAAGCCCTGCCGATGCTTCTGGCGGGATGTCTCGCGCTCGCGGGGCCGGCGGCACAGGCGCAGCAGCACCAGACCATCATCCGCGATACGGAGATCGAGTCGCTGGTCAGGGACTATGCGAAGCCGATCCTCGCCGCTGCAGGCTTCAGCTCGCGTGACGTGCAGATCGTCATTGTCGACGACCACGACTTCAACGCCTTCGTGGCGAGCGGCCATCGCATGGTGATCTTCACCGGAACGCTGATGCAGGCGAAGACGCCGAACGAGGTGATCGGCGTGATCGCGCACGAGACCGGGCATCTTGCCGGCGGCCATATGGAGAAGCTTCACGATGCGATAGCGAGGGCACAGGCGATCGGCGCCGTGGTCGGGCTCTTGGGCGTCGCGGGCATGGCGACCGGCATCGCGACCGGATCGACGACCGGAGCGCAAATGGGTTCGGCGACGATGTCGATGGGGTCGGGCGTCGCAATCCGCACGTTGCTCAGCTACCGCCGCGACCAGGAATACGCCGCCGACCGCGCCGCCGTCACGTTCTTGAACGCCACGCACCAATCGGCGAAGGGCATGGTGACGACGTTTGAGCGCTTCGTCGACCAGACGCTCGTCTCCGCGCGCTACGCCGACCCCTATGCGCAGTCGCACCCGATGCCGCGCGACCGGCTCAATCAGCTGGAGACCTTGGCGCGCAAGAGCCCCTATTGGGACGTGACCGACAGCGCGGCGCTGCAATTCCGCCACGACATGGTGCGCGCCAAGATCTCCGGATTCACCGAAGCGCCGAACGCGGTCGCGCGCAAATATCCAAGCTCCGACAAGAGCCTCCCGGCGCAATATGCCCGCGCCATCGTCGCCTACCGCATGGGGAGCCCGCGCGACGCGGTCAAGGCCGCGGACGCGCTCATCGCCCAGCTTCCGGACTACGCTTATTTCTACGAGCTGAAGGGGCAGATCCTGCTTGAGGCCGGCAAGGCGCGCGAAGCGATCGCCCCACTCCGGAAAGCCGTCGCGCTCGCCGAGCGGAAGGGGCTGATCCGCGTCATGCTCGGCTCGGCGGAGCTTGCGACCGGCGATCCGGGCCAGCTCAGTGCCGCGGTCGCGGACCTGACCAAGGGCGTCGCCGAGGAGCCGCTTTACGCGCTCGGCTACCGCAACCTCGCCACCGCCTACCAGAAGCAGGGCCGGGTCGCGGAGGCGGAGCTGGCGACCGCCGAGGGCCTGCTCCAGGACAACGCCATCGACGACGCCAAGGCCTTTGCCCGCCGCGCGCAGGCGAAATTCGCCACTGGGTCGCCCGGATGGCTTAAGGCTGACGACATTATCGGCTACGAAGAGCCGAACGGGTAGAATGCGACGGGGTGGCCTTCTGGGCCAAGGAGAATGAGGGAACCGGCATGTCGAGACATCTGAGCGTTGTCGCCGCGCTTTCGGCGGCCCTCCTGGCGATGGTCTTCTTCGCCGCCCCGAGCCGGGCGGAGATGGACGCGGCGCAGAAGGCGGAGATCGGCGAGATCATCCATCAATATCTGCTCGACCACCCCGAGGTGATCGACGAGGCGGCGCAGGCGCTGCAGAAGAAGCACGACCAGCAGCTCGCCGAAAAGCAGAGCAAGGCGATCGACGAGAAAGCCTCCACCATCTTCGATTCGGAGAACCAGATGGTGCTCGGCAATCCGGATGGCGCGATCACGCTGGTCGAGTTCTTCGACTATAACTGCGCCTATTGCCGGCACGCGGTCTCCGACATGACGGCGCTGCTCGCCGCCAATCCCGACCTCAGGATGGTGATGAAGGAATTCCCGATCCTCGCGCCCGGCTCGGTGGAAGCCGCGCGTATCTCCGTTGCGGTCAAGGACACCGCGCCCGACAAATATCTCGCCTTCCATACCGAGCTCTTCTCGCGCCCCGGCCAGGCGAGCGAAGCGAAGGCGCTGGAAGTCGCGACCGACCTCGGGCTCGACGCCGACAAGCTCAAGGCCGCGGCCAAGGGCGGCGACGTGACGGCGAGCCTGCAGGAGGTGCATCAGCTCGCGACCGACCTCGGCATCTCCGGCACGCCCTCTTACGTGATCGGCAAGGAGATCGTGCCCGGCGCCATCGGCTATGACGGACTGCAGGCGATGGTGGCCGCCATCCGCCAGTGCGGAGAGACGACCTGCTCATGAAGTCCTTTCTGATCGCCTTCTTCACCTGGTGGAACGGCGCCACCGTCGGCACGCGCTTCTTTACCTGGCGCAAGGGCGAGTTCGTCGGCGAGGACGAGTTCGGCAACCGCTATTTTCGTGAGCGGAGCAACAAGAAGCGCTGGGTCATCTACAACGGCGAGGCGGAGGCTTCGCGCATCCCGCCGGCGTGGCACGGCTGGATGCATCACCGCACCGACGTTCCGCCGACCGAGGACGACTACAAGCCGCATCCGTGGGAGAAGCCGCATCTTCCGAACCTGACCGGCACGCCGGCCGCCTATCACCCGCCCGGCTCGCTCCTGAGCCCGGAGAAGCGGCCGGAAGTCACCGGCGACTACGAGCCATGGACACCGGCGTGAGGCATCCCGGCGGCCTGCGGCCCGCCTTCGCCCTGCTTGCTCGCGTCGCTCTCCGCCCCGGCTGTTGCGGCGCCGATCAACAACCCGGTCGCCGAGTTCACCGGGCTCGACAAGATACCGGGCGCACGATCACTTTCGACGTCAAGATCGACGAGACGGTGCAGTTCGGCGCGCTGCAGGTGACGCCGCGCGTCTGCCATACGCGCCCGCCGACGGAGCCGGCGCAGACGACGGCGTTCGTGGAGGTCGACGAAATCACGCTGGCGAACAAGATCCAGCGGCTCTTCACCGGCTGGATGTTCGCGGCAAGCCCCGGGCTGCACGCGGTCGAGCACCCCGTCTATGACGTGTGGCTCGTCGACTGCAAACTGAAGATGGGCGAAGAGGAGAAGCCCGTCGAAGCCGCGCCGCTCCCCGACACCGAGCTGCCGTCGGCGAACGACGCGCCGGAGGATTAGGGGCGCTGCCGCGCTTCCCGGAAGGGGATCGAATGCCAAAAATCGACATCGCCGCAGTGCCCGCACACAGGGTTCGGGCTATCCGCCGCCGTTCGATGCGCCTTGCGCTACCCGCACGCGGAAGCGCCTGGGCGACGCGGGAGGGCTTTGCGATTTCGGCGTCAATCTGATGAATTTGCCGCCCGGCGGCTGGTCCAGCCAGCGCCACTGGCACAGTCACGAGGACGAGTTCGTCTATGTGCTCGAAGGGGAATTGACGCTCGTCGAGGACGGAGGCGAGATGGTGTTGCGCGCAGGCGATTGCGCGACGTTTCCGAAAGGCACCGGCAACGGCCATCACCTGATCAACAGATCTTCCGTGACGGCCGTCTACCTGGAGGTGGGCTCGCGCAACCCGGACGACCTCACCACCTGCTCGGACATCGACATGATGAGCACCAACGCCGACGGCCGCTTCGTGCACAAGGATGGCACGCCTTACTGAGGCGGCATGTCTATGGGAGGATGATCTGCTGGTCCTCCGGGCCTCCGAAATCGGCCTCGCCCGCCAGCGCATCGTCGAGAATCTCGACATAGTCGTCGCGCGCCAGCTCGACCGCGCCGAACTGCGCCAGGTGCGCGGTCATGAACTGCGCGTCGAGGAGCTTGAAGCCGCCGCGCCTCAGCCGCGCCACAAGATGCACCAGCGCCACCTTCGAGGCGTCGCGCTCGAAGGAGAACATGCTCTCGCCGAAGAAGGCGGCGCGAAGCTTCACGCCGTAGAGCCCGCCGACCAGCCGCCCCTCGCGCCACGCCTCGACGGTGTGGACATGGCCTGAGCGAAAGAGCGCGCCGTAAAGCTTTCGGATCGGCGCGTTGATCCAGGTCGCGCGGCGGCCGGGGCTGTGGCGCGGCGCAGGCCGCAATCACCGCGTCGAAATCGGAATCGACGCTGATCTCGAAGCGGTCGGCGCGGACGGTGCGCGCCAGCCGCCGCGGCACATGGAAGCGATCGAGCGGCAGCACGCCGCGCAGCTCCGGCTCGACCCAATAGAGCGTCGGGTCGTCGGCGGAGTCGGCCATCGGGAAGATGCCGCAGGCATAGGCGCGCAGAAGCAGCGACGGCGTGACGAGGTCCTGATCCTTGTCGCGCGGTCGCGTCATCGGCGTCAGTCCGGCGTCGCCGGGCGCACGGAGAGATATTCCTCCAGCCAGCGAATGTCGTAGGCGCCGTCGAGGATCGCCTGCTCGCGCACCAGCGACTGGAAGAGCGGGATCGTCGTGCGGACGCCATCGACGACGAACTCGTCGAGCGCACGCCTAAGCCGCATCAGGCATTCGACGCGGTTGCGCCCATGCACGATCAGCTTGCCGATCAGGCTGTCGTAGTAGGGCGGCACCGTGTAGCCCTGATAGACGGCGGAATCGACGCGCACGCCGAGCCCGCCCGGCGGATGGAAATAGGTGATCTGGCCGGGCGACGGGGCAAACGTCGCCGGATGCTCGGCGTTGATGCGGCACTCGATCGCGTGGCCGGAGAAGGTCGACGCTCTCCTGCTTCACCGAGAGCGGCGAGCCGGAGGCGATGCGGAGCTGCTCCACCACGATGTCGATGCCGGTGATCGCCTCGGTGATCGGGTGCTCCACCTGCAGCCGCGTGTTCATCTCGATGAAATAGAACTCGCCGTTCTCGTAGAGGAACTCGATCGTGCCGGCGCCGGAATAGCCGAGATTGGCGATGGCGTCGGCGACGGTCTTGCCGATCCGCGCGCGCTCCGCGTCGTTCAGCGCCGGCGACGGCGCCTCCTCCCAGATCTTCTGGTGGCGGCGCTGCAGCGAGCAGTCGCGCTCGCCGAGATGCACGGCCCCGCCCTTGCCGTCGCCGAGCACCTGCACCTCGATATGGCGCGGGCGCGCGAGATATTTCTCCAGATAGACGGCGTCGTCGCCGAAGGCTTTTCCGGCTTCGGCGCGCGCCATCGCCATCGCGCGCTCAAGATCGGCGACGCGCTCCGCCACCTTCATGCCGCGCCCGCCGCCGCCGGCGACCGCCTTGATCAGCACCGGATAGCCGATGTCGGCGGCGATCCGCGCCGCCTCCTGCTCGTCAGTGGACGGCGCCGCGCGAGCCCGGCACGACCGGAATGCCGAGGCTCTCCGCCGTCTCCTTGGCGCGGATCTTGTCGCCCATCATGCGGATGTGGTCGCCGGAGGGGCCGATGAAGACGATGTCGTGGGCGGCGAGGATGTCGGCGAAGCGGGCGTTCTCCGACAGAAAGCCATAGCCCGGATGCACGGCGTCGGCGCCGGTGATCTCGCAGGCCGAGACGATGCTCGGGATATTCAGATAGCTCTCCGACGCCGGCGGCGGGCCGATGCACACGCTCTCGTCGGCAAGGCTGCACGTGCATCGCGTCGGCGTCGGCGGTCGAATGCACGGCGACGGTCTCGATGCCGAGCTCCTTGCAGGCGCGCAGCACGCGCAGCGCGATCTCGCCGCGATTGGCGATCAGGACCTTGGAGAACATTTAAGCGCCCAGGGCCGAGCGCCGCCCTCTTCCAGCTGTCGTCTTGCCCGGACTTGATCCGGGCACCCATTCCGCGGCGCTTCGGCCGATCGCAACCGTTACGGAATGGATTGCCGGGTCAAGCCCGGCAATGACGACGAGGAAAGGCGTGCGGCTAAGTCGAGGGGCGAGGCGCATGCGCTACTCGATGATCATGAGCGGCTGGCCGTATTCGACCGGCTGGCCATCCTCGACCAGGATGTCGGCGACGCGGCCGGCGCGCGGGGTCGCGACCTCGTTCATGTGCTTCATCGCCTCGACGATCAGAATCGTCTGCCCGGCGACAACCACGTCGCCGACCTCCACGAACGGCTTGGCGTTCGGCTCGGCCGCGCGATAGGCGGTGCCGACCATCGGGGACGGCACGCAGCCGGGATGGCGCGCCGGGTCGAGCGGACTTCGCCTCTTTCGCCTCGGGCGCCGCCTTCGCTTCCGGCGCCGGCGCGTTGGCGGGAGACGGCTCGGCTATGGACGATCGCGGTCGGCGCGGCGCCGCGCGAGACGCGGACGCGGAAATCCCCCTCCTCGATCTCGATCTCCGAAAGCTCCGTCTCCTTCAGAAGCGCGGCGAGCTCGCGGATCAGCGCCTTGTCGATGCCCGGCTTCTTCTTGTCCATCAATTCACGTCCGTGGTCATTTCCGTTCGGGCGCGGCTTCGAGCCCGGCCAGGCCGTCGATCGCCAGAAGATAGGAATCCGCACCGAAGCCGCAGATCACGCCTTTGGCAACCGCCGAAATCATCGAATGGTGGCGAAATGCTTCGCGCGCGAAGACGTTCGTACAGATGCACCTCGATGACCGGCGCCTCGATCGCGCGGATGGCGTCGTGGAGCGCGACGGAGGTGTGCGTGTAAGCGCCGGCGTTCAGGACGACGCCGACCGAGTCGGCCGCCTCGTGCAGCCAGTCGACCAGCTCACCCTCGTGGTTCGACTGGCGGAACACGACCGAAAAGCCGCGCGCAGCGGCGCGCTCGCGCGCCTTCTCCTCGATGTCGGCAAGCGTCGTCGCACCGTAGATTTTCGACTCGCGGCTTCCGAGGCGGTTGAGGTTCGGGCCGTTCAGGATGTGGATGGTGGGCGCCATCGGCGGACCGTCGCTCAGAAAATCGGCCTCCGGCGGCCGGGGCTCGTTTTATAGGCGCTTTCCCTCATGCGCAAAGGCGGGCGTCACGAGAGTGCAAAAAAAGAGGTGCATGAGCGAGGGTCGCGGCGGCGGCGCTTGGGTGAGTCGCGGCGCACGGAGCGCCGGACCCCACGGTTTTCCCCGCTTTCCCCTCTTCGCACGCCTCGCAAGCCGCGCGCCGGCTGAAAGTTCCGTCGAAAAATTGTCAAGACTTGACCCTCTCCGCGGGTCACCCGTAGCCTCCGAAATTGCCGCCAAGAGTCGTGTCGACGGGTGGCGGAATCCAGCGTTCGAATGTGTAGAGGTGCTGACCGAGCGCTCGGCCGGCGCGGGAAATTGTTGTGCCGCGAAACACAAAATGTAGTGCGTAACCCTCTGTTAATCTCTATATGTAGAAAGTTGGGCTGGCGGGGCTCGGCCCGAGAATCGGGGCGTTGAACCAGGAAAATCGGGCATCGGGCGGGACCGTTCGATGTTAGTTTGGGCGGGCGCAATGCTCGGCCCAGCGTATGGAATGGAGCGGGGCAGAAATGCGGATTGAACGTCACTACACCACGAAAGGTCAGTCGCCCTACGAGGCGGTCGCGTTCCGGAACGCGACAAGCGAGATCCGCAACCCTGACGGCTCGGTGGTGTTCCGCCTCGACGCGATCGAGGTGCCGGCGGCCTGGAGTCAGGTCGCGACCGACGTCCTTGCACAGAAATATTTCCGCAAGGCCGGCGTGCCCGCGCGGCTGAAGAGGATCGAGGAGAATTCCGTCCCCTCCTTCCTGTGGCGATCGGAAGCGGACGAGGCGGCGCTCGCGGCACTTCCGGAGGCGAGCGGTTCGGCTCGGAGATGGATGCACGGCAGGTCTTCGACCGGCTCGCCGGCACCTGGACCTATTGGGGCTGGAAGGGCGGCTACTTCTCGTCGGAGGAGGACGCCAAGCGTTCTACGACGAGCTTCGCTTCATGCTGGCGACGCAGAAGGCGGCGCCGAACTCCCCGCAATGGTTCAACACCGGCCTCCACTGGGCCTACGGCATCGAAGGGCCGAGCCAGGGCCATTTCTACGTCGACCATTGGAGCAAGGAGCTGGTGAAGTCGGAGACGGCTTACGAGCACCCGCAGCCGCATGCCTGCTTCATCCAGTCGGTGTCGGACGACCTCGTCAACGAGGGCGGCATCATGGACCTTTGGGTGCGCGAGGCGCGCCTCTTCAAATACGGCTCCGGCACGGGCTCGAACTTCTCCCGGCTGCGCGGCGAGGGCGAGCGGCTTTCGGGCGGCGGCAAGTCGTCCGGCCTGATGAGCTTCCTGAAGATCGGCGACCGCGCGGCGGGCGCCATCAAGTCGGGCGGCACGACGCGCCGCGCGGCGAAGATGGTCGTGGTCGACGTCGACCATCCCGACATCGAGAACTACGTGAACTGGAAGGTGAAAGAGGAGCAGAAGGTCGCGGCCTTGGTCGCCGGCTCGAAGGCCTGCGCCAAGCATCTCTCGCTTGATCATGCGCGCCTGCGTGAACTGCGAGGGCCCGGGCGACGACTGCTTCGATCCGCAGAAAAACCCGGCGCTGAAGCGCGAGATCCGCGCGGCGAAGCGCGCCAACGTGCCGGAGAACTACATCCGCCGCGTCATCCAGTTCGCCAAGCAGGGATACGCGAAGATCGAGTTCCCGATCTTCGACCTCGACTGGGATTCGGAAGCCTACCTCACCGTCTCCGGCCAGAACTCCAACAACTCGGTGCGCGTCACCGACGAGTTCCTGCGCGCCGTCGAAGAGGACAAGGGCTGGGACCTCACCTTCCGCATCACCGGCAAGATCGCGAAGACGCTGCCTGCCCGCGAGCTGTGGGAGACGATCGGCAACGCCGCGTGGCAGTCGGCCGATCCGGGCATCCAGTACCACACCACGATCAACGACTGGCACACCTGCCGGGCGGACGGCGAGATCATCGCGTCCAATCCGTGCTCGGAATACATGTTCCTCGACGACACGGCGTGCAACCTCGCCTCGATGAACCTCCTGCAGTTCCGCAAAGAGGACGGCAGCTTCGACACGCAGGCCTACGAGCATGCGGTCAGGCTGTGGACGATCGTGCTCGAGATTTCCGTCGTGATGGCGCAGTTCCCGTCGAAGGAGATCGCGCTGCGCTCCTTCGACTACCGCACGCTCGGCCTCGGCTACGCCAATATCGGCGGGCTCCTGATGACCTCCGGCATCCCCTACAATTCGCCGGAAGGCCGCGCGATCTGCGGCGCGCTGTCCGCGATCATGACCGGCGTCGCCTACGCCACCTCCGCGGAGATGGCGGGCGAGCTCGGCGCCTTCCCGGCGTTCGAGCGGAACCGCGACGTGATGCTTCGCGTCATGCGCAACCACGCCCGCGCCGCGCGCGGCCAGGGCCACGGCTACGAGCAGCTCGCGACCAATCCGGTGCCGCTCGACCATGCGAACTGCCGCTGGCGAGAGCAAGAACCTCATCGAGCGCGCCGTCGCGGCGTGGGAGCGCGCGGTCAATCTCGGCGAGGCGCACGGCTATCGCAACGCGCAGGCGACGGTGATCGCGCCGACCGGCACGATCGGCCTCGTCATGGATTGCGACACGACCGGCATCGAGCCCGATTTCGCGCTGGTCAAATTCAAGAAGCTCGCCGGCGGCGGCTACTTCAAGATCATCAACCGCGCCGTGCCGGAGGCGCTCGCGACGCTCGGCTATTCGCTGCCCGAGATCGAGGCGATCGTCACCTACGCGGTCGGTCGCGGCACGCTGAAAGGCGCGCCGGGGATCAATCACGACACGCTGAGGGCCAAGGGCTTCACGGAGGAGAAGCTCGACGCAGATGGAAGCCGGCCTCGCCTCCGCCTTCGACATCAAGTTCGCCTTCAACAAGTGGTCGCTCGGCGAGGATTTCTGCCGCGACGTGCTGAAGCTCTCGCCCGAGCAGCTCGCCGACCGCGAGCTCGATCTCCTGGCCGCGATCGGCTTCTCCAAGAAGGATGTGGATGCCGCGAACGTCTTCGTCTGCGGGGCGATGACGCTGGAAGGCGCGCCGCATCTGAAGGCCGAGCACCTGCCGGTCTTCGATTGCGCGAGCCCCTGCGGGCGGCTCGGCAAGCGCTTCGCTCACATGGGAAAGCCACATCCGCATGATGGCGGCGGCGCAGCCGTTCATCTCCGGCGCGATCTCCAAGACCATCAACATGCCGAACTCGGCGACGGTCGACGAGTGCAAGTCGGCCTACATGCTGTCGTGGAAGCTGGCCTCAAAGCCAACGCGCTCTACCGCGACGGCTCCAAGCTCTCGCAGCCCTTGAACGCCTCGCTCATCGCCGACGACGAGGAGGATGAGGAAGAGGCGCTCGAATCGCTGATCGCGGCGACGCAGCCGCAGCGCGCGGCGATGGCGGCGGAGCGGATCGTGGAGCGCATCGTCGAGCGCGAGGTGCGCGGGCGCGAAAAGCTCCCCGGCCGGCGCAAGGGCTATACGCAGAAAGCCATCGTCGGCGGCCACAAGGTCTATCTTCGGACCGGCGAATACGACGACGGGCGGCTCGGCGAGATCTTCATCGACATGCACAAGGAAGGCGCCGCCTTCCGCGCGATGATGAACAATTTCGCCATCGCCATCTCGCTCGGCCTGCAATACGGCGTGCCGCTCGAGGAATACGTGGAGGCGTTCACCTTCACGCGCTTCGAGCCGGCGGGCGTGGTCATGGGGAACGAGGCGATCAAGAACGCCACCTCGATCCTCGACTATATCTTCCGCGAGCTCGCCGTCTCCTATCTCGCCCGCCACGACCTCGCGCATGTGCAGCCGGAGGATATCGGCTCGACCACGATCGGCCGCGGCGTGGAGGCGGAGAACGTGAGGCCCGCGCCGGTCTCGAACGGTTTCGTGCGCGGCCAGGCGAACCGGCTCCGCGTGCTCGAAAGCGACGGCGAAGGGCGGCGGACAGGGCGGGCCGCAGGGCGGCGCGCATTCCTCGCCGCGCAAAGCTCGCGCAGTCCGGGCTCGTCGCCGCGATCTCGTCCGCGAAGCCGCTGGTCGGCTCAGGCGGCGGCGGCGCGACGGCGCTGAAGCGCGAGCCGCAGCCGGAGGTTTCCCGAGCCCGCCGGTTACGCCGCGAACGCACCGCACGGCACGCCGAAGTCGAGGCGCAGACGCCGCCTGTCCCGACAAGGCGCAGAAGGCGGCCGAGGCGCGCATGAAGGGCTACGAAGGCGAAGCCTGCGGCGAATGCGGGAATTTCACGATGGTGCGAAACGGCACGTGCCTGAAGTGCGACACGTGCGGGAGCACGAGCGGGTGTTCGTAGTGCAGGGACAAATGGACCTTGAGGCCCGGCTTGAGCCAAAGCCCGAGACCGGGAGAAGGTGCTGTTTGACTCTGCAAACGGCTGGATGAAGGTTCGGTCTGCATTGTGGCGAGACGCAAAGATCCTGGCGCGCACCTTGCCTGATGGCGCGCTTCATCCCGAATGAGCTTCATGGCCTACGTCGAAAGGCGATGACCAAGCTTGAACGCATCGAGAAGGAAATCGCCGAAGCTCTCCGCGCGACGAGCTTGCGGATTTCCGCGACCGATGGTTCGAGGCGCTTCGATGCCGCCAGCTGGCGATGAGAAAGCTTGAGCGCGACGCAACATCCGGCGCGCTCGACGCGCTTGCCGATCACGCGTTGTCCGAGCATCGCGCCGGGCGCAGCAAGCCCCTGTGAGGCATCGACGCCGAGCCGCGCCTTCTGGGACGCGTATGGCCGATTGCCGGAGCCAACCCGCCGCGTTGCGGATCGGAGGCTTCGAGATCTTGAAGTCGGACCCCAGGCATCCGGCTCTGCACTTCGAAGCAGATCGCGTCGATTTCGGTCGGCCCGCGTCGGGCTTGGCTATCGCGCCACTTGGCGTGGAGGCCGACGGCGACGTCGTCTGGTTCTGGATCCGCACGCACGCGGAAATACGACAAGCTGTTCGCCGATGCGTCCATGCACGCCCTCAAATCGGCGCGCCGTCGCGCACATCGTATCTCGTCTTGATCACCTGATTGACGAAGGTGCCCTTCAACTCCGCCTCGCAGAGCGCGAGCCACTCTTCGGCCGGCACGGCGAGATAGGTGTAGGCGCCGCCGCCGCGGAAGCGCACGTAGAGCTCTCGCCGCTCCTCGTCGTAGGCGACGCCGCTGACCGCTGAGGAATCAACGTCGATCTCTACGATCGATCGCATGCCCGCGCATCCTCAATTCGAGTGTTACGCCGCTTCCCGCACCGTCGGTATCCGCTTCACTTCGTCCCTGAGCTTCTCCGACGCATGCCAAAGATCGTAGGACTGCTGCATCCGGAGCCAGAGGCCGGGTCCGTTGCCGCAGAATTTTCCGAGCCTGAGCGCCATCTCCGGCGTCACGGAGGTGCGCTCCGAAAGGATACGGTGAAGCGTCTGCCGCGTGACGCCGAGATGCCCGGCGGTCTCTGCCACCGACATCCGGAGCGCCGGCAGCACCGTCTCACGCAGGACAACGCCCGGGTAGGTCGGCGCCCGGTCAGGACGCCCTGCGGCGAGTTCCTTGCTCATGCGGTCTCCTGCGAGCCTCAATGATAGTTTTCGAGATCGACGCGCAAAGCCTCGCCGTCCTCGAACTCGAATGTGATGCAGACCGGGCCATTCACGTGCACCGTATAGCGCTTCGGCTTGAAACCCCTCAGCGCGTGGAAGTCGTAGCCCGGGATATCCATGTCCTCCGGACGCTCCGCGGCATCGAGTACGTCGAGCCGCTCCAGGATGCGCCGATGAATCCGCGGATCGACTTTGCTCGATCGGCCGCTGCGCCAAAGATCGCGAAGTCCCTTGTGGCGGAACGATCTGATCACACGTTCATGTAACTCTATGTGTTACATATGTCAACTCATGCGCTACAGAAAGGTAGCTTTCAACGCAGCGCATCGGCGTTCCGCGTGGACCGTCTCCGAAGCTTGGGAGAAGGTCGAGAGCTTCGTTGCCGGAGCAGATTGGTCGAAGCCGTGGAGTTTGCTAGTCTCGTTCACATGCTCCGCCTCGTCCTCGTCCCCGCCTGTTTCCTCCTGACCACCGCTTTCGCGCTTGCCGCGGGTCCCTCCTTCGATTGCGCCAAGGCAAGAGCCGCCGACGAGATCGCCATCTGCAACGATGGCCAGTTTGCGCAGCTCGACCGGCTGGCGGCGCTTGCCTATGACGAGGCGCGGCGCGCGAGCGGAAAGTCGAAGGCCCGGGCGCCGTGGCACGCGACGGCCTTGCCGCACGCGGCGCATGCGGCAGCGACAGCGACTGCATCATGTGGAGCGCAGGTCGAGACGATCCGGCGCTTCCAGGAACTCGGCGCGAGCGTCACGCTTCCCGATTGGGCGGAGAATGCCAGGATCGGGTCCGGAGCGACGGCGGCGCGAGCGGCGCGCTTCCGACCGAGATCGGCCAATGCGTCAACACGACGATCGCCGAGATCACCAGCCGCTTCCAAGCCGACATCAACGCCGATCCGGACGACGGCAGCGCCGTCAATTTCGACAACGGCGGCCATCAGGTCTCCTACGAGAAGGTGCAGGAGATCATCAACTCTGAGGTCGGCGATCCGGTGCTGATGTGCCTCGTCGAGCTGCCGCAGGATTGCCCGCCGGGCGACGACCGCGGCAAGATCTACACGACGACGAACCTCCGCACGCAAGAAGTCCTGGACGCTCCCGGACTCGCAGCACTCCTGCGGCGGGGCGTGAGCGCCTGAGGCCAACCGCCTTACCTTCGCCGCGATATGCGCGCCCGATTGCGGTTTCTCATCCCTTGGTTGAGAGGCCCGCCATGTCCCGGTTCGTCTCTTTCGCCGCCCTTGCCCTTGTCGTCGCGCCGCTTCTCTTGTCGCCCCCCGCGGTCCGGGCCGACGAGCCGGAGCCCTACCTCGACGACAGGAGCACGCCCGCATCGCTGCTCCATTCGCTCTACAACGCCGTCGACCGAAAGGAATATGCGCGCGCCTACGGCTACTTCGACGCAAGCGCGGTGCCGGATTTCGACAGCTTCTCCGCCGGCTACGCCGACACCGAAAGCGTCGACCTGGCGATCGGGCTGATCGCGGAAGAAGGCGCCGCCGGCAGCACGTTTTGGAGCGTGCCTGTCGCGATCCGCGCCCACAGGACGAACGGCACCTCCAAGCTCTTCGCCGGCTGCTACACGCTGCGGCTCGCCCAGCCGACGATTCAGTCGCCGCCGTTCCGGCCGCTCCACATCGTCAAGGCGAAGCTCACGCCTGCGTCCGGCGCTCTCGAAGCCGCTGTGCCGGCAAGCTGTCCGGGGTGATGTCCGCGTCGCGGGGCTCGTTTCCGCCAGCTCAGAACGCAGGAAATCGTGGACGCTGCCCAATTCGCAGCATTCCTGCAGCGGCGCGTAACTCTTCCCCGCCCTATTTCCCCGCGGCCTTCCGCAGCGCATCGTTGATGCGGTCCTGCCAGCCGGGCCCGCCCTGCTGGAAATGCTCCAGCACGTCCTTGTCGATGCGGAGCGAGACGAGCTCCCTGACGCCCGGCAGAGCCGCGGGTTGCGGCGCGGAAGGCGGCGGCTTCGTCGTCGCGGATTTGAACGCGGCTTCGGCCTTCTCGCGCGAGCCCATCGTGCGATAGGTGCGGTCAGGTGCCTTCATCTCTTCCTATTCCTTCTTCATCAGCCGCATTGGAAAGATCTCGTAGCGCCCCACGCCTTCGAGAACCACCGGGACTTCTCGGTGATGGCGCGGGCGGCGCCTTCGTCTTCCGCTTCCACTATCCCCATGCCGAAGACGCCCGCCTCGCTCATGTCCGTGGCGAAGGTCGGGCGCGGCGGTATCAGCTTCAGGAAGAAGTGCGGCATCCGAGACCTGGAAGCATCGGGAACGGCGCGCTCCGGCGGCGCAAATCCTCTGGGGGCGGATCATCCGCCGCCGCCATTCCCGGCGCAAGCGGCGCGCTGTCCCGCCGCAGGCTTTGCAAAGCGTTTCCGGCGGCCCCGGTTCTCCGGTTACCGGCGCAAGACAAATTTGAGCATTTCCTGCGAGCTTTCGCCGGCGATGTCCGCCCCGCCACGAAACACATCCCGGCTCTCGACGGCCTGCGCGGCGTCGCCGTTCTGACCGTCTTCGCCTCGCATGTCGGCATTCCGGGCTTTGGCACCGGCGGCGTCGCGGTCGACATCTTCTTCGTGCTTTCCGGTTATCTGATCACCTCGATCCTGGTCGGCGAAATCGAGCGGACGGGCACGATCGCACTGCCGAAATTCTATCTCCGCCGGATCAAGCGGCTGGCGCCGGCGCTCCTTCTCCTCGCGCTGCTCTACGCGCTGCTTGCGCCGTTCGCACTCGGCGGAAGGAGCGCGGCGGAGCACGCCGGACTCTCGGCGCTCAGCTTCTTCTACCTGATGGACTATGCGCGCGCCTTCTTCATCGGCCACAACGCGCTGGTGCATACGTGGTCGCTTGCGGTCGAGGAGCATTTCTATCTGGTCTGGCCGCTGGCGCTGCTCGCGCTCGCCAAGTGGGTGCCGCTTAAGCGCTGGCTGACGGTGCTTGCGATCGCCTACCTCGCCGCGACCGCCTGGCGCTGTCTTTCGATCGACCTCTTCGGCTGGCGCTCCGCCTATTTCCGTTTCGACACGCGGCTCTCCGCGCTGATCCTGGGCTCGCTCCTCGCCGTGCTCTTCTCAGCCGAGACGAGCCCGCGCGCGCGCAACATCTGGACGCTCGCGCTGATCGGCGGCGGGGTCGGGATGACCGCATTCGCGTGCTGGTACTATGACGGCGCCGCGACGACCGGCGGCTGGGGCACGCTCGGCATTGCGCTCGCCGAAGCGGCGTCGCTCCGGATGATCCTGAACGTGGTCGAGAGGCACCGCGAGGGCACGTCCGGCCTCCTGACCGACATCCTGTCGCGGCGCACGCTGGTCCAGGTCGGGAAGATTTCCTACGGCCTTTATCTCTACCACTACCCCCTGACCTACTGGCTCTACGGCAAGGATTGGAGACTGGTGCTTGCCGTCACGCTGCCGGCGGCGCTTCTCCTCGCCGCGCTCTCTTACCGCTACCTCGAGCAGCCGATCCTGAACGGCCGCGCGCCGCCGTGGCTTTTCCCGCGGCGCGCGCCGCGAGCATCGCCCGGACGCCGCCGAACCGGCGCCGCCCGCGTTGACACCGATCAAGGCGATCGGGCCGCTCTAGGCTAGCTTGGCCTACCTATCTGGGTCCTTGCGGCTCGCGTAACGGAGAATTCCATGCTCATTCCCCACGGCACGCTCGTCGCGGTCGCAGACGGCATCAAGCTCGAGCTCTTCCGCAACGACGGCGACGAGACGAGCCTCAAGCTCTCGGCGCTGCCGACGCCGGACCTTGCGGCGCACGGCAGGGATTCCGGTGGGCGGCACCATGCGAGCGCGGCGGAGCACGGCAAGCACCTGCAGGAAGAGGATAGCCACGCCGCCGCCGTCGTCGCCTGGCTGAACCACGAGACGATCGGCGGCAGGATCGACCACCTGATCGTCATCGCGGCGCCGCGGGCGCTCGGCGAGATGCGCCGGCACTATCACGTCACGCTCAAAAACAAGCTTGTCGGCGAGCTGGCGAAGGAACTGATCGGCCAGCCGCCCGCCATGATCGAGCACGAGCTGAAGCTTCTGCATACGGGCTGACCGGCCCCGGAGGGCTTGCGCGCGAGGCGGCAGCCTCGCGCGGAAGGTGCTGGCGCGGCTACAGGAAACGGGCCTATGGAACCGGGCCGAATTCAAGACGCCCGGGGGCGTGCGTGAACAAGCACAGTGCGGTCGAGGAAAGCGCCGCGCCGGGGCCGCGACCGGAACGGTGACCGCGATCCTGCTCGCGATCTCCTTCTCCCACATGCTGAACGACACCATCCAGTCGCTCTTCCCGGCGATCTACCCGTTCCTGAAAAACCATTTCGCGCTTACCTACACGCAGATCGGGCTCATCACCTTCACGTTCCAGGTGACGGCGTCGCTCTTGCAGCCGGTCGTCGGGATCAGTCACGGACCGGCGGCCGCAGCCCTTTTCGCTCGCGGTCGGCATGGGCTGCTCGCTCTTCGGCCTTCTGCTCCTCGCATTCGCGTCGACCTTCGCGGAGATCCTGCTTGCGGCGGCGCTGGTCGGCCTCGGCTCGGCCGTGTTCCACCCGGAATCCTCGCGCGTCGCGCGCATGGCGTCGGGCGGCCGCTACGGGCTCGCCCAGTCGACCTTCCAGGTCGGCGGCAATGTCGGCACGGCGCTCGGGCCGCTCGCCGCGGCCTTCATCGTCATCCCCGGCGGCCAGGGCTCGATCGCGTGGTTCTCGCTGGTCGCGCTCCTCGCCATCATCGTCCTGTCGGGCGTCGGGAACTGGTACAAGAACCAATTCATGCTTCACTTGCGAGCCGGCAAGGCGAAGCTCGCGGCAACCCACGGGCTCTCCTCGCGGCGCGTCGCGATTGTCGATCCTGATCCTGATGGTGCTGACGTTCTCCAAGTTCTTCTACATGGCGTCGATGACGAGCTACTACACCTTCTTCCTCATCCATAAGTTCGGCGTCTCGGTGCAGGCCTCGCAGGTCTATCTCTTCGTGTTCCTCGCGGCGGTCGCTGCGGGCACGTTCTTCGGCGGGCCGCTCGGCGACCGTTTCGGCCGCAAGCTCGTCATCTGGTTCTCGATCCTCGGCGTGCTGCCGTTCACGCTCGCGCTTCCCTACGCGAACCTTTTCTGGACCGGCGTGCTGTCGGTCGCGATCGGCGTGATCCTCGCCTCGGCCTTCTCGACCATCGTCGTCTTCGCGCAGGAGCTGATGCCCGACCGCGTCGGCATGATCGCCGGCATGTTCTTCGGCTTCGCCTTCGGCATGGGCGGCATCGGCGCCGCAGTGCTCGGCACGCTCGCCGACAGCGACCAGCATCGAGTTCGTGTTCCGCGTCTGCGCGTTCCTGCCGGCGATCGGGATTTTGACGGTCTTCCTGCCCGACCTCAGCCGCCTCACGCGCGCCGAGCCTCAGCTCGCCCAGCGCGCACCCCACCAGACGCGGTAGCTCATATCGTAGCCGCGCCCCGCGCCGCGCACGACCGAAGGCTCGATCGCGATCACGTAGATCCCGGTTTGCGGGACGCCGTAGGTCCAGGTGCCGGCGCCCTGCGGCGATCGCAGCATTTGGGGTTTTGCGTGAGCCGACTATATCGCTGCGGTCGCGCTAGAGACGCCACGAGAGGACACCCGTGACCGAAAATCCGCTGCTCAAAGAATGGAAGACGCCCTTCAAGGCCCCGCCCTTTCCGGAGTTCCGGCCCGAGCATTTCCGCCCGGCCTTCGACGCGGCGCTCGCCGAGCACGATGCCGAGATCGCGGCGATCGCCGAGAATGCGGAGCCGCCCAGCTTTGCCAACACGGTCGATGCGCTGGAGCTCGGCGGCGAGACGCTTCGGCGCGTCTCCGCGGTCTTCTTCGGGCTATCCGGCGCGCACACCAACGAAGGCGCTGGAGAAGATCGAGCGCGACATCGCGCCGATCCTCGCCAAGCACCGCTCGGCGATCTTTCTGAACGAGGCGCTTTTTCGCCGCGTCGACGCGCTCAAGGCGCGCGAGAGCAGAGCTCGGTCTGACGAAGGAGCAGGCGCGCGTGCTGGAGCGGCTGCATCTCGCCTTCGTGCGCAACGGCGCCGCGCTCTCGCCGGAAAAGAAGAAGCGGCTGGCGGAGATCACCGAGCGGCTCGCGTCGCTCGGCACGCAGTTCGGCCAGAACGTGCTTGCCGACGAGCGCGCCTATGCGCTGGTGCTCGAAGGCGAAGCCGACCTCGCCGGGCTCCCGCAATCGCTGCGCGAGGCGGCCGCCGCCGCGGCGGAGGAGCGCGGCATGAAGGGCAAGCACGCCATCACGCTCTCCCGCTCCTCGATCGAGCCGTTCCTGCAATTCTCCGCGCGCCGCGATCTCCGCGAGACCGCCTTCAAGGCGTGGATCGCGCGCGGCGAGAACGGCGGCGCCACCGACAACGCCGCGATCATCGCCGAGACGGTGCGGCTCCGGATCGAGCGCGCGCACCTCCTCGGCTACGAGACCTATCGCCGCCTTCCGCCTCGACGACACGATGGCGAAGACGCCGGAAGCCGCGCTCGGCCTGCTTCAATCCGTCTGGCAGCCGGCGCGCGAGAAGGCGCTTCGCGAGGCCGACGCCTTGCAGCGGCTGATCCAGGCGGAGGGCGGCAATTTCAAGCTCGCGCCGTGGGACTGGCGCTATTACGCGGAGAAGCGGCGGAAGGCGGAGTTCGATTTCGACGAGGGCGCGATCAAGCCGTATCTTCAGCTCGACAACATGATCGCGGCCGCGTTCGACACCGCGCATCGCCTCTTCGGACTGAAGTTCACGCGGCGCGACGACATCCCGCTCTATCACCCCGACGTTCGCGCCTGGGAGGTGACCGACGCCGAAGGGCGCCATGTCGGCCTCTTCCTCGGCGACTATTTCGCCCGCACCTCGAAGCGGAGCGGCGCCTGGATGAGCACTTTCCGCAGCCAGGAGAAGCTTGCCGGCGATATCCGGCCGATCGTCTACAACGTCATGAATTTCTCCAAGCCCGGCGCGGGCGCGCCGGCGCTTCTCACCTTCGAGGACGCGCGCACGCTCTTCCACGAGTTCGGGCATGCGCTCCACGCGCTCCTCTCCGACGTCACCTATCGCTCGATCGCGGGTACGAACGTCGCGACGGATTTCGTGGAATTCCCTTCGCAGCTCTACGAGCATTGGCTGGAGGAGCCGGAGGTGCTCCGGCGCTTCGCGCTCCACTACAAGACCGGCGAGCCGATGCCGGAGGCATTGCTTGAGAAGCTCAAGGCGGCGCGCACCTTCAACCAGGGTTTTGCCACCGTCGAATATGTCTCTTCCGCGCTGGTCGATCTCGATTTCCACCGTCTCTCCGAGCCGGCGAACTCGACGTCGCGGCGTTCGAGCGCGACGCGCTTCAGAAGATCGGCATGCCGGAAGCGATCGTCATGCGCCACCGGCCGCCGCATTTCGCGCACGTCTTCTCCGGCGACGGCTATGCCGCCGGCTACTACTCCTATCTCTGGTCGGAGGTGCTCGACGCGGACGGCTTCGCCGCGTTCAAGGAGGCCGGCGACATCTTCGATAAGGAGACGGCGAAGCGGCTCAAGGAGTTCGTCTATTCGGCCGGCTATCTGCGCGAGCCGGCAGAGGCCTACATGCGTTTCCGCGGGCGGATGCCGGAGCCGGAGGCGCTGCTGAAGAAGCGCGGCCTGATCGAGGCTGCGGACGCTTAGGCGTGTTCGAGGGCAGTCCGCTTCAGCCGCCGGAAATCCTCGCACGGACCGCCGCGGCCAGAAATGCGGAGCGCGACTGACCGGCCGCAGCCGCAGCGCGGTCGATGGATTCAAGCAGCCGCTCGTCCATCGAGATGTTTACGCGAACCGCCCTGCCAGGAAGCTCGACGGGCACGCTCGTGATGACCGCGCCCTTGGCATCCGCGCGGAACGCCGGGTCCTTGCGCAGTTCGGTCAGGGTCCGCGGGACCGGCAATTCGTCACCGTCCTCCACCATGCCTTCGACATGAAATGCCAAAGCTTCACGCCCACGGCGAATGGCCTCGTCGATCGTGTCGCCACCAGAAATGCATCCGGGGAAATCCGGAAACGAAATACCGAACGCGCGGTTGCCCTCGTGGATCAATGCGAACACGTTGTCGGCCATCCTGCTCTCCTTCACGTTCGAAACCTCGAAGCCGCTCTCACCAATCCCAGTCGGCTTGCCGATAGATGGATCGAAGCGTCCCGACCGGTATCTCCCGCACCCCCATATCGACGGTGACCTTTCCCTTCTTCGTCGGATGCGCGAACTGGCGATGATCGCCGGGACCTCGGCGTTTCACGAACCATCCGTCGGCCTTGAGCATCCTGACCGCGTCCCTCGGCGTGACCGGTCTGCGCTTCGGCACACCTCTTCCCCGCGCTCTGTTTACGCAAATATACACAACATTGTTGCCCCTTCAAGGGGCTTTGCGCAAGATTGTGTAAGACTGAGGTCGGCGCATACGAGCGGTTTTCGCTGACGTTCCGCGCCGGCGCCGCCCCGCCGCTGGCGCCCCTTTCGGCGCGGAGCTATAAGCCGGCTCCGCTTCACAGGAGCCAGTTCATGCCGCTTTCCATGTCCGAGGCTTCGGTGCCCGCCATCACGCAGATGCTGACGTCGCTTTCCGCGGTCATCGACAAGGCCGCCGAACATTGCCGCGGCGCAAGGGCATCGACGCCGGCCGACTTCATCGGCGCCCGGCTCGCGCCGGACATGCTCCCGTTCTCGCGCCAGGTGACGATCGCGACCGACCACGCCAAGGGATCGCGGCGCGGCTCTCGGGCCGCGAAATCCGAAATTCGAGGACACCGAATCCACCTTCGACGAGCTGAAGGCGCGGATCGCCAAGACGCTCGCCTTCGTCAAGAGCGTGCCCGCCAGCGAGATCGACGGCTCGGAGACGCGCGAGGTCTCGCTGCACGCTCGGCGGCCAGCCGCTCGCACTTCACCGGCCAGAGCTATCTGTCCAGCATTCGCGCTGCCGAACTTCTATTTCCACGTCACCACCGCCTACGACATCCTGCGCCACAAGGGCGTGGAGATCGGCAAGCGCGACTTCATGGGCGCGCAGCCCTAGAGTGAAGCGGACCAGAGTGTCGCCCGCAGCTCTACCTCGCCTATCTCGTCGCCACGATCGTCATCATCGTCGTGCCGGGCCCGACGGTGACGCTGATCATCGCGAACAGCCTTTCGCACGGAGCCGCGCCGGGCTTCTCAACGTCGCCGGGACGCAGCTCGGCATCGCGCTCATGATCGCGCTGGTCGGCGTCGGCCTCGCCTCGCTGATCGAGGCGCTCGGCTGGTGGTTCGAGGTCGTACGGCTCATCGGCGCCGCCTATCTCGTCTATCTCGGCGTGAAGCTCTTCCGCGCGACCGGCGCGCTCGGCGAGCGCGAGAAGCTCGCCGTGCCGCGCGTCGGCTTCTTCCTGCAGGGATTCCTCGTCGCGATCAGCAATCCGAAGACGCTCGTCTTCTTCGGCGCCTTCATCCCGCAATTCATCGACCCGAGCGGCGACTATGCGCTGCAGGTCGCTGATCATGGGCGCGACCGCGGTCGTCGTCGCCTCGATCTCCGACGGGCTCTACGCCGATCCTCATCGGCGGCGCCGGGCGCCGCATCTCGGAGACGCGGATACGCTGGCTGTCGCGGATCAGCGGCGGCGTCCTGATCGGCGGCGGCCTGTGGCTGGCGCTGACAAGGACGCGCTGAAGCCTCACCTCCGCCTTTCGACAAGTTAGGCTAGCGCTGTCAGCACTGCAGCAATTCTTTCGTCGGATAGCCGTCGGCCGGCAGACCGAAGGCGAGCTGCGCCTGCTTCACGCCGGCGCGCGTGATCTCGCCGAGCCGCCCGTCCGGGTCGCCGGCGTCGTAGCCGAGCGCGTTCAGCCGCTGCTGCACCTCGCGCATGTCGTCGGCGGTAAGGATCGGCGGAGCGTTGCCGGGATCGAGCCGCGGCGCGCCGGCAAGCCGCGTGGCGAAATAGGCGGCGGCGAGCGAATAGTTGGAGCTCTGGTTCCACTCCCAGAAGATCAGGAAATTCCGAATAGCCGAGGAACGCCGGCCCGAGCCGGCCCATCGGCAGGAGCAGCGCAGCCGGCAACTTGTCGGCCGGAAGCGCGCTGCCGTCGCTCCGCGTCACGCCGGCTGCCGCCCAGAAGCGTGCGCGGCTTCAGATTGGCGCGCGCCGCCTCCTGCCACGGCACGCCATCCGACGACGCGCACCTCCTCAAGCCACGGCTCGCCGCGCGCGCCAGCCGATCGATTTCAGGTAGTTGGCGCCGGAGGCGAGCGCGTCGGCGACGCTGCCGACGAGATCGCGGCGCCCGTCGCCGTCATAGTCGACGGCGTATTTCAGATAGTTCGACGGCGTGAACTGCACCTGCCCGACGGCGCCGGCCCACGAGCCCTTCAGCTCGTCGAGCGTCAGGTCGCCGCGATCGAGCAGCGTCAGCGCGCCGATCAGCTCGGCGCGGAAGGCTTCCGGCCGGCGGCAATCGTAGGCAAGCGTCGCGAGCGAGGTCAGGAGCGGCGTGTTGCCCATGTAGCCGCCGAAGTCGGTCTCAAGCCCCCAGAAGGCGACGATGACCGGGCCGGGCACGCCGTAGTCGCGCTCGATCCGCGCAAGCGTCCGCGCGTGCGTCTGCATCAGCGCGGGGCCGCGGTTCAGGCCGCTCGGCGGTGACGGTGGCGTAGAGGTAGTCGAGGAAGCTCTGCGAAAGGCTCGGCTGGCCGCGATCGCTGTCGACCACGCTCTCGTCGAGCTTGACGCCCGTCGAGCGCGCGAAGCGTCGCGCGTGGAAATGCCGGCCTTCGCGGCCTCCGCCTTCACGCCGCGCGAGCCACGCGTCGAAGCTTTCCTTGCGGCAGCTTGTGGGCGGCGTTGGCCAGTACCGCCAAGCCCAACAGGCCAAAGCGAGCGCGGCAGCGAGCAGCCTGCGCGCGCCCGACGACAGGCCGCGGTTACCCATAGCTCAGCCGGATCGCATCGAGTTCGCTCCGCAGCTTCTCGCGCAGGCTCAAGGGCTCCAGGATCTCCGCCTCCGCCCCGAGCCAGCGGACGAGCGGCAGCACGGTATCGGGATCGGTCTCCGGCCACGACATCACCACGCGCCCGTCGCCGCCCTCAAAATAGGCGGCGTGGCGATAGAACCAGTCGCGGCGCAGCTTTGCCGCCGCATCGGCGCTCATGTCTGATGCGGCAGCCTGCGTTCTCGTTCTCCCAGGTGCGCATGGCGCGTTCCAGCCATTGCCGCCCGAGAAGCGCGCGCACGTCGAAATCCGGCATCGGGCGGAATGCCATTCCGGTCACCGTGATCGCGATCACGCGGTCGGCGCGCCACATCCTGATCTCGCCGGCTTCGAGCGAGCGCCCGACCAGATACCAAAGGTCGCGATCCCAAAGCAGCCCGTGCGGCTCGACCTCGTGCACGTCTCGCTCGTGCGCGTCGGGTTGCGGTGGGTCATCTCCACGCGGCGCTGCGCCAGGATGCCTTCAAGAAACGTGTCGACGGCGGCCTGATGCTCGAGCGGGGCGCTCGGGCGGCCGCGCGGCCGTGAAATATGTCATCCGGCTGGCGTTCGATGCCGACGATGCTCGGCCCGTTCGCCAGGATCTCGCGGGCGGACTTCGGAAGCGCGGCAAGGAGCTTCGCCTCCGCCGCTTCGAGGTCGCCTTCGAGCGGCGTCGTCTCAAGCCCGCGGACCAGCGTCAGCGCGACGAGGAGCGCCGTCGTCTCCACGCGGTTCAGCGCGATCGGCGGCGAGAGATAGTCGCCGGAAAGCCGGAAACCGCCCTCCGCGCCGCGCTCCGCCTCGACCGGGATGCCGAGCGCGATCAGCCGGTCGATGTCCCGGTAGATGGTCCTGACCGATACCTCGAAACGCGCCGCGAGCTCGGACGCCGGAAACAGCTTCCGGCGGCGTCAGAAGGAGCAGGATCGCGAGTGCGCGCTCCAGCGGATTCACAGGATTCTCCCGGGCCGATCGATCATTTTTACGGGCCAGAATACAGCCTATCAATCCTGACATCGCGTTGGCAGGTATCGCACCCTATTCCCGCTCCGCAAACAGAGGAGCAGGGCTATGGCCAACGTTTCAATCACGCCAGGCGGCGGTCGATCGTCGATCGGCTGGGAGCCTGGTTCGCCGCCTGGGTCAAGGCGCTCAGGGAGGTCAGGGCGCGATGCGGAGCTCAGGCACAAGCTCAGGGACGTCGACGATCACATCCTCCGCGACATGGGGCTGACGTGGACGGGCCGGCGCTACGAGCGCTCCTTTGGCGACGAAGACGAATGGCGATGAGCGCCACAGCGCACATCGACGCGATGCCGAAAGCCGCGCGGGCTGCAGCAAGGTAGCAGCCGCGGCGCGCAGTCTGGAACGGCTCAGATCGGGTTGCCCGCCAGGTGGCGCACGTTCTGCCGCCATTCTGCATCGGGGTCGGTCAGCGCATGCCCGAGCCGGGCTATCGGATTCATCGCCGGCAGCACGACGACCTTGGTGCCGATCGGCACGCGGTTATAGAGGTCGATCACGTCGGCATTCAGCATGCGGATGCAGCCGGACGACACCGCCTTGCCGATCGACAGCGGCTCGTTGGTGCCGTGGATGCGGTAGAGCGTGTCCTTGCCGTCCTGGAACAGGTACATGGCGCGCGCGCCGAGCGGATTGTCGGTGCCGCCGTCCATGCCGTCGGCATATTTGCGCGGCGCGCTCGTCGCGCGCCTGCATCTCGACCGGCGGATACCATTTCGGCCATTCGCGCTTCATGCTGATGGTCGCGGTGCCGTTCCAGCCGAAGCCCTCGCGCCCGACGCCGATGCCGTAGCGCCGCGCCTTGCCGTCCGGCAGGACCAGATAGAGAAGCCGCTGCCCCGGATCGACCACGATCGTGCCCGGCGCCTCGCCCGTCGGGTCGCTGACGATCTGGCGGTGGAACTGCATCGGGATGGTGCTGAGATTGACCGGCGGAACCTTATAGGGCTCTTTGCTCGCGGGAACGAGGATGCCCGACCCTTCGCCCGGCGCGTAGGCCAGCGGGCCGGTTCCCGGCATCTCGGTGCAAGCCGCAAGCAGCGCGCTCGCCGCACCGGCGAGGAAATAGCGTCTGTCGATCACCTTACTCTCTCCGGATCAGGCCCGCGCGCCCCGAACCCCGCGACGGAAGCCGCGGGATGTTACGAGGAACACCAGGGTAAGGCAATTCGACGCAACCCGGTTCCGCTAAGCAAAATCAAAGCGTTGCAGCGTTGCCACGCCGCTCGACAGCAGCACCGGTTCTAGGCGGCCGGATCGCCCCAGAGCTCCTGCAAACGCTGCGCGCGCCCGCAGCCGAACTTGTAGAATTTGTAGCGGGCGGCGTTGGTCACGTGGAAATTCTGGTGGTAGCCCTCGGCCGGATAGAAGGTCTGGGCGGGCAGGATCTGCGTTGCGACCGGCTTGCTGAACTGGGCGGCGACCTTCTCCTTGCTGGCCTTGGCGAGCGCTTCTTCCTCCGGGCCGGCGACGAAGATGGCGCTTCGATACTGGCTGCCCTTGTCGCAGAACTGGCCGCGCGCATCGAACGGGTCGATGTTGTGCCAGAACGCGTCGAGAAGCTGGGCGTAGCTGACCTTCGCCGGGTCGTAGTCGACCTTCACCGACTCGAAGTGCCCGGTGCCGCCGGCCGAGACCTGCTCGTAGGTCGGATTGGCGAGGCTGCCGCCCGTATAGCCCGACGTGGTGGCGACGACGCCCGGGACCTTGTCGAACGCTTCCTCGACGCACCAGAAGCAACCGCCCGCGAAGATGGCGGACTTCACTTCCGCCGCCGCCTTGTTTCCGACCGCAAGCGACGCCAGCGCGAGCAACGCGGCCGCAAAGGCCGTCAGGTGCCTCATCAGTCGGTCTCCCTCAAGACACGCCGCCGACCATCGATTCTGGCCGGCGCAGGGGCAAGACCCCCTACGCGAACGTGAAGTGCTGCGAGCCGGCGCGTTCGGCCGCGCGCAAGTGACGCACGCCGCGACATACGGACGGTCAGTTGTGCTCTTCGGGCAGGATCGGAAGCGGGTGGAACTCGATCCCCTCATCGGCGAGCGCGCGGGCATCGTCGCGCGAGGCCTCGCCGTAGATGCCGCGCTTCTCCGCCTCGTTGTAGTGGATGCGGCGCGCCTCTTCGGCGAAGCGCGGGCCGACATAGTCGGCGTTCTCGGTCAGGTGCTCGCGCAGCTTGCGCAGCATCGAGATCGCCTCCTGCTGCTCCGGCATGTTGGCGGCAAGCCGAACCGAGTCCTTCTTGCGCGCCGTCGCCACCGAGGGCGCCATCAGCGCCTTCTCGACTTCGGCCGAGCCGCAGAGCGGGCAAAGGACGACGCCCTTCGGCTCTCTGCGCCTCGTAGGCATCGGAGCCCGCGAACCAAGCCTCGAAGTCGTGCCCGTCCGGGCAGGTGAGCGAGTAGCGGATCACGACGCCGACCTCAGCGCCGGCTTCTCTTCCACATCGGGAAGCGCGAAAGGGCGCTCGTTCTTGAGCGACGGAATGCGCTGGCGCGCGTCGTCGGAAAGCGCCGGATCGATCTCGGCGAGGATCACCTCCGCGCCCTCGCCGCCGCCTTCGGCGAGAACCTCGCCCCATGGCGACGACGATCATCGAATGGCCGAAAGTCTCGCGGCCGTCGGCGTGGCGGCCGGCCTGTGCGGCGGAGATGACGAAGGCGCCGTTCTCGATGGCGCGCGCCCGCTGCAGCACGTGCCAATGCGCTTCGCCGGTCTGCCGGGTGAAGGCCGCGGGCGCGGTCAGCGCCGCCGCGCCGGCATGCGCCTCGGCGCGGTAAAGCTGCGGGAAGCGGATGTCGTAGCAGATCGAGACGCCGAGCCTGAGCCACGGCAGGTCGACGACGACGCGCACGATCGCCGGGATGATAGACGGCGGACTCGCGCCAGCTCTCGCCGTTCGGCAGGTCGACATCGAAGAGATGGATCTTGTCGTAGCGGCCGAGCAGCTCGCCCTTGCGACCGAAGATCAGCGCGCGGTTGGCGATCTTCCCGTCGGCGGCCTTGAGCGCCAGCGAGCCGATGTGGAGCACGATGCCAAGTTCCGCGGCGAGCGCAGAGAAGCGCTTCACCGCAGGATCGGATTGCTCCGGCGCGATCGCAGCGGCGAGCGACGCGCGGTTCCGCTCCACGATGTTGGTCATCTCCGGCGTCTGGACGTAGTGCGCCGCCGGCGGCGACCGCCTCGCGCACGAGCCGCTCGACCGTCGCGATGTTCTCCGCGACGTCGGTCGAGGAGCGAAGCTGGATGCAGGCCGCCTTGAATTTCATGCCGCCGCCTCCGAGGCGAGCAGCGGGTCGAGCTCGCCGCGCGCGTTCAGGGCATAGAGATCGTCGCAGCCGCCGACGTGCCGGCTGCCGATGAAGATCTGCGGGAAGGTGAAGCGCCCGGAGCGCTCGATCATTTCCTGCCGCTTGTCGGGCTGGCCGGTCGCGTCGATCTCCTCGAAGGCGATCCCCTTCGCGGACAAAAGCGTCTTCGCGGCGGTGCAATAGCCGCAGAACCGACGCGTATAGACGATCACCCTGGGCATGCCGGCGCTCATGAAACCACTTTCCGCCCAAACATATGATTTTCATCTATCATTTACAAAAGAACCGTTCACCGGGTCACGCGCGCAAAAGTGAGCACGTCCACTGCTGAGGCCCCGGCGCGAAGAAGCGCGCGCGTCGCCGCCTTTGCCGTGGCGCCGGAGGTGTAGACGTCGTCGACGAGAAGAACGTCGCGGCCGGCGATCTTGACCCGCATCGCTTCCGGCACGCGGAAGGCGCCGCGCACGTTCTCCGCGCGCTGCGCCGCGCTCAGCCCGACCTGCTGGCGGGTGGCTTTCACGCGCTCCAGCACGAAGGGATCGTGCGGGACGCCGGTCAGCCGCGAAAGGCCGGCAGCGAGCAGCGCCGACTGGTTGAAGCGCCGCCGCCACAGCCGCCAGCGGTAGAGCGGCACCGGCACGATCAGGCTGCAGTCGGCGAGGAGCGGCTGGCCGGCGCGGACCATCGCCTTCGCCATCGTCTCGGCCAGATGCGGGCGGTCGTAATATTTCATCTGATGCACGAGCCGCCGCGCCACGTCGCCGTAGACCGCCGCCGCGCGCGCCCGCCGAAACGGCGGCGGATCGGCAAGCGCCTCGGCGGAGACGATGCCCTCGCCGAGCTCGTAGGCGAAGGGCGTGCCGTAGACCGGGCAAAGCGGCGGCGCGATGAAGCGGATCGTCGACCAGCAGGCCGCGCAAAGCGCGTGGCCGTCGCCGACGGCGCCGCCGCACCCGGGACAGGTCGGCGGCAGCACCAGGTCGGCCGCGAGCCCAGCCAGGCGAGCGAGCCCGCGGTCGGGTCGTTTGAGCGCCAGCATGGCGCCATGCTATCGCGGCCAGGGAGCCCGGTCACCCATGGTCGCAGAGATCACCGACAAGCGACTGCTCCGCCGCCGCCTGGCGCGCGCGCATCGCCGCGGCGAGCCGCGCTCGGGGTTTCTGCTCGAGCGCGTCGTCGCCGATCTCGCCGAACGGCTTGCGGCGATCGAGCGGCGCTTCGAGGTCGCGGTGGCGCATGGCGGGCAGACCGCCGCGCTCGCCGACGCGCTCCTCGCCTCCGGCAAGACGCGGCACGTGATCCGGCTCGAGCAGACCGACGCCGCCTTCGTCGAGGCCGGCGTTCCGGGGCTTGTCGGCGACGAGGAGGCGCTTCCGTTCGCGCCCGACTCGATCGACCTCTTCGTCTCGGCGCTCGCGCTGCAATGGACGAACGACCTCCCGGCGCGCTGATCCAGATACGCGCGGCGCTCCGACCCGACGGGCTGCTGCTTGCCGCGATGACCGGCGGCAATACGCTCGCGGAGCTTCGCGAGGCGCTCGCGGCGGCGGAGAGCGAGCTCCGCGGCGGCGCAAGTCCGCGCGTCATACCGGCGGCGGACGTGCGCGACCTTGGCGCGCTGCTCCAGCGCGCCGGCTTCGCGCTTCCGGTCGTCGACCGCGACACGCTGACGGTGCGCTACGATTCGGCCTTCGACCTCTTCCGCGATCTGAGGGCCATGGGTGCCGCGAACGCATCGCCGGAGCGTGAACGGCATTCCGACCCGCAAGAGCCTGTTTCTCCGCGCGGCGGAAATCTACGCGGAGCGCTTCAGCGACCCCGACGGCCGCATGCGCGCGACGTTTGAGATCGTCTCGCTTTCCGGCTGGTCGCCGCATGAAAGCCAGCAGAAGCCGGCCCCGCGCGGATCGGGAAAGGTCAGTCTCGCCGCGGCTCTCGACCCCGGAAGGCGCGCGCGCTGAGCGCTGCCCCCGCTTCAGCCACCGCTGCCACTACCGTCGCCGCTGCTGCCGCCGGTCAGGAACGCGGCCGCGATCGCGGCCATCTTTTGGTAGAGCAAGTCCACTGCGCCGCCGGCCGACGCAATGCCGAGGACGACCACGGCGATCATGCCGCAGATCAGCCCGTACTCGATTGCGGTCGCGCCGCTCTCGTTGGCGAGAAAGCGCCGGATTTGGACGTGGCTCAACAAGCGGTGCATCCTGCTTCGAAATCTCAGAGAAGATCAGCGAGATGGCTGATCAGCGGCTCGTCGGCCGGCGGCATCGGGAATTCCCGAAGCCGGTTCGCCCGAACCCATTTGATCTCCTGGGCCTCCCGTGGCACGGGCGATCCTTCCCATCTGCGGCAGACGAAAAGTGCCAACAAAATGTGAAATTCTGGATAATCGTATGAGCTAAAAGTCAGGGGTGCGAGGCAAGGGTTTGTAACCCTTACCGAAAGCTCCTCGAAAAGCTCGCGGATCAGGGCGTCCTCCGGCGTCTCCCCCTGCTCCACCTTGCCGCCGGGAAACTCCCAGAGGCCGGCGAGCGGCCTTCCCTCCGGCCGCTTGGCGATCAGCACCCGGTTGTCGGCATCGATCAGGGCGCAGGCGGCGACGAGGACGAGCGGCGGCATTGCCGGCGAGCTAGCTGCGGTAGTCGGCGTTGATGGCGATGTAGCCGGCGGTCAGATCGCAGGTCCAGATCGTCGCAGCGCCGCTGCCGAGCCCGAGATCGGCGCGCAGCACGAGCTCCGGCCGCTTCATGTATTCGGAAACAGCCGCTTCCGAATAGGAGGGGTCGCGCTCCCCGGCATGGGCGACGCGGTGCTCGCCGAACCAGATCGAAAGCCGGTCGCGGTCGGCCGGCTCGCCCGCCTTGCCGACGGCCATCACCACGCGCCCCCAATTCGCGTCCTCGCCGGCGATCGCCGTCTTGACCAAGGGCGAGTTGGCGATCGAAAGCGCAATCCGCTTGGCGGAGGCGTCCGATTCGGCGCCGCTCACCGTGACTTCCACGAACTTCGACACCCCCTCCCCGTCGCGCACGACCTGCTTGGCAAGGTCGAGGCAGAGCGCGTCGAGGCCGGCTTTGAAGCTTCGAAGCGCTTCGCCGCCGGGATCAAGCGGCGGAACGCCGCGCGCAGCCGCGGCGCCTGTGGCGAAGAGGAGCACGGTGTCGGAGGTCGAGGTGTCGCCGTCGATGGTGATCGCATTGAAGCTGCCCGCGACCGCGTCTTCGAGGCAGGCCTGCAGCGCGGCCGCTCCGATCGGCGCGTCGGTGAAGACGAAGGCGAGCATCGTCGCCATGTCGGGCGCGATCATGCCGGCGCCCTTGGCAATGCCGTTGATCACCACGTCGCCGGCCCCGATCCGCACGGTGCGGGTCGCGAGCTTCGGGAACGTGTCGGTCGTCATGATGGCGCGCGCGGCGTCAAGGAACGCGCCCGGCCGCGCTTCCCCCGCCAGCCGCGCGAGGTTGTCGGCAAACGGTTTCGGATCGAGCGGCTCGCCGATGACGCCGGTCGAAGCCAGGAACACTTCATCGGTCTCGCAGCCGACGGCGGCAGCAGCCGCCGCTGCCGACGCCTCGACCGCCTGCCGTCCCTTCATGCCGGTGAACGCGTTGGCGTTGCCGGAATTGACGACGAGCGCCCGCGCCTTGCCGCCGTTCAGGCGCTCGCGGTCCCAATCGACCGGCGCGGAGGCGCAGCGCGATCGCGTGAAGACGCCGGCGACCGTCGCCGCCGGGTCGAAGCGGACGAGGAGCAGGTCGGTCCGGCCCTTGTAGCGAATGCCGGCCTCGGCGGTCGCAAGCCGGACGCCGGCAAGCGCCGGCGCCTCCGGATAGGAGGCCGGCGCGAACGGCGAAACCGCACCCGCCATGGCGACGACGGTCGGCCGCTTACGGCTTCGACGTGTCCGCCGGGGCGGCGGGCGTCGCGTCGGCAGGCGCGTCGGGCGCAGCGGGCGCGGCCGCCTGGTCGACGATCTCGACCGGATACTTGTCGCGCAGGCCGGCAAGGACAGTGTCGAACTTCTGGCGGATCAGATAGTTGCGCAGCTGCGTCTCGACGTCGGCGAAGGCCGGCGGCTGGCTCATGCGCTTCTCTTCCACCTTGATCACGTGCCAGCCGAACTGCGTCTGGACGGGCTCCTGCGTGAACTGGCCGGGCTCAAGCGCAAATGCCGCCTTCTCGAATTCCGGCACCATCTGGCCTTCGCCGAAGAACCCGAGGTCGCCGCCGTTCTGGCCGCTCGGATCCTTGGACTGCTTGGCGAGGTCCTCGAAGGAGGCGCCGCCTTTCAGCTCCTCGATGATCTTCTCCGCCTCTTCCTTGGTGTCGACCAGGATATGGCGCGCGCGCACCTGCGGCGCAGGCTTGAACGACTTGACGACGAGGTTCTGGTAGCCCTCCTGCAGTTCCTCGTCGGTCAGCCCGTTCATGATCACGTGCTCGACATAGAGGTTGCGCAGCGCCTGCAGCCTCAGGAATGCGACCTGCGCATCGAAATCGGGCCCCTCGCCCAGCTTCTCGTCGCTGGCCGCCTGTGCGAGGAGCTGCATGTTGACCACGGCGTCGATCAGCACGCTGCGCTACTGCGCCTCGGGGACATTGGTAAGCTCGTTGGCGAAAGCGTCCTTCGCGATCTGCAGCTGCCGCTCGGTGATGGGCTCCTCGCCGACGGTCGCCACCACGGCTTCGGGATCGCGCGCCGGCTCGGGCGCCGCCGCTTCTGCGGCCGGAGCCGGCTTGGCGTCCTCCGCGCGGACGGCCTGGATCGCCGCCGTGGACACCACAAGGGCCGCCACGACGGCCGTCATCACTCTCAACATGGGAAGCATATCCACTCCTTCGCTGGAGGCGGGAAGCGCGCCAATCCGCCGAAGCTCCAGCGTTGACAGAGCTTTGGCCCGTTCTTATCTGTCGCGGGTCCCGCAGTCCACTGCCGGGCGTCGTTCACGTGCGGCATTAGCCGCCCTTAGACCTCAATACAAGCTTGCGAAACGAGCGAGCTTTAGTGACGGACACGCCGGACGTTGTGTCCGGCGACCGCATCGCTGATCGGAAAGGTAGCGCATGCTTGGCTTGGGTAATCTGGGCCGTAAGGTCTTCGGAACGGCAAACGACCGGCGCGTCAAGCGCTACCAGCCGATCGTCGACGCTATCAATGCCCTTGAACCCGAATATTCGAAGCTGAGCGACGCCGAACTCAAGGCAAAGACCGACGAGTTTCGCCGCCAGGTTGCCGACGGCACCACCCTCGAAAAGCTTCTGCCGGATGCCTTTGCCACGGTGCGCGAGGCCGCCAAGCGCACGCTCGGCCAGCGGCATTTCGACGTGCAGCTCGTCGGCGGCATGGTGCTTAACGAAGGCTCGATCGCCGAAATGAAGACCGGCGAGGGCAAGACCCTCGTCGCCACCCTCCCCGTCTACCTGAACGCGCTGACCGGCCGCGGCGTTCACGTCGTCACCGTCAACGACTACCTCGCCGCGCGCGACTCCGAATGGATGGGGCGCGTCTACCGGTTCCTCGGCCTTTCGGTCGGCGTCATCGTGCACGGCCTCAATCCCGAGCAGCGACGTGCCGCCTACGCCGCCGACGTGACCTACGGCACCAACAACGAGTTCGGCTTCGACTACCTGCGCGACAACATGGAATACAACGTCCAGAACATGGTGCAGCGCGGGCACTATTACGCCATCGTCGACGAGGTGGACTCCATCCTGATCGACGAAGCGCGCACGCCGCTCATCATCTCCGGCCCGACCGAGGACCGCTCGGAGCTCTACATCAGCATCGACGCGCTGATCCCGAAACTCTCCGCAGAGGACTACGAGCTCGACGAGAAGGTGCGCTCGGCGAGCTTCACCGAGGAAGGCACGGAGAAGATCGAGGGCATGCTCGTGGCGCAGGGCGCTCTAAAGGGCGGCTCGCTCTACGACGTGGAGAACGTCGCGATCGTGCACCATCTCAACAACGCGCTTCGTGCCCACAAGCTCTTCCAGCGCGACAAGGACTACATCGTCAAGAACGGCCAGGTGATCATCATCGACGAGTTCACCGGCCGCATGATGGAAGGCCGTCGCTATTCGGACGGGCTGCATCAGGCGCTTGAGGCGAAGGAGCACGTCAAGATCCAGCCGGAGAACCAGACGCTCGCCTCGATCACCTTCCAGAACTATTTCCGCCTCTACGAGAAGCTCGCCGGCATGACCGGCACCGCCTCGACCGAGGCGGAGGAGTTCATCGACATCTACAATCTCGACGTGGTCGAGGTGCCGACCAACAAGCCGATGATCCGCAACGACGAGCACGACGAGGTCTATCGGACGGCGGCGGAGAAATACACGGCGATCCTCGACCTGATCGAAGAGTGCAAGTCGCGCGGGCAGCCGGTGCTCGTCGGCACCACCTCGATCGAGAAATCGGAGCTTCTTGCGGAGCTGATGCGCAAGCGCGGCTGGCAGCAGCGCGATTTCTCCGACCCGGAGGCCCTCTCCACGCTGTTCAAGGACCCGATGAAGAGCAAGGTCTTCACCATCCTGAACGCGCGCTACCACGAGCAGGAGGCCTATATCGTCGCGCAGGCCGGCGTCCCCGGCGCCGTGACGATCGCCACCAACATGGCCGGGCGCGGCACCGACATCCAGCTCGGCGGCAACGCCGACATGCGCGTGATGCACGAGCTTAAGGACGTGCCGGAAGGCCCGGAGCGCGACGAGCGCGAGAAGAAGATCCGCGCCGAGGTCGAACGACTGAAGGCGCTGGCGCTGCAGGAGAGCGCCGGCGGGCTCTTCATCATCGGCACGGAGCGCCACGAAAGCCGCCGCATCGACAACCAGCTGCGCGGCCGCTCCGGCCGCCAGGGCGACCCCGGGCGCTCGAAGTTCTTCCTGTCGCTGCAGGACGATCTGATGCGCATCTTCGGCTCCGACCGCATGGACGGGATGCTGCAGAAGCTCGGCCTCAAGGAGGGCGAGGCGATCGTCCATCCCTGGATCAACAAGGCGCTCGAGCGCGCGCAGGCGAAGGTCGAGGCGCACAACTTCGACATCCGCAAGAACCTGCTGAAATACGACAACGTGATGAACGACCAGCGCAAGGTCATCTTCGAGCAGCGCATCGAGCTGATGACCGACGAGCATGCCGGCGACACGGTGCGCGACATGCGCCGCGAGGTCATCGACGAGCTGGTCGACAAGTTCATTCCCGAGCGCGCCTACGCCGAGCAGTGGGACGCGGAGGGGCTGGCGGCGGCGGCGAAGCAGCAGCTCAATCTCGATCTTCCGGTCAAGGACTGGGCTGCCGAGGAAGGCATCGCCGACGACGAGATCCGCGAGCGCATCACCAAGGCGAGCGACGAGATGATGGCGCGCAAGGTGGCCGGTTCGGACCGGATCTGATGCGCGCGGTCGAGAAGCAGGTCCTCTTGCAGACGCTCGATCATCTGTGGCGCGAGCATCTTGCCACGCTCGATCATCTGCGCTCGGTGGTCGGCTTCCGCGGCTACGCGCAGCGCGACCCGCTCAACGAATACAAGACCGAGAGCTTCGAGCTCTTCCAGCTCTTGATCGCCAGTCTCCGCCGCGCGGTGACCGGCCAGCTCGCGCATGTCGAGATTCAGCAGCGGCCGCCGGAGCCGCCGCCGTTACCCGCCGGCGAGGAGCACCACATCAACGCTTCGACCGGCGAGGACGAGATGGCGGCGGAAAAGGCCGGCGCAGGCAAGACCATCGGCGCGGCCGAAACGCGACGCCGCGAACCCGTCGACCTGGGGCAAGGTCGGGCGCAACGAGCCCTGCCCCTGCGGCTCGGGCAAGAAATACAAGCAGTGCCACGGGATGGTGACGGCGGCCTGAGGCCACGGGCGATCGAGCTCGCAAAGCAGGATTATCCGCCGAAAGGCCGCGCCCGGGCGCGGCCTAATTCGTTCCGGCGTCGTCGCCCGGATTCTTCTTGATCAGACGGAGCACCATGCCGGTCAGCCCGTCGTCCTGCGCGGAAGCGGACGCGTAGGAGTTGGCGACCGGCGCATCGGGCGGCGACGCTTCCGGCAAGCATCCGCTCTTCGAGCGTCGCTGAATCGGGCGTTGCTTCCGGCTGTGCCGTTGCTGCCGGCTTCTTCGCATCGTCGACGGCGGTGCGCAGATCCGGAACCGGAAGGAAGCCGGCGGCGGTCGACGACGGCGCAGCGGCCCGGGCGGGTGCCGCGGCAGCGACCGAAGTCGGCGCCGGACGCGGTGCGGGCGGGGGCGCGGTCGGGGCTGCTGCCACGGCAACCGGCGCCGCGGCAGGCGCCGCAACGGTCGGGGCCGCCGGGGCTGGCGCGACACTCGCCGTCGTCGTCGGCTCAAGCGAGACCGTGCCGGCGACCGATATCGGAAGCGGCGTGGCGCGATCGGCAGACGTCGGGGTCGACATCGCAACCTGCAGCGCCTTTACCCCTTCCCCGCCCTCGCGCCGGTCCATCCGGTCGGCGATCAGAAGCATCTTGGCGTTGTCTTTCGCTTCCTTGTCCTCAACCGCGATGCGGATCGGCTCCGGCATCGACATCGGCGGACATGCCGCGGTCGGGATAAAGCTGCGGCCGTCGGCCGGCACGGAATTGAAGATGTAGCGGTGGTCGCACACGTCCACCTTGGGTGGCTGCCCGACAAGCTCGAAGTGATCGTAGCCTTCCTTCAGCATCATCCAGAACGGCATGTTCGGATCGTTGCGATGCTTGGCCATATTCTCCGGCGTCATGCGGAAGGGAAACGCCTCGACCTGGAACTCGCGCTGGCCGCCCGTGAAGGCGAGCCGGCCGAGCGTATAAATCTCCTGGATGTTCTCGTCGGTCATCGAGTAGCAGCCGCGCGAGGAGCAGGCGCCGTGCACCATGAGCTCCGAGCCGGTGCGCCCGAGCGAGCGGTCAAATTCGTTCGGGTAGCCCATGTTGAAGGCAAGGTAGTAGTCGGAGTCCGGATTCATCTGCGCCGGGCGGATGGTGTAAAAGCCCTCAGGCGCCTGCCGGTCCCCTTCCCTGATCTTCGGGCCGAGCACGCCCGACCACGCACAGATCTCGTAGTCCTTGAGGAACTCGTAGCGGCCGGTCACCTTTTGCAGCTTCCAGACCTCGAGCGTGGCTTCTTCCTTGAAGATGCGAATCAGGATCGGGGCGCGCTGCTCCATGCCCTTGCGGTCGACCAAGGCGCGCGTCTTGGAATCGAGCGGACGCATGTGCTTGGGGAGCGAGCCCGAGTAGTCGGAGCACGACGCCAGCACCAGCGCGGCCAATCCGACCGCCAAGAGCAGGCCTGCGCGGCCGATCCGAGAGAACCGAACCATTCCTACTCCCTACGCGTGTCCCTTGACTGAGGCGCGCGGGCCAAACAGTGGGTTCTTCAACGTTACCGAATCGTTACCGCGATCGCGTCCAAGCATGTGCCCCCCTTCAGGACGGTCCCGCTCACGGGCGGGAATCTCTACTGAATCGACCTGCCGATGGCGAGGAATTTTTCCCGACGCTGCCTGAGGATAGCGTCCCGGCCAAGGCCCGCAAGGTCATTCAACGCCGCGCGGATCACTTCTCCCGTGCGTTCGATCACTGTCTCGGGATCGCGGTGCGCGCCCCCGAGCGGCTCCTCGATGATCCCGTCGATGACCTTCAGGTTCATGAGGTCGGTGGCGGTGATCTTCATGGCAGTCGCGGCGTCCTGGGCGCGCGCCGAATCACGCCACAAAATGGAGGCTGCGCCTTCCGGCGAAATGACGCTGTAGATTGCGTGTTCGAGCATGTAGACGCGGTTTGCTGTGGCGATGGCGATGGCGCCCCCAGATCCACCCTCGCCGATGATTACGGCGACATTCGGCGCGCCAAGCTTCAGGCAGGCTTCGGTGGAGCGGGCAATGGCCTCGGCCTGACCGCGCGCCTCCGCATCGACCCCGGGATAGGCGCCGGCGGTGTCAACCAGCGAGATGACCGGCAAGTCGAAGCGATCGGCGAGCTCCACGACGCGCACCGCCTTGCGGTAGCCTTCCGGGCGGGCCATGCCGAAATTGTGTTTCAGGCGCGTCTGCGTGTCCTCGCCCTTCTCCTGCGCAAGAATGGCGACCGGATCGCCCTGGAACCGGCCGAGTCCGGCGACAATCGCGAGGTCTTCGCCGAACTTCCGGTCGCCGGCTAGCGGCTCGAAATCGGTGAAGAGCCGCGAGAGATAGTGCTTGGCATGCGGCCGGTCCGGGTGGCGGGCGACCTGCGTTTTCTGCCAGGGCGTCAGCTTGGAATAGATGTTCGCGAGCTGATCGCGCGCCTTGACTTCAAGCGTCGCGATCTCCTCGGCGACGGAAACGCTGTCGGCGGTCTCATGGCGCCTGAGCTCCTGGATATGGCCCTCAAGGTCGGAAACCGGCTTTTCAAAGTCGAGATAGGTTCGCATCCGCGCCCTTGCGCCGGCCAAACCGACGCGATCAACCGAAATTGTGGCGGAAACTGGCTACGCGACCGGGCCAAGTCAAGGCGAGGCAGGCGCGGCCGGCGCCTGCTGCGCGGGCTCCGTCGACTGCGAGGTGACCTGCGCCAGCATCTGCCTCAGCCGGTCGGGCCACTCGACCTGGTCCGCCGTCAATGCGCCCTGCTGTTTAAGGGGGTCGAGGATCTTCAGGGCTCTTTCGATCGCGTCCAGACGCTGCGTCCCGGTCGCCACCGTAGCAATCTCGTAGAGACCGGCGGCGAGGTCCGATTGCCATTGCGGGTCGCTTTGATCGAGAGCCGCGAGACGCTCCGCGATGGGCAGGCTCAATTCGTAGTTGGAGAGCGCGCTGATGAAATTACCCTGCGCGCGGCGGACGTTGCCGAGCTTTCGATAGCTGATCGAAAGATGGCGCTGCCAGAGCGTATTGGTCGGGTCGCCGGCGGCAAGACGCGCGGCGATGTTGAGATTCGCCTTGTAGTTCTCCGCCGCTCCAACGAAATCGCCCCCGACGAGCCGCACGTCGCCGATATTCGCATAGCTTATCGCAAGATCGCGTTGCCAGAGCGTATTGCTCGGGTCGCCGGCGGCGAGCTGCTGTACGATTGTGCAACTCTTCTGGTAACTCGCCAACGCGCCGCCGAGGTCCCCTTGCCTGAGCTGCACGTCGCCGACATTGCCGTAGCTCGTCGACAAGTCATGCTGGCGGTCGATGCTGCTCGGGTCGGCAGCGGCGAGGCGCTCGGCGATGTCGCGGCTCGCCTCGTAGCTCGCAAGCGCACCGGCGAAGTCTCCGAGCGCGGCCTGCACGTCGCCGACATTGCCGTGACTGATCGCAAGGTCGCGCTGCCAGTCCATGTTCTCCGGACTTGCAGCAGCGAGGCGCTCGGCAATGCTGCGGCTCGCCTCGTAATTTGCGAGCGCCCCGGCGACGTTTCCGAGCGCCACCTGCACGTCGCCGATATTGTTGTCGCTGATCGAAAGGTCGCGCTGCCAATCGGTGCTCTCGGGGTCGGCGGCTGCGAGACGCCAGGCGATGCCGCGCCTTGACTCGTAGCTCACAAGCGCACCGACGAGGTCTCCGAGCGCGAGCTCGGCGTCGCCGACATCACCGTGGCCGATCGACAGGTCGCGCTGCAATTGAGCGTTGCCGGGATCAGCGGCCGCGATCTCTTCTGCGATTGCGAGACCCGCCTTGCCGCTTTCGAGCGCGGCATCAACGTCGTCCTGCGCCATTCGAATCTCGCTGATCCTGAGGAAGCTCGTGGCAAGATCGCGCTGCCATTCGGCGTTGCCCGGACCGATCGCCGTCAGGTGCTCGGCAATAGAGCGAACCTTCTCATAGCTCTCGAGACTGCCGGCGAGATTGCCTTGCGTCCTTCGCAAGGACGCAATCTGCCGATGCGCGGCCAAGAGGTCATGCTGCCGCTGCGTGTTACCGGGATCGGCGGTCGCAAGCGGCTCGCGGATGGCAAGGCTCGCCTGGTAGCTCTGGACCGCGTCGACAAGATTCCCCTGCTTCATGCGCACGTCGCCGATCCGATCGTAGTCGACCGAGAGATCGTGTTGCCATTCGGCGTTGTTCGGATCATCCGCGACGAGCTCTTGGCGGACCTGAAGGCTCACGTAATAGCTGTCGAGCGCCTCGGCAAGTCTGCCCTGTCTCACCTTCAAGTCACCAATCCGATCGTTGGCCGCCGCGAGGTCCTGCTGCGCCTTCGCATTGGCGGAATCGAGCGCGGCGAAGTGCTCGGCGACGGCGAGATCTGCCTCGTAGCTTGCGAGCGCGGCGGCGAGGTCACCCCGCGCCGCCTCAACGTCGCCGATCCTGACATAACCTGCAGCAAGGTCGCGCTGCCAGGCGGAATTCTTCGGATCGGCAGCCGCGCGACGCTCTGCGACGTCGCGGCCCGCCTTATAAGCCGCCAAAGCCGCTTCGCTGTCGCCGGCGGCTAGATAGGCGTCGCCAAAGGTCACGAGCATGGATAGCTCCGTGCGCTGCACGTCGTCGTTTTCAGGCGCGACCTTAACGAGCGCGTCGACCGTGGCCTTGACGCGATTGAACACCTTGCGGAGGTCTTCAACGCGCATGCCCGCGATGTCACGCAGTCCCTGCGCCACGTCGACGACGATGCCGTCGACGGTCTCCCTGGTGGTCGTGAAGTTGCGCTCCGCTATTTCACGCGCTGTCCGGTCGGAAGCGGCGCGCTCTTCGGCGAGCTGCTGCTCGGCGACCGCCTGGGCTTTGTCCTGTTCCGCAAGCCGTCGTTCGTCGATCGCGATCACCCGCTGCCAGTAGGCAACGCCCGCGAGCCCGACACAGAGAAGGGCGACAACGAGCGCCGCGGCCACGGTGAAACGCTGGCGCCGCCACTGCCGCCGACGGCTTGCAAGGATGAGCTGCAGCGCTTCCTCGCTCTGCGGCGGAGCCGCTTGCGGCCTCTCGTCGGCCCAGGCCTCGGCGTCCTTCAGCGCGACCCCGCGAAGAAGAAGGGCGGAGTGCCGCTCCCGCGCGAGCCATTGCCGCCCGTGCTCGGCGAGGCGCGTGTGCTCCTTCAGCCAATCGCTATCGGTGTTGAGCGTGTTGACCAGCGTCCGCAGATGCTTCTCGAACGCGAAGACACCCTCCGCCGGCAGCACTTGGATGCGCCCGAGCGTCTCCGGCAATGCGTCGAGCGCTACCGCCTCGATCACCACCGGGATCAGCCGCTTGTTCAGCCTGAGCGCCTCGCCGACCTCGCAATTCGCTCGGCGCGAACGCAACGATTGCGCGCTGATCAGCCAGACGACCGTGTCGGAGGCGCGGATGCGGTCTACCAATCCGTCCTGCCACTGCTCGCTGGACGGAAGGTCGCGCCGGTCGATCGAAACCGTGAACCCCTGCACCTCGAGCGACGCCACAAGCCGGTCCGCCACGCCGGCGTCGAGGCGCGAATAGGCGATGTAGACTTTCAGGCGGTCGTCCGGTGAATTGACGTCGCTCACGGCGCGCCTCGCCGATTTGAAGCGCACGATGCTGGCGCCAGTGTCCGCGAAAGGGTGAAAGCCGCGATCTCCCGCAACAGGCCACTCCCGCGTGCGAGGCTTCGGCCCCAACAGCCTCCGTGCGGGGGGACTATGCTTGCCCTCGCTGACTCATTCAAGCTGCGCCAGAACCAGCACGATCTGCCGATCACCGCTCCGCCAGCGGGTGGTGCTTGTTGACGAGTTCCTTCAGCCGCTCGTCGAGGACGTGCGTGTAGATCTGCGTCGTCGAGATGTCGGCATGGCCAAGCAGCGTCTGCACGACGCGAAGGTCGGCGCCGCCGGAGAGAAGATGCGTCGCAAAGGCGTGCCGGAGCACATGCGGCGAGAGCTTGCGCGGATCGAGACCGGCGCGCGCTCGCGACAGCCTTCAGGTCGCGCGCGAAGGCCTGCCGCGTCATGTGGCCGCTCGCGCTGTCGGACGGGAAAGAGCCATTTCGAATCCGGCTTGTCGAGCGCCGCGCGCTGATCGCGATAGAGGTCGAGCGCCGCATGCGCGGCGATGTTCAGCGGCACCAGCCGCTCGCGCCCGCCCTTCCCTTGACCGCGATGAAGGGCCGCCCGCCGCGACCCGCCGATTGCGGCAGCGCCACCAGCTCGGAGACGCGGAGCCCGGTCGCGTAGAGAAGCTCCAGAAGCGCCAGCAGCCGAAGCGCCGCGAGCCGGCGGCGCGGCGTCAGCTCCGGCTCCGTCGCCGCGGCGCGCGCCGCTTCGAGCAGCCGGTCGACGTCTTCGACCGAAAGCACATTCGGCAAAGCGCGGCGCGGCTTCGGCCGCTCCGCCGTCGCCGTCGGGTCGTCGTCGCGGATCGCGTCGGCAACGAGGAACTTGAAGAACTGTCTGAGCGCCGAAAGCCGTCGCGCCTGCGAGGTCGCGGCGAGCCCGCGGCCGGCGAGCGAAGCGAGATAGCGGCGCACGTCGTCGGCGGAGGCGGCGGCGAGCCGGCCGCTTGCGCCGCGGAAATCATCGAGGTCGCGGCGATAGGCCGATAGCGTGTTCAGGCTTGCGCCGCGCTCGGCCGCGAGCATTTCGAGAAACGCCTCCGCCAGCGCCGCGTCGCGCGTACCCCCGCCGGAGGTAGAGCGCCGCGCGCTCACGGCTGCAAGCGATCGATCGGGACGCGCACGCTCATTTCGCGCTGTTTCGGCTCGACCGAAATCACCAGCGCGACCATCGCGCCGTAGATGACTGCAGCAATGAGCCCAAGAACGACCAATAGTCGAATAAGGCTAGGCATCGATCCGCATCTTCGCCGGTCCCGGTCTAACCCGTCCGGCGCACCGATAGCAAGGCAAGGCGGCCGCTGCGGCTCGCGGGACGCTCGTCTTGACACCCGGGGGAGCCGCGGAGCACGACGGCGCGCGGAGGGTCTCGTTCATGGATCAGCGCCACGCCGTCGTCGGCGGCGACCAGATCGACCGCGTGGTCTCGCGTCTCGGCAGCCGCTCGATCGTGCTCGTCGGGATGATGGGCGCGGGCAAGACCTCGATCGGGCGGCGACTCGCGGGTCTTCTGCACTTGCCCTTCCTCGACGCCGACACGGAAATCGAGAAGGCGGCGAACCTGACCATCCCGGAGATTTTCCAGAACTATGGCGAGGCGCATTTCCGCGAGGGCGAGGAGCGTGTCCTGGCGCGGCTGCTTGCCGACGGACCGGCCGTGGTGGCGACCGGCGGCGGCGCGTTCATGAGCGAGGAGACGCGCGCGCGCTGCCGCGAGAGCGGCGTCACGATATGGCTGAAGGCGGATGCTCCGGTGCTGCTCGACCGCGTACGCAAGAAGGGAAACCGCCCGCTGCTTGCGCAGTCCGATCCGGACGAAGTGATGCGGCGGCTCTTCGCCGAACGCGAGCCGACCTATCGCCAAGCCGACATCACGGTCGCCTCGCGCGACGGGCCGCATCAGGCGGTCGTCGCGGAAATCGTCACGGCGCTCGACCGCCATTTGGGCAAAGGAGCCACGCATTGAGCACGGAGCGCGTACGCGTCGAGCTTGGAGCGCGCAGCTACGATGTTCTGATCGGCCCCGGCCTGATCGGCAGCGCCGGCGAGCGGATCGCCGCGCTGATGCCGGGGCGGAACGTCGCCGTCGTCACCGACGAGAACGTGGCGGCGCGACATCTGCCGCAGCTTCGCAGCAGCGCTGAAGGGCGCGAAGATCAACGCGGCCGAGATCGTCGTGCCGCCAGGCGAGGGGTCAAAGAGCTTTGCGCGGCTGCAGGTCGTGGTCGAGGCGATCCTGGAGGCGCGGCTCGAGCGCGGCGACGCGGTGGTGGCGCTCGGCGGCGGGGTGGTCGGCGACCTCGCCGGCTTCGCCGCGGCCGTCACGCGGCGCGGCATGCACCTCGTGCAGATGCCGACGACGCTTCTGGCGCAGGTCAATTCCAGCGTCGGCGGCAAGACCGGCATCAATGCGCGCGCACGGCAAGAACCTCGTCGGCGCCTTCCTGCAGCCCGACCTCGTGCTCGCCGACACCGCCGCGCTCGACACGCTGCCGGCGCGCGAGTTCCGCGCCGGCTACGCCGAGATGGCGAAGGCCGGGCTGATCGGTGACGCCGCCTTCTTCGCGTGGCTTGAGAAGAACCGCGGCCGACGTCTTCTCCGGCGGTGCCGCGCGCATCCGCGCGATCGCCGAAAGCGTGCGCTTCAAGGCGCGGACCGTCGCCGCCGACGAGCGCGAGACCGGCGAGCGCGCGCTCCTCAATCTCGGCCACACGTTCGGCCACGCGATCGAGGCCGCCTGCGGCTTCGACGCGAGCCGGCTCGTGCACGGCGAGGCGGTCGCGATCGGCATCGTGCTCGCGCACGATTTCTCCGTCGCGGAAGGGCTCGCGCCGAAGGCCGACGCGGAGCGCGCGCGCAGGCATCTGAAGGAGGCCGGCCTGCCGGTCTCGCTCGCCGACGTTCCCGGCCCGGCGCTTTCGGCCGACGAACTGATGCGCCACATCGCGCAGGACAAGAAAGTGAAGCGCGGGCGCCTCACCTTCATCCTGACGCGCGGCATCGGCAAGGCCTTCATCGCCGACGACGTGCCGCCGGAGAAGGTGAAGGCGTTTCTGGAGACGGCAGGTGAAGCGGCTGAAGATGCCTCCGCCCGCCCTTGCACGGGACGCTTGCGCACCGAAATAAGGCTCACCCGCCGGCCCCTTCTCCCGGCGCGGCGGGGTTGACGGCAAGCGCGTGGACGGGGCCGGCCAGCTCTTCCGAAAGCACCTGGTTCACCATCCGGTGGCGTTCGACCCGGCTCTTTCCGGCAAAGGCGGCGGAGACGAGCGCGACCCGGAAATGCGTCTCGCCCTCCGGCCGCGCGCCGGCATGGCCGGCATGCAGGTGCGAACTCGTCGACGATCTTCAGGCTCTCGGGCTGGAACGCGTCCGTGAGCTTTTCTTCAATTCGGGATTTGACCGACACGATGCCGCAATCCTTTTCTAGCACGATGACTCGCCTTGAGAGGGGCGCCGACGGAGGGCATAGTTACCGGATGAAGCTCAACTCGGCCTATTTCAACAAGATCCGGATCGATCCCGGCGAACCGCCGCCGCGGCCGGAGCCGGTGAGGCGCGCCTGCGATATGACGGGCTGCACCGAGCGCGCGGCACGCACCGGGCGCCGAAAGGCCGCGCGCAGGAGGGCGAGTATTTCTGGTTCTGCCTCGACCACGTCCGCCAATACAACAAATCCTACAATTACTTCAGCGGCATGAACGACGCCGCGATCCAGGCCTTCCAGCGCGATGCGACGATCGGTCACCGCCCGACCTGGCAGATGGGCGTCAACGCCAAGACCGACGAGCCCGTCCGCACGGCCCGTCCCTCCGGCTTCGCCTGGTCCGGCCGCACGCAGGACCCGTTCCGCTTCTTCGGCGACGGCTTCCAGGCGCGCGGGCCGGACCCGGAGCGCCGCAAGGTGCACGAATATGGAGGCCCGGTCGCTGCGCGACGCTCGGGCTCGAAGCGAGCGCGACCGCCGCGGAAATCAAGGCGCGCTACAAGCTCCTGGTCAAACGCCACCATCCCGACGCCAATGGCGGCGACCGCTCGCTGGAGGACCGGCTGCGAGAGATCATTCAGGCTTACAGCTATCTGAAGAGCGTCGGTTTCTGCTAATTCCCTTCCGACTCCGCCGGGGCGAGGCCCGCGGAGCGCCGGACATTTCGTCCAAGAGGATCTTTCGATGACTGCGACCGCCGAACAATTGCTCGCGGTGCCCGATATGACGGTTTCCGCCCGGCAGCTCTTCGGGATCGAATCCGATCTCGAAGTGCCGGCCTTCTCGGAGCCGAACGAGCACGTTCCCGAAGTCGACGAGGACTATCTCTTCGATCGCGAGACGACGCTCGCCATTCTCGCCGGCTTCGCCAGGAACCGCCGCGTCATCGTCACCGGCTATCACGGCACCGGCAAATCGACCCACATCGAGCAGGTGGCGGCGCGGCTCAACTGGCCGTGCGTGCGCGTCAACCTCGACAGCCACATCAGCCGTATCGACCTCGTCGGCAAGGACGCGATCGTGTTCAAGGAGGGAAAGCAGGTCACCGAGTTCCGCGACGGCATCCTGCCCTGGGCCTATCAGCACAACGTCGCGCTCTGCTTCGACGAATACGACGCCGGGCGGCCGGACGTGATGTTCGTCATCCAGCGCGTGCTCGAATCGTCGGGCCGGCTGACGCTGCTCGACCAGAGCCGGGTGATCAAGCCGCATCCGGCGTTCCGCCTGTTCGCGACGGCCAACACGATCGGCCTCGGCGACACCTCCGGCCTCTATCACGGCACGCAGCAGATCAACCAGGCGCAGATGGACCGCTGGTCGATCGTGACGACGCTGAACTACCTGCCGCACGACAACGAGGTCGACATCGTGCTCGCCAAGGTGAAGGGCTTGAGGACGCCGAAGGGCCGCGAGCAGGCGAGCCGCATGGTGCGCGTCGCCGACCTCACGCGAAACGCCTTCATGAACGGCGACATCTCCACCGTCATGAGCCCGCGCACCGTCATCACCTGGGGAGAGAACGCCGAGATATTCGGCGACCTCGGCTTCGCCTTCCGCGTCACGTTCCTGAACAAGTGCGACGAGCTGGAGCGGCCGCTCGTGGCGGAGTTCTATCAGCGCGCGCTCGGCAGTCGAGCTGCCGGAGAGCTCCGCCAACGTCGTGTTGAGCTAGTGCCGAGCGAAGGATATTCCGGTCATCCTCGGACGCGCGAAGCGCGATCCGAGGACCCAGTATCGTCAACGAGCAGGCGGCGTTCGGACCCTCGGGATCGCGCTGCGCTTGCCCGAGGGTGACGAGAGAGATGGCGACCAAGAAGCGCGAGGCGCCGACCGAGCCGTTCAAGCGCGCCGTCGCGGGCTGCGTGCGCGCGGTCGCCGGCAAGCACGACCTCGACGTCTCCTTCGCCGCCGACCGCCCGCTGCTTGCTTCAGCAAAAGGTGCGCCTTCCCGAGCCGCCGCGCCGGCTGACGCCGCAGGATGCCGCCATCACGCGCGGCATCGGCGACGCGATGGCGCTCCGCCTCGCCTGCCACGACGGCAAGGTGCATCGCCGCTTCTCGCCGGAGGGGCGGCAGGCGCGCGCCATCTTCGACGCGGTCGAGCAGGCGCGCTGCGAGGCGCTCGGCTCGCGCCGCATGGACGGCATGCGCGCCAATCTCGGCGCCATGCTGCAGGACCGCTACCACCGCGCCAATCTGGAGGAGATCAGCGAGCAGTCGGAAGCGCCGATGGAGGACGCCGTCGCGCTCATGGTGCGCGAGCGGCTGACCGGCGCGCAGCCGCCGAAGGCCGCGCGCAAGGTCGTGGAGCTCTGGCGCGAGACCATCGAGACGAAGGCCGGCAACGAGCTCGACCGCCTCGGCACGATGGCGGAAGATCAGAACTGCCTTCGCCGAGGCGGTGCGCGACCTTCTCGTCTCGCTCGACATGGGCGAGGAGCTCGGGCCGGAATCGGACGACGAACGACGAGGACGAGAGCGACGACGCGGAGAACGCGGCGGAGAACAACGAAGCGGCGCGCGGCGAGGCCGATCAGGATCAGAACGAATCCTCCGACGAGCAGCAGGCGGAATCCTCGCGCGAGGAGGAGGAAGCCGGCGAGAGGGACGATTCCGACGCGACGTCGGAGGAGTTCTCCGAGGAGGACAGCGCCGCCGACCGCGAGCCGTCGGGCGAGGCGCGGCGGCCCGATTTCAGCGGCAAGAACGAGCCGCAGATCGACTACAAGGTCTTCTCCACCAAGCACGACGAGATCGTGAACGCGGAGGACCTCTGCCCGCCGGAGGAGCTCGATCGACTGCGCGCCTTCCTCGACAAGCAGCTCGCGAGCCTGCACGGCGCCGTCGCGCGGCTCGCCAACCGGCTGCAGCGCCGGCTGCTGGCGCAGCAGAACCGCGCCTGGGACTTCGATCTCGAAGAGGGCATGCTCGATCCGGCGCGGCTGTCGCGCGTCGTCATCGATCCGCTCTCGCCGCTTTCCTTCAAGCAGGAGCGCGACACCGCCTTCCGCGACACGGTCGTGACGCTGCTTCTCGACAATTCCGGCTCGATGCGCGGCCGGCCGATCACGGTGGCGGCGACCTGCGCCGACATCCTGGCGCGCACGCTCGAGCGCTGCGGCGTCAAGGTCGAGATCCTCGGCTTCACGACGCGCGCCTGGAAGGGCGGCCAGTCGCGCGAGGAGTGGCTGCGCGCGGGCAAGCCGCCGCATCCGGGCCGGCTCAACGACCTCCGCCACATCATCTACAAGCCCGCCGACGCGCCATGGCGGCGCGTGCGCCGCAATCTCGCGCTGATGATGCGCGAGGGCCTGTTGAAGGAGAACATCGACGGCGAGGCGCTCGACTGGGCGCATCGGCGGCTGCTCGTCAGGCCGGAGCAGCGCAAGATCCTGATGGTGATCTCCGACGGCGCGCCGGTCGACGACGCGACGCTTTCCGTCAACAGCGGCAATTATCTCGAACGGCATCTGCGCTACATGATCGAGGAGATCGAGCAGCGCTCGCCGGTCGAGCTGATCGCCATCGGCATCGGCCACGACGTGACGCGCTACTACACGCGCGCCGTTACCATCGTCGACGCGGAGGAGCTTGCCGGCGCGATGATGGAGAAGCTCGCCGAGCTCTTCGACGAGAAGCCGGCGGCGCCGACGCGCGGCAATACACGGCGGCCGCGGCGGCGAGCGGCGTGAGCCGGCTCGCGCTGCTCTTCACATTCGCCGGGCTCTGTGCCGCTTCGCTCGCGGCGGCCGAGCCGATTTCCGTGACCGCGTCCCGCCTCGACAACTTCGCCTTGACGGAAGCCGGCGAGCCGAAAGCGCCGCTTAAGTTCCTCGGCGGCATCAGCCTCACCTCCGACGACAAGCGCTTCGGCGGCCTCTCCGGCATCGACATGCTCGACGCGGAGACGGCGCTGATCATCAGCGATTCCGGCTGGTTCGTGCGCGCGCGCCTGGTGCACGAGAACGGCCGGCTCGTCGGCATCGCGGACGCTGAGCTCGACAGCCTCTTTCCGGACGGCAACACCGAGAAGGAGGTCGGCGACGCGGAGGACGTGGCGCTCGACCCGACCGACCGGACGCGCGGCGTCATCGTGCGCGAGCGGCAGGCGAACGCAATGCTGACCTTCGACCTCGAAGGCGGGCGGCCGACGAATTTCGTGCCGAAGCGCGTCGGCGCGCCGGACAGCATTCTGCGCTCCAACAAGGGGCTTGAGAGCGTCGCCTATGCGCCTGCCACGTCGCCGCTCGCCGGCGAGATCATCACGATCGCCGAGGACCCGCCACGCGGCGCGAAGGACATTCCCGGCTGGGTCGCGGGCGTCGGCGCTTTCCAAGTCGTTCGCCGCAACGATTTCGATATTTCGAGCGCGCGCTTCCTGCCGGACGGCGACCTGATGCTGCTGGAGCGCCGCTACTCGCCGGCCTGGGGCATCGCCATGCGGCTCCGCCGCATCCCCGGCGACACCGTCAAGGTCGGCGCGCGGCTCGACGGCGAAATCCTGCTCGAAGCCGGAATGACGAGCCAGATCGACAACATGGAGGGAGTGGCTGTCAGTCAGGATGAAGACGGCCGCACCATCCTGACGCTCGTCTCCGACGACAATTACAGCATCCTGCAGCGGACGCTGATCCTGCAATTCGCGCTCGGTGGAGACTAGGCGTTGACGGCTCCTGCATCCGGCTTCCCGCCGAGCGCGGAGCGGCGCGGCGCTCCGAAACGATGAAGCGCTGGACGACTCTCGACCGCGCCGAAATCCCCGGCGAGGCGAACTGCGCCTGATGCTGCAGGGATACCGAATTCTCGATCATGCTGGGATCGACCCAGCTGATGAACAGCCGCAGCGCGGGGTCTGAGGAAGCGCTCGCCACCCTCACCTGCGATCGGCTGCGAGGCCGCAAGCGGCCACACATCCTCATCGGCGGGTTGGGGATGGGGTTCACGCTGCGCGCCGCTCTGAAAGTGCTCCCGACCGACGCCAAGGTCACGGTCGCGGAGCTTGTGCCGGCGGTCGTCAAATGGGCGCGCGGTCCGATGGCCCGGCTATTCAACGGAGCTCTCGACGAGGACCGGCGCGTGACCGTCTACGAGGGCGACGTCAGGCGGCTGATCAATTCCGGCTCAAAGGCCTATGACGCGATCCTGCTCGACGTCGACAATGGGCCGAGGGGCTGACGCAGGAGATCCAACGACCGGCTCTATGACCTGAAGGGGCTGCAGTCCGCGCGGGCGGCACTGAAGCCAAATGGCGTGCTTGCCGTCTGGTCGTCGACCCCGAACAAGCGCTTCACCGACCGGCTGCGCGCCGCCGGCTTTCGCACCGACCAGATCAAGACGGAACACAGGGAGCGCGAAGCGTCATCTGGCTGGCAACGCCGCTGAACCGCCTGCGCGCAAGCACCGTGGGGGCCGCGCGCCCAAACGGAAAGGCGTAGCTCAGGTCGCGGCGGGTCGCAGCGGCACGAAATAGCCGACGATCACCCGGTAGGGGATCAGCGCGAAGGCGGCCATCAGGAGCTTCACGGAGAAATCGCCGAGCGCCCAGGAGATCCAGCGCGGCGCCTCGACGGATAAAGCCCGAGGAGCGGTGCGGCTTCGATCGCAAAGGGGTCGTTCGGGCCGATCAAGCACGAAGGCCGGCGCGAAGGCGAGCGAGAAGAAGACCAGCGTGTCGGCAGCCGAGCCGGCGAGGCTGGAGAAGGACGGCGCCTTCCACCAGGCGCGGTCGCGCAGGAGGTTGAAGATGCCGATGTCGAGAAGCTGGCCGACCAGAAAGGCCGTGCCGGACGCGATCGCGATGCGCGGCGTCGCGAACCACGACCGAGAGCACGACGGCAAAGGCAAAGCCGAGATAGACGACGCGCCGCGCGACGCGCGGCGCCGAGCAGCCGGTTGGTGGTGTCGGTGACGAGGAACGCCAGCGGATAGCTGAACGCGCCCCAGGTCAGAAGGTCGGCGAGATTGAGCCGGCCGATCGTCGCCTGGAAGGGGTGCTGGACGAGGACGTTCGAAAGGACGACGACGGCCGCCATCGCGGCGACCGCGACGGCAATCCCGAGAGCTGCGCCCGCGAGGCCACGCGAAGGCTAGGCGGCCGCGGCTTCTTCCGCCGCCTTCTCCGCGCGCTTGGCGATCACGTCCTTGCGCAGGTCGCGCGCCTTCGGCGAGAGCTCCTCCTCGCGCGCCTTCACCAGAAAGGCGTCGAGGCCGCCGCGATGCTCCACGGTGCGGAGCGCGGCGACGGAGATCCTCGAGCTTCACCGTCCGCCCGAGCGCGTCGCTGATCAGCGACACCTGCTTCAGGTTGGGCAGGAAGCGGCGCTTGGACTTGTTGTTGGCGTGGCTCACATTGTTGCCAACGAGCACGGCCTTGCCGGTCAGTTCGCAGCGGCGCGCCATGGTCAAAACCTCTTGGTCGTAGTTGCCGGCCCAAGCGCTTCCAAACCCGCGCGAAACGTGCACGGGAAGCGAGGCCGAACCCATCTGTTCCGGAAGCGCACTCCCTATAGTGACGCGGCCGCGGCCGGTCAAGCGCGACGGGCCCGCGGAGCGGCCGGAAAAGCCGCAGTTTCGACCCAATGCCGGCCTAGCCGATGCGCGGCCGGGGCATGGAACTCATCGCATGCGATCTGCGAACGTCCGGCATTTCGCTCGCTCGCGCTCGCCCTCCCCTTCTCCTCCCGCTTCCGACGCCGCCTCCGCCGGGCCCTCTCGCACCGAATATTCGGTGAAGCGTCCGCGGCTTTCCGGTCGGCCGCGCGCGAGCTCCAGGCGGAGTTCGCCGACGGCCGCTACACGATCCAGTTCTCCGGCGGGGTCACGCGGGCTTGCGCGCCTCTTCTCCGACGCGCAGACGTCGGCCGCGGCGGTCGGCAAGGTCGGCGACGACCGGCTGCGACCCGAGCGAATACAAGCACATCTGGAAGGAGGACAACGAGACGGAGACCGTCGACATGCACTTCTCCGGGCGCGGCGGCTCGACCGACATCGTCGCGTCGATCCGCCGCGAGAAGCATCCGGAGCGCTACGTGCCGCTGACCGAAGCCGACACGGCGGACGTGCTCGACCTGGTGAGCGCCTTCGTCTGGCCGGTCGCCGGCGGGGTGACGCCCGACATCTGCGGCCGCACGCTGCCGCTCATGGACGGCAAGCGCCGCTTCGACATCGCGCTCGCCTTCAGCCGCCTGGAGCGACTTCGCCACGCGCGACCGCTCCTTCCGCGACCGCGCCGTCGTCTGCAGCTTCCGCTACCGGCCGGTGGCCGGCCAGCGCATCGACAAGCCCGAGAAGGCCACCATCGTTAACGGCGACGGCGGATGGAGGTGTGGATGGCGCCGGCCGGCGCCGGGCTCGTCGCCCCGGCCCGCATCCAACTCAGCACGCGCATCGGCCGGGTCGAGCTGGTGGCGACGAAGTTCCGCACGCAGTGAGCGCCGACAAGCGCTCCGTGCCGATTTGGCACAGAAGCGCTAACGCCTGACGCGCCCCCATCGGGCGATCGCCGGAACCGGCCGGGTTTTTCCGCCCGCGCGAGCCACAAGATGTGGTGAGAACGGAACCCGGAAGGCGCGGACAAAGCCGATTCGTCGACGTTTTGTTCCGGGATCGGTCCGAATGTGAATGCGCGGTTCGGAGGACGCCGGCGCGACCGTTTACGGCGCGCTTACATGCGCGCAATCGGTGCGCTTGTTCGGCGCCGCGATGCAAACCTTGCGGCGCACTCGACGAACGAAGCGCGGCGATCGGCGAGTTGCCGATTCGCGCCGCCTTTGTTCCAGACTCGTTCCGCGGATCAACCCTACCTCGAAGTTGCACTGAAGCATGCCGGTCGAGGGATTTTTCACAATTCGGCCTGCAAGGCGTGGTAACGCTCGCCATATCCTGGAAAATCGCCTCAGCGCCTGACGCCATTTCCGACGAAATCATGCATGCATCCCCCCGCCCGCGGCGCTTCAGCGCCCGGAACGTCACGGCCGTGCTCGGGCCGACCAACACCGGCAAGACGCACCTCGCGATCGAGCGGATGCTCGGCCACGAGAGCGGCGTCATCGGCCTGCCGCTCAGGCTGCTCGCGCGCGAGGTCTATGCAACGCGTTGCCAGCGCGCGCCGGCGCCGAGCAGGTGGCGCTCGTCACCGGCGAGGAGAAGATCCTCCCGGCCAATCCGCGCTACTGGGTCTCGACCGTCGAGGCGATGCCGCGCGAGACGGACGCCGCGTTCGTCGCGATCGACGAGGTGCAGATCGCCGGCGACCTCGAACGCGGCCACGTCTTCACCGACCGCATTCTCAATCTTCGCGGCAGCCAGGAGACGCTGCTTCTCGGCGCGGCGACGATGCGCGGCATCATCGAGCAGCTTCTTGCCCGGCGTCCACGTGGTCACGCGGCCGCGCATGTCGGTGCTCTGCCTATGCCGGACAGAAGAAGCTGACGCGGTTGCCGGAGCGCTCGGCGATCGTCGCCTTCTCCGCCGACGAGGTCTACGCGGTCGGCGAATTGATCCGCCGCCAGCGCGGCGGGGCGGCGGTCGTGCTCGGCGCGCTTTCGCCGCGCACGCGCAACAAGCAGGTGGAGCTCTACCAGAACGGCGACGTCGACTTCCTCGTCGCGACCGACGCCATCGGCATGGGGCTCAACCTCGATCTCGACCACGTCGCCTTCGCCGTCGAACCGCAAATACGACGGCTATCAGTATCCGCGAGCTTTCCGCCGCCGAGCTCGGTCAGATCGCCGGCCGCGCCGGCCGCCATATGCGCGACGGCACGTTCGGAGTGACGGCGCGCGTCGACCCCTTCCCCGATCCGCTCGTGGAGGCGCTCGAGACGCATCGCTTCGAGCCGGTGCGCACCATCCAGTGGCGGAACGACGCGCTCGACTTCGCAACCCTCGCCGCGCTCAAAGCGAGCCTCGACGAGCCGCCCGACATCGCCGGGCCTCACCAAGGCGCCGCCCGCCGACGACCAGACGGCGCTCGAAACGCTGTCGCGCGACGAGGAGATCGCCGACAAGGCGCGCTCGCCCGACGCCGTGCGGCGGCTCTGGGAGGCCTGCCGCCTCCCCGACTACCGCAAGATCGCGCCGGCGCAGCACGCCGAGATCGTCGGCCAGATTTTCAGCTTCATCGCCGAGGGCGGCGTCGTGCCGGACGACTGGATCGCCGAGCAGGTCCGCTCCGCCAACGTCGCGGAAGGCGACATCGACGCGCTTTCGGCACGCATCGCCCAGATTCGCACCTGGACCTTCGTGGCAAACCAGCCAGACTGGCTGGCCGAGCCGGCGACGTGGCGCGACGAGACGAAGGCGGTCGAGGACACGCTCTCCGACGCATTGCACGAGCGGCTGATCAAGCGCTTCGTCGACCGCCGCACGAGCGTGCTCATGCGGCGGCTCAAGGAGAACACGATGCTTGAGGCCGAGATCACGCCTACCGGCGACGTGTTGGTCGAGGGCCATCACGTCGGCGTGCTGCAAGGTTTCCGCTTCACGCCCGATCCGCTTGCCGAGGGCGCCGAGGCGCAGGCGCTCCGCGGCGCCGCGCAGAAGGCGCTTGCCACCGCCATCGCCGAGCGCGCGGCACGCCTCTCGCGCGCCGGCGACCGCGACATCGTGCTGTCGCTCGACGCGCATCTGCGCTGGCAAGGCGAGCCGATTGCCCGCCTCGTCGCCGGCGACGACGTTTTGAAGCCGCGCCTTGTGCTCCTCGCCGACGAGCAGCTTTCCGGACCGCCGCGCGAACAGGTCGAGGCTCGGCTCAACGCGTGGCTCGCCTCCCATATCGGGACGCTTCTGAAGCCGCTGATCGATCTTTCCGCCGACCAGACCATCGCCGGCATGGCGCGCGGCATCGCGTTCCAGCTGGTCGAAAACCTCGGCGTGCTCGAGCGCCGCGCGGTGCTGGAAGAAGTGCGGGGCCTCAGCCAGGACGAGCGCGCGCTGCTTCGCCGGCACGGCGTCCGCTTCGGCGCCTACCACATCTACATTCCGAACCTTCTGAAGCCGGCGCCAAGCACGCTTGCAGCGCTTCTTTGGGCGCTGAAGCACCGCGACCTTTCCACCGTCGGGCTCGCGGAGATGCAGGGCGTCTCCGGCTCGGGTCGCACCTCGGCCGCGATCGACCCGGCGCATCGACCCGGATGTGTATCGCCGCTTCGGCTTCCGCATCTACGGCGCGCGCGCCGTCCGCATCGACATCCTGGAGCGCCTCGCCGACCTGATCCGGCCGGCGCTCGCTTGGCGGCCGGGCTCGGTGGTCGAACGGCCAGCGGGCGCGCTCCCCGATGGCGGCGGCTTCACCGTGACGCCGGCAATGACATCGCTGCTCGGCGCCTCCGGCGAGGATTTTTCCGTCGTCCTGCGCGGCCTCGGCTACCGCATGGAGCGCCGGCCGAAGCCGGTCGAGCCGCCAGTTGAAACACCTCCAGCCGAACCGCCTTCCGTCGAGGCGCCGCCGGCCGACATGGCCGCGGAGGCGGCGCCGGCCGCCGCGTCGGAGCCGGCGCCGCCCGCAGCGTCGGAGCCGGCTGAGCCGGAGGCCCCGCCGGCCGAGACACCTCCGCTCGAAGAGCCACCGGTCGAAGAGCCGCAGGTCGAGCCGCCCGCGGAGCAGCCGCCTTTACCCGAGATTCCAAGCGAGGAGCCGCCGGTCGAGGAGCCACTCGCCGCCTCTCCCCCGAATGCGGAAGCGACGGCGCCGGCGGAGCCTGAGACGATCGAGGTCTGGCGGATCGGCCGTCCACCTCGCGAGCAGCGGCGCCCGCGCGCACGCGTTGAGCAACACGAGACGGAGCGCGGCGAGGACGGCCGCGAGAAGCGCCGCTCCGCCAAGCGGCAACGCGGCGACGGCAAGCCGCGACGCGATCGTTCCGATCATGACGGGTCCAACCGTGAGCGCCCAAAGCGTGAGAAAGGCCGCGGCGAGTCGGTTCCGCGCAGCGAGCGCCCGCGCCCGCGCGAGCGGCCGATTGACCCCGACAGCCCGTTCGCGGCGCTGCAGGCGCTGAAGAAGGAGCTGGAGAAGAGCGGTCGGGAATGAGCGAGCCGCCGGGAGCACAGCGCATCGATAAATGGCTGTGGCACGCCCGCTTCGCTCGCACACGCGGCGCCGCACAGGCGCTCGCACGTTCCGGACACGTGCGGGTGAACCGCGAGAAGGTCCACGACGCTGCCCGATTGGTGCGCGTCGGCGACGTGCTGACACTGAACCTCAATCGCGGCATCCGCGTCATCCGTGTCCTCGGCATTGCCGAGCGCCGCGACGCCTTCGAGCAGGCGCGACTTCTCTACGAGGATGCCGAGAGCGCTCCATCGCACAGCGCCGGCGAGCCGGCTGAAGGCTGAATTTGAGCGAGCAACGGATGGTGCTGATCGACGCCGCGTTTCGCGGAGAGATCGACCGCGTCCTCGCCGAGCTTGCACGCGGGGCACCGATCGACAGCGAAGACAGCAGAGGCAGAACGGCGCTCCACTGGGCCGCGGTGAACAGCCACCTCGAAATCGTGAATGCGCTGCTCTCCCGCGGCGCGAGCGTCGACCATCAGGACGGCACCGGCATGACGCCTCTTCTGGACGCCGCGGCCGACGGGTGTTTCGAGGTTGCCCGGGCGCTGCTCGACCATGGCGCGGACATCGACCACCGCGACGAAGGCGGACGGACCGCCCTGATCTGGGCCGCCGGATATCCGCTCGATGCGATGGATTGGCCGCGGAACGCCGGTCACGATCAAATCGTAGGCGAGCTTCTGGCGCGCGGCGCGGTGACCGCGTTTCGCGACGAAGACGGCGAGACGGCGCTCGACGCTGCCGCCTCGGGCAAGAACCTCGGCATCGTCATGCTGCTCCTCGAGCACGCCACCGCAGCCGATTTCCGCGAGGATTACGAAGGGATACCGCTCATCTGGGCGGCGGCCTCCGGCTACGCAGACGTGGTGCGCGCGCTCCTTGCGAAAGGTGCCGAGATCGACGCGACCGTCAGCGACGGCTGGACGGCGCTGACCTGGGCCGCATGGCATGGACACGCGCGCGTTGTCGCCGAGCTTGTCGCCAGCGGCGCGGAGGTCGATCGGCCGGACATCGAGGGCCGCACGGCGTTGAGCTGGGGGACCTTCCGGGGCGGTGCCGAGGTCGCGACACTCCTCCTATCGGGGGGCGCCGACGTCAATCACGCCGACCAAAACGGGACTACGGCCTTGCACTGCGCTGCAAGAGACGGCTGCGTCGACCCCGTCCACGTGTTGCTGAGCCACGGCGCGGATACGGAGGCCGCCGACCCCGAGGGCCTGACCGCGCTGCTACTGGCTGCGAGCTACCCTCGATCCGCGGCGGAAGACACGCCAGGCCAGGCCGCGGAATATGTGCCCAAGTGGCGCCAAGACGGCGCCGACATCGTCTTAGACCTGATCGCCCATGGAGCGCGGCCGGACTGCCGTGACAGCGAGGGCCGAACGGCGCTTTCCCATGCGCTTGCCTCGGGAAACGCCGCGACCGTGCGGGTCCTCCTTCCACATGTCACCGCGGCCAGCGAGGCGGAGAGCGCGGCGGTCGGGGTGCTGCTGGACGCTGAGGAGCGCGGCGTCCCGCCGTTGCGGCGGGATGAGCGCGCCGGCGGCTAGGGGCTTAGAATCCTGTTCCAATAGAGGCGCGAAGCGTGGCGATCCGGCTCTTGCAGGAATTCGCCAAAGCCGATACGCCGCGAGGAAATAGGCTTAGCTGGAGCCCCGCATGACCTACGTGGTCACCGAGAAATGCATTCGCTGCAAGTTCATGGATTGCGTCGAAGTCTGCCCCGTCGACTGCTTCTATGAGGGCGACAACATGCTCGTCATCCACCCGGACGAATGCATCGACTGCGGCGTCTGCGAGCCGGAATGCCCGGTCGACGCCATCCGGCCCGACACCGAGCCCGGCCTCGACCAATGGCTGGCGCTCAACGCGGAATACGCGATCCAGTGGCCGAATATCACCATCAAACGGGATGCACCGGCGGACGCGCACGACTTCGAAACGGTCGAGGGCAAGTTCGAGAAGTATTTCTCCAAAGACCCGGGCAAGGCGACTAGCCGACTAAGAAACTGGCGCCCAATCCGGTAGTTGAGGCCGGGCTTCGGCGCAGCGTGCGACAAAGAGCTACCTGCACCACAGTGGACGGGAAATATGGCCAGAAATCCGCGGCTTTGCGGGTTTCTTAATCACGCCTTACCAATCGTTATTCCACCAATTCTCAACCGCATCCTGTGGGCGGCGCAACAATTCCTTGATTTCTGGCCGTTTTTGCGCTATCTATAGCGCCGTTCAGGAAGAGCCCGAGCATCGGGAACAATCGAACAGGAGCGGATTGGGGGGGCGTGCGCTGAGCTCGGCTGCGGCGCGCCGATCCGTTGGTTTGTAACATCGCATCGCGGATGCACCGGTTTCGGTCGGGCTGCCGATCGTTTCCATAGCAGCGGCCGTCCGAAACGGAGCAGGAGTTTGGCGCGTCATGTCTAAGAAAATCGTCCAGCGTCAGGGGTTCAGGACGGGGGAAAGCATCGTCTACCCCGCCCACGGCGTCGGCAAGATCGTCGAGATTCAAGAGCAGGTGGTGGCCGGCATGAAGCTGGAGCTCTTCGTCATCACCTTCCAGAAGGACAAGATGACGTTGCGCGTGCCCGTCGCGAAGGCGGCGTCTGTCGGTATGCGCAAACTCTCCGACGAGACGACCGTCGGCAAAGCGTTCTCCACCGTGCGCGGCCGCGCACGCGTGAAGCGCACCATGTGGAGCCGCCGCGCGCAGGAATACGAGGCGAAGATCAATTCCGGCGACCTGATCGCCATCTCCGAGGTCGTGCGCGACCTCTATCGGTCGCAGGCGCAGCCTGAGCCCTCCTACTCTGAGCGCCAGCTCTACGAGCAGGCGATCGACCGCATGTCGCGCGAAGTCGCGGTGGTGGAGAAGATCAGCGAGAGCGAGGCGGTGTCCAAGATCGAGAAGGCCATCGAGGCGAGCCCGCGCCGCAAGCGTGCGCAGATGGACGAAGAGGCGAGCAAAGCCGCCGCCTGATCGCCAGCGAAAACCGGACAAGATAAACGCCGCCTCTTCGGGCGGCGTTTTTGCTAAGCCGGAATGATCCAGCGCTGCACGTCGCGAAGCTCGTTCAGCTTGCCTTCGGCGAGCCGGCGCCTCACGTGGTCCTCTCCGACGTCGGCGAGGTCTTCCTCGGCGTTCTTGATCTCCCGCGCCAGATGCTCGGCGTCGAGGTCCTCAAGCGGGATCGCCTGGTCGGCGAGCACCGTGAGCCCGCTTGGCGTCACGTCGGCAAAGCCGCCGCGCACGAAGAACTTCCTGACATCGCCCGAAAGCATCTTCACCTCGATCTGGCCGGGCTTCAGCGTGCTCATCACCGGCGCGTGCTGGGCGAAGACGGTGAAGTAGCCCTCCCCGCCCGGAACGACGACGGACTCCACCTGCTCGGACAAGAGCAGCCGGTCCGGCGAGACGAGATCGAATTTGAGTGGCTCAGCCATCCCTGTCTCTCAATTCACGCTGGTTGGCGGCGGTCCAACACGAAACCGATTCCGAACCCGACGACCGCGCCGGCCAAAGCGAAAAGCGCCACGTGCTCCGTCTGGCCCGACGTCATCGAGCTTCCGCTCGCCGTTCCCGACCCCTGCACGTCGATCTGCAATGGACCGAGCTTGATCTCAGCGGCGTCAGGCCGCGTCAGCCAGCCGGCGACGCCTCCAACGACAAGGCCGACAACCAGTAGAACGACCTTGGCGTTCATCATGCCGCTTCGGCGAGCTTCTGCGCCTTCTCGACCGCCGCCTCGATGGTGCCGACCATGTAGAAGGCCTGCTCCGGAAGGTGATCGTACTCGCCGGCGACGAGGCCCTTGAAGCCCTTGATCGTGTCTTCGAGCTCGACGAAGACGCCGGGCGAGCCGGTGAACACCTCGGCGACATGGAAGGGCTGCGAGAGGAAGCGCTCGATCTTGCGGGCGCGGGCGACGATGAGCTTGTCCTCTTCGGAAAGCTCGTCCATGCCGAGAATGGCGATGATGTCCTGCAGCGACTTGTAGCGCTGCAGCGTCTCCTGCACGCGGCGTGCTACTTCATAGTGCTCGTCGCCGACGACGCGCGGGTCGAGCATGCGCGAGGTGGAATCGAGCGGGTCGACGGCCGGGTAGATGCCCTTCTCCGAGATGGCGCGCGACAGCGTGGTCGTCGCGTCGAGGTGCGCGAAGGAGGTCGCGGGCGCCGGATCGGTCAGGTCGTCGGCGGGCACGTAGATCGCCTGCACGGAGGTGATCGAGCCCTTGGTGGTCGTGGTGATGCGCTCCTGCAGCGCGCCCATGTCGGTCGCAAGCGTCGGCTGATATCCGACCGCGCTCGGGATGCGGCCGAGAAGCGCCGACAGCTTCGGAGCCGGCCTGCGTGAAGCGGAAGATGTTGTCGACGAAGAAGAGCACGTCCTGGCCCTGGTCGCGGAAATATTCCGCGACGGTCAGGCCGGACAGGCCGACGCGGGCGCGGGCGCCTGGCGGCTCGTTCATCTGGCCGAAGACCAGCGCGCATTTCGAGCCTGCGGTCGAGCCGTTGTTCTCGTGCGGGTCCTTGTTCACGCCGGACTCGATCATCTCGTGATAGAGGTCGTTGCCCTCGCGCGTGCGCTCGCCGACGCCGGCGAACACCGAATAGCCGCCATGCGCCTTGGCGACGTTGTTGATCAGCTCCTGGATCAGCACCGTCTTGCCGACGCCGGCGCCGCCGAAGAGGCCGATCTTGCCGCCGCGCGCGTAGGGCGCGAGCAGGTCGACGACCTTGATGCCGGTGACGAGAATCTGCGCCTCCGTCGCCTGGTCGACATAGGACGGCGCCTCCTGGTGGATGGGGCGCCTCTCGGCCGTCTTCACCGGGCCCGCCTCGTCCACCGGCTCGCCGATGACGTTCATGATGCGGCCGAGCGTCTCCTCGCCGACCGGCACCGCAGATCGGCTGGCCGGTGTCGCTGCACCGGCTGGCCGCGCACGAGGCCCTCGCTGATGTCCATGGCGATGGTGCGCACCGTGTTCTCGCCGAGATGCTGCGCGACTTCGAGCACCAGCCGGTTGCCGTGATTGTCGGTCTCCAGCGCGTTCAGGATCGCCGGCAGCGTCGCCCTCGAACTGGACGTCCACCACCGCGCCCATCACCTGCGTCACGCGGCCGGCCTGATTTGAAATGCTCGCTCGCCATAATTGTCCTCGTCTATCGTTTCGGCGCCGCGCCTAAACGGCCTCGGCGCCGGAGATAATCTCGATCAGTTCCTTGGTGATCTGCGCCTGCCGCTGGCGGTTATAGGAGAGCGTCAGGCGGTCGATCATGTCGCCGGCGTTGCGCGTGGCGTTGTCCATGGCGCTCATCTGCGCGCCGTAGAAGGACGCGGCGTTCTCAAGCAGCGCCTTGAATATCTGGATGCCGACGTTGCGCGGCAACAGCTCGGCGAGGATTTCCTCCTCGTCCGGCTCGTATTCGTAGATGGCGCCGCCAAGCGAAGGCGGCGCCGCCTCCTCCGGCACCTCCGCCGGGATGATGCGCTGCGCCGTCGGCACCTGGCTGATCACCGAGCGGAAATTCGAATAGTAGAGCGTGGCGACGTCGAAGGCGCCCTCGTCGAACATCGCGAGCAGCCGGTCGGCCACCTGCTTTCGCCTCGACGAAGGACACCTGCTTCACATTGCGGAAGGTGAAGTGGTCGCTGATGAGGCTCGGCGTACTGGCGGCGCAGGATGTCGTAGCCCTTGCGGCCGACGACCAGGAACTTGACCGTCTTGCCCTCCGCGATCAGCCGGCGCGCGTCGTCGCGCGCAAGCCGCGCGATGGCGCTGTTGAAGGCGCCGGCAAGGCCGCGCTCGCCGGTCGCGACGAGGAGAAGATGCACGTCCTCGCTGCCCGGTGCCGGCGATCAGCGCCGGCGCGCCGGGCTGGCCGGCCTTGGTGGCGCTCGCGATGTTGGCGAGCACCTGGCTCATGCGCTCCGCATAGGGGCGCGCCGCTTCCGCCGCCTCCTGCGCGCGCCGCAGCTTCGCCGCGGCGACCATCTGCATCGCCTTGGTGATCTTCTGCGTCGCCTTCACGGAGGCGATGCGGTTGCGCAGGTCCTTGAGGCTCGCCATCGAGCGCTATCCCTTCGTCGGCAGCTGCCGTCAGGCGAAGTTCTTCGCGAACGTCTCGAGGATCGACTTCAGCTTCGCCTGGAGCTCGTCGCTGAGCTCGCCCTTGTCGCGGATCTCGTCGAGCACGTCCTTGTGCTCGTTGCGCATCAGGGCAAGGAGCCCGGTTTCGAACTCGCGCACACGTGTCGAGCGGCAGCGGGTCGAGTAGGCCGGACGTGCCGGCGGAGATCACCACCACCTGCTCCTCGACCTTGAGCGGCGAGAATTGCGGCTGCTTCAGAAGCTCCGTCAGCTTCGCGCCGCGGTTCAGGAGGCGCTGGGTCGCCTGGTCGAGGTCGGAGCCGAACTGCGCGAAGGCCGCCATCTCGCGGTACTGCGCGAGCTCGCCCTTGATGCGGCCGGCGACCTGCTTCATCGCCTTGATCTGCGCGGCGGAGCCGACGCGCGACACCGAGAGGCCGACGTTCACCGCCGGGCGGATGCCCTGGTAGAAGAGGTCGGTCTCCAGGAAGATCTGGCCGTCGGTGATGGAGATGACGTTGGTCGGGATATAGGCCGACACGTCGTTCGCCTGCGTCTCGATGACCGGCAGCGCGGTCAGCGAGCCGGCGCCGTTGTCGTCGTTCATCTTGGCGGCGCGCTCAAGCAGCCGCGAATGCAGATAGAAGACGTCGCCCGGATAGGCCTCGCGTCCCGGCGGACGGCGCAGAAGCAGCGACATCTGGCGATAGGCGACGGCCTGCTTGGAAAGATCGTCATAGGCGATCACGGCATGCATGCCGTTGTCGCGGAAATATTCGCCCATGGCGCAGCCGGAGAACGGCGCCAGGAACTGCATCGGCGCCGGGTCGGAGGCGGTCGCCGCGACGATGATCGAGTAGTCGAGCGCGCCGCGATCTTCCAGCGTCTTGGCGAACTGCACGACGGTCGAGCGCTTCTGCCCGACGGCGACGTAGATGCAGTAGAGCTTCTTCTTCTCGTCGTCTGCGTCGAAGGCCGGCTTCTGGTTCAGGATCGTGTCGAGGATGATCGCCGACTTGCCGGTCTGGCGGTCGCCGATGATGAGCTCGCGCTGGCCGCGGCCGATCGGGATCAGCGCGTCGATGGCTTTCAGGCCCGTCGCCATCGGCTCGTGCACGGACTTGCGCGGGATGATGCCGGGCGCCTTCACGTCGACGCGGCGCTTCTCGGTCGACTTCGATCGGGCCCTTGCCGTCGATCGGGTTGCCGAGCGCCGTCGACGACGCGGCCGAGCAGCCCCATGCCGACCGGCACCTCCACGATGGCGCCGGTGCGCTTGACCGTGTCGCCTTCCTTGATCTCGCGGTCGGAGCCGAAGATGACGATGCCGACATTGTCGACCTCGAGATTCAGCGCCATGCCGCGGATGCCGTTCTCGAAGGCGACCATCTCGCCGGCCTGCACATTGTCGAGGCCGTAGACGCGGGCGATGCCGTCGCCGACGGAGAGCACCTGCCCGACTTCGGAGACTTCCGCTTCCTTGCCGAAATTCTTGATCTGCTCGCGCAGGATCGAGGAGATTTCCGCGGCCCGAATATCCATCAGCCGACCTCTTTGAGCTGCGTTTTGACGGTCATCAATCTGGTGCGAAGCGACGTGTCGATCATGCGCGAGCCGACCTTGACGACAAGCCCGCCGAGAAGCGCCGGATTGACGCGCGCCTGCAAGCGTCACGTCCTTGCCGAGCTTCTCTTTAAGCGCGCTCTTCAGCGCCGCGACCTGCGCGTCGCTCAACGGATGCGCCGAGGTGACCTCGGCGGTGACTTCGCCGCGATAGCGCGCGGCCATCTCGCGGAACGCCTGATGATGCCGGGCAGCGCGAAGAGCCGCCGGTTCTTGGCGACGAGGCGAAGGAAATTGCCGGTAAGCCCGGCGATACCCGCCTTGTCGGCGATCGCGCCGATGGCGCGCTCCTGCTCCTCGGCGGAGAAGACCGGGCTTTCGACCAGGCGGCGGAGATCGGCGCTCTCGTCGAGCATCGTCGAAAGACTCTTCAAGCTCCCCCTCGATCCGGTCGATCGAGGATTCTGTCGCGGGCAAGATCGAAAAGGGCGGAGGCGTATCGCTCGGCAACGCCGGAAACGGAGGAGGTTCGATCCGTCACGCGCGGGTCTCTTCCCTGTCAATCGGCCCGCGGCAGCGGGCAGAGCTTTTGGCAAAGCTCGGAGGGCGCGGTCCGGGCGCCCCCGAGCCACGCGCGGGGTCGTCTAGCATGGGGTTTTTGGCGGCGCAACACGGCCCAAGCGGCCTCACTCGGCGATCCGCATTAACGGTCCACTAACCATAACATGCGCAACTAAGCGGTGCCGGCGGCCACTACCCCTGGGAGATTTTCTTGCCCGGTTCCCACAGCGGCAAGTTGAGCTGCCCGAGGCGATAGGTCTGGCTGATGCCATCGGCCCGTGAAAGAAAAGCCGTCATCATCGCTGCTCTTCTTGGACTGATCGCCTGCGGCGGCGGGACCGCCACCGCGCAAAGCCCAACAGTGCAGGCAGACCGGGCCCGTCAGCGCCACGTTCGGCGCCCGCTACTGGTTCAGCACCGGCGAGACCAGGAAGGATCTCTACGACACAACGGGGAACACGTTGGTTTCCCGGCTGACGCATGACGGGCTCGACACGCATTCGGGCGAAGTGTTTGGCGAGCTCGACGCCTCGTGGGCGTTCCTTAGAGGAACCCTTGGCATCGGAATGACGGTGAACGGCAATCTTCAGCGACGAAGATTTCCCGCCGCTCACCGACCCCCTATTCAAGCACCGACAGCGAACAGCAGAATGGCAACCTCGCTTACGGCACCGTCGACCTCGGCGGTTATTTTCTGGACAAGCGGACGGTGAAGCTCGGCGGCTTCGTCGGCTACAATCTCCTGCATCAGGAGGTCAGCGCGTTCGGCTGCACCCAGACGGCGACCTCGACGATCTGCGTTCCGGATATCGCCACGTCCGTCGCCGTGATCAGCCAGGAAAACGACTGGCATTCCCTCCGCGTCGGCCTGACCGGCGAGGTCGCGCTAGGCGACCGGATCACGGTTTCGGCGCAGGGCGCGTGGCTGCCCTATGTGCATCTCGACGGCGCGGATTCGCATCTCCTCGAATCTGCGACACCGCCGGCTGCTTCACCGGAGCGATTCCCGAAGACGGAAACGGCTGGGGCTACCAGCTCGAAGGCATGGCTCGAGTCCAGCGTGACCAACCGGTTCAGCGTGGGCGTTGGGGGCCGCTACTGGCACATGCAGACATCGGGCGACACGCATTTCGAGGACCACGTCGTCGGCGTTGCCGCTTCGGCGCAGGCGGTCGACTGGTCAGTCGATACGTTCGGCGTGCTCGCGCAAGCCAAATATCGCTTCTGAAGCTCGTCGCCCTCGCTGCCTCAAAGAAAGCTCATCGGGTCGATGTCGATCGCGACCTTGATCGAGCCGCGCGCCTTCGGGCGCCTTGCGAGCCAGGCGCGCAGCCAGTCGTGCAGGCGGCCGGCCTTGTCGGATTGCGCCAGCAGCCGGAAGCGGTGGCGGCCGCGCAGCACCGCGAAGGGCGCCTCCGCCGGACCCCAGCAGCCGCACCCCCTCCTCCATGCGGCGCGGCCATCGCCATCGCCTTGGCATGCGCCTCCGCCGTCGGCCGGTCGGCGGCGGAGACGATGATCGAGGCGAGCCGGCCGAAGGGCGGCAGGTGCCCGCGCCGCCGCGTCTCGATCTCGCTCGCGTAGAACGCCTCGCGGTCGCCGGAGACGAGCGCCTGCACCACCGGATGGTCGGGCGAATAGGTCTGGATCAGGCCGCGGCTTGACCTGCCCGACGCGCCCCGCCCGGCCGGTCACCTGGGTCAGGAGCTGCCAGGTGCGCTCCGCCGCGCGCGGGTCGCCATGGGACAGCCCGAGATCGGCGTCGACCACGCCGACCAGCGACAGGCCGGGGAAATTGTGGCCCTTGGCGACGAGCTGCGTGCCGACGACGATGTCGACCTCGCCGCGCTCGATGGCGCCAAGCTCGGCGCGGACGCGCTCCCAGCCGCCGAGCATGTCGCTCGACATGACGAGCGTGCGCGCGTTCGGAAAGCGCTCCAGCACCTCCTCCTGCAGGCGCTCCACGCCCGGGCCGATGGCGACGAGGCTCTCCTCCGCGCCGCAGCTCGGGCAGGTCTTCGGGCCGCTTCTCCTCGTGGCCGCAATGGTGGCAGACGAGGAGCTTTCGGAAGCGGTGCTCGACCAGCCACGTCGAGCAGTTCGGGCAGGCCATGCGGTGCCCGCAGGTGCGGCAGAGCGTCAGCGGCGCGTAGCCGCGGCGGTTCAGGAAAAGCAGCGCCTGCTCGCGCCTTTCGATCGTCTCGGTGACCGCCTGCGACGAGCGGCGGCGACAGCCAGCGCCCGCGCTCCGGCGGATGGCGCTTCAGGTCGATCGCAGCGATCTCGGGCGCGATCGCGACGCCGAAGCGCGCCGGCAGCCGCAGATGCCGATAGCGCCCGCGGTCGGCGTTGACGCGGCTTTCGACCGAGGGCGTCGCGGAGGAGAGCACGACGGAGAAGCCGGAGAGGTTGCCGCGCACCACCGCCATGTCGCGCGCGTGGTAGGTGACGCCCTCCTCCTGCTTGTAGGCCTGGTCGTGCTCCTCATCGACGACGATCAGCCCGAGGTCGGAGAACGGCAGGAAGAGCGCCGAGCGCGCGCCGACCAGCGCCCGCACCTCGCCGCGCGCGACCGCGCGCCAGACCCGCGTGCGCGTCTTCGACGCCGACCTCCGAATGCCATTCCGCCGGGCCGCGAGCCGAAGCGCGCGGCGAAGCGGTCGAGGAAGGCGCCGGTCAGCGCGATCTCCGGCAGCAGGATCAGCGCCTGCTTGCCGCGGCGAAGCGTCTCCGCCACAGCCTCGAAATAGACCTCCGTCTTGCCGGAGCCGGTGACGCCGTCGAGGAGCGACACGGAAAAGGCGTCGCGCACGCTTTCGCGCAGCACCGCCGCGGCGGCTTCCTGCTCTCCGGAAAGCTCCGGGCGCGCATGATCGGGATCGAGGTCGGCGGCGATCGGGCGCGCGCGGGATCGCGACACGCTCAAGCGTGCCGCCGTCGAGAAGCCCGTCGATGACGCCCGGCGACACGCCGGCCGCGGCGGCCAATCCCGACTTCGACCAGGCGAGACCGTCGGCGGACGTATCGAGGACGCGCTTCCGCGCGGCCGTCATGCGTTCCGGCGGCGCGCCGGCGAGGCGCACGCCGACCATCGGCTTCTCCGGCTCGAACGCCTGCGGTGCGCGCAGCACCATCCTCAAGACCATGCCGCGCGGGGTCAGCGTGTAGTCCGCCACCCAGTCGACGAAGCGGATCAGCGCGTCGGGGAGCGGCGGCGCGTCGAAGATATGCTCGATCTCGCGCAGCTTCTTCGGCGCAACGTCGTCGGGCGCGGCCTGCCAGACTGCGCCCATCACGAGCCGCGTTCCGAGCGGCACGGCGACGATTGTGCCGGGAACGAGATCGCGGTCCGAGGCGTAGGTGTAGGGGCCGTCGACCGCGACCGGCACGAGCACGGGGAGGAGATGGGTCATCGCGAGGCACCTAGGCGCGAGCGCGATCCCTCTCCCCCTTGCGGGCGCAGCGGGTGGGAGCGATCGGCTGACTTGGCGACTCATTTGAATTAGAAGGAAGCGCGAACGATATCTCGCTGCAATGCAGGTCAAGCCCGGGTGATGCCATGAAATTCTTCGTCGACACGGCGGACGTCGCCGAAATCCGCGATCTCGCCGAAACCGGCCTCCTCGACGGGGTCACCACCAACCCGTCGCTCATCATGAAGTCGGGCCGGCCGATGCTTGAGGTGATCAAGGAAATCTGCGAGATCGTGGAGGGCGAGGTCTCCGCCGAGGTCGCCGCCACCGATTTCGACGGCATGATGAAGGAAGGCAACGAAGCTCGCCGCGATCGCCGACAATATCGCGGTCAAGGTGCCGCTCACCTGGGACGGGCTCAAGGCCTGCCGGGCGCTCCGTCAGGCCGGGCACAAGGTCAACGTCACGCTCTGCTTCAGCGCCAACCAGGCGCTGCTCGCCGCCAAAGCCGGCGCGACCTTCATCTCGCCCTTCATCGGCCGGCTCGACGACATCAACCTCGACGGCATGGAGCTGATCGAGGACATCCGCACGATCTACGACAATTACGACTACGACACGCAGATCCTCGCCGCCTCGATCCGCACGCCGAACCACGTCAAGGAGGCGGCGCTCGCCGGCGCCGACGTCGCCACCGTTCCGGCGGCGGTCCTGAAGTCGCTGGTGAAGCACCCGCTGACCGACAAGGGCCTGGAAAACTTCCTCGCCGACTGGAAGAAGACCGGCCAGAAGATCATCTAGCCCGCGGCTGAGACAGGCCACCGATCTTCGGGATTTGTCATCCCGGAAGGCGAGCCTGCGAGCCTGTCCGGGACTCATGCGCACGACCCATGGATCTCGTTTTCGGCGAACACAGTCCTCCATGGCGGTGTTCACGGGATCCCGGTCTTGCCGCTGCGCGGCAAACCGGGATGACAACAGCAGAGATTTTGGAGTTCAGTGGAGCCGCTCACCGAAATTAAAGTCCGAATTCGGCGATCATGCGTCCTCTCACCGGGATTTGCGCATGGGCTCCACGGCCGAAGCTGATCGTTTGCTCGTCACCGCCGCTCCCAGCCTGCGGAAGGCGGTGCTCGACTGGGCGGAGCATCTCGGACTAGAGCGGCGGCTTTCACCAAATACGCTCGAAGCTTACGGCCGAGACCTCGAGCAGTTTCTTCGCTTCCTGACCGGGCATCTCGGTGAGCCGCCCTCGCCCGCTTCGATCTCTGAGCTCAGGCCCGCCGACGTTCGCGCCTTCATGGCGCATCGCCGCAGCGAAGGCGCTGGCGCGCGCACGCTCGGGCGGCAGATCGCGGCACTTCGCTCCTTCGCCCGCTTCTGCGAGCGGCGCGGGATCGCCGCGACGACGGCTTTTTCGAGCGTGCGCCCGCCGAAGCAGCCGAAAAGCCTGCCGAAGGCGCTTTCGATCGGCGACAGCGCGGCGCTGATCGACGCATCGGAGACGCTCTCCGAAGAGCCATGGATCGCGGCGCGCGACATGGCAGTGCTGATGCTTCTCTATGGCTGCGGGCTGCGTATCTCCGAAGCGCTCGGGCTGAAGCATGCGGAGGCACCCGTCGGGGCAACGGACGCGATCCGGGTCGTCGGCAAAGGCGGTCGCGAGCGGATCGTGCCGGTGCTGCCTGCGGTCAGGCGCGCGATCAAGGCCTACATCGATCTTGTGCCCTTTGCGCTCGAGCCCGACATGGCGCTCTTCCGCGGCGCGCGCGGCGGCCCGCTCTCGCCGCGCCTCATTCAGCTTGCGATCGCGCGGCTTCGCGGCGCGCTCGGGTTCGAGGCGAGCGTCACGCCGCACGCGCTCCGCCACTCCTTTGCGACGCACCTTCTCGGGCGCGGCGGCGACCTGCGCACCATCCAGGAGCTTCTCGGCCACGCCAGCCTGTCGACCACCCAGATCTACACGAGCGTCGATACGGAGCGGCTTTTGGAAGTCTATAGAAAGGCGCATCCCCGGGCCTGAGCCGGCAAACGATCTTCCGATCACCGCTTCTTGAACGGGCTCCGGGTTTGCTGCGGCGCGGGAAAGCCTTAGAATTCCTGGTCTTCGAGCTCGATCAGGAGGTCTCGATGCAAAAGCTCCTCACCGGCCTTGTCTTGGGCTCGGCGTTCGCGTTGTCCGTATCCGCGGTCCAGGCGTGCGAGTTTCATGCCGTATCCGCCAGCGTGCCTAGCGAAGAAGTCGTGGCGATGAGCAGCGTCAAAGACGCGCCGACACCGGTGGTCATCACGACCGACCAGACGTGTCCCGCGGGCCAGACCAACTGCGCACCGGCAGGCAAGTAAGTTCTCCTCCAAGTCCTGATGTTGCGGTGAACGCCGGCCTTTGGGCCGGCGTTCGCTTTTTCCGGCGGCGGCGCAGTGCTTCCGGCAGGAACGCCACATCTATCCGTTGTGGCGCCTGCTACCTTGTCGAGCACCAGGATATCATCCAAGGTAGCGTCGTAGACCATCGGAGATTGTGCTGCCCGGCACTTCGGAGGCGATGATGACAACAACCCAAGGCCATTGGGCCGCGCTCCTCAAGTCCGTCCTTCGGACCTTCGCTCTTTGCAGCCTGGTGCTTTGGGGCGGGTCCAGCGCACGTGCGCAAGATGCCGACACTGATTGGGCAAAGCGGTGCAAGGGCGGCGAACTCAGTCCGTGTCTCTATTTGAAATACAATGCTTTCCTCATCGCGGCGGAAACCAAGGATGGAGGACGCTGCTTCCTTCGTCATACGCGGCTATCGCAGCGGTCGGCCGGCGTTCAATGCGTCGTTGTAGACCGCGCGAGTATCGACGACACGATGATATTCGTGCTCGATCAAGTTGAATCACGCTCCGGGAGGACGCATGCGTACCGCGTCAGCAGCGCCTATTGGGAGAGCCAGAAGCTTCTGCGCAAGGAGCACTATCGACTGTCCTACATGACACGGAAATGGCCCGGCGCAATTCTTGTCTCGATGAATCCGGACTTCGACCCCACGACGCCGCGGTCTTCGCCCGACAAGATGATCTATGAACTCTGGGGTGTCTATCGACCCAATCCGGCCGTTGCTCCGGCGATCAATGCGGCCGCAATCGTGCCGATTTTGTCGTGCGATGATTTGAAGCTGACCGATTGCCAGGATGCGATCGCTGCTTCGGCGAACGATCAGCGCTGGATGACGCGATTGGCCGACATAGACGGTAAGCCGAGCAGTGAATTAAGGGTGGCCCAGAGCACGTATTCGGACTTAGCCATTCCCGATCAATATTTCATCTTCATCCCGGTGTGGGGCTATCGGCCGCCATCGCTGCTGATCGAAGATCGGCCGTATCAAGAATCGCGCATAAATCCTGATTCTCCTAACGCACGCACCGTCTACCAGAAGCTTGAGTATCCGGCGCAAGACTACGTGGCGGAGTTGACCGAACGGGGCCCGCGCGTCACCTCAGTCGTAGCGAAGCGTAGCTTTCCGGATACAGCTTTTTCGCCCGCCGTGGATCTGAACCGGGAAGGGGTGAGAATCGGTCTCACATGGAGCGCTAAGGAAAATGCGTTCGTGCTCGACGAGCAGCTCGGGGCTTCAACCCAGTTGCTGAGGCTTGCGCCATTCGAGTTCGAGAACGAGCGTACGCATCTCTTCAACAAGTCGGGAGAAGGCGACTTCGCCCTGGTACGTCCCGACAACGGGCAGACGACGAACATTGTCGTGGCGCTGGATAGCGACGGAACGGTGATTCTCAACGAGGTGGGATACAAGGAAAACACGTCTCTCGTAGAGACGCGCCCGCTATGCGTTGGGGATGCTGAGACGAGGAAAATGGTACCGTGCGAGGAGGGATCACGCTTCGATCTGACCTGGGATCGCAGGTAGCTGGGCAAATAGGAGAACGTCTCAGCGGCCCGCGGTATCCACGGGGTTGAGGCGCAGGCGGTTGAGGATCGTCGTCACGATCTTGTCGACGCTCTGGTCGATCGACACGCGGATTCCGGGCTCGCCGGGCGAAAGCGGCTCGAGCGTCGCGAGCTGGCTGTCGAGCAGGCTGGGCGGAAAGAAATGGCCCTTGCGGCTCTTCAGGCGCTCGGCAAGGACCGCCTTCGGGCCGTCGAGATGGACAAAGAGGACCGGACGGACGGCGGCCTTGATGATCCGCTCCCGGTAGACGCGCTTCAGGGCCGAGCAGGAGACGACGATCCCCTCTTCGGCCGGCGTCGCGCGAATGGCGGCGCCGATGGCATCGAGCCACGGCCAGCGGTCGTCGTCGGTGAGCGGGATGCCCGCCGACATCTTCTCGACGTTGGATTTCGGGTGGAACTCGTCGGCGTCGCGGAACGGCACGCCAAGCCGCGCGGCAAGAGCCTCGCCGACCGTCGTCTTGCCGCTGCCGGAGACACCCATCATGACAAGGGCAGGAGCCCCGCCTGCACCGCTCAAGATCGAGCCTCCGGCCGCTCATTCGCCGACCGCGCGGGGAGCCCGCCGAGCCGGTGCTGCCATTCGCGGTGGAAGGCGACATAGCCGGGCGACACGGCCTTCAGCTTTGCGCGCTCGCGCCGGTGCAGATCGGGCAGAGCATGAAACGGCACGGCCGGATTGACATGGTGCTCAGCGTGGAAGGGCATGTTCCAGGCAAGGAAACGCAACGGAACGCCGGTCAGGGTCGTCCGCGTATTCTCCCAGAAATCCTCCACGAACGGCAGTCCGGTGTGCTCCGCCAAGAGATAAGCCCTGAGGAACGGCTGCCCGAGGATCGCGGGCAGCACCCAATAAATCAGCGCCGCGTCCGAGCGTAGGATGAGCGAGAGAACGGCGACCGCCGCGTAGATCATGAGCATGATGCGCGCCTCGCGCACCAGCCGCGGCTCGAGGTGATGCGGGACAAAGGGCGCTGCCGCGTGGCCGGAAGCGTTGCGGATCAGAAGCTCCACCTCGCCCTTCCAATAGCGCCAGCCGCTCAGATGCACGAGATAGTCCGGCCAGGTCTCCACCCGCTTCGATTCAAGCTCGGGGTCGCGGCCCACGATCTGCGTGTGGCGGTGATGCGCAAAGTGAAAGGCGCGGAACCAATTGGGCGGCAAGAGGAGCGTGAGGCCGGCGATCCAGGCCACCGCATCGTTGAGACGGCGCGAGCGGAAGGCGGTGCGGTGAACCGCTTCGTGAAGCGGCGCGAAGAGGAACGTCAGCACGAAGCCATGCGCGACAAGCGCAAGCGGAAGAAACAGGCTTCCGCGGCTCCAGGCGATGAGCGCACCGGTCAGGCAGAGCAAGCCGACATGGCCCGCAAGGTGAAGCAGGCCGGCGGCATCCGACGGCGGCGAGTTGGCTTCCGCGGCGCTCGTTGTTCCCATGCCTCAAATATGGATCGGTTTGAACCAGGCCGCCATCGCCGCCTCGCGCACCGCCTCCGACATGGTCGGATGCGCGTGGCAGGTGCGCGCGAGATCTTCGGCCGATCCGCCGAATTCCATCAGCACAGCGCCTTCCTGGATCAGCTCGCCGGCCGAGGCGCCGAGTATATGGACGCCGAGCACGCGGTCGCTCGCCTTGTCGGCGATGACCTTCACGAAGCCGTCGGTGTGGTTCATGGCGCGGGCGCGCGCCGTTCGCCGTGAACGGAAACTTGCCGACCTTATATTCGATCCCGGCGTCCTTCAGCTCCTCCTCGCCGCGCCCGACAAAGGCGATCTCCGGCATCGTGTAGACGACGCTCGGGATCACGCCGTAATTCACGTGGCCGGCCTGGCCGGCGAGAATCTCGGCGATCGCGGATCCCTCATCCTCCGCCTTGTGGGCGAGCATCGGGCCGGCGATCGCGTCACCGATCGCATAGATGCCGTCGACGTTGGTCTTGTAGTGGCCGTCGGTCTTGACGCGCCCGCGCTCGTCGAGCGCCACGCCGACCTCCTTCAGGCCGAGGCCTTCGACGTAAGGGCGGCGGCCGATCGCGACGAGCACGACGTCGGTTTCGAGCACCTCCGAGCCGCCGTCGCCCTTGGCCGGCGCAACGCTGACGGAAAGCGCCCCGCCCTTCTTCTCAACGCTCGTCACTTTCGAGCCGAGACGGAACGCCAAGCCCTGCTTCTGGAAGATGCGCTGGCTCTGCTTCGCCACCTCGCCGTCGAAGCCCGGAAGGATGCGGTCGAGGAATTCCACGACCGCCACCTCCGAGCCGAGCCGCCGCCACACCGATCCGATCTCAAGTCCGATCACGCCGGCGCCGACGACGAGGAGCCGCTTCGGCACGGTTTTGAGCTCAAGCGATCCGGTCGAGGTGACGACGCTCTTTTCGTCGATCTCCACACCTGGAAGAGGCGTCGATTCCGAGCCGGTCGCGATCACGATCGCCTTCGTCTCGACCGTCTCGCTGCCGCCCTTCGCAAGCGCCACCTCCACCTTGCCGGGCGCCGCGACGCGCGCGCTTCCGTGCAGGAAGTCGATCTTGTTCTTCTTGAAGAGGAAGGCGACACCGTCGACGTTCGCCTTAACGGTCGCGTCCTTGTGCGCCATCATCGCGGCGAGATCGAGCTTCGGCGCGCCGACGCCGATGCCGAGCTTGGCGAAGCCGTGCCCCGCCTCCTCGAACATCTCGGACGCATAGAGCAGCGCCTTGGAGGGGATGCAGCCGACGTTCAGGCACGTGCCGCCCAAGGTCGCCCGCTTTTCGACGACGGCAACCTTCATGCCGAGCTGCGCCGCCTTGATTGCGCAGACATAGCCGCCCGGGCCGGCGCCGATGACGGTCAGATCGTACTCAGCCATGACATCCCTTCTCGGCGTGCCCGCGTCGGGCGCAAATCTAACTGCTCCGGCGACGGCGCTCCAACCCTCAGGGTCGATGGCTGATCGCGCTCAGGAGAAGAGCGCGACGATCATCACAATGAGCCCGATGACGGAGACCGCCCAAACGAGCGTACGGACAACCGGAAGCCCGATCGCATAGATGGGGACGTAGACGACACGCGCCCAGAACCAGATATGCGCGCCGGTCGCTCCAAGTCCGCCGGCCTTCCCCGTCACAGCGAGGGCAAGCGCAAGTGCCACGAAAGCGGGGTACGTCTCGAGCAGATTGTAGAAGGCGCGGCTGATGCGTCCGCCGTAGGTGTTTTCGAGCCTGCGTCCCTCGTCGCGCGGGCTGAACGCGTAGCCAAGTCCGAATTCGGTAACGCCAGCAAGTGTTTGCAGCACGAGCTGCACGAGAAGCAGAACCACCGACCAGCCCAAAAGGGTAACTTCGGTCGGCATCGCCGTCATCGTATCCATGATTTGCTCTCCCCGTTGTTGCCGCGGTGGTCAGCGGCTCAGAGATCGAGCACCAGCCGCTGCGGGTCCTCGATCGCCTCCTTGACGCGCACCAGGAAGGTCACCGCCTCGCGGCCGTCGACGATCCGGTGGTCGTAGGAGAGGGCAAGATACATCATCGGGCGGATCACGACTTGTCCATTTCGCGCGACCGGCCGCTCTTCGATCCGGTGCATGCCGAGAATGCCGGATTGCGGGGCATTCAGGATCGGCGTCGACATCAGCGAGCCGTAAACGCCGCCGTTCGTAATGGTGAAGGTGCCGCCCTGCATCTCCTCGATCTTGAGCTGTCCGTCGCGGGCGCGCTTGCCGAAATCGTTGATCGCCCTCTCGACACCGGCGATCGACAGCGTCCTGCGCGTCGCGGATCACCGGCACGACAAGCCCCTTCTCCGTGCCGACGGCGACGCCGATATGGTAGTAGTTCTTGTAGACGAGCTCGTCCCCGTCGATCTCGGCGTTGACGGCCGGTATTTCGGCGAGCGCATTGACGCAGGCCTTGACGAAGAAGCCCATGAAGCCGAGCCGGACCCCGTGCTTCTTCTCGAAGACGTCGCGATAGGTCTTCCTGAGGTCCATGACCGCGCTCATGTCCACGTCGTTGAACGTGGTGAGCATCGCGGCGGAATTCTGCGCTTCCTTCAGGCGGCGGGCGATGGTGAGCCGGAGCCGCGTCATCTTCACGCGTTCCTCGCGCTCCATGTCGCCGGCAGAGCTCGGAGCGCGCGCCTGCGGGGGGGCGGGTGCCTTCGGCGCGCGCGAAAGCGCTTCGAGCACATCGCCCTTCAGCACCTGACCGCGCTTGCCGCTGCCGGCCACGTCCTCGGCGGAGAGACCCTTCTCCTGCATCAATTTGGCCGCTGACGGCGCGGGCGGCATCTCGCTCTTGGCCTTTGACGGCATCGGCGCGGCGGGTGGAGGCTGCTGTCCATCGCCCTTCTTGGCGTCGGCACGCGGCTGCGTCGTCTCCGGCCCGGCCTGGATCGGCGCCGCCTTTCCCGCTTCGCCTTCTGCGATCATGCCGAGGAGCGCTCCGACCCCGACCGTCTCGCCGTCCTTGACGGATATCTTTTCGAGGCGGCCGGCGGCAGGCGCAGGAACCTCGAGCGTGACCTTGTCGGTCTCAAGCTCGACCAGCGGCTCGTCGCGGGCGACGGCGTCGCCCTCCTTCTTCAGCCATTGGCCGACGGTCGCCTCGGTCACCGATTCACCGAGGGTCGGAACCTTGATCTCAAGCGTCATTGGTCTTTCCCCTCGCGTGGATGCGGTTCTGCCGCTCAGCCGAGCGCTTCCTCGAGGAGCTGGTCGCGCTGCGCAACGTGCTTCGACATGAGCCCGGTCGCCGTCGAGGCCGATGCCGCACGGCCGGCATAGCGGACCGTCCGTTTGCCCGCGTCCAATCCGTCGAGCACCGCGTAGAGCCGCGGCTCGACGAAGGTCCAGGCGCCCATGTTCTGCGGCTCTTCCTGGCACCAGACAATTTCGGCACGGGGGAAGCGCGATAGGAGATCGCCCATCGCCTTCAGCGGGAAGGGATAGAGCTGCTCGACGCGCAGGAGATAGATGTCGTCGACGCCGCGCGCCTCACGCTCCTCGTAGAGATCGAAATAGACTTTGCCGGAAGAGATCACGACGCGGCGGATCTTTTCATCCTGCGCGAGCTTGATCTTCTCACCCTTCAGCATCTCGGCGTCGTCGTAGAGGAGACGGTGGAAGGTCGAGCCCTCGGCCATCTCGTCGAGCCGCGACACCGCGCGCTTGTGGCGAAGCAGCGACTTCGGCGTCATCAGGACGAGCGGCTTACGGAAGTTCCGGTGCATCTGCCGGCGCAGGACGTGGAAATAGTTGGCCGGCGTCGTGCAGTTCGCGACCTGCATATTGTCTTCCGCGCAAGACTGCAGGTAGCGCTCGAGCCGCGCTGAGGAATGCTCCGGCCCCTGCCCTTCGTAGCCGTGCGGCAGGAGCATGACGAGCCCGGACATCCGGAGCCATTTGCGTTCGCCCGACGCGATGAACTGGTCGATCACGACCTGCGCGCCGTTGGCGAAGTCGCCGAACTGCGCTTCCCAAAGCGTCAGCGCCTTCGGCTCGGCGAGCGAGTAGCCGTATTCGAAGCCGAGCACGGCTTCTTCGGAGAGCATGGAGTTGATGACCTCGAAGCCGGCCTGCTCGCCGCCGAGATCGTTCAGCGGCGTATAGCGCTCCTCGGTGTCCTGGTCGAAGAGCACCGAGTGTCGCTGCGAGAAGGTGCCGCGCTCGACGTCCTGGCCGGAGAGCCGAACCTTGTAGCCCTCCTTCAGAAGCGTGGCGAAAGCGAGCGCCTCGCCGAAGGCCCAGTCAACGCCCGCGCCGGTCTCGACCATCTTGCGCCGGTTATCGAGGAAGCGCTTCACGGTGCGGTGGATGTTGAAGCCCTTCGGCACTCCGGAAAGCCGCAAGCCGACTTGCTTCAGCGTCTCCAGCGCGACGCCCGTCTTGCCGACGCGGCGCTCGTCGCTCGCCTGCGGCGTGGCAAGGCCCGACCAGGCGCCGTCGAGCCAGTCGGCCTTGTTCGGCCGATAGGCCTGGCCGACCTCGAATTCCTCGTCAAGGTGCTTGCGCCAGCTCTCCTTGGCGGCCTCGATCTCGTCGGCCGGGAAGACGCCCTCCTCCGCCAGCTTCTTTCCGTAGATCTCAAGCGTCGTCGGATGGTTGGCGATCGCCTTGTACATGAGCGGCTGCGTGAAGGCCGGCTCGTCGCCCTCGTTGTGGCCGTGGCGGCGGTAGCAGAACACGTCGATGACGACCGGCTTGTGGAAGCGCTGGCGGAACTCCGTCGCGACCTTCGCCGCATAGACCACCGCTTCCGGGTCGTCGCCGTTGGCGTGGAAGATCGGCGCCTCGATCATCTTGGCGACGTCGGAGGGATAGGGCGAGGTGCGCGCAGTAGCGCGGGTTGGTGGTGAAGCCGATCTGGTTGTTGACGATGACGTGCACGGAGCCGCCGGTGCGGTGACCGCGCAGTCCGGAGAGGCCGAAACATTCCGCCACGACGCCCTGCCCGGCAAAGGCCGCGTCGCCGTGGAGGAGGAGCGGCAGCACCATAGCGCGCTCCTTGTCGCCGAGCTGGTCCTGCTTGGCGCGCGCCTTGCCGAGCACGACCGGGTCGACGATCTCAAGGTGCGAGGGGTTCGCAGTCAGCGACAAATGCACCTTGTTGCCGTCGAACTCGCGGTCCGACGAAGCGCCGAGGTGGTACTTCACGTCGCCGGAGCCTTCCACCTCGTCGGGCGCATAGGAGCCGCCCTTGAACTCATGGAAGATGGCGCGGTGCGGCTTGCCCATCACCTGCGCAAGCACGTTCAGCCGCCCGCGATGCGCCATGCCGAGCACGATATCGCGCACACCGAGCGCGCCGCCGCGCTTGATGATCTGCTCGAGCGCCGGAATGACGGATTCCGCGCCGTCGAGGCCGAAGCGCTTGGTGCCGGTATATTTGACGTCGATGAACTTCTCGAAGCCCTCAGCCTCGATGAGCTTGTTCAGGATCGCGCGCTTGCCCTGCGGGGTGAAGGCAATGCCCTTGTCCGGCCCTTCGATGCGCTCCTGCATCCAGGACTTCTCGTCCGGATCGGAGATGTGCATGAACTCGACGCCGAGCGTCGAGCAATAGGTTCGCCGCAGGATCTGGACCATTTCGCGAACCGTCGCGAACTCAAGCCCAAGCACGTGGTCGATGAATATCCGGCGGTCGTAGTCGCTCTCGCCGAACCCGTAGGTCTGCGGATCGAGCTCATGATACTCGTCGCGCAGCCCGGCGAGCCCGAGCGGATCGAGATTGGCGTGCAGATGGCCGCGCATGCGGTAGGCGCGGATCATCATCAGCGCGCGCAGCGAGTCGCGCGTCGCCTGGAACACCTCTCGATCCGAAACTTCGACGCCGCGCGCCTGCGCGCCCGCCTTGATCTTGTCGCCAAGGTGGGTCTCGACCGGCTGCCAGTTGGTATCGAACGCCGCGACGGTCTCGCCATTCGCCACAACGGGCCAGTCGCTGCGCTTCCATTTCGGGCCGCGCGCTTCGACGACCGCCGAGTCCTTCGGATCCTTCAGGGCGGAGAAGAAGCTCTGCCAGGCAGCGTCGACCGAATCCGGGCGCTCCTGGTAGCGGGCGTAGAGGTCTTCGAGGTAGCCGGCGTTGCCGCCATACAGGAACGACGAGAGCTGAAAGGCCTCGTTTTCTTCGCGTCGTGCCATCACGTCCTACAGGGCACGCCTGCGCCCCGTCCTTTCCGTCGCGGCTTTGCAAGAGCCGCGCCATCAGACCGGCCGGGTGCCGCGCCCGGCCGGATATCAGCCCCTCAACAGCGCCGCCAGCGTCTCGCCGAGCTTCGCAGGCGAAGGTGACACCCGAATGCCGGCCGCTTCAAGCGCCGCGATCTTGTCCTCCGCCCCGCCCCTGCCGCCGGAGATGACGGCACCGGCGTGGCCCATGGTGCGGCCGGGAGGCGCCGTGCGCCCGGCGATGAAGCCGACGACCGGCTTCCAGCGGCCTTTCTTCCTGGAATCCGACAGGAATTGGGCAGCCTCCTCCTCGGCCGAGCCTCCGATCTCCCCGATCATGATGATCGACTTCGTGGCCGCGTCGGCGAGGAACATCTCAAGCACATCGGTGAATTCGGTCCCCTTCACGGGGTCGCCGCCGATCCCGACCGCCGTCGTCTGGCCAAGGCCGGCGTTGGAGGTCTGGAACACCGCCTCATAAGTAAGTGTGCCGGAGCGCGAGACAACACCGACCGAGCCCTTCCTGAAGATCGAGCCCGGCATGATGCCGATCTTGCACTCTTCGGGTGTCAGCACACCCGGGCAGTTCGGGCCGATCAGGCGTGATTTCGAGCGGTCGAGCTTGGCTTTGACCCGCACCATGTCGAGGACGGGAATGCCCTCGGTGATGCAGACGATCAGCGGGATCTCCGCGTCGATCGCCTCCTCGATCGCCGCCGCGGCGCCGGCCGGCGGTACATATATTACGGAGGCGTTGGCGCCGGTCCGCTCCTTGGCCTCTGCGACGGAGGCATAAATCGGGAGCTTCACCTCGCCGCCGTCGACCTTTCCGGTCCAGAGCTCACCGCCCTTCTTCGGGTGGGTGCCGGCGACCATCTTCGTCCCGTAGTAAGCAAGCGCCTGCTCGGTGTGGAAGGTGCCGGTCTTGCCGGTCAGGCCCTGGACGATGACCTTGGTGTTCGTGTCGACGAGGATGGACATATCTAACCGAGACGCTCCAACTTGGTGACCGTCAGATCGCTCTCGGCGTTTCCGGTGTTCAAGGTCGTCGCCGGCTCGAACATCAGAACCACCGGCTCCTTTGTCAAAGACCGCGGCCGATGCTCAACCTTCCGCGGCACGACCAGGAATTCGCCTTCGCCAAGCTCGACACCGCCGTCGCGAAAGTCGATTGCGATCCGGCCACGCAAGACGAGAAACGCCTCGTCCTCGCCGTCATGGGCGTGCCAGTCGAACACTTCGCCGAATTTCGCGACCTTGACCTGGGACTCGTTCACGTCGCCCACGATGTAGGGTTTGAAGACGTCCCGAATCTGTCGATCGACGGCCGCGAGCAGATTGATCTTGGTCGGCGCCATACGATTAGCCTTTGACCGCCTTCACGATCTTCTTCGCGGCGTCGTCGAGGTCGTCCGCCGCCATGACGTCGAGGCCGCTGGCGTTCAGGATCGCCTTGCCCTTATCGACGTTGGTGCCTTCGAGCCGCACCACCAGCGGCACTTTGAGCCCCACCTCCTTCACCGCGGCGACCACGCCCTCCGCGATCACGTCGCAGCGCATGATGCCGCCGAAAATGTTGACGAGGATGCCCTTCACGTTCGGGTCGGAGGTGATGATCTTGAAGGCGGCCGTCACTTTTTCCTTTGAGGCCCCGCCGCCGACGTCGAGGAAGTTCGCCGGCTCGGCGCCGTAGAGCTTGATGATGTCCATCGTCGCCATGGCGAGCCCGGCCCCGTTCACCATGCAGCCGATCGAGCCGTCGAGCGCGACATAAGAGAGGTCGTGCTTGGAGGCCTCGATCTCTTTCGGGTCCTCCTCCGTCTCGTCGCGCAGCGCCTGGATATCGGGATGGCGAAAAAGCGCGTTGTTGTCGAACGAGACCTTGGCGTCGAGCACGCGGATATGGCCACCCTTCATGACGATGAGCGGATTGATCTCAAGCAGGCTCATGTCCTTGTCGGTGAAGGCCCGGTAGAGGCCCTTGAAGAGCGCCTTCGCCTCCTCCGCCGCCACGCCTTCGAGTTTGAGCGCGGTCGCAAGCTTCGCAGCGTCCGCGTCGGTCACGCCCGCCATCGGGTCGATGGCGACGGTTACGATCCGCTCCGGTGTCGCTGCGGCAACCGTCTCGATGTCGACGCCGCCCTCGGTCGAGGCGACGAACGCGACACGACCGACGGCGCGGTCGACAAGCAGCGACAGATAGAGCTCGCGCGCGATGTCGGCGCCGTCCTCGACGTAGAGCCGGTTAACGCGCTTGCCGGCCGAACTTGTCTGTTTGGTTACGAGGGTGTTGCCAAGCATCTCCTTGGCACTGGCCACGGCCTCGTCGACGCTCTTGGCGACGCGCACGCCGCCTTTCGCGTCCGGACCGAGCTCCTTGAAGCGTCCCTTGCCGCGTCCGCCGGCATGAATCTGCGTCTTCACCACATAGATCGGACCGGGCAGCGACGCGGCCGCCGCCTTGGCGTCGCCGGCGTCGGTGATCATCACGCCTTCCGCGACGGGAGCGCCGTAGGCCTTGAGGATCGCCTTGGCCTGGTACTCGTGGATGTTCATGCGGGGGCCGCCGCGACGCGAGACGCGTCTATGCCAGCGCAGGCTGGATGCGCGCGCAAGCCTTGCAGAGGGCCTGCACGGCCTCCACCGACTTGTCGAACATTGCCCGCTCGCTGCGATCGAGATCGATCTCGATAATGCGCTCAACGCCACCGGCACCAAGAACGACCGGCACGCCGACATAAAGATTGTCGAGGCCGTACTGACCCTGCAGACGCGCCGCGCAGGGCAGCACCCGCTTCCTGTCCTTGAGGAAGGATTCCGCCATCGCGATCACCGATGCGGCGGGCGCATAGAATGCCGAGCCGGTCTTCAGGAGGCCGACGATCTCAGCACCGCCGTCGCGCGTCCTCTGCACGATGGCATCCAGCCGCTTCTCGGTGAGCCAGCCCATTTTAACGAGGTCCGGCAAGGGGATACCGGCAACGGTTGAATAACGTACGAGCGGCACCATCGCGTCGCCGTGGCCGCCGAGGACGAAGGCAGTCACGTCCTCCACCGAGACGTTGAACTCCTGCGCCAGGAAATAACGGAAGCGGGACGAGTTCGAGCACGCCGGCCATGCCCACCACCATCGACGGCGGCAGCCCGGAGAATTTCTGCAGCGCCCACACCATCGCATCGAGCGGATTGGTGACGCAGATGACGAATGCGTCGCCGGCGTATTTGCGGATGCCGGCGCCGACCTGCTCCATGACCTTCAGATTGATCTCGAGGAGATCGTCGCGGCTCATGCCCGGCTTGCGCGGTATGCCGGCCGTCACCACGATCACGTCGGCACCCTTGATCGCTTCGTAGGATTGCGCGCCGGCGTAGCGCACGTCGTAGCCGTCGATCGGAGACGACTCTGCGATGTCGAGCGCCTTGCCGTCGGGGATGCCTTCCTGGATATCGAAGAGCACGACGTCGCCGAGCTCTTTCATTCCGATGAGATGGGCGAGCGTTCCGCCGATCTGACCGGCGCCGATGAGCGCGATCTTCCTACGCCCCATGACTTGCCTTCCCATGACGTCGTTGATGTGCGGATGCGGGCGGGTCACTACCGCGATTGACCGACTCAGGCAAGCGGAACGCAGTTGTAGAAAATTTAGGTCGTGTGCGACTCACCACTTACGCATTGATTGCGTCTTTGCTACCGTTGCAGCTGGCCGATTGAACTGAGTCGGTCATTAGGGGAGACCATTATGGCCAAAGCAACGACTGGCAGAGCGAAGCGTCCTGGCCGGACAATCGCTGCGAAGAAAGCCGCAGCGAAGAAAGCCAAGAAGCCCGCGAAGAAAGCTGCCAAGAAGAAAACTGCGAAGAAGAAGGCTGCCAAGAAGCGGTAGTCGCGACTTTCTCTCACTGCAAAGGCCCGGGCCTAACCGCCTGGGCCTTTTTCGTTTCTGGCGCTGGAGCTCCGGCGTTTTCCCAATAAGAATCCGACCGCATCTCGATCAGCCGCGACGCCGTGCGCGCGAATTCAAACGTCTCCGCTCCGTCCTTCCCCTGCCACAGCGCGTGCGGCTCCGCATCGGCCGAGACGATCAAGCGAACGCGCTTGTCGTAGAGCGTGTCGACGAGATTGATGAGCCGCTTCGCCTCGTCCCGACGCGCCGGGGAGAGAATCGGTATGCCGGCGATGATCAGGGTGCGGAAGGCGCCGGCGACCTTCAGATAGTCCCCCGCCCCGAGCGGTCGTCCACAGAGATCCTCGAAGGAAAACCGGGCGACGTCCCCCGCCGCCAGCGGCACGACGATGCGTCTGCCCTTGTTATGGATCTCTGCGCGGGCGCCTGTCGCCCCGTCCGCGAAGTGATGGAAGTGCGCGTCGAGGCAGGCGTCGGCTTCCGGGCCGAGCGGCGTGACGTAGCGGCGTTCGCCGCCGGTGGCGTCGAGCCGATAGTCGCGCGGCGCATCGAGATGGAACGCCGCCATGCGTTCCTTGATCAGCGTGATGAAGGGGAGGAAGAGCGCGCGGTTGAGACCGTCCTTGTAGAGGTCGTCGGGCGCGACGTTGGTGGTTGCCACGACGACGAGCCCATGCGCGAAGAGCTTTGCGAAGAGCCGCCCGAGGATCATCGCGTCGGCGATGTCGTAGACGGCGAACTCGTCGAAACAAAGAAGCGCGGTCTCCGACGCGATCTCTTTGGCGACCGCAGCGATCGGGTCGGCGCCGCTCTTGCCGTCGCTTTTCGTCCGGCGGCGATGTGCGGCGATCCGATCGTGCACGTCGCCCATGAACGCGTGGAAATGCACACGGCGCTTCGCCTTGACCGGCGCTGCAGCGAAGAAGAGGTCCATGAGCAGCGTCTTGCCCCGCCCGACGCCGCCCCAGATGTAGAGCCCGCGCGGCGAGCCGGTCGCGCCGCGCGCGCGGAACCAGCGAAGTGCGCCGTTGCCGTTCTTGCGCGGCGGCTTCGCCAGCGCGTCGATCAGCCGATCGAGCTGATCGGCGAGCGCGGCCTGCGAGGCGTCGGGCGCGACCTCGCCGGACTGCGCCATCGCCTCGTAGCGCCGCCGCACAGTGTCGGACGCAAGTGTTGAGGCCGCCGGCGCGCGCGGCGGCTGCCGGGACTTATCGTGCGGCAAGGACGCGTCCGGCCCTCAGCGTGACACGGTGATCGGGCCGCCGCCTTCCGTCTGCCCGCTGAACTGGGTCTTTGACGACGGATAAAGCCGCGCTACGGTCGTGCCGGCGTCGTTCAGAAGCTGAACCTGGCTCCCCTCCATATTCCAGGCGGAGACGGTCTGCAGGCTGGCGCTCGTGCAGTTGCGGGTCGAAGCGCGATAGCCGCCGGCCCATGTGGTCAGCGTCATGAAGAGCTGGCAGGAGTCGCTTGCCGTGCTGATCGTCCAGCCGCCGAGAAGGTCGGTGCGGCCGAGCTGGTCGGTGCCGATGGGCGGCGGCACCGGCTGCACGGTCGCCGTCTGCAGCGACGGATTGAGAGCGGCGAGGCCGGAGGGCGGCGGCGGCGGGCGCCGCCTCGCCCGGCGGCGGCAGAGGGGCGCCGGTGACCGTGCCGGTGGGTGCTGCGGCGAGTGGCTCAGGGGGAGCGCCGCGCTGCTCGCCGCGCCCAAATGAGAACATGCTGCAACCACCGACCAACGTGGCCGCTAACCAAATTACGCCGACCGTCATGAGCGGATGAAAACGAACTGCCATGCTTGTCCCGTTTGCTGGCGGCGGCAGAACAGGCCACCAAGATCTCCCCAAATCCCGCGGGCTTGACCGCTTTACTTGCACGTCCTAGGCCCATTGTCACCAACGGCGGATCGCGGCATATGCCAGACCTGAGAAATGTGGGGGAAGTACGATCCTCCGCGCTCGACCTCAATGCGCCGCGCACCCAGCACATCGCCGATGTCCTCATCGCGGAGCGCGGCGAGAAGATCGTGAACAGCCGGCTTTGGCCGGTCGTCCGGCCGCTTCTCTACAAGATTCTCCACTACGACGACGCCGTGCGCATGGCGGACGAGATCGCTCCCCTCCCCGCCGACGCGGCGATGAAATATGTGAGCCAACTGCTCTCGATCAATCTCGACGTCACCGGGCTCGACCGTATCCCGAGGGAGGGCGCCATCATCATTGCGGCGAATCACCCGACCGGCATTGCCGACGGCGTCGCCGTCTACGATGCCATCACCCGTGTCCGCCCCGATATCGCCATTTTCACCAACCGCGATGCGCTTCGCGTCAACCCGCGCCTCTCGGAATTCCTGATCCCGGTCGAGTGGCGCGAGGCGTTCCGCGACCGCGCCAAGATGCGCGAGACGCTGCAGCTGTCCTCGCGCGCCTTCAAGGAGGGGCGCGCCGTCGTCATGTTTCCGTCGGGGCGCATCGCCTTCTGGAAGGAAGGGCGGCTGAACGAGCGGCCGTGGCTCTCCTCGGCCGTGACGCTCGCGCGCAAGCAGGACGTGCCGATCGTGCCGATCAATGTGCAGTCGCGGAATTCCGGTCTCTTTTATTGGTTCGCCAATTGGAACACGGAGCTTCGCGACATGACGGTGTTTCATGAGCTCCTGAACAAGCGCGGGAAGACCTTCCGCATCCGCGTCGGGCTGCCTATCCCGCAAGAGCGCTTCGCCGAGGGCGACCCAGCGGAGGTCAGCCAGCGGCTCCAGTCGCACGTCGTCGACCGCCTCGCCGCCGACTACGACGCAGAGTTTTGAGGTCCGTCTTCCTCTTCGGTCGTCATCGCCGGGCTTGACCCGGCAACCCATTCCTCCCTCTCACATCACCGTCTTCAGCATCCCGCCGTCGACGAAGTAGGTCGAGCCGATCGAATAGGTCGCCTTGTCGGAGCACAGGAACACGAAGAAGTGGGCGAGCTCCTCAGGGGTCGCGAAACGCTTGATCGTCGCGTGCTCGTCGGCGACCGATTGCAGATAGCCCTCCCAGTCGCCGCCGCTTGTCGGCGGTCAGCTGCTTCGCGGTCTTGATCCAGTCGGGCGTCAGGACGAGGCCGGGATTGATGCAGTTGACGCGGATATTGTCCTTCACGACCTCGCTCGCGAGCGTCTTTGAGAACATCATCAGCGCCGACTTCGTGACGTTGTAGATCGGCTCGTACCAAAGCGGCTGCGCCGCGCAGATCGACGCGTTGTGGAGGACGACGCCGCCGCCGCGCTTCTGCATCGACGGGACGAGCCCGCGTGCGAGCCGGACCGCCGCCATAACGTGCAGATCCCAATAGGCCTGCCACTTCTCGTCCGGCGCCTGCATGATCGTCTCGTTCGAGCCGGTGCCGGCGTTGTTGATCAGGATGTCGGCGCCCTTGAACTTCTTCACCGTCGCCGCGACGAGCGCATCGCAGCCGCTTGCGGTGGCAACGTCGCAGGCGACGGCAAGCGTCTTCACGCCATGCTCGCGGGCGACGCGGCGCGCTTCCTTCTTGAGGCGATCCTCGCCCCGCGCTGCCATCACGACATTAGCGCCTTCCGCCGCGAGCCCCTCCGCCACGGCAAGCCCGATGCCGACGCTCGCGCCGGTGATCACAGCGACTTTGTCTGCAAGACCCAGGTCCAATGTCCCCTCCCCTAAACACCCACAGCGTCGTCATGCCCGGGCTTGACCTGCCTTCGCCGAAGCGAAGCTCCGGCTTCGCGCAGGCAGGTCCGGGCACCGGCTTGCCCGTGAATCCGGGTCGGGCACTCCGGGCTCCATGCAGACGCGGTCGCCGGGCCGCAGGCTTTTCACGTTCCGGCCCACCTCGACCACCGTTCCCGCCGCTTCGTGGCCAAGCACCATCGGCGCCTTCACCACGAAGGGGCCGATCTTGCCGTGCGTATAATAGTGCACGTCGCTGCCGCAGATGCCGACGGTGTGAATCTTCACCTTCACGTCGTCGGGGCCGACCTCAAGCGGCAGATCGATGTCGCGGAGGGAGAGCTCGCGTTGGCGCTCAAGAACGAGTGCGCGCATGGGGGTTATTCCTTTTCAAATCTAGCCGCCGCGAAAACCCGCGGGCCGGACGATGCCGCACCTTCCGCCCGTCGTCATGCCCGGACTTGATCCGGGACATTCCGGAGCGGACGTGGCCGGCTCTACCGGCTCGGAATGAGTTGCCGGGTCAAACTCGGCAATGACGACATGTGTTGAAGAGCCATCGCACGGCCGGTAACCTCTAAGCCGCCATCTTTTCCGGCGGCTGCATCGCGCCGGTCATGATGGCGACCGCATCGGACATCGTATAGTCCTTCGGGTTGATGACCGCGATGCGCTTGCCGAGGCGGTGGATGTGGATGCGGTCGGCGACCTCGAAGACATGCGGCATGTTGTGGCTGATCAGCACGATCGGCAGTCCGCGCTTCTTCACGTCGAGCATCAGCTCGAGCACGCGCCGCGATTCCTTCACGCCAAGCGCGGCGGTCGGCTCGTCCATGATGACGACACGGCTACCGAAGGCGGTGGCGCGGACGACGGCAACGCCCTGACGTTGGCCGCCCGACAGAGTCTCCACCGGCTGCTTGATGTTCTGGATGGTGAGGAGGCCGAGCGCGTTCAGATGCTCGCGCGCTTCCTCGCGCATTTTTGCGCGGTCGAGCAGCCGTAGGATGCTACCGAGCGGGCCCGACTTCCGCCGCTCGCGCCCGAGGAAGAGATTGTCGGCGATCGACAGTGCCGGCGACAAAGCGAGATCCTGGTAGACGGTCTCGATGCCGGCATTCCGCGCCTCGAGCGGCGAGCGGAAGTTCACCACCTTGCCGTCGAGAAGAATCTCGCCCTGGTCAGGCTGGAGAGCGCCAGCAAGCATCTTGATCAGCGTCGACTTGCCGGCACCGTTGTCGCCGATGACGCCAAGAATCTCGTCCGGCTTCAGGTCGAAATCGGCGTGGTCGAGCGCGACGACGCGGCCGAAGCGCTTGACGATGTCGCGTGCCTGCAGAATCGGCTGCGCGGATTCGGCGCTCATGCCGAAATCCTCCGCACCCATTGGTCGATGGTGACCGCGACGATGATGAGCACGCCGACGGTGAATTCCTGCCACAGATTGTCGAGGCCAGAGAGCGCCAGGCCGTTGCGGAAGACGCCCACGATAAGCGCTCCGATCAGCGTGCCGACGATCGAGCCGCGGCCGCCGAAGAGGCTGGTGCCGCCGATCACGACGGCGGTAATGGAATCGAGATTGGCGGTCTGCCCGGCGAGCGGGCTGACCGCGCCGATGCGGCCGATCAGAATCCAGCCGGCGACGGCGCAGATGAAACCGGCCATGGAATAGACGGCGAGCAGCGTCTTGCGGGTGCTGATACCGGCAAGGCGCGCCGCTTCCGGATCGTCGCCGGTGGCATAGACGTGGCGGCCAAAAGCGGTGCGGTTCAGGATGTACCAGACGATCGCCGCGGCAACGACCATCAGGATCGAGCCGTACGTGAGCGGCGCGCCTCCCCACGGCGTCGAAATCTGGATGCGCGATCCGGTGAACTGGAGAAACGGCGCGGCAGCCTCGATCTCCTGCTGACGGATCGTCGCGCTTTGCGAATAGAACAGCACGAGGGCGCCGAAGATGCTCCAGGTGCCGAGCGTGACGATGAAGGGCGGCAGCTTCAGATAGGTGACGAGCGCACCGTTCACGTAGCCGCAGGCCATGCCGCAGAGAAGTCCAAGCGGGAAGGCGAGGACCACGGGCACGCCGGTGACCACGGCGAGACGCCCCATCACCACGGTCGAAAGGATCATGATCGCCCCGACGGAAAGGTCGATGCCGGCGGTCAGGATGATCAGCGTCTGCGCGATGCCGAGCGTGCCGATGATCGTCACCTGCTGGAGCACCAGCGACAGGTTGAACGGCGCGAAGAAGCGGCCGCCGACGATCACGCTGAAGATCAGGATGCCGAGCAGCAGGACGATGAAGGGAATGGCCGTCGGGTAGGTGTGCAGGAAGTGCTGGAGGTGCTTGAGCGGGTCCTGCCGCTCCTCTTCGAAGCTGGCGACCGTCTGGTCGGCCGGCAGCACCTTTTCGAAATCGGCTGCCCCGACGCGGGCAGTCTCGTCGCTCGCCTTGTTCATGCCCTCCCCCCGACTGACCTTTAGCGCGGTCGAGAAGGGCAGCCGTTTCCGGTTGCCCTCCTTCTTATGTGCCGCAGTCTAGGGTACTCATAGGAGCGAAGGGAATTAGCCCCAGCACAATTTGAGGCCGTCCTCGGTCGAGATCGACGGGACGCCGTCGACCGGCTTGTCGGTGATCAGCGTCGCGCCGGTGTCGAAGAAGCCGCCCTCCGCCACGCCGTCCGGCAGCTTGCCGCTCGCGATCGCCTCAAGCGCCATCGACGCCATCTTGTGCGGGTACTGCTGCGAGGTCGCGCCGATGATGCCGGCCTGGACGTTCTTCACGCCGGGGCAGCCGCCGTCGATGGAGACGACCAGCACGCTGCCGTCGTCCTTGCCGGCCGCCTTCAGCGCTTCGTAGCCACCGGCCGCGGCGGGCTCATTGATCGTGTACATGACGTTTACGTCAGGGCATTTCTGCAGCAGCGTTTCCATGGCCGTGCGCCCGCCGTCCTCGGCGCCCGAGCTCATCTCGTGGCCGCAGATGCGCGCGTCATCCTCGTCGCCGTAATGGTTCGGATCCTTCACGTCGATGCCGAAGCCCTGCATGAAGCCCTGGTCGCGCAGATAGTCGACCGTCGGCTGGTTCACCGAGAGATCGAGGAACGCGATCTTAGCGGAAGCCGCCTTGTCGCCGAGCGTGCCCTTCGCCCATTGGCCGATGAGATTGCCGGCCTTGCGATTGTCGGTGGCGAAGGTGGCGTCGGCCGCGTCGATCGGATCGAGCGGCGTGTCGAGCACGATGACCATGAGGCCCGCGTCGCGCGCCTTCTTGATCGTCGGCACGATGGCCGAGGAGTCGGACGGCACGATGGCGAAGCCCTTGGCGCCGGCCGAGATCAAGCTCTCGATCGCCGCCACCTGGCCGTCGTTGTCGCCGTCGTACTTGCCGGCAAAGCTCTGCAGGTCGAGACCGAGCTCTTTGGCCTTTTCCTGCGCGCCTTCGCGCATTTTCACGAAGAAGGGGTTGCCTTCCGTCTTGGTAATGAGACCGACGATTTCGGCCGCCGAGGCGGTACCGACAAAACCGAAGGCGAGCGCGCTCGCAATGCTGAGTAAGCGAAGTTTCCTGTTCACGTGTTCCTCCCTTGGATCACTCTTCACGCCGACGGGATGCGCTCTTCTTATCCGTCGCAGCAGGCATCGGCCCGCCGCGCGGTCGGCAACCCCTCGTCCGTCCCAAACTCATACCAGGGCCGAGCGAAGTCAATAGATCAACTGAAATGATTTAGTCGTTGACACCCTGGCGGGCGGCGCGACATCGTGCGCGAGCGCTTGCAAGAACGAAATCTTTGGGAGGCAACGTGGACGCCTTGAAGCCGCGAAGCGCGGCGGCCGACGCTGCCCGGCAGCACTCGGTCGATCCGAGTCGCGGCACCAATCAAAGCGGCGTCCGGCTCTACAACGAGCGCCTCGTTCTGTCGCTCATCCGCCGGCACGGAAGTGCTCCCAAGGCGGAGATCGCGCGGCTCACGGGACTTTCGGCGCAGACCATCTCCGTCATCATGCGGCAGCTTGAATCCGACGGCCTGGTGGTCAAGGAAGCGCCGCAGCGCGGCAAGGTCGGCCAACCCTCGGTCCCCTTCTCGCTCAATCCGCGCGGCGCGTTCTTCCTCGGCCTCAAGATCGGGCGGCGTTCGAGTGACCTCGTGCTGCTGGATTTCCTCGGCCGACCGCTGAAGAGCCTGCGCGAGCCGTGCCGCTATCCGACGCCGAACGGCATCCGCGAATTCGCGACGCAGGCGATCGCCGCGGTTGTCGAGGAGCTGCCGCGGCGAAGCCGCGCGCGCATCGCGGGAATCGGGATCGCGGCGCCATTCGAATTGTGGAACTGGGAGGAACAGATCGGCGCGCCGCGTGCCGTCCTCGACGGCTGGCGGAATTTCGACATCAAGCGGGAAATCGCCGATCTTTGCGACTGGCCGGTCTATTTTTGCAACGACGCCACGGCCGCCTGTGGCGCCGAGCTCGTATTCGGCAATCCCGGCCATGTGCTCGACTTCCTCTACTTCTTCATCGGCTCCTTCGTCGGCGGCGGCGTGGTGCTGAACGGCAGTCTCTATCCCGGCCGCAGCGGCAATGCCGGGGCGCTCGGATCGCTGCCGATCCCGGCAAAGGGCGCGGACGGCACGGCGACTTCGCAGCAGCTCATCCGCAGCGCTTCGATCTACGTGCTCGAAAAGAAGATGATTGCAGCGGGCCGCGACCCGGCCGTGCTCTCACGCTCGCCCGACGATTGGGGCGATGTCGGCCCCGAGCTCGACGGCTGGATCGGCGAGACGGCGGCGAGCCTCGCCGCGGCGACGGTCGCGGCGATCTCCGTGATCGACTTTGAGGCGGTGATCATCGACGGCGCGTTTCCGACCGAAGTCCGCCGCCGCATCGTTCAGGAGACGGCGGAAGCGATCGAGAGCTTCGACCGCCAAGGCCTGTCGCCGGTCGCCGTCAGGGAGGGAACGGTCGGCTCCGGCGCGCGCGCGATCGGCGGCGCCTGCCTGCCGCTCCGTGCGAACTTCTCGCGCGACCGCGAGGTGCTCTTCAAAGAGTCGGCGCGGGACGAAACAGAGGCCTGAGTCCGCCATAGAGCCGCTTGTAGATTTCGAAGCGCTCGCGATAGGCGGCGGTCAGCGCCGGATCCGGCATGAAGACATCGCGAACCGGCGGCTTCGAACATACCTCGCTTGGACGCTCGGCGGTCAGCGCCATGCGGGCGAGCCGCGCGGCGCCGAAGGCCGGCCCAGTCTCGCTCCCCGCGTAGCGCTCGATCGGAATGCCAAGAGCGTTGGCGACGATCTGCATCCAGAATCGGCTGCGCGCGCCGCCCCCGACCGCGCCGGCTTTTTCAAGCCGCACGCCCGCCCCCTCCATCAGATGCAGTGCTTCGAGAAACGAGAAGGCGACGCCTTCGAGCGCTGCCTGCACGAGGTCGAGCGCACCGGCGTCGAGATCGAGACCGGCAAAGACGCCGCGCGCGTAAGGATCGTCATGCGGTGTGCGCTCACCCGAGAGGTAGGGAAGGAAGAGAACACGCGACGGGCCCCTGTAGGCCGCCGCGGTTCGCTCAAGCAGCGCGGCGATGTCGCTTTCACCAACGAGCCGCGCGACGAGGTCGAGGCACGTCGCGCCGTTCAGCATCGCGGCCATGCGGAACCAGCGGTCCGGAAGCGCGTGCGCAAAGGCATGGAGCAGCGCTTCCGGCTTCGGGCGATAGCAATCGTCGGTCACGAAGAGCTGAGCGGAGGTGCCGAGCGAGATGAAGGCGTCGCGGTCGGCGACGGCACCGATCCCGATCGCGGCTGCGGCGGCGTCGCCGGCACCGGCTGCGACAACGACCGGCCCGTCGATCCCAAAGGCGTCCAGAATCGCACGCCGGACCTCCCCGGTCGGTTGCGGCCCCTCGAAGAGAGAGGGCATCGCCGAGCGATTCAGGCCGGAGGCGGCGAGAATCGCGTCCGACCAATCGCGCGCCGCTTCGTCGAGCCACAGCGTGCCGGCGGCGTCAGACATGTCGGTGGCGGTCTCGCCCGTCAGCCAGAGGCGGACGATATCCTTCGGCAGAACAACCTTGGCGATTCGCGCGAAATGCGCCGGCTCGTGCTTCTTCAGCCAAAGGAGCTTCGGCGCGGTGAAGCCCGGCATCGCCCGTATGCCAGCGATCGCGGGCAGGTCCGGAACGGCCGCCTCAAGCGCTGCGCACTCCTCAGTTGCGCGTCCGTCGTTCCAAAGGATCGCCGGACGGATCGGCTCGCCCAGATCGTCAAGCAGCACAGCGCCATGCATCTGACCCGACAGCCCGACGGCGCGGACAGCGCGAAGGGCGGCTGGCTCGGCCGCGCGGAGCTCGGCGACCGCCGCGTCGAGCGCACGCCGCCAGTCGCGTGGGTCCTGTTCCGACCAGCCCGGGTGCGGCGCGCTTGTTCCAAGGGGCGCGGAGGACGCGGCCAGAACCGCCTGCGCGTCATCGACCAGCACCGCCTTCAACGCCGAGGTGCCGAGATCGATGCCGAGGAAGGTCATGCGGCTTTCTGAGCCGCACTCCGGTAAAAGCGCAAGGGCGTCGGCTCAGACCGGCGCGTGGCAGACTGCTTCGATGTTGTGGCCGTCGGGGTCGAGCACGAAGGCGCCGTAATAATCTGGATGATAGTGCGCGCGGATTCCGGGCGCCCCGTTGTCGACTCCGCCGGCCGCAAGCGCAGCTTCGAAGAAGCGGTCGACCGCAGGGCGGTTGTCGGCGACGAAAGCGAGATGGATGCGCGGCGCCGTTAGGCCCCCGCCGCTGATCCAGAAGGAGGGCTTACCGTTGCGGCCGAGGCCGGCGCCCTCGTAGCCGCCCGTTTCTTCCTTGCCGACGCGCATGACGACGGTGATGCCAAGCGGCGCAAGCGCCTGCGAATAGAAACGCAGCGCGCGCGCATAGTCGCTGACCTGGAGCCCCAGATGGTCGATCACATTCATTATGTTCCCCACCCCTAGGCGCTGCCCGACCTGTCTATGATGTCTATCAGGCCAGATAATGTCCGCAAATATTCAGATGTTTCTTTTGCATGCAGCTATTGTCGCGCTGAATCAACACTGTCATAAACTACATCTCTAAGTAATTACTCCTCATTTTACGAAGTAGCATTCTGGAGTTGCGCTGTAGTTCTATCATGGGTTGCATGATGCATTGCATACACCGGCGTCAATCGGGGCATGGGGCTGTTTCTTACGGAGATCGGACGGGACAACCCGAGTGGCGCTACACCTGCCGCGCCACCATCATCTTCTTGATCTCGGCGATTGCCTTGGCCGGGTTCAGGCCCTTTGGGCAGGTCTGCGCGCAATTCATGATGGTGTGACAGCGATAGAGGCGGAACGGGTCCTCAAGATCGTCGAGTCGCTCCCCGGTCGCCTCGTCGCGCGAATCGACGAGCCAGCGGTAGGCCTGCAGGAGCGCGGCGGGTCCAAGATAGCGGTCGCCGTTCCACCAATAGCTCGGGCACGACGTCGAGCAGCAGGCGCAGAGGATGCACTCGTAGAGCCCGTCAAGCTTGCTGCGATCGTCGTGACTTTGCAGCCACTCCTTCTGCGGCGTCGGCGAAACCGTTTGCAGCCAGGGCTCGATGAAAGCGTGCTGCGCGTAAAAGCGGCTCAGGTCCGGCACCAGGTCCTTGACCACCGCCATATGCGGCAACGGATAGATCTTCACCGCGCCGCCGATCTCGTCGTAGCCCTTGGTGCAGGCGAGCGTGTTCATACCGTCGATGTTCATGGCGCAAGAGCCGCAGATGCCTTCGCGGCAGGAGCGGCGGAAGGTCAGCGTCGGATCGACCTTGTTCTTGATCCAGTTCAGCGCATCGAGAACCATCGGCCCGCAATCGTCGGTGTCGACGAAATAAGTGTCGATGCGCGGGTTCGCCGCGCTGTCCGGGTCGTAGCGATAGACGCGAAACTCCTTCAGACTCCCGCCGACCGCCGGTTTCGGCCAGGCCTTGCCGCCGGTGATGCGGGAGTTCTTCGGAAGGGTGAACTGGACCATCTCTATCCCCGTGCCTTCGGCGCTATCGCCGCTCCTTGCGGATGACGAGCTTCAACCCCGACCATACGTCATCGACCGCCGCCACCTTGACGTCGACGAGGTCGAGCCTGAGCGCCGCCTCGCGCACCCGGTCTTCGGTAACATCGGTTTCGACCTTCGCGGCCTTCTTCGGCCACGACACCCAGATCATCCCGTCGGGGCGGAGCGCCCGTTGAAGCGCAGCCAGGCTCCCGTTGAGCTCGGCCTTCTTCGTCGTGAAGGCGTGGATCAGGTCGTAGGTGCCGGCCGCAAGCTTCGCATCCCAGCGCGTTTTGCGGACCACGGCATTGAAGGCGACGGCATTTGCCAGATCGGAGAGCTCGGCCGGCAGCGCAATGAAGGCCGCGCGCTGCCCTGCCTTGTAGCCGAGCTTGTCCGGCAGCGGCTTGTCCGAATAGCCGGCGGGTGCGGTCGTGGCCATGTCGGCCTGCGCCCTAGCCATTAACGCATTCCGCGGGCAACACCGAAACGCGGCCGGCGACGTGATTCATCTCGTCATTCGTGAGACCGGCCGGCGCGGCCGACATCGCGCCCATGACGCCTTTCTCGACGATCGCTTCGAAGAACATGAGCTCCTTGGCGTTGAACTCGGCAATCGCCTTGTCGGCCATGCAGGCGCATGTGCGTTCCGGCGCGTTGTAGCGCGCCTCGCACGACGTGATGATGGCGTCGCGATCGGCGGCGACCGCCGTGGTCGAAAGCGCAACGAAAAACCCGACCGCAACCCCGAAACCAAGGCGCATTGGAATCCTCCTGCTCGGGCCTTCGGCTAGTAGACGCGCGCCTTCGGCTCGATATAGCTGATGTCGTTGGTGAGCGTGTAGGCGTGCACCGGGCGGTCGTCGAGACGGACGCGCTTCGCCTCGACGTCGGCGAAGGCGAGCGTGTGCTTCATCCAGTTCTTGTCGTCGCGCTCCGGATAATCCTCGCGCGCATGCGCGCCGCGGCTTTCGGTGCGGTTCGCCGCCGATTCCATCGTGACGACCGCCTGCTCCACAAGGTTCTCAAATTCCAGCGTCTCGATCAGATCGGTGTTCCAGATCAGGCCGCGGTCGCTCACGCCGAGATCATCGGAAGCCCGCCAGACATCGCCGATCCGCGCGCGACCCTCGTTGAGCACCTCACCGGTGCGGAACACGGCGCAGTTCTCCTGCATCACCTTCTGCATGCGGCTCCTAAGCTCGGCGGTCGGGTATCGACCCGTTCGCGTGGCGCGCGCGGTCGAGGCGCGAGATTGCTTTCTCGTCGGCGTCTTTCGGCAGCTCCGGATGGCGCTCGCCCGGCGTGATCGTTTCCGCGCAGCGCTCTGCGGCGGCGCGGCCGAAGACGACGAGGTCGACGAGCGAGTTCGAGCCGAGCCGGTTGGCACCGTGGACGGAGACGCAGGCCGCCTCGCCGACCGCCATCAAGCCAGGCACCACGGCATCGGGATCGCCGTCCGCCTTGGTCAGCGCCTCGCCGTGATAGTTCGTCGGGATGCCGCCCATGTTGTAGTGCACGGTCGGCAGCACCGGGATCGGCTCGCGCGTCACGTCGACGCCGGCGAAGATGCGCGCGGATTTCGGAGATGCCCGGAAGCCGCTCGTGCAGCACCGCCGGGTCGAGATGCTCAAGGTGCAGGTAGATGTGGTCGCGCTCCTTGCCGACGCCCCTACCCTCGCGGATCTCCACCGTCATGGCGCGCGAGACGACGTCGCGCGACGCAAGGTCCTTGGCCGATGGCGCATAGCGCTCCATGAAGCGCTCGCCCTCCGAATTCGACAGATAGCCACCTTCGCCGCGCGCGCCTTCGGTGATGAGCATGCCGGCGCCGTAGACGCCGGTCGGGTGGAACTGCACGAACTCCATGTCCTGGAGCGGCAAGCCGGCGCGAAGCACCATCGCATTGCCGTCGCCGGTCTGCGTATGCGCGCCGGTGCAGGTGAAGTAGATGCGGCCGTAGCCGCCGGTCGCGATGATGGTCTTGTGGGCGCGGAAGCGATGCACCGTGCCGTCGTCGAGCGAGAGCGCCACGACGCCGCGGCAGGCGCCGTCCTCCATCAGGAGATCGATGGCGAAATATTCTACGAAGAACTCGGCCGAGTGACGCAGCGACTGCCCGTACATCGTATGCAGCATCGCGTGGCCGGTGCGGTCGGCGGCGGCGGCGGTGCGCTGCGCGGTGCCCTTGCCGTAATGCGTGGTCATGCCGCCGAACGGACGCTGATAGATGGTGCCTGCCTCGGTGCGCGAGAACGGCACGCCCCAGTGCTCAAGCTCGTAGACAGCCTCAGGCGCGTTCCTGCAGAGATATTCGATGGCGTCCTGGTCGCCGAGCCAGTCCGACCCTTTTACGGTGTCGTACATGTGCCAGCGCCAGTCGTCCTCGCCCATGTTGCCGAGCGCCGCCGCGATGCCGCCCTGCGCGGCGACCGTATGCGAGCGGGTCGGGAAGACCTTGGTGATGCAGGCGGTCTTGAGCCCCGCTTCGCTGGCGCCAACGACGGCGCGAAGCCCGGAGCCACCAGCGCCGACGACCACCACGTCGAACTGATGCTCCGTCACCGGATAGGCGCGACCGTTCACCGCCGGCGCTGAGCCGTTGCCCTTACCATTTGCCGCCATCAGGCGCCCCCGAAGGCGATCTTGAGCACGGCAAAAGCGGCGACGAGCCCGATGCCCCAACAGAACAGCGAGTTCACGACAAGCGCCGCGAGCTTCGGGAACTCGCCCTGCACATAGTCCTCGAGGATGATCTGCATGCCGACCCGCATGTGCACAACCGTCACCAGGACGCCGGCGAGCATGATGAGCGCGACCAGCGGCGAGGCGAGCGTGCCCACCACGACGTCGTAAGGCTCGCCGTTCAGCATCACGACGATGACGATGAAGAGCGTGAGCAGGATCAGAAGCGCGATCGAGGTCACGCGCTCCACGACGAAGGTGCCCGTGCCCTTCTTGGCGGAACCGAGGCCGCGGACCTCGGCAAGCGGCGTGCGGATCGACTTCATCTCAGTGCGTACCCGATGGTCCAGACGACGAAGGTAAGCACGATCGAGCCGACGATCGTGGCCCAGCCGAGCCGGCTGGCGGTCGGCACGTCGAGGCCCCACCCGGTGTCCCAGATCAGGTGGCGGATGCCGCCCAGCATGTGATGGATCAGCGCCCAGGTGTAGCCGAAAAGGATGAGCCGCCCGAGCCACGAGCCGAAGAAGGCATTCGCGACGTCGAACGCGCCCGGACCGGACGCGGCGGCGATCAGCCACCAGGCGAGGAACGCCATGCCGAAATAGAGCACGAAGCCGGTGATCCGGTGCATGCCCGACATCAAGTAGGTGATGGTCGGGCGCCAGATTGTCAGATGCGGGGAAAGCGGGCGGGAAGCTGCCGCTTTCAGGTGAGTCTCAGCCATGGCGCCGATACGCATACCGCAGCGCGGCAAGCGAGGCAAAGGGGAGCTTGGCGGCCGCCGCTCGCAAGTGAACGCGGGTCACAGCGAGCGGCCCATGGTTCAGGACGCCTTCTGTCGCTTCTGCAACTCTTCCTGGCGGCGCAGGTACTCGCGCTCCAGTCCTTCAATATGGCCGAGCACGTTTTCGAGGGCTTCCTTTTTGGAATCGTCCTGCGCCTCCTCGACCCACTGCGCGAACTCCTCGCGCAATGTGAAGAGCAGATCGAGCCCTCCCTTCACCTCGCTCAGCTCACGTTCCACTTCCGAAGCATTGTCGCCTGGCATTTGCGATCAACCTTTGCTGCTCGTCGACGGGGCGCGATTTCGACCAGCCCCTACCACACAGCAGGCGTCGCCGCGACAATCGCATCAAAAATGCGAACCCTCGAGCGGAGAAAGCACGAAGTTCGCCGGCCGATCAATGCCCGCCCGCCGCCGCTCTCGCCATCGGCCTTCTCGCCAGCGGGGCGAAGAGCAGCACGGCAAAGAAGAGCACCGCCAGGATCAGGAAGATGTCGGAGAAGGCCATCACCAACGCCTGGCTCCGCACCGTCATCGTCAGCGACTTCAGCGCCGCCATGTCGGCGTCGGAGCCGAGCGCCGAGGAAAGGTGCTGCGTGAGATTGGCGAGGCGCTCGGTCGCCGCGGCGCGGCTCCACGTCACCGCGTCATGCAGACGCTGAATGTGGAGGTCCCAGCGGTCGTTCAGAAGCGTGTTGATGACCGCAAGGCCGACAGCGCCGCCGAAATTCCGCATCAGGTTGAAGAGACCCGAGGCGTTCTTCAGCCGCTCGGGGGAAAGCGTTCCGAGCGCCAGCATCGAGACCGGGATCATCGCCACCATCAGTCCCACGCCGCGCACCGCCTGCGGGATGAAGAGCTCCGCGAAAGCCCAGTCGCGGGTGATCGGCACGAGCTCGACGCAGGAGATGGCGAGGAGCCCCATCCCGACGGCGATCATGATGCGCGGATCGGCCTTTTGCGCGATCCGCCCGCTGATCGGCGCGGTCAGGAACATGAAGAGGCCGGTCACGAACATCGTCTCGCCGACCTGCAGCGCGTCGTAGCCGCGCACGCGCGCGAGATAGACCGGGTAGAGATAGACGAGGCCGTAGAGCCCGATGCCGAGCACGAAGATGAACAGCGATCCGGTCGCGAAATTGCGGTCGAGATAGGCCCTGAGATCGACGATCGGCTCGCGGGCGGTGAGCGCACGGGCGAAGAAGGCGACGCCGGCGATGACCGACAGAACCGCAAAGGTGACGATCGTCCGGTCGTCGAACCAGTCTTTCGAAGGTCCTTCCTCCAGCACGTATTCGAGGCTGCCGAGGAAGACGGCGAGCGTCGCGACACCGACGAAGTCGAAGTTCTTCAGAATCTTGAGATTCGGCTTGTCGAAGTCGACGAGGATGAGCGTCCCGACCGTCACCGCGATGCCGGGAAAAACATTCACCAGGAACAGCCAGTGCCAGGAGAAGAGGTCGGTCAGATAGCCGCCGACCGTCGGCCCGACCGTCGGCGCGAGCGTCGCAATCAGTCCGACGACAGCGGAAATCATGCCCTGGCGGCCGCGCGGGAAGATCGTGTAGGCCGCCGCGAAGACGGAAGGGATCATCGCGCCGCCGATGAAGCCTTGCAGCGCGCGCCAGACGACCATCTCGCCGATCGAAGTCGCGGTGGCGCAGCCGATGCTCGCCAGCGTGAAGCCACCGGCGGCAATCGCGAAGAGGTAGCGGGTCGAAAAAGCGCGACCGAGGAAGCCGGTCAGCGGGATCATCACGATCTCGGCGACGAGATAGGATGTCTGCACCCAGGAGATCTCGTCGGCGCTCGCCGAAAGTCCTGCCTGGATCTCGGCGAGCGAGGAGGCGACGATCTGGATGTCCAGGATCGCCATGAACATGCCGACGGAAAGCACGACGAAAGCGGCGATCTGCCGGGGCGGAATCGGAGGATCGGCGGTCGCGGCAATAGACCGGTCAGGCATGGCGCTCTCCCCTTCGCCGGCTTTAGCGCGCCGCGACGGAGGTGGAGCCGGAACGCGTGTCGACGGCAACGACCACAGACATGCCAGGGCGGATCAGATCCTCGGCGGCGACGTTTGCCGGGACGCGGACGCGGACCGCAAGGCGCTGCACGACTTTGGTGAAGTTGCCGGTGGCGTTGTCAGGCGGCAGCAGGCTGAACACCGAGCCGGAGGCCGGAGCGACGCTTACGACCGTCCCGCTGATGACGCGGTCCGGGTAGGCGTCGACGGAGATGTTCGCCGTCTGGCCGGGGCGCAGCCCCGCGAGTTGCGTCTCCTTGAAGTTCGCGTCGACATAGATGTCCTGCAGCGGCACGAGCGCCATCAGCCGCGTGCCCGGCTGGACGTATTCGCCGGGCTCGGCTGCGCGGTTGCCCACGACGCCGTCGAAAGGCGCGCGCACGATCGTGTGGTCGAGATCGAGCTTGGCCTTGTCGGCGACGAGCCTTTCCTGGTCGAGGGCGCGCTCGGCTTCGACCTTCTGGGCCAAGAGTACCGCGGCATTGGCTTCCGCCGTCGCAACGCCCGCGTTCGCAGCGTCGATGCCGGCGTTGGCCTGCAGCAGCTCCGCCTTGGCCGCATCGACTGCTTGCTGCGTCCCGAAGGACTTGCCGGCGAGCGCAGTGGCGCGGTCGTACTCGAGCTGAGCGTTGGCGGCCGCGGCCTTGGCGGAGGCGAGCTCGGCACGCGCCTGCGTGACTTGCGCACCGCCCGCCGCGATCTGCTGGCCGATGCGAGAGATCGCCGCCTGCTGGGCCGCGACCTGCGCTTCGGCCTGCTGCAAGGCGATGCGGTAGTCCGAATCGTCGATGAGAATAAGCGGCGTTCCCGCCGTCACACGGGCATTGTCGTCGACCGGCACGGCTTTGACGTAGCCGGCGACTTTCGGCGCGATCACCGCGGTGTCCGCCGCCACATACGCGTCGTCCGTGGTGATCATGAAGCGCCCATGCGTCCACCAGTCGTGACCGAAATAGGCGCCGATGCCGATGACCGCGACGAGCGCGCCGATCACCGCCATGCGCCGCGGGTTCCGCTTCCGCGGTTGCCGCTCAGAAGCGCCCTTTTCAGCCGATCCGGCGACCTGCGGCGCGAGGCGCTGTTCCGACCGCATCTCTTCTGCGGGCGGCTGGCGTTCGAGCAGTGAGCCAGGAATTGCCCGCAAGGCATTGCGAGTCTTACGACTTTCTGCGACCGCCGACGCTGTCTTGGCGGCCTCCGGAAGATCGCCGGCCTCCGCTGCGGTCGCCAGGCTTGCCTCGGCATTCACGAGAACCTTCGTCATCGGGCTCTCCAACTTTTCGGATTGAACCACGTATCGAACCGAACGGTTCGGTCAGGGCGCTTGAAATGGACCAAAGCCTGATCTATTTCAAGATCGAACCGAACGGTTCGGTCACAAATTTTGTTGATGGGTGTTTCGGGCACGTTTCGTTGTAGTTTCGTCGGAGGAATCGAGGCCGGATTACGATCGGGGCCGACAAGAAGAACCGGGACCCGAGGCCCATGCATGAGGAAATGCAGCAATGACGGATATCTCCGCTGCAAGCGCCGAAGCGGCGGCAAAGCACGAAGAAAGTGGTGCCGGACACGACCCGCAGAAGCGGCGCCAGATTCTCGCGGGCGCACGCAAGGTGTTCCTCAAGCACGGTTTCGACGCCGCGAGCATGAACGACATCGCGCGCGTCGCCGGCGTGTCGAAGGGCACGCTCTACGTCTACTTCGAAAACAAGGAGCGCCTCTTCACGGCGCTGATGCACGACGAGCGCTCAAAGCAGAAGTTCGCGCCCGATCCGGCTGACCACGACGTCGCCGCTGTGCTCACGCGGCTTGGCCGCGAGTTCGTCACGTTCCTTTCCGCGCCGCACGTGATCCGGGCGAAACGCTCCGTAATGGCGATCATCGAGCGGATGCCGGAGGTGGCGGCCGACTTCTATCGCGACGGCCCGACGCTCTGCGTCGCCGATGTCACGCGTTACCTCGAAGCGCAGGTGCGCGCGGGCGTGCTTGCGATCGACGACTGCGAGCTCGCGGCACACCAGTTCCTCGATCTCACACAAACGGGAATCATCAAGCCGCTGCTCTACGGTACGATGTCGCGCGCGCCTGCCGAGACGATCGAGCGGACGGTGAAGAGCGCCGTCGCAGTTTTCCTCGCCGCCTATCAACCGAAGGCCGCCGCCGAGAAAGCGCGGAAGATGTCGCGAGCAGAGCACCGGAAACCGGCGCTTCAGCCGGCCGAGTAGCCGCAGCCTCCTAGATTTTCCTGCTGTCGTGGGCCCAGTGGAGCAGCGCTTGGCGCTGTCTGCGCCGGCAATGGATGTCGCCCGGCGCGCAGTTCTTCCTGATCTGAGCGACGTGGCGGCGGATCGCCTTCCAGCGCTTGATCTGCCGCGCGTCCTCCTCCGGCAAGCGCCGGCCCAAATAGTAGCGGCAATACCATTGGAACCAGCCGCGTGGATCGTCGGGATGGATCCAGCCCTTGCGCCGCCATTCGGAGAGCGGCTGGCTGGCGTCGACACCGAAGAAGTTGAGAGCCTTGTCGGCGCGGCCCTTGGTGAGCTTCGCGCCCTTGAACCAAGCGGCCGGGAACTCCTCGCGGCAGTCGGTCATGTATTTGCCGCCGAAGACACCGAGCTTCAGCATGTCTGCCGGCGTCAGGTCCGGCATGAACTCGGGATCGAAGTCCCTCCCCGTTCGCGCCGTCAGCGCGTAGCGGTAGCCCTTCTGCATTCGGTCGTTCACGATGACGGTGCGGCGCGGCATGGCATGGCGCTTTGGCGCTACTGCTCGGAGAGTTTGAAGCTCTCCGTCTTCATCGCTTCGCTCCAGGTGCCGGGGACGTCCTTTACCACCGCCTGGCCACAGACGACCTTGCCGCTTGTCGTGTCGAAGGTCGTTGCGGGCGAGCCATAAAGCTCCCAGCCCTTGTTCAGCGCCTCGGAGACCTTCTTGCAGAAGGCGGCATCGTCGCCGCCGGTCAGCATCCGATAGAGCTTCATCGCGCCGTCCCCTGCCGTTCCGTCTCGCGCCAAGATGGGGCCGTAACGCCCGCCAACGTCAAGCGCGCTTGTGCCCTGCGAGGTCTTCGAGGATCGGACAGTCGGGCCGGTGATCGCCGTGGCAAGCGGCGACCAGCGCGGAAAGTGTCTTTCGCATCGCCTTGAGCTCTAAGACCTTGGCGTCGATCTCACCGATATGCGCTTCTGCCAGCCGGCGCACGTCGGCGCTCGCGCGGCGCTTGTCGACATAGAGCGAGAGAAGCCGGCGGCAATCCTCGATCGAGAAGCCGAGCGCCCGGGCGCGCCGGAGAAAACGGAGATTGTGAAGCGCGGTTTCCGAATAGTCGCGATAGTTGTTGTCGCGACGGTCGGAGCGGACGAGACCGATATCCTCGTAGTAGCGGATGGTCTTTGTCGGCAGTCCGCTCGCCCTCGCCGCCTCGCCAATATTCATCGCGCCTCTCCTTCCGGGCACCCCGAAAAGAGATGGTTCCAGCGACGGGAAGGTCAAGCCTCGCCGACTTTGAGCGGCGAGCGCGGATGAAGAAGGAACACGGCCATCAAGGCGAAGTTACCGACATTCGCGACCCCGACGAGGAGCGTGTCGAGCAGCGACCAGTCGCCGGAATCGAGCGGCCGGCTGACGAAAAGCGCGCCGCCGGAGAGCCAGCTCATGTGCGCTACGAAGAGAATGCCGAAGGCGTTCAATCCGAGATGCGTGCCGATTCCGGCGCCGAGATTGCCGGTCCTGACGACGAGCGCCGTTGCAAGGACGGCAAAGGCGCCGATGCCCAGAAGCATCGCGGCCTTCATCGCCGGCGGTGAGTGCGCATCCCAGTGGAGCGCGGTGAAGAGCGCAACCGGGATCAGGGCCCAGACGAGCGGGCTTCTGAAGCGCGCGGCGAGCGACTGCATCAGGTAGCCGCGGAACGCGAGCTCCTCCGCCGACACCTGCACGAAGAGGAGAAGCACGAGCGGCGCGAGCCAGATCAGCCACGCAGTGAGGCCGATCGTGTTTCGCCTAAGCGAGGGGTCGACGAAGAACGCCGCTCCCTCGGCGAGCGCCGACGCGATGAGCGCCGCGGCCAACCCGCGGGAAAAATCGCGCCACGCGATCCGGCCGCTCGCGCCAAGCACGGTCGCGAACGGACGTCCGTGCACCAGCCTGACGGCAAGGAAGACACCGCCCGACATCCCGAGGAACGACGCCAGCGCGGTCGCGGCGCCGCCCGGCGACGCGAGGAAGACCTGCATGAAGGCTCCCGGATCGCCGACGCCCGGCAAAAAGCCGCTCCACACGGCTCCGACAATGAAGGCCACGATCGTGACGAACGCCCATACGAGGAGGATAACCGCCGCCCCCGCGCCGATGCACCAAAGCGCCGTTCGCCCCTCACGGGCGCGGTCGACGTAGCGAAGAAAGGCGGAAGAGATCATCGGCGGGCCCTGAACGGGACGATACCAGCGATGGAGTTAATTCATTTGCGGCGGAAATCGTGCGTTCCGGCGCGTCCCGTCTGTGCTCCTGCCGCAACACCATTTGGCTGCGGCGGCGGCATTTCCACGCGCCGCGGGTTTTGGGTTGCTTTCCAGGCGCAGTGCGGCTTCGCTAGCGCTTCCATCGGGGGGTGCCGGGTGAGAAGGCTCTGCGCGTGCGCGTTCGTACTGGCGGCGTTTCTGCCGACGTCCGGATTCGCGATCGATGTTCCGGCGCAGCCCGGCCAGCCCGGGTGGTTCGCACGCACCGATTTCCTCGGCGGAATTTCGAGCGCTCCCGGCTCGTTCGCAACGCTCCCGCCCGGCGCAACGGGCGGCCATCAAACGTCCTACCAGCCGCAGGAGTTTTTCGGCGCCGGCGCAGGCCTCGGCTATCAGTTTTCCGCGTGGGGCGTCCCCTTCCGTGCCATCCTCGACACGAGCCTGAACTTTCGCCACGACACCGACGTCGCGGCGCAACCGACCGGCACGCCGAATTACCACGGCAACCTGCAGGCGTTTGACCTGAGGCTGAGCCTTCTCGCCGACGTGATCGACTTCGGTTGGGGCCGCTTCTACGTCGGCGGCGGCATGGGCGCGACGCGCGTCAGGACGGAGGTCGAGTTCGAGCACACGCCGACATCGGTCGTGAGCACCGAGTGGAAGCCCTCACCATCATTCGAGGCAGGGATCGTCTTCACCGGGTTCTCGCATCGGGTCATGCCCTTTATCGGCTATCGTTTCCGCTGGATCGGCGAGGTCGAGTCCGGAACCTTCGCCGACGGCTCGAAGGTCCGCTACAAGGACTTCAACGTCCACGACATCATGCTCGGGTTCACGATCCCGCTCGAGCCGTACACGCCGACGACCTACGTCTTCGTCGACCCGACGCCGTCGATCGTTCCGGGCGAAAGCTTCTGGACGGGATTCCACGTAGGCGCGTTCGGCGGCTGGGGCTTCGCGCAGAACTTCAGCGTCAGCGGACTCGCGACGACCGCCGGCGCCCCGCTCTATGCGGCGGACACCTACGGCCTCCGCAGCGACGGACCGCTTGCCGGCGGCGAGATCGGCGTCGACTGGCAATGGAGCTGGGTCGTGCTCGGGCTTTCCGGCGAAGCGGGCATCCTCAGCCTCGACGGCTCGGCGACCGACCCCGCCTCGGGCGGCAATGCGGTGACGAAGCTCTCGTCTGACTGGTACGGCGGCATGTCGGTGCGGGCCGGCCTCGCTTACCAGCGCTTCCTTGCCTACGGCCGCATCGGCGCCTTCTATCTCGACGCGGAAGCGAAGACGACCGACAACGTATTCCCGGCATCCGCCAAGGAGGCCGATACGCTCTTCGGCTGGTTCCTCGGCGCGGGCGCCGAATACGCACTCAGCGACCGTTGGAGCATCGGCGCCGAGTATCGCTATTTCCACCTGAACGACGACCTTCAGCCCGTCGGCTCGACGGGCGCCGGAGTGGCCATCTCACAAGAGGTCATCCGCAAGCCGATCCAGGCCGCGCGCGCATCCATTAACTTCCGCTGGTAGCGACGAGCCGCGCTTGTCGGCGCCGGCTGGCAGGGTCTATCTGTGTCCATCCATGCCTGAAAGCGCCGCGCGGCGACGATGCGCCGTGCGGGCGAGGAGGCTCACGATGTGCCGCAACATCCGCACGCTCTTCAATTTCGAGCCGCCGGCGACGCAGGACGAGATTCGCGCCTCGGCCTTGCAGTTCGTGCGCAAGCTTTCCGGCTTCCAGCATCCCTCGCGGGCAAATGCCAGAGCCTTCGACGACGCGGTCGACGAAGTGACCGCCGCCGCCCGCCGCCTGCTCGATGCGCTCGAGACGACGAGCCCGCCGAAGAACCGCGAGGAGGAAGCCGCGAAGGCGCGCGCCCGCACTGCGGCGCGCTTCGCGTGAGGGCGCCGCGGTCGGCGCCGGCTGGCCGGTGATCCGCTACTTCCGCGATCTTTGGACGGGCGCGCTGCCGCTTACGCGCATGCTTTGGGTCGACATGCTCGTTATCGGCACGCTCGTTAACTTTGCGACGCTCGTTGCCATGCTGGTGCTGTTCGTCGCGCACGTGCCGGCGGCGGTCGCGTTCACGGTCTTTCTCGCCCCCACTCCTTACAACGTCGCCCTGTTTGTCGGCGTCTGGCGGAGCTCGCTCAGGGAGAAGGCGGACTGGGCATTTCTCGCGCGGGCAATCGCGTCCATCTGGCTCGTGGCTGCGGTCGTCGTGGTGTGAGCGGCTCCGTACACCGCCAATCAAGAGGCGGTGATTCCGAAGCGAGGCGCTTTTCAGGCGATCCGCGCTGCGCCAAATACCGGAGAGACCCATTGGAGACTCGACATGCCCGCGCCCATGAGACTGCCCTTCTCGGTGAAGCCCTTCGTCGCCCCCGCGCTCGCCGTCCTTGCCGTCGTCGCGCTGGTGCCCCTGAGCGGCATCCTCCCGCCGGCCGCGGCGGAGACCGGGCAGGTCGTGCCCCTCCCCGCGCACGACGAGCCGCTTGCGTCGGCGCCCGGCACGGAGACCGCCGTCGTCGCCGGCGGCTGCTTCTGGGGCATCCAGGGCGTGTTCCAGCACGTCAAAGGCGTGACGCAAGCCGTCTCCGGCTATTCCGGCGGCGAGGCCGACACGGCGCACTATCAAACGGTCGGCACCGGCTGGACCGGGCACGCGGAGTCGGTGCAGATCACCTACGATCCGAGCCAGATCACCTACGGAAAGCTCCTGCAGATCTTCTTCTCCGTCGCCCTCGATCCGACGCAGAAAGACCGCCAGGGGCCTGACGTCGGGACGCAATACCGCTCAGCGCTGTTCGTGGCCAACGACGAGCAGGCGGCGATCGCCAAGGACTACATCGCGCAACTCGACAAGGCCGGCGTGTTCGACAAGCCGATCGCCACCGAGGTGTCGCCGTTCAAGGCCTTCTATGCCGCGGAGGACTATCACCAGGATTACGCGACGCTTCACCCTGAGAGCGCCTACATCACCTACAACGATCTGCCGAAGATCGCAGACCTGAAGTCGCTCTTCCCCGCGCTCTGGCGCGAAGACCCGGTGCTGGTGAACGTCGCCGCGAAGAGCTGACGCCCCGCCGCATAAGATGAAGCGACTGCCGCGCGGCTAGGCTTCCCCGTCGCGCGGCGGAGTCTTGTCCGCGGCCGCCGCTTCGATGCGCTCCGCCACCATCTCCTGCAGCCGCCAAAGATGGCGATCGCGGAGACCCAGCTCTTCGAGGTGGCGGACGGTGTTGTGAAGGTATTCGGCCATCGAGCCGCGGTGGCCGACGGCAGTCGCAAGCGCATCGGCGACCTGTTCGTCCGTGAGCCCGGCCACGTAGCGCCCGCCGTTTCGGTCGATGACGAACGCGATTGCGCGGAGCGGCCCGTCCTTGGTGTCGACCTTCACCCATCGCGCCAAGTGCGCGGTCGGCCGGAAGCGAAGCTCGCGGCGGAAGAGGCGGAGCAGATTCTCCTCGATCGCATCGGGCGGCAGACGGTAGGCGACGCCCTTGCACGCTCCACCGCGATCGAGGGAGAGCATGAGACCGGGGCGCTCGGGGCGACCGCGGAACCAGCGATCCCATCCGAGGCAGAAGGAGCGGTGCCAGCCGTGCACAACGCCTGTCCGCTGCTCGACGAAGTCATGAGCCGGATTCCAGATCAGCGACCCGAAGGCGAAGAGCCACACGTCCTCGGGCGGCGGGCCTGAGAACATCTCGACGATGGTCGCGTGGTGATCTTCGTCGGACGCCAGCGTCGTTTCCGGCGGCATGCCCGGATCGTCGACGACGCGTGCGACCCGCGCCACGTGTTCAGGCGTCAGCCGCATCGGTATTTAAGCCTGCCTGGCGTTCGGAAACCTGAGTTGCGTTCAAACCGCACTTGTGGGGCGCCCTCTTCCCAGGGGGCGCCGAGCTGGGACGCGCCTAGTGCAGTTGCCCGTGGAAGCGGGCGTTGCGAATCTCGGCGGCGGCCGCAAGCTGCCTGTGCGCCACCTCGACAGAATGGATGATGCCGTCGATCTCGGCCACCCAGAAATCCAGGAACTTGAAGAGCCGCGGATAGTCCGGCGCCACGTCGTAGAATTGCCAGACGAAGGTCTGCAGCAGCTTCGGGCGCTCCGGCATGTGATAGAGGATATTCGCCGTGGCGAGGCCATAGCCGGCCCGTTCGCTCAAGAACACGGTGCGAAAGTCGTGATCGGTCGTCTCACGCATGTTTACCCTCTTCGTTGGGGACATTCGGGCAAATCACCGAATGCGAATCCTAGCGTGAGGTTTTGAATTTACCAAATAGTTACAGTGAGTTAGCAGCCCATAGCTGAGAGTGCTGCCAAATGGCGTGGACCTGATTGAACAAGGTGCAGTCCTGGCCGTTTCTTGTGCATTGGCATCCGCTCTCACAAATCCCTTACCAACCGCGGCGCACTCTTGTGAATTCAGCTCGGCGGGAGCGTACCAAAGCCGGCTTATGTGCAACGATGCCGCGGGCACATTGAGCAGGCGAGCGTGACCGAGGAGACCACCCCGACGGAAGCGACCGAGCGCCCCTGAGCAGGGCGGAATATCTCGGGTTGGGCGCGATGGCGATGGCCGTCCTGGTTCTCGCTAACGACTTCGTGGCGCTCTCGGTCGCGCTGCCCGCGATGGAAGCGGAGTTCAAGTCGGACGTCACGACCGTCCAATGGGCGATCAACGGCTATGCCCTGGTCTTCGGCGTACTCATCGTGACGGGCGGGCGCCTCGCCGACATGTTTGGGCGCCGCAGAGTGTTCTTCCTGGGTTCCGTGATCTTCGCATTCTTCTCGCTGCTCGGCGGCATTGCGCCCAACATCTACGTGCTGCTCGCCGCGCGCGGGGCGATGGGCATCGGCGGCGCCATGATGTGGCCGGCGATCCTGGGGATGACCTACGGGCTGCTTCCGTCGAGCAAAGCCGGGCTGGCGGGCGGCCTGATCATCGGCGCCGCCGGGTTCGGGAACGCGATCGGTCCGTTGCTCGGCGGGGCGCTGACCGATTTCCTCAGCTGGCGATGGATATTCTATCTGAACCTGCCGATCGCCGCGCTGGCGGTGGTCGTCACCTGGTACATCATTCCTCTGGAGAAGCCCGACGCCAGGACCCACCGCATCGACTATGGCGGCGTGACGGCAATCTCCGTCGGGCTGTTCGCGCTGTTGTTGTCACTGGACATGGGGACGGACCTCGGCTGGACCGATCCGCTGATCCTGGCGCTGCTCGTGCTCTCCGGCGCGAGCCTTGCCGGTTTCGTGGTCGCAGAGCGGCGGGCCGGCTCCAACGCCCTGGTGCCCAACGACGTGCTCCGCAACCGGGGCTTCGCGGCCGCCAGCCTGGCAACTCTCCTGATGTCGGCGATCTTCTTCGCGGCGCTGCTCTACCTGCCGCAGTTCATGTCGAAGGAGCTTGGCTACTCGGCAGTGGGCGCCGGCGCCGGCCTGCTCCCTATGATGGCCGTGTTTGCACTGACATCGTTTGTGGCCGGACCGCTCTATGCGCGCCTGGGGCCGAAACTGATCGTCTCGGCCGGAGCGGCCTGCCTGGCCGCCGGCATCTTCATCCTGTCCTTTATCGAGACGACCACGCCCTACGCGCACCTCATCCCGGGGATGATCGTGCTCGGAATCGGAGTGGGGCTGTTCTATTCGTCGGTGACCACGTCGGGCATCACCGCGCTCGAACACTCGCGGTCGAGCCTGGCCGGCGCCATTATCTACATGGCCCAAATTGCCGGAGGGGCCATCGGCCTCGGCCTGAACACCGCCATCGTCGTCACTGCTCCCTCGCTCCCAGCGGGCATCCACCGCGCCTTTATCGTCGACGCGGGCCTGGCGGTCGGGGGGCTCCTCGTCGCGCTATTTTTCGTGGGCGGGCAGGTCGACCGGGAGCGCTTGCGCTCGATGATGCACCATCACCGCGCCCATGCCTGACGACGCGAACGCGTCCGATCACACGGGCTGCACGGAGCTGCCGCATGTGATGCGCCCGGTGCGCACACCGCCGCGGCAAACGCCAGCTTCTCCGCCGCCTCGCGGCGGCGTATCATCGTGCGCCGGCTAAGCCGGAGGCTGGGGACGCCCAAATGAAGGTCACGCTCGATCTCGGCAAGCTGCTTGCCGAGGGCAAGATCACGCAGGACGAGCACGACCGGCTGATCAAGCTCGCCGCCGCCGGCACCGGTTCGCTTGCCTTCAACATCCTGCTCGGATTCGGAACGATCGCGGTCGCTGCCGGGGCCGTGGCGCTCGTGCCTGACGCGATCACCGGCATCGTCATCGGGCTCGTCGTGCTCGGCGGCGGGCTGGCGCTTTCCGTCGCCGGACCGAAGCAATGGGCGCTTCTCGCCAACATCTGCATCGTCGTCGGCGCGCTCGGGCTCGCCGGCGGCGTCGTGGTGCTCGACCAGGCGTCCGTCGCCTCGTTCCTCGCGATCGCCATCGGCTTCGCAGTCGCCGGCACGCTCGCGCGAAGCGGCTTGCTGATCGCCTTGTCGGTGCTGGCGCTGTCATCGTGCCTCGGCGCGCGCACCGACTACATGCACGCGACCTACTTCCTCGGCATTGAGGCGCCGACGTTCACCATCGTGCTTTTCAGCCTGCTCGCACTGGTCACGTTCATCGCCTCGAAGATGCTCCACCACGACTTCGAGAGGCTGGCGATCATCGCTTCGCGCACGTCGCTGCTTCTCGTCAATTTCGGCTTCTGGATCGGCTCGCTTTGGGGCGATACGCCATGGACGCTCGCCATCCCCGACACGGCCTTCACCGTCGGATGGGCGCTGGGGCTGATCGGCGTCGGCATCTGGGCGGCGTGGGCGAACCGGCGCTGGGTGGTCAATCTCGCTGCGATCTTCGGCGCCATCCACTTCTATACGCAGTGGTTCGAGCGTCTCGGCGCTGTTCCGATCGCCATTTTCGTAGCCGGATTGATTGCGCTCGGCATCGCCATGGCGCTTTGGCGTCTGAACAAGGGGCTCTGGGAGCGGCCGGCGCCCGCCTGACTGCCCGCGTGAGCGTCCGAAAACCGGCCACTTCGGGATCATGCTCTAGTCGACGAGGACGCCGCCGGCCTCTGCAAGCGCCTCGGGCGTGTCCACGTCGACGGCAGCGGCTGCCCCGATCTCCACCCGCTCCACGGCCTCCTCGTGGCGGGCGATCATGTGCCTTGCGCCGGTGTCGCCCGTGACCGCCATCAGCTCGGGGAAGAAGGCGCGCGACCAAAGCACCGGATTGCCCCGCTTGCCGTCGACGGTCGGAAGCACGATCGCCGGCGCGGACTTCGCTTCGAAGGCATCGATCAAACGGTTCATGATCGCCGTCGTGATCCCCGGCATGTCGGCGAGCAGCACCAGCGCGCCGCTCGCACTTTCCGGCACGGCGGAAAGGCCTGCCTTCAGCGACGTCGCCAGGCCTTCGGCAAAGTCGGGATTGTGCACGATCTGGACGTCGAGCCCGGCGAGCGCGCTCGCGATATCTGCCGCGCGGTGTCCGGTGACGACGATGACGGGGCCGGCCTTCGAGGCAGACGCGCTCTCCGCGATGCGGCGGATGAGCGGCTTCCCTTCGAAGCGGGCAAGCAGCTTGTTCGGGCCGCGCATGCGGCGCGACTGGCCGGCGGCGAGGATGATCGCGGCGACTCCGGCGCCGCGCTCCGCGACAGGCTCGCGCGGCTGCGGCCGCGATACGATCTCCATCAGGAGCCCGCCGACGCCCATGCCGGTGATGTCTGCTTCGCTCACGTCGAGGCCGGCGAGCAGGCGCTGCAGCACCCAGTCGAAGCCGTTCTCGACCGGTGAACGCGCGCAGCCCGGCGCACCCAGCACCGGGCGCCCGTCGATCTCGCCGATCAGCAGCAGATTGCCCGGATCGACCGGCATGCCGAAATGGCGGACCTCGCCGCCGGCCTTCTCGATCGCGGCGGGGATGACGTCGGCACGGTCGGTGATTGCGGAAGCGCCGAAGGCGATCAGGAGCTCAGCGCCCGCGCCCTTCAATTTCGCGAGCGCTTCGGCAAGCGCGACTGCGTCATGCGGCACGCGAATCTCTTCGATGAGCGACGCGCCCGCCGGCCTCAGGCGCTCCTCAAGCACCCGCCGCGTCTTGTCCATCACCGACGGCTTCAGCCCGGGAAGCGTGGTCGCGGCGAGCCCGACCTTGAGCCCCTCCCACGGCGCGACGCGAGAGGATCGGCGCTTGAGCGCGCGCGCCCGCTTGGGCGACGACCGGCCCCGGCAACGCGAAGGGGATGATCTTCACCGTCGCCACCATGCGCCCGGCCTCGACCGGCGCGAACGCGGCAAGCGTCGCGACGGTCAGGCCCGGGATCGAGCCGATTCAGCGCGTCGACGTCGGCGCGATCGACGACAAGGAGCCCGGCGCGTCTCCGCGTAGAGATTGCAGCGGCCGGTGCCGGCTTCGTCGAGGCGGACGTTCTCGCCGCAAAGCGCCTCGGCGACGCGCCGCGCTGCCTCGTCTTCGTGCACGTCGCCCGGCTCGAGCCGTGCCGCGACCACTTCGCCGATACCTTCGGCGCTAAGACGCGCGATCAGCGTTGCGTCGAGCCGCGTGCCCTTCTTGACCACGCCGGAGCGATGGCGGATCGAATGCGCGGCGATCGCGCCTTCGGCCTCTGCGAGCGGAACCGTTCCGAACTTCATGGTGATCTCAGGCGGCGATCCGCTCCGCCGCGCGCCCGCGCCGAAGCGCCGCGATCACCTCCGCCAGGATGGCGACGGCGATCTCGGCCGGGCGACTGCGGCGCCGATATCGACGCCGATCGGTGCGTGGATGCGTTCGAGGCTTGCGGGCGAAGCGCCCTGCCCCGCCAGCCGCTCCACGCGCTTGCCGTGCGTCTTGCGGCTGCCGAGCGCGCCGACATAGAAGCAGCCCGCGGAAAGCGCGGCGAGGATCGGCTGGTCGTCGATCTTCGGATCGTGGGTCAGCGCGACGAGCCCGGTGAAAGCGTCGAGCGGCACGCGCTTCAGCGCCTCGTCCGGCCACTCGGCGATAAGCGGCACGCCGGGGAAGCGCTCCGGCGTCGCGAAAGCAGTGCGCGGATCGATGATCGTCACGTCGAAGCCGGCAAGACGTGCCATCGGCGCAAGCACCTGGCTGATGTGCACCGCGCCGATCACGACAAGCCGCGGCGGCGGCACGTGGACGGTCAGGAAGGTGTGGCCATCCTCAAGCATGCCGGAGCGGCCCGAGTGCAATCGTTTTTGAAGCTCCGCCGCGAGCGGGTCGCCCGCCGCCTGTTCGCCCGGGACGAGGCGCGTTGCGCCGGTAGCGGTGTCGGTCACGAGAATCGCGGCCCGGCGCGCGAGCCGCGCCTCGTTCAGACCCTTCAAGATGTCGAGCTGCATGTGCTTGCCATAGGTGTGCGGGACCGCATGGCGCGCAGATCGCGCCCGCGGAGTTCGATGGCGGTTTTATACGATTGTGGGAAGCACCGAAACGGCTACGGCGCGTCAGACCGCGGCGAAGCGCGGCAGTCCGGCAAGCCTTTTTTCTCGCATTAAGTTGACGGCACACTACCGGCGTCCGCTTCCGCGGCTTGCCGAGACCGCCGCGGCGACGCATCCTCGGCGCCGAAGAGACATCGTTCCAAAGGGAGCAAATCCTTGGCGATTCCGACAATGAACGAAGGCGGCGTGATCCAGGTCGCGTACGTCGTGCGCGACCTCGAAGCGGCCATGAAGCGGCATTGGGACGTCGCCGGGATCGGGCCTTGGCACATCTACAAATTCGAGCCCGGCAAGATCCTGAACTACATCTATCGCGGCAAGCCGGCGACCCATACCTGCTGGATCGCGGTCACACCCATGGGCGCAAGCCTCGGCTGCCAAGTGGAGCTGATGCAGCCGATCTCAGGCCGCTCGATCTACGACGAGCACCTGGAGACGAAGGGTGAAGGCTTCCATCACGTGAAGCTCTACTATCCGGACTGCGCGCGCGCAGTGGCGGAATATGCCAAGCGCGGCTATCCGGTCCTGCAACAGGGCAAGATCGACGACGACGAGCACTACTATCTCGATACGGAAAAGGACTTTGGCTACATGATCGAGCTCGGCAATGCGGGGAGAATCCGCGCGCCCGAGCGCGTCTATCCGAGCTAGCGGCGACCTTCGTCCCGCGCGCGCCTACTGAACCTTCTCGACGAAGACGCGGATTCTGCCGCCGCACGAGAGGCCGACGCGCCACGCCGTCTCGTCGGCGACACCGAATTCGAGCATTCTCGGCTTGCCCGAGGCGATGACGTCGATCGCCTCGCCAACGACAGCGCCTTCCACGCAACCGCCGGAGACGGAGCCTTCGAAATTCCCCTCCGCGTCGACGACGAGGTGGCTCCCGACCGGACGCGGCGCGGAGCCCCAGGTCTCGACGACGGTCGCAAGCGCCACGTCGCGCCCTTCGGCGCGCCAGCGCTCCGCCGCGGAAAGGACGTCAAGGTGAGGATCGAGCTCTGTTTCAGCCATGGTCATCGCTCCCGCGCATGTCGCCCGCGTCCCAGACGTAGGCCCGCGTCTCGCGACGCGCAAGAACCGGCGGCCGAGCTAAGTCGTCCGCGGACCCACGAGCATGGGGCCGTAGGCGACAACGAAGAGCGCGAACGCCGCCGACCATGCGAGGCCACCGGCGACAAGGACAGGCATGTAGAAGCCGCCGAGAAACGGCGCGGCAACGCGAAACGCCGCGCCGAGCGTGACCAAGCCGTAGCTTGCGACCGTCGCGGCGTCGGCGACGATCGGCCGGCCTGTGTGGCCGCGGGTCGCCCGCGTCATCACGCCGAGCGTCATGGTGCCAACCGCTCCCGCGGTCAGAGCGTGAATGGCGCAGCTTGCGGGGACACTTGCGGGCGCGACGACCGCCAGGCCGAGCAGAAACAGCGCCAGCGCGAGCCAGAGATAGCCGAGATGCAAAACGAGGACGATCGGCTCGCCGAGAGCGCGATAACCGCGCCAACGGAAAAGGCGGGCCAGGAGAAGAACGCCGGCGGCGAGCAATCCAGTTCCGACGATCGGCGCATCCGGGGCGGCGATCCAACCGACAAGTGCGATCGCCGTCACCCCCAAGGCGAGACGGTCGAGATGGTCCATCGGCGCCGGGAGGGGCGCAAGCCCGATACGCGCCATCCAGTTTCGGGTGAAGCTCGGCGCGATGCGACCGCCGACGAGCGCGATCATCAGCGCCGCGACGGCCAGCGCCAGACGGATTCCGTAGCCCTGCAACATGATGAAAAAGCCGGCAGCGTGATCCAAAAGATTGGCGAGCGCGAAGAGCGTCAAGAGGAGCGCGATCGGGGTGTTGCGAAGATTCCGGCCGACAACGATTTCGCGCCATACCGCTGCGGCGAGCGTGACCGGCATCGCAAGATCAAGAATTGTGGTCGACACCGGCTCCGCGTCGAGGAACATCGCCAGACGCCCGGCGATCCACAGTGCGACCAGAGCCGCGAGCGGCGCGCCGCTGAGCGGCAGCCTTCCGGTCCAGTTCGGCACCGCGGTCAGCACGAAGCCCGCCATGACGGCGCCGAGATAGCCGAAGATCATCTCGTGCGCGTGCCAGGCAAGCCCGGTGGACGGCCCGGAGGGTCCGGCGCCGCCGCTGTAAATCCAAAGCCACAGCGGAACCGCGAGAGCAGAATAGATCGCGCCGAGAAGAAAGAACGGCCGGAACCCATAGCTCAGAAACGACGGCGCGTTCCTCACGCGGCCGCGGCGGTCGATCGATTGGTCACCGGCGTTGACGCGCGAGCGCGGCACCGAACGATCGCGCGCCACATCTGAAGGATCGATGGCAACCATGGCCCTGCTACACCGCCGTCACATCGCCGAGTGGGAAGGCCCGCCGAAGCAGGCCCTCCCGGCGCGCCGGATCAGTGCGCCATGCCCATGTTTTGGGGCTCTTCATTGGGCTTGAAGATCTGCGGCTGATCCTCGCCGTCGACGACGAGCTGGCCGATCAGACCGCGTGCCGCCCGCGACAGAGCATGATCGACGAGCATGTAGGTGCCGGGAACCTCGACCTTGAAGTCGACCGCGGTGGCGCCGCCGGGCGGCACCGTCACCGTTTGCACGTCGGTCAGTGGCGCGGAGGTCAGCGAAGCGAGATTGTAGACATGATCGAACATCTCGCCGATGACATGGAAGCTCGAGGTCTTGTTCGGGCCGCCGACGCCGAAGAAGATGCGAACGGTCTCGCCGACCTTGGCGTGCAGCGCGTTGTCTCCGGTAAGCGCGTTCGCCGCGCCGTTGAAGACGTAGTATTCCGGCATCTCGTTCATGAGCTTGTCGTAGCTTTCGCTAAGCTCGCCCTTCGTGCCGAACGGCTGCTCCGTATAGATCTCGCCCTGCATCACGTAGAACTCGTGATCGACCTTCGGCAGGCCGCCTTCCGGCTCGACCAGGATCATCCCATACATGCCGTTGGCGATGTGCTGCGCAGCCATGGGGACGGCGCAGTGGTAGACGAAAAGTCCGGCCTTGAGCGCCTTGAAGGTGAAGCCCTTCGTGGTTCCGGGATCCGCCACGGTAGCGACGCCGCCGCCGCCCGGACCGGTGACCGCATGGAAATCCACGTTGTGCTGCATCCAGCTGTCTTCGTGATTCTTCAGGCTGACCTCGACGGTGTCGCCGACGCGAACCCGGACGAACGGGCCGGGCACCTGGCCGCCAAAAGTCCAGTAGCGATAGCTGGTGCCGTCAGCGAGAGTGCCTTCCCGCTCGATTGTCTCGAGCGCGACGCGGACCGTCTCGGGCCCGCGGTCGCCTATCGCTGCCGGCAGATCGGTCGGCGAACGGATGATGGACGCCGGAAGCTCGGCCGGGATCGTGTTGTGCGCGAGCGGAGCTTCCGTGCTTACGGCCGCATGCGCCGTGCTCGCCATCAGGACTGCCTTCCCGCCGAGCGGCGCATTCGCCGCCGCGATGAGCAAGCCGGCGCCCAGCAGAACACCTGCTACCCCCAGCAGTACCCGATCGTTTCTGTCGCTGAGCAGCTTCATCGTCTTATCCTTCCACCCGCTCTGTCGTGTGTACGTGCCGTATCTATGCGAGGATCGACCGGGCCAGGTTGACCGGGCGCAAACAAAAGTGACTTTGAAACTCCGTAAATCTACGGAGGCAGTGAACGCTGCGAGAGGCCAGATATGCCGCAACCGGACGCTTCGCTGGTCAGGGACTTCCCGATCTTCCGGAATATCGAGGAAGCCGACCTTCGCGCCGTGCTCCAGGGCGCGCAGACAAGACGGATACCGAGGAAGAGCGCCGTCTTCGCGCAGGGGCAGGCGGCGACGGAGTTCTTCGTGCTCATGCACGGCCATCTGAAGGTCGTGCAGACAACGGCCGACGGCCAGCAGATCATCGTCAGGATCGTTCAGCCCGGCGAGATCTATGGCGTGGCAATGGTGCTTGGCAGGCCGGACTATCCGGGGACGGCCGTCGCCATCGAGGAAAGCATAACCCTCGTGTGGCCCGCATCGGTGTGGCCGCAGCTCGTCGCGAGAGCACCGGCGCTTGCCGTCAACGCTCTGGAGGCGGTCGGACAGCGTCTGCAGGAAGCACACGCGCGCATCCGCGAATTCTCCACCGAAGAGGTCGAGCGCCGCGTGGCGCATCTGCTGCTCCGCGTCGTCAAGGCGAGCGGAAGCGGCCCCGGCGCGTTGGCGGGGGTCGAATTCCCGATGACCCGCCGAGACGTCGCTGAGATGACCGGCACCACGCTCTTCACTGTGAGCCGCATCCTGAGCAGCTGGGAGCAGGACGGAATCGTCGCCGGCGGTCGCGGGCGGATATCCATCAGGGAGCCGACAAGACTGCGCGCGATCGCAGAACGCGTATCGGACTGATCGGCCAGGGACGGCCGCCGGCCCCGGGCGGCACGCCGGCAAACCTCCACCCGGGGCTTCGATGAAATATTGCGTGGGCTCAAATCTTCTGATCGAGTTCGACACAACTTGGGGGAGCCATGCGACCGTTACTCGCGACTGCGGCCGGGATCGTGCTTCTCGGCCTTGCCGCATGCAGCAAGGCGGAACCGCCGGCAGCGCCGGTCCGCCCCGTTCGGACCGTCACGGTGGAGCACCGGGTGCTCGGCGAACGGGTCGCGCTCTCCGGGCAGATTGAGGCGGCCGAGGCGGTGGAACTCAGCTTCCGCATCGGCGGCAAGCTGGTCGCGCGCCTCGTCTCCGTCGACGACGAAGTCACCAAGGACCAGACGGTCGCGCGCCTCGATTCGCAGGATGTGCAGATGGATCTCCGCTCGGCGGAGGCCGACCTTGCGGCAGCGCAGGCGACGCTCGTTCAGGCGCAGGCCGATGAACAGCGGCAGGCGGAGCTCTTGCGGAAGGGCGTCGTCGCGCAGGCGCGCTACGACCAGGCGCAGCAGCAGCTTCAGGCGGCGCGCTCCCAGGTCGACGCAGCGACGGCGCGCCTGCAATCCGCACAGGACAAAGTCGGCTATACGGAGCTTCGCGCCGACGGCCCCGGCACGGTCACCGCCACGGGAGCGGAGGCCGGCGAAGTGGTCGCGGCCGGCCAGATGATCGTGACGGTGGCGCGGAACGGCGGGCGCGACGCGGTGTTCAGCGTTCCCGCGCAGCTCATCCGCACGGCGCCGCACGATCCGGAAGTTCGCCTCGCGCTTGCCGACGATTCAGGCGTGACCGCAATTGGCCACGTTCGCGAGGTCGCTCCGCAAGCCGATCCGGCGACGCGCACCTTCGCGGTCAAGGTCGGCATCGACAATCCGCCGCCGGCGATGCGCCTCGGCGCGACCGTGATCGGTGAGATCGTGCTTGAGTCCGAGCCTGTGATCGCAGTTCCGGCGACCGCGCTGATGCAGGCGGACCAGAATCCCGCCGTCTGGGTGGTCGATCCGACCGAGCACACCGTCGCGCTGCGACCGATTACCGTCGCGCGCTACGAAACCGACACCGCCGTCGTCGGCGACGGTCTTGCCGACGGCGACATCGTCGTGACCGCCGGGGTGCAGGCGCTCCGGCCCGGGCAGAAGGTGAAGCTCCTCGGCGAGACGCAATGAACCGGGGCTTCAACCTCTCCGAATGGGCGCTCAACCACCGCGCCCTCGTCTGGTTCGCGCTGATCCTGATCGTGCTCGCGGGCACGCGCGCCTATTTCGGCCTCGGCCGCAACGAGGACCCGCCCTTCACCATCAAGACCATGGTCGTGCAGGCGGTCTGGCCGGGCGCTACCGATCGACGACATGCTCGAGCAGGTCACCGACCGCCTGGAGAAGAAGCTGCAGGAAGTGCCGCATCTCGACTTCGTGCGGAGCTATACCTCGGCCGGCCGCACCATCGTCTTCGTCAACCTCAAGGACGACACGCCCGCCGCCGACAGTCTCCGGACCTCTGGTACCAGGTGCGCAAGAAGGTCGCCGACATCAAGCGCACCTTCCCGGATGGCGTGCTCGGGCCGTTCTTCAACGACGAGTTCGGCGACACCTTCGGCATCATCTACGCCTTCACCGCCGACGGCTTCACGCATCGCGAGCTGCGCGACTACGTGGAGCAGGCGCGCTCCGCGCTGCTTGCGGTTGCCGAACGTCGCCAAGATCGAGATCGATCGGCGCGCAGGACGAGAAGATCTACATCGAGTTCTCCGTGCAGCAGCTCGCCGGCCTCGGCATCGACCGGCGCGCGCTCATCGACGCGCTTGCGGCGCAGAACGCGATCACCCCGGCGGGCGTGGTGGAGACGCCGGACCAGAAGCATCTCGATCCGCGTCACCGGCGCGTTCGAGTCCGGAGGCCGATCTCCGCCGTGTGAATTTTGCCGTCAACGGCCGGCTTTTCCGGCTCACCGACATCGCCACAGTCAAGCGCGGCTATGTCGACCCGCCCGACCCGATGTTCCGCGTCAACGGCAAGCCGGCGATCGGGCTTGCGATCTCCATGCAGCTCCGGCGGCGACATCCTCGCGCTCGGGCAAGGCGATCGAGGCAGAAGATGGCGGAGGTCACCGCCGAGTCTGCCGATCGGCATCGAGCCGGTGCTCGTCGCCGACCAGCCGCACGTCGTCGAAGAATCGATCAGCGAATTCACCAAGGCGCTGTGGGAGGCGATCGCGATCGTGCTCGCCGTGAGCTTCATCAGCCTCGGGCTGCGCGCCGGCGCGGTCGTCGCCTTCTCCATCCCGCTGGTGCTGGCGGTGACTTTCCTCGCCATGGAATATTTCTCGGCATCGACCTGCAGCGCATCTCGCTCGGCGCGCTGATCATCGCGCTCGGCCTGCTCGTCGACGACGCCATGATCACGGTGGAGATGATGATCACGCAAGCTCGAGCGAGGGCTTGAGCAAATTCGAGGCGGCGACCTTCGCCTACACCTCGACCGCCTTTCCCATGCTGACCGGCACGCTCGTCACCGTCGCCGGCTTCATGCCGGTCGGCTTCGCCAAAAGCTCGGCCGGCGAATACACCTTCTCGCTCTTCGCGGTCGTCGCCATCGCGCTGCTGATCTCATGGATCGTCGCGGTCGTCTTCGCGCCGCTCATCGGCGTCTCGATCCTCAAGAAACCCGACCACGCGCATGCCGGCGGGCCGGGACGCGTGCTGACGCTCTTCCGCAGGGTCCTGCTGGTAGCCATGCGCCATCGTTGTCGTGACGATCGGCGGCGACGCTGCGCCTTTTCGCCGGCGCGCTCGCCGGATTGCGCTTCGTCCCTCAGCAGTTCTTCCCCTCCTCCGACCGGCCCGAGCTTCTCGTCGATCTGCAGCTTCCGCAGAGCGCCTCGATCCACGCGACCGATCGCGCCGCGGCGAAGCTCGATGCGCTGCTCGCGGGCGACAACGACATCGATCACTGGAGCACTTATGTCGGCTCCGGCGCGGTGCGCTTCTACCTGCCGCTCAACCCGAAGCTCTCCAACGATTTCATCGCGCAGGCCGTCATCGTTGCGAAAAGCCTGGAGGTGCGCGACCGCCTGCAGGCGCGGCTTGAGGCCGAGATCGCGGACGCGCTGCCGGAGGCGGTCGCGCGCGTCTCGCCGCTCGAGCTCGGCCCGCCCGTCGGTTGGCCGGTGCAATATCGCGTGAGCGGCCCCGATCCGGACAAGGTGCGCGACATCGCCTATCGCGTCGCCGAGGCGGTCGGGAACAATCCCGACGCGCGGCAGGTAAATTTCGACTGGATCGAACCGGCGCGCACTCTGCGCATCCGCGTCGACCAGGATCAGGCGCGGCTTCTCGGCGTCAGCTCCGAGGCGCTCGCGCAGGCGCTGAATTCAACCATCTCCGGCGTCACCGTCACCGAGCTCCGCGACGGCATCTATCTGATCGACGTGATTGCTCGCGCGCGCGCCGAGGACCGCGCGTCGCCCTCCACGATCCGCACGTTGCAGATACCGCTGGCCAACGGCAAGACGGTGCCGCTCCTGCAGCTTGCGACGGTCGAATACGCGCAGGAGCTGCCGCTCATCTGGCGCCGCGACCGCGTGGCGACGCTGACGGTGCAGGCCGACGTCGCGCCGGGCGTGCAGCCGGCGACGGTCGACTCCGCGCTCGCCGGCGACATCGCGGCCATCAACGCCGAGCTTCCCGCCGGCTATCGGGTGAGCGTCGGCGGGACCGCGGAACAGAGCGCCAAGTCGCAGGCCTCCGTCTTCGCCGCGGCGCCGCTGATGCTCTTCGTCATGCTCATCATCCTGATGACGCAGCTGCAGAGCTTCTCGCGGCTGGCTCTCGTGCTGAGCGTCGCGCCGCTCGGGCTGATCGGCGTCGTCGCGGCGCTGCTTCTTTCCAACAGGCCCCTCGGCTTCATCGCGATCCTCGGCGTCATCGCGCTGATCGGAATGATCGTGCGGAACTCGGTGATCCTGGTCGATCAGATCGAGACGGAGACTGCGCACGGCGCGACGCGCTGGGACGCCGTCGTGCTGGCGACAACGCACCGCTTCCGTCCGATCCTTTTGACGGCCGCCGCCGCGATCCTCGGCATGATCCCGATCGCTCCGACGGTGTTCTGGGGGCCGATGGCGTTCGCCATCATGGGCGGGCTCGCCGTCGCGACGGCGCTGACGCTGATCTTCCTGCCGGCGCTCTACATCGCCTGGTTCCGCATCCACGAGGACGAAAAAGCGCCGGCGACCTCCTGACCGCCGCGGCGGTCGGCGCTCGCGCCTATTCCTTCACCGCGCCGGTCATCGCCTGGACGTAGTGGTTGACGAAGAACATGTAGACGATGGCAACCGGCACGGAGCCGAGCAGCGCGCCCGCCATCAGCGAGCCCCAGCGGTAGATGTCGCCGTCGACGAATTCCGAGATGATCGCCGTCGGTACCGTCTTCTTCTCCGGCGAAGAGATGAAGGTCAGCGCGTAGATGAACTCGTTCCAGCAGAGCGTGAAGGCGAAGATGCCGGCGGAGATCAGCCCGGGGCCGGAAAGCGGCAGGATGATCTTCAGAAGGATCTGCAGCCGGCCGGCGCCGTCGATCAGCGCGCACTCCTCAAGCTCGTAGGGGATCGACTTGAAATAGCCCATCAGGAGCCAGGTCGAAAACGGGATCAGGATGGTCGGATAGGTCAGGATCAGCGACCACGGCGAATCCCACAGCCCGTATTTCACCACGATCAGCGACAACGGAATGAAGAGGATCGAGGGCGGCACCAGATAGGCGAGAAAGATGGCGCCGCCGATCCATTGCGCGCCGCGATAGCGCAGGCGGACGATGGCATAGGCGGCCATGACGCTGGCGATCATCGACAGGGAGGTTGCGACGATCGCGATCATCATCGTGTTCCACATCCAGTGAAGGTAGTGGGTCTCGAAAAGAAGCGTCTTGATGTGCTGGAGCGTCGGGTGCGCAACCCAGTAGGGATTGTAGGTCTGCATGTCGACGAGCTGCGCGTTCGGCTTAATCGACGTCAAGAACATCCAATAGAAGGGAAAGAGCAGCACGAAGACGATGATCGAAAGCGGCAGGTAGACGGTCACGACCTTGCGCGGCGTGGACATCAGATAGTCCATGCCGCTCATCGCCTCGGCCGCCCGTTCGACGCGCCTGGCGCGCCGCTTGTCGACCCAGGCGTTCACCCATGGGAAGCCGGTGCGCGCGTCGCTTTCGCGCAGCGTGCCGTCCTCCGGCTCGAGATGGTGCGGTCTGGCGATCGGCCGGCCGGCGAGGTCAGTCATCGGCCTCTCCCTGCTGCCATTTGCGCCGCTGCAGCCCGAACCAGGAGAAGAGGATGGCGGCGAGCAGGAACGGGATCATGGCGGTCGATATCGCCGCGCCCTCCCCGAGATAGCCGCCGAGAATGGCGCGCTGGTAGGAGAGCGTCGCCATCAGGTGGGTGGCGTTGACCGGCCCGCCGCGGGTGATCGCCCAGATCAGCTGGAAATCGGTGAAGGTGAAAAGGACCGAGAAGGTCATCACGACCGCGATGATCGGGGTGAGCATCGGGTAGGTGATGTAGCGGAAGAGCTGCCAGCGCGTCGCGCCGTCGATCGTTGCAGCTTCGTAGAGCGACGGCGAAACCGTCTGCAGGCCGGCAAGCAACGTGATCGCGACGAATGGCACGCCGCGCCAGATGTTGGCGAAGATCACCGACCAGCGCGCGTTCCAGGGCGCGCCGAGGAAATTGATGTTTTGGTTGATCAGGCCCCACTGCTCGAGCGTCCAGGAGATGATCGAGAACTGCGCGTCGTAGATCCACCAGAAGGCGATCGCCGAGAGCACGGTCGGGATGATGAAGGGTAAAAGAACGATCGCCCTCAGGAACGCCTTGAACGGGAGATGGTGATTGAGAAGCATCGCCAGATAGAGGCCGACGGCGAACTTAACGGCGCTCGCCACGACCGTGTAGAGCAGTGTGTTGAAGACCGCGAGCCAGAAGACCGGGTCGCCCCAAAGCCAGGCGAAGTTCTCCAACCCGATGAAAATTCCGGGGCGCCCGATGCGCGCATCCGTCAGCGACAGCCATATGCCGAGCCCAAGCGGCCAGGCGAGAAATAGAATGAGAAACCCGGCCGCCGGCAGCATGAACCAGAAGCCGAGCCAGGTGCGATTGTGCTTTAGCCGCGCCCATACCGACGGCACCGCATTCGTTGCGGCGAGAGAATTCGGTAGGGTCGCGTCGACCATGTTGCTCCGAGCCCGCGCCGCACGTGCCGGGCGGATCGCCGCCCGGCACGTTAAGGCGCGTCTAGCGGTAGATCCGCTGCGCCTGCCGTTCAGCGTTGGCTATCGCATCGTCGACGGACATGTTGCCGGTTGCGGCGTTGGCGAACATGTCGAGCACGATGAAGTCAGCAAGCGCCGCCGCCGCCTTCTCGCCGACGGAGCCCTTGTAGCCGGCCGTCAGCGTGCGCTCCGAAACGTCCTTGAACACCGTCAGCTTCGGATCGTCGGTGAAGACGGGGTTGTCCAGGTAGCCCTTCAGCCCCGGCGTCAGATAGGCGACTGCGGCCTTCACCCAGCGGATTGTATTGCTCCGGCTTGAACATGTACTCGATGAAGCCCTTCGCCGCACTCGGATACTTCGAGTACTTGAAGATCATCATCGGGTAGGCGATGTGGAACTCCGTCGGCTTGCCGACAGGACCGACCGGCCAGTAGGCGTGGTTCATGTCCTTGTAGATCTCGGCCATCTTCGGAGCGGCGTCCTTGGTGGCCTGGTCGGCATCGGCCGGCGGATTGGCGCCGTTCCGCGCCGCCGGATAGATCGACGCGCCGTTATTAGTGAGCCAGACCTCTTCCGACAGGAACGCCTTGTTGTTGTTGGAATCGTTCCACGAGGCGACGCCGGGGATCATGTATTTGTAGAGCTCGGTGACGTACTCGACGGCCTGCTTCGTCTCCGGCGAATTGATCACCACCTGGTCGTTTTCGTCGACCAGCGCGCCGCCGAACGCCCACAGCGCCCAATGCACCCAGGCATTGCCGTCGCCGGTGGCGTGGCCGAGCGCCATGCCCATCGGCTTGCCGATGTCGTGCAGCTTCTTGGCAAGCTCGAGGAAGCCCGCCGTATCGCCCGGAACGCCGTCGAACCCGGCCTCTTTCAGCGCCGACTTCGCGGTAGTTGATCATGTTGCCGTTGTAGGCGACGGGGATGTCGATCCACTTGTCGCCGGACTTGCCGTAGGCAATCGCGGAGTCGACCCAGCCGCCGTAATCGTTGCCCAGCTGGTTGGCGAGGTCGGTCAAGTCGACGAGCTTGTCGGGGAAGAGGTGCGGCAGCGAGTAGAGCCCCCACACCATGTCCGGGCCCTGATCGACGTTGGCGGCGACGGAAGCTTTCGGCTGCACGTCGTCGAGCGACTCGTTCTGCACGTTGATGGTGACGCCGCAGTCGGCCTTGAAATTCGCGACGAGCTGCATGAAGGCGTCTTCTTCCGCCTGCACGAAGCGCTTCCAGCGCAAGAGCGTCAGCTCGGCGCCGGCCTCGGGCATGTTCTTGAGGTCGCAGGCGGCTGACGCTGCACTGGGTGCGCCCGCGAAGGCGAATGCCAGCAACGCCGCTGCGACCAGGGCACGTGCTTCCTCGCAATGCCCTCACTCGATCGAGCTTCTTCATGGTTTTCCTCCCTTTGCGATTTCTTCCCTGCGTGCGTCTTCTCCTTCTCTTTGCTCTTTGCGAGGCAGCACTTAGAGACGCAGGCCGCATTGCGCGTCGAAGAGGTGGACGTGGTCCGTCTCGCGGCGCGAGCTTCACCGTGGAGCCGGGCTTCATCAGGAGCCGCTCGCGCAGCACCGCGGTGATCTGCTGCCCGTCGAGGCGGGCGAAAATCTGCACCTCCGCGCCGGTCGGCTCTACGACGACCACCTCGACCTCAGCGCCGTCGTCGCGCACGGCGAGGTGCTCGGGACGGATGCCGTAGACGACCGCCTGTCCTTCGCGCGCCGCGGTGTCGCTTGGGACAGGCAGGCGGCGGCCGTTTGCGGTCTCGAACCAGAGGCCGGAGTTCGTCACGATCTTGCCGTTCAGGAAATTCATCGCCGGCGAGCCGATGAAGCCGGCGACGAAGAGGTTGCGCGGCTTGTCGTAGAGGTCGAGCGGCGCGCCGATCTGCTCCACCTCGCCGTCATGCATGACGACGATCTTGTCGGCCATGGTCATGGCCTCGATCTGGTCGTGGGTGACGTAGACGGTGGTGGTGCCGAGCCGCTGGTGCAGCTCCTTGATCTCGGTGCGCATGGCGACGCGAAGCTTGGCGTCGAGGTTCGACAGCGGCTCGTCGAAGAGGAAGACCTGCGGATCGCGCACGATGGCGCGGCCCATGGCGACGCGCTGGCGCTGGCCGCCGGAGAGCTGGCGCGGGTAGCGGTCGAGGAGCTGCTTCAGGCCGAGAATCTCCGCCGCCTTGTTCACGCGCTCCTCGATCAGGCGCTTCTCGGTGCGCCTGAGCTTCAGCGAGAAGCCCATGTTGTCGGCAACCGTCATGTGCGGATAGAGCGCGTAGTTCTGGAACACCATGGCGATGTCGCGCTCTTTCGGCGGCACGTCGTTGACGACGCGCTCGCCGATCAGGATGTCGCCCTTCGAGATCTGCTCGAGCCCGGCGATCATCCGAAGCAGCGTCGACTTTCCGCAGCCCGACGGGCCGACGAGAATGACGAATTCGCCGTCGGTGATGTCGACGTTCACGCCGTGAATGACTTCCACCTGCCCGAAGGACTTGCGGATATCGCGAAGTGCTACTGGTGCCATGGGACGTTCCGTTACCCTCTCAATTGTCGCGCATGTATGCCTGAGCGGCCCGGTTCTGGCCGTTCCACGAATGATTGCATGGCAAACTCCCTCTGCCAACCGCAAAGCCCGTTCCCGATTTGAGCGCACGTTTTGTGCGGTGCGCTCGCGCGGCTTGGGCTAGAAGAGCGCGAACGGCACAAGGGACACTGGCTTTCATGACTGGCAACGCGGATCGGCTGAAGCTGCTTTCCGATCTTGAGCGCAAGGTGCTCTGGCTCGCCACCTGGACGATCCACAACGCCAACCACCTGCGCGACACAGGCGACGGGGTGAAGGTGGGCGGGCACCAGGCGTCGTCGGCGTCGCTCGCCACGATCATGACGGCCCTCTATTTCGCCGTCCTGAAGCCGCAGGACCGCGTCGCAGTGAAGCCGCATGCGAGCCCCGTGTTCCACGCGATCCAATACCTGCTCGGCAAGCAGAGCCTGGAGAAGCTTCGGGCTTTCCGCGCCTTCGGCGGGGCGCAGTCATACCCGTCGCGCACCAAGGATGCCGACGACGTCGACTTCTCCACGGGTTCCGTCGGGCTCGGCGTGGCACAGACGATCTTCGCGAGCCTCGTGCAGGACTACGTGAAGGCGCACGGCTGGGGCGGGACGCAGCCGGAAGGGCGGATGATCGCGCTCGTCGGCGACGCGGAGCTCGACGAGGGCAATATCTTCGAGGCGCTCTTTGAGGGGTGGAAGAAGGGGCTCCGCAATACTTGGTGGGTCATCGACTACAACCGGCAGAGCCTCGACGCGGTCGTGAGCGAGGGGCTCTACGCCCGTTTCGTCGACATCTTCCGCTCGCTCGGTTGGGAGGTGGTCGTCCTGAAATACGGACGGCTGCTTGAGGCTGCTTTCGCGGAGCCGGGCGGCGAGGCGCTTCGCGAATGGATCGATACCTGTCCCAATCCGGAATATTCGAGCCTCGTCTTCCAGGGCGGCGCCGCGTGGCGCCGGCGGCTTGAGGCCGACATCGGCGGCAGGCCCGGAGTCGCAGCGCTTCTGACGTCGCGCGATGACGCGGCGCTGGCGCGGCTGATGACCAACCTCGCCGGGCACGACCTTCCAACGCTGGTCGACGCCTTCGAGGCGATCGACCACGATCGCCCCGTCTGCTTCCTCGCCTACACGATCAAAGGCTTCGGCCTGCCGTTGGCCGGCCACAAGGACAACCACGCCGGCCTCATGACCGCGGCACAGATGGAGACCTTCCGCGAGGCAATGAACATTCGCGCCGGTCACGAATGGGATTTCTTCGAGGGCCTCGCGACTCCGCCTGAAGCGCTTCGCGCCTTCTTGGGCAACGTCGAGTTCGACAAGGCCGGCGCGCGGCGCCTGGCATCAAAGCGCGTCGACGTCCCGGAGACGCTCGCCGTGCCCGCGCAACCGATTGCGTCGACGCAGCAAGGTTTCGGCCAGATCCTGAACGAGATCGCGCGCGGCAACTCAGCGCTCGCCGGGCGCATCGTCACCGCGTCCCCCGACGTGACCGTCTCCACCAATCTCGGCCCGTTCGTAAATCGCCGCGGGGTGTTCGGGCAGCGAGGCCGTGGCCGACGTCTTCAGGAAGGAGCGCATCCCATCGACCTTCGCGTGGGAGATCTCACCGAAGGGACAGCATTTCGAGCTCGGCATCGCGGAGAACAACCTCTTCCTGCTCCTTTCCGCGCTCGGGCTCTCGCATTCGCTTTTCGGCGAACGGCTCTTCCCGGTCGGCACGCTCTACGACCCGTTCATCGCGCGCGGGCTCGATGCGCTGAATTACGCCTGCTACCAGGACTCCCGCTTCATCCTGGTGGCGACGCCCTCAGGGGTCAGCCTTGCGCCCGAGGGCGGCGCGCACCAGTCGATCGGGACGCCGCTCGTTGGCATCAGCCAGGATGGCATCGCGGCTTTCGAGCCGGCCTTCGTCGACGAGCTCGCGGCGATCCTCTCCTGGTCCTTCGACTATCTGCAGCGCGACGGCGGAGGGCAGCTGGACGAGCGCAACTGGCTGCGCGACGAGACCGGCGGCTCCGTCTATCTCAGGCTCTCCACGCGCCCGCTCGAGCAGCCGTCGCGCACGCTCCACGACGACATGAAGCGCGCCATCGTCGACGGCGCCTACTGGCTGCGCGAGCCCGGCCCCAACCCGGAGATCGTGGTCGCCTATCAGGGCGCGGTCGCGTCGGAGGCGATCGCCGCGGTCGGGCTCATGGCCGAAGATCGGCGCGATGTCGGACTCCTCGCCATCACCTCGGCGGACCGGCTGAACGCCGGCTGGACGGCCGCGCAGCGGCAGCGGGAGCGCGGCCTCGTCCGTGCGATGAGCCACGTCGAGCGGCTGCTTCACCCGGTGCCGCGGCATTGCGCGCTGGTGACGGTCGTCGACGGCCATCCGGCGACGCTCGGCTGGCTCGGCGCGGTGCGCGGCCACCAGACGCGCGCGCTCGGCGTGGAGCATTTCGGCCAGTCCGGATCGGTCAGCGACCTCTATCGCCACTTCGGCATCGACGCCAACGCGATCCTCGCGGCGGCCGAGACGATCGCGGCGGGAAAGCCGATCCGGCATTTGCGCATGCTGGCCTAGCAGAAGACCGACGGAAGAAGCTGACCCGACCGCCGCTCAGGCCGGCGCACCGGTCGCGACGACGCTGATCACGACCGCGGCGAAGTGCGTCGCCGCCGCGGCGACGACGAAGCCGTGCCAGATGGCCTTCTGGAACGGCAGCCGCTCCCACAGATGGAAGATCAGGCCGGCGGTGTAGAGCCCGCCGCCGACGGCAAGAAGGACAAGGGCGGGCGTGTCGAGCGCGTGGATCAGCGGCGGCAGCGCAACAATGCCGAGCCAGCCGAGCGCGAGATAGAGCCCAAGCGAAACCTTGTCGAACAGGCGGCTGTGAAGGAGGCGGAGGCCGACGCCGGCGACCGCCAACGACCAGACGGTGCCGATCAGGCTCCACTTCCACGCGCCCTCGAGATCGATGAGCGCGAACGGCGTGTAGGTGCCGGCGATCATCAGAAAGATCGCCGAGTGGTCGAGATGCTTCAGCCAGTCAGCGTGGCGGCTGAAGCGGCCGAGATTGTAGGCGCAGGAGCAGCCGAGCATCGCAAGGAGGCCGAGCGAATAGATGCCGACGGCGGCGACGTCCTCCGCCCCGCCGCGGCGCGCGGCGATCACAAGCAGCGCCGCCGCGCCGATCAGACCGGCGATGATCGCAAGCACGTGGATGGCGCCGTCGACGCCCATCTCCCAGCGATGGAAGCGACGCCGGACCGCCTCGGCCGAAAGCTCCAATGCTTCGCGGGCGGTCATCGGCGCCTCCTCATGCCGCGTCGAGCCAGAGGCGCGGATCGGCGCGCGAATGCGAGCCGTTCGACAGCGCCGCGACCAGATCGGCGATGGCGTCGAGCGAATGCACCGGGCGGAACTCGTCGACATGCGGAAGCATCACGCGGACGCCGCGCGCCTTCGCCGCAAAGCCCTCGTAGCGCAGCAGCGGATTGAGCCAGATCAGCCGCCGGCAGGAGCGGTGCAACCGGTCCATCTCGGCGGCAAGATCGACGCCGGACTCGCCCTTGTCCTCGCGCTCGAGCCCGTCGGTGATCAGAAGCACGGTCGCGCCGCCGGCGAGCACCCGGCGCGACCAGTCGCGGTTGAAGGCGCGGAGCGCTGAAGCGATGCGGGTGCCGCCGGACCAGTCCTTCACCGCATCCGAGCAGTTTTCGAGCGCCTGATCGGGGTCCTTCAGCCGCAGCTGACGGGTGACGTTGGTGAGGCGCGTGCCGAAGACGAAGGTCTGCACACGGCGGCGCTCGGAGAGCGCGTGCAGGAAATGCAGCATCAGCCGCGAATATTGCGTCATCGAGCCGGAAATATCGCAGAGCGCGACGATCGGCGGACGAAGTTCGGCGCGGGCGCGGAAGGCCGGCATGATGATGTCGCCGCCCACCTTGAGCGAGGCACGCATGGTGCGGCGCGGATCGATAGCGGCCGTGCGCGGCGCGCCTCAACCGCCGGGTCCTCAGCCGGTCGTCGGGAAGGAAGAGCGCGGCGAGCGCCCGCTTCGCCTCGGCGATCTCGGCGTTCGTCATCTGCGCGAAATCCTTGCGCTGCAGCACCTCGCGCGCGGAGACGGTGAGCCTGGCGTCGATCTCGACCTCCGGCTCCTTCTCGTCGCGGCGGGCTTCCGAGCCGAGCGCTTCGCGCACGCGCGTCTCCGCGGCGCGCGGCTTCTCTTTTCCGCCCTGACCGGCGCGACCGGCGACAGCAATGCAAGCATCTTCTCGATCAATCCGCGCTCGCGCCAGAACAGCTCGAACGCCTCGTGAAATACGACGCGATGCTCGCGCTTCTTCACAAAGATTGAGTGAAGCGTCCAATAGAAATCGTCGCGCGAGCCGATGCCGGCGGTCTCAACCGCGCGGATGGCGTCGATCACCGCCGCCGGCCCGACCGGAATGCCGGCCTTTCTCAGCGTGCGGGCAAAATAAACGATGTTGTCGGCGATCCGCCCGCCGGATTGGCTGCCTTCGGAGAGTGGCTCCCTCATATCCGCTGTCATCCCGGGAGCGACGCGCAGCGGCGCTGTCCGGGACCCATGAGCACCGGCCGTGAGACGCTCGGGCCGACGTGTGGACTTACGAACCAAGGTTTGGTGTTCTTAGGTCCCGGTCTCGGCCTGCGGCCGAACCGGGGTGACAAAGCGATAGGCAAGTGTGACGTCATCCCCTACTCCGCCGCCGCGAGCTCCGCTTTTGCCTCGTCGAGGAGCGCCTTCGTCTGGCTCTTCTCGATGCGAGCGATGTCGTCCTGGTATTTCAGAAGCACGCCGAGCGTGTCGGAAACGGTGGATGCGTCGAGCGCCACCTGGTCGAGCTCGGTCAGCGCCCCCGCCCAGTCGAGGGTCTCCGCGACGCCCGGCCGCTTGAAGAGGTCCTCGCGGCGAAGCCGCTGCACGAAGGCGACGACCTCGGCGGCGAGCCGCGCGCGGATTCCGGGGATGCGCGTTGTCACGATCTCCAGCTCGCGCGCGGCGTCCGGATAATCGACCCAATGGTAGAAGCAGCGACGCTTCAGCGCGTCATGGATCTCGCGCGTGCGGTTGGTGGTGACGACGACGATCGGCGGATGCTCGGCGCGGATGGTGCCGACCTCCGGCACCGTCACCTGATTGTCGGCGAGGACCTCGAGCAGGAACGCCTCGAAGGCTTCGTCGGCACGGTCGAGCTCATCGATCAGGAGGACAGGGGGGCCGGCGATGTCGGGTTCGAGCGCCTGTAGGATCGGGCGCTTGATCAGGAAGCGGTCGCCGAAAATGTCCTTCGACAGCGTGTCGCGGTCGACGTCGCCGGCGGCCTCCGCAAGCCTGATCTCCACCATCTGCGCCGCATAGTTCCACTCATAGACGGCGGAGGAGACGTCGAGCCCCTCGTAGCACTGGAGGCGGATCAGCTTCCGTCCGAGCGTTTCGGCCAGAACCTTGGCAATTTCGGTCTTGCCGACGCCCGCCTCGCCCTCAAGGAAAAGGGGTCTGCCCATCTTCAGCGAGAGATAGAGCACGGTCGCAAGCGACCGGTCGGCGATATAGCCGGCCGAGGAAAGGAGGGTCAGCGTCTCGTCGATTGAAGTGGGGACTGCAGGCATGGGGGCTCGGCAAAAGCAGGAGAACGGTTGCTATATAGGGCAGGAACCCGCCCGCCGCACCGTCGAATTCTCGCCCCGTATCCCCGAATGACCCGCATCGTTAAGCCCGCGCCTCTCTCGCTCCCGGCCGCCAGAAACGTCTGGCTTCACGCGCAACGGCTGGACACGCCGGCGCCATTCGGCGACGGGGCGGCCGCGACCCGCGCGGCGGTCGAGCACCTCGGCTACGTGCAGATCGACACAATTCACGTGATCGAGCGCTCGCACCATCACATCCTCTTCACCCGCATTCCCGATTACCGCCGAGAGGACCTTCGCCAGGCCCAGAGCAGCGACAAATCCGTGTTCGAATATTGGGCGCATGCGCTCGCTTACATACCAACGCGGGACTTCCGCTTCTTCATGCGAGCCATGCGGGCAGAGAGTATGGAGCAGAAGCGCTGGTATTCCGGTCGGGTCACAAAGGCCGACATGCGCAAGGTGATGCGGCTGCTTCGCAACAACGGCACGCTCACCATCCGGGACATCGAGGACGACGAGCTGGTGGAGAAAGACCATCCCTGGGCGAGTCGCAAACCCTCGAAGAGCGCGCTGCAGCTCGCCTTCTACATGGGGCTGGTGACCATCAGCGAGCGCGTCGGCATGCTCAAGACCTATGAGCTGATGGAACGGCATTTCGGCTGGGAGAAGCGGCCGCGTCCGGCCTCCGAACGCGAGGTGGTGGAATATCTGCTCGACCGCGCGCTCCGGGCGCAGGGCGTCGTGAGCCTCGATTCCATCTGCTACATGGATGCGCCGCGAAAGCCCGCGGTCAGAAAGCTCATCGACCGGCGCGTCAGGCGCGGCGAGCTTGTGCCGGTCGCAATCGAAGGCGCCGGCAAGACCGAACACTGGGTGAGCCCGGAAGCTCTGGCGGAGGAGCTGCCCAGCTCGGAGCTGGTCCATATCCTCTCGCCATTCGATCCGCTCATCATCCAGCGCAAGCGGCTGAAGCTCTTCTTCGACTACGAGCACCGCTTCGAAGCCTACGTGCCGAAGGAGAAACGCGTGCTCGGCTATTTCGCGCTTCCGGTGCTCGTCGGCGACGAGATCGTCGCAGCGCTCGACCTCAAGACCGACAGGGCGAACGGCAAGCTGCTCATGCAAAAATGGACGTGGGTCGGCAACGGCGCGCCACGGCGGCACAAGCGGCGCATCGAGGAGGAGCTGCACCGGTTCGAGCGCTTCCAGCTCCGATCGAACGAAACTTAGCTGTCGTTTGAAAATCTTAACGTCGTCGCGGAACGTTCCGGAAGACGTCGGGCAACACTCAGCAGAAGCGTCCTTGAGAGCACGCTTTCAGCCTCACCCCTCAGAGCAAGGCAACCGGGGACAGCTGATTTTCCAAAACGACGCGCTGCTGCGGGCCGCTCGAACTCTGGACCCTGTAGTGCCAATCGCCGCGTTCCTCGGGGAGGAGGGCGACGACCTTGTAGATACCGGCGACCCCGCGATTGATCGCGGCCGAGGAAAGCCTCACCGACTGGCCGACCTTGAACTTATGACTTGGCATGAAAAAGCTCCCAGCGCGATCGCTCGAGAGCGCGGACGTCGCGCCCTCGAGATTTGCGCGTCTTGTCGGTTACGCCGTCTGCAGATTCGCTGCGGCTTCCTTGCCGCTGCGCCGATCGGCTTCGACGTCGAAAGAGAGCTTCTGGCCCTCCACCAAGCCGCGCATGCCGGCCGCTTCGAGCGCCGTGGCATGGACGAACACGTCCTTGCCGCCGTCGTCGGGTGCGATGAAGCCGAAGCCTTTTTGCGAATTATAGAATTTTACGGTGCCGGTTTTCATAGAATGTCCTTTCACTGACAGTTGCACATGCGGAGAGCCGCGCGACGCGCGGCCGATCCGGTTCAGAATCGAGATTTGGAGAGATAGTCTGAACGTGCGCCCGGCAGTGCCAACGGCGAAGCGGCCCAGTCGTCCGGCCAAAGATCGATCGTCTGATGTGGGGGATCATTGCGACTAATGCAAGGCCGACGCGCAATCCTGCTGCCTGCCCTCACTGCCGGCGCGGGGACTTGGCACACCGCCGCATCGCTCTCCAGGGCGAGGTTCTCCAACGCGCCCGCCAGGCCACGCCCCGGCATGAGGGCTGCCAGCGAAGCTCAAATGCGCTAGTTCTGCCCCGACAGATGCCCAGTTCCACCCCCTCCTCGCTCTTCTCGCCGATCTTCGCCTCGGCGACCGTCGGAGAGATCTTCTCCGACCGCGCGCTCGTCCAGGCGATGCTGGATTTCGAGGCGGCGCTGGCCGCGGCGGAAGCGGAGGTCGGGGTCATCCCGGCGACCGCGGTTGCCCCGATCAAGTCCGCCGCCGACGCCGGGCTCTACGATATCGCCGAGATCGGCCAGGCGGCGGGGCTCGCCGGCAACGTCGCCATCCCGCTCGTCAAGGCACTGACGGCGAAGGTCAACGAGAAGGCGCGCGGCTACGTGCATTGGGGCGCGACCAGCCAGGATGCGATCGACACCGGCTTCGCGCTTTGCGCGAAACGGGGGCTCGCGATCATGCGGGCCGACCTTGCCGCCTCGATGCAGGCGCTCGTGGCGCTGATCGAAAAACACCGCGGAACGGTGATGGCGGGTCGCACACTGATGCAGCAGGCCTTGCCGATCACGTTCGCCTACAAAGCGGCTGTCTGGCTCTCCGGTCTCACGCACGCAGCGGAGCGCTTGAAGCGGGCGGAAGCGGACGCGCTTGCCCTGCAATTCGGCGGCGCGGCGGGAACGCTGGCGGCGCTTGGCAACGACGGGGCGAAGGTCAGGAGCGCGCTCGCCGCTCGGCTTGAGCTGAAGGAAGCGCCGATCACCTGGCACACGGAGCGCGGGCGCATCTTCGATCTCGCCGCGGCGCTCGCTGGCCTCTCCGGCGCGGCGTCGAAGATCGCAACGGATGTGCTGCTCCTAATGCAGACCGAGGTGGCGGAGGCCTTCGAGCCCGCAGCACCCGGCAAAGGCGGGTCCTCCACACTTCCTCACAAGCGCAATCCGGTCGGCGGCGCCGCGATCCGCGCCAACCACCGGCGCATCTCCGGCATGATGGCGACGCTCACGATGGGGCTCGAGCAGGAGCACGAGCGCGCGCCCGGCGCGTGGGCGGCGGAATGGGAGACGCTGCGCGAGCTTTTCGTGCTTTCCGCCGGCAGCCTGGAGCGGCTGCGCGAGATCGTTTCCGGACTTGAGGTCGACCCGGCGCGGATGCGCGCGAACCTTGACGCGACGCTCGGCCTGCCGCTCGCGGAGAGCCTGATGATGACGCTTGCGCCGAAGATCGGGCGCATGGAGGCGCACCATCGTGTCGAGGCGGCGTCGAAGCTCGCGCTCGCCAGCAACCGGCCGCTCGCCGAGGTGGCGAAGGCGGAGCCGGCGATCGCGGGAAACATCTCAGGCGAAGAGATCGACCGCGCGCTCAATCCGAAGAGCTATCTCGGCAGCGCCGAGCAGATGGTCGACGCGGCCCTCGACGCCGCCCGGCGTGAACTGGAGAACGACTGATGCCGGAGGTCACCACCAGCGACGGCATTCGCATCCACTACAGAATCGAAGGGCGCGGCGACGGACCTCCACTCGTCTTTTCCAATTCGCTCGGCACCGACCTCGGCATGTGGGACGACCAGGCGGAGGAAGCGGAGGGGCTCGGCTTCCGCGTCATCCGCTACGATCAGCGCGGGCACGGACAATCGGAAGCGCCGCGCGGCGACTACACGCTGAAGCGCCTTGCCGACGACGTGATCGACCTTCTCGACGCGCTCGAAATCGAGGAGGCCGCGTTCTGCGGCCTGTCGATGGGCGGGATGACGGGCATGCATCTCGCCAAGCGTCACGGGCACCGCTTCTCCCGCGTCGCGCTTTGCAACACCTCCGCATGGATGCCGCCGCCGGAGAATTGGAACGCGCGCATCAAAACCGTGAACGAGGGCGGCATGGAAGCGGTGGTGGAGCGTATCCTCGGCATCTGGTTTACGCCCGAATTCCGCGAACGCGCGCCCGCGGCGGTCGACCGCATCCGGGCCATGATCCTTTCGATCGACCCGGTCGGCTATGTCGGATGCTGCACCGCCGTCCGCGACATGGACGAGCGCAACCAGCTCGGCACGATCGAAGCGCCGGTCTTCGTCGTCATCGGTGCGCACGACCCTTCCACGACGCCGGAGGCCGGCCAAGTACATCGTCGCGCGCATCCCGGGCGCGCAAAAAGCCGTGCTCGACTGCGCGCATCTTTCCAACATCGAGCGCCGCGACGATTTCAACCGGATCGTGCTCGGCTTTCTCGCCGGAGGCCATCAATGAGCGATGCTTACGAACGCGGCATGAAGGTCCGCCGCGCGGTCCTCGGCGACGCGCATGTCGAGCGCGCGACAAGCACCGCCACCGACTTCAACCGCGAGTTCCAGGAACTGATCACCCGCTACGCCTGGGGCGAAATCTGGACGCGGGCCGGCCTCGACCGCAAGACGCGCTCATGCATGGTGCTTTCCGCGATGATCGCCCTTCGCCACTGGGACGAGTTTCGCCTGCACATGAACGCCGCCTTCAACAACGGGCTGAGCGAAGCGGAGATCAAGGAGGTGATCCTGCAATCCGCGATCTATTGCGGCGTGCCGGCGGCGAACCACGCCTTCAAGGAAGCCGCGGCAGTGCTCGCCGAGCGGAGCGGCAAGAAAGCGTGAGCGCAGCGGACGACATGTGGCCGGAGGCGCCGGTCGAGAACTGGCTCGCGACGGCGGCAACGCTGCAGATGTGGTCGCAGGTCGTCGGCAAGGTGCGGCTCGCGCGTTCGCCGCGCGAGAACCATTGGTGGCACGTCGCCCTCTATCTGACGGCGCGCGGCCTCACGACATCGCCCATCCCCGACGGGAGCGGCGCGTTCCAGATCGATTTCGACTTCATCGACCATCGCCTCGTCATCGCAACGAGCGCCGGCCGACGCGAAGAGATCATGCTCGCTGAAGTCCCATCCGTCGCCGATTTCTACGCCGCCGTCATGAGCCGCCTTAGCGCGCTCGATATCGACATCGCGATCTGGCCGGTGCCGGTCGAGGTCGCGGTGGCGGTGCCGTTCGCAAAGAGCCGCGAGGGCTGCGTCTACATTCCGCAGGTCGCGGAGCGCCTCTGGCGCATTCTTCTTCTCGCCGACGCGGCGCTGAAGCGCTTCCGCGGCGGCTTCCTCGGAAAGTCGAGCCCGTCGCATTTCTTCTGGGGGAGCTTCGATCTGGCAATGACGCGTTTTTCCGGACGGCGCGCGCCCGAGCATCCCGGCGGCGTGCCGAACCTCGCCGACTGGGTCACGCGCGAAGCCTATTCGCACGAGGTGTGGAGCGCCGGCTTCTGGCCGGGGACGGCGGGTGCCTACGAGCGCCCCGCCTTCTATGCCTACGCCTATCCGGAGCCCGCCGGCTTTTCCGCCGCGACGGTCGCGCCGTCGATCGCTTCCTATCATTCGTCGCTCAGGGAGTTCCTCCTTCCCTATGACGCGGTCCGTCAACTTCCCGACCCGGCCGGCGCGGTCGCGAATTTCCTCCAGACCACATATCGTGCGGCGGCCGATCTTGGCCGATGGGACCGCGCCAATCTCGAGCGTCCGACCCCCGGCTAACGCGGCGTCACGCGCGCGGCGGCGGCGGCATCGGTCCTTGCCGGCGTTGAGGTTCGCCACGCAGACGCACTACGTTGTGCCGCACCTGAGGGGCTGTTGTGCGCCCATCGGGGCCTTGCTACGCTGCTTTGTGACATCCGGCCAAAATCGGATGCGCCTCATAGGGTGCGGGGCGAAAACCGCGGGGGGTAGAGGCGGATGGAATATTTCATCCAGCAGCTCATCAATGGGCTGACGCTGGGTTCGATCTACGGATTGATCGCCATCGGCTATACGATGGTCTACGGCATCATCGGTATGATCAACTTCGCGCACGGCGACATCTTCATGGTGGGGTCGTTCATTGCGCTGATTGGGCTGATCATCGTGGGCGCCAGCGCCGGCATGCCCATCTTCCTGCTGCTTGTCGCGTTACTGGCGGTGCTGCTTGTCGCAATGCTGCTGACGGCCGTGTGGGGCTGGACGGTCGAGCGCGTCGCCTACCGGCCGCTGCGGGGCTCGTTCCGGCTGGCTCCGCTCATCACCGCGATCGGCATGTCGATCGTCCTGCAGAACTTCGTGCAGATCGAACAGACCGCCCGCATCAAGCCCCTGCCTCCGATCATCAGCGGCGGCTACGCGATCATGGAGAAGGACGGATTCATCGTCCAGCTGTCCAACATCCAGATCATCATCATCGTCACGACCGTGGTGCTGATGGCGGCCTTCACGCTGTTGATCTCGCGCACTGCGCTCGGCCGCGCCCAGCGCGCCTGCGAGCAGGATGCCCGCATGGCGTCTTTGCTCGGGATCAACGTCGACCGCACGATCTCGATCACCTTCGTGGTCGGCGCGGCGCTGGCAGCCGTCGCCGGCATGATGTTCCTGCTTTACTACGGGGTGATCGACTTCTTCATCGGCTTCAACGCCGGCATCAAGGCGTTCACCGCCGCCGTGCTGGGCGGCATCGGCTCGCTTCCCGGCGCCATGCTCGGCGGGATCCTCATCGGTCTGATCGAGACGTTCTGGTCGGCGTATTTCACGGTCGAATACAAGGACGTCGCCGCCTTCTCGATCCTCGCCATTGCCCTGATCTTCCTGCCCTCGGGCCTGCTGGGCAGGCCGGAAGTCGAGAAAGTCTGACACATGACGGCGGACGCCACCCGCGAACCGACCGCTGACTTCACCCCAGAAGGCGCCGAAATCCAGGAGGAGGACCGCGCCCGCGCCTATGCCGGCGAGCCGCCGGCGGTGGCCGCCACGCCGGTCGGCGATCGACTCGCCTCCTCGCTCAAGGATTCGGCGCTGGCGGCAATCATCACCTTCGCCCTTGCGGCGCCGCTGGTCGGCCTGGAGACGGTGGCCGTCGGGGCCAGCAGCAACCTGCGGCTCAACACGCACTGGGGATCGGTGGCGATCGCGGTAGCCGTGGTCTTCTTCGGCCGGCTGCTCCTTAACATCTTCGTGTGGAAGGCCGAGCGCCCGCTCACGGGTCGGCTGGCGGCGGGCTTTGCCGGCCTTCCCGCCATCCCGAACGTCGGTTACGCGGCGGCTGGGCTGTTCCTGCTCGGCGCGTTCGCCATTCCGGCGGTGACGCTCTTCTACTTCCCCCAGCAGAGCCGCTACATCCTCGACCTCGGCACGCTGATCCTGACCTACGTGATGCTCGGTTGGGGGCTCAACATCGTGGTCGGGCTCGCCGGCCTGCTCGACCTCGGCTACGTCGCGTTCTATGCCGTCGGCGCGTATTCCTACGCGCTGATCGCCGAGCACATGGGCTGGTCGTTCTGGGCGTGCCTGCCGTTCGCCGGCATGCTGGCCGCCTGCTGGGGACTGATTCTCGGCTTTCCGGTGCTCAGGCTGCGCGGCGACTATCTCGCGATCGTCACCCTCGCCTTCGGCGAGATGATCCGCCTAATCCTCATCAACTGGTACAGTTTCACACACGGGCCGGACGGCATCAACAATGTGCCTCGGCCGAGCTTCTTCGGCCTGGAATTCACTCGCGGCGCCGATGGCTTTGCCGCGCATTTCGGTCTCGACTACTCACCGAACCACAGGATCATCTTCCTCTACTATCTGATCCTGGTTCTCGCGCTCGTTACCAACTTCGTGACGTTGCGTATCCGCCGCCTTCCGGTCGGCCGCGCCTGGGAGGCGCTCAGGGAAGACGAGATCGCCTGCCGCTCGCTCGGCATCAACACCACCAACACCAAGCTCACCGCCTTCGCCATGGGAGCGATGTTCGGCGGCTTCGCCGGGTCGTTCTTCGCCACCCGCCAGGGTTTCATCTCGCCGGAGAGCTTCAACTTCGTCGAATCGGCGACGATCCTGGCGATCGTTGTGCTCGGCGGGCTCGGGAGCCAGGTCGGGGTTGCCGTGGCAGCGGTGGTGATGATCGGCGGCATCGAGATGCTGCGCAATCTGACCTTCCTCAAGGCGGTCTTCGGCCCCGATTTCGATCCGACCCAATACCGCATGTTGATCTTCGGACTGGTCATGGTGGCCATCATGGTATGGCGGCCGCGCGGTCTGGTCTCGACGCGAAAACCGTCGGTCTTCCTGAAGGCCAGGAAGGCGGTGTCCGGCGCGCTCGTCGGAGAGGGGCGCGGATGACCCGCTGGGAAACCGATCCGATCCTGACCATCGAGCACCTGTCGATGCGCTTCGGTGGTCTGGTGGCGGTCAGCGACCTGTCGTTCTCGGTCGGCCGCGGCGACATCACCGCTCTCATCGGCCCGAATGGCGCCGGCAAGACCACTGTGTTCAACTGCATCACCGGTTTCTACAAACCGACGGAAGGCCGCATCGCGCTGGCGCAAACGCCCGATGCCTTCGACGGCCTGCGGGCGGCGACGGATCGGGGCAGGCGGGCGATCCACGGCGGCGGGCTCTTTCTGCTCGAGCGCATGCCCGAAAACGAGATCACGCACCACGCGCGCGTTGCTCGCACCTTCCAGAACATCCGCCTGTTCGGCGGCATGACCGCGCTGGAGAACCTCATGGTCGCCCAGCACAACAAGCTGATGGCGGCTTCCGGCTACAGCGTCATCGGCCTCTTCGGCCTGCCGTCATACCGCGCCGCGCTCCAGGAGGCCGTGGACAAGTCGGCCTACTGGTTGAAACAGGTCGGTCTGCTGGAGCGCGCCGACGATCCAGCCGCGGATCTTCCCTACGGCGCCCAGCGGCGTCTTGAGATTGCGCGTGCGATGTGCACCGACCCGCTGCTGCTTTGCCTCGACGAGCCGGCGGCCGGGCTGAACCCGCACGAATCCGCCGAGCTCAACGAGTTGCTCCGCTTCATCCGCGACGAGCACGATCTGTCGGTGCTTCTGATCGAGCATGACATGGGCGTGGTCATGGAGATTTCCGACCACATCGTCGTGCTCGATTACGGCGTGAAGATTTCCGACGGTTCCGCCGCGTTCGTGCGCAGCGATCCCCGCGTCATCGCCGCCTATCTCGGTGTCGCGGACGAGGAGGTCGACGAGGTTGTGAAGAAGGAGGTGGCGCATTGAGCACGCCTCTTCTCACGGTTCGTGGCGTCTCGACCTACTACGGCAAGATCATCGCGCTGCGTGGGGTCGACGTCGATGTCAACGAGGGTGAGATCGTCACCTTGATCGGCGCCAACGGCGCTGGCAAATCGACGCTGATGATGACCATTTGCGGCAGCCCGCGTGCGCGCTCCGGCGCGATCCACTTCGACGGCACCGAGATCACTCATATGCCGACCCATGAAATCATGCGCATGGCGATCTCTCAGGCCCCGGAGGGACGCCACATCTTCCCGCGCATGACGGTGCTGGAAAACCTGCAGATGGGCGCCGTCGTTTCGAATGACGAACACTTCGACGAGGATTTGGCGCGCGTCTACGAGATCTTTCCGGTGCTCAAGCAGCGCGCCTCCCAGCGCGGCGGCACGCTATCCGGCGGTGAGCAGCAGATGCTTGCCATCGCGCGCGCTTTGATGAGTCGGCCGCGCCTGCTGCTTCTCGACGAACCGTCCCTCGGTCTCGCGCCGCTGCTCGTCCGGCAGATTTTTTCGGTGCTGCGCGAACTGAACCAGAAAGACGGGCTGACCGTATTCCTGGTCGAGCAGAACGCCTACCACGCTCTCAACCTCGCCCATCGCGGCTACGTGATGGTCAATGGCAAGATCACCATGGCGGGCACGGGCAAGGAACTGCTCGCCCGAGAGGAGGTGCGCATGGCCTATCTCGAAGGCGGCAAGCACTAGCGGCGGAGACGACGTCATGGGTGTCATATGGGAAACCACGATCGTCGCCTTTCTGCTCGTCACGGTATTTCTCGGTGGCGGCGCCGCCTATCTGACCGGTCGCGCAACCGCCATCGTCTGGAACCCCCTCCCCTTGCTTGTGTTTTACATCCTGTTGCTGGATTCCGCCGTGCGCTTCATCCATTATTCTCTCTTCGGCGGCACGTTACTTTCCTTGCACTATTACGCGGTGGATCTGGTCGTCCTGCTCATCCTTGCCTGGCTGGGCTTCCGGCTGACCCGATCGGCCCAGATGGCCGGCCAATATGGCTGGCTCTACCAGCGCGCCGGCCTGCTTTGGTGGCGGCGCCGCCCGGCGGCCACCGGCGAGACGCAGTAGTTGTTTCGACGGCAATGCCGGCAGATTGCGCGGTTTCGATCAGCGCGATAGGCTGAGATCAGTCGGGGCATCAGCCCCGCCCAAGGTACGGTGCTTCGCAGCACCAGTTGTGGAGGTGGATTGCTTATGAAAAACGCACTCAAGGCCGGTATTGCCCTGTCCTTAACGGTTGCAATGGCCGGCATCGCGCATGCGCAGATCGCGGTCGCCACCGCCGGACCGATGACGGGCCAATACGCGGCGTTCGGCGCACAGCTCAAGGCTGGGGCCGAGCAGGCAGTTGCCGACATCAATGCCGCCGGCGGCGTCCTTGGTCAGCAACTCACGCTTGAAATCGGCGATGACGCCTGCGATCCCAAGCAAGCGGTCGCAGTCGCCAATCAGCTCGTAGCCAAGGGCGTCGTCTTCGTCGCCGGGCATTTCTGCTCCGGCTCGTCGATCCCGGCCTCTTCGGTGTACAGCGATGCCGGCGTCATCCAGATCTCGCCGGCTTCGACCAATCCGAAATACACCGACGAGCGCCCGGGTCCCGGCACCTACCGCGTCTGCGGCCGTGACGACCAGCAAGGCGAGATCGCCGGCAAGTTCCTGTCCGATCACTTCGGCGACAAGAACATCGCCATCGTCGACGACAAGAGCACCTACGGCAAAGGCCTTGCCGACGAGACGCGCAAGTTCCTGAATGACGCCGGCAAGAAAGAAGTCCTCGACAAGTCCGTCAATGCCGGTGAGAAGGATTACACTGCGCTCGTCTCCAAGCTGAAGGCCAATAAGATCGACGTGCTTTATTATGGCGGCTACCACCCGGAAGCCGGCCTGATCAAGCGCCAGATGGTTGACCAGGGCATGAGCACGATTCTGGTCTCCGGCGATGCGCTCGTCACCGACGAGTATTGGCAGATCACCGGTGATGCCGGACAAGGCACTCTGATGACCTTCTCGCCGGACCCGCGCAAGAATCCTGAGGCGAAGCCGGTCGTTGACGAACTTGAAGCCGCCGGCCGGACGACCGAGGGCTATGCGCTCTACACCTATGCCGCAATGAAGGCATGGGCGGACGCGGTGAACACCGCCGGCTCCACCGACTTCAACGCCGTGGTCGACGCGCTCAACAAGGGCACGTTCAAGACCGTGCTTGGCGATCTTCAGTTCGACAGCAAGGGCGACGTTACCCTGCCGGGCTACGTCGTCTACGAGTGGAAGGACGGCAAGTACGACTACCTGCAAATGTAGTCGCGCCCGACCAAATTGCCGCTTCAGCGGCGGAGAGACCCCGGCGGCAGCGCCGGGGTTTTTTTCGTTGCCCGCTCATTTCGGCGGCTACCGCGTGGCGACTGCGCCTGATAATGCGTCAGGGTCGAGGGAGCGTAGATGCGATCCTTGTGCGGCTCGGCCGTCGGGAGCCATGTCGGAGCATCGAAACATGACCGGAACAATCATCCGTCCGCTAGCGCTGGCCTTGATCTTGTTGCTGTTCGGCTGTTCCGAAAAAGGTCCATATCTCGACATCTCCGGCGGCGGCTTCATCTTCAACTACCGCGTATCGCAAGCCTATGCGGGGTTCATCGCCGCACCGTTGCGCACGCTTCCCGAACATTCGCAAATCGAAGCAACGTTCGAGGATCCGGCCGGCGGCCCGCCGATCGTGCTGAGCGAGGACGTCGTGCCGGCGCGCACCCAATATACGTTTTCGACCCAGCCACTCTCCGGCATCAAGGCCAACACCGATTACGGAGTGACGATCCGACTGGTCGCAGCTGACGGCAAAGAGCTCGAGAAGGTCACGAAGACCTTCCGTTCGGATGTCGACGAATCCGTGCTGGCGGAAAAGCCGCTCACCATCGGTCCGGGCTACACCAAGAATCCGGCGCTGAACCAGAACGGCCAATGAGCCCCTTCCCCGGCCTCTCGATCGGCCACGCGACCGACGCGGCGATGAAGTCCGGCGTCACCGTGTTCCTGCCGGACGCGCCCGCTATTGCCGCAGTACAAGTCATGGGCGGGGCGCCGGCGAGCCGCGAGGCCGCGGCTCTCAGCCCGGAAAACAGCGTCGAGCGCGTGGACGCGATCGTGCTCACCGGCGGGTCGGCCTTCGGGCTTGCCGCTGCCGACGGCGCGATGGATTGGCTGGCCGCTGACGGGAGAGGCTTTGAGGTCGGTCCGGTGCGCGTGCCGATTGCGCCCGCAGCCTCGCTCTTCGACCTCATCAACGGCGGGGAGAAGCCGGGCGATCTCGCGTCGGCTTATCGTGCGCTCGGTCGCGCGGCCTGCGAGGCGGCTGGCGGCGACATCGCGCTTGGCTCCGTCGGCGCGGGCGCCGGCGCGACGACTGCGGATTTGAAGGGCGGCTTCGGCGCGGCCGAGACTTTGCTCGGCGACGGGTGCCGCGTCGCCGCCTTCGTTGCGGTCAATTCCGTCGGTCGCGTCACGCTCGGCACGACGCCGCATTTTCGCGCCGCACCGTTCGAACGTGACGCCGAGTTCGGCGGCCTCGGGCTTCCGGCGCAACTCCCCGCGGACGCCGGCGCCGTCGTGACCAAGCTGCCGCGCGAGCCTGGAGCGAACACGACGCTTGCCGTCATCGTGACCGACTACGCGCTCTCGCGCGCCGAGGCGAAGCGCGTCGCCATCACGGCGCATGACGGCATCGCGCTCGCGATATTCCCGGCGCACACGCCGTTTGACGGCGACACCGTGTTCGCGCTTTCGACCGGCGCACGCGAACGCGCGGGCGGCATGCGCTCGCTCGGGCCGCTCTGCGCGGCAGCCGCGGAGACGCTCGCGCGCGCCATCGCCCGCGCCGTCTTTACCGCGACGCCGGCTCCAAACGACCGCTTTCCAACGTGGCGGGAGCGCTACGGTATCGGTTGACCGCCGGGCAAACTCCATCGACGCGGCGGAAGCTCCCGTGCTAGGGCCGCCCCGCTATGGATCAACCCCTCAAAATCGCGGCCTCGGTCCTCGCCTCCGATTTCGCCCGCCTCGGCGAGGAGATCGAGGCGGTCGACGCTGCCGGCGCCGACTGGATCCATCTCGATGTGATGGACGGACATTTCGTGCCGAACATCACCTTCGGTGCGCCGGTGATCCGGCACGTCCGGTCGCGCACCAAAAAGCCTTTCGATCTTCACCTGATGATCGCGCCGGCCGATCCCTATCTTGCCGATTTCGCAGCGGCCGGGGCCGACGCCATTACGGTCCATGCAGAGGCGGGACCGCATCTCGACCGCTCGCTCCAGGCGATCCGCGCGCTCGGCAAGCGCGCCGGCGTGGCCATCAATCCGGCAACACCCGCAAGCGCGATTGAGAATGTCCTCGACCGTCTCGACGAGCGTCATCGTGATGACCGTCAATCCGGGCTTCGGCGGGCAGGCCTTCATCCCGGCAATGCTGGAGAAGATCCGTCAGGTGAAGGCGCTGACCAGCGGGCGCGACATCGACATCTCGGTTGACGGCGGTATCGGACCGAAAACCGCTGCCGCGGTCATCTCTGCCGGTGCGAACGTGCTTATCGCCGGCGCTGCGATCTTCGCCGGCGACAGCAAGGACTACGCCCGGAACATTGCCGCGATACGCAAGGCCGCCGCAGGCGCGAGCGGCGCATGGGCGTGACCGGCGTGCGCTCTGCTCCGTGGCCGGCGCCGCGAGGATGCCGCTGAATAGGCGCGCAAGGCGCTCTACAACGTGCTCGCCATCGTCGCCCGCCGATCTTGCCTAGGGCTGACGGCGGCGGTGCTCTTCGCCTTCCTTAATCGCGCGCCGGCCGCGTTGAAGAATCACCGCGCTCTGCTATGCCTTCCCCGCAAGAACGGAGCACCGATGATCCCGCGCTACAGCCGCCCGGAGATGGCCGCCATCTGGTCGCCCGAGACGAAGTTCCGCATCTGGTTCGAGATCGAGGCACACGCGCTCGACGCGATGGCAGAGCTCGGCCTCGTGCCGAAGGAGGCCGCCGCCAAGGTCTGGGAGAAAGGGAAGGGACGCCGCCTTCGACGTCGAGCGCATCGACGCGATCGAGCGCGAGGTGAAGCACGACGTCATCGCCTTCCTGACGCATCTTGCCGAGATCGTCGGGCCGGAGGCGCGGTTCGTGCATCTCGGTCTGACCTCCTCCGACGTGCTCGACACCTGCTTCAACGTGCAGCTCACGCGCGCGGCCGACCTTCTGATCGCCGACGTCGAAGCGCTGCTCGCGGCACTCAAGCGGCGCGCCTTCGAGTACAAGGACACGCCGACCATCGGCCGTTCGCACGGCATTCATGCGGAGCCGACCACATTCGGCCTGAAGCTCGCTTTCGCCTATGCGGAGTTCGACCGCGCACGCGAGCGCGCTTGCGCGGGCGCGCGAGGAAGTCGCGACCGCGGCCATCTCCGGTGCGGTCGGCACCTTCGCCAATGTCGATCCGCGCGTCGAAGCGCATGTCGCGCGCGCGCATCGGGCCTGACAGCCCGAGCCGATCTCGACGCAGGTCATCCCGCGCGACCGCCACGCGATGTTCTTCGCCACGCTTGGCGGTCGTGGCGTCGTCGGTGGAGCGGCTGGCGACCGAGATCCGGCATCTGCAGCGGACCGAGGTGCTGGAGGCGGAGGAATATTTCTCGCCCGGCCAGAAGGGCTCCTCCGCGATGCCGCACAAGCGCAACCCGGTGCTCTCCGAGAACCTTGTCGGCCTTGCGCGGATGGTGCGCGCCTATGCGCTCCCGGCCATGGAGAGACGTGGCGCTCTGGCACGAGCGCGACATCTCGCATTCTTCGGTTGAGCGGATGATCGGGCCGGACGCGACGGTCACGCTCGATTTCGCGCTCGCGCGGCTTGCCGGCGTCATCGACAAGCTCGTCGTCTATCCGGAGCGCATGCGTGCAGAACCTCGACCGCCTCGGCGGCCTCATCCACTCGCAGCGCGTGCTTCTCGCGCTCGTCGAAGCCGGGCTTTCGCGCGAGGCCGCCTACGCGCTGGTGCAGCGGAACGCCATGAAGGTCTGGGAGAAGGGCGCCGATTTCCTGAGCGAGCTTCTCGCCGACCAGGAGGTCCGCGCCGCGCTCCCCGAGGGCACGCTCCGCGAGATTTTCGACCTCGGCTATCACACGCAAGCACGTCGACACGATCTTCCGCCGCGTCTTCGAGGGGTCGTGACGGCCGCTGTTGAGAACGGAACAAGCACAAATCGCGTGATGGAAAAACCCCGCCGCCGCCTTGTTCCGCACTTTTCGTCGGCGTAGTGCTTCGCGCCATTACGGTTTCGTAAGGAACCGTGGAACGCGGCGGCGCCCTGCACGTTTGGCGGGCAGAGCTGCTTTCGTGGGAAAGGAATTCGGCATGGCTGCCAATCGTCCGGGTGGGTCTTCGAACAGCACCCTCTATTTCATTGTTGGCGCGCTGATCATCGCGGTGTTGATCATCGGCTGGTTCATGTACGGCAAGAAGGAGGCGCCGCCGCCCGCACCGGCCGCGACCGAGGCCCCGGCGATGGCGCCCGCGCCGGCCCCGGCGATGGCGCCTGAGCCGGCGCCGGCCATGGCACCGGAGCCCGCCCCGGCGATGGCGCCCGAACCGGCACCGGCCATGGCGCCAGAGCCGGCGCCCGCAATGGCGCCCGACGACCCGCCATGGCGCCGAACCGCGCCGCGATGGCGCCGGAGCCCGCACCGGCAATGGCGCCGGAGCCCGCACCAGCCCCCGCGCCGCAATAGAGGCTCGCGCACTTTGAGGCTTCCGGGGCGCCGCCTGCGCGGCGCCCCTTTCTCTTCCGTGCCTGCGGGCTGCGACTCTTGATAGAACGCGGCAGACGCGAATCATGATGGACGAAGATGGCGCCCCAAGAACGAGGCCCGCGGCAGACGACGCGTTCGGATAGCGGCGGGCGGGAATCCGACGCCCCACCCCGCGAGGCGCATCGAAGAACCGACCGGGCCGGCACGACCGAGAGCGCCGAGATTCCGCCGCAGCCGCGGCGCAACTACCTGTTCGCCCTGATCCTCGCGCTGATCGTCTTCGCTGATCCTGCTCGGCGTCCGCGTGCTTTGGGGCGGCATTGTCGAGGCACGCACCGTCCCGCGCTGCCGCAGCAGGAGACGACGCCGCAGGTCCGGCGCCGTCGAACTGAGCGTTCGCCGCTAGCCTTTCGAGGCCGCGACCAGCGCGTTTGCGCCGGCGCCGAGATAGAGGAAATCGCTGCCAAGCGCGATCAGGCGGAAGCCGAGCTCGCGGCGCCGGCGCCCGGCCTCAGCCGTTGATCCCGAGCGTGCAGGCGATCTTTCCGGCGCGCTGTGCCTTCGCGGCGACTTCGGCCGCGGCCGCCAGCATGTCGGCATTGTTGGGATCGATCTGGGCGCCATTCGAGAGCGCGATCGAGAAATCCGACGGGCCGACAAAGACGCCGTCGATCCCTCGACGGCGAGGATGTCGTCGAGCACCGCCTGCGCCGCCCGCGTCTCGATCATGGCGATGGCGAGCGTGTCTCGCGATTGGCGGATTCGAGATAGGCCTGCGGGCTCGCCGCCCCGTGGAGCGCGAGCACGCGCGTCGGCCCCCAGGAGCGCTCGCCGAGCGGCGGGAACTTCATCGACGCGGCGAAGGCCTTGGCATCGGCGACGGAATTCACCATCGGCGCGATGACCGCCTCGGCGCCGAAATCGAGCGCGCGGCTCGCCATCTCGAAGCGGCCGATCGGGACGCGCACGATCGCCGGCTTGCCGGCGAGCTTGATCGCCGCGACGCCGCGCATGATGCTTTCGGTCGAATGGCAGCCATGCTGCATGTCGAGCGTGACGGCATCGAAGGTGCTGCGCGCCAAGAACTCGGCCACCAGCGGATCGGGGATCGCCGACCAGGCGGTAAAGAGCGTCTCGCCGGCCTCAAGCCGCGAGCGAAGCGAGTTTTCTGCCAATTGCGTGGTCCTACTTGCCGGCTTCGATCTGGGCGACCGCTTCGTTCAGCAGCTCTTCCATGGTGCGGCGGATCTGGTGATCGGACTGGTCAACGCCGGCGGCGTCGAAATCGCCGCGGACCTTGCGGAACACGTCCTCTTCGCCGGCCTCCTGCATGTCGGCGCGCACCACCTCGCGCGCATAGGCCTCGGCGTCCGTCGCCGCTTTTCCCGAGCTTCTCCGCCGCCCACAGGCCGAGCAGCTTGTTGCGGCGCGCCGTCGCCTTGAACCGCAGCTCCTCGTCGTGCGCGAACTTGCTCTCAAAGCCTTCCTTGCGTTTGTCGAAGGTCGTCATCCATCTCCCTCCTCGGGCCTCGCACCTTCCCTAGCGGCGCGGGCGCCAAGGCGCAACGACCGCGTTAGCGCCGTGCCGCGGGTCCGGGACTGCGGCGCATTGTGTCTTTCCAGCCTTTCCGCTAGGTTCCGCGCGCAGACGGATCGGCAGCGATTCCGCCACTTGCCGGTGCCCTACACGCGTCCACATATCCTGACCCATGAGAGCCATGAACCGTCGCCGCCGCATCTATGAGGGCAAGGCCAAGATCCTCTATGAGGGTCCGGAGCCGGGCACGCTGATCCAGCACTTCAAGGACGACGCCACCGCCTTCAACGCCAAGAAGCACGAGATCGTCGACGGCAAGGGCGTGCTCAACAACCGCATCTCCGAATATATCTTCAACCATCTGAACGCGATGGGGATTCCCACCCACTTCATCCGCGCGCTCAACATGCGCGAGCAGCTGATCCGGGAAGTGGAGATCATTCCGCTCGAAGTGGTGGTCAGGAACGTCGCCGCCGGCTCGCTGTCGGAGCGGCTCGGGCTTGAGGAAGGCACCGCGCTCCCGCGCTCCATCATCGAGTTCTACTACAAGAACGACAAGCTCAACGACCCGATGGTGTCGGAGGAGCACATCACCGCGTTCGGCTGGGCGAGCCCGCAGGAGATCGACGACGTCATGTCGCTCGCCATCCGCGTCAACGACTTCCTTTCCGGCCTCTTCCTCGGCGTCGGCATCCGCTTGGTCGACTTCAAGATGGAATGCGGGACGGCTGTGGGAGAACGACATGATGCGCATCGTCGTCGCCGACGAGATCTCCCCGATTCCTGCCGCCTGTGGGACATCGTCACCAACGAGAAGCTCGACAAGGACCGCTTCCGCCGCGACATGGGCGGCATGCTCGAAGCCTATCAGGACGTGGCGCGCCGCCTCGGCATCCTGAACGAGAACGAGCGGGCGCCGAAGGGCGGCCCGGTGCTGGTGAAATAGTCGCGCTCTCAGGCCCGGGAATCGAGCAAGGGGGCATGAAGGCGCGCATCTTCGTCACGCTGAAGAGCGGCGTTCTCGATCCGCAGGGGCTCGCCATCCAGGGCGCGCTCGGCGCGCTCGGCTTCGCCGGCGTCAAGTCGGTGCGCCAGGGCAAGGTCTTCGACATCGAGCTTGCCGAATTCCGACCGACGCGGAAGCGCGGCTCAAGGCCATGTGCGAAAGGCTCCTCGCCAACACGGTGATCGAGAGATATTCCGGGTGGAGATCAGCGCTCAAGGATGAAGATCGCGCGATCATCCTCTTCCCCGGCACCAACCGCGAGCGCGACATGGCGGCGGCGCTGAAGCGCGCGACCGGCCGCGAGCCGGAGATCGTCTGGCACGGCGAGACGAGGCTTCCCGACGTCGACCTGATCGTGCTTCCGGGCGGCTTCTCCTTCGGCGACTATCTGCGCTCCGGCGCCATTGCCGCGCGCTCGCCGGTCATGCCGGAGGTGGTGAAGCGGGCCGCGGACGGCGTGCTCGTGCTCGGCGTCTGCAACGGCTTCCAGACGCTCTGCGAGGTCGGGCTCCTGCCCGGCGTCCTGATGCGCAACGCCTCGCTCAAATTCGTCTGCCGCGAGGTGAAGCTCGAAGTCGTCAACACGCAGACGCCGTTTACCCGCGCCTACCGGCCGCGCCAGATCATCCGCTGCCCGGTCGCGCACGCCGACGGCAATTATTTCGCCGACGAGCGGACGCTCGACGCGGCTGGAAGCGGAGGCGCGAATCGTTTTCCGCTATGCCGAGGGCACCAATCCGAACGGGTCGCGCCGCGACATTGCCGGAATCCTGAATGAGAGGGGCAACGTGCTTGGAATGATGCCGCATCCGGAAGACCTGACCGACGCCGCGCAGGGCGGCACGGACGGCTTGCCGCTTTTCCAGGGACTTGCCGCGGGCTTCGTGGAGAAGGCCGCGTGAGGCGGGAAGCGGCGCTTGCCGCGCTCGCGTTCACCCTGGCCGCCTGCCAGACCACGCCGCAGGACTACATCGAGTTCCACGCCGGCCAGGATACGACGACGGTCGCGAGCCATATCGCGGAGCAGGGTCGGCGCCTGCTGGTTCGACGGCAAGCACAAGGCGTTCGCGGACTATTCCTATGCGCCCGAGCCGAGCTCGTCCTCCACCCGCATTCTGATCGTGCCGAAGGACGCGCCGCACGGACTGCCGGCGCTGATCGTCGACGTGCGAAGCGCGAAACGCGGCACCGACGTCCGCCTCTTCGGCCCGCTGATGCAGACCGGCGATGCCGATTCCATCCGCCGCGATATCATGCGCTGGACCGGCGGCGCGCGCGACTGCTGACAGGATGCTCAGAAACGACGCGCCTGTCACGCCCGAGCTCGTCGCCGAGCACGGGCTGAAGCCCGACGAATATCAGCGCATCCTCGATCTGATCGGCCGCGAGCCGACGCCTGACGGAGCTCGGCATCTTCTCCGCGATGTGGAACGAGCACTGCTCTTACAAGAGCTCGAAGAGATGGCTCCGGACGCTGCCGACGAAGGGCAAGGTCGTGATCCAAGGGCCCGGCGAGAACGCCGGAATCATCGATATCGGCGAGGGGCTCGTTGCGGTCTTCAAGATGGAGAGCCACAACCACCCCTCCTATATCGAGCCCTATCAGGGTGCGGCGACCGGCGTCGGCGGGATACTGCGCGACGTCTTCACCATGGGCGCGCGGCCGATCGCGGCGTTGAACGCGCTTCGCTTCGGCGACCCGGAGCATCCGCGCACGCGCGCATCTCGTGGCGGGCGTCGTCGCCGGCATCGGCGGCTACGGTAATTCCTTCGGCGTGCCCGACGGTCGGCGGCGAGGTGAATTTCCACCGCCGCTACAACGGCAACTGCCTGGTCAACGCGTTCGCGCTCGGCATCGCGAAGCAAGGACGCGATCTTCTACTCCAAGGCCGAGGGCGTCGGGCTCCCCGTCGTCTATCTCGGCGCCAAGACCGGGCGCGACGGCGTCGGCGGCGCGACCATGGCGTCGGCCGAGTTCGACCACCGCATCGAGGAGAAGCGCCCGACCGTGCAGGTCGGCGACCCTTTCACCGAGAAGCGGCTGCTCGAAGCGTGCCTGGAGCTGATGCAGTCGGGCGCCGTCGTCGCCATCCAGGACATGGGCGCTGCCGGCCTCACCTGCTCGGCGGTCGAGATGGGCGCCAAAGGCGACCTCGGCATCGCGCTCGACCTCGACAAGGTGCCGACGCGCGAGCCCGGCATGACCGCCTACGAGATGATGCTCTCGGAGAGCCAGGAGCGCATGCTGATGGTGCTCCGCCCGGAGAAGCACGGCCGAGGCCGAAGCGATCTTCGCGAAATGGGGCCTCGATTTCGCCGATGTCGGCCGCACCACCGACGACCTTCGCTTCTCGGATCCGACGCCACGGCGACGAGGTCGCCGATCTGCCGATCAAGGAGCTTGGCGACGAGGCGCCGGAATACGACCGGCCGTGGGCCGCGCCGGAGAGCCCTGCCCCGCTCGATCTGGCGAGCCTCCCGCCCGCCGACATCGACCGACGCGCTTCTGACATTGATCGGCTCGCCCGACCTCGTCCTCTCGGCGCTGGGTGTTTGAGCAGTACGACCATCTCGTGCAGGGCAACACCGTGCAGCGGCCGGGCGGCGACGCTGCCGTCGTCAGGCTCGAAGGCAGCGACCGCGCGCTTGCGCTCTCGCTCGACGTGACGCCGCGCTACGTCGAGGCGGACCCCTTCGAGGGCGCGAAGCAGGCCGTCGCCGAGTGCTGGCGCAACCTCACCGCCGTCGGCGCAACGCCGCTTGCCGTCACCGACAACCTGAATTTCGGCAATCCCGAGAAGCCGGAAGTGATGGGCGCTTTCGTGCGCGCAATCGAAGGGCTCGGCGCGGCGTGTCGCGCGCTCGACTTCCCGATCGTGTCGGGCAACGTCTCGCTCTACAACGAGACGAACGGCGAGTCGCGATCCTGCCGACGCCGACGATCGGCGGCGTCGGGCTCCTCGCGGACTGGCGGAAAAGCGCGACGCTCGCCTTCAAGGCCGAGGGCGAGGCGATCATGCTCGCCGGCGCGCCGCCGGTCCTGGGGCACGCATCTCGGCCAGTCGCTCTATCTGCGCGAAGTCTTCGGGCGCGAGGACGGGTCCGCCGCCGCCGGTCGATCTCGCGCATGAGAAGCGCGTCGGCGATTTCGTGCGCGCGCTTGTCGCGGACGGCTCGGTGACCGCCGTGCACGACCTTTCCGACGGCGGCCTTGCCGTCGCCCTTGCCGAAATGGCGATCGCCTCGGGCATCGGCGCAAGCGTGAGCCAGATCGCCGATCACGATACCGCTGCCCTCTTCTTCGGCGAGGACCAGGGCCGCTACCTCGTAACCTGCCGCTCGGACGAGCAGGAGGTGCTTTGGGAGCGCGCCGAAAAGGCCGGCATCTTCCTGCCCTGGATCGGCCACACCGGCGGCGCGGAGCTGAAGCTCGGCGAAGCGCGGCCGCTCGCGGTGGCGGAGCTCCGGGAGCGCCACGAGGGCTGGTTTCCGCGCTACATGGGCGGAATTCCGGGCCTAGACGCCGCGCCGTCTGGCACCGACTTTGCACCGCCCAGCTCGGCGTCGGATTGACCCAGACCCGCCGCCGCGCCCAAATTGAGAGTGCTCAGGGAGCCGATTCCGGGCCGGAGAGAGCAGCCATGCCGATGAGCGCGAGCGACATCGAGCGCCTGATCAAGACGGCCCTACCCGACGCACGTGTCTCTATCCGCGAGCTTGCCGCCGATGGCGACCACTATGCGGCGGAGGTCGTTTCGGAGCAGTTTCGCGGCAAGAGCCGTGTGCAGCAGCACCAGATGGTGTATGAGGCGCTGAAAGGAAACATGGGCGGGGCGCTGCACGCGCTTGCGCTGCAGACCAGCGCCCCGGACTAAGGGGCCAGCCGCCGCGGTCGGCCCGAGGAGTGAGAGATGGACGCCATTCACGACTGGATCGACAGCCAGGTGAAGTCGAACGACGTTGTGCTCTTCATGAAGGGCACGCCGACGTTTCCGCAGTGCGGGTTCTCCGGCCAGGTCGTGCAGATCCTCGACTATCTGGGCGTCGGCTATTCGGGCATCAACGTGCTCGAATCCGACGAGCTTCGGCAGGGCATCAAGACCTTCTCCGACTGGCCGACCATTCCGCAGCTCTACGTGAAGGGCGAGTTCGTCGGCGGCGCCGACATCATGCGCGAGATGTTCCAGGCCGGCGAGCTGAAGGGCCTGTTCGAGGAGAAGGGCGTTCTCGCCGCGGCCTGACGCCGGCTCACCGAGCGGAGTTCCATGGCCGGACGCGTTGAGCGTATCGACGCCGACGACGCGAAGGCGTTGATCGACCGCGGCGAGGCCGTGGTGATCGACGTGCGCGAGCCCGCCGAGATCAGGGCGAGCGGCAGAGTGCCGGGCGCAATCAACATTCCGCTCGCCGAATTCCTGGCGAAGACGGATCCAGCGTCGCCGGAGCGCGAGGCGGCGCTTCGCCAGGAGAAGACGGTCATCCTCTATTGCGCCTCCGGCAAGCGCTCCGAGTTCGCCGGGAACAAGCTTCTGGAATTCGGCTACCGCGAAGTTTTCAACCTCGGCGGCCTCGTCGACTGGCAAATCGGCCGGGCTGCCGGTGGACGACGCGTTCATTTAGTCGTAACTGCGAATCCGCAAGCACTCCATCCACTTCGTCCGAGCCGCGGAGGCATTCTCGGATCCGCGCCGGCAGCGCGCGCTCCGCGCCGCTTCTTGAGACGGGAATTCGATGACTGAGAATCCGGCCAAGCCGCGCGCCGCGCGCCTGCCTTATTGGGAGTTCGTCACCATCGTGGCGCTTCTCATGGCGCTCAACGCCATGGCCATCGACGTGATCCTCCCGGCGTTGCAGCAGATCGGTGCAAGCCTCGACGTCGCCGACGAGAACACGCGGCAGCTTCCGCTCACCGCCTATATCGCCGTCTTCGGGCTGTCGCAGCTCGTCTACGGCACGATATCGGACCATTTCGGCAGGCGCCCGGTGCTGATCTTCGGGCTTGTCATCTACGTCATCGGCTGCACCGGCGCGGCGTTCTCCGGCAATTTCCCCATGCTCCTCGCCATGCGCGGCCTGCAGGGCTTCGGTGCCGGCGCAACGCGCGTCATCGCGATGTCCGTCATCCGCGACACGTTCGGCGGCCGGCGCATGGCGAGCGTCATGTCGCTGGCCATGATGGTGTTCATGGGGGTGCCGATCATCGCGCCGGGCATCGGGCAGATCATCCTGATGGTCTCGGGATGGCGCGCGATCCTCGGCTTCATCGCGCTCTTCGGGCTTGATGATGACGGTCTGGTGCTCGCTGCGCCTGCCGGAGACGCTCGCCGACGCAGATCGGCGCGAGCTTCGCATCGGACCGATGCTCGAGGCGTTCCGCATCGTGCGTCTCGAACCGCGTTGCGTCCGGCTACGCGCTGGCCTCCGGGCTGATCTTCGGCTGCCTCTTCGCCTATCTGAACTCCGCGCAGCAGATCTTCCAGGAGATCTACCACCTCGGCGCGCTCTTTCCCGTCGCGTTCTCGAGCGGCGCGGTCCTCATCGCCGTCGCGTCGTTCACGAACTCGCGCCTTGTCGAGCGCCTCGGGATGCGGCTTCTTTCGCACGGCGCGCTCGCCGCCTTCGCCGCTGATTTCCGCGCTCCTTTGCCTCATCGCGCTCGTTGACGAGGGCCACGTGCCGTTCTGGGTCTTCTACGGCGCCAACTTCTATGGTTCGGCATGCTTCGCGTTCATCGGCACCAACTTCAATGCGCTCGCCATGGACCCGCTCGGCCACGTGGCGGGCACGGCGTCTTCGGTGGTGAGTTCGGTGCAGACCGTCCTCGGCGGCATCCTCGGCGCGCTTCATCGGCCTCGCCTATCAACGGGACCGTGCTGCCGCTCAGCCTCGGATTCCTGGCGATGTCGCTTGCAAGCTTCGCCGTCATCGCGCTGACGGAACGCGGCCGGCTGTTCGGACGGATGGCGCCTGCCGAATAGCGAAAGCCCGGCGATGTTGCGCGCGATCTTCGCGCTCAGACCGCGGTGGAACCCTTTGCCGGGCCGGGCTTTCGCAGCGTCACCACGGTGATCTCCGGCGGGACGCCGAATCGCACCGGCACGATCGAGCAGCCGAGCCCGGCGGAGACGACGAGGTCGCGCCCATCTTCGTGGACATGGCCATAGGCGAAACGCTCGCCGTAGGCGGAGGGGACGACCGGCCGGCCGAAGAACGGGAGCCACACTTGGCCGCCGTGCGTGTGGCCCGAAAGCGTGACGGCGAAGCGATCGGGCACGTCAACGAAGATGTCCGGCTCGTGCGCGAGGTGCACCGCGGGCGCGTCGTCGATGATCTGCGCAAGCGTCCCCGGCAGGTCGTCTTCGCCGGCGAAACGTCCGCCGCCGAGCGGATGCGCGACGATGCTGTCGGTGCCGGCGAGCCAGAACGGAGTCGCGCCGCCGATCTTCACGGCGCGGTTCTGGTAGACCGGAATGCCGGCCGCCCCGAGCGCTGCTTTCACAGCCTCGGGGTCGGTCCACCAGTCGTGATTGCCGAGGATCGCATGCACGCCGAGCGGCGCTTTCAGCGCCGCGAGCGGCGGTCCCCACTCCGAGGCCGGGACACGACCGGCGTGAAACCGCCGGCTGATTCCGGAGACGAAATCGCCGAGCACCACGATGATGTCGCCGCCAAGGCCGTTCGCCGTCGCGACGATCTCGCGGATGCGCTCGGGCGGCATCCAGGGGCGGCAGGCGTGGATGTCGGCGACCATGACGATCCGAAGCGGCCGGTCGTAGGTCCAGCGCGGCGCCTCAAGCTCCCATTCGGTCACGACGAGGCGGAAGCGCGGCTCAACGCCGAAGGCGTAGCCGCCCAGGCCGCCGACGAGCGCGGCGCCGCCCAGGAGCCCGGTCATGAATTGTCGACGCGTGATCATGGCGTCACCATACCCGAGAAAGCGAAACACCCGCCTGATAGGGCGGGTGTTTGGTAAACTCGCGTCCGAAACGCGGCGCTAGCGCGAATAGAACTCGACGACCTGGTTCGGTTCCATGATCACCGGATAGGGCACGTCGGCGAAGGCCGGCTGGCGCAGATAGCGCGCCGTCATCTTGCCGTGGTCCACCTCGACGTAGTCCGGAACGTCGCGCTCCGCGAGATCGACCAATTCCAGCACCAGGCCGAGCTGCTTCGACTTCTCGCGCACCTCGATCACGTCGCCGATCTTGCAACGGTAGCTCGGGATGGTGACGCGCTTGCCGTTCACGCGGATATGGCCGTGGTTCACGAACTGCCGCGCCGCGAACGGCGTCGGCACGAACTTGGCGCGATAGACGATCGCGTCGAGGCGCGATTCGAGCAGCCCGATCAGGTTCTCCGAGGTGTCGCCCTTCATGCGCGCCGCCTCTTCGTAGGTCTTGCGGAACTGGCGCTCGGAGATGTTGGCGTAGTAGCCCTTCAGCTTCTGCTTCGCCTTCAGCTGCGTGCCGAAGTCGGAGAGCTTTTGCTTGCGCCGCTGGCCGTGCTGGCCGGGGCCGTATTCGCGTTTGTTGACGGGGCTCTTCGGGCGGCCCCAGACGTTCTCGCCCATGCGGCGGTCGAGCTTGTATTTCGCCGCGTTCCTTTTGCTCATGCGTCAATCCTTACCGTTTCGCGGTTCACGAAACGCGCCCATCCTCTGCCGCTGGCCATAAGACCTGCGGCCGACAGGGGTTGGCGGAGCGCGCCATTTCCGGATTTTCGGAAGAACCCCACGGGAGCGTAAACGCCTGCGGCGAAGCCGCAGGCGTGGCGCTCAACTAGGGTTTTTGCGCCGGGATGTCAAATTTGGCGCCCGGCCGGCGCAGGCCGTCGATCGCAGGTCCGCAAGCGGAACCCCGTGCTCGCTCGAGGAGCTTCCGCAGGATTGCGACTGGGCGCCTCCGGACGTGAAGAGCGAGAAGCTCCGCCCTCCGCCGCGCGACCGCCCGCCCCTCCAGCACGCTGGCGAGCCGCCGGGCGATCGCCGGCGCCGGGTCGAGCCAGGTGACCGGCCAGGGTGCGATCTCCGCCATCACGTCGGCGAGGAAGGGATAGTGCGTGCAGGCGAGCACCACGATGTCGGTGCGCCTTCCGTCGATCTCCTCGAAGCAGGGCGCGATCTGCTCGGCGATCTCGTCGAGCTCGAAGGGCTCGCCGCGCATCCGCGCCTCGGCGATCCCCGCAAGCGCCGGCGCGCCGACGAGCCGCACGTGGCAGGCCTGCCCAAAGCTCTTGATCAGCTCGCGCGTGTAGTCGCGCTTCATGGTGCCGGGCGTCGCGAGCACCGCGACGATGCCGCTTTGCGTCTGCTCCGCCGCCGGCTTCACCGCCGGGACCGTGCCGACGAAGGGAACGATCGTAGCGCTCGCGCAGCGGCGGCAGCACGAGCGTCGACGCGGTGTTGCAGGCGATGACGACGGCCGCCGGATCGTGCGTTGGCGATCAATTCGCCCATCAGCGCGACAATGTGGTCGCTGAGCGCCCGCTCCTCCCACGCGCCGTAGGGGAACGCCGCGTCGTCGGCGACATAGACGACGCGGATGTCGGGCATCTCCGTCGCGGATGGCGCGCAGCACCGAGAGCCCGCCGATGCCGGAATCGAAGACAAGGACCGGCCCGCCGTCACTCATGCGAGCCTCGCCCCCGGGCTTCTTGCGCTCCAAGGCGCCGATTACGCCGTGCAGCACGTCGATCTCGTCGCGCGTGAAGCCGGCGCGCTGCAAGATGGCGCGAAGGTTCTGCACCATGGTCGGCTTCATGTCCTCGGTGCGGAAATAGCCGGTCGGCTCAAGCGCCATCTCGAGATGTCGTATCAGGCCGAGGAGATGCTCCTTCGGCGCCGGCGTCAGCGCGATCTCCGGCAAAGCGTCGCGCGTCGGCAGCGCGCCGTCGAGGCCAGCCGTGAGCCATTCGTAGCTCGACGAGCAGCACCGCCTGCGCGATGTTGAGCGAGGCGAATTTCGGGTTGACGGGAAAGGTGACGATCGCGTCGGCGAGCCCGATCTCCTCGTTGGTCAGACCCCAGCGCTCGCGCCCGAAGAGCAGGCCGCAAGCCTCGCCGGCGGCCGCGCGGTTCCGCAGCTCGCTTGCCGCCTCGCGCGGGCCGATGACCTCCTTCGGCAGGTCGCGCGTGCGTGCGCGTCGTGGCGAAGACGAAGTTCAGGTCGGCGATCGCCTCCTCGGCGGAATCGAAGACGCGCACGTCGTCGACGATGCCGGTCGCGCCGCTCGCCGCCGCGCGCGCCTTCTTGCTCGGCCAGCCGTCGCGCGGCCGCACGAGGCGCAGGTCGGTCAGCCCGAAATTCGCCATCGCCCGCGCCGCCGCGCCGATGTTCTCCCCCATCTGCGGCTCGACGAGGACGACGGCGGGCGGCCTTCCGCTCGATTTCGCCTTGCTCGTCCTCGGCCATGGACTCCTCCGGGCGCCAACGCGGCGCGCCCGGTTCTCTAGCGCATCGCGGCGCGTTTCGCCTCCCCCGGCGATGCGATTGTCGACGCGAGGCCAGCAGTCAGCGATTGAAGCGCGGATGATTCCGTGATCCACTCGCGACGCCGCCCCGTGACGAACGCGCGGCGCCTGGGCATCTGCGCAGAGCATGACGCCGAACTCGCCAACGTCTGAGGACGATCCTGACTGGCGAGGCCGTGACCGAGCAGAAGATGTTCGGCGGCACCTGCTTCATGCTTTCCGGGAACATGGTGGTGGGCGCCTCAAAGCAGGGCCTGCTCGTGCGCGTCGGCAAGGACGGGCACAGGGCCGCGCTCGCCCGTCCGCATGCGCGCCCGATGGAGATGGGCGGCACGGACGATGCAGGGCTTCATCTTCGTCGCGCCGGAGGGAACTGCAAGCGACAAGGATCTCGGCGCCTGGGTCGGGCGCGCCCGCGCCTTCGTCGACACGCTGCCGCCGAAGGTCGCGAAGCCGAAGAAGGCCGAAAGCGCAAGAAAGCGGTCGAAGAGCCGCCCGGCGAAAGCCCCAGCAAAATCGCGCTAGAACGCGCATCCGCGCCGGTTGGCGGGCGGCCCGGCCTTTGCTATAGGGCGCGGACCCTCCCCGCGCGCGCCCCGCGCGCATGTCCAGCATGAAAGGCTTTCGTTGATGCCGAAGATCAAGGTCGCCAACCCGGTCGTCGAACTCGACGGCGACGAGATGACCCGCATCATCTGGCAGCTCATCAAGGACAAGCTGATCCACCCCTATCTCGACGTCGAGCTCCAATATTTCGATCTCAGCGTCGAGCATCGCGACGCCACCAACGACCAGGTCACGATCGACGCGGCGAACGCCATCAAGAAGGTCGGCGTCGGCGTGAAATGCGCGACGATCACGCCCGACGAGGCGCGGGTGAAGGAATTCGGCCTGAAGGAGATGTGGAAGTCGCCGAACGGCACCATCCGCAACATCCTCGGCGGCGTCATCTTCCGCGAGCCGATCATCTGCCGCAACGTGCCGCGGCTGGTGCCGGGCTGGACCAAGCCGATCATCATCGGCCGCCACGCCTATGGCGACCAGTACCGCGCCACCGACTTCCGCTTTCCCGGCAAGGGCACGCTCACGATCAAGTTCGTCGGCGAGGACGGCAAGGTGATCGAGAAGGAGGTGTTCAAGGCGCCGGGCTCCGGCGTCGCCATGGCGATGTACAACCTCGACGATTCGATCCGCGACTTCGCCCGCGCCTCGCTGAACTACGGGCTGGCGCGCAACTACCCTGTCTACCTCTCCACCAAGAACACCATCCTCAAGGCCTATGACGGGCGCTTCAAGGACCTCTTCCAGGAGAGTCTTCGACGCCGAGTTCAAGGCGGAGTACGACAAGCGCAAGCTCACCTACGAGCACCGGCTGATCGACGACATGGTGGCCGCCGCGCTGAAATGGTCGGGCGGCTACGTCTGGGCCTGCAAGAACTATGACGGCGACGTGCAGTCCGACACCGTGGCGCAGGGCTTCGGCTCGCTCGGGCTGATGACCTCGGTGCTGATGACGCCGGACGGCAAGACCGTGGAAGCGGAGGCCGCGCACGGCACGGTGACGCGCCACTACCGCCTGCATCAGCAAGGCAAGGAGACCTCCACCAACTCCGCCGCCTCGATCTTCGCGTGGACGCGCGGCCTCGCGCATCGCGGCAAGCTCGACGGCAACGACGCGCTGATCCGCTTCGCCGAGACGCTTGAGAAGGTGACGGTCGCGCACCATCGAGGAGCGGCTTCATGACCAAGGACCTGGCGCTCCTCGTCGGACCCGACCAGCCGTGGCTCTCCACGACCGGGTTCCTCGACAAGGTCGACGACGAACCTGCAAAAAGGCAATGAGCTACCAGACTTGGACTAGCCGCAGCGCCATACGCGCGCCGCTTTCTTGCGGCTACAAAGCGGTAAGGATGTGCGCGAGCGAGGTACAGCGATGATTCGCGTCCTCTTCGGTATCGCGTCTTTCCGGTCCTCGGGCTGGCGCTTGCCGCCGGCTATGCGGGCCCCGATCTCGTGACCGGCCGAGCGGCCCGCCGATGGTCGTCTCGGGCGGCGAGCATGTCGACCTTCGCGCACGCGCGCTTCGAGGGCGACGCCTGCGCCTCGAAGCTCCTCTACGGCGGGCCGCCGGCGAGCAACAGACGCTGCGTCCGCGGCGTCCACGTCGTCGCCTTCATGCTTCAGCCCGACGGGCAGGCGACATGGAGGTCGGCATGCGCGACATCCCCGGCGCACGCCGGCGCGCCGAGCGAAACCGTCGCGCTGCTCTTCGACGAACGGTGCAGCTCGTTGCGATGCAGCAAGCGCGCCGGCGCTTACAGCCGGCTGCCGACAGCGCCGGAGATCTGCGACGGCAATCCGATGCCGGACGCCCAGGCGCCGATCTGAGCGAAGCCGGCTGAGCCGACTCAGGCGGCCGATCTCTTCGATCCGTCCGGTGATCGCTTTAAGCGCGGCTTCGGCCGCGTCGGCGTTCGGCCCGCCCGCCTGCGCCAGGTCCGGCCGACCGCCGCCGCCGGTCCCGCCGAGCGCGACAGAGCCGACGCGCGCGAGATCGACGGCGCTGATCCTGTCGGTCAGATCGTCGGTGACGCCGACGACGAGGCCCGCCTTGCCGTCGTTGACGCCGACAATGGCAACGACGCCGGAGCCGACCTGACGCTTGCCCTGGTCGACGAGGCCGCGAAGGTCCTTCGGCGCGACGCCTTCGACTGCGCGCGCTAGCACGTTGATCGCGCCGATCTGCTGCATCGCCGGCTCGGCCGCGCCGCCGCCGCCCATGGCGAGCTTCTTCTTCGCATCGGCCAGCTCGCGCTCAAGCCGCCGCCGCTCCTCGACCAGCGCATCGACGCGGGCGACCGTCTCGTCCGGCCTGACCTTCAGCCGGCCGGCGATCTCGCGCAGGCGCTTGTCCTGCTCCGCGAGATGATGGCGCGCCGCCGCGCCGGTCAGCGCCTCGACGCGCCTGACGCCGGCGGCGACCGCCGCCTCGCCGACCAGCGTGACAAGCCCGATCTCGCCGGTGCGGCCGACATGCGTGCCGCCGCAAAGCTCCACCGAATAGGTCTTGCCGGCATTCTCGCCGGCAGCCGTCCTTCCCCATCGAGACGACGCGCACCTCGTCGCCGTATTTCTCGCCGAAGAGCGCCATCGCGCCCGACTGGATGGCGCCGTCGCGATCCATGAGCCGCGTCTCGACCGGCGCGTCCTGCAGCACGACGGCGTTCGCGATGTCTTCGACCGCCGCCATCTCCGCCTCCGACATCGGCTTCGGATGCGAGAAGTCGAAGCGCAGCCGGTCCGGCGCGACGAGCGAGCCCTTCTGCGCGACATGGGTGCCAAGCTTCGTGCGAAGCGCCGCGTGGAGAAGATGCGTCGCGGAATGGTTGGCGCGGATCGCCGTTCTGCCGTGCGCTGTCGATTGCGAGCTTGACCGCCTGCCCCGGCACGAAGCCGCCATGCTCGACCTTGCCGAGATGAACGAAGAGCCCGTCGGCCTTCTTCTGCGTGTCGGTAACGCGGAAGCGCGCGCCGTTCTCCGAGACGATCACGCCGGTGTCGCCGACCTGGCCGCCCGACTCGCCGTAGAAGGGCGTCTGGTTGACGACGATCGCGCCCTCTTCGCCCTCGCCGAGCTGCTCGACCTCCGCGCCGTCCTTGACGAGCGCCAGCACCTGCGCCTTCGGCGGCCTCCGGCCGCGTAGCCGAGGAATTCCGTTGCGCCGAAGCGGTCGCGGAGCGCGAGCCACACGCTCTCCGTCGCCGCCTCGCCGGAGCCGGCCCAGCTTCTTCCGCGCCTCGGCGCGCTGGCGCTCCATCGCGTCGGTGAAGCTCGTGATGTCGACGCCGATGCCGCGGACCTTCAGCGCGTCCTGCGTCAGATCGAGCGGGAAACCGTAGGTGTCGTAGAGCTTGAAGGCGGTCTCGCCGTCGAGGGTGTCGCCCTTGTTGAGGCCGCCGGCCGCCTCCTCGAGCAGCGAGAGGCCACGCGCGAGCGTCTTCTGGAAGCGGCCTTCCTCGAGCCGCAGCGTCTCGGTGATCAGGCCCTCGGCGCGGCCGAGCTCGGGATAGGCCTGCCCCATCTCGTGAACGAGCGTCGGCACGAGCCTGAAGATCGCCGGCTCCGAGGCGCCCAGAGAGATGCGCGTGGCGCATGGCGCGGCGCATGATGCGGCGAAGCACATAGCCGCGCCCTTCGTTCGACGGCAGCACGCCGTCGGCGATCAGGAAGCTCGTGGCGCGCAGGTGATCGGCGATGACGCGCGGGCTCGCCTGGTTGATCGCCCCGCTCGGACGGCCGACATGCTCGTGGACGCTCGCGATCAGCGTCTTGAAGAGATCGATGTCGAAGTTGTTGGTGACGCCCTGCAGGATGGCGGTGATGCGCTCAAGCCCCATGCCGGTATCGATGGAAGGCTTGGGCAGATCGATCCGCGTCGCCTCGTCGACCTGCTCGAACTGCATGAAGACGAGGTTCCAGAACTCCAGGAAGCGATCGCCGTCTTCCTCCGTCGAGCCCGGCGGGCCGCCGATGACCGCCTCGCCCTGATCGTAGAAGATCTCCGAGCAATAGCCGCACGGGCCGATCGGGCCCATGGCCCAGAGATTTTCCTCATGCCCGACGATTCGCTCGTCCGGCAGGCCGGCGATCTTCTTCCAAAGACCGCGCGCCACGTCGTCGCTCGGATAGACCGTCACCCAGAGCCGGTCCTTCGAAAGACCGAACTCCTTGGTGACGAGGTTCCAGGCGAGCTCGATTGCACGCTCCTTGAAGTAGTCCCCGAAGGAGAAGTTGCCGAGCATCTCGAAGAAGGTGTGGTGGCGCGCGGTGTAGCCGACATTGTCGAGGTCGTTGTGCTTGCCGCCGGCGCGCACGACCTTCTGCGCGGTGACCGCGCGCGGGTAAGGCGGCTTCGCTTTGCCGGTGAAATAGTCCTTGAACTGGACCATGCCGGCATTGGTGAATATCAGCGTCGGGTCGTTGCGCGGGACGAGCGGCCCGGACGCCACGCGTTCGTGCCCCTCGCGGGCGAAGTAGTCCAGGAACTGCAGTGCGGATTTCGTTGACGCTCGCCATCTTCAAGACGCTTGGAAAAGCCGCGGGACGCGGCGGAAGCCGCGGCATTTAGACTGGGGGCATGGAGACTGTCCAGCAAGGGGCGCGTGAGGACCGCCGCCCGCGATAACGGAACGCGGCAATAACGGACCTTTGAAGGAAGGCGAGACGCTGGCTTATGTCCGCGGCCGCGCTTCCGCGCTAGCCTCGGCCGACTCCAGGATATTGGAGAACCGCATGCGGGCAATTCTCAGGATTGAAGCAGCTCTCGGCGCCGCGCTCCTTGCCGCACTGCCGCTCGCGACGCTCGCGCCGGCCGCCACGGGCGGGACGGACGCGGAGCACGGGCTCACGCTGCAAGGCGATCCGGCGCAGCGCGCGGAGGAGCGCAGCCGTCTCTTCGACGCACTCGCGGCGGCGAAGAGCGAGGAGGAGGCGCGCACAATCGCCGATCAGATATGGCGATTCTGGTTCCGTCCGCCCAACGCCAGAGGCAGGCACGCTGATGAGCGAGGCGATGGAGCGTCGCCAAGTCTACGATCTCTCCGGCGCAATCGCCATTCTCGACAAGCTCGTCGCGCTTACGCCCGACTGGGCGGAGGCATGGAACCAGCGCGCCACGCTGCGCTACATGGCGGAGGATTTCGACGGCTCGCTCGCCGACATCGAGCGCGTGCTTGAGCTCGAGCCGAAGCATTTCGGCGCGCTCTCCGGCGAGGTGCTGATCCTGATGCGCTTCGGCCGCGTGGAGGTAGCGCAATCGGTGCTGAAGAAAGCGGTTGAGATCAACCCCTTCCTCGCCGAGCGCGCCCTTCTGATCGAGCCGCCGAAGCCGGCGGGCAAGGATATCTGACCTCGCGGCCGGCGATCCTTACCCCTCCGCAGCTTCAGCGTCGTCCACGTCGCCGCCTTCGAGCTGGCTCGCCACGACGCCGGCATTCTGGCGGATCGCAAGCTCGATCGCCGCCGCCATGTCGGGATTTTCCTTGAGGAACTGCTTGGCGTTCTCGCGGCCCTGGCCGAGGCGCTGGCTGTCGTAGGAGAACCAGGCGCCGGACTTCTCCACGATGCCCGCCTTGACGCCAAGGTCGATCAGCTCGCCGGTCTTGGAGATACCTTCGCCATACATGATGTCGAACTCGACCTGCCGGAAGGGCGGCGCGAGCTTGTTCTTGACGACCTTCACGCGCGTCTGGTTGCCGACCACCTCGTCGCGCTCCTTGATCTGGCCGATGCGGCGGATGTCGAGGCGGACGGAGGCGTAGAACTTCAGCGCGTTGCCGCCCGTCGTCGTCTCCGGGCTGCCGAACATGACGCCGATCTTCATGCGAATCTGGTTGATGAAGACCACCATCGTGTTGGAGCGCGAGATCGAGCCGGTGAGCTTGCGGAGCGCCTGGCTCATCAGCCGGGCGTGCAGGCCGGGGAGTTGGTCGCCCATCTCGCCCTCAAGTTCTGCACGCGGCGTCAAGGCCGCAACCGAATCGACCACTAGAATGTCGACTGCGCCGGAGCGCACCAGCGTATCGCAAATCTCAAGCGCCTGCTCGCCGGTGTCGGGCTGCGAGATCAGAAGGTCGTCGAGCTTGACGCCGAGCTTCCGGGCATAGGCGGGATCGAGCGCGTGCTCCGCGTCGATGAAGGCGCAGATGCCGCCGCGCTTCTGCGCCTCGGCCACGGCGTGCAGGGCAAGCGTCGTCTTGCCGGACGATTCCGGGCCGTAAATCTCCACGACGCGGCCGCGGGGAAGTCCGCCGACGCCGAGCGCGATGTCGAGGCCGAGCGAGCCGGTCGGGATGGTGGCGATCTCCACCACCTTGCCGTCCTGCCCGAGCCGCATGATGGAGCCTTTGCCGAAGGCCCGCTCGATCTGGGAGAGCGCAGCGTCGAGCGCCTTCGTCTTGTCCATCCCGTCCCTGTTTTCGACAACTCGCAGCGGCGCTACCATGGCATCCCCCAATCGACTTCGGAAGGTGGCGGCCCACAGCCGCCAGCGGTGGATATGTATCTCTTTTGTTCTCGGGATTGTCAAGAACAAATGCCGAACCTATGCTGTTTCCTTGATCCTTTTCGGGTCCGCGCCAACGGTCCCACCGGTCTCGGCCGGGCCGCCAATCGCCAGAGCAGGAACCTGGGGGTAGCAGATCTGCCGTCGCTCATGCGACGCGCCGCACCCTCTCCCTGTCGCGGAGCGTGTCGCGCTCGCCGTCCGAGCGCGGCTGAGAGGAAAACTCGACGCGGTTGCCGCCGCTGGCCTTCGCGCGATAGAGGGCCGCGTCCGCCTCGCTAAACAACGAGTCGAGCGAATGCGCCCCGCGCCGGCTCGCAACTCCGATGCTCACCGTGAAGCGTATCTCACCGCCGGCACTTTCGATCTTCATCGCATCCACGGCGCGCCTGGCGCGCTCCGCCAGCACCAGCGCCTGATCGATCCGGCTGTCGGCAAGCGCGATCGCGAACTCGTCGCCGCCAAGCCGCCCCAGCACATCGCCAGGACGCATGACCGCCAACGCTGTCTCGGTCAGCGCCTTCAGAAGGCGGTCGCCGGCGGGGTGACCCCAGGCGTCGTTGACGGCCTTGAACCGATCGAGATCGATCAGGACAAGCGCAGTCCATGAGCCGTTGCGTGCGGCACGAGCGAGTATCCGACCGACTTCGTCGGAGAATCCGCGGCGGTTGCTGACGCCGGTCAGCGGATCGCGCAGCGCCGCCTCCTTATGCTGCTCGCCGATCGCCTCCTTGGTGATGGAAAGAAGCAGGAACGCGAAGGCGACGGCAGCGGCGATCGCCTCAAGCATGTTGATCGGATGGAGCGGCGCGGCGATGCTGAAGTCGGCCCGCGAGGAGGATTCCTGCATGAGCGCCGCGAAAACGAAGCGAGCCAAAAGCACGGTGCCCTGCATCGCGGCGACCGTCGCGGCGAGACGCATGATCCCCCAGCGCCGCGGCGCGCCTCGCCACAGCTCAGCGGCCATCGCGTAGGCGTAAGCTGCGGCCATCGGAGCCGCGACGAGTATCCGCGCGCGGACATCCCCGTTCGGGAGGATCAGCCAAAAGGCCGCGATCCACAGGAGCGAGGGTGCGAGGGTCAGCGGCCAATTCGCCTTTTGGCCGGTGAAATAGCGCGCGCCCTGCCAGGCCAGCCCGTAAGCGAGAAGGCGAAACGTGTTGGCGATGTCGACGGCAAGGAGGACGGGGAGCCGGTCGCGCGCACCGAGGATCGCAGCGGCGACGGCACAGAGGATGAAGCAGAACATCCATGCGCCGAACGCTGGCACGCTGCGGTTCTGCTTCCAGGTCAGAGCAAGAAGACCTGCGAGAACGGTGCAGACGACGACCAGCGCAGCGACAAGCGTCCCGGCGTCCAAACCCACGAGCACACCCCTGACCGGAAATCACCCCGGGCACACAATCTCCCGGAGAGGACAAAGCATTTGTTAACGCGGCGCCTTAATCTGCCGCGCCTGGGGAAGCGGGGGGTAGTCGCCTAGCCTTCGAGCGTTGCCTTCACCGTCGTCGCTAGCTCTTTCAGCGAGAACGGTTTTGGCAGGAACTGGAAGCTTTTCTCGTCCTTCGGCAGGTGCCGCTCGAAGGCGTCCTCCGCATAGCCGGAGACGAAAATAATCTTCAGGTCCGGCTGGCGGCGGCGAAGCTCGCGCAGCAGCGTCGGTCCATCCATGCCCGGCATGACGACGTCGGAAATCACGAGGTCGACAGGCTCGGAAAGGCCAGCGATCAGATCGAGCGCCTCCGGTCCGGAGGCAGCCTGGTAGACCGTGTAGCCGCGCGCCTCGAGCGCCCGGCCGGCAAAGGCGCGGACCGCCTCCTCGTCCTCCACCAGCAGGATGCGCGCGCTGCCGGTAAGGTCGGCCGGACCCGCCGGGAGCGTCTCGCCGCGCTTCTGCTCCTCCGGCTCAAGCTCGTGGCGCGGCAGAAGAATGCGGAAGGTTGCGCCAGCGCCGGGCCTTGAGTCGACGTAGACATAGCCGCCGGTCTGCTTGACGATGCCGTAGACGGTGGAAAGGCCGAGGCCGGTCCCCTTCCCCACCTCCTTGGTGGAAAAGAACGGCTCGAAAATCTTCCCCTTCACTTCCGGCGTCATACCGCCGCCTGTATCGGCGACCTCAAGCAGCACGTAGTCACCCGGCCTGAACCCTTGCTCCTTGAACTTGCGGCTCTCGGCAGCGGTCACGTTGGCAGTGCGGATCTTGAGCTTGCCGCCGTCGGGCATCGCGTCGCGCGCGTTGACGGCGAGGTTCACGATCACCTGCTCGAGCTGGTTCAGGTCCGCCTTGATCGGCCACACGTCGCGCCCGTGATTCACGTCCAGCTCGATCGTCTCGCCGAGAAGGCGCGCCAACAACACCGAGATGTCGGAGAGCGCCGCGTCGAGGTCGATGACGGTGGGCCTCAGCGTCTGGCGGCGCGAGAACGCGAGCAGCTGGCGAACGAGCCCGGCCGCGCGGTTGGCGTTCTGCTTGATGTTCATGATGTCCTGGAAGGACGGGTCGGTCGGCCGGTGCGAGGTGAGAAGAAGATCGGAGAAGCCGATGATCGCGGTCAGCATGTTGTTGAAGTCGTGCGCGATGCCGCCGGCGAGCTGACCGACCGCCTGCATCTTCTGGCTCTGCGCGAACTGCGATTCGAGCGCGCGCTGCTCGGTCGTCTCGAGCGCATAGATCACGGCGGCGTCCTCGCTCTCGTCGCTTTCCAGAATCGGCGAGACGAAGAAGCGCGCGCTCTGGTCGGGGACATCGGCAAGCGCGGCGTCGATGGCAGGAATTGCGCTCTGGCCGGCGACCGCCGCGCTGATCGCCGCGGCGAGGCCAGCGCGATCCGATTCCTGCACGAGCTCGGCAAGCTTACGGCCGGCCGCGCCTTTCTTGCCGAAGAGCATCACGAAGCGCGCGTTGGTGAGCGCGATCCGCCCTTCCCTGTCGACCGAGGCGATCGCCATCGGCGTGTTGTTGAAGAAGCGCGCAAAACGCATCTCGGCGATGCGTCCGGCCTCGCGGTCATCGCCCGGCCGCAGGTCGAGGACGAGGGTGCGCGAGGCACCGATGGTGCCGTCGGGGGCGACCGGCACGCGGTGGATCAAGCGGACGGGCAGCCGCGTCCCGTCGGTGCGCACAAGGTCGACGTTGAGCGTCTCCGCTTCGCGACGGTTTGGATTGACAGCCTGCAAGACGGAGAGCCCCTCGACAGTCACGATGTCGCGAATCTGCGCGGCGCCGGGCTCGAACTCGGCGAGATCGATGCCGATCCATTCGGCGAGCGTGGCGTTCATGTAGCGGATGCGCCCATCGGGCTCGAGCGAGAAGAAGCCGGCCGGCGCATGGTCGAGATAGTCGATGGCGTTCTGGAGCTCCTGGAAGATGTTCTCCTGGTGCTCGCGCTCGCGCGTGATGTCGGCGACGAGCCAGCCGATCCGCGCTTCGGCTCCGCCCGCCGGACTGACCCGCACGCGATACCAGCGCGCGCCGTTCGCCCGCCCGCCGATGCCGCCGGGCAGGCGAATCTCTTCCGCGGCGCGGCGCCCGCGATCGGCGGCGACCGCCAGCCTGTGCACGGCTTCGGCGGCATCGGGATTGTCGGAGAAGAGGCGCTCGATCGAATGGAGGTCGCGATCGTTGGCGGCGCCGGTCAGCTTCAGATAGGCGGCGTTCGCCCATAGCGGCGCACCGTCGGCGGCGGTCATCAGCACGCCCTCCGCCATGTTCTCAAGCAGCGCCTGCGCCGGCCCGCTGGATTCGGCCGGCGCCTCCGGCGGGTTCCGCCAGCCCAATATGCCGGCGGCCCCGGCGAGGAGCGCCACCACGCCGACTGTTGAAAGAATCCCCACGAAGGCGAAGACGAGAAGGGCCGCGGCCTGCCTGGGAAGGAAGAGGTAGCCGCTTGCCGCTGCAAGTAGCACGAGCAAAAGTACCAGTGACCAACGCGAAGCGTCCGCGAGCGGTTCGCACGCCGTCCGCCTCCCCCGACCCGTCTTGCCGCATCTTCACCGACCCCCGGGAGAACCTATCCGATTCGCTCGGCCGGACCCGCCGCACCTTGTATGCTTGCGATTCGCTTTTCAACGCCGCCCGACCGCCTTGGCATGACAGGTAATTTGAACGCCAGGGCGGTTGCGTCTATTGTCGCTGGGCGCCGCGCAACGCCGCGGCGAGGGAGACCTTAATGTTGCAACTCGACCCGGTCCGCATTGCTTTGATCGCCGTCGCCGCGGTCGTCGTGATCGGCCTCATCGCGATTCTGCTGCGGGTCATCGTTTTGCGCCGCGGCAAGGGTCGGGGTCGCCCCAAAACCCATATTGCGGGCGGCGGACGCATTGCCGTCCTGGAGAGCAGGGAAATCGACGAGAACCGGCAGCTCGTCCTCGTCCGCTGCGACGACGTGGAACATCTGATCGTGATCGGCGGGCCGGCGGATCTTGTGGTCGAAAACGACGTGAAGAAGATGCGACCGCAGACGCCTGGGACGAGGGCAGCGCCGGCGCACCCGTTGCAGCCGGCGGCGCCCGCGCATTCCGCGGCAAATCCGCCCCGCGTTCCCCCGGCAATGGGCGCATCGCTCGACGCGGCAATTGCCGCCGCCATTCCGAAGGCCTCGGATTCCGCGCGCGCGGGCTCCCGCCCGTCCGCGGAGCCGCGGCCGCAGCTTCAGCCGCGCCCCCCGCTCGCCGCGGTCACCCAGCGTCCAGCGGGGCGGAACGGCGAGGCCCTGGGAGCCCCACTCACACCAAGGAGCGAGGAGCCGGCCCGCGCAGCGCCGCGCGCGTCCGCGGGCGATCTCATACGGCGCGAGCCGGCGCCGCAACGTCGGGCGGCGCCTCAGCCGGCGGCGCAAGCCGCGCGGCAAAGCGACACGCAGCGCGCGCAGGTTAGCAGCGACCGCCAGACCCGGAGCAGCCGCAGCAACGCCCGCGAGGAGTCGGGCAAACTCCCCACCGCACAGGTTCCCTGGGTAGAGCCTGCTTCGATCGAAGACGAGATCGTGCAGGCGCTCCGGTTCGAGCCGCTGCGCTCGGAGGCGCCGGCCGCACGGCGCGAACCCGCGCCGGCAAAGCCCATCGAGTCCTCCGCTACGCTCGGCGATCTCGCCGACCGGCTGGAGGAGGCGCTGGCGCGCGAAATCCAGGGCGTCGCCCCGAGCCCGCGCCGAGCCGAGCAGGAAGCCGCGGAGGCCCGCGCCGAACGGGCAACGTCGGAAAGCAGCGACTCTGAGCGCGGGAAGCGTTCGGCGGCCCGCGAGCGTCAGGAGAGGCGCGAGCGGGCCGAGCCGGCGCGCCAAAGCGCCAGCCAGTCGCCGGAGACCGCGCGCGAGACGCCGCCCGTAGAGCGCCGCGAGGAGGCGCCGGTGATCAGCCTCAACGCGCGCCGGCGCGAGACCGCCGATCCCATCGAAGACGAGATGGCGCGGCTGCTCGGCGAGCTGACGGGCGACACGAAGGGGCGGTAAGGCATCGGCCGCCCGGCGACGGGCGACGCGTTACACGATCTTCAGCGTCATCCCCGGCAGCGCCAGGCCCTCGATCCTTGTGCTCCAGCTTTCGCCGGGCTTCACCGGAAAGGCGCGCGTCACGGTCCCGGTCGTGACGATGTCGCCGGCGCGGAGCCCGAGCTCGACGGGCGTCGCCGCGAGACCGCGCACAAGGTGGCGGAGCGCGGTCATCGGACCGCCGCCGAGCACGTTTCGGCCGACGCCCCGGTCCATCTCCACGCCGTCGCGGGAAAGCACGATGGCGAGGTCTACGAGTGCCGCCTGCCATGCGGCGCGCTTGTCCGGCGCGATTCTGACGAAGGGTCCGTGCCGGTAGCGGCCGTGGAGCGCGAAGGCGGCGACAGTGTCCGCTGCCTTGAAGCGCCAGCCGGGAAAGACCGACTGCACGATCTCAAAACCGTGCGCGACCGCGTCGACGCAGGCGAGAAGCTCGCTCTCGTCCATTTCCGCTGACGGCGGCGTGGAAATGCGAAACGCGATCTCCGGCTCGATGCGTGGCTCAACCAGCATGCCGACCGCGCAAGTTCCGTCGTCTGCCGCGGCGGTCGAATCGTACATCGGCCCCCAGATCGGAGCGTGGACGCCGTATTCGTCCCAGATGGTCTCGTTGGTGAAGCCGATCTTCCAACCGACCGGCCGCTCCCCGCGGGCGATCCTCCGCCGCACGATCGCAGCGGAAACGGTATAGGCGTCGGCAAGATCGAAATCCGGATTTTCGTCGGTGATCGGGGGGATCGCATCGCCTGAATCGGCGGCGGCGAGAATGCGCCCGGCCATCGCTTCGACGATGTTCCCGGCGACCGCCACCGAATTAGCCGTTCCGGTAGAGGAAGCTGTAGGCGTTGATCGCGGGCACGCCGCCGAGATGGGCGTAGAGCACGCGCGAGCCGGCCGGAATTTCGTCGCGGCGGATCATGTCGATCATGCCCTGCATCGATTTTCCTTCGTAGACAGGGTCGGTGATCATGCCTTCCAGCCGGGCGACAAGCCGGATCGCCTCATTGGTCTCGGCGGAAGGAATTCCGTAGGAGGGCCCGCCGTAGCGGGTGTCGAGCACTACGTCGTCGCGCGTGATGGCGCGGCCGAGATCGACGAGATCAGCCGTGCGCTCGGCGATTCGCAGAACCTGGTCGAAGGTTTCCTTCGGCTTGGCGGAGGCGTCGATGCCGATCACCCTTCCCGCCCGGTCGTCGGCAGCAAAACCGACCACCATCCCGGCCTGCGTCGAACCCGTGACAGAGCAGACGAAGATGTAGTCGAACTTTAAACCGAGCGCCGCTTCCTGCGCCCGCACCTCCTCGGCAAAGCCGACATAGCCAAGTCCGCCGAGCTTGTGATCGGAGGCGCCGGCCGGAATTGCATAAGGCTTGCCGCCGCCGCGCCGGACATCTTCGAGCGCTTCTTCCCAGCTTTGCTTGAAGTTGATTCCGAAATCCTTCGTCGACGAGCTCGACGCGCGCGCCCATGAGCCGGCTCATCAGGATATTGCCGACACGGTCATAGACAGCGTCGTGATAATCGACCCAGTTCTCCTGGACGAGCCGGCATTTCAGGCCGAGCTTCGCGGCGATCGCGGCCACCTGGCGCGTGTGATTCGACTGGATGCCGCCGATGGTGACCAGCGTGTCGCAACCCTCCGCCAGCGCATCGGGTACCAGATATTCCATCTTGCGGACTTTGTTGCCGCCGAAGGCGAGCCCGGAATTGCAATCCTCGCGCTTCGCGTAGATCTCGACCTTGCCGCCGAGATGCGCGGAAAGGCGCTCGAGCTTCTCGATCGGGGTCGGCCCGAAGGTCAGATTGTGGCGCGGAAATTTCGCGAGATTCATCGGACGCGAAGAGCGCGCGGCGCTCGCCGCCGCTGCCTCACTCGTCGCGATAGACGCGCTCGCGCCGTTCGTGGCGCTCCTGCGCTTCGATGGAGAGCGTCGCGATCGGCCGCGCGTCGAGCCGCTTCAGGCTGATCGGCTCGCCTGTCTCTTCGCAATAGCCGTAGCTACCGTCGTCAAGCCGCTTCAGCGCGGCGTCGATCTTGGAGATCAGCTTGCGCTGGCGGTCGCGGGCGCGAAGCTCGATCGAGCGGTCCGTCTCCGAGGACGCGCGGTCGGCGTAATCCGGGTGGTTGTGGCTCTCGGCCTGCAGGGCCTCAAGCGTCTCCCGGCTCTCTGCCAGGATCTCCTCTTTCCACTGAATCAGCTTCTTTCGGAAGTACTCCCGCTGCCGCTCGTTCATGAACGGCTCGCGGTCGCTCGGCCTGTAGCCGTTTACCTTAGACAGCACCGGCATGGTCGACAGCATCCCTTACTCCCCGTTGCGCGGGCATATACGGGAGAAGGTGCGGCGGTTGCAAGCGGATTGGTTTGAATGATTTGTGAAAAGAGCCGCAAGTTTAACGCGTTAGCTGAAAGTCGCCATTTGCCGATCTTTAACCTTGCTGTGGCAGCGTTCGGGAATGCGCAGCGTAGTACCGAGTTTCCGGGCGCAGGCCGAGGCACAGGCGCGAGAGCTTCTCCAGGCTATCGAAGCCGCCGAAGGCGTGATCGTCTCCTCCATCGAACGCGAATGTGCGGCGCTCCGCGCCGGGCAGATGCTGGCGGCCCAGGCGCTTCGTCTGCGCCTGCGCGACGCCGCGAAGCTCTACGTCAATCTGATCCGCGCCGCGCGGGCTTCGTTGTGGACGCTCGAGCAGGTGCTTCCGGGAATGACCGACCACCTGGACACGCGGCGCGCCGCGTTCGCCGCGCTCTTGCGGGTCGAGCTTGCGGTGCTTGCGGCGGAGCGTGCCGCCTCTGAGCCTGGGCCGGCGCTTCCGGCAGGGGCTCCGCAGTCGACGCGCACCGCCCCGATGCGGATCGCGCGCCGCCGGCAACGGCGACGCCGGGCCGGCTAGCCACCACGAGTTCGGAGACCTCGCCACGCGCAGGCCGGCGTCCAGCCGCCAAGAGACAGGTCCCGGGCGCGCCTTCGAAACCCGACGTCGCTCGCCTGTCACTGCCGGTGGCAATGCTCAGTCTGGCGCCCGAATACGATAACCGATGCCCGTCTCGGTCAGCACATATTCGGGCCGCTCCGGATCATTCTCGATCTTTTGCCGCAGCTGCCGAACATAGACGCGCAAATATTGCGTGTCGGTCGATTGGTCCCACAGCTCGCCCAGCAGGAATTTGTGGGTAAGAACCTTGCCCGCGTGCTGCACCAGCACCCGCAGGAGGTCGTACTCTTTGGGAGAAAGCTTCACCTCGCGGTCACGCGCTTTGACAACGCGTCGCACCAGGTCGACTGAAAGATCGCCCACCTGGAAGATCGGCCGCTCGCCCTGAATCTGCAATTGATGCCGTACGGCCGCCCGCACACGCGCGAGCAGTTCGCTCATGCCGAACGGCTTGGTAACGTAGTCATCGGCGCCAAGATCGAGCGCCTCGACCTTGCCGAGTTCGTCGCCGCGGCTCGACAGTATGACGACTGCGGCATTCTCGTTTCGCGCACGGATCGCGCGCAGGAGCTCGAGCCCCGGCATGTCGGGCAAACCCAGATCGAGGATGATCACATCCGGATTCCGCGCGAGGAGTTGCAGGGCGGTCTTGCCGTTCGGCGCTTCCAGAATCTCGTAGTCCTGCGTGCCGAGCCCCATCCGCAGCAGCTTCCGGATGGGGGGCTCGTCGTCGACGACGAGGACTTTCAGGGGCCCCGAGGTCATGCGGCTTCGCCCAAATGCTTGGCCTGGGCCGGGATTGGCAGCCGGAGCGTGAATACGGCGCCTGGGCGGTCGCTCCGGTTTGCAGCCGTGATCGTGCCGTGCATCGCCTCGATGAAGCCGCGCGAAATCGCCAAACCCAGACCGGTCCCGGCGCGGACCTGATCGCCTTTCCGCGCCCGGTAGAACTTGTCGAAGATGCGCTCAAGGTCGACACCTGGAATGCCTTCGCCTTCGTCGGCAATCTGCAGCAACACGGCCCCGTCGTCGCGCCGGCTGCGGATGCCTATGACCGTGCCGGCGGGCGCATATTTCACCGCATTGTCGAGGAGATTGAAAAGGACCTGTTCGAACAGCACGGCGTCCAGCTCCAGCATCGGAAGGTCGCTGGCAAGGTCGAGTTCGACCCGATGTGAGGCGAGGATTTCTTCTGCGCGGCGCAGCACGCTGCCGATGACCTCATGCAAATCCTGCAACGCGGCATTCGGGGCGATCGCACCTGACTCCAATCTCGTCATATCAAGCAGATTGGCAATGAAGCGGTTTAGCCGTTCGGATTCGTCGATGACCGTTGCAAGTAGATCGGCCTTCTGTTCGTCGGTCAGCTTGGCGGAGAGATCGCGCAACGCTTCGGATGCTCCGAGTACTGCCGCAAGCGGCGTCTTCAGATCATGCGAGATCGAGGTCAGCAAAGCGGAGCGCAGGCGTTCGGTCTCGACCGTACGCTTGACCCTCTCCATGTCCTCGACGAGGTAGACGCGTTCAATTGCTAGTGCGCTCTGGTCGATCAGAGCGTCGAGCAAGCGCCGCTCGGCCGGCAGGTCAGCGACGGGCCGTCCTTTTCGCTGTCGATTCCGACGACGCCTATAGCGGCGCGTCCGGTGCGCATCGGCAGGAACAGCCGCTTGGCGTCAGGCATCTCGTCGGTGCCGCGTCCCGAAGGTTCCTTGTGCTCCCACGCCCATCGGGCGGCTGCCATATCAAGTTCGTCCAAGCGATCTTCCGGCGGGTAGCCTGCCTTCACGGAGATCGCGCCGTTCTCGGGCAGAAGCAGCACGACCCGCACGTTCAGCATCAACGCGGTCTGATAGGCGGTGGCCCAAAGCACATCGTCGAGCGTGCCCCCGCCGGCAAGCTTGCGGCTGAAACTGTAGAGCAGCTCGGTCGTGCGCAGGCGCGCCGTGGCGGCGTTCGCTTCGATGCGCGCGCGGGCGGCGACGTTCGAGACAATGATGGCAATGACCGTGAAGAACAGGACCGCGATGACATCCTTCGGCTCGTCGATCGTGAAGGTGTAGTACGGCGCGGTGAAAAAGAAATTGTAGCAGAGCGAGGCGACGACACTCGCGTGAAGCGACGGCCACAGGCCGAATTGAACGGCGACGCCAACGATGGCGGTGAGGAAAACAAGACCGACGTTTTCCAGCCCGATCCAGGGCCAGAGAAGCAACGCGACGCCGACGGCGCCAGCGATCGCCAGCGTTGCAAAGGCGAACGGGGCGCTCCGTGAAATGGCTTTGTTGCGATCGAGCATGGGAAGCTTGCTCTCCCGCCTGCACGGCGAGCGGTGGCACGAGCCAACCTTCCGATCAAGGCGGCCATGAGCTCAATCATATAGTCACCCGCCAATTCCTATAACATTCCTATATCGCGGCCTTCCCGTTGCTCTGGTTTCTTTATGACGCCGGCCCCATCTTCCGCGCGCGGTCACGCACGACCGCTCTTCGCTGAGATGCCAGCCGTGCTGCAGTCGCCGGCTCAGAGCCGCAAATCCGGTCGAGAGCGCATGCTCGCTCGGCCGCAAGCAGACGCTCGGACTGCGGGCAGTCCGCACGCCGGCTTTTGGGGGCTGACGCTTGGTGCAATCGGTGTCGTCTACGGCGATATCGGCACGAGCCCGCTCTATGCCGTACGGGAATCGGTGCTGGCGGCGGTCGGGCCCAATCATCCTGCGGGCTACGATGCGTCCTCGGCATTCTGTCTCTGATCATCTGGGCGTTGCTGCTCGTCGTCACGCTGAAGTACATCGTCATCCTGCTGCGCGCCGACAACAACGGCGAGGGCGGGACGCTCGCGCTGATGGCGCTCGCCAATCGCGCCATGGGCGGCCGCGCGCCGATCATCATCCTGCTCGGCATCATCAGCGGCGGCCTGTTCTACGGCGACGCAATCATCACGCCATCGCTCTCGGTGCTATCGGCGATCGAAGGCATCGAGATCATCACCCCGACCTTCCAGCCCTACGTCGTTCCGATCACGGCAGCGATCCTGCTCGGGCTGTTTTCCGTGCAGTCCTACGGGACGGCGCGCGTGGCGTCGTTCTTCGGACCCATCACGCTTGTCTGGTTCATCGCCCTCGCGCTCGCCGGGATCTGGCACATCTCGCAAGCGCCCACCGTCCTCTTTGCGTTCAATCCGTTCTATGGCGTGACGTTCCTGATCCACCACGGGATCATCGGGCTCCTGACCCTCGGTGCCGTGTTCCTGGTGGTGACCGGCTCAGAGGCGCTCTATGCCGATCTCGGTCATTTCGGGCGCGGGCCGATCCGTACCGCATGGCTCTTCGTCGCGCTGCCGGCGCTGACCATCAACTATCTCGGTCAGGGCGCCCTCGTGCTTGAACAATCCGGGGGCGATCGAGAACCCGTTCTTTCTCCTCTACCCGCAATGGGCCTTGATCCCGATGGTCGTGCTGGCCACGGCAGCCACGGTCATCGCCAGCCAGGCGGTGATCACCGGCGCCTATTCCGTGACGCAGCAGGCGATCCAGCTCGGTCTGCTGCCGCGGCTCGAGATCCGGCACACGTCAGAGGCACTGGTCGGCCAGATTTTCATGCCGCGCGTGAACGGCTTTCTGCTGGTCGGCGTGCTGCTGCTCGTCTTCCTCTTCCGTTCGTCAAATGCGCTGGCGTCGGCCTACGGCATCGCCGTCACCGGCACGATGGTCGTCACGACGATGCTTGCCTTCATCGTGATCTGGAAGGTGTGGAACTGGTCCCCGATCGCCGCCGGCATCTTGGTCGCACCGTTTCTGATGCTGGACACGACCTTCCTCGGCGCCAATCTCTTGAAGGTCGTCGAAGGTGGCTGGATGCCGCTCCTGCTCGGGTCGGCCATGGTGACGGTGATGTATACGTGGCGGCGCGGCACTGCGGTGCTGGCGGCAAAGACAATCAAGCTGCAAACGCCGCTGGCCGAGCTGATCGAGATGCTGGAACGATCGCCCCCGCACCGCGCGCCCGGCACCGCCGTGTTTCTGACCGGCGATCCAGACTACGCGCCGACCGCACTGCTGCACAACCTCAAGCACAACAAGGTGCTCCACGAGCATAATGTCGTCCTGACGGTCGAATATGCAGAGACACCGCACGTCCCGGCGGAGGAGCGCGTGCGCATCGAGCCGCTAGGAGAGAGTTTCCTCCGAGTCGTGCTGCGTTTCGGATTCATGGACGTGCCGAACATTTCCAGCGCTCTTGCCATAGCCCGCAAGTCGGGATGGCAGTTCGATATCATGTCAACGTCGTTCTACCTGTCTCGGCGCTCGCTCAAAATGGCCGCAAAATCCGAGATGCCGCGCTGGCAGGTCGGCTGTTCATCGTGCTCGCGTCCGGCGCGAGCGACGCGACCGAGCTATTTTAAGATTCCCACCGGCCGTGTGGTCGAGATCGGCGCGCAGATGGCGATCTGACCTCATGAGATGCGTCTTCCGCGGCGCCCGCTGCGTGACGCCCGCTGGGCCATGCCGCCGCGCGACGCACGACCTGCCAGGGCGACCGCCTACCCGTCGTCGTGCCCGAGCACTTTTCCCGTAGTCGGATCGACCATGTGCATGCCGCCGCAGGACAGGCATTCGACGCCGATATAGTCCGTGCCGCTCGTCTCGTCGGCGTCCGTCTCTGGAGCCTCCGGGCGAAGCGCTTGGACCCGCATTCGCGTCAGCGGGCAGCGGAAAAGAAACGGGGTCATTTGAGATCAGTTTGCGGGGGTGCCGCGCGCATCTCCTTGATTTCCAACAAATTCAATTGTCGGAATGGGTTTCCGCGCGCTCGCGCAGGCGCCCGCGTGTCGCGCGCATTGAAATGCCGCAGTTGACCCGCCATGATGCTCGTTGAGGGGGCTTCAGAGTGCGGCGTCCGCCGCGCATGGAGAGGTGCATGGCGAGGCCATTGCGCGAGGGAATCGGAGCCCTCGAACTGACGGCAAAAGTGACGCTCGCCGTGCTCGCCCTCGCATCGGGCGTCTACACCTATATCGGCGTGCGCGACCTCCTCGACGGCTCGGCTACCGTCGTCTTCCTCGGCGCCTTCATCTACTCGGCCGCCGTCTCCGTCGGCATCTACGCCTTCTGGACGTTCCTGATGCGGCTGATGCCGCATGTGCGCCAGGCGTCGCACCGCAACGCCCTGATCGGCGCGATCGTGCTCGGCTCGGTCATGATCATGGCGATGTCGTCGTGGCTGAACGCGGCGGCACTCGCCGGCTCCGCCGCGATCGAGCAGCACCTCTCGCGCGCCGCCGAAGGCTATGCCGACGCACTCGACAAGGCGCATTCGAACGCGCTCGCCGCGCAGTCGCTGCTTCCCGACATCCAGCTCGCCTCGGCGCGCTTCGCGCGGCTCGCGTCCGACGAGCGCGCATCCGGCGCGCTGACCGGCACGTCGGGCTCCGGCACGGTCGTGCAGCTCCTGACGCAGATGTCGAACGACCTGCGCGGCCTTGGCGACGAGATCACCCAATCGCGCGAGACGGTGAAGACGCTCTACGAGGAAGGCGGCCAGCACATCGCGCGGATGCGCGCGCTTGTTTCCGCCAACGGACCGGTGTCGCTCCGCGCCGACCAGTTCGGCGAGGAGGCGGTGGCGCTTGCCGGCGTCATCGCGAGCCTGCAGCAGACCTCGGTCGCGCCGGCCGTGCGCCGCGCCGCCGACGACCTCGCCACCACCTTCATCGCGCCGGTCGCCGATGGCGGCACGGAGGATTTGCGCAACCGTCAGGAGACGGTGGTGGAGAACGTCGCAAGCGCCGTCGCCGCGCAGTCGAAAGCGCTCGCCACCGCGGCCGACCAGGTGCTCGCAACGGAGACCGGTCAGGCCCGAGCGGTTCGTGCCGCTGTCGCGCCCGGCAGCGGTGCTTCGCTACGCCGCCGACTTCCTCCCCTCCTGGGCGGGCGCGATCTCGATCGACCTGCTGCCGGCCGTGCTCGTGCTGATCCTCGTCGTCGTGCACAGCGCGATCCGGCGCGAGGAGGACCCGCAGATCGTCGACAACGTCATGACCGCCGCCGACATGATGCAGGCGATGCGGCTCTACGAGCGCATGCGGCGCGAAGAGATCCACACCGAGCATCTCGGCGAGGCCGCGCCGCAAGAGGCGCCGGCGGCGCCCATCTCCCCGATCGCCGCTGCACCCCCTCTCCCGCCGCAGGAGCGGGCCGAACCGCATAAGGTGACGCCGCTTTCGCAGCGCGGCCGCGGCGAGGCCGGATGACATGGACATCGCGAAAGCCGCCGTCGAACGCCTGAAGGCGCTTCCGGACGGCGCGATCCTGAAGCAGATCTTCTACGGCCTCCTTGCGCTCACCATAGCGGCACTCTTCGCCGACTTCCGCTCGCTGATGGTGGAGGACGCAAGCGGCTCGGCCGGGCTGCCGGCGCTCTCCCCGGTCAAGATGGAACGGCCGGCGCGCGACAACCAGATCCGCCCCTATCTCCCGGCAACGCGTCCGATGGCGCCCGACGAGACGAGCGAGCGCCTGCTTTCGCGCCCGCGCGAAGAAAGCGAAGCGGCGCCGATGCAGTTTCGTCTCGGCACGCATGGCGACGCCTTCGCGGAGGGCACCATCACGCCCGGCACCGCCGCGGCGTTCGCTGAGTTCCTGGCGGAAGAGCGTTCGGCGGGGGTGAAGGAGATCGTGCTTCATTCGCCCGGCGGATCGGTCGGCGAGGCGACGGAGATGGCGCACACGATCCGCGACCAGGGCCTCGACACGCGCATTCTCCCGGACGGCTACTGCGCTTCGTCCTGCCCGCTCGTCTTCGCCGCCGGCGTCAAGCGCTTCGCCGACAAGACGTCGTGGATCGGCGTGCACCAGGTCTTCGCGCTGACCACGGCCTTCGGCTCGCTCGCCGACGGCATGGAAGAGGCGCAGGTCGTGAGCGCCGAGGCGCAGGATCTGCTTGCCGGGTTCGGCGTCGATCCGCTGGTGTGGACCCGCGCGATGTCGACGCCGAAAGAGAAGCTCTACCTCTTCACGCCGCAGGAGCTGGTCACGCTCAAGCTCGCGACGAAGGTCGAAGGGTAGACGTCCTCTCCCGTGTTGTCGTCGTCGCCGGGCTTGACCCCGCAATCCATTCCGTCACGATCCAAGTGCCCACGATCGCTCTGGAATGGACGCCCGGATCGAGTCCGGGCATGACGATAGCCCCGAATCCTCAAGTCACGAATCAAGATGCCCCGTCTTCTGCTTCTTCGCCATGCCACCGCCGAGCGCGCCGGGCTCGGCCAGACCGACCATGAGCGCGCGCTGACCAAGGGCGGGCGCAAGGAATCGAAGGCGATCGGCAAGGTGCTCGCCAAGCGCGGCGAGACAATCGACCTCGTGCTCTCCTCCGACTCCAAGCGCACGCGCGAAACGTGGGAGGGCGTCGCCGAGAAATTCGGCGGCGCGCCGGAGGTGCGCTTCCTGCGCTCGCTCTTCGAGGCGCACGACTACGTGCCGATCATCAAGTCCGAGGGCGGCGCGGCGGAGGCAATCCTCGTCATCGGCCACAATCCGGCGATGCACGCGACCGCGCTCACGCTTGCAGAAGGACTCGCCGGCCGTGACGGAGAGAGGCTCCGCGCCGGCTTTCCCAAAGCCGCGCTCGCGATCCTCGATTTTTCCGGGGAGTGGAAATCGCTTCGACCCGGGCAGATGCGTCTCGTCGCGTTCCTTGAGGCCGGCGCCTGAGCACACCGACGCACGCCGCGCGCAAAGCTAAATTCACTCTTCGTTAACGCTATGCCGGCACGCTCTACCCTGAGATGTTCGCGAGCGCCCTGCCTAACGTGCTGCGTGCGGAAGCGGATACTTCCTGCGGCCGCAGCGCTGCATCCAATCCCAAACACTGTCTCGTGCGGCTTCGCGAAAGCCTTCTTGGTCGCCGCCGCGCTCGCGCTGATTGCGGCGGCGCCGGCGTGGGCACAGACGTTCACAAAATCCTTCACCGACGACCCGGTCATGCCCGGCGGCACCGTCACGCTGGAATACACGATCAACAACAATTCGGGTGTCGCGCTCGTCGACCTGAACTTCACCGACGACTTTGATGCCGCGCTGAGCGGCCTGTCCGCAACCGGGCTCCCGGCATCCCTTTGCGGCGCGGGTTCGACGCTAACCGGCACGACCACGATTTCACTTGTGAGCGGCGCGCTTACTGACGGCGAGAGCTGCACGTTCGACGTGACTTCTGAGCGTCCCCGCCGGCGCCACGCCGTCGACCTACACGAGCACGTCGAGCCAACTCTTCGAGGGCGGCGGCGTCGTCGCCGGGTCCGCTAGCGACGATCTCGTCGTGTCGGCGCCGCCGCCGCCGACTTTCACCAAGGCGTTCGCCCCAACCTCGGTCGCGGTCGGCGGAACCGCCACGCTGACGTTCACCATCGACAACAGCGGAAGCACGCTGCCGGCGACAAGCCTGGCCTTCACCGACAATTTGCCGGCCGGCGCTCAAGTCGCGGCCACGCCGAGCGCCTCCACGACCTGCACCGGCGGCGCGCTGACGGCAACGGGCGGCACCGCGGCGATCAGCTATACCGGCGGCTCGGTCGCGGCCGGCGACACATGCACGATCGACGTCAACGTGGCCGCGAACACGCCGGGCGGCCACGTCAACACGACGGGTGACCTGACCTCCTCGCTCGGCAACTCGGGCCCGGCTTCGGCGACGCTGACCGCGACGGCGTCGCCGCTCGTCTTCACGATCGCATTCTCGCCGAGCACGATACCGGCCGAAGAAACCACCACGCTCACCTTCACGATCGACAACAGCACGAATGCAGCTGCCGCGACGTCGCTGGCCTTCACGCACAACTTGCCCGCGGGTCTTCAGATCGCCGCGACGCCAAGCGTTTCCGTAACCTGCACCGGCGGCACAGTGACCGCGGTCGCCGGCTCGGCGGTGTTCGACTATGCAGGCGGCACCGTCGGCGCCAAGGCGACATGCACCTTGAGCGTCGCCATCTTGGCCACGGCGGTCGGCTCCTATCCCAACGTGACCGGCGCCCTCACCTCCTCGCTCGGCAGCGCCGGCACGGCGAGCGCCACGCTCACCGTCGGAATAAGCAACGCCGAGACGGTCCGTCAGACCCAAACCGTCATCCGCAAATTCATGAGCCGGCGCGCAGACCTCATCACCATGGAGGATCCCGACCTCACTGAGCGTCTCGATCAAGGCAGCCCGCGCCTGCCGATCGACGTGCAGGCTTCCTACACGCCGGAGGGCACGATGCTCAGCTTCTCCACCAGCCTGTCGCAGATGCGCGGCGCGATGGCGGGGCTGAACGCCGCCTATTCGGACGAGGCAAAGAGCCTGCGCGCGCTCGGCTACGCCGACGCGGCCAACGTCCAACCCAATCCGATGCGTTTCGATCTCTGGACGGCGGGCACCTACACATCCTACCGCGACACCACCGGCAGCGGCGACGAGCGGGGGTCCTTCGGCCTCGTCTATCTTGGCGGGGAATGGCGCGCGCGCCGCAATCTCGCGATCGGCATGCTGGCGCAATTCGACGCGACCGGGGAGAGCGACGACAGCACGGGCATCGAGACGAGCGGGACGGGCTGGATGCTCGGCCCCTATGTGGCGGGGCAAGTCGCGGGCGCCGGCTTCTTCCAACTACGCAGCGCATACGGCCGTTCGAACAACGACGTCTCGCCGTTCGGAACCTACAAAGACAGTTTCGAGACGACGCGCTGGCTCGTCAGCGGGAAGCTCAAGCAGCGATTCACGTTCGGCGCATGGCGGCTCACGCCGAGCGCCGGACTGATCTACTTCAGCGAAGACCAGCACAGCTACACCGACGAGAACGGGCTCGTCATCCCGAGCCAAACCGTGGGCCTCGGCCGCCTCAGCTTCGGTCCGGAGATCGCATATCGCGGCGAATGGTCGACCGGGCTCTACTTCGAGCCTTCGCTCGGAGTTACGGGAGTCTGGGACTTCATCTCCGACGGAACGAGCGGGAGCGCGGTCGGCGAAGACACCTTGCGGGCGCGGCTCACCGGAGGCCTCGCCATCGGCCACGCACGCGGCGCACGCTTGAGCGTGTCGGCCTTCTACGACGGCATCGGCAGTGACGACTTCAAGGCTTACGGCGGGAAACTGAAATTCGCTCTGCCGCTTGACTGACGCATCGCGCCGAGCCGCTGCCGCGCAGGCCTAAACCCTGTGCGCGACGAGAATTGCGCCGACCGCGATCAGGCCGACGCCAAGCCAATTGGCGAGCGCAAGATTCTCCCCGAGGAAGAAGACGCCGAAGATCGCGACGAGCACCACGCTCAGCCGGTCGATCGGCGCGACCCGCGCCGCGTCGCCGATCTTGAGCGCGCGGAAATAGCAGAGCCACGACGCGCCGGTCGCAAGGCCGGAAAGCACCAGGAAGACGAGACTCCGCGGCGCGATCGTGTCGATCCGCACCCACGACCCCTCGAGCGTCAGGATCAAGGCGAACGCGATCAGGATGACGATCGTGCGCAGGAAAGTGGCGAAGTCGGAGCCGACATTCTCCACGCCGACCTTGGCGAAGATCGCCGTCAACGCCGCGAAGACGGCCGAAAGCACGGCCCAGAATTGCCAGGAGGCGAGAAGCGGCTTCATGCGGGGGCTCCCGTCGCGGATTGTCAGAGGCTGAAACGCGCCCATATTGGTAGCGGGAGAACGCCTTGCCGGCCATCACCACAGTCACCGACGAGGCGCGGATCGTCGCCGCAAAACGTGTTCGACGCCGTTGCCGGCGGCGGCACGCCGACGGTCAGGCTCGGCGTCACCGGGCTGTCGCGCGCGGGCAAGACCGTCTTCATCACCGCGCTCGTCCACAACCTCGTGCATGGCGGCAGGCTGCCGCTCTTCAACGTCTACCGCGACGGCCGGCTCGCCGAGGCGCGGCTCAAGCCGCAGCCCGACGACGACGTGCCGCGCTTCGACTACGAGGCGCATGTCAAAGACCTCGTCGAGCGGCGCGTCTGGCCGGAATCGACCAAGCGGATCAGCGAGCTTCGCGTCGTCATCGACTACGAATCCGGGCGCTTCCTGAAGCGGCGGATCGGACGCGGGCGGCTCAATCTCGATATCGTCGATTATCCGGGCGAGTGGCTGCTCGATCTTGCGCTCATTGGAAAGAGCTACGCGGAATGGTCGGCGGAGGCGCTTTCGCTGTCGCACGAAAAGCACCGCGCCGGCGTCGCCGGGAAATGGCACGCGGCCCTCGTCGGCGTCGATCCCGACGGGCCGGAGGACGAGACGAAGGCGCGCGCGCTCGCCTGCGCCTTCGCCGGTTATCTCTCCGCCGCGCGCGCCGACGAGCACGCGCTCTCGATGCTGCCGCCGGGGCGCTTCCTGATGCCGGGCGACTTGGAAGGCTCGCCGGCGCTGACCTTCTCGCCGCTCGACGTTGCGCCGGATCATCAGGCCGGCGAAAGCAACGCTCGCCGCGATGATGGCGCGCCGTTACGAGGCCTATAAGACGCACGTGGTGAAGCCGTTCTTCCGCGATCACTTCGCGCGTCTCGACCGGCAGATCGTGCTCGTCGACATGCTCGCGGCGCTGAACGCCGGGCCGGCGGCGCTGCGCGACCTCGAAGCGGCGCTCGCCGACGTGCTTTCCGCGTTCCGCCCGGGCCGCGCGAGCTGGCTGACCTCCATCCTGACGCGGCGCATCGACCGCATCCTCTTCGCGGCGACGAAAGCCGATCACGTCCACCACACCGACCACGACAATCTCGCCGGACTGCTGCAGCGGCTGACGCGCCGCGCCGCGGAGCGCGCCGCCTTTTCCGGCGCCAAGGTGCGCGTCGTGCCGCTTGCCGCGGTGCGCGCCACGCGCGAGGTCAGCGTGAAGCGCGGCGGCGAGCGGCTGCCGGCGATCGCCGGCATCCCGATGGCGGGCGAGCGCGTCGGCGGCGAGACTTATGACGGCGAGACGGAGATCGCGCTCTTCCCCGGCGACTTTCCCGCCGATCCCGAAGAGATCTTCGAAGTGCCCGGCCCGACCGACGCGCGCGAGCTTGAGGAAGAGGCGCTGGCGCTCCGCTACCTCCGCTTCCGCCCGCCGCATCTTGAAGCCACGGCGGAAGGGCTGACGCTGTCGCTTCCGCATATCCGCCTCGACCAGACGCTCGAATTCCTGATCGGCGACAAGCTCGCATGAGAACGCCCGAGAAAAGACGCCAGCCCGGCGCCGTCCGCATCGACCATCCCTCGGTCGAGGTGATCGAGGAGGATGTGCTCGAAGAGCTCGAGCCGGTCGAGGCCGACGCGCATCAGGCGGTCGAGGAGATCGTGCATCCGCCCGGCCGCGGCATCCGCTTCGGCGCGCTCGCGGCGGCGACCGGCGGCGCCATCGCATCGCTTGCGATCGGCGTCGCGTTCGATTCGCTCGTGCGCGATCTCTTCGCCCGCGCCGAATGGCTGGGCTGGCTGGCGCTTGGGCTGATCGCGCTCTTCGTCTTCGCGCTCCTTGCGCTGGTCGGCCGCGAGGTTGCCGGGCTCTTCCGGCTGAAGCGGCTGGCGCGCCTCAGGCTCGCCTGCGACGAGGCGGCAGCAGCGAACGACCGCGACGCGGCCGTCGCTGCGCTTCGCGGCGTGCTTCATCTCTACCAGGGCCGCCCCGATACGGCGCGCGCACGCCGGCTCGTCGCCGAACAGCTTTCGGAGATCATCGACGCGCGCGACCTCCTGACGCTTGCCGAGCGCGATCTCGTCGCGCCGCTCGACGCCCGTGCCAAGGCGCTCGCCTCGGCCGCCGCGCGGCGCGTCTCGGTGGTGACGGCGGTCAGCCCGCGCGCCTTCTTCGACGTCGCCTTCGTGCTCTTCGAGAGCGTGCGGCTCATCCGCCGGATCGCCGCCATCTACGGCGGACGGCCGGGCACGCTCGGCCTCTTCCGGCTGATGAAGGCGGTGCTCGAGCCACCTCGCCGTCACCGGCTCGATCGCGGTCGGCGACACGATCCTGCAGCAGTTCGTCGGACACGGCCTTGCCGGGCGGCTCTCCGCCAAGCTCGGCGAAGGGGTCGTCAACGGGCTGATGACGGCGAGGATCGGGCTTTCGGCGATGGATGTCTGCCGGCCGCTTCCCTTCCTCGCGGCAGAGCGGCCACGGCTCAAGGACCTCGCCGGGAATCTGGTCGCGGCCGGCGAAAACGGTGCTGACGCGAGAGTGACGAAGCGTTAGGCTTAACAGTCCGTTCAGTCCTTGTTTCCTAGAGTGCCGCGGACCCCTGCCCCGCATCCGGAGCCGTCGTATGCCCCGCGTCGCCGCCTTTGCCTTAGCCGCCGCATTTGCCGCAGCCGCCTTGCCCGCGCGCGCAGCCGACGGGACGGATTTCATGCAGCGCTTCTCCGGTGCGTGGATCGGCTCGGGCCAGGTTCTCTTCGGCGCGGAGCCGCGGCCGGAATTCGCCTGCGAACTGAACGGCGACCCGAACGCTGCGAAGCTCACCTTCGGCATGAGCGGACAATGCCGGATGGGTGCGTTCTCCGCGCCGATCTACGCGAAGCTCCGCTACAACACCGACACCAACCGCTATTACGGGGCGTTCATGGACGGCGCCGCGGGAAGCGGTGCCGACATCGTCGGCGCGCGGGCGGGCGAAAGCATCTCGCTGAAGCTGATGCGCGGCTCGTTGCAGGGCCGGCTCGCGGCGGAGACCGTCGGCAACGACCAGATGAAGGTCGTGCTCTACTACCGCGACCCGAATACGAACACCGAGACGCCGGTCGCCGCCATGGGCCTCACGCGCAAAGAGCTGATCACCGGTTCGATCACGCCGAGGAATTGAGAGCGGCCCACGCCTTCGGCGGCCTCTTCGCCGCCTTCTTCCTTTTCACCAACGCAGCGCGCGCCGAAGAGACCGTCGACCTTGAGCTTGTGCTCGCGATCGACGCGTCAAGCTCGGTCGACGACGAACGAATGGGAACTGCAGCGCCAGGGCTACGCCGCCGCCTTCCGCGATCCCAAGATCGAGGCGGCGCTCGCCTCCGGACCGAACAAGCGCGTCGCCGTCTCCGTCGTCGTGTGGGCGGACGCCACCGTGCCGCGCTGGGAGAGCGCGTGGTTCGTGCTTTCGACGCCGGCGGACGGCGAGCGCATGGCGACGCTTCATGGCGGCGCTGCCGCGCATTCCGCAAGGCGGAACCGGGATCGGCGCGGGGGTCGCCGGCAGCGATCCGGAAGTTCGAGCGGAACGGGCTCTCCGCGCCGCGCCAGGTGGTCGACGTCTCCGGCGACGGGCGCGAGACGCCGCCGCGCGAGAACGTCGTGCTGATGCCGATGGCGCGTGCGCTGGCCGACGGCGAAGGGCGTCACCGTCAACGGGCTCGCGATCGTGAGCGAGGATGATCTCAGCCTCCCGACCTGGTACCGCGACAACGTCATCGCCGGGCCGGGTAGCTTCGTGATCGCGATATCCGACTATGCCGACTTCGCCGACGCGATCCGCAAGAAGCTGCTCCGCGAGATCGAATACCAGGAGCGGCTGTCGAGGCGCTGAAGTGTCTATCCGATCCGCGTCTTCTTCAGTCGCGCTTCGTCCAGCTCGACGCCGAAGCCGGGCTTGTCGGAAAGCACGATCATGCCGTCGGCGGTGACGTCCGGCGGCTTCCGTCATCATGTAGTCGCGGCGTTCGAGCGACCATTCCGGCGGATCGAAGGGAAATTCCAGGAACGGCGCGTTGGCGAGCCCGCAGGTGAAGTGCGCGTTCGCCACGTAGGAGAGCCCGTTCGACCAGGTGTGCGGCGTGAAGATCATGCCGGCGGCCTCGGCCGCTTGCGCCACGGGGCGCAGGCCGGTGATGCCGCCGGTCAGCGCCACGTCGGGCTGCAGCACGTCGAGGCAGCCCTCCTCGATCAGGTCGCGGAACTCGTAGAGCTCGCGGTTCATCTCGCCGCCGGCGATCTTGATCGCGACTTGCGTCGCGCAGGCGCCGCATGCCCTTGCGGTCGCCGCGATGCAGCGGCTCCTCCATCCAGATAGACGGAGAGCCGCTCAAGCTCGCGCGCGACCGGCAGCGCCTCGTCGAAGGTCCACGGCTCTTCGTCGTCGTGGCTCATGCGCCAACCCTGATTGCAGTCGACCATCAGCTCCAGCCGGTCGCCGATCCTTTTGCGCACGGCTTCGAGCGCGCGGATGTCGTCGCGCCAGTCGCCGCGATGGAAGCGCAACTTCATGCCGCGAAAGCCGCGCGCGAGATAGCGCTCCGCCGCCTCGGCCATCCCGCCGGCGTCGCGCAGCGTTGCCGAGGAGGCGTAGGCGGGCACGCGGTCGCGCCGTCCGCCGAGGAGCTTCCAGACGGGCTCGCCGGCGATCTTGCCTGAAAGGTCCCAGAGCGCCAGGTCGAGCGGCCAGCAGCGGCCATAATGGAACTGGATGTTGTCGAGGATGCGGTCGTGGCGCTCGACGTCGCGCGGGTCGCGGCCGACGAAGAGGTGCTCATGGCCTTGAAAGCCGGTCATGGTGTCGCCCGAGCCGACGCCTTCGAGCCCCGCGTCGGTCTTCACGCGCACGATGGTCGACTCGAAATTCTCGCGCGGCCGGAAATCCCAGCTCGGCCTGAATGGCGGGTCGAGCGGCAGGCGGTGGTGGGTGATCTCGATCGCGGTGATTTTCATGGGTCGCAGGCGCCGCTCTCAATGATTGTCGTCATGCCCGGACTTGATCCGGGCATCCATTCCGTCATGCTCGGGGCAGTCTGCTACGGTGACGGAATGGATTGCCGGGTCAAGCCCGGCAATGACGACAGTTCTGAGGGGTGGCCGGACCTCATCCGCCACGTCCCAGTCGAAGCGTCATCTCCGCCAGCGGCAACAGATCCTCGTCGGCGGCGAAGCGTTTCGTGGATTTGCGCATCGCGGCGTTCTCTGGCGCGGCCATCGCGGCGGCAAGCGCTGCGGCGTCAAGGCCGGGCGCAGCGGCCGAGCGCATCGAGGTCGAGCCCGATCTCCATCGCAAGCTCGCGAAAGGCGGCAGGGCACTTTGTCGGCGTCGGCGCCCACCCCCATCGCCTCGGCGACGCGTGCGAACGCCTCGCGGTTCCCCTCCACCACCCACTCCGCCGTTGCGGCCATGGCGAGCGTGACGGCAAGCCCGTGCGGTACCGGCGCAAGGCTCCCGAGCGCGTGGCCGATATTGTGGGCGAGCGCAGTGCCGGCCTTGTGGATGGCGAGACCGCCGAGCGCCGCCGCGTTCAGCATATTTTCGCGCGCCGCGATGTTCTGCGGCTCGCGCACCGCAGCGGGGAGATTCTCCACCACAAGGCGGATCGCTTGATAAGCGGCGATATCGCTCTCCGCCGTCGCGTGGCGGTTGGTCGCCGCCTCGATCGCATGGACAAGCGCGTCCATGCCGGTCATCGCGGTGAATGTCGACGGCAGCCCGACGGTCAATTCGGGGTCGAGCAGCGCGAGGTCGGCCTCAAGCGCGGAGCCCCAGAACCAGAATTTCGTCTTCGCCGCGTCGGAGACGACCGAGATGCCGGTCATCTCCGAGCCGGTGCCGGCGGTCGTCGGCACGCAGACGATCGGCACGGGTTTTTCCGGCAGCGGCTTTGCGGCGAGGCGGAAGTCGGCAACCGGCGCATCGGTGCCGAGCATCACGGCGGCGAGCTTTCCAGCGTCGAGCGCCGAGCCGCCACCGAGGCAAATGACGGCGTTCGCCTCGGCAAGCTTGCCGACCGTGCGGGCGGCCTCGACCTGCGCCTCCTTCGGCTCACCCGAAATATCGGCATAGGTGGCGACGAGGTGGCCGGCGTCCCGAAGCGCGTTCGCGGCGCGCTCGACGATGCCGAGCGGCTTCAGGCCAGAATCGGCGACGAGAAGGACCGGGCCGACCCCGGCAAGCGTCGCGGACCTGATCGCCGAGGTTGGCGAGCGCACCGCTGCCGGAGACGATCCGCGGGCCATAGGAAACGCCGTGGAAGGACATGCTCAGCTCTCCAAGAAGATGCGCTAGGCCGGAAGCCCCTGCTCCCTGATCGTCTTCTGTACGGCCGGCCGGCTTGCCATGCGCTCCTGAAATGCCGCGACGTTCTGGTAGGCGCCGAGGTCGACCTTCTGTCCGGGCGCCCAACGGGTGACGACATAGAGGTAGGCGTCCGCGACGATCGGGTGATCGCCGGTCAGGAACGGCGATTTGGCAAGCGCCTCGTCGACCAGCTTGTAGCGCGCGATGAGGCGCTTACGGAAAATCTCCTTCGCCGCATCGTCGACGCCGGCGAAGAATGGCCGGAAGTTGCCGTGCAATTCCATGTTCGCGTAGCCGAGCCATTCGAGCGCGCGGTAGCGCTCAAATCCAGATTGTGGCATCCAGCCCGCCTCGGGCCTCAGATCGCCGACGTAGGGAAGGATGGCGGCGTTCTCGAGCAGCACGCTGCCGTCATCGAGCTTCAGCGCCGGCACGTAGCCGTTGGGGCTCACGGTGTAGTAATTCTCGCCGTCCGGAGTCGTCCGCGTCGCCCGGTCAACCTTCACGAATTCCGCGGGAACGCCGAGCTCGTTCAGAACGATGTGCGTTGCCATCGCACAGGTGCCCGGCAAGAAATAGAGCTTCATGGCGATCTCCGCGTACGGCGATTTCCCCACGCGCGGCTAAGTCATTCGCCTTAGTCGCGCAAGGCCGCGGCGGTGAAGCGGTATCTCTTCCGCGTCTAGTGGGCGCCGTCCCCAGCGCTTTCGACTTCGATCACCGGCAGCATTGCCATCAGCTCTTCGTGCGGCAGGTGGCAGAGGATGCGGTGGCCGGGCGACGGCTCGAAGATCGGCGGCGGGATGACGTCGCAGGTGCCCGGGATCATGTAGGGGCAGCGGGTGGAGAACGGGCAGCCCTTCGGTGGGTTCGACGGCGAAGGGATTTCGCCGGTCAGGAGCACCTTGCGCTTCTTCACGTGCGTGTCGGCGATCGGCACAGCCGAAAGTAGCGCCTCGGTGTAGGGGTGATAGGGCGGCGAGAATATCTCGTCCGTCGTCCCCTGCTCCATGATCTGCCCGAGATACATGACGACGATGCGGTCGGCGAGATAGCGCACCACCGAAAGATCGTGGCTGATGAAGAGCAGCGTCGTGCGGTGGTCGCGCTGGATATCCATCAGAAGCTCGGTGACCGCCGCCTGCACCGAGACGTCGAGCGCGGATACCGGCTCGTCGGCGATGACGACGGCGGGGTTGCCGGCGAAAGCGCGGGCGATGCCGACGCGCTGCTTCTGCCCGCCGGAGAGCTGGCGCGGCCGGCGCTTGGCGAAGTCGCGCGGCAGCTTCACGATGTCGAGCAGGCTCATCACCCGCGCCTGCACCTTCTCCTCGTCCTTCTCGGCGCCGAATTTTCTGATGACTCGCGCGATCTGCGCGCCGACCGACTGACTCGGATTGAGCGTGTCGAACGGGTTCTGGAAGATCATCTGCAGGCCGGCGATCGTGCTCTTTTCGCGCTTTTCAACCGGCAGATTGCCGAGCTCGAGATTGCCGAGAGCGATATTGCCGTCGGTCGCCGTCTCAAGCCCCATCAGAACCTTGGCGAAGGTCGACTTGCCGCAGCCGGACTCGCCGACGATCGCGACCGTCTCCGCTTCGCGCGCGTCGAAGGTGATCTTCTCGTTTGCCTTCACCGTCTTCGTCTCGCCGGCGAAGAACATCGCACTCTGCTCGATCTCATAGTGCTTGGTGAGGTCGTCGACCTTCAGGACGACGTCGCCCGGCGCGGTCGGTTCGCGCTCGGTTCCGGCGCCGAGCCGTGCGGCCCAGTCGATCTCGTCGACCCTGACGCAGCGCGATGCGTGGAAGTCGCTGCTCGGCACCTCCATCATCGGGATCGCCGCGGCGTCGCAGCGCCCGGCGATGAAGAAATCGCAGCGCGGGCCGAAGTTGCAGCCGGGCGGACGCTGGTGCGGCAGCGGAAGCTGGCCGGGAATGGCAACGAGCGGATGGCTGTTCTTGTCGGCGCCGGGCACCGGAATGGAGGCGAAAAGGCCGCGCGTATAGGGATGGCGCATGGCCTCGAAAACCGTGGCGATCGAGCCGACCTCCACCGCCTCGCCGGAATACATCACCGTGATGCGGTCGCAGGTCTCCAGGATCAGGCCGAGATTGTGGGAGATGTAGATCATCGACGTCCCAAACTCGGACGCGATCTCCTTGATGAGCTCGACGATCCCCGCTTCGACCGTCACGTCGAGCGCCGTCGTCGGCTCGTCGAGGAGCAGGAGCTTCGGGTTGGAGAGAAGCGCCATGGCAATCACCACGCGCTGCTGCTGGCCGCCCGAGATCTGGTGCGGGTAGGAGTTCATGATGCGATCGGGGTCCGGCAGGCGGACGCTGCCCAGCATCTTCCTCGCCCGCTCCATCGCTTCGGCCTTGCCGACGCCGTCATGGTAGATCGGCACCTCGGCGAGCTGCTCGCCGCACTTCATCGACGGGTTCAGCGAGGCCATCGGCTCCTGATAAACCATGGCGATCTTGGAGCCGCGTATCTGGCGCAGCTCCTCTTCGCTCATGCTGCGCATGTCGCGGCCCTCGAAGAATATCTCGCCGGAGACGATGCGGCCGTTGGAGCCCATATATTGCATGATGGCGAGCGCGACCGTGGACTTGCCGCAGCCCGACTCTCCGACGATCCCCTGCGCCTCGCCCGGCATCAGCTTCATGTTGAAGTCGACGACAGCCGGAATCTCTCCGGCGCGGGTGAAATACGAGATGCAAAGCTTGCGGCACTCGAGCACCGGCACTTCGCCCGGGGTCTCTCGCACGTCGTGTGTCGCAGCGCTTTCCAGCATCAGTCCCTCATGCTCATTTCGCGCAAGCCGTCCGCCATCAGGTTGAAGCCGAGGATCAGGCTCGACACCGAAAGCGCCGGGATCAGGAGCATATAGGAGAACTTCAAGACCAGCGCGGTCGACGACGCCTCCTTGATCATCAGGCCCCAATCTGGATCAGGCGGCTGCAGGCCGAGGCCGAGGAAGGTCAGCGTGGTGATGGCGACGGTGGTGTAGCCGAGCCGCAAGCACGCATCGACGATGAGCGGCCCGCGCACGTTCGGCAGAAGCTCGATCACCATGATCCACAGCGCCGACTCGCCACGCGTCTGCGCGGCGAAGATGTAGTCGCGCGTCTTCACGTCGAGCGCCAGCCCGCGAACGATGCGCATGATGGCCGGCGCGGAGGAGAAGGTCACCGCGATGACGATGTTGAACCCGCTCGGTCCGAGATAATTCAGGATCAAGATGAAGAGGATCATCACCGGGAAGGACAGAAGCACGTTGGCGAAGAACGACACGATTTGGTCCCACCAGCCGCTCAGATAGCCGGCGATCAGGCCGAGCATGGTACCGACGATATAGGCGACGACCGTCGCGGTGATGCCCCAGACGATGACGCGTTGGCAGCCCCACACTGTGCGCGCCAGCATGTCGCGACCGCGCGTGTCGGTGCCGAGCCAGTAGAAGACGCCGCCCTTCTCGGTGAACGGCGTGACGAAGGGCGCAACCGGCTTGTTCGGATCGAGAAGCGGGAGATAGGGGGCGGAAACGGCGAGCACCAGCCAGAAGAAGACGAGCGTCACGCCGATGATCGCGACCGTCGACTCCCGCCAGCTCCAGACGGCCACCGCGTAGAGCAGGAGTGCTGCGGGGATGGCCGGCAGCAGCACGTAGTTCTGCGCATCACCGAGATGCTGCTTGAACATCACGTAGGCGACGAGCGGCACCCACATGAGCAGAAGCAACACGATCACGCCGCGCGGCTGTGCCAGCCGGGAGAAGAGCGGGCGCGGCGGAAGCGGTGCTGCGACGACGGCCATCTTCTCCCCTAGCTGAAGCGGATGCGCGGATTGAGGAACGTGTACCCCACATCCGAGATCAGTTGCGACAGCACGGCGACGAGGACGGCGGCAAGCGTCGCCGCCTGCACGACGTAGAGGTCGCCGAAGAGTGCTGCGTCGAGGAGTAGCTTTCCGAAACCGTCATATTGGAAGAAGACCTCCACGACGACGACGCCGGACAGGAGCCAGTTGAGCTGCAGAACGATCACCGTGAAGGGCGCGATCAACGCGTTCCTGAGCACGTGCTTCATGATCACGCGGCGGTAGGGAATGCCTTTCAGGACGGCGGTGCGGACGTATTGCGAGGTCATCACCTCGGCGACGGAGGCCCGCGTCATCCGCGCCACGTAGCCGAAATCGTAGAGGACCAGCGTGAGCACCGGCAGCACGATGTATTCCAGTCCGGTGCCTTTCGACTTAGCCGGCAGCCAATGCAGCCCGAGCGCGAAGACGACCGTGAGGATGATCGCCGTCGCGATCTCCGGGATCGAGGTGAAAAGCACCGAGATGAAAGTGATCGCGCGATCCTGCGCGCGCCCCTCGCGAATTCCTGCCAAGACACCGGTCACAAGGGAAAGCGGTATCATCAGCGCGAAGACCCAGAATCCGAGGATCCCGGTCTTGGTGAGCGCCCGGCCGAGCAGATAGCCGACGTCGGCGTTCTTCTGGAACGAGCGGCCGAAATTGCCGTGGGCGAGCCCCCACACCCACTTTCCGTAGCGTTCGTAAATGGGGACGTTCAGTCCCTTGTTCGTCAGCCATTTCTGGTAGTCGGAATCGGTCAGCGTCGCGACGGCGAATCCGCCGAGCTCGTTGACCGCCAGCTGCTTCTTGAATTTCGGGCTGTCGAAGACGACGAAAAGGACGAGCGAAACCACGAGCATGATAAGCGCCATCTGCAGAAGCCGCTGCAGAATGAGCTTCACCATCGCCGCTCGCCCCCGTTCATTCCCCTCGCCTCGTCATCCTAGAGGCGCGGTATCGCATCGGGAAAGCCGGCGCCCGATCCGTCGGGCGCCGGCTTCATTTGTCGTTGGTCAGGATTCGAGCCAGACCTTGTTGAACTGGTGGTACTGGGTCGGGTGCGGCGGATAGTTGTGCACCTTGTTGGTGACGATCGTATAGACCGGCCGCCAGATGGGCTGCACCATGATGGCGTCGTCCTGCAGGATCTTCTCCACCGGTTCCATCAAGGCTCTACGCTTCTCAACGTCGAGCGTCGCCTCCGCAGCGTCGAGATGCTTCTCCCACTCCGGATTGTTGTAGCCGGTCTCGTTCCACGCGACCCCGGCACGATAGGCGAGCGACAGCACCATCGTTCCAAGCGGCCGGTGCGTCCAGGAGGTGGCGCCGAAAGGCGTCGCCGTCCAGATTTCCCAGTATTTCGACGCGGGCATCACGTTGACATTGAGCGTGACCCCGGCCTCCTTCAGCTGATCGCGCATCGCCTCTGCCACCGCCTGGTGCCAGGGGCCGTCGGTGTTGCCGACGTCGATGGTGATCTCCAGGTTTTCCTTGCCGGCATCCTTCAGCAGAGCCTTGGCGGCTTCGACGTCGCGCACAAGCGGCGGCAAAGCGAAGTACTCCGGATGAATCGGCGCGACGTGGTGGTTCTCGGCGACATCGCCGGCCTCGCCGAAGATCAGCGTGCGCAAGACCGAATTGTCGACTGACTTCACGATCGCCTGACGCACGCGCTTGTCGTCGTACGGCGCTTCGGTGACGTGGAAGCGGCAGCACACCGTCTGTGCCGTCCGCGCGGCGATGATCTGGCCTTCAAGTGACTGGGCGAGCGGCATCTGCTCGATGCCGAACTGGTAGATCGCGTCGACTTCGCCGGAAGCGAAAGCCGGCAGCTGATTGTCGGCGGTGTAGTTCAGGTAGTGGATCTCATCGAGATAAACGTCGCCGCCCCAGTAGTCGCCCTCGCGGCGCTTCAGGATCGCGCGATCGTCAACGGCGAACTCGGTAAGCTGGAAGGGGCCGGTCCCAACGGGATTGTCGGAGAACGGCTTCTGGAAGCCGCGGTGCACGATCGCGGTCGGATAATTGTAGAGATCCTCTGGCGCCGAGAGCACCGACTTGGTCAGATGCAGGCGCACCGTGTAGTCGTCGACGCGCTCGACCGAGCCGTCGATCATCTTCTTCCCCATCTTCGGCGTGCCGTCGTCGTTCTTCTCGCCGGTGTCGTACTCCTCAAGCATCGCCGAGAAGGTCGAGAGGCCGGCGTTCGAGGAGGCGACCGCCGGATCCATCCAGCGCGTGAAGTTGAAGACCACGTCGTCGGCATTGAAGTCGTCGCCGTTCGACCATTTGATGCCTTTGCGGAGATGGAAGGTCCAGGTCTTCAGGTCGTCGGACGCGTCCCAGCTCTCGGCCAGCATCGGGTGGGTGACGTTGTTCGGATCGGTGAAGGAGACGTATTCGAGCATCTGGCGCGTGACGTTCGACATCTGCGTCCAGTCGTAATTGGCCGGGTCCTCCATCTTCTGGATTTCCATGGCGACGCGCAGGATACCGCCCTTCTTGGCGTTCGGGTCGTCCATGAAAGGCAGCTCGCCCGCCGCATAGGCCGGCGCCGGCAGGCCGGCCATGGCGTAGGCCGCGCCGGCGGATACGCCGACAAGTGCCGCCACGCGAATGAACTCGCGCCGGCTCAAGCGCCCGCGCTCCATCAGCTCGAATGCCTCCTTGGCCTTCGGATGGAGGCGACCGTCGAAATCATGCGAAGACCCCATCTTCCCTTCTCCCTTCTTGGTGGCCGCCGCAGCGGCCCTTGTTACGCTCGGACGCCCGCTCGCCTCGGAACCCTGTCGAGAAAACCGCGCGCCCGCTTGTGTGGGAACCTAACATGCGGAGGGCGCAAGGGCGCAACCCCCGACCCCGACGAGTGGAAATTTGCCGTCGCAGTGTCGTGATGTGATTATCAGATGTCGCGATCAGATCGTTTCCGAGACTTGATTCAGCTTTGGTTGGAACGAGCGGCGCGGACCCGATCGCTTCGCCGCACAACTGACACGGGCCGCGCGCGCGGCCTGCTGGGAAGGCGTTGAATGCTTGAGGCGGGCGAAGAGCCTCCACAGCGTCGCGCCCGCCGATCCGGCGGACGCGCCGGTAATCTGCGCCGCTCCGGCGGCGGCGCCATCCATCAAATGCCGTGGACGATCCCTGCAAACCGCGACCGGCCGATCGAGCCACTCGACGAAGAGGCGGTCGAGCGCGTCCACAACGGCGCCATGCGCATCCTCGAGGAGATCGGCATCCTCTTCCTGAACGAAGAGGCGCTGAACGTCTTCAAGACCGCCGGGTGCGACGTCGACAATGATACGCAACGAGTGCGCATGGATCGCGCTTTCGTGATGGAGCAGGTCCGAAAGGCCCCGAAGAGCTTCACGATCACGCCGCGCAATCCCGCCCATGTCGTGACCGTCGGCGGCGACGCGATGCTCTTCGTCAACGTGTCGAGCCCGCCCAACGCCATGGACCTCGACCGTGGCCGGCGCCCCGGCAACCGCGAGAGCTTCCGCGACCTCATGAAGCTGACGCAGTATTTCAACTGCATTCATCTTGCCGGCGGCTATCCGGTCGAGCCGATCGACATCCACGCCTCCATCCGCCACCTCGACGCGATCCACGACAAGCTGACGCTGACCGACAAGGTCGTGCACGCTTATTCGCTCGGCAAGGAGCGCGTCGAAGACGCGATGGAGATGGTCAGGATCGCCGGCGGCCTCAGCCACGAGGAATTCGAGGCGACGCCGCGGATGTACACGAACATCAATTCGTCCTCGCCGCTGAAGCACGACTTCCCGATGCTCGACGGGGCGATGCGGCTCGCGCGCCGCGGGCAGCCGGTGATCGTGACGCCGTTCACGCTGTCGGGCGCCATGGCGCCGGTGACGATCTCCGGCGCGGTCGCGCAGCAGACGGCGGAGGCGCTTTGCCTGATTGCCCTCTTGCAGCTGATCCGTCCCGGCGCGCCGGTGGTCTACGGCTCGTTCACCTCCAACGTCGACATGAAGTCGGGGGCGCCGGCCTTCGGCACGCCGGAATACATGCGCGCAACGCAGATTTCGGGGCAGATGGCGCGCCGTTACGGCCTGCCGCTTCGCGCCTCGAACGCCTGCGCGGCGAACGCGCCCGACGGGCAGGCGGTGTGGGAGAGCGTCTTCTCGCTCTGGGCCTGCGTCACCGCAAAGGCGAACGTCGTCTATCATGCCGCCGGATGGCTGGAGGGCGGGCTGACGGCGTCCTACGAGAAGTTCGTCATGGACTGCGAGACGCTGCAGCAGGTCATGCATTACATGAAGCCGGTGCCGGTCACCGACGAGGACGTGGCGGTGGAGGCAATCCGCGAGGTCGGCCCGCGCGGGCATTTCTTCGGCGCATCCCATACGCAGGCGCGCTACGAGACGGCCTTCTACAGCCCCTTCCTCTCCGACTGGCGCAACTTCGAGCGCTGGTCGCTCGACGGCGCGGTCCAGACGCCGGAGCGCGCCAACCGAATCTGGAAGGAGATTCTCGCGGAGTTCGAGCCGCCGCCGCTCGACCCGGCGATCGCGGAAGAGCTCGCAAGCTTCGTCGAAAGGCGCAAGCGCGAAGGCGGCGCCCCGACGGATTTCTGAGACGCAAGACCCGGAGACCGACTGCCGATGAAATCCCATACCCAAGTCGTGGTGATCGGCGGCGGCGTCGTCGGCTGCTCGGTGCTCTATCATCTGACCAAGGCCGGCTGGAAGGACGTGACGCTGATCGAGCGGAGCGAACTCACCTCCGGCTCAAGCTGGCACGCGGCCGGCGGCTTCCACACGCTGAACTCCGACCCGAACGTCGCCAAGCTGCAGGCCTACACAGTCAATCTCTACAAGGACATCGAGGCGATTTCCGGTCAGTCCTGCGGGCTGCATCTGACCGGCGGGCTGCAGCTTGCCGATACCGCCGAGCGACTCGATTGGCTGAAGATGGCGCATGCGCGCGGCCGCTATCTCGGCATGGAGACGGAAATCATCTCCGCGGCGGAAGCGAAGAAGCTGCTGCCGCTGATCGACGAAAAGTACTTCGTTGGCGCACTTTGGGATCCGATCGAGGGCCATCTCGATCCCTACGGCACCACGCACGCTTATGCGAAGTCGGCGCGCATCGCGGGTGCGGAGATCGTGCTCCACAACCGCGTGACGGAGCTCGTGCAGAATGCCGACGGCACGTGGAAGGTGGTGACGGAGCAGGGCACGATCGAAGCCGAGCACGTCGTCAACGCCGGCGGCCTGTGGGCGCGCGAGATCGGCCGCATGGTCGGGCTCGAGCTGCCTGTGCTCGCGATGGAGCACCACTACATCCTGACGGAGGACATGCCGGAGGTCGCCGAGATCAACCGCGCGACCGGCAAGGAGATCGTGCACGCGATCGATTTTTCCGGCGAAATCTACACGCGCCAGGAACGCCAGGGCCTGCTGCTCGGCACCTACGAGAAGGCGGCGACGCCGTGGTCGCCGAAGGTGACGCCGTGGGATTTCGGGCAGGACCTACTCGAGCCGAACCTCGACCGCATCGCGCCGTCGCTGGAAGTCGGCTTCAAGCACTTCCCGGCGCTTGAGAAGGCCGGCATCCGCCGCATCGTGAACGGGCCCTTCACGTTCTCGCCCGACGGCAATCCTCTCGTCGGCCCGGTCAAGGGCCTCAGGAATTTCTGGTGCGCGTGCGCGGTGATGGCCGGCTTCAGCCAGGGCGGCGGCGTCGGCCTGGCGCTGTCGAACTGGATGGTCGACGGCGATCCGGGCTTCGACGTCTGGGCGATGGACGTCGCCCGCTTCGGCGAGTGGGCGACGCTCGGCTACACCAACGCCAAGGTGCGCGAGAACTATTCGCGCCGCTTCCGCATCCGCTTCCCGAACGAGGAGCTGCCCGCGGCGCGGCCGATGCAGACGACCGCGCTCTACGACAAGATGATCGCGCAGGGCGCGGTGATGGGCGACTCGCTGGGGGCTGGAGACCCCGCTCTGGTTCGCGCCGAAGGGGGTTGAGCCGAAGGACATCGTCTCCTTCCGCCGCTCCAACGATTTTCCGCACGTGAAGGCCGAGTGCCGCGCGGTGCGCGAGCGCGTCGGCGTCACCGAGATCGCGAACTTCGCCAAATATGCGATCTACCGGGCCGGGCGCCGAGGCCTTCCTGTCGCGGGTGATGACGAACCGCATGCCCAAGGTCGGGCGAATCGTGCTGACCCCGATGCTGAACGAGAAGGGCAGGCTCATCGGCGACTTCACCATCGCCAAAGCCCCCCTGGAAGAATGGTGACGACCGATTCTTCATGTGGGGATCGAGCCAGGCGCAGATTTATCACATGCGCTGGTTCGAGCGGCACCTTCCCGAAGACAAGTCGGTCGCGATCCGGCCGCTCGGCATGGACCTCGTCGGGCTTTCGATCGCCGGGCCCACGCGCCCGCGACGTGCTCGCCAAGCTCACCGACGACGACGTGTCAAGCGCCGCCTTCCGCTTCCTCGATTTCCGCGAGACGCACCTCGCATCGGTGCCGGTGATGGTGAACCGCGTCACCTATACCGGCGATCTCGGCTACGAGATCTGGGTCGCGCCCGGAATATCAGCGGCGGCTCTACGAGAAGGTCATGGAGGCGGGCGAGGAATTCGGCATCGCGAATTTCGGCATGCGCGCCCTGCTCTCGCTGCGCCTGGAGAAGAACTGGCCGACCTGGTTCCGCGAGCTCCGGCCCGATCTACGGGCCGTTCGAGGCGGATGTCGGCCGCTTCGTCGACTTGAAGAAGAACGACTTCATCGGCCGCGAGAAGGCGGCGGAAGAGAAGGAGAGCGGCGGCAAGCTCCGCCGCGTCACCTTCGCCGTCGACGCGGACGACGCCGACGTGCTCGGCGACGAGCCGATCTGGCACGACGGCAAGGTGGTCGGCTGGGTCACGTCCGGCGGCTACGCGCACACCGTCGAGCGCTCGCTCGCGCAGGGCTACGTGCCGAAGGAACTGGTCGCCGAACGGCGCAGCGGTTCGAGATCGAGATCATCGGCGAGCGCCGCCGCGCCGCGATCGAGCCCGAGCCGCTCTTCGATCCGGAAGGCGCGAGGATGCGCGGGTAGGCCGCGCACCGCTGTTGCGTGACTAACGCGCCGCTTAGTCTTCAGGCAGGAACGCCGGGTTGAAGAGGATTTCCCAGAGGTGGCCGTCGGGATCCTGGAAATACCCGGCATATCCGCCCCAGAAGGTCTTCTGAGCCGCCTTCACCACGCGAGCGCCGGCCTTCTCCGCCTGGCGCATGACGCTGTCGACCTCGCTTTCGCTGGCGACGTTGTGGCCGATGGTGAATTCGGTGGGGCTGCGGCCGGTCGGCGCGAGCCCAGCGTCATGGCCGATGTCGCCACGGGCAAAGAGGGCGAGCTTCAGTCCGCGTTGAAGGTCGAAGAAAGCCACCGCGCCGTGCTCGAACTCCCGACCGACGATGCCCTCGGTCGGCAGGCCAAGTCCGTCCCGATAGAACCTGAGCGACGCTTCCAGATCGTCGACGCCGAGCGTCAACACTCCAAATCTCGGTTTCATGGCTCGGATCTCCTTTGGCTGTGGCGACCGGTGTTGCGGTCTGCTGTCTGGTGCGGTTTTGGCTGATGCCGGCCCGGCGCGATTGAATGAATTGGCCAATCGCATCGAGACGCTCAAAGGGCGGCTTTCCGCGGGGAATGCGTGCCCGATGAGAGATTGCCGCGGTCGGTGCTACTCTTGCGGGGGCGTCGCGTGATTTGAGCGGGGCGGCAAAGGCATGATGGCGACACCGGCATTGGCGGCAGGAAGATTTCGGCAGCGGGCCGCCCGCGGGCCGCTGCTTAGCGCGTTCGCTTCGGTATGGGTTCACGAGATGCCGGACGCGGGCGCTCCCCCGATCATCGTGGCGCCGGACGGCACGATCGACATCCAGTGGGTCGATGGGAGGTTCCGGGTTGCCGGACCGGACAAGGAACTGAAGATCGAAGTTCTGCCCGCCGGAACGATGGTCATCGGGTTTCGGTTCCGGCCTGCTGTCGCTGCCGGATGGCTGGGGGTCCCGGCAACCGAGAATCGTTGGGGAGCGGCTGGACTTGCAAGAGCTGTGGGGCGCTCACGGCCGCCGGATTGCCGGCAGCGTCCGTAGCCGGAACAGCTTGGCGGAGCTCGTCCAATCCCTCGAAGGCCTCGTCGCCGAAGCCGCGCCGGATAACGACACGACCGACGCGGCGATGCAGGCGGCCAGCGACCTGATCCAGGGGGGACCGCCGCCTGGGACGCCACTCGTCCCGTGGCTCTGCCGTGCGCTCGCCATGAGCGAAAGGACACTCCGCCGGCGCTTCGATGCGGCGTTCGGCTACGGACCGAAGACCCTCGATCGCGTCCTCCGCCACCAGCGGTATCTGCGTCTGTCGCGCGAAGGATCTGACGCGGCGGCGATCCTGGCGGTCGAAGCCGGCTATTCCGATCAGGCACACCTCGTCCGCGAGAGCCGCCGCCTGACTGGGAGCACGCCGCGGCAGCTCGCGCGTCTGTCGCTGGCGCAAGGAAAGGTGGCCTGAGAAGCGACGAGGCCCACCGCATGCGGTCTCGCGATGCCCGATCCCAGCACAGAAGCCGTAAGTCTCAGGTTGGGTGCAACATTTCCCTTTGCCTCCGAACTCCGACATCAGGGAGACATCGCTTGCGTCGTTGAGAGACCTAGTTCGTCTTGACCGCCGGCACCTTCCCGCCGCTGCAGCTGCGGTCGTTGGTGGACACGGAGGTCGTCGGCGCCGCGAGGATCAGACCGGAAAGATCGCTCTCCGGCGTGACGTCGCCCTTGAGGTTGATCCAAAGCTCGGAGATGTTCCCGCCGCTGCATCTGATCGTGAGGCGCTCGGACGCGCCGGCGCCGAAAGCATCGTTGAACGCCGCCTCGATCTCGTCGCGCGTCAGGGTCTGGCCAATGTGTCCGGCGAAGAGCGCCTGCACCGGCGAGGCGTTGAGCTTATTCATCAGCGCCACCGCCTCGGAGAAGTACTCGTCCGGGGTCGCGCCCTGGTCAGCCCCGGTCTTGTCGTCCTCGTAGCAGGAGCCGTGCTTCGGCCATTCGTGAAGTTGCAGTCCCGACTGCACACCCGGCATGACGGCGCTGAGCGCTTCGAAGACCGTCGGCGAAATGGCGACGGTCGCGTCGTCCGCCAGGTTGCCGCTGCAGCTTCGCGGAGCGCCGCGGTCGCAGTAGCAGGGGAAGATCGCCTTGTCGTCGAGGTCGTCCGGCCACAGGCCGTGCAGCGAGAAATGCGTCGCGTCGACGCGATCGGCGGTCTCGGTCCGGCATTCCGTCTTCCCGTGCCCTGACGACGTTGCACAGAAGGCCGGCTCCCAGCTCGCGGCGAGCAGATATTCGATGCTGTCGGGGGCAAACGTGGGCGGAGGCGGTGGCCCCGGCTCAGGCGTGGCGTCGACGACGACGAGCGAGTCCTGCGGCGCATAGGCACCGCAGCTCATCGGCACCCAGCGCGACTCCGTCACCGGAGCGCCCGGGATCTTGATCTGATAGTGCGTGCCCGGCGTGGCGTTTCGCGCGATCATCGCATAAGCGCGCATCGCCTCCACGTGGACGTCGCCCGGATTGTCGCTGTCCTTCTTCTTGTTGGCGGCGCAGTCGGAAAGGGCGATGAAGTAGCCCTGAAGGCTCACCTGCTGCGCGGCTGCGAGTCCTGGCAGCGCAGCAATCGCCAATCCGGCAAAGAACAGAAGCTTGATCACGGGGGCCCTCCTCGTCTCGGCGCGACTGTCTCATCACGTCGGCCGACGCGCAACCTCAGGTTACAGAGACGTGACGACGAATGCATGTCGCTCCCTGGATGCGGCGCTTCGGCGCGCGGGAACCGTCTTGCAATGCGGCGGCAATAGCAGAGACAAGCGATCCGGCCCGCGGGCCGGATGGAGATTGTCTTCCATGGACACAACGTCGCCGAAGAGTCCCTTTCCCGGCCGGCGGCGCAAGATCGCGCCGTTCCAGCTCCCCGAGCACCCGGGCGAGAGCGCGTCGCGCGACGTGCTCAACCGCTACGCCATGGAGAAAGCGGCAAGCCTCAACCAGCATGTCATCGGCTACGGCGCGCTGGCCGAAGGCGAATGGGCGGCGCGCAGCCTCGACGCGCCCGACATGGATGTGGCGCGCCGCTATCGGCTGACGCGCATCCGCGCCGAGCTCAAGAAGCACGACCTTGCCGGCATCGTCGTCTACGACCCGCTCAACGTCCGCTACGCGACGGATTCCACCGATATGCAGCTTTGGGTCGCGCACAATGCGGTGCGCTATGCGTTCGTCGCGACCGACGGCCCTGTGATCCTCTGGGACTTCCACAATTGCGAGCACCTCTCCTGGCATCTCGACCTCGTCGACGAGATCCGCCACGGCACCGCATGGTTCTATTACGAGGCCGGAGAGCACACGAAAGTGCGCGCGCGGCGCTGGGCCAACGAGATCGCGGACATCCTGAAGAGCTGCGGCGGCGGTAATCGGCGGCTTGCCGTCGACAACATCAATCCGACGGGCGTCGGCGCGCTCGCGGAGCTCGGCATCAGCGTGCACGACGGCCAGGAAGTGATGGAGCACGCGCGCACGGTAAAATGCGCCGACGAGCTGAAGGCCATGCGCCGCGCGATCGCCGCCTGCGAAGCCTCGATGCGTGTCATGGAGGGCTCGCTCAAGCCCGGCATGACGGAGAACGATCTCTGGGCGATCCTCCATGCCGAAAACATCCGCCGCGGCGGCGAGTGGATCGAGACGCGGCTGCTTTCGTCAGGCCCGCGCACGAATCCCTGGTTTCAGGAATGCTCCGCGCGCGTGATCGAAGACGGCGACATCGTCGCCTTCGACACCGACCTGATCGGCGCCTACGGCTATTGCTGCGATATCTCCCGCACGTGGCTCGCCGGCACAAAGCGCGCCACCAACGAACAGCGGGCGCTTTACGCGCTCGCGGAGGAGCAGATCGCCGCAAACATCGAGATGCTGAAGCCGGGCGCGAGCTACCGCGACCTCTCTCACGCGGCGCGGAGCCTGCCCCGACGACTACCTGCCCAACCGCTACTCCGTTCTCTTCCACGCCGTCGGCCTCTGCGACGAATACCCGTCAGTCCCCTACCCCGAGGATTGGGAGCGGTCCGGCTATGACGGCGTGCTCGAGCCCGGAATGGTCGTCTGCGTCGAAAGCTACGTCGGTCGCCACGGCGGACACGAGGGGGTCAAGCTCGAAGAGCAGGTGCTGATCACCGAAACCGGGCACGAGCAATTGTCGCGCTATCCGCGCGACGCGCGGCTGTCGTCGGCGGGCTGAGCCCTCAGCTGACGCGCGTGGCAAGCGCGGCGATCGGCGAATAGTCCCACTCGTCGACGATGCCGATGCCGATGATCTGGAGCGCAGAGCGTGGACGCTTCGTAGCGGGATCGGCGAGCGCGTCGTTGAAGACCGCGCGGATCAACGCGACATCGTCATCGGAGCGCTCGACCGCAGTGATGAGTGGCAGACCGGGACGCAGCGGCGTCTCGGCGATGACCTTCAGAAGCGATGCGGATTGTGCCTCATGGCGCAGCGCCATCGCCCAGCAGACCGCGTCGATCGCAGCAATGTCCGCGGCGTCCTCGGCAACGGCACGGACAGAGGCGCGGTGGCTTCCGGTCTCGATCCACTCGGCGCTCGTCGGGTCGAGACCGGCATCTTTCATAGCCGCTCGCAATGCGACGAAGCCCGAGAGAGAGTCCGCGCCGTTGTAGGCGAAGCGCCGCCCCGCGAAGAGGCGGAGCTCTTCCGCCGGCTCGGTGCGACGCGTCACGATCATGCTCGAATAGCGCGGCCCCTGGCAGCCGGCGACGCTGTAGATCGGCACCGCCACCAGCCGCACGATTCCGCGCAGCCGCGTCGAGAACGGCAAGCCGCAGGTCTGGGAGAGCACGAGCCCGGGATCGCGCCACACCGAATCCCGCGGGCGCGTTCGTTCAAGCTCGCTCGGGGCGACGATGCTGGCCGCGTTCAGCCGTTCGGCGACGGCGCCCCAAAGGGCGTCGTTAGCCCATGCCACCTCCGGCCAGTCATACATCGGCAGGGAAGCGAGCGGCCGAGCCTCGGCCAACGCGTCAACCCCGCCGCAGAAGCGGATGCGGGACTGGTGTCTTGGCGCGGAACAGGTGGCGGCGGATCATTTCGCCATAACCTTTGAAGCTGTAGCTCTCGTTTGCCGCAAGAAACGCGGCACGGCTCGCGCGGTAGAGCGCCGGCAGAGCATACCACGGAACCCGCGGGTTCTCATGGTGTACGAAATGCAGGTTGTTGTTGAGGAAAAGCAGCCCGAACAGCGGCGACGCCTCGACGATCGCCGTCCGCCCGCCCACCGTTTCGTGCGCCTGATGTTCGGCGAAGGTGCGGATGTTGAGGATCGACAGGCCCAAATAGGCTGCGGCCGCATAGAGCCAGATTGGAATGCCGCAGACCCAAACGACCCAGCCGAGGACCAGCGCGCCGCCGACAAGATGGCGGAGCCACGCTGAGATCACCTGCCGGTCGCCGGCGCGCAAAAGCCTGACTTCGCTCGCCAGGAAGCCGATCGCCATCACCGCCGGCCCGATCAGGAAGCGGCCGGCGAAGGTGTTGTTCACGTCGAGCATCTTCTGGATCGGCGCCGGAATCTTTTGCCAATCGGCGATCGCGTAATAGAACGATTCCGGATCGTCGTAGGGATCGGTCAGCGCCGCGTCGTTGTGGTGGCGAAGGTGCAGCGCCTTGAAGCGGCGATAGGGAAAGAGCAGCCCGAGCGGCAGGGAGACCAGCGCCTCGTTCAGCGCGGGGACGCGGGTCGGATGGCCGTGCGCGACCTCGTGTTGAAGCGACGAATGAAGGGTGATCAGCGGGGCGGTGAGGACAACGAAAAGCAGCGACCCGAGCTCGCCGTGAAAGATCGTCGCCAGGGCCCACAGCGTATAGCAACCGACCAGCAACGCGGCCGTCGGCCACTCCACTTCGCGAATCGATAATCGACGCATCTGCATGTGATTGAATTGAATGCATTTTCGGTATCACGACAATGTGAGATTGCGCACCAAGTGTTGCATTTGGATTGCATTTCTTCCGAATGATGCGTAAAGTCATCATATGGCTTACGTTCACAACGAAACTTGATGGACACGCGCGAACTCGGGCCGCTCTTTCGCGAGCGGCTGCATATCCTGATCCAGCGCGCCGGAACGACCCGCGCGGCCTTCGCAAAATCGGTCGGCATCGATCGCTCCGCGCTGACCCAGCTTCTTTCCGGCCGCTCGCTTCGCCTGCCGCGGGCGGAGACGTTGCGCAACATTTCGGGGACCTATTCAGTCAGCCTCGACTGGCTGCTCGGACTCTCGCAAGACGAGACGCTTGCAGCCGAGATCAAGCCGGCGCTGGAGATCGCCGAGGCGCAAGGCCTCGACAACGACACGCTCTTGGAGCGCTGGCACAAGGAAGCGGCCGGCTACAAGATCCGCTACGTGCCCTCGCAGATCCCGGACCTGCTCAGGACCCCCGACGTCATAGCCTACGAATATTCCGGGCGGGCAGCGCCGAGCCCGTCGTGGCAGCTCCGCAACGCCGAGTTCCGTCTCGACTACAATCGCCGGCCGGAGACCGACATGGAGGTCTGCATGCCGCGCGAGCGGCTGGAGCTTCTGGCGGAGGGCAAGGGGCTGTGGGAGGGGCTCCCCCGCCAGGCGCGCAAAGCGCAGCTCGACTACATGGCGAAGCTGGTCGAGGAGCTTTATCCCGGCTTCCGCCTCTTCCTCTACGACCAGCGCCGCACCTATTCGATCCCCTACACGGTGTTCGGCCCGCAGCGCGCGGCGATCTTCGTCGGCGAGATGTATCTGGTCTTGAACACGATCGACCACATCCGCGCCCTCACCCGCCACTTCGACAACCTGATCCGCCACGCCGTCGTTGCCGCGAACATCAGCGCGGAATTCATCAGCGGGCTCAAGGTCCAATAAACGGCCGCGCCGTCATTCGTTCTTGCCATCGTGGCGCGGGGGGCGGAAGCTCGGCGGCGCAGAGATCGCCAGCGAAACAACGAGGGCCCATGCCCCGTCTCGGGGTTTCCCGCGTGCTGCCTTATCGGCGCGAACAGCTCTTCGATCTGGCCGCCGACGTCGAGCGCTACCCGGAGTTCCTGCCGTGGTGGCTGTCCGCCAAGATCCGGCGGCGCGACGACGCGGTTTATTACACCGAGCAAGTCATCGGCTTCGGACCGATTCGCCAGCGCTTCACTTCAAAGACGGTGCTGCGACGGCCGGACGAAATCGAAGTCACCTCCGCCGACCGGCAGTTCGAGGTGTTCCAGATGATCTGGCAGTTCGGATCGCTGCCGCAAGGTGCGTGCAAGGTCGCGCTCACCGCCGAGCTTGAGCTTCGCGCGCCGCTCTTGCGCGAGCTCTTCGGCCGCATTGCGGTCAGCAACGTCAGCACCATCCTCTCCGCGTTCGAACATCGGGCGCGACAGATCTACGGCGTGCAGTCGCGCTAGGTTCGCGCGCCGCGCCGTGCGCAACCCCCTGCAATCACGACGCGATTCCGGTCGGCCGCAGCCCGCCTTTCTGCCGGCCGATCAAGGTTGGGGGCCGCCGGATTGAAACTATTCGCGTGCGGCGAGACCGCCTGTATGCTTCGGTTTCAAATCTTGGGAGGCAGCAGCGTGGCTTTGTCAGAAGCGAGTTTCCTGCCGGCGAGAGGCTCGGCGGCGAAACCAGCCGTGCGGCTCCGGCAGCCGAAAACAAACGCGATCCCCGATTATTTGAGCACGCTTTACGGCTGGGCATACCTCAACCGAAAGAATGCCCGCCTGCTCGATCGTGACGCGGTGGTGAGCGCAATCCTGCTCGGCAATCATCGCCGGCTCCGCCGCGCCGCGCTCTCCGAGATCGCGCCCGGTCAAAGCGTGCTGCAGGCCGCGCACGTCTACGGCTGCCTCATTCCGGAGCTCGCCCGTCGCATCGGCCCGAGCGGCCGGCTCGACGTCGTCGATCTCGTGCCGCTGCAGGCGGCGCTCTGCCGGCGCAAGCTGCGCGGCTTCGCCCATGCTCGCGTGCGTGTCGCCGACGCGGCGGAGCCCGGTGATAACATCTATGACGTTGTCAGCTGCTTCTTCCTGCTCCACGAGATTCCCGACGACCGGAAGCGCGCCGTCGTCGACGCGCTGCTCGCGCGGGTCGCGCCCGGCGGCAGGGCGGTCTTCGTCGACTACCACGAGCCGGCGCGTTGGCAGCCGCTTCGCGGCCTGTACCGCCGGCTGTTCGACCGCCTGGAGCCTTTCGCCGAGAGTCTCTGGCATCACGAGGTGCACGAATTCTCAAGCGCCGCGGAGTCGTTTCGCTGGGAGAAAGCGACGATGTTCGGCGGCGTCTATCAGAAGACGGTGGCGCACCGCATTTGACCCAGGTCAATGGCGCCGCGCCACCGTGAAGCGAGGAACCGCTTGATGCTCGGCTGAGCGCGGGGGCGATCATGAGCGAAGGCGAGAGCCAAAGGCGGCGGATTGTAGCGCGCTTCTGGCGCTTCCTATGGCGGCCGAGCACTTCGGTGCCGCTTGCCGCGCTGCTCGTCGTCGGCTTCCTCGGCGGTATCGTCTTTTGGGGCGGATTTCACTGGGTGCTCGACCAGACCGCCAGCGAAGAATTCTGCATCTCGTGTCATGAGATGCGCGACCACTCCTACGCCGACCTGCAGAAGACCATCCATTTCGTCAACCGGACGGGGACACGCGCGATCTGCACCGACTGCCACGTGCCGCGGGAATTCATCCGCAAGATCGGCGCGAAGATCGTCGCCACCAAGGATGTCTTCTTCCACCTCACCGGCAAGATCGACACGCCGGAGAAATACGAGGCGCATAGGTTGGAGATGGCGCTTTCGGTGTGGAACACGTTGAAGGCGGACAATTCACGCGAATGCCGCAATTGCCACCAGAATGTGTGGACAGACACCAGTGCTGAGTTCGGCGGTGCCGCGCGTCACCACAAGGAGGCGCTAAGAGCCGGCAACATGACCTGCATCGACTGCCACCAGGGGATCGCCCACACGCTGCCGAAGGAGTTCGTGCGGCCGGAGGAAGATAAGCTGTTCGCAGATCCGAACGCGTGGCTTGTCGCGCTTCAAGCCGAAGCGGACGGCAAGAATTGACGGAAGCCCAATCGGGCTCAGATGCGGTATGATCGCCGCAAGGATTTCAGCCGCCCCCGGGCCAAGAATTCCGGAAAGCGGCTAAAACGAAGAAGGAGGATCACATGAAGACACTACCCATCCTTTCGGCCGCGGCGCTCGTCGCCGGTGCGTTGTCGTTCGGCGGCACGGCGCAGGCGACCACTTTGTTCTTCGAGGGCGACATGGTGCGCGGCCACACGCAGGACGGGGCGACCGGCCCAAGCTGCGTTCTGACCAGCCAGTACAAGCGTCGTGAGGAAGTCGTGTGGCGTGTTCGTGTCCTCGACGAATCTGGCAAGGCGCTTGATGATGCCGGTCTGAAGACCCTTACCGTCGTTCTCTCCGACGGAGAGAAATTCGAGATGGGCTACGGCCAGCATCCGCGCGGCAAGCACACCGACGCGTTCTGGGCCACCTCGTGGGTCATCCCGGCCGACTATCCGACGGGGACGATGTCCTACAAGGTCGTCGCCACCGACGCGGATGGCGCGGCACACGAATGGGCGCCCTTCAACGTCGAGCCTTCGAATCTGACGGTCATCCCAGGCGACGTGACGTTCACCAAATGATGGGGAGGAGCGGCGATGAACATCGGGGTTTTGTTGCGCGGTCTCATCGCCGTGGCGTCGTTCGCAGCGGCGACGGCGGGAGCTGAGGCGGCGAGTGGGCTGCCGGCTTCCGCGCTCGGCCCACGAGCACAACTCGTCGAGCCGTCGGGCGGCTTCGTCGGCCGCCTGGCGCTGAAGCCGGATCACGGCCCGATCGGCACGCCGATCACCGTGAGCGGAAGCGGATTGGCGGCGGAGCAGGAATTCGATCTCGTCTGGCGCACGGTCAAGGGGAGCTGGAAAGTCGCCGACGCCGAATATCACGGGCGGGAATACACGCCGGTCGGCTACGTCATCGCCAAGGTGATGACCGACGCGACGGGCGCCTTCACGGCCGCGTTCGACGCGCCGGACGATTTCGGCTTCTGGCACGACGTCACGCTCCAGAGCGCCGACCGCCTGCTGACGCAAGCAGCCTTCAACGTCGAGATGACGGTCGACATCTCGCCTGCAAGCGGTCCAGTCGGCACGCCGATCACCGTCGACGTCAAGGGCATCGGGTCGAAGCAGCTGGAGAACAGCTGGCTGCTTCTCTACGACAACAGCTTCACCGGATGGATGTCATCGGTGACCAAAGCCGGATCCGCGCATTTCACAATTCCCGCGACCGGCCGGCCGGGAACGCACGTGCTTGAGGTGCTGCACGGCGACTTTACGTTCCCCTACCGCAACATGCAGCAGTCGCCGGAGCCGGATCGACCGCGCTTCGCCATTCCTTTCGAGATCACCGAGGGCGACCCCGTGTTGCCGCCCGCCCCGGCGGAACAGACGCAGGCGAGCATCCGCGGGCTCCCCGCGCAAGGCGACCTCAAGGTCGAGCCGGCCTTCGCGACGGTCGGTCAGCCGATCGTCATCAGCGGCGAGGGATTCACGCCGGGCAAGACCTACTCGCTCAACTGGTCGAAGGTCACCGGCAACAGGGTGAGCGGCAGCGGCTGGGAAGAAAGCGAGACGGTCATCGCGGAGGCGACCGCCGACGCGTCGGGCAAGCTTGCGTACAACCTCGCTACGCCTGACGACCTTGGCGGCGTGCATAATCTCAGGGTGGAGGACAACGGCATCGACAGAAACGGCGTCTTCTGGATCGCCCCCTCCGCGCTGCCGCTCGATATCGGCAAAGGGCGCGCCGGCACGACCTTCACCATTCATCTCAAGGGCGTCGGCTGGACGGAGACGGCCAACATCTACACCATCGACTACGACAACAACTACATCGGCTACGCCTGCGGCTTCAACAGCCAGGGCGACGTGGTGATCTATCTGCAGGCGACGGGCGATCCCGGCTGGCATTTCGTCGATCTCTACCCGGCCATCTACAAGGGCAAGGAAGGAAGGCCGATCAACTTCCGCCTGCCGCAGCTGACCTACGCCGACGATCATCCAGGCGAAGACCTGCCGCGCTTCCGCTTCGCCTTCGACGTCGTCGAGCCGACCGTGAACTAGGCGGCGACCTCCACCCTTCCAGGCATCAGCCGCCGGCGACCCTCAAGACCGCCGGCGGCTTTTTCTTTGCCCTTGCGCATCCGACTGGACCGCGGAAGCGCAAGGCGCCAATCTGCCTCGCACCGGACGCCACCGACGCGCAGCCCGGCAAGCCGGCGCGTGCCGCGAATTCTCAGGCGCCGCGCTCGATGAGAAAAGTGTCTGGGAGAACGCTCATGTCGAATGCGCTCAGCTACGTTCAGGGCACCGCGGACGCGCCGCTGATCGGAGAGACGATAGGAAGCGCCTTCGACAGCGCCGCCGCCCGCTTCGGAAACCACGACGCGCTCATCGTGCGCCACCAGAATGTGCGCTGGACCTATGCGGAGCTCCGCCGCCACGTCGACAATCTCGCCGCAAGCCTCCTGCGTCTCGGCTTGAGGCCGGGGCAGCGCATCGGCATCTGGTCGCAGAACTGCGCGGAATGGGCGCTGACACAATTCGCAACCGCCAAGGCCGGGCTGATCCTGGTCAACATAAATCCCGCCTATCGCCGCACGGAGCTCGAATACGCGCTGCGCAAGGTCGGCTGCACGGCGTTGATTCTCTCGCCCCGCTTCAAGTCCAGCGACTATTTCGCCATCCTCGAAAGCGTCGCCCCGGAGATCGCGGCATGCTCCCCCGGGAAAACGAAATCGGCCGCCCTCCCCGAGCTCAAGACTGTCATCCGCCTCGGCGACGAAGAGACGCCCGGCATGCTCAACTTCAACACCCTCCTCGTCGAGGCGAGCGCCGAAGAACTGGCCGCCCTCGCGGCGCTCGGAGGCGAGCTTCAGTTCGACGACGCCATCAACATCCAGTTCACATCAGGCACGACCGGCGCACCGAAAGGCGCGACGCTGACGCATCACAACATTCTCAACAACGGCTTCTTCGTCGGCGAGGCGATGCGCTTCACGCAGGCCGACCGCCTGTGCATTCCAGTGCCGCTCTATCACTGCTTCGGCATGGTGCTCGGCAACCTCGCATGCGTGACGCATGGCGCGGCGATGATCTATCCGGGCGAGGCCTTCGAGCCGAAGGCGGTGCTTGAGACGGTGCAGGAGGAGCGCTGCACGGCGCTCCACGGCGTGCCGACGATGTTCATCGCGCTGCTCGACACTCCCGACTTCGAGCAGTTCGAAGTTTCGACGCTGCGCACGGGGATCATGGCCGGCGCCCCTTGCCCGGTCGAGGTCATGAAGCGCGTTGTCGAGCGCCTCAACATGCGCGAGGTCACGATCGCCTACGGCATGACGGAGACGTCGCCGGTGAGCTTCCAAAGCTCCGTCGACGACACGTTCTACCGCAGAGTGTCGACCGTCGGCAGGATTCAGCCGCACCTGGAAGTGAAGATCGTCGACGCAAGCGGGCGGGTCGTGCCACGTGGCGAGCCCGGGGAACTCCTCACGCGAGGCTATTCGGTGATGCTTGGATATTGGGACGACGAGGAGAAGACCCGCGAGGCGATCGATCCGGCGCGCTGGATGCACACCGGCGATCTCGCCACGATCGACGACGCCGGCTTCTGCAACATCGTCGGCCGCACCAAGGACATGGTGATCCGCGGCGGCGAGAACATCTATCCGCGCGAGGTCGAAGAGTTCCTCTATAGGCACCCGAAGATCCTAGACGTCCAATGCGTCGGCGTGCCCGATCCGAAATACGGCGAGGAGCTTTGCGCCTTCATCATCGTGCGGCCAGGCATGCAGGCCCTGGAAGACGAGTTTCGCGAATTCTGCCGCGACCAGATCGCGCACTACAAAATCCCGCGCTACGTCAGGCTCGTCGAGGCCTTCCCGATGACGGTGACGGGAAAGGTGCAGAAATTCCTGCTGCGCGAACAGATCGCGGAAGAGCTCGGCCTGAAGGCCGAGAAGACGGCGTAGCGGCGATTCGAGCATCGGTAGAGCGCGACGCAAGATGGCAACCCGGAATGTTAACGATAGGGCCGTAGCCTCCGCCTCCTCCCCGAAGACAGCGAAAAAAGGCGGGAGGCGAAATGGCTATCCCCAACCTCCCGGACGACCAGATACGCAAGGCAGTTAAGGAGCTTGAGCAGGCCTCCCACAATCACGACCAGTGGGCCGAAATGCTCTTTGGCACCTTGATCTGCCGGCTGCCGCCTGACGAGCGAGACACAAACGCCGAAGCGCATCGGATGTGCCGCTTTGGCCAATGGTACTACAAGTTCGGGGTGGCCGTGGTCGAGCGTCATCCAGGCTTCGCCGAGATCGGGCTCGCGCACGAGCGCATGCATCAGTACGCAGGAAGCCTCCTGCGCGCCACCGCGGACGATATTCCGATCTCAATCAACGACTATGAGCGATTCGTCTCGGCCCTGAAGCGTATGCGGCTCGAGATCGAGACCGTCCGGCGCGAACTCGAAGATGCGCTTCACAACCTCGACCCGCTTACCGGGACGCCGAGCCGCCTCGGGATGCTGACCAAGCTCCGCGAGCAGGGCGAGCTGGTGAAGCGCAACGTGCACGCTTGCGTGGTCGCCATGATGGACCTGGATCGGTTCAAGTCCGTAAACGACAACTATGGGCACCTCATCGGCGACAAGGTCCTCGTCGACGCTGCGGGTTACATCATGGCGCATCTGCGCCCCTACGACAAAGTGTTCAGGTACGGCGGCGAGGAATTCCTGATCTGCCTGCCGGACACCGATCTGCAGGAAGGCCGCCGAACTCGCCGATCGGTTGCGCGAAGAGATCGGGTCGCTGAAGCACGAGACCGAGGGCAAGGGAACGATCAACGTCACTGCCTCATTTGGGCTCGCGCTCCTGGACCCGGACGTGTCGGTGGAGACCTCGATCGATCGTGCCGACAAGGCGCTCTACGCAGCGAAGGCAAGCGGAAGAAACGCCGTCGCCGTCTGGGATGCATCGATGGATGAACGGCCGGCCGAGCTAAGAGGGTAGGCGCCACCGGTTCGTGGCCCGCCCAAAACGGATCTCGCAGTCTGTTGCGCCCGTGCGCTCCCTGCCTGCCGCCGACAGCAACGTCAGCGTCCGCCGCGAAGCTCAAAGGAGCTGAAGCCGCTCCCCGCCTCGACGGCGCAATCGAGGAGCCCGACCTCGACCCGCGTCGCCGCGGGCCGGCAGGACCGAAACGACACACTAAGCAATCAGAGCCGAAAGCCGCCTCATTGCGCCCTCCCGACGGTCGCATATCTATGCGGGGGTACAGCGCCGTCCGACGCAGGCTGGAATTCCACCTTGCGGGAATGGGGTGCGGTGCTGTACCGCACCGCAACGATGGATCAGGCGTAAAAGATCGGGGCGTCATGGCCGACCTTGCCAAGCTTCTCGCCGAAAGGCGCGTCCTTCTCGCCGACGGCGCGACGGGGACCAATCTCTTTGCCGCCGGGCTTACCGCCGGCGATCCCCCGGAACTGTGGAATTTCGACTATCCGGACGCGATCAACGCGCTGCTGACCTCCTTCGTCGAGGCCGGCGCCGACATCATCCTGACCAACTCCTTTGGCGCCAACCGCCACCGCATGAAACTGCACAAGGCGGAGGATCGCGTCTTCGAAATCAACAAGCGGGCCGCCGAGATCGCGCGCTCGATCGCCGACAAGGCGCCGCGCCCCGTCGTCGTTGCCGGCTCCATGGGGCCGACGGGCGAGCTCTTCGTGCCGCTCGGCGCTCTGACCGAGGAAGCCGCCGTTGCCGACTTCACCGAGCAGGCGATGGGCCTAAAGGCCGGCGGCGCCGACGTGTGCTGGATCGAAACGATGTCGGCCGGCGAGGAGATGCGCGCCGCGGCGAAAGGCGCGATCGCCGCCGGCATGCCCTACACCGTCACCGCGAGCTTCGACACGGCCGGGCGCACCATGATGGGGCTTTCGCCGGCCGAATTGCCGCGCGTCTTCGCGGACCTCCCCGTGCAGCCGATCGCGATCGGCGCGAATTGCGGTGTCGGGGCCTCAGACCTCCTCTACTCGCTGGTGCAGATGACGGAAGCGAGCCCGCAGACGGCCTTCATCGCCAAGTCGAACTGCGGCATCCCGAAGGTGCACGGCGAGCACGTACATTATTCCGGCACACCGGAATTGATGGCCGATTACGCGCGGCTTGCGGTCGACGCCGGCGCACGCATCGTCGGCGGCTGCTGCGGCACGTCGGCGGCGCATATTGCCGCGATGCGCGCCGCCCTCGAAGAGCATGCGCCGGGGTCGCGCCCGGACCGCGCAGTGATAGAGGCGCGCGTCGGGCCCCTGGTCAGCCCGCCCGCCGACGGACGCACCCGCGAGCGCCGCGGCCGCCGCGGCGCACCGGAAGCTCGGCTCGGCTGACACGCCGCAAAGGCTGCGAGCACGGCTCCCCGGTTCCCGCGTAGAGACGTTCGCGGGTGCCTCCCGTCACCAACTCTTCATCTGCCTTCCGTATCGCTTGAGCCGCTTCGGAGCAGTGATTCGGGAGGAAGCGTGTCAGTGACCGGTCAGGCATCGGAGGGTCTTCGGCCCTCCGATGCTCTCCCTCAAGCGGTCCACCGCTTCAAGGCTTCCTCACGGGATGGCATCCGCGAGCGCGTCTTCACCCTCGCCTTCAAGGGACTGGTCTATCCGCAGATCTGGGAGGATCCGGAGGTCGACCTGAAGGCGCTGCAACTGAAGTCCGGCGCGCGCGTGGTGGCGATCGCCTCGGGCGGCTGCAACGTGCTCTCATACCTGACTGCCGACCCGGCCACGATCCTCGCCGTCGACCTCAATCGCGCACATGTGGCGCTGACCAGGCTGAAGCTCGCGGCCGTTCGCCAGCTCCCGTCCTACGGATCGTTCTACCGGTTCTTCGGCGAAGCGGATTCGCGCGCCAATCTCTCTGCCTACCGCCGCTTCATCCGCTTCGCTCTCGACGCCGAAACGCGGCGCTACTGGGAGGGGCGCGATCTCCTCGGCCGGCGCCGCGTCACGCTCTTCAAGCGCGACATCTACCGACACGGCCTGCTTGGCATGTTCATCGGCGCGGCGCATCTCGTAGCGCGGCTCTACGGCGCCAACCCGCGCCGGATAATGGAGGCGCGCTCGCTCGACGAGCAGAACCGCTTCTTCGAGGCGACGCTCGCGCCGCTCTTCGACAAGACGCTGGTGCGCTGGCTCACCTCGAAGAAGACATCGCTCTACGGGCTCGGCATCCCGCCCGCGCAATACGAGGCGCTGGCGCTCGCCTCCGGCGGCGACATGGCATCGGTGCTGCGCGGCCGGCTGAAACGGCTCGCTTGCGACTTCTCGCTCAACGACAATTACTTCGCCTGGCAGGCTTTCGATCGCGGCTACGCGGCGAGCGGCTCCGGACCGCTGCCGCCCTACCTGCGTCCGCAGAACTTCGACGGCATCCGCGCCCGCGCCGGCCGCGTCAGCGTCGTGCGAAGCTCCGTCACCGACGCGCTTAAGAAGCAAGCGCCTGCAAGTCTCGACGCCTATGTGCTCCTTGACGCGCAGGACTGGATGACCGACGCGCAACTGAATGCACTTTGGGGTGCGATCACCCGGACGGCGCGGCCCGGCGCACGGGTGGTCTTCCGCACCGCCGCCGAGCCGACGCTTCTGCCGGGGCGCGTCGACGATAGCATCCTCGGCCGCTGGACCTACGAGGCGGAGACGAGCCGCGCACTCACGCGCGAGGACCGCTCCTCGATCTACGGCGGCTTCCACCTTTACGTCTTCAACGGATGAGCGCGCCCGGCGGCAACCCGACCGCCGATGTCCTGATGGACAGCGTCTATCGACGCCAGCGCCACATCTACGATCTCACGCGGAAGTATTTCCTACTCGGGCGCGACGCGCTGATCGCCGAGCTGAACCCGCCGCCGGAGGGCTCGATCCTGGAGATCGGCTGCGGCACCGGGCGGAACCTGATCGCCGCGGCGCGCCGCTATCCCGACGCGCGTCTCTTCGGGCTCGACGTCTCCTCCGTGATGCTCTCGACAGCGCGCTCGAATATCCGCAGCGCGGGACTTGAGAACCGCATCACGCTCGCGCTCGGCGACGCCGCGCGGTTCGATACCCGAAAACTCTTCGGGCGCGACCGCTTCGACCGTGTCTTCTTTTCCTACAGCGTATCGATGATACCGGCCTGGCGGGACGCGATCGGGCAAGCCGCGGCGATCCTCGACGGCCATCACGGGCGCCTGCTCATCGTCGATTTTGGCGAGCAGGATCGCCTGCCCCGCTGGTTTCGACGCATGCTCTTCGCCTGGCTCGCCAAGTTCCACGTCGCGCCCCGCACGGAGCTTCGCGCGGCGCTTTCAACGCTCGCCAAAACGAGCGGCGGACGGCTGACCTTCCGTCCGCTCTTCCGCGACTACGCGCGTTTCGCGGAACTCGCGCGCTGAGCCTCCAAAACGGCGCAAGGCTGCTATCCTGGTCGGCGAACGTCCGACTCGTCGGACGGGAGGATTCGCCATGCTCGCCGACGCCGTCGCGGACGCTCCGGTCCTTACGCGGACAGGGCTGAAGAGCCGCCAGGAAGCCCGGATCGCTGACAGCCTTGCCGCGGAGGAGGCGGCCGGGCGGCTGCTGGCCCTCAAGGGCCGCACCGCCGCGCTCGCCGTCGTTGGCCTCTTCCTTTTCCTATTCGCGCCGTTTCCCGAAGTACTCTTCTACGAGTTCCTGCTCGGCGTCTTCATTGTCGCGGGTTACGCGCGGCAGACCGTGGAAGGCCTCGGCCTCTTTCGCTGGTGGCAACCTTACGCACAGATTGCGCTCAATTCCGCGTTGCTCGCCTTCACTCTCGTCGTGCCCAACCCTTGGGCCACAACGCATCTGCCGGCGCAGATGGAACTACGCCTCGGCAATTTCGTCTATTTCTACATCCTGCTCGTCGGACTCGCCTTCAGCTATCAGCCGCGGCTCGTGATCTGGGGAGGGATCACCAGCGCGGTCGCCTGGCTGGTTGCCACCGCGTGGGTCGTGGCGCAGCCCGGGACGGTGTTCAACATTCCCGCCGGCAGCGGCACCGACGCCGTTCTATCGACTTACGAAATGCCGACCTTCGTCGACCTCAACCAGCCGATACGCGACGTCGTCGTGCTGCTGATCGTGGCTTCGCTGCTGGCATTCGTCGTCGCGCGCTCGCGCCGGCTGGTGGAGCGACAGGCGGCGCTCGAACGCGAGCGCGGCAACCTCGCGCGCTATTTTCCGCCGGCGACCGTCGACCGGCTGGCCCGCCAGGACCAGGCCCTCGCGCAAGTGCGCGAGCAGACGGCCGCCGTCCTCTTCGCCGACCTCGTCGGGTTCACGGCCTGGGCGGAGCGGCACACGCCGCACGAAGCGATCGAGCTCTTGCGCGAAGTGCACGCGCGGCTCGAGGATGAAGTGTTCCGCCGCAACGGAACGCTCGACAAGTTCATCGGCGACGGCCTGATGGCGACCTTCGGCACGCCCGAACCCGGACCGCGCGACGCGATCAACGCGATCGAATGCGTGCGCGCGATGGTCGACGACTTCGCGGCGTGGAACGAGCGTCGGCGCGAGGGCGGCAGGGCGCCGATCGCGATTGCAGTCGGGCTGCACTATGGACCCGTGGTCGTCGGCAATATCGGCACCGACCGGCGGCTCGAATTCGCCGTCCTCGGCGATACCGTCAACGTCGCGAGCCGGCTGGAGGCGCTGACCCGGGAACTGAATTGCACGGCCTTGATCTCAAGCAGCGTCGCGGAGGCGGTCCGCGCAGAAGCCGCGGGCGAAGCCGAGGCGCTCCTCGCCGGCTTTGCCGAGCGAGGGGAGGTTGCGCTCAAGGGGCGGGCGCAGCCGGTCGGCGTCCTTGCCTACGGGAAAGGCGCGGTCAGAGCCTGAGCCCGTAGCGCGGCACGCTCTGTTTGTAGGCGCGATAGTCGTCGCCGAATTTGCGCTCAAGATAGCGCTCCTCGCGTAGCACCACGCCGTAATGGAGCACGAAGACGCTCGCCACGAAGAGCACGAAGGTCCATTCGAGACCGAAAGCGAGGATGACGCCGATGAGCGCCAGTCCCATGCCGACGTACATGGGATTGCGCAGGCGGCCGTAGATGCTGTCGCGCGCGATCGCCAATGACGGCCGGAACGGGTTCACGTTCGTGCCGACGCGTTCGAACGTGCGCTCCGCCAAGACGGCCATCGCAATCCCGAGCGCGAAGAGCGCCGCGCCGAGAACGGCGCGCGGCCAGAACGGCACGACGGAGATGATCGAAAGCGGGAAGAGCCAGTCGAGGACCGCGCCGACGACGAGAACGGTCAGCGGGATCAGCGGCGGGAAGACGATGACGCCAGGCGCGTCTTTCTTGTTGTCCGGCATGGCTTCCTCCCCAGGAGCGCCAACGCTCGCAGAGTTTTGTAACGAGATTATCCCAATCGCGGCGGCGCCGCGGCGTTACGATGCCACCGGTCCGACCGAGCGTGCGAAGGCCGCCATGTGGAAGCGCGTCTCAGCCTCGGCATAGCGCCACTCCCGCCCGACCGGGCAGGCGTTGCGCGCATGGCAGCCGACGGCTAGGCAGTCGGCCTCCGGCCTTGCGATATGCGCGGCACACGCCGGCACGTCATAGCTGCTGCCGTTGAACGCGCCGACCGGACAGGCGGAGAGGCAGGGTTTTTCCGCGCAGCTCTCGCAGGGGCTCGGCGCATCTGAGCGTGCAGGCAGTTCCAGCCGCTCGGCGAAGAGAAGCGCTGCGCGCCAAGCGTGCCAGAGCCCGTGTTCGGGATGGATCAGGATCCCGAGCGGCGAGGCGTAGAGCGTCTCGGCGCGCTGCGCCCAACGCTGAAAAGGCGGCGCCTCGGCGCCGAACGGATAGACCGCGCGCGCTCCGAATTTCTCGGCAATCGGATCGATGACGCGCTTCGTCCAGCGATCGAGGGGGTTCTGCGCGGCGTCGATATGCGGTGCGAACGCTTCCCACATCGCCGCGCCGGCATTGCCGATGAGAAGGACAGTGCCGATGCCCTCAAGCCCCGCCTCCCCCGCCTCGGGATGAAACCCGCCGCGCAGGATGAGGCCGTGCGGCGACAGCGATCGCGCAATCTCGCTCAGCACGACTAGCTTGCCTCAGGGTCTGCAAAAATGGCAGCCTCACTGACCTTTTTTGGGATACGACCCATGATCCTCATCGGCCAATACGACTCCCCGTTCACGCGCCGTGTCGGCATCGCTCTTAATCTCTATGGCTTGCCCTTCGAGCATCGACCTTGGTCGACCTTCGGCGACGCCGACAAGATCCGTTCCTACAACCCGCTGACGCGCGTGCCGACCCTGGTCCTCGACGATGGCGACGTGCTGATCGAGAGCCACAGCATTCTGGACTATCTCGACGGCCTCGTAGCGGTAGATCGCAGAATGTTCCCGACCGCGGAGCCGGCCCGCCGCAAAGCGCTGAAGATCGCCGCACTTGCGACCGGGCTGGCCGACAAGGCCGTTGGCCTCTTCTACGAGAAGCAGCTTCACAGCGAGGTGTCGTATCTCTGGGTCATGAGATGTCGCACGCAGATATCCGCCGTTCTTGCCGTTCTTGACGCCGACCGAGCGGGGCGAAAAAGCGACTACTGGTTCGGAGATGGAATTGGACATGCCGACATTGCAGTCGCCGTGGCGCTCCGCTTCATCGCCGACGCGCATGGGAGGGAGATTCCGCTGGCGGACTATCCGGCGCTCGCTGCCCACTCCGCGCGGCTCGAGGCGCTCCCGGTGTTCAAGACGATCAGCCAGCCATTCATCCCGCCGGCGTGACTCTGCCTCAGGCGAATGCGTCGGGCATCGACGCCTTCTTCCTGGCGATGAACTCCGTGCAGCGCCTCGTCGATGCCGGGATCGAGCGGCGGGCGCCTCGTATTCCGCGAGCCACTTCTTCCAGAGCGGATTGGCGCGCTGCTCGGCGGTCTTCTCGCCCTCCGCCAGCCATTGCTCATAAGAATTGTTGTCGGCGATGGTGGAGCGATAGAACGCCGTCTCGAAATTCGCCTGCGTGTGCTCACAGCCGAGATAATGCGAGCCCGGTCCGACCTCGCGGATGGCGGACAGCGCCTGACCGTTATCGGTGAGATCGACGCCCTCGGCGAAGCGCTGCAGCATGGCGAGCTGATCGCAATCCATGACGAACTTCTCGTAGCCGGAGGAGAGCCCGCCTTCGAGCCAGCCGGCGGCGTGCAGCACGAAGTTGGTGCCGGCGAGGAGCGTGGTGTTCAACGTGTTGGCGCTCTCGTAAGCGGCCTGCGCGTCGCTGACCTTGGAGGCGCACAAGCCTCCGCCGGTGCGGAACGGAATGCCGAGCCGGCGGGCGAGCTGCGCCGCGCCATAGGAGACGAGCGCCGGCTCCGGCGTGCCGAAGGTCGGCGCGCCCGACTGCATGGAGATCGAAGCGGCGAAGCAGCCCATGACGACCGGCGCCCCCGGCCGACAGAGTTGCGTCAGCGCAGCGCCCGCCAGGACCTCGGCCAGGACTTGCGCAAGCGTGCCGGCGACCGTCACCGGCGACATGGCGCCGGCGAGGATGAAGGGGGTGACGATCGTCCCCTGCCCCGCGCGCGCATAGACTTTCAGCGCGCCCAGCATGGTGCCGTCGAAGACCATCGGCGAGTTGGCGTTGATCAGCGAGATCATCACGCAATTGTCGGCGACGAAATCCTTGCCGAAGACCATCTCGGCCATCGTGACGGAATCGGCGGCGCGCTCCGGATGCGTGACGGAGCCCATGAAGGGTTTGTCGGAATAGCGGATGTGCGAATAGACCATGTCGAGGTGCCGCTTGTTGACGGGCACGTCGACCGGCTCGCACACGGTGCCGCCGGAGTGGTGGATCGCCGGCGCCTGATAGGCGAGCTTCACGAAGTTGCGGAAGTCCTCGATCGTGCCGTAGCGGCGGCCCTGGTCGAGGTCGCGCACGAAGGGCGGGCCATAGACCGGCGCAAAAACGGTGGCGTTGCCGCCGATCTCGACCGAGCGCTCGGGGTTGCGCGCGTGCTGCGTGAAGACGGACGGCGCAGTCTTCAGAAGCGAGCGGCACAGCCCCTTCGGGAAATGCACGCGCGAGCCCTTCACGTCGGCGCCCGCCTCGTTCCAGAGCGCCAGCGCCTCCTCGTCCTCGCGGAACTCGATGCCGATCTCTTCGAGGATCAAGTCGGTGTTCGCCTCGATCAGCGAAAGCCCCTCCTCGTCGAGCACCTCGTAGTTCTTGAGCTTGCGGCGGATGAAGGGAAGCTGCACCCGGCCGCCCGCCTGTCGGCGCGCGCGCCTCGCCTCGGCCCCGCCCGACCCGCGCCGGCGACGGCCCTCACCTGGCTCGGCGGCGGGATCCATATCGGACAACGTCATAGTCTCTCCAGGCGTGCGAAGCCCAAGGCTCGATCTTCCCGGGAAGCGTAGGCAGCGGCTCATACAGCCGCCCGCCCGCGAACGGCAGCCCGTGACGCTTCATGGATAAGCGCGCGAAGGCAGCGGAAGCGCTTGGATTTGCGCCGCCGCCATGCTTCTAGCGGGGCCGCACGCCCGATGGGGGATTTCCATGCGTCTGACCGACTTCAAGGTGCTGACCTTCGACTGCTACGGCACGCTCATCGACTGGGAGAGCGGCATGTTCGCCGCGCTCGAGCCGCTGGTCGCGAAGGCCGGGCAACCGCTCTCGCGCGACGAGATGCTGGAGGCGCATGCGCGCCACGAATCGGCGCAGCAGCTTCAGACGCCGGCGAAGCGCTACAGCGAGCTGCTCGCCGTCGTCTACAAGCGCCTGGCCGAGGATTGGGGCGTAGCGCCGACGTGGGACGAGTGCCTCGCCTACGGCCGCTCGATCACGCGACTGGCCGGCCTTCGCCGATTCCGCCGAGGCGCTGGGCTATCTGAAGCAGCACTACAAGCTCGTCATCCTCTCCAACGTCGACAACGAGAGCTTCGCCTTCTCCAACCGGAAGCTCGGCGTCGAATTCGACGCGGTCTTCACCGCCGAGGACATCGGCTCCTACAAGCCGTCGCCGCAGGAACTTCGAATACATGCTGGAGAAGCTCGCCGGCCGCGGCATCGGCGAAGACCGACATCCTGCATACCGCCGAGAGCCTCTTCCACGACCACGGGCCGGCGAACGATTTCGGCCTCGCCTCTTGCTGGATCCACCGCCGCCACGACCGAGGGCGGCTTCGGCGCGACGATGAATCCGGGCAAGCACGCCGAAGACCGACTTCCGCTTCACCTCGATGGCGGAGATGGCGGCGGCGCACCGGGAAGCGCTGGCCAGGGCAAGCCCTAGCCCGCCAGGTCGCAGACCGCTGCGGCCGGCGTCGCTTCTAAGCGAGGTTCCCACGGGCTTCCGCCCATTATAGAAGCGCGCTGCGCCGCCGCTTCGCGGCGCCTTTTGTTGTGGAGCCCGCAGATGGCCGACGACGATATCGTTCTTGCGGAGCTCTCCGACGACGACCTCGTCGCGCAGATGCACGACGACCTCTATGACGGCCTCCTGGAGGAGATCCAGCAAGGCGTGAACATCCTGCTCGGGCGGGACTGGACCCCCTACGACGTGCTGACCAAGGCGCTGGTCGAGGGCATGCGCATCGTCGGCGAGGATTTTCGCGACGGCATCCTCTTCGTGCCGGAGGTGCTGCTCTCCGCCAACGCCATGAAGGCGGGGATGTCGATTCTCCGCCCGCTGCTTGCCGAAACCGGCGCGCCGAAGATCGGCAAGATGGTGATCGGCACGGTCAAGGGCGACATCCACGACATCGGCAAGAACCTCGTCGCCATGATGATGGAGGGCGCCGGCTTCGAGGTCATCAACATCGGCATCAACAACCCGGTCGAGAACTATCTCGCCGCGATCGAGGAGCATCAGCCCGACATCATCGGCATGTCGGCGCTCCTGACAACGACCATGCCCTACATGAAGGTCGTCATCGACACGCTGAAGCAGAAGGGCATCCGCGACAACTATATCGTGCTGGTCGGCGGCGCGCCTTTGAACGAGGAGTTCGGCAAGGCGGTCGGCGCCGACGCCTATTGCCGCGACGCGGCCGTGACAGTGGAGACGGCGAAGGACCTGATCCGCCGCAAGCACAACCGCCCGCCGGCCGACTGAAGATCTCCCGAGATCCGTCGGCGCGGGCCAACCACAAGGGCGCGGGCGCTTCTAACGAACGCGTCCGCGCGAAGAAAGGGCAGGAAGATGTCTCGCACTGGAATTTCCCTCGCGATTGTCGCAGCCGGCGCCGCCATCGGCGCGACCCTCCTTTGTTCGGCCGGCGCCAAAGCCGACGACGCGGAGATCGCGCGCGGCAAGTACCTGGTCGCGATCGGCGGGTGCAACGACTGTCACACGCCGGGATATTTCTTCGGCAAGCCGGACATGGACCGCTACCTCGGCGGTTCTGACGTGGCTTTCGAAATTCCTGGCCTCGGCGCCTTTGCCGGCCGCAACATTACGCCCGACAAGGAGACCGGAATCGGCAATTGGACGAGCGAACAGATCGTCACGGCGCTGCAGACGGGGGTGCGTCCCGACGGCCGGCAGCTTGCGCCGATCATGCCCTACCATGCCTTCGCCAATCTCACCGCGGAAGACGTGAACTCGATCGCGGCGTTCCTGAAGAGCATCGAACCGGTCAGCAATGCCGTGCCAGGGCCGTTTGGACCGGGGGAAAAGGTGACCACCTTCCTCTTCCGCATCCTGCCGCCCGGCGAGACGGCCGCGGCGGCGCCGAAATAGATCGGATTTCCGGAGCGCTTCCGCCGGGCTGGCCGGCGCAGGCCGGAAATGCCATATGCGCCGCATGAGCGCGACGCTGGCCGCCCGATCCCGCTTGAAGTCCGCCGACGCCGAGAAGGTTCTCGTCATCGCCTGCGGGGCGCTCGCGCGCGAGATCGGCGACATCGTCGAGGCGAATGGGCTGGATCACATCGCGCTCACCTGCCTGCCGGCCATTTTGCACAATCACCCGCAGAAGATTCCGGACGCGGTGCGCGCCGCGATCCGCGAAGCACGCGCCGCCGGCTACCGGCGTATCGCGATCGGCTATGCCGATTGCGGCACGGGCGGCCTGCTCGACAAGGTCTGCAAGGAGGAGGGCGTGGAGCGCATCGCCGGGCCGCATTGCTATGCCTTCTATTGGGGGAACAACGCGTTCGCGAAGCGCGCCGAGGACGACATCGACGCCTTCTTCCTGACCGACTTCCTCGCCCGCCAGTTCGAAAGCTTCGTCATCGAGCCGCTTGGGCTCGATCGCCATCCGGAGCTCCGCGACATGTATTTCGGCAACTACCGCCGGCTGATCTTCCTGCAGCAGACGGAAGACGCGGAGCTTGAAACGAAGGCACGCGCGGCCGCCGAGCGTTTGGGCCTGGCGTTCGAGAAGCGCGTCACCGGCATGGGCGATCTTGCAGGCTTTTTGAAAGCTTTCGCCCGTTAGGGTGATGCGAGGACGGCGCCGAAGCTACCGGTTCGTCCGGCGAGCGAGCCAAGCCCCTTGCTTTCGCTTCGGTGTGGTGGTGCGAAACTGCGATGATTGAGACCGACGGCCTGCTGCTCCTCTTCGCGCTGCTTGCGCTCGAAAATGCGGGCATCCCCGTGCCCGGCGAAGCGAGCCTGATCGCCGCCTCGGTCTACGCCGGGTCGACGCAGGGCATCGGGCTGGTGGCCGTCGTCATCGTTGCCGTCAGCGCCATCGTTATCGGCGGCACGATCGGCTATTCGATCGGCCGCTCGCTCGGCAGCCGCCTCCTCGCGCATTACGGCCGCTACGTCTGGCTGAACGAGGCGCGGCTCAAGACCGGCCGCTACCTCTTCATGCGGCACGGAGGGAAGATCGTCTTCTTTGGGCGCTTCGTTGTGCTGATCCGCACGGCACTCACGCTGATCGCCGGCGCCAACCAGATGGGCTTCACCCATTTCATGGTCGTGAACACGCTCGGCGGCTTCGTCTGGGTGCTTGTCGTCAGCGGCAGCGCCTACCTCTTTGGCCACGAGATGCGGCAAGTCGCCGGTCCGGCTGCGATCGTCCTCTTCATCGCGTCTTTGATCTTCCTCGCGGCGCTGATCGTATTCTTCCGCCACCACGAGAAGGAGCTCGAAGCGCGCGCGGAAGCCGCCCTTCCCGGCCCGCTGACCTGAGCCGCGTCGCAATCCGCGTCCCGCGTGTCGTGGCGGAGCGACCGCCTGCGCCGACGCGGCTGGGATAAGCGCGAAACCGGAGGGTTTTCTTGGCGGAACGGGTCATCGTCTACTGGCGCGACATCCCGGCCCAGGTGATCGTGAAGGCCGGGCGCAAGGCGGCGAAGCGCGAGCTGCCGGAACGCTTCGTGCAGGCGATCGACCAATGCGCCATGCGGAGCGGCGCGGTCGGCACCGACGCCTATCTCGCCGAGTGGCGGCGCGGAGCGCCTGAACCCTGCGGCGACGACCTTGAGGCCGAGGCGGACGCGGCGCTCGCCCGCCTGGAGAGCGACTATGGCAGGGATCGGCTTCGGCAATTGGTCGATAACGGCGGCCGGCAAGAAGAATAGGCCGGCCGGCGCCTATCAGCCGCAGCACGTCTCCGTCACCAGGCGGCTCAGAAAGCCGTACACGATCCGCCGCTGGTCGGTCCGCCATGCGCGCTTCCTCGAACGGCTCTACGCGCTTCTCGCCGACTTCTTTCTGAAGCTCGATCCGTTCTGGCGTTCGGTCGGCTACGCGCGCGCCGAGGCGCCGGTCAAATTCGTCGAGCGGCGGGTGAAGGGCCTCCTCTTCGACTGCCGCATGTGCGGGCAGTGCATCCTCTCTTCGACCGGCATGTCGTGCCCGATGAATTGCCCGAAGCGGCTCAGGAACGGGCCGTGCGGCGGCGTGCGCGCCAACGGCCATTGCGAGGTCGAGCCGGACATGCCTTGCGTCTGGGTGCAGGCGTGGGCCGGCAGCCGCCAGATGCGCGGCGGGGACGCGATCCTCGCGCTGCAGAAGCCGGTCGACCACTCATTGCGCGAGACCTCGGCGTGGCTGCGCGTCACAGCGCAGGCGGCGGAAGCGCGGAAGGCGAAGGCGTGACCGACCGCGACGAAAATCCCGCGGGCGCGGACCTACCGCTCGATCCGCTCCCTGGCCATACCTCGCGCGGGCGGCTGGAGCGCGTGCTCAGGCGCGGCGAGTTCGCGGTGACGGCGGAGTTGAACCCGCCCGATTCCGCCGACCCGCAGGATGTCTACGACCGCGCCGCGATCTTCGAGGGCTGGGTCGACGCGATCAACGCGGTCGATGCATCGGGCGCCAACTGCCACATGTCGTCGGTCGGCATCTGCGCGCTGCTGACCCGCATGGGCTACGCCGTCGTCATGCAGGCCGCATGCCGCGACCGCAACCGCATCGCCATCCAGGGCGACGTGCTCGGCGCCGCAGCGATGGGCGTCGCCAACATCCTCTGCCTGACCGGCGACGGCGTGCAGGCCGGCGACCAGCCGGGCGCGATGCCGGTCTTCGACCTCGATTCCATCTCGCTGCTTGAGACCGTGCGCACCATGCGCGACGAAGCGCGCTTCCTCTCCGGCCGCAAGATCACCTCGCCGCCGCATGTCTTCCTGGGCGCGGCGTCGAACCCCTTCGCGCCGCCCTACGAGTTCCGCGCGCTGCGCCTCGCCAAGAAGGTCGAGGCGGGGGCGCAGTTCGTGCAGACGCAGTACTGCTTCGACGTGCCGATGTTCGAGAGCTTCATGCGCCAGGTGCGCGACCTCGGCCTGCACAAGAAATGCTTCATCCTGGTCGGGGTCGGCCCCCTCGCCTCGGCCAAGACGGCACGCTGGATCCGCTCGAACGTGCCCGGCATCCACATTCCCGACGCGGTCATCGCGCGGCTCGAAGGGCGCGCAGAACCAGAAGCTCGAGGGCAAGAAGCTCTGCATCGAGATCATCCAGCAGTGCCGCGAGATCGAAGGCGTCTCCGGCGTGCACGTCATGGCCTACCGGCAGGAGGAGTTCGTGGCGGAGATCGTGCACGAGTTCGGCATCCTCGCCGGCCGCCGGCCGTGGCGGCGCGAGGCGAGCCCGGACGACGCGCGGGTCGCGGAGCGTCTGCAGACCATCCTCGCCGACGCCAAAAAGCCGGGCGAGCCCGTATCTTGATGGCCCGTGTCTTGATGGATAGGGCATAACGATATAAGGAACTCTTTATATGTTTCAGGGGAAGGCTACATGACCCGCACCGTGCTCGCCTCGGCGACGAAGGAAGTGGTGATCGGCTTCGACCAGCCGTTCTGCGTGATCGGCGAGCGCATCAATCCGACCGGCCGCAAGAAGCTCGCCGCGGAGATGATCGTCGGCAATTTCGAGACGGTGAAGAAGGACGCGCTGGAGCAGGTCGCGGCAGGCGCGCTGGTGCTCGACGTCAACGCCGGCGTCACCGCCGTCGATCCGAACACGACTGAGCCGCCGCTTCTGGTCGAGACCATCAGAATCGTGCAGAGCCTCGTCACCTGCCCGATCTCGATCGATTCCTCCGTGCCGGCGGCGCTCAAGGCCGGGCTCGAAGTCGCCGTCGGCCGCCCGCTCGTGAATTCGGTGACGGGCGAAGAGGACCGGCTGGAAGCGATCCTGCCACTCATCAAGAAATACGACGTGCCGGTGATCGCCATCTCCAACGACGAGACCGGCATTTCCGAAGACCCGGACGTGCGCTTCGCCGTCGCCAAGAAGATCGTCGAGCGCGCCATGGATTACGGCATCAAGCCGGAGGACATCGTCGTCGATCCGCTGGTCATGCCGATCGGCGCCATGGGCACGGCGGGCCGGCAGGTCTTCACGCTGGTCCGGCGGCTGCGCGAAGAGCTCAAGGTCAACACGAGCTGCGGCGCGTCGAACATCTCCTTCGGCCTGCCGCACCGGCACGGCATCAACGCCGCCTTCCTGCCGATGGCGATCGCAAGCGGCATGACCTCCGCGATCATGAATCCCTGCCGGCCGCAGGAGATGGAGGCCGTCCGCGGCGCCAACGTGCTGATGGGGACGGACCGCGACTGCATGGCCTGGATCAGGACCTATCGCGACTACGCGCCAAGCACGGCCGGCGCGCCGGGTCCCGTCAACGGCGAAGGAGCCCACGCCACCGCGGAGGCGAAGGCCGCCGAGAGCGGCGGCAGGCGGCGTGGCGGCAGAGAGGCGCGACGCGGAAGGATGGGCGTTTGAACGACGCACAACGCGTTCCCCCTCCCCCCTTGCGGGGGAGGGCCGGGGTGGGGGGAGAGCCGCGCCGCGGCCTTCTTCTTTCCCCCCTCTCCAACTCTCCCCTGCAAGGGGGGAGAGGGCGCGCCGCGGGCGTCGCTATCCTCGCTGGCAACTCCTCATCGCCATGAACGCCCCAACCCAAGACCCGCTGGTCCTCTTCATGCCGTCGGGGCGGCGGGGGCGGTTTCCGGTCGGCACGTCGGTGCTCGACGCGGCGCGTGCGCTCGGCGTCTATATTGAGAGCGTCTGCGGCGGGCGCGGCATCTGCGGGCGCTGCCAGATCGAGGTGCAGGAAGGCGAGTTCGCCAAGCACCAGATCACCTCGCGGGCGGTAAACCTTTCGCCCTTCTCCGACACCGAAGCGCTCTACGTCGCAAAGCGCGGCGAGCTTGAAAACCAGCGCCGCCTCTCCTGCTCCGCCACGATCCTGGGCGATCTCGTCGTGGACGTGCCGCAGGACGTCCAGATCAACCGTCAGATCGTCAGGAAGCGCGCCGAGACGCGGCTGATCGAACGCGATCCGATCACCCAGCTCTGCTACGTCGAGGTGGACGAGCCCGACATGGAAAAACCGCTCGGCGACACCGACCGGTTGCTCCGCGTGCTTGAGCGGGACTGGCGCTTCGAGGGGCTTCAGATCGACTTCGACCTGCTTCCGAAGGTGCAGAAAGTCCTGCGGCAAGGCGAATGGAAGGTCACCGCCGCCGTGCATCACGACCGCGGCGGGCCGGTGGTGACAGCGCTCTGGCCCGGCCTGCACAATTTTGCTTGCGGGATCGCCGTCGATATCGGCTCGACCACCATCGCCTGCCACCTCTCGGCGCTGCTTTCCGGGCGCACGCTCGCCTCCGCCGGAATTCCGAACCCGCAGATCCGCTTCGGCGAAGATCTGATGAGCCGCGTCTCCTATGTGATGATGAATCCGGACGGACGCGAGGCGATGACGAAAGCCGTGCGCGAGGCGATCGGCGTGCTGATCGGCAAGGTGTGCGCGGAAGCGGGTGTAAAATCCGACGAGATTCTCGACTGCGTCTTCGTCGGCAACCCGATCATGCACCACCTCTTCCTCGGCATCGATCCGACCGAGCTCGGCGGGGCGCCGTTCGCGCTCGCCGTCTCCGACGCGCTGAATTTCCGAGCCCGCGACATCGGGCTGCCGGTGAATGAAGGCGCGCGCGTCTACACGCTTCCCTGCATCGCCGGCCATGTCGGCGCGGATTTCAGCGGGCGCGACGCTTGCCGAGGGCCCGCATCGCGGCGAGGAGATCACGCTTCTCGTCGACGTCGGCACCAACGCTGAGATCGTGCTCGGCAACAAGGAGCGGCTGGTCGCCGCGTCCTCGCCGACCGGCCCGGCCTTCGAAGGCGCGGAAATCTCCGGCGGCCAGCGCGCCGCGCCTGGCGCGATCGAGCGCGTCCGCATCGATCCGGAGACGCTCGAGCCGAAGGTGAAGGTGATCGGCGGCGATCACTGGTCCGACGAGCCGGAATTCGCCGAGACAGCGGCGACGGTCGGCGTCACCGGCATTTGCGGCTCCGGCATCATCGAGGCGATCGCCGAGATGTTTCTCGCCGGCATCGTCTCCGAGGACGGCGTGATCGACGGCGCGCTCGCCGCGAAGAGCGACCGCATCGTGCCGACGGGGCGCACCTTCGCCTATGTGCTTCGCCGCGCCGACAAGCTCAGGAGCATGCCGGAAATCCGCATCCTGCAGATCGACGTGCGTGCGATCCAGCTCGCCAAGGCGGCGCTCTATGCCGGCGCGCGGCTCCTGATGGACAAGCTCGGCATCGCCAAGGTCGACCGCATCAAGCTCGCCGGCGCCTTCGGCACCTACATCGATCCAAAATATGCGATGGTGATCGGGCTTGTCCCCGATTGCCCGCTGGATCGCGTCGCCGGCGTCGGCAACGCCGCCGGCACAGGCGCGCGCATGGCGCTCCTGAACAAAGGCTATCGTCGCGAGATCGAGGCGCTGGTGCGCCGCATCGAGAAGATCGAGACGGCGCTTGAGCCGCGCTTCCAGGAGCACTTCGTCAACGCCATGGCGTTTCCGAACAAGGTCGAGCCATTCCCGAATCTCGCTGCCGCGGTTACGCTTCCGCCGCCAAAGGACGCGCATATTGGCTCCGACGACGGCCGTCGCCGGCGCGGCCGCGTCGCTCGCCGCATGGCGGAATAAGCGGCCTGCTGGAAAGGTTAACCCGCGCTCGTTTACCGTTCGGTGGCAACCGCCTGTTAGTGGTTCGGCGTCACGTCGGAGCCACGCATGAGTGAAGCAGCCGTTGCGGGACTACCGCGGCCGGCCTCGGCCTTTTCCGCCCGCAACAGGTCGGCGCTCCGACCCTCTTTCAAAGCCGAGGTGATCGAAGGCGCCGGCGCCTACGACGCGCTCGGCGCCGACTGGCGCCGCATTGCGGACCTGCAAGCCGGCGCCCTCCTCTTTCAGACACCGGAGCTGCTCGCGGCCTGGGCAAAGCACTTCCCGGCGCGAAAGCTCGCGACGATCGTCGTCAGCGACGACGGCCGGCCGGTGCTGATCTGGCCGCTGTCGATCGAGCGGCACGCTGCCTTCAGAGTCGCGCGCGGCGCAGGCACGCCGCTTGGGCAATACGACGACATCCTGCTCGACCCCGGCGTCGACGGCGAGGCGGCGGTGAACGCGGCGCTCAGCGCGCTCCGCGAAACGACGCGCCCAGACCTGCTGCTGCTTGAGCGCGTGCGTGCGGATAGCGCGCTCCGCGACGCGCTCCGCGACGTTTCGCCCATCTGCTGGACCGAAGCGGCTCCCTATGCCGACCTTTCGCACGGCATCGACGATGCGCTCGGTGCGCTAAAGCCGACCGTAGCGAAGAAGCAGCGGAAACGCGTCAGGCGCTTCCACCGCGAAGGCCGTGCCCGCTTCGCGCTGGCGGAGGATCCGGGCGAAGCGGCGGCTTGGCTGATGGAAGCCTTGGCGCTGAAGCGCGGCTGGCTCAGAAGCACGGGACGCATCAGCCGCGCCTTCGTCAAAGCGGAAAGCGGCGACTGCCTAAGCGAGCTTGCGCGCACGCTGTGGCAAGCGGGCTCCACGCCGCGCATGGTCGTCTCGAAATTGAGCCTCGATGGGCGCGCCACCGCTTACGAGGCAGGGTTTCACCACAACGGCACTTACTACCTCTACCTTCGCGCCTTCGCGCCGGAGTTCGCGACGCTCGGGCCGGGCAACGTCTTGACCCAGCACATGCTCAGCTGGTGCGCGGAGAACGGCATTCTACGCTACGACATGCTGGCGCCGCGCTCGCGCAACAAGGGCGAATGGCAGTCGGGCGAGGTCGCGGTGCTCGATTTCGCGCTGCCGATGACGCTCGGCGGTCGGCTCTATGCGCGGGCGGCACTCCAGACGCTCGCCCCGGCCCTGCGCGATGCTTTCTATGCGCTTCCGGCACCGCTCCGCTCGGCATTTGCCCGCCGGGCGCTGAAGGTGTGAGCGACGGGCCTCGATGCAGATCGCCGCAGACGTTTCATCAGGTCGGGCACTTCAGCCCGAGACGGCAACGCTTGGGCCGGAGATCGCGCGCGGCGCCGGCTTCGAGGTCGAAGTCGTCGACAGCCTCGCGGCTCTCAGTCGGGTAGCCCCCGAATGGCTCGCGCTGGAAGCACTTTCGCCGGCGGCTTCCGTCTTCCAAAGCTTCGCGCAGGTCAGCGTGTGGGCGCGCCATTTCATCGGAGCGAGGCGAGGCTCCGCCCTTCACGTCGCATTGGTGCGCGATGCCGGGCGACCGGTCCTGATCCTGCCGACAGCAGTCTCAGGTCCCTCCGCGCTTCGCATCGCGCGGATCGCCGGCGACCCGATTGCGCAATATTCGGAAGTGCTCCTCGATCCCGCCCGCGCGCCGCGCGGCGCCTTCGAAGCCGGGCTCGCCTCGCTGCAGGACGCCGGCGCCGACGCTGTCGTGTTTCGCCGCGTGCGCGACGATTCAAACCTCTTGCGTCTCGCCGCGCCGCATCTTCGTCCGGCGACGGCGCGGACCGTTGCGCCCTTTGCCGATCTTTCGCCCTTCCCCGACTTCGAGGCGTTCAGAAACAGCCTTTCGCGGAAATTGCGCCACGGTCTCCGCAACCGCCGCAACCATCTCGAGGCGCTTGGCGAATTCCGGTTCGAGATTCTGAGCGCCGGCGCGGAGGCCCGCGCTGCCGTCGCCGAGGCGATGGATCTCAAACGCAAATGGCTCGTGCAGCACGGCAGCCTTTCGAGCGCCTTCGTCGATCCGGCGACGAGGGCCTGCCTGCTCGACCTCGCCGAAAGCGCCGACGGCGGCACGGTCGTCTCGCGCCTCGTCGTCGGCGCGGAAGCCGCGGCGATCCGCGTCGGCTTCGAACATCGCGGCACGCACTTCGCCTTCATGAGCGCCTACGACGCGCGCTTCTCCGACGTCTCACCGGGCAAGCTCCTCATGGAATTCCTGACCTCCGGGTTCTGGGAGCGCGGCATCCGGCTGATCGACATGCTCGCGCCTGAGGGGCGCCACAAGCGCGACTGGTGCCGGCACGACGTCGGCGTGGCCAGCTACACGCTGCCGCTCTCCCGCACCGGCCGTGCCTACGCCGAGATCTATGAGGAGCGCGTGCGCCCTGGGCTGAAGCGCGCCTTCGAGCGCATGCCGCCCGCGCTCCGCTCGCTCGCCTCAGCGCTTTTCGTCAGGGTCTGAGCCCGGCTCCGGCAGGCGGCGGCTGCTGCCGTGTCAAAGCCACCACGACCCGGACCAGAGCGCCGCTATGCCACCCCGAGCTTCTTCTGCAGGCGGGTCGAGGACGTCGTGTACTGGAAGACGATGCGCTCGTTCGGATGGACGACATGCTTCGCCGCACGCGCCATCAGCGCCGCTTCGTGAAAGCCGCAGAGGATGAGCTTCAGCTTGCCCGGATAAACATTGATGTCGCCGATGGCGAAGATGCCGGGCTCGGAAGTCTCGAAGCGCACGGTGTCGACCTCGATGCGCTCCTCATTGAGATTAAGGCCCCAGCCAGCGACCGGGCCGAGCTTCATGGTGAGACCGAAGAACGGCAGCAGGCGCGTCGCGGCGATCTTGAGATCGCCGGCCGGCCCCTTCACGACGGCGCCTTCAAGCGCGCCCTCGCTTCCGATCAGCTCGGCGACCTGGCCGATCTCGAAGTGGATCTTTCCGGCGTCGCGAAGCGCCAACATCCTGTTGACGCTGTCCGGCGCCGCGCGAAACTCCGGCCGGCGGTGCACCAGCGTCAGGCTCTTGGCGAGCGGCTCGAGGTTCAAGACCCAGTCGAGCGCGGAATCGCCGCCGCCGACGATCACGAAGATCGTGGCCGCGGAAATCCTCCATGCGACGGACGGAATAGAAGACGCTTCGGCCTTCGTAGCCCTCGATGCCGGGAATGGGCGGCCGCTTCGGCTGGAAAGAACCGCCGCCGGCGGCTACGACAACGGCCTTGCAGGCGATTGTCGTGCCGGCATCGGTCGAGACGCGGAAGCCGTCTTCAACGCGTTCGAGCGCAGTCACCATCTCGCCGAAATGGAATTTTGGGTGGAACGGACTGATCTGCTCAAGGATCTTGTCGACGAGCCCCTGCGCTGTAATCACCGGCGCGGCCGGAATGTCGTAGATCGGCTTCTCCGGATAAAGCTCCGCGCACTGCCCGCCGGGTCGGTCGAGGATGTCGACGAGGGTGCACTTCACGTCGAGCAGACCGAGCTCGAACACCGCGAAGAGCCCGACCGGGCCTGCGCCGACGATGACGATGTCGGTTTCTTCGTGGCCTGCGGTCATCGCAATGTCGCTCCCGCCCTGTTCGACCGTCCGGCTCATGCCTGGTTGGCGGGCACTGTCACGACAAGGCCGTCAAGCTCGTCGCTGACGGTGATCTGGCAAGATAGCCTGGAATTCGGCCGAAGCTCGTAAGCGAAGTCCAGCATGTCCTCCTCCATCGGCCCCGGTCCGCCGGTCTTCGGCAGCCATTCGTCGGCGACATAGACGTGGCAAGTGGCGCAGGCACAGGCGCCGCCGCACTCCGCCTCGATGCCCGGAACGCCGTTGCGGATGGCATTCTCCATGACCGTCGAGCCATTTTCCGCCGCAACCTCGTAGCGCGTTCCGTCCGCTCCGATATAGGTGATCTTTGCCATGCTGCTCCGGGTTGCGACGAGATCCGCGGGGACGGGCGGGAGGGAAATCGCACGGGGGTTTAGACTGCCACCAAGGCGAGTCAAGGCAGGCGGGGACGACACGAGCCCGTTCGGCAAAGGCTCAAATCCCCGCGCGCCGAATGTAGGCGAGCGTCTGATCGATCGCGTCCCTGAGCGGCGTCAGATCGGGATCCTCACCGGTAATCTTCACCTCAAGCGTCCGAGCCTGCTGCACAAGCAACGTCGCGCCGGTCGTGCGCGCCAAGCCGATCAGGGCACGCAGGCGGTCGCCCCTCACCTGCGTGTCGGTCGCATCCTCGATCTGGCGCAACAGCCGCTCAAGCTCGGTGGCAAAGAGCGCCAAGACCTCGACCTGCATGCGGGCGTCGCCCTGCGTCTGGCGACTGAGCTGGACGGCGTCGAAAACGGGCACTGCGGCCGGCTGCATGTCAGAGGCGCTCGCTTACCGCTTCAGATTCGTTGTGAGAACTGAGAGTTCACTTGCATCACCCGGCGCAGAGCGTTAACGCGCCACACCTTTCCGTTGCACAATGCCCTACCGCGGCGGTTTTTTCCTTTCAACAGTGGCACTGTGGCACTACAATCGCGCCCGGACAAGCGCGGGGAGGCGGGCCAGGATGGTCAGCTTTCCGCCCACTTTCTGTTCCAAGGCCAGGACGAAGTGCGGTGGAATGGTGGCTGACGAGACTGTGGATGAAGTCGCGCCGTTACATGCTCGACGTCATTCCCTTTTGCCGTCGCCTGCCGCCAAGCGGCAGCGCGTCCGTTGTGTGCTGTGTACGGACGAAGACGAGTGATGGATGAGTAAGTTCCGCAAGTCGGACACGACGGAGTCCGCTCTCCACGCTGTGGAAGAGGCGCTCAAGATCGATTTCAAGGGCGGCATAAGGCCGTCCATGGCAGGCGTTGCAAAGAAGGTCAAAAGAATGGCGACAGGGACTGGCGCGCCGACGGCGCGGCATAATCCGGCGGTGGAGGAAGCGGCCGACACCGGCCAGGAACGGACCCGAGCCGGCAGCGACCGCAAGACGCAGGACAGAGGCCGCACGCGACGCGCCGCGAACGACGACGTCCGCTCCGTCGGCAACCTCCTCTACGCGTTGCAGCGCCGACCGGCCTATACCCCCTTCTGGGTCGCTCTCTTCCTGACGATCGCCTGGGTCGGCCTTGGGCTCTCCTTCGGCCTTTCCATGTGGGGCGACGAGATTTCCGCGCTCGGTGGCGTGGAGGACGTGCGTTCCGCCCCGCATCTGCTTGGCCTCGCAATCGGGATCGTCGGCCCGGTGCTGCTCTTCTGGGGCATCGCCATCCTGGTCTGGCGCGGGCAGGAGATGCGCCTCGTCTCGCGCACCATGACGGAAGTGGCGCTGAGGCTCGCCGAGCCTGAGAACATCGCCAAGGAGTTGATCGTCACCGTCAGCCAGGCGATCCGCCGCGAGGTGGCGGCGATGGGCGACGGCATCGAGCGGGCGCTGGCGCGCGCGAGCGAGCTTGAGGTGCTTGTGCACAACGAGGTCGCCTCGCTCGAACGCTCTTACACCGACAACGAGCTGCGCGTGCGCCGGCTGATCGACGAGCTGGTCACCGAGCGCGAGGCGATCGTGCAGAACGCCGAGCGCGTGCGCCAGGCGATCCGCGGCTCGCACGATTCCTTCTCCGCCGACCTCGCCGGCATCACCGACCAGATCGCGCTCGCCGCCGACAGCTCCGCCAAGCGCATCTCCGACCTCCTCGCCGGCCGCAGCCAGGCGATCACGCAGTCGATCGGCCAGACGGGCGACCAGGTGGTGGAGCTCCTCGCCACGCGCAGCGACAGCCTGTTCCACCGGCTGAACGAGGCCGGCGACAAGCTCTCCGACACCATCATCAACCGCGGCGATCTCCTGGTCGAGCGCCTGAACAATTCCGTCGCCAGCGTCTCCGAGACGTTCCTGGAGAACAGCGACGTCCTCGTCGATCGGCTGAGCCGCACCACGAGCAGCCTCTCCGACAGCTTCTCGGAGCGCGCCGAAGGGCTGCTTGAGCGCATCACGGTGACGAGCGAGGGCTTCACCGATTCGCTGCTCGCGCGCGGCGACGAGCTGTCTGATGCGGCTTGAGACGTCGAGCGGCAGGACGCTCGAACTCCTTCAGCCAGCGCGGCGTCGACCTCGTCGACGAGATTCAGCAGGCGGGCGACGCGCTCTCCCGCAGCGTCACCGTCGAGCGGCCACGAGGCAACGCAGCAGATGCGCGAGGCCGGCAGCTCGTTCGTCGACGCAATGTCCGCGCAGACCAAGGAGATCGACGTCCGCCTGCGCCAGGCGCAGGATCGGCTCGACACCACGCTGACCGACCGCGCCGGCACAGTCATCGACCGCTTCCAGGCGGCCGGCGACAAGATCTACCAGGCCGTGACGGTCGACGGCGAAGCGCTGGTGCAGCGGCTCGGCAAGCGCGCGGAGGAGATCGTCGACCTCGTCTCCGGCCAGGCCGACTTCGACGACCGGCCGCATCGAGCGCGCCGCGGAAATCGTCAACACCGCGCTTGAGGCGCGCTCCAAGGCGGTCATCGAGCATCTCGGGCAGACCGGCCAGACGGTCGCCCGCGCCATGAGCTCGCAGCTGCAGGAGGCGCAGTCCTCGCTGGTCGCCGCCGGCGATCGGCTGGACGGCACCGGCCACGCGGTCGTGGAGTCGCTCGAGCGCCACATCAACGAGGCGGAGTCCCTCCTCGTCTCGGCAAACGACCGCATGGTCGACACCGGCCGCGCCGGTGGAGGGCCAGCTGCGCAGCCAGATCGACGTGGTGGAGCGCGAGCTGGCTTCGGCCGCCGAGCGCTTCGCCGGCATCGGCATCGAGGCGGAGCGCAACATCGGCGGGCAGATCGAGCGCATCGATTCCGCCGTGGAGATCGGAAGCCAGCGGATCGCTTCGGCGGGCGACCAGATCATGGGCGACCTCAACCAGCCAGCTCGGCGCCATCGACTCCTCGCTTGAAGCCGCGGATCAGCGCTTCCGCCAGGTCGGCTCGGAAGTCGGTGCCGGCGTCGCCGCGCAGATCGCGCTGATCGACGCCTCCGTCGACCTTGCCAAGCAGGGTCTCGACACGACCGGCGAGAAGCTCGTCGGTGACATCAACAGCCAGATCGGAGCGGTCGACGGCGCGCTTGCCGCGGCCGGCGCCCGGGTCATCGGCGACATCAACCGCCAGTCCGGCGCGGTCGAGGCGGCGCTGCAGGCCGCCAACGATCGCGTCGGCCAGACCGCCGACACAGTGACGCAGGCCTTCGCCGCGCAGGTCGACCGCATCGAGGGCGCCGTCACGATGGCCAGCGAGCGGCTCGACCACGGCGGCGAGCGCATCGTCGGCGACATCGAGAAGCAGATCTCTCTCGTCGACGGGGCGCTCGGATCCGCCAGCGAGCGCTTCCAGAAGTCGGGCGTCGACATGGCGCTCGACGTCGGCATGCAGGTGGAGCGCATCGAGGGCGCCGCTCGAACTCCGCCAGCCGCACGCTCGGCGATTCCGGCGAGAAGCTCGTCGGCGACATCAACCGCCAGGTCGGCTCGATCGACGCGGTGCTCGCCGCCGCCAACGACCGCTTCTCCGCGACCGGTGACCGCATCGCCGCCTGCATCGACGAGAAGGTGGAAAGCGTCGAAGGGCGCCTCGCCCGCGCCAACGACCGGCTCAACAATTCCGGCGACCGCATCGCCGGCAACGTCGTCCAGCAACTCGGCTCGATCGAGGCAGCCCTTGCGCTCGCCGACGAGCGGCTCGCCAATGCCGGCCGCGATGTGGCGGGCCATATCGGCGAGCAGATGGACAACGTGGAGACGACTCTGCGCGACGCGCAGGGACGCTTCGAGAGCTCGGGCCGCGAGACCGCCACCGTGATCCGCGACCAGATGGAGTCGCTGAAGGACGTCATTGCCACTAGCGGCGAGCAGATCGGCTGCGGAGCTCACGGCGCGCGGCGAGGAGCTGCGCCGGCAGATCGAGGCGAACATCGAGCGCATCTCCGAGGTGCTCGACACGCGCGGCGGCGGCCTTGCGGCGACGCTCGGCGAACGCAGCGCCGCTCTCGGCTCGCTCATCGACACGCGCGTCGCACAGATCGGCGAGACGCTCAACTCGCGGCTCACCGGCTTCGAAAGCCGCCTTTCGGAGAGCGCGGAAGCGGCCGCGATCCGGCTCGCCTCCTCCGCAAGCACGATCGAGATCGCCGTCGAAGGCCGTCTCGCCGGCTTCGAGAACCGCGTCACCGCCCGCATCGGCGAGGTGACGCAGAACTTCGCGCAGCGCGCCGACGGCTTCGCCAATACGCTCGACGACCGGCTGGAGCGCATCAATTCCACGCTCGACGTCCGCGCCCGCCAGATCAGCGAGACGCTGGTCGCGCGCACGCGCGAGATGGCGGCCGCTTTCCACGACGGCCACAACGAGATGTCGGCGGCGCTCGACACGCGCCTGCAAACGCTCGGCGACCAGCTTCAGAGCCGCACGCACGAGCTGACCGAGACGATCGCCAACCGGATGATGGAGATCAACCAGGGCTTCGGCGAACGGCTGCTCGCGCTCGAAAGCGACTTCAGCGACCGCGCCAATTCGTTGCAGGCGACGCTCAGCGGGACGAGCGAGATGCTGAACGAGCGGACCGACAATCTGCAGACGACTTTGCAGGCGCGCCACGCCGATCTCGACCGCCTGCTCGACAGCCGCTCAAGCGCGCTTCTGCAGGCGCTGGAGACGCGTTCGAGCGCGCTTCTTGAGGGCGTCAAAGGCCGCGCCAGCGGGATCTCGGAGGAGTTCGCCGCCAACACGAAGACGCTGCTCGAAGACCTCGATCAGCGGCGCGAGCGTCTCGTCGACGAACTGGTCGGCCACGGCAAGAACGTCGTCGACACGATCAGCCGCCAGGGCGAGCAGTCGTCGTCGGCGCTCGACGCCAACGTGCGCGGGCTGCTTGAGCACGCTCGGCACGCAGACCAGCGCCATCATGGAGGCGATGGAGGGCACCAACCATCGCGTCCGCACGGAAGTGCAGGACATGGTCGGGACGGCTGGAGACCGCCAACACGGCGCTGCAGACCGTGCTCAGCGACACCTCGCAGCAGCTGGCCAGCATCGAGTCCACGCTGACGGAGCAGGTCTCTTCGCTGCGCACGGCGCTCACCGCCGCGGCCACCGATACCGGCCAGTCGCACAAGCTGCTTTCCGATCAGGTAAAGACGCTGCGCGAAGTCTCGACCTACGTGCTGCGCGACATCTCCGCGATGGCGTCGCAGTTCGGCGAACAGACGGAAGCGCTCTCCGGGGTCAACACGCAGCTTACGGCGACGAACGAGCTGGTGCAGGCCGGGCTTGGGGAGCGGCGCGAGGCGCTGGAGGCGATCGCCACCGGGCTTGCGCAGCAGGCGGAAGCGGTGGAAGCGCGCCTGAACCGCCTCACCACGCTCCTCTCCAACACGCTCGGCACGGCCGAGCAGCGCATCACCAGCGTCGCCAATACCGTGCGCGAGCGCGCGGAGGAGACGACGAAGCGCTCCGCCGAGCTTCTGACCGAGCGGCTTTCCGAGGCGCAGGAGCAGATCGCGACGCTTTCCGCCGATCTCTTCCGCCTGGGCGAGAGCCTCGGGCGCGTCACGGAAGAATCGACGCGGAGCGCCTCCGGCCGCATCTCCGAGGTGCTGCGCGGCGCAGAGACAGCGCATCACGGAGGTCGCCGAGACGATCGCCCGCATCACGCAGGAAGCGGCCGGCGGCTCGTCGAGCGTGCTTTCCGAAGCGCTGACCAACGCCGAACAGCGCGTCGCGGCGCTGAACGAACAGCTCGGCGAGAAGGCCGAGGAAGCGGCGCGAAATGCCATCGGCCAGTTCGAGACAATGCGCCTTGCCGCAGTCGCGGAAGGTCAGCGCGCGGTCGAAGGCGTGCAGACCGCGCGGCTCTCGCTCGAGGCGAAGGTGCGCGAGGCGACGAACGCCTCCGGCGCAGAGCTTCGCGCCGCCGCGGGCGGCCTCGTCAACGAAGTCAGCGAGGCGGTCGCAGAGGCGACGCGCCGCTTCGCCAAGACCGCCGACGACCTGCGCGGCGCCGCGCAGGAGATGCAGCGCGAGCTGACCCAGACGCGCGACGAACTGCAGAAGGGCGTGCTCGAAATGCCGGCGGAGGCGATCGAGGCCTCAAGCGCCATGCGCCGCGCCATCGCCGAGCAGATCGAGGCGATCAACGAGCTGACCAAGATCGTGGCACGGAGCGCCGGCGAGACGATCCGCCGCAGCCGCCGCCGCGGACCCGCGATGCCGCCGGCGGCCGGGCCCTGTCGTTCCGCCTCCCGCGCCCGCGCACGCCGAAACCGTCGCCGGCGGCGGCAGTCGCCGCTGCGGCCCGACGCCGTCCGGAGCCGTTCGGCCGGCCGGCGGGCGCAGTGCAGACCGATGCCAAAGGCTGGCCGCCGCGGCGCCTGCACCTGCGGCGGCGCCCGCCGGCACAAGCCGCGCGCCGCGGCAACGGCGAGGCGCGCGGCTGGGTGGCCGACCTCCTGAGGCGTGCGTCCTCCGACGAGCCCGCGAAGACGACGGGGGCGCAGCCGGAAGTGGCCGAGATCGCGACGGCGGGCAAGCGCTCCCCGGCGCAGGTGGTGGAATCGCTCAACTCGCTCTCGATCGACATCGCGCGGGCGATCGACCACGAGGCGTCGGTCGAGCTCTGGGACCGCTACAAGCGCGGCGAGCGCAACGTCTTCACGCGCCGCCTCTATACGCTGCAGGGGCAGAAGACTTTCGACGAGCTGCGCCGCAAATACGAGCGCGACAACGACTTCCGCCGCGCCGTCGACAACTATATCGGCGACTTCGAGCGGCTGCTCTCGCAGGTCTCGAAGGACGATTCCGATCCGGCCGTCTCGCGCATGTATCTGACCTCCGACACCGGCAAGGTCTACACGATGCTCGCGCACGCGGCGGGGCGGCTCAGCTAAGGCGAGGCTCGCTCCTCAATGTCGTCATTGCCGGGCTTGACCCGGCAATCCATTCCGCGACCGTCGCGATGAGCGGAAGCGCGACGGAAGGATGCCCGGATCAAGTCCGGGTTATGACGACCGGTGGGGTGTCCGCTACGTAGGGCGCTACCCGAGCGCCCAGCCGGCGATGTCGGCGAAGGCCTGCTCCATCGCCTGGTCGAGCGCCGCGACGACAGCGGAGACGCCACGGCCGGTGACCGGCACGACGTAGCGGAAGATGCGCGAGCGAACGACGCGGCCGTTGCGGTCGTCCATCACGCGCACGGAAAAATCGGCGACCGCGCCCTCGCTCGTCAGCTCGAACGCGCGCACGTCGAGCACGATCTGGTAGTCGATCAGGAGCCCCTGGCCCGGTACGGCGACGGCGCGCACGCGGCCGCTGTTCTGCAGCGTCTGCACGAGCCGCGCCTGCAGGAGCTTCGGCAGCTGGTCGCTCCACACGGCGCCCGGCAGGTAGGCGTATTCGGACGGCGTCGGGCGGCCGGCGATGCGGTCGGTGTCGAGCGCGCGAACCGTCGAGGGCTCCGGCACCAGCACCTGGATGTTGCGCTGCGGCGGCGTGGCGGCGCTCCGTGAGCACCGGCGCGCTCAGATCGTAGATCGCGTTCGGCGGGCCGGCGAGCAGGCTGGTGCAGCCGGCAAGCGCCGCCGCCAGGAGCGGCGCGGCGAGGCCGCCCGCGCGGTGCGGCGCGTGCGCCGGGAACGCTCTACCTGACTTCAACGCCACGCCCCCTCTACCGCCGCCTTCCACCATATTCCGGCACGTTCTCCCCGCCCAGCAGGAACCCGGTCGGATTCTGCTCCAGGTTCGAGATGACGCGGTCGAGCCGGCCGATCGTCCGTTGTCCCTCGGAGACCAGGCTTTGCAGATCGCGCAGGCCGCGGTCGCTGAAGTCGTTGAGGCCGTTGCCGAGCGTGCCAATCTGGGCGTTGAAATTGTCAGCCGCCGCCTTGATCGAGGCGAGCGTCGCGGACGCGTCGTCGAGCAGCCCGCCCGGCCCCTGCCCGGCCATGTTGTCGAGCTTGGTCAGAAGCGAATCCGCGCGCTCGCTCAACGCCTGGAAGCGGGCGGAGACGTTGCGCGCGTCGGCGACGATCTGCTTGATGTCGCCGCTGCTGTCGCCGAGCGCGGTAGAGAACTTGTCGAGATTGTCGAGCGCGCGCGAGAGCTTTTCCGGGTCGATCGAGGCGACGAGCGTGTCCGTCTTGTCGCCGAGCGCCGGCAGATGCTCGGAGAAGGCCTGCGCGTTGGCGGCGACGGAATCGACGCGCGCCATGATGGAATCGAGCGCCTCGCGCTGCGCCGCAAGCCCTTCGGTCGTGGTGCGGATGCTCTTCAGCGTCGCGCTCACGTCCTGCGGGTCGATCGCGGCGAGCAGCGCCTCGCTCTTCTTGACGATGCCGTCGAGCTTGGTCGTCGCGTCGGCGATCCCCTTCGCGGCGGCCGAGCCGTTGGCGACGAGCTCGGCGATGCCGTCGGAATTCTCGCGCAAGCGCGCCGGTGAACTTGCGCACGTCGAGAACGGCGAGCGAGATGTCGTCGGAATTGTCGGTGATCGTCTGCTCGAGCCTCTGCAGCGTCTCGTCGGCGCGGGCGAGGATAGTGCGCGCGCCGGCGAAAAGGTCCTGCATGGAGGAGCGCGTCGCGATGATCGTCGGGTCGGGCTGCGCCTGCCAGATCGGCGGCAGGCTCGGCGAGCCGCCGGCCATCTCGATATAGCCGACGCCGGTCAGACCCTGAAAGCCGAGCGTCACCTGCGTGTCGGCCTTGACCGAGGGCTTCGGCTGCACGCGCAGGCCGGCGATCACGACCTTCGGGTTGTTCGGATCGAGGTCGAGCGTCTTCACGTCGCCGATCTTGATGCCGTTGAAGACGACCTGGCTGCCGACCGAGAGGCCGGTCACCGGATCCTCGAAGATCACGGTCAGCGGCGAAGTCGGCGGTCTCGCCAGCGGAGCGGGCGAGCCAGTAGACGAAGACAAAGCCGAGCGCCAGCACGACGAGCGTGAAAGCGCCGATCAGAGCCGTGTTGGCCTTGGTTTCCATACGCCCTACTCTACCCTACGCAAAGGCCGCCCGCGCCCTCTTGCCGGTGAAATAGCTCTTCACCCACGGATGGTCGAACCGCCGCATTTCCGCGAGGTCGCCCTCGACGAGGACGCGCTTCTCGCCGATCACCGCCACACGATCGACGATAGCATGAAGCGTGTCGAGATCATGGGTTACCATGACCACGGTGAGGCCCAAAGTGTTTCTGAGGTCGGCGATCAGCGCGTCGAACTCGGAGGCCGAGATCGGGTCGAGCCCGGCGGTCGGCTCGTCGAGAAAGAGGATGTCAGGATCGAGCGCCAGCGCGCGGGCAAGCGCCGCGCGCTTGATCATGCCGCCGGAGAGCTCGGCGGGGAATTTCGCTGCCGTCGCTCTCCTTCAGCCCCACCAGCTCGACCTTGAGGTTGGCGAGCGCGCGCACGAGGCGGCCGGGAAGATCGAGGAACTCCCGCATCGGAATCTCGATGTTCTGCGCCACCGTCAGCGAGGAGAACAGCGCACCGAACTGGAAGAGCACGCCCCAGCGGCGCTCGATCTCCACGCTCGGGCCGTCAGGCCCGATGCAGCTTGCCGAAGGCCTCCATCTCGCCCGCCTGCGGGGCGACGAGGCCGAGGATCGAGCGCATCAGCACCGACTTTCCGGTGCCCGAGGCCCCGACGATCGCGAGAATCTCGCCCCGCCTGTACGTCGAAATCGAGGTTCTCAAGCACCGTGCCGGCGCCGAAGCCGACGGTCAGGCCGCGGACGCGGATGATCGGCTCGCCGATGCCGTTGCCTGTGCCGTTGCTCGCAGCTTTTTTGGCCATCAGAAGTCGATCGCGCCGTAGAAGATAGCGAAGATGCCGTCGACCACGATCACCATGAAGATCGATTTCACCACGGCTGCGGTGGTGTGCCGGCCGAGCAACTCCGCGCTGCCGCGAACCGCCATCCCCTCCGTGCAGGCGATCAGCCCGACGATGAGCGCCATGAACGGCGCCTTGATGAGACCGCTCCAGAGCGAGGCGAAGTTGATCGCCCCTTGCAGCCGCTGCAGGAAGGCGACCGGCGGAATGTCGACATAGACCCAAAGCGTCAGCATCGCGCCCGCCAGCGTCGCCAGCACCGAGAGGAAGCTCAGAAGCGGCACGGTGATGATGAGCGCCAGCACGCGCGGCAGCACCAGCACGTTCGCCGGATCGAGCCCCATGACGCGGAGCGCGTCGATCTCCTCGCGCATCTGCATGGAGCCGAGCTCGGCGGTGATGGCGCTGCCGGAGCGGCCGGCCACCATGATCGCGGTCAGAAGCGGCGCCAGCTCGCGCAGCGTCAGGATGCCGACGAGATCGACGGTGAAGACGCTCGCGCCGAAGAAGCGGAGCTGGAAGGCGCCCTGCTGGGCGACGATGCAGCCGATCAGGAACGACATCACCACGATGATCGGCACGGCGCGAACGCCGGTCACTTCCGCCTGCCGCAGCACGGCCATGACGCGGAAGGTGAGCGGGTGGGCGACGACGCGGCCGAACTCCCGCACGGTGCCGCCGAGCATGCCAAGCAGCGTTTCCGCGTCGGCGGCAACAGAAAGCACGGTCGTGCCGATATCCTCAAGCACGCTGCGGCGCCGCTGCGGCTGCGGCAATTCGGCGCGGTCGAGCACGGCGCGCACGCGCGTCAGAAGCGGCGCCCGCGCCTCGTCAACGCCGCGCCAGGCGACGCGCCCGCCGTTGTCGACCGTCTGACGCTCAAGCTTGGCGAGCAGGAAGGCGCCGGCGGTATCGAGCGCGTCAACCTCCGAAAGATCGAGGACGAGCTGCTTCGGCCCCGCCTCCGGCAAAGCGAGGAGGATCTCCCCGATCTTCTGGTCGAGCTTGCGCGCCTCCTCGATCACCCAGCCGCCGCCGGGGAAGAGGAACAGGCGGTCGGCCTCGAAATGATGTTCAAGCGTTGCGGCCATTCAAGGCATCTCAAGCGGCTGACGGATGCGCCGCCGCCGTGCTAGCAGGTGGCGCGGAAACGGCAAGTCTGGCCAATACGCGGCACTCCTACAAGCGCAAGGCGGCTACAGCCCGATGGCGATCGAAAAGCCTTACCTCCTCTTCCTCGGCGACGTTCGCGATGCGCTCGCGGCAAAGACCGCCCAGGGCGTCGTCGACTGGCGGCGCGAGTGGTGCGTCGGACAGCTCCGGCTTCCCGGCTGCCGCGCCGATACCGGCCTTCCCGACATGGATATTCCGACGGCGCGCGCGGCGGGCGCGAAGACGCTGGTGATCGGCGCCGTCAATGCCGGCGGCGTTCTGCCGGAGAACTGGATCGCGACGATCGTCGAGGCGATCGGGGCCGGGATGGACGTCGCCAGCGGCCTGCACGACCGGCTGGCATCGTTTCCCGCCATTCGCGCGGCGGCGGAGGCGCACGGCGCGGAGCTGCACGAGGTGCGCCACGCCGACCGCCATTTCCCCACCGGAAAGGGCACGCGGCGGACCGGCATGCGGCTCCTGACCGTCGGCACGGACTGCTCGATCGGCAAGAAATACACGGCGCTTGCGCTCGAGCAGGAGATGACGCGGCGCGGCTACGATGCGGAATTCTGCGCCACCGGCCAGACCGGCGTGCTGATCGCCGAGCGCGGCGTGGCGATCGACGCCGTTGCCGCCGACTTCATCTCCGGCGCGGTCGAATGGCTGGCGCCTTCCGCCGCGGAGAACCATTGGCAGATCGTCGAGGGCCAGGGCTCGCTCTTCCATCCCTCCTTCGCCGGCGTCACGCTTGGGCTCCTGCACGGCGCGCAGCCGGACGGCTTCGTCGTCTGCCACGAGCCGACGCGCACGACGATGCGCGGCGTGAAGCACCCGCTCCCCTCGATCGCCGCCGTCATCGACGCGACGGTCACGCTCGGCCGGCTGACCAACCCGGATATCCGCCCGGTCGGCATCGCCATCAACACGGCGGCGCTCAGCGAGGACGCGGCGCGAACGCTGTCTCGCGGAAGCGGCGGCCGAGTACGGCATGCCGGCGGTCGACCCGATCCGCGGCGGCGTCGGCGCGCTCGTCGATCGCATCGCGGAGATTTTCGGTAAGCCATGACGTCTTACCGTCAAGGCGCGCGCCGAGACGTGGCCGATCGCCGGCTCCTTCGTGATCTCGCGCGGGGCGCGGACGGAGGCGACCGTCGTCGTCGCGGAGGTCGGCGACGGCGCGCATGTCGGGCGCGGCGAGTGCGTCCCCTACGCGCGCTACGGCGAGACGGTGGAGAGCGTTGTCGCAGCGATCGAAGGCGCGCGCGTCAGCGGCGACCGCGAGGCGCTCCGCCGCGACATGCCGGCGGGCGCAGCGCGGAACGCCATCGATTGCGCGCTCTGGGACCTTGAGGCGAAGCGAAGCGGCAGACCTGCGTGGCAGCTCGCGGGGCTCGCCGCGCCGAAGCCGGTCGTCACCTGCTTCACGCTGAGCCTTGGAACGCCGGACACGATGGCGGCGGCCGCCGGCGCCGCAAAACACTACCGCATCCTCAAGGTGAAGCTCGGCGGCGAGGGCGATCCGGCGCGCATCCATGCGGTCCGGCGCGCCGCGCCCGATGCCGAGCTCGTCGTCGACGCCAACGAGGCGTGGCGGGCGGAGAACTTCTCCGAGAACATGCGCGCCTGCGCCGAAGCGCATGTCGCGCTGATCGAGCAGCCGCTGCCCGCCGACGCCGACGATCTCCTCCGCGACGTCGAGCACGTCGTGCCGATCTGCGCCGATGAGAGCGTGCACGTGACCGCCGACCTCGACGCGCTCGCCGGCAAATACGACGGCGTCAACGTGAAGCTCGACAAAGCGGGCGGGCTGACGGAGGCATTCGATCTCGTGCGCGAGGCGCGGCGGCGCAAGCTGCAGGTCATGGTCGGCTGCATGCTCGCCACCTCGCTCGCGATGGCGCCCGCGATGCTGATCGCGCAAGAGGCGGATTTCGTGGATCTCGACGGGCCGCTGCTGCTTGCCCGCGACCGGACTCCCGGCCTCGCCTACTCCGGCGCCCTGGTGGCGCCGCCGGAGCCGATGCTCTGGGGCTGAAGTCCGCGCGGCATGCCGTTCGCAAGATAGGCGGCGGGAAGCGACACGGCAGCGGCGGCGAGGAAGGCGACGATCGGCGACAAACGGAAGAGCGGGCCGCCGGCCGCCATAGCCGCCGCCATGGTCAGCCCTTGGCAGAACTGATAGGCGGCCTGGAGCCGCGCCGTATGGCCGGGCGTCGCGACCGCTCCGATCGTCATCATCATGCCGAGATGGGTCATGCCGAAGGTCGCGCCGTGAAGCGTCTGGAGCGCGAACGCGGCGGCCGGCACCGTGGCGAAGGGAAAGAGCGTCCAGCGCACCAGGCCGGCCACGCAACCCGCCAGAACGAAGCGCCGCGCGCCCCAGTTCGGCAGAAGCCTCTTCGCCACGCCGAAGAGCGTGACCTCGACGGCGACGCTGTAAGCCCAGAGCGATCCGATGAGGGTCGAGGAGAAGCCGTTGGACTGCCAGTAAAGCGCGCCGAAAGAATAGAAGACGCCGTGCGCGCCGAGCGTCAGCGTTCCGGCGATCAGCGCCCGGCGAAGCGTCGGATCGGCGAACGCCCGCCTCAGCCCGAATTTTTCCGCCGCCACCGGCGGCGTCGGCACGCGCGGCGAGACCAGCGCCATCACTCCGGCGACGGCGTAGGCGGCGACAAGCACGACGAGTACTGCGTTGCCGGCAAAATGCTCCGCCGCGGCGGCTGCGGCGAGGCTTCCCGACATGAAACCGGCGGAGCCCCAGAGCCTGACGCGCGCGTAGTCGATCCCGTGTTCGCGCACGCCGTAGAGAATGACGGCTTCGGTGAACGGCCCAAGCGCGCTCCAGAACATGAGCGCCGCGCCGGTAAAGAAGAGGATCGCCCAGAAGCCGGAGACGAAGAACGGCACCGCAAAGAGCCCTGCGGCAAGGAAGGCATAGAGCGCGCCGGCCGTGCGCAGGCTCGGCAGCCGGTCGGCGAGCCCGACCAGAGCCGGAGAGGCGAGGATGCGGATCAGCAGCGGAAGCGCCAGGACGACGCTGATCTGATCCGGCCCAAGCTCTTTGGATGCGAGCCAAATCGGGAAGAACGGCATGTAGATGCCGTTCGCGAAGAACATCGAGCCGGAGAAAGCCGCAGCGCGAATGGCATAGAGGCGGACGGCGCCGAGCGGCATCTCGTAAGCCATTTCTAAAGCGTTTTCCGGTTTCTCTTGAGGCCGGAGAAGACGCGTCGCGGGGTAGCGGATGGCCGGCCGAAAGGACTTCGGACGTATCAGCGAGTTCGATTTTTCCAGCCTTCTACAGGCGCTTTCCACGACCACCAAGGGGCGTTCGTTCCTGCTCGAATACCGGCGGCGCGGTCAGCCTGAGGAGACGCTGGAGCTGCTTAATTCGCTGCAACGCATTGAGACGACGATCGAAGGCGTTCGCAGCCAGCTGCAGCCGGAGCTGATCGCCGGCGAAATCCAGCACGTCGCGATGACCCTCGACATTGCGCTCGAGGGCGCCGAAATCGACCCGGAAGGCAGCGAGACGGCGCGCCGTTTTGCGCTGGTTGAGCGCGCCCGCCGCGAGCTTGCGGCGCTCTCCGCATGCCTCGTCGGCGTCCCGGCACTAACCGAGAATGAACCGGCTCAGGCGCGTCCCCGCAAACCCTCCGCCCGGTAGGCGGCAAGCCCTGCGGCAAGCATGTCGTCGCCGATATTGCCGCCGGAAAGCACGATCGCGATCGTCTTCCCGGCGACCTGCAAGCGTCCGGTGAGAAGCGCCGCGAGACCGACCGCACCGCCCGGCTCGACCACGAGCCTGAGCTCGTCAAAAGCGTAGCCGACGGCGACGAGCGTTTCCGGATCGCTCACGACGAGCCCCCCGGCAAGCCGCTTCTTGTTCATCTCAAAGCCAATCGGACCGGGATCGGGCACCAGCAGCGCGTCTGAGATCGAACCCGCTTGCCTGGCGTTCCGCTCCCGCTTCCCGGATTTGAGCGAACGGGCGTAATCGTCAAAGCCTTCCGGCTCCGCCGTGTAGACCGCAACGGCGGGAAAGCGCGTCGTCAACGCGAGCGCAGCGCCGGCCACCAGCCCGCCGCCGCTCGCCGGCACGACGACGACATCAGGCGCAACCCCAAGCGCCGCGCAATCATCGGCGATCTCGAGCCCGACGGTCCCTTGACCCGCGATGACGAAGGGATCGTTGAAGGGATGCACGAAGACGCCGCCGACCTCCGCCACGACGCGCGCGACGACCTCGTCACGGTTTTCCTTCTCCCGGTCATAGGGGACGACGCGCGCGCCGCTCCGCTCGGTGCGCCGGCGCTTCGGCAGGGGCGCGTCGGAGGGCATGACGATGGTAGCGGCGACGCCAAAGAGCCGCGCCGCCTCGGCGACCCCTTGCGCGTGGTTGCCGGAAGAAACGGCGACGACGCCCTGCGCCCGCTTTGCCGGGTCAAGCGCAGAAAGCATGTTGTAGGCACCGCGGAACTTGAAGGAGCCGGTGCGCTGCAGGCTCTCCGGCTTCAGATAGACGCGCGCGGAGAACCGCTCCGAAAGGATAGGAGAATAGAGGAGCGGCGTCCTGACCGCCTCACCGGCGATGCGTTCGCGCGCGCGCTCGATATCTGCGAATGTGGGAACCGTCGTCATCTGGCTGCCCTGTTGACCGCTCGCGAATAGCCGAGCGGCGGCGGCGGGGCAACGTGTCAGGCCGCTTCGCGAACCCGCGCGCCGTGCGCAGCCAGGATATTGCCGCGGAACGCTCTGGCGCTCGCCTCCCAGGAAAAGCCGAGGGAGAACTGCCGTGCAGCGGTTCCGGAAAGCCCGAGCGCGCCAAGCGCTGCCTTGCGCAGATCGGCGTCGAGGACGCCGGCGCGCGGGTCGGTCACCACGTCCTTCGGCCCGGTTACCGGAAAGGCAGCGACGGGGAGCCCGGAGGCGAGCGCTTCAAGCAGCACGTTGCCGAACGTGTCGGTGACGCTCGGGAATACGAAGACGTCAGCCGCGGCATAGGCCTTGACCAGCGCTTCGGTCGAAAGCGCGCCGAGGAAGTGCGCATCCGGATAAGCTTTGGCGAGGTCCGCGCGCGCCGGCCCGTCGCCGACGACGACCTTCGATCCCGGAAGATCGAGCTTTAGAAAGGCGTCGAGGTTCTTTTCGACGGCGACGCGCCCGACCGAGAGGAATATCGGCCGCGGCAGACCGAGGTCGGCTTCCGGCCGCGGGCGGAACAACGCGTGGTCGACACCGCGCGACCAGAACACGAGATTCTTGAAGCCGCGCCGGCCGAGATCATCGCGAAGCGACGCGGTCGCCACCATGCAGGCCGAGCCGGCATTGTGAAAGCGGCGCATGAAGGCGTAGCCCCAGGAGAGCGGCACGGGAACGCGCGCGGAAAGATATTCGGGGAACTTGGTGTGATAGCTCGTCGTGAAGCCAATGTTGCGCGTGAGCGCATAGCGCCGTGCGAGAATGCCGAGCGGCCCCTCCGTCGCGATGTGCAGGAAGGCGCCCGGCTCCGCCTCGATCAGGCGCGCGATCTCGCTCGGCCGCGCGAGCGCCAGCGGAATCTGCGGGTAGGTCGGGCAAGGCAGCGTGCGGAAGCGGTCCGGGCCGATGACGGCGACGCTGTCGCCCCAACCGCGCAGGATGCGGACCATCTGGTCGAGCGAGTTCACGACCCCGTTGACCTGCGGGAACCAGGCGTCGGTGACGACGACGAGCCGGATCGGGCCGGTGCTCACGCGGCGACGGGTTCCCGGCGCTCCGCGCCCGCGCGCTGCACCTCAGGCAGGCGGTCGGCCCAGCGGATAATCTCGAAACGTCCGTCGTGGTGCTCGACCAGCGCCGTGCAGCTTTCGACCCAGTCGCCGCAATTGTAGTAGGCGATGCCGAAGTCGTTATGCATCGCGGCGTAGTGGATGTGGCCGCAGATCACGCCGTCGATTTCATGCTCGCGCGCTTCGCGCGCCAGCGCCTCCTCGAAAGCGCCGATGAAGTTCACCGCGTTCTTGACCTTGAGCTTCGCCCACGCCGACAGCGACCAGTAGGAAAAGCCAAACCGGCGGCGGGCGATGTTGACATAGGTGTTGAGGGTGAGCGCCGCCGAATAGGCCCAATCCCCGAAATGCGCGAGCCAATGCGCGTGGCGCACGACCACGTCGAACTGGTCGCCGTGGATGACGAGCAGCCGCTTCCCGTCGGCGGTCGTGTGGATGTCGGTCGAGCGCACCTCGATGCCGCCGAAATGCGTGCCGAGATAATCGCGCAGGAACTCGTCGTGATTGCCGGGCAGATAGACGACGCGGGCACCCTTACGCGCTTTCCTCAGGAGCTTCTGCGCGACGTCGTTGTGCGATTGCGGCCAATGCCAGTTCCGCTGCAGCCGCCAACCGTCAACGATGTCGCCGACGAGGTAGATCGTCTCGGCGTCGTGATAGCGGAGAAAATCGAGGAGGAGATCCGCCTGGCAGCCACGCGTACCCAGATGCACATCAGAAATGAACAAGGTGCGCACGTGGCGCGCCGGAAGTGCTGCGGGCATCAATTCCCCTGTTTGACGCCTTAATCGCTGATTCGCTTAGCAATTTTGTGACAGGGGCTAGCCAAGCGGGCTTCGCCCGCTTTCATGGTTAACTGCAATAGCTGTGAAAGAGAGCGAGGCCGCTTGACCGGAGTCCGGCGGCGCAGCGACTCATTGGCGAGTTCATCTCAGGTTTGCGACCGATGACGAACGTCTCGTTCCGCGGCACTCTCGACCCGACGGCGATCATCAACTCCGCCCGACAGCGCTCATCATGGTCGACAGTGGCGGCAAGATCGTGCTCGTCAGCGCGGTGGATCTCTTCGCGCCGAAGAGCGACGGGAGCGAGATTCCTGTCGAGATTTTTGCTCAATCCCATCCGGACCGCGGACGGGCCGTTTGTCCTGCTCGGCGGCCGCAGCCAAGCGTGTCCAGGCGGCAACAGGCGCGGGCTCCGGCAGCCAATCCGCCCGCGGCAAAGGACGCAGCGCTCGCCTCGGTGCTTGCAATTATGGCGGCGGCGATGCGAAGCAATCCCGTCGACAAACAACTTCGGGAAGGATTCCATGAAACTCGTCCGCTACGGCGCCAAAGGCGCGGAGAAACCCGGTCTCATCGACGCGGCAGGGCAGATCAGGGACCTCTCCGGCGAAGTCGACGACTTCCGCCCCGAGCTGATGACCTTCGCGCTGACGGAACGGCTCGCGAAGTTCGATCCGGCGCGGCTTCCCGCGGTCGGCGGCAATCCACGCCTCGGCGCGCCCGTTGCGCGCACCGGGCACTTCATCGCGGTCGGCCTGAATTACGCCGACCACGCCGCGGAGTCGGGCATGCCGGTGCCGGCCGAGCCGGTGCTTTTCTCCAAGGCGCCGAGCTCAATCTGCGGCCCCGACGACGACGTCATCATCCCGAAAGGCTCCAAGAAGCTCGACTGGGAAGTCGAGCTCGCTTTCGTCGTCGGCAAGCGCGCGTCCTACGTGAGCGAGGTCGACGCGCTTAGCCATGTGCTCGGCTACATGGTCTGCAACGACGTGTCGGAGCGCTTCTGGCAACTTGAAGGCACCGGCCAGTGGATCAAAGGCAAGAGCGCGCCAACGTTCGGACCGCTCGGGCCGTGGTTCGTGACGGCGGACGAGGTCGGCGACCCGCAGAAGCTCGACATGTTCCTCGACGTCAACGGCAAGCGGATGCAGACCGGCAACACCAGCACGATGATCTTCAGCGTCGCCGAGCTCGTCTCTTACCTCTCCGGCAAGATGGTGCTTGAGCCGGGCGACGTGGTGACAACGGGCACGCCGCCGGGCGTCGGCCAGGGCAAGAAGCCGACGCCTATCTTCCTCAAAGCCGGCGACGTGATGGAGCTCAGCGTCGAGAAGCTCGGCAAGCAGAAGCAGAAGGTCGTCGCCTATTCGGGCTGAGATCTAAACGGGGCTCGGGCGAGCGGCCTTGCGTTCGCGCTCGCGCTGAAGCCCGAGCTGGCGCTCGCGGAAGATGATGAATATGCCGGCGGCGACGACGATCGCGCCGCCGAGGACGACACTGGCGCTCGGCACCTCGCCGAAGACCAGATAGCCGAAGCTCACGCCCCAGAGCATCGACACGTATTCGAAAGAGGCGACGGTGGCAGCGTCCGCGTGGCGGTAGGCCGACGTCATCAAGATCTGGCCGGTGCCGCCGAGAAGCCCGATCGCGACAAGGAGCAGCGCGTCGGACGGCTGCGGCACGACCCAGCCGAACGGCAGCGAAAGAAGCGCGAGCAGCGAGCCCGACAGCGAGAAATAGACGACGATCGAGCCGGTCGATTCCGTCCGCGTCATCGAGCGGACGAAGATCGCCGCGAAGGCCGCGGAGAAGGCACCGCAAAGCGCCAGAACCGCACCCAGGAGCGCCGCGTCCTCCAGGCCCACGCCCTCGAAGAACGTGAGCCGCGGCCACAGGATGACGAGGATGCCGAAGAAGCCAACCAGCGTTGCCGTCCAGCGATAGACGCGCACGATTTCGTGCAAGATGATCGCCGAGAGCGCCACCACCATCAGCGGCGCGGCGTAGCCGATCATCATGGCCTCCGGCAGCGGCAGGTAGCCGAGCGCGAGGAAGCCGAAGGCCATGGCGGAGATGCCGATCGCCCCGCGACTTGCGTGCAGCAAGGGCTTGTCGGTCTTCAGCGCTTGCAGGAGCTGTCCTTGCCAGACGAGCATGCCCACAACGGGGATGAGCGCGAAAAACGACCGCGCAAAGACGATCTCACCGGCCGGCACGCGCGGCACCGCCAGCTTCACGCAGACGGACATCATGGTGAAGATGAGGGTCGAAGCGATCTTGAGCGCAATGCCGCGGCCCGGATTCATTCAGCGCCGCCTAACACCGAGATCGCCTCAAACCTCCCATGACGTCTCCCTCGTGAGGGAGATCGAAATTAGACAAGCGGAGCGCGGGAGAACTTCGACCTCGCCGCAAGAGGAAAGCTGAAGCACCTACTTCAGCGAAGCACATCCCTACGCCTTCGCGGCCTGGATCGCCTCCCAGACGCGGAGCGGCGTCGCCGGCATGTCGATGTTGCGGATGCCGTGAGCCCTGTAGAGCGCGTCGACGACTGCGTTCATCACGGTCGGTGTCGCGCCGATCGTGCCGGCTTCGCCGGCGCCCTTGATGCCGAGCGCGTTCCATTTGCACGGCACGTTCCGCGTCTGGAAATCGAAGGACGGGAGGTCGTGAGCGCGCGGCATGGCGTAGTCGTTGAACGTGCCGGTGACGAGCTGGCCGTCGGAATCGTAGACCGTGTGCTCCAAGAGCGCCTGGCCGATCGACTGCGCGACGCCGCCATGCACCTGGCCGGCGAGAAGCATCGGATTCACCGTCGCTCCGAAATCGTCGACGATCGTGTAGCGGACGATCTCGGTCCTGCCCGTATCCGGATCGATCTCGACCTCGCAGACATGCGTGCCGTTCGGATAGGTGTGCTCGTCCGTCTTGAACTCGCCGGTGGCGGCCAGCTTCGTCTTGTCCTTCGCCTTCTTCGCCAGATCGACGTAGCTGATGCGGCGATCGGTGCCGACCACGCGCGCCACGCCGTCGGCAAGCTCGATGTCGCCGATGCCCGCTTCGAGCTCGTCGGCGGCGAGCTCCTTGATCTGCTCGGCAAGCGTCTTCGAGGCGAGGTCCACCGACGGCGCGCCGAGCGGCACGGAGCGCGAGCCGCCGGTGCCGCCGCCCGTAGGCAGATCATCGGAATCGCCCTGCACCAGGCGGATCTTCTCGTAGTCGAGCCCAAGGTGGCCGCCGACGAATTGCGCGTAGGCTGTGGCGTGCCCCTGCCCGTTCGACTGCGTCCCGATATGGACGCTCACCATTCCGTCGGCGTCGAGCGTCACCTTCGCCGGCTCAGAATTGCCGAAGGCGCATATCTCGATATAGGTGCCGAAGCCGAGCCCGCGCATCTTGCCGCGCGCCTGGCTTTCCTTGGCCCGCGCCTCGAACGAGGCCGCCTCGGCGACGCCGAGCGCCTTGTCCATATGCGCGGCGAACTCGCCCGTATCGTAGGTGTGGTCGGTGACGGTCTTGTAGGGCATCTGCTCCGGCTTGATGAAGTTCCGCCGCCTGATCTCGGCCGGAGAAAGACCCGCTACGCGCGCCGCCTCGTCCATCAGCCGCTCGATAAGGAACGCCGCCTCGGGACGCCCGGCGCCGCGATAGGCGTCGGTCGGCACGGTGTTCGTAAAGACGGCGTTGCAGAGAGCGTAGATCGTCCGCACGTCATAGACGCCGGTCAGCATGGTGATCGCGAGCCACGGGATGAACGGGCCGAACTGGTTGAAGTAGGAGCCCATCGCCGCCGTGAATTCGACCCGAAGCGCCGTGATGCGGCCGTTCTCGTCGAGCGCCACGGCGCCCGTCGACACGTGATCGCGCCCGTGCGCGTCGGCGAGGAAATGCTCGCTGCGTTCGCACACCCACTTGACCGGCCGCCCGAGTGTCTTCGCCGCCTTCGCGGTCAGCGGATATTCGCGGTAGTTGAAGGCCTTCGTTCCAAAGCCCCCACCGACATCGGGGGTCAGGACGTGCATGGCCTTCGGATCGATCTTCAGGACCTGGCAGAGTGCGTCGCGCAGGCCGTGCACGCCTTGCGACCCGACGGTCACCGTGAAGCGGTCGCTCTTCGCATCGTATTCGGCGACCATCGCCCGCGGCTCCATGTAGTTGCAGATGAGCCGGTTGTTGACGATCGCGATCTCCGCGACCTTCGCCGCCTTGGCGAAGGCGACATCCGTCGCCGCCTTGTCGCCCGCCTCGTATTGGAAGGCGAGGTTCGAGCCGCGATCGGGCCAAACAAGCGGAGCGCCGGAGGCAAGCGCGGAGGCCGTGTCGGCGACCGCGGGAAGCGTGTCGTAGTCGACATCGATCAGCTCGGCAGCGGACTTCGCGCTGTTCAAGTCGTCGGCGACGATGAAAGCGATCGCGTCGCCGACATGGCGGACGACGTCGCCGCAAAGCACCGGATAAACCGGCGTGTCGACCGGGTTCTTCAGAGGACCGAAGCCAAGGCACGGCATCGGCGCAAGGTCGCTCACATCAGCCGCGGCCCATACGAGATGCACACCGGGGGCGCTGCGTGCCGCTGAAAGGTCGCCGACCTTGATCCGCGCATGCGCCGCCGCCGAGCGCAGCACATAGGCGGTGAGCGTTCCGTCCGGCGTCACGTCGGTCGTATAGCGGCCCCTACCCCGAATCAGGGACCCGTCCTCGATGCGGCGCGGCGAGGCGCCCATTCCGAATTTCGGGAGAGCGGTGGCGTTCATGGCTGGTGGTCCCGGAGGTTCGAGAGGGAGCTGATGGAATGATTTGGAATCGTACGCGGTGGGAGAACCGCGTCGCTTCCTAGTTCTGGCACATCCGATGACCAGACGACAACTGGCGGCGGCTGATTCTTCGCCGTTCGTTCGCCAAAGGCCAGGCGGGGATGCGGCTCATCACGCCCGCCGAGGTTGGATCGGCGCCGCGAAGGTTGCAAGGACTACCGCTTGTTGCGCCCCACGGATGACGGCGATATCGAGACGTTGCGGCTTCAGCGGGCAAGCCAGCCGCCGTCGACGCTGAAGACGGCGCCGGCGACGTAGCTCGCCGCGGGCGAGGCGAGGAAGACGGCGGCACCCGCGATCTCGTCGGCCTCCGCAAAGCGCCCGGCCGGGATGCGCGCGAGAAGATCGCGCATGCGCGCCGCATCCTGCCGAAGCGCCTCGGTGTTCTCGGTGACGACGTAGCCAGGCGCGATCGCATTCACGTTGATGCCCTTCGCCGCCCACTCATTGGCGAGCGCCTTGGTCAGGCCGGCAATTGCGTGCTTGGCTGCGGTGTAGCCAGGGACGCGGACGCCGCCCTGGAAGGAGAGCACCGAGGCGATATTGACGATGCGCCCGAAGCCGCGCGGCGCCATCGCCCGCGCCGCCGCCTGCGACAGGAGCCAGACGGCGTCGAGATTGACGTTCATCACCGCACGCCAGTCGGCCCAGGCATGGTCGAGCGCATCACCGCGGCGGATGATGCCGGCATTGTTCACCAGGATATCAAGCGGACCCAGTCGCGCTTCCGTTTCCGCGATCAAGCGCTTGGCGCCCTCCTCGGTCAGTTGTCCGAGGTCGGCGGTGATCGGCTCGGCCTTGCGGCCGAGCGCACGAATGGCGGCGACCACCTCGTCGCCGGGATGCCGGTTGACGGTGATCGCGACGTCGGCGCCGCAGGCGGCAGAGGCCTTCGCGATCGCCGCGCCAATTCCTGTCGCGCCGCCGGTGACAAGCGCGCGGCGCCCGCCGAGCAAAAAGGAGGATGGCTCGATCATTCGCCCGGCCACGCACTCACCACTCGACCGAGATGTATTGCGGCTCGAGGAACTCCATGATGCCGTGATGCGCGCCTTCGCGGCCGATACCGGACTGCTTCATGCCGCCGAAAGGCGCCGCCGGGTCGGAGACGATTCCCCGGTTCAGGCCGATCATGCCGAAATCGAGCTTTTCGGAGAACGCAAGGCCGCGCGCCAGATTCCTGGTGAACACATAGGCGACGAGACCGTATTCGGTGGAGTTGCAGCGCGCCGCCACTTCCGCCTCGTCGGAAAACCGCGCGAGCGCCGCGACCGGCCCGAAAATCTCTTCGCGAAAACAGCGTGCGTCCTCCGGCACGTCGACAAGCACGGTCGGCTGATAGAAATAGCCGGGGCCGTTGCGGATCGAGCCGCCGGTCAACACCTTCGCGCCGCGCTTCACCGCGTCGGCGACAAGCTCCACCACCTTGTCGCGCGTCTCGGCGTTCACGAGCGAGCCCACCTCGACGCCCTCCTCAAGGCCGTTGCCGATTTTCATCGCGCCCATCTTGTCGGCGAGCTTCTTGGCGAATTGATCGTGTACCTTGTCGTGCACGTAGAAGCGGTTCGCGGCGGTGCAGGCTTCGCCGATATTGCGCATCTTGGCGACGATCGCGCCTGAGACCGCGGCGTCGATGTCGGCGTCGTCGAAAACAACGAAGGGCGCGTTGCCGCCAAGCTCCATCGCCGGGGTTACGATGTTGTCGGCGGCAGCCTTCAGAAGCGTCCGCCCGACCTCGGTCGAGCCGGTAAAGGAGATGATGCGCACACGCGGGTCGTGCAGGAGCGAGTTCGACGAGCTTTCCGGACTGTCGCGAAGGAAGCACGCTGATCACGCCTTTCGGCACGCCCGCCTTCTCCAGGATCGGCATCAGCGCGAGCATGGTAAGCGGCGTTGCCGATGCGGGCTTCAGGATCACCGGACAGCCGGCGGCGAGCGCCGGGCCGATCTTGCGCGTCGCCATTGCGGCGGGAAAATTCCACGGCGTGACGAGAACCGCGATCCCCGCCGGCTTGTGGCCGACAATGATGCGCGCGCCGGTGGAGGGGCCGCGATAGACGTCGCCGATCGCGCGCACCGCCTCCTCGCTGCTCCAGCGGAAGAACTCCGCCGCGTAGGCGATCTCGCCGCGCGAATCCGGCAGCGCCTTGCCGTTCTCAAGCGTGATCAGGCGGGCGAAGTCCTCCTTCTCCGCCATGATCAGTTCGAAGGCCTTGCGCAGCACCTCGCCGCGCTCGCGCGGCTTGGCGGCGGCCCAGGCCGGAAACGCCTTCTCCGCGGCGTCGAGCGCCGCCTTGCCGTCGGCAAGCGTGGCGCTCGCGACTTTTGCGATCACCTCGCCCGTCGCCGGATTGTCGACATCGAACGTCCCGCCGTCGGAGGCGTCGCGCCATTCGCCGCCTAAGAAGAGCTGCGTCGGGGCATTTACGGCGGCTGCCTGCGTCGTCACATCGTTTCCTTTCGATTTTCGCTGTACCGTGTTGCTATCCTAGCAGTGCGTTCCACCGCATCGAAACGTTGCAGCAGATTTTCCGAGCGTCCCCCGAGAAGAACCGGGAGCGATTTTCCCGCTGCCCTTGTGCAGCGCAGCGAACACTTTGCTACCCATGAACGACGCGCCGGTCGACCTAAGTCCCCCGCCGCGCAACGGCGATACTCGTTTTCCGCGAAGCCGGGCACCAACGACGCGTATGGCGGCTTTTTCCATTTTGTAACTTGTGGATTTCTTCGTGCTGAGAGAAACTTAAACCTGTCTTCGCTCGGAATCAGACAAGCACCCTCTCCATGGCCTACGCATAGCGACGCACCGGGCCCAGCTCGGCTCAGGTTTTCGTTTGCCTGTACGAGCCGGAAATCCTGTCGCCGATGGAGAAGCTTGTCTTCGGAGCCGGATGCCGAGCGCGGGTAACGGGGGGGTCACACATGACCCGTGCATTCTGAAGGAGACTTGAAATGGCCGAAGCGAAAGTGAAAATTTCGAAGAAGGGCAACAAGGACAAAGTACCGGCGGACAAGATCGGCAAGGGTACGAAGCCGAAGATGGCGGACGTTGAGGGCCAGGCGACCTACTGGACCGCCGCCGTCTGCTGGAACTGCTGGGCGGTCAACGACGTCGTGGCCGATACCAACGTTTGGCTCGGCTATTATTGCTGGAACTGCGGCGCCTATTTCGAGGTCTAAGCGCTCCGGCTCAAAACTGGGGCGGCGCGAGCCGCCCCAACCTCCCCTTCCAAGATTGCTTGATCCCGCCGCGCGACGACGTCCGGCATCGCGTCCGTGCGCCGGCATCCGACCTGGAGGACTTCAGATGGCGCTTTCGCACAAGACTGCGATCCCCGGTGAGCCGCAGGCATCGACGGTGGAGGCCAACGTGGCGTCGCGCCGTGCTGCGCTGAGCGCGGAGACATACCCGCGCCGCGCGCGGCGCGCTGATCGAGGCGCTTCTTGCGCTCGCCGAGGTGGAGCTTTCGCGCGGGCGCGAGGCGGCGACTGTCGCCGCACTCGCCGAGGCCGGTTCGCTGTTCCCGGCGCGGCTGCCGGACGACGAAGCGTGGCGCGGCCGTTTTGTGATGCTGAGCCGGGCGAAAGCTGCGCTGGCGCAGCGGCAGGACCGCCACGCCGATGCGATCGAAGCGTTCGAGGCCGCACTTTCTGCGATCCCGGCTGAGGCGGAAGGGATCGGCCGCGACGCCGCCGCTGCCCGGCTGCAGCTTTTCGTGCGGCTCGCGCGTTCGCGGCTGGCGCTTCGCCAAGCCGGCGAAGTCGCCGTCGGAGATGCGCCAGTGCGAGGCGCTGATGGCCGCGCTTGCGGGGAAGATCCCGGCCCGCGCGATCGACACGATCCGTGCCGCGGTCCTCGGCAATTCGGGCGTTGCCGAAGCCATGCTCGGCAACGCGCAAGCCGCAGAAGGCAAGCTCGCGGAAAGCATCGGCGTGATCGACCGACTTGCGTCGCCGGAACTCGCCGAACTCCGCCGACAGGTGCTCGGCACCTGGAGCGAGGTCATCCGGAAGGGCGGAGGCGACGCGAGCGCGCTTCTCGCCCGCGCCGCTCACGCGGAACACGTCCACGACGAGAATTGCGGCTGCGGCCACGCGCACGATCACCACGACGAGCAATCGCCTGAGCATGGGCACGCGCACGACGGCGCGGATAAGCGCCGCGACCACCTGCCGCGCGCGCGCTGACGTCGCTGTTGCGGCCGGAGGCGCAAGGTGGTTCAGATGTCTGTGGCCTGAGACGAGCGGCACGCGGGGGATGCCGTGAAAGGACCGATCGGACGACCTGTAGCGCTGACGCCGCTTTCACCGCGGCGGCTTTTGCGCTGGGCTTGGCAATCGGTCTCCGGCATCGTCGCGCCGTTCTACCTCGTCACCTGCCTGGCGCTCGTCACCAACGTGGTGACACTCTACAACGCGCAGCTCATCACCAACTTCATCGCCCAGGCGCAAAACAGCGTCGCGACGCCGGCGGCGCCGATTGCGGCGCCGCAACCGGCTGACGCCCCGGCGCCCGCGCCCGCCGCCGGCCAGCAGGCCAAGAAGAAATCATCCGGCGGGTTCAGCTTCATCGACGCGATCCTGCCGGACGCCATCGGCGCGACCGCAACGCTGTTCGCGATCACCGCGATCCTCGGGATAGCGCTCGGCTACCTGAACCGCGTCGGCACGGTGTGGATCAACACGCTGATGCTGCAGGGCCTTCAGCTCAGGCTGCACGACAAGCTGATCAACCTTGGGCCGAACTATCACGCCAGCCATGACGTCGGCGAAAACCAGGCCGTCATCATGAACTACTCGCAGCAAGCGCAAGGCGCGCTGCGCGACGTGCTCTCCTCACCGGTCGTGCGCAGCGTCTCGCTCGTCTCCGCGATCGTTCTCTTGTTCTACAACCTATCCAAGCTGCAAGGGCAGGACAGCGTCATCTACGTCGTTGTCGCGGTGCTCCTCGTCGTGCTGCCGCTCGGCGGATGGTGGCTCGCCGGGCGGCTCCGCGCCGCCAATGTCGTGCTCCAGGAGCAGCAGAGCATGGTGGCAAACGCCCTCGTCGAACTCGCTGACGACGCCGCAGGAAGTGCAGCTCATGAACGCCGGGCCGCTTCGTTCGGCGACACTCTCCGCGCGTCTCAAAGAGCGGGCGGAGGCACAGCTTCAAAGCGCGTTCCGAAGCGAGGTCGCGACGCAGTTTCCGCAGGCCGTACCGACGCTTCTCCAGATCGGTCTGATCCTTTGGGCGGTCTTCGTCGTCGGCGGCAACGCCGCGGTGCAGGCGGCAGTCGCCATCTATCTCTTCGTGCCACGCGTCGTCGCGCCGATCCAGGAGCTGATCACGTTCTACACGACCATCAACAACGCCTGGCCGGCGATCGAGAAGGTCGGGATGCTCCTCGACGAGCCGCTCGAAATCGCGGACAGCGGCAAGAAGACGGCCGCCGATGCTTCCAGCTACGATGTCGCGCTCGAAGGCGTCACCTATCGCCCAACGCCCGAGCGCACGGTGCTGAACGACGTGAGCTTCCGCTTCCCGAGCGGAAAGATCACTGCGCTCGTCGGCCTCTCGGGCTCGGGCAAGAGCACGGTCTTGAAGGTGATCTCGCGTCTCTTCGACCCCGACGGCGGGCGCGTGACGGTCGGCGGCACCGACGTGAAGGAATTCCGCCTGTCGGAGCTTCGCTCGCTGATGGGCAGCGTCTCGCAGTTCCCGATGTTCATCGAGGCGGACGTCCGGGAGAACATGCGGCTCGCCGCGCCCGACGCCACCGATGCGGCAATGGAGGCGGCGTGCCGTGCCGCCGATATCTGGGGCGCGCTCGAGCGCATCTTGCCCGGCGATCCGCTCGGCGCACCGGTGTCACGCGCGGCCGGAAAAGCCGGGCTCTCGGGCGGCGAGCGGCGGCGGCTCGCGATCGCGCGGGCGCTCCTTGCCGATCCGCACATCCTGCTCCTCGACGAGCCGGCGGCGGGCATCGACGTCCTTTCCGTCAACCGCATCGCCGAAGAGCTTCGCCGCGTGGCGCCGGGGCGCACCATTCTCCTCGTCGAGCACAACATTCCGCTGATATCCTCGGTCGCAAATCTGGTCTGCTGTATCGAAGACGGGCGCATCACCGATGTCGGGACGCCGGCTGAGCTCTCCGCCCGTCCGACGCTCTTCAAGCAGCTCATGGATACCCAACTCGCCTACGGCGACCAGGTGGAATACGACGTGAAGGCGAGCGTTCCGGTGCGCAGCATCGAGGTTCCCGCCGCGCAGCAAGGCGCCCCGAAGGGCGGGCCGGCGGGTCCGGCTCCGGCAGGACAAGCTGGAGCCGCAAAGCTCGGCGCGCCGAAGGGCATGAAACAACCGGTGTGACGCCGACGGATCGCGAGGAGAGACGATGGCAGATGCGAAAGAAATCCGCGCGAGCCTGATGCAGCGCTATCTCGGCTTGTCGCCGGGGCTGGAGGACCAGGCGCTGAGCCTCATCGTGGAGACCGGCGTGCGCGCCGTCGGCGGCGACGAAGGTTCGCTTCTCGTCTACAACCCGGAAGCAAACGACCTGACCTTCGTCATGACCTACGGCAATCCCGATGCAGAACGCATGCTGGTCGGGACGCAGGTGCCGATGGGAAGCCTCGCGGGCCTTGCCGCCGAGACCGGCCAGGTGCAGATCGGCGCGCCGCGCTACAAGGACGCGAAGCTCGCGGAAGCGGCAGGCAGCGTGCAGTCCGTCATCTCCGCGCCGATGCTGATCGGCGACCGGCTGATCGGCGTGATCACCGCCATCTCGAACAAGCAGGAGAAGCGCTTCACCGAGGCGGACGGGCAGCTCTATGCATGCCTCGCGACAGTCGCCGCGCTCGTCGTCAACCAGGCGCTGCTCCTCAAAGGCGAAGGCGAAGCCGCGGAGGCCGCGCCGGCCTCTCTCGCCCCCGACCCGATCGCGCAGGACGTGCTCGACCGCGTCGGCCGGCTGCTCCAGCGCGACAGCGGCACCGTGCTCCAGCTTGCGCGAATGCTTGAGGCGGTGGAGGCGATGGCGCCCGGAGGCGGCGCGCAATGAGCCTTCCGGCGGGGCTGCTTCAGCGCGCCCTTGCGGTCCCGATCGAAGAGCTGGCGAAGGCCGAGCTTGCGCCGGTGACTGTCGGCATTCTCGACAGCGGTATCGACGGCTCGCATCCCGACCTCTCCGGGCGCGTCGTCGGCGCCCGGACTTTCACGGCCGATGCGAAGGGAAAGGTCACCGAGGGCGACGCCAATCCGGCGGAGAACAACGACCTCTACGGCCACGGCACCGGCGTCGCCTCGATCATCGCCCGCATCGCGCCGAACACCCGCTTTCTCGACTTCCGGGTTCTCGGCGGCAACAATCGCGGCGCCGGCCAGGCGCTCATTGCCGGCTTCGAGGACGCGGTCAGGAGCGAAGCGTCGCTCCTCAACATGAGCCTTGCGGCGAGCGAGAAGCTGGTGCGGCGCATGAACCCGCTTTGCGAAGACGCCTACCGCAAGGGCATCACGATCGTCGCGGCGCGGCGCAACATGCCGCTTCAGGACGAGGGCTTTCCGGCGGCTCTCATCCCTTGCGTCGGCGTCGACAACGAGGGCGAAGGGCCGGAGAGCCGCTGGCTCTACCGCAACGACGTGATCGAATATTCCGCCTATGGCGTGAACGTGCCGGTCGCGGCGCACGGCGGCGGCTACACGACGATGACCGGCACAAGCTTCGCTACGCCGATCATGTGCGGGTTCGTGGCACTTCTGCTCGGCGCCTATCCGGGGCTCAGGCCCTTCGAGGTGAAGGCGATCCTGAAGGCGACGGCGAGCGAAGCGGCCTAGCCTTATGGCCGGCAGGCGTCCGCCTACCCTTCCCTCACCATTGGCTCCATCCTCTTCAACCTCTCACTCATCTGACCGCCTTCAGATCATACATCCGGAACGTGCCGTAGCCCTTGGCGAGCGGCACCGGGCCGACGTAGTTGCAGGTGAACTCGCCGTGCGCCTCAAGCAATAGGACCGCGGCGAAGGCTTCCGTCACGAAGACCGTACCGGGCGGTGTGATCGGCTCGATCCGCGCGGCGCGCGAGAGCGAGCGGCCGTAAAACGTGTGCTGGCCAACCACGGGATCCCAGTCGGCGAACACCGGACCGTAGTGCGCACCGATCCGCATCGTCGGCGCTTCGCTCCGCCCAAGCACGCTGCCGTCGATCTTGGCAAGGCGCTTCTGAACCGCGAGGCAGATCTCGGCGGCCGTCCTGACGTCGGGGACCACAAGATGGATGGCATCGCCCCAGGTATTCTTGAGCGCGACCGCCTTCCCCTTCTCCGCGACCAAGTCGCCGATGGCCCGCATCACGGTGTCCCAGAAGACCGGCAGATACTTTTCCGGCATGCGGGAGAAGCCGGGGAGATCGCCGAACACGACGGCGCAGCACTGTCGCGGCTCGACCCGCTTCCGGCGCCGCGGCTTGGCGGATCCGCTGCCGAGCGGCACGAGCGTCTGCCGCCGCCGCTTGTCCCTCGTCCAAACCTGTGCCGGAGCGGAGTCCGGCACCTCGCCGCCGGCATCGGTCAGAACAACCTGCAGCGCCTTGCCGTCCAGCTCCTGCGCACGTTGCAGCGTCAGCCCCATGGCAACGCGCGCGGCGTATTCCCCGAGATTCGGATCGTCGGAATCCGGGTCTTCGGCAATCGTGTCGAGACGATGGGCGCCCGCGCAGCACGCCTCGAAGCGCGCCCGCCAGTCCCTGCCGGCGTTCCTTAGGACAAGAACGGCAAAGCTTGCGAGGGGAAGCGGGAGAATGACATTCAACTCGCAGCCGGCCGCAAGCGCCGCCTCGGCGAAGAGGATCTCGCCCGGGCTCCCAAGCGAGCCGAAGACGGCGCCGGGTTTGAGCTTCTTCAAGGCCGTAACGATGCGCTCGCGCGCCTCGGCGAGAACCGGCGCGTGCTTGTAGCGGCCCCAGGCGCGCCCGTAGGCGTCGTCGCCGAGATAGTGCACCGTCACGCGGGGGGCGAGCGGCGCGAGAAAACGCTCGATCTCGGCCGGAGCGCGGCCCATCTCGATTAGTATCAGGCGAAGCTGGCGGCGTGTGCTTGCGGCCGGGCCCTCGTCGCCGAACGCCCGCGCTGCCTTCAGGTCCTGGCGCGCCTGGTCGAGCGCGCCGGCGAGGATATGCGCCTCGGCGCGCGTTGCGAGCGACCAGAAGTCCGAGCCGTTCGCGACCTCCGGGTCAGCGAGAACGCGCGCGGCGATCTTCGCGGCTTCCTTCCTGCGACCGCCGAGAAACGTCATGGTCGCCCAGTTGATCGCCGGATAGTAGGCCGGCTTCTTGTCGAAGATGCGCTTGTAGACCGCGGCGGCCTGCAAGAGGCCAGCGCGGCGGGGCGCGCCCTTCAGCTTCAGCGCCGCATCCTTCAGAAGCCGGGCCTCGAGCGCGAGAACGTCGGTGTCCTCCGATCGGTCGAGCTTCCATTCGTGGAAGCGCTGCATCGCCCGGTCGGTCGCGCCGACCCAGGCAAGGGCGAGAATCGCGCGGTGCTTCAGCCGCTCGCTGTCGGGGAAAGTCTCAAGATGACGGCTCGCCAGGTCGAAGGCGGGAATCCATTCGGCCTTCTTCACCAGCCGCTCGACCTCCGCAATCGCCTCCGCCAGACCGTCTTGCATGACAGCGCTCCAAAGCCCGAGGCCCGATCTTATGCACCTCTGGGCTCCCAGCCAGAAGCGTAGAAAAAGGACCGCCGCCCGGAGGCGGCGGCAAGTCTTGGAGGGAGGGCGTCGGCGGGTGGGAAGCCCGTCCGACGCGAACGAATATGGAGGAATGCTCCGGCGCGGTTTGTGCGGAACCTCACAACGGGGGCCGCCGGTCCGCGCGAAGTGTCGCGCGAAGGTGGCGCGCAGTCGAAAAGCCCCGCCTCTAAAGGAGCACGACCATGATCAGGACCCTCGCTTTCACCGCGCTCGCCGCGGCCTTGCTCGGACCGCAGGCCTGGGCGGACGACCAGGATTGGCGTCCGGAAGGCCACGACAGCGCGGTCGCCGCCTGCATCGACTTCAACCAATACAAGCCGGCGAATCTCGTCGACGCCACCGAGGACGGGCTCGGCGACTGGATCGTCTGGGTCAAGGACAAAGACGGCGATCTCTGGCTCTGCAACGCCAACGCCGCAGGCGATGTCTATGCCAACGTGCTTTTGAATGGCGACCTCCTCGACGGCGAGGGCACGAGCCTCGTCAAAACGGACGGCGACAACGGCCGCCGCCCGGGACCGGCGGAGAGCGCCGAGCGGCTCTGCTCGGCGGTCGGAAGCTACATGGAGGATCTTGAGATCGTCACGACCGTCGACGACGCGCTCGGCGACTATCTCGTGTGGCTCAAGAACGGCGACGACGCCTATTGGATGTGCAACGCGTCGTCCGACGACAAGCTCTACAGCTTCGAGTCCGTCCAATACCCGCTCGACGGATCCGTAAGCGGAGACGAGACTTGCTGTGCCCCGCTGGAGGATCGGCGAAGCTGACCGCAGTGGCCCCGGGAGCGCGCGGGGCGCTCCCGGCCGTCAGCTCGCGCCGGCGTCGGCGGGAAGCTCGACCAGCGCCTCAGGCGTCCAATCCGCAACGTTCGAATCGACCGTGTCCGCGTCGGCGGACGATACGGAAATCGTCGCGGCCTTCCGTGCCGCCTCCGCCGCGGCCGATCCGTTGCCTTCCTCGCCGAAGAGCCGTGCAGCAAGCTTTGCATGAAAGAGCGCCTCGACCGGGTCTTGCGTAAGGTCGACGAGCGCGAGATGCGCCTCGGCCACGCCGATGGCAGCGGCCTGGCCGGCAAGCCAGGCAAGACCCGTCTTCTCACGCGGCGTGGCGGCATGCTCGGCGAGGAAGGGATAAAGCACCGGGAAGGATTCGAGCAGCGTGCGCTGCGTCGTCGCGACATAGGCATCGGAGCCGCGCGGTGTCGTCCTTCTGGCTGAGCGCGTAGGCGACGAGCGAAAAGGCGGGCGACACGCCGCGCGCTGCCGCTTCTCTGGCAAGCGACACATATTCTGCTTCACGGTTCGTGTCCGCGCTTATCACCCGTGCCAGCTGGTAGGTCGTGCGCCCGTCGTCCGGGTGGCTTTCATGCTCGGCCCGGCACTCCTTTTCGGCCGCGGCGGTGTCGACCTTGTCGAGGGTCAGCCCGGGAGCACGCCGGAGCGGATCATAGGGATCCGCGGCGAGGAGATCGCATTTGGTGGGGGAAACCCCTCCCCGCTCCAGATTGACCAGGCCGCTCAGAAAGCCCATCGGCCATCCATAGGAGCTCATGCCGGTACCAGCCGGTGACAAAGCCGGAATCGCCCGACGCCGCCCCGATATCGATCATGCTCTTGTTGAGCTCATCCTTCTCCGCGGCGAGCGCCAGGATCTCGAGCACCCAGCCGACATGGTCGGCGGCTGTGCGCCCGTCGGTAAGATCGGCAAGCTCGAACTCGCGCGTCGTCTGCGCAAGATTGGCGAGAGCGAAGCCGTAACCGGCGCCGATCTTCGGTAGGAGGTCGGAACTGATCTGCAAACGATCGTCCCAGAGCGCCTCGGTACTGCTTCACCGCTTCGCGCTCCGTGGCAGCGGTGTCCTTCGTCGACGGCTCGGCGATGCCGACCCAGCGGAGCGCCTCCGCGTAGCGGAAACGAGCGTCGGTATCGTCGGGATTCGCCTCGGAGATCGGCCGCATCAGCGCAACGCTCTGCTGCAGGATCGGCACCGCCTTGGTCGCGTCGCTGTCGTTTTCAGGAGCACGCCCTGCCAAAAGAGAGATTGGCCGGCGAGCCAGTTCCAGCGGTCCGGCTCGCCGGTCTTGCCGGCGACGGCGCGTGCCATCTCGGCTGCCGCTTCGAGCACGGACTCAGCCCCCGACAATTCGGCCGTTGCACCGATCGCCGGCAACGTCGCGTAATCGTAAGTGAGGAGGCTCAGGTCCACGTCCTTCATTTCGAACTCGACGACATCGGCCGGCGTGGATGCAGCGGCGGAGGCAGCAAGTGTCGCCGCGCGGCGGAAGAGCTCGACGGCGTCGGCGTTCGCTTGGATCGGCGTCTTGAAGCTGACGCCGATGAGCTTCAGCCCCTCGGCGGCGAGCTTGAAGACGTTCACCGCGTCGGTGTGGACGCCGATCTCGTCGGCCAGCGCAAGATATTCGCGCACGGTGTCGGGAGACCACGCCGTCCCCCCGCCGCTCGTCCGCCGCCCGAGCGCGATCATCATCTCGGCCGCGCGCTGCGGATCGGTGGTGCGGAGGTCGAATATGCGCGCGCGCTCAAGCTCCGTCCGCAGCGCGCCGAGGAGCGGCGAGTCCGGCAGCCGTTCGGCGAGCTTGTCGGCATTGTCCATGTCGAAGGTGCGGCGCGCGGTCGGCTCCGTGGGAAGATCCGCAAGCGTCGACGCGGCGGAGGCCGGAGCCGCTTCAGGCTTCCAGGCCTCGACGCGCTGAAGCACCTCAAGCACCCGGCCGTCAGGCAGGAGACGCGCAAGCTGGGCGCGTCTCCGCGCTACAAACTTCGCTTCGTCGCCGCGATCGCTCTGACGATAGAGCCGCTCGGCGATCGCGTAGTCGAACAGCGCCTCGCTCAGAGAATCGAGATCGTCGAGCTGGCGCTCGTGCCAATGCGCGAGAAGCTGGAAAATGGCCGGATCGGAGGCACTGCGCTTCTGCGCGGCTTCAAGCAGCGCCGGCGCGATCGGCCCGCCGCCGGCGATCTCCTTCATGATGACGGCGGGAACGCTGGTGCCGAACCGGATCGCGTCCGCCGCGATCGCGGAGCGGTCGAGGTCGCCGCGCTCGATGGTAAGCCTTGCAAGCACCGCGCCGAGGATGCGCGTCGCCGTCGCGTCGCCCGCGACGGCGGCCTGCAGCACGCGCGAGAAGGTGCCGTCTTCGACGAGTTCGCGCACGCTCGCGCTCTGCCCGCGCTGGGCGAGGGTCTCGGCCGCGCCGAGAGCGGCGTCGCCGCTCGAATCGCAGCTCGACGCCGGTGCCGCAGCTTCAGCCGGCGCAGTGTCGCCAAGAAGCCGAAGCTCGAGCACGGAGAGCCGGCGCGCCTCCACGTCGGCACAGTCGGCTTGAGCGCTTCCGCCGGCGCTCAGCGAGCGCTCCATCTCTTGATCGATCGTCAGCGCGTCGAGGCTGGCGTCCGCCTCCGCCTCAAGCGGGCTACGCATCGTGACGAGCTGCGCGGACTCGACGATGTTGTCGGCCGCCACCGGGCCGAACGCGACGGTTGCGACGGAATCGGTGTCCCACTCGACCGAAAGCATCTTGCCGTCCGGCCGCAGCGCAAGCACCGACGGATTCGCCGGCAGCCGCGCCGCGCCGACGAGTGCGCCGGAATCGACATCGAGCGCATCGATCACATCGCGGTCATCGACGACCGCGACCTTGTCGCGCGTGGCGAAAAGCTCGACGATCCGCGCCGACATAAAGGCGGTTCCCCCGAACTGGTTGGCCCAGGTCCCGTCATCGGTCTGGCGGAAACCGGTGATCTGTCCATCGTTGTAGGCGACGACGACGTCGCCCTGCGGATTGAAGACGGCTGCTTTCGGCTCGCTGCCGCCCAGCAGCTTCTGCCGGCGACCGAGGTCCGGCGACGCGGCGGCTGCAGCGCCTTGGCCGGCGGCTGCGTCGCCCGGCCCGGCATTGTCGCCCGCCGTCGCCGCGGGCTTCGGCACGATGTCGACCGCCGAACGGGAGACGAGAGCGACGCGGCTCCGATCCGGGTCGCCGGCGATCCAGATGCGGCCCTCGGCGGCGCGCGCAAGCGGCTTGAATTCGCGCGTCGCCGTCGCGGCTGCCGCCCCGCTCGCGCCGCCGCTCACACCGGCACCGCGCTGCCCTTCGCGCGCCACGTCCCCTGCGGCGTCGGTGACATTGACCCACCACACGACGCCCTTCTTGTCGAGCAGCGCGAACGCGCCCGGCGATTTGTCGACGGCGACGATCTTCTCCGGGATGACATCAGTCGCCGTCGTATCGGGCGCGTCGCAAGTCGTTGCCGGCGTCGATTCGGTGAGGTCGATCAGGCTCTCGCCGGCACGCCCGGAGGATCCCTTGTGCCAGCCGACGCTCGGGCCGTTGCCGACCGCGGCGACATAGAGGAGAGACTCGTCGAAATGACGGAAGAGGAGCGAGCGGCCGTCGCCGCTGAAGGCGGCAGCCGAGATGCAGTTCGATCCGGCAATCGCCATCGGACGGAAGGAGACATCCTCTTCAAACTGTCCATCCGGACGCATGCGATAGACGAGCAGGTCGCCGTTATAGGTCACACCGGCGATGCGGATCGCGTCCTCGCCCTGGTAGACGGCAATCGAGTTCGGCGCGACATAAAGGCGGAGCTTCTGCCGGGAGGCCGGGACGCGGTAGTCGGCGAGGAGCCCGGCCGCGTCGACACCTTCGCTCGAGGTGACGTCGCTCGCCGATTCCATCGTCTTGAAACCGCCCTCTCCGTCATAAGCGTCGATCCCGACGCGGGCGCTCTTGTCGGCGGAAAGCCGGACGACCGCGGCGGAGCGGTCCTTCGGTATCTGGAACACGAGACCGATGCCCTTGTCCTGCACGAGGACGCTGTAGGCGGGCTTTCCGTCGATTTTTGCGTCTTCGACCTCCGTGTCGGTGAAGGTCATGCCGTTCGGCACGCTCTCGACCCAAAGCGGCGCCTCGTCGCTCATGTCGTAGGCCGTGAGGCTCTGCGCCGCGCAGTCACCTGGACAAGTGAGGGTCAGAAGCAGAGCGCCGTCGGGCGTGAGCGCCGCACCCGTGATGCCGCCGCCGGTCTGGACTTCGCGCGCCGTGCTCTGGGCGATATCGATGGAGAGCAATTGCCCGTCGGACTTGTCGTTTGCCAGCATGAACAGCTGATCACCGACGAGCCCGAGGAGCGTCAGCTTGTCGATCGTGTCGAGTCCGACGGCGTGGGCGATGTCCACCGTCGTCGCGCTGAAGGTGATCGCGCTCGCCGCCGGGTCGACGACATCGATCTCCGCGGGGTTGGAATCGTTGGTGAGATAGAGCGCGAAGCGATTGTCGGAATTGACCGGCGCGATCTGGTCGACCTTGGCCTTGGCGCCGAGCGGCATCGGAATCATGGTCGGCGCGCTCTGGCCGTTCGCCCAAAGCGCGATCTGCCTGTCATCCTTACCGTCGTCGGGTGTCGCATCGCTGGTCACGATCGCGACGCGATTGCCGTCCGGCGTTACAAGGTCGATCTCCGAACCGAGATCGGCGCCGGCAGGCAGCTCGAAGCGGCCGATCGCCGCGCCGGTCATCGCGTCGAAGAGGCCAATGATCTTGTTGCCGGACGCCGTGCTGCCGTCGCTCGGTTTCCGGTCGAGCGCATAGATGCGGAAGCGGCCGTAAGTCCCGGTCCAGCCGGTCAGGCCGCTATAGGCGAAGAACTCCGGAAACACCGGATATTCGGCAAGCTTCTGCCGCGCGAACGCCTTTGCGATCGGGTCGATCAGCCAGCTCTTCTGCAGTTCCGCGCTCGGACCAACGAGTCCGTTCCAGAACGCGCCGAGGAGGTTCGAGGCAGCGTCCCACGAGCGCGCCTGCTGCAGGTTGGAGATGCGGGTCGCCAGCTGCTCGAGATTGGCCTGCTGGAAATCCCACCGCGCCTGCTGCTTCTGCTTTTCCTCCGCCTCGCGCTGCTGGCGCTGCTGCTGGCGCTCAAGTGCGAGCACCTGTTGCTGCGCGAGGGCGGCTTGGCGCGCCGCCTCCTGTTCGCGCACGACGGCAGCCTCGGCGGCCTGCTTCTGGTCCTCGGCATTTGCGCGGGCAATCTCCGCCTGCTTCCGCTGCTCGTCGGCGAGCTTTTTCTGGTCCTCGGCATTTGCGCGGGCAATCTCCGCCTGCTTCCGTTGCTCGTCGGCGAGCTTCTTCTGCGCCTCGGCATTGGCGCGTTCCACTTCCGCCGCCGCGGCGGCGGTGTTCGCGCGCTCCGCCTCAAGCCGCGCCTGGTAGGCCATGTAGCCGGCAAAGCCCGTCAGCGGCGTGATGATGCAAACGAAGATGATCGCCGCAGCCGTCACCAAGCGGTTACGCGACTTCTGCCGCCGCTCCTGTGCCTTCGCCGCTTCGCTCGCCGCATCGGCGCTGCGGCTATCGGCGAGGAACTTCGCCGTCTGCTCAAAGTCGCCGCCGTAGCGCTTGGCCCAGGCCGCCGTCGGCTGCTCGCGATCCCACCAGCTTGCGTTGCTGGCAAGCGCGAGATCGGAAAGGAGGTTCGCCTCGCCGCGTTGATAGCGTTCGGCAAGGTCAACGAGCCGCCGCCAGGTGTCGGCCGCGGTGACCTCCTGCTGCAGCCACGCTGCGAACTCATCCCACTGACGGATCAGGCTCTCGTGGCTGATGTCGATCAGAGTGGTTGCGCGCAGCGGCGTGGGCCGGGGCGGCATCAGGAAATTGCGGCCGGGTGCGCGGAACGCCTCGATGATCTCGCGGACCGCGATCTCGTCGCCACCGGCAAGCGCCACGAGCTCGCCGAACTCGGTCGGGCGGCGCACCGCCTCCGCCAGGCTCGATCCGGCGGTCAGCGCGCGGAAGACGGTGGAGGCTATCGCGCGATGCTCGGGCAGAAGCTCATCCAGTATCTCGCGACCATGCGCGGCGAGCGCGCCCTGCAGCCCGCCGAGCGCGTCGTAGTCGGTGAGCTTCAGTACGATCTGGCCGTTGCCGCCATGCCCCGCCGCGATCGACCAGAGGCGGTTCAGGACGTGCTGCATCAGCGGCAGCTGGTCAGCGCGCCTGACCAGGCGTTCGAGCTGATGGCCGCTGTCGCCTTCCCACGGCGCGAACGAAGTGAGGTCGTTCAGAAGACGGTTCACGAGTGCCGGCTCGATGGAGAACCCGCAGACCGCCGCCGGGCCGACGATCGCGTCGCGCACCTCTTCGCGGCTCATGCGCGGCGTCAGATAGAGGCCGCGGTTGATCGCCTCTGCGAGCCCGTCGATCAGCGCCGCCGCTCCAAGATACTCAGAGCGCATGGTGATGGCGACGTAGATACGCGCCTCCGACAGCGGCGCCTTCGCGCTTTCAAGCAGCGTCGCGACGAGGGCCTCCGCCTCCTCCCGCTCGCTATAGGCGCCGTAGCGGAAGAGCTCCTCGAACTGATCGACCAAGAGGAGCAGGTTGGCGCCTTCGGGCAGATTGGCTTCGCACCATTCGACCACGGAACGCGGGCCCCGCGCGAGGAAAGTGCGCAGGAGCTTCACCTCCTCCTCGTCGGGCGTCGCACTTGGGTCGACCGAGGCGGCCCTGACCAACCCCTCCGCCATGCTCTGGATCGGATGCTCGCCGGGCCGGAACTCGGCGATCAGCCAGCGCGACCCGGCTTGGTGCAAAAGGCCTATCTCGAGCGCGTCGAGGAGCCCGGTCTTGACCAGCGAAGACTTACCGCTTCCCGAAGCACCGAGCACCGCGAGGAAACGGGTCACCGCGAGGCGGTCGACCATGTCGTCGACGCAGCCCTCGCGCCCGAAAAAGAGGTCCGTCTCTTCGCGTGTAAAGGAGCGCAGCCCCGGATAGGGCAGCCGCCCCCCGGCCGCACTCATTGAACAAGACCCGTCAGGAACTGTCTCACGCTTTCGGCCGCCGTACCTTCGCGGTATTCGATGCGCTGTATCTCCGGCAAATCCATACCGAAGTCGGGCTTCGATTCCGGCGGTCCGAGATAGATGGCGAGCGCCTTCAGCGGCTGCTTGCGGCGATGCTTCAGCTTCGAATAGAGGCGAAGCTGCCCGCGCACCCAAACCGGCGTCGCCTCGCCGTAGACCATGACAAGCGCGTCGCACTCGACGATGTTCTCTTCGAGATCGAGGCGCACGTCCTCAGACGAGCCTTGCAGGATCGGCACGGCGGCGCTGACGTGGGCGCTAGTGAACTCGCGCCGCAGGTCCTCGGCGATCCTGGTGTCGCTGCCGTCGGCGTTGATGAAGATGAATTGTTCGGAAGACGGAGGCGGGGGCTGCCGCTTCTCGATCCGCTTCAGGATGTCCGCCTTGAAAGCTTCAAGCCCGATCCGCATGACGTGCTCGCCGGAGAGCAGGCTCGCGTGCTGCGGGTCGGACACGCTCGCGAGATCCGTGTCGGGACGCAGCCATTGCAGGACTGGCAGGCCGCGCGTGATGGCGCGCTCAAACTGCAGGCGGTCGTAGCCCTGCGGGACGTCGGGCGGGCGCTTGGTGTGGGTGCGGCTGAAGAGCTGCACGAACGCGTCGGCGTGCGCGAGGTCGCCCTCTACCGCAGCCGCGAATTCGAGCCCGCCCTGCGGGTAGACGCCTTCCGGCAGCACCCTGACGCCGTATTGCTCGACGTAGCGGCGGACCTGCTCGCGCTCCTCGTCGAGGTCGTCGGTCACCTGCGCGAGGAAGATGGCGCGACCGGAGCCGACGGCGGCGGGTGCCGCGGCCTCGGCGGGCGGCGCCGGAACTGCCGCCGCTGTTTGCGCCTTCTGTTCCTCTCGCAGCTTCTTCAGCTGGCGGCGTATCTGCTCGCCGAGGTCATGCAGCGTTTGCATGTAGATGTCGGAGCCGGTCGCCATGGTGAGAGGAATCTCGCGCTCCGGATGCATCTGCCAGAACGCCATGCGCTTCAGCTCGCGAAGCGGCTGCGGGTACTCATCGTTGGAATCAAGCGGCGAATGCTCGATCGCGTAGATGCGCCCGCTAGCGCCCATCGCCTCCATGAAGGCGGCCAGCTCGCGCATCGTATAGGAGTTCTCGGCCACGTAGGCGGGCGACGTCACCGCGACGAACACCGCCGACGAGGCGGCGTTCTCCATCAGCGTCTCGTCGAGCTTGACCCCCGTCTCGAGGCTGGCGTGGCCGGTGAAATAAACTCTGAGCCCTTCTTCCTCGCGCACGCCAAGGCGCATGCGCAGCACCTTCTTCAGATCGCTTGCGAAGGCGGTCACCCAAGGCGACGAATTTCCAATGGCGACATCATCGAGATGCGCGAAGCTTACGAACACGTCGCACTTGCAGTTCGGCACGTATGCCATGCTGCCCAGTCACCCCTCGCTCGACGGCTCCCGCTGTCGCGGAACGATACACAGCGATCGGGCAAAATGCGAGAGGCTGAGATGGCGGATTTCCGGCTCGACCGGCGCCTCGCAGGCATGTGAAGCATGGTCTTCACGGCCGGGTGGCGTCGGCAAAATGCTCCACCTTAAGTCGGCGCTCAGATGCCGGAGCCGCCGATCTCGTCCTCGAAGCGGCCACGGACGCGACGGCCGGCGCTCTCGGTCACGCGGAGCTTGGGCAGCCTCTTCGGCAGCGGCATCCAGGAGGTGAGCTCAGCGTCGGCGTAGACGATGATGCAGCCCGGGTCGGAATCGGCCGCAATCCAGCGCTCGTCCCTGACCGCCCAGCGCACGACATCCACCTCCGCCGGCCCCTGCTCGCTGGCGCGCACCGATGCCAGCACCGTGGTGCCGTCCTTCGGCGCGCTCTCCATCGGCCGCCATTCGTCCAAGTCAGCGCTGCCCATCGCTCGCCGCTCGCTCCAAGATGCTGCGAGGATGGCCCTCGCTTCGCCGAAGAGCAAGGTGCGGAAAGGCTCAGCCGCGAAGCGAGAGGCGGTAGACCGGGAGGCCCGAGCGGCGCTTTGTCTTTCCCTCGCCGTCGCGGGATTCTTCTGCACGACCTACTGCACGCGTCTGCACGCAAGAACCGAACTCAGCGACCGCCTGAGCGGCGAAAGAGAGCGTCGCAAGCGGACGGCCGGGAGGGAAGCCGGGCATATCGGACCCGGCTTTCAGACGCGCGATCATCTTCGCGTCGGGCTTCATGTCGGCAGCGAGCACCGGACCGAAATCGCAGATGACGCGAAGCCGGTCGCCGCCCTTGCCGCCGGCGCAAGTCTCGGCGAGCCGGATCGCCGCCTGAAGCGAAGGCGCGACCACGGCGGTCCCCTCCCCGCCAACGCGCGAGGAGCGCGCGACGACGGAAAAGTCCTTTTTCTTGGCGACGCCGGATTTCGCGACCGCCTTCTCGCCGGCGCCGCTTGCGGCGACATCCCAAAAGAGAACCACGGGCCGGAAGGCGGAGGCGCCGCGTGCGCGGCCGGACGGCGCCTTGCGCGCGAAGGGAAAGGCGATCGGATCGAGCGGGCGCTCGGCGGCGAGCCAGTCGGCGACCGCGCGGCTGGTGCCGGCGAGGTTCGCCGCCTCCGATCCGTCGGTGACGGCGATCAGCCGGCACTCCGCCTCAAGCACGTCGGCGCGCATCATCGCGAGCCCGGCCATGAAGCGGAAGGCGTGGAAGAAATGTCCGTCGAGATCGCGGTCGAGCGGCAGCTCGTCGTCGCTCAGCGTGAGCGAGGCGGCGTGCGAAAGCACGTCGTCGAAGCGCTTGCGCCAGGACGGCGCGCCGTCCGTGTCGCCGATTGCGACGGAAAGCTCCGCGTAGCGCTCAAGCGGAAACGGCAGCACCGCGTGGAAGGGAATGCCGAGCGCGATCGCGGCCTCCGCTACGACGATGTCGGAGCCGCAGGCGAGCGCGCCGAAGACGTTGCCGACGTTGCGAGCCTTCAGGATCGCCTCCGCTTCCGCGCGGATCGCATCGCCGGCCGTCGCCTGCGCCGCCGCATCCATCTCGGTGCCGCGGAACAAATGCCCGGTGACGAGGGCGACGCTTCTGACGCCCAAATCCGCGGCGGCCTTTCCGACGTCGAGGCGAAGACGCGGCGCGAGGCGGCGAAGCTGCAACATGGTCGAGGCCTTGGTGCTGTCGCTCGCGTCGGCGGCCGCGGCGGCATGGCGAAGCGCCTGAAGCCCATCCTTCCCGTCACCTGAGATCAGCAGCGCCTCGGCGCGTGTCGCCGCCGCCCAATAGCTCGACGGGTCTTCCGGGAGACGCTTCAAGACCTGGGTGGCAAGCGCCTTGGCGCTCTTCGCGTCGCCGGCGACCAGCGCCATCGCCGCGGCGTTGATGCCCGCGTACCAGCTCCCGATCCGCCGCCAGATCGCCTCGTAGGCGCGCTGCGACTGTGCCGCGATCGCCGCATCGCCGGCGGCGTCGCTCTCGAAAGCGGAATCCTTCAGGAGCCGCGCCTCAAGCGCCGCGAGATCGCCGACGAGCGCCTCGACGGTGCGGCCTTCGGAGGGCGGCGCGTCCTCGTCGAGATCGTCGAAAGCCTCGTCGACCCAGTCGCCGGCAAGGCGCTCGGCGGAGGCGAAGGGGTTTTTGAGCGCGCGCTCGACGCGGGCGCGGAGCGCCTCAAGGTCGCCATCGGGCGTCAGCCGCGCGGCCTTCAAGACGCTGATCGCCTCTTCGCGGTCGCCGCTTCGCGCCGCGGCGAGCGCGAAGAGATGCAGAAGCTCCGGGCTCGACGGGAAATAGCGCAGCATGTCGGCGCAGATGTTGCGCGCGTTGATCAGGTCGCCGCGGTCGATCTCGGCGGCGACATCGGCGACGGCGCGCGACAGCGCCGCGCGGTCGCGGCCGGAATGGAGGCCGGCGATCCTGACGACGCGCGCGTAGTCGACGATCTCAAGCGAGGCGGCGGAGGAGCCGACGAGCCCGGCGCGCTCCCACTCCTTCAGTCGGCGGCTGACGGTCTCGCGGCTGACGCTCAGCTCCTTGGCGATCTCCGCCTGGCTGAGCTTCGCGGGAAAGCGCACGCGGTTGGAGCTGGCGATCCCGGCGTCGGCGGCAAGCTCCACCAGCCAGTCGGCGAGCACGATGTCGGGATCCTCGTGGCTGGCGCTGTGCTCGGCGGCGACGGCGTCGATCAGGCGGCGCGACGCGAGCTTGACGAGGCGCGCGCGGATCGCCGGCTCAAGCTCGAAGAGCTCCGCGAGGTCGCGCCAGGAGACGGCGATGCTGCGCGCCGGCGTCAGCGCGCGCGCTGCGCTTGAGCGCGTCGCCGGCCGAGGGTCGAGGCCGGCGGCCACAAGCTCCGTCTCGCCGAAGACATCGCCGCGGACGACGCGGGCGAGCCGCGCGGCGCGGCCGCCCCGAACCGAAGACCCGTCGGCGGAAAGCTGCACCTGGACCAACGGCTCGGAGGCGCGCTCGCTCGCCTCGCGCTGGCCGGCGAGCAGGAAGATGCAGTCGGCCGACTCGCCGGGCTCGAAGATCGTCTCGCCGGCGGCGTGGTTCTTGGCACGAAGCCGAAGGTTTTCCAGCCGCCGCGCGACGTCAGGATTCGCCGATGCGAAAAGCCGCGCGCCGATCAGCGCTTCGTTGTCCGGTGTCGCCATCGGTCAGAGAAATGCGACAGAAGCGCGGTGGTTGTCGATCACCTTCCGCCGAGGGCGCGGAAAAGGCGCAAAAGAGAAAGCCGCCTCAACCGGGGTGCGGATGAAGCGGCTTACGGCACCCCCGATGGGCTTGGGAGGATTAGGCAGGCTCGGAAGCGCCAGAATCGAATCTCGTAGATCGCGGGCGCGAATTCCGAGCAAAAGTGCACACTCGGCCGAATTCCACTGGAGTCTGTGGAAAACTCCCCCCGATGTGAGCTGGTAGCGGAGGTGTCGGGGGTGAGCACGGAGAAGGAATGAGCGGAACAACCGCACTTGTCGATGGGCTTGATGTCGTGACCGCGCCGCGTCAGTTGCCTGCTTTTCCGTCAATTCGCTCGGCGTCCAAAATCCCCAAGTGCATCTTCATCCTCGTTAGGAATTCAGACGGCCTCACGGGAGGCGCAAATGTCGGATTCGTCGCATTTCCAAGCGTGAGGCAACGGGGCGTCAGCCTAACGCGCAGGATCCTCCTATCCACGGGATCCCATTCAAACAAATCTGGCTCGCACACCGCATCGCCCCGCTCCAGCAGGCAACTCACTGCTAATTCGCAGGTCGGTTCGCGAAGTACCGCATCGAGCCTCTTCAGTCGGTCGTCGTTGCGGAGGCGAACCGTGGAAATCTCATGCACGCCGAAACCTGGATCATGCACGCTGTCCTGCATGACAGCGACCGAGGTCGGCAGGTTTATCTGGAAGAAGAGCCCCATGAACCATTCAACCGTCGACACGACGACCTTCATCCGTTGGCCGAACCGATTCACAACCCTCCATTCCGGTTCGGCTGACGTGACCACCTCCCCAAAAGATGCCTCGCACACCGGTACAGCATGTCCATCATCAGTGAGCGTCAGCAGCAAGGCGGGAGCCGTTCCCCTGAACGGATAGCTTCCGAAGGCTGCGGCCACGTCACCGTCGCTGACGGTGCCGAGGGCGACTGTGACAATCAACAGCGCGCTCAGGCTCAAAATCAGAGCCGCTTTCACCCCTATGCCGCCGACGGTCCAGTTGATCAGTCGCCGCCAGAGGGAGGGTTTGGGTGCCTTTGGCTTGTCGCCGTCCGTGTCGGGAGGCGCCATGTGTCGTCCTCACTTGCGGGCACGAGAGGCCAGCCCTGCAATCATAAGAAGCAATTGGCCTCTCTTGCTAGAGGTGCGTTGCTGTGGCCAGGCGTTGGCGAACTCCTCGTTGCGAGCCAAGGCGCTGGAGCACAAGCCGCGCCATCGATCTTCATGAGGGCGACAAGATCAATGAGAAGGCGTTCGAGGCGCTCATTCACGCCGCCGTGGCGCTGAACACGTCGAAGTAGGCGACTGCTTACCCCCGTCCGCTCTCACAAGAGACCAAGGAGCGCCTGAGGAGCGTCATGGGACGCCTCGGCTGAGGCGCGCCCTACTAAAGCCCTTGACATCTCTCTTTCACATGCAATATATTTCTTTCATATGAAACAGAGAAAGGGCATATGGCGCGCAATGCTCCGACCGGCGACGAGCTGCTTCTGATCCTTGCGGCGCTTGCGAGCCCGCATCGCTTGCGGATCGTCGCCGAGCTGAAGCGTGGCCGGAACTATGTGAGCGAGCTTGCGCGCGTCGTGGGGCTCTCCCGCCCGCTGCTTCAGATGCATCTTTCGAAGCTCGAAGCGGCGGGGCTCGTCACGAGCCGGCTGGAGCTTTCGAGCGACGGCAAGGCGATGAAGTTCTACGAGCTTCAGCCCTTCTCTCTCACGCTCAATCCGGCCGTACTGGCCGCTTCAATCTCAACGCTCTCCGCCAAGGGCGACGACAAATAGGAGTGATGCATGTCGAACGAATGGATGCTGATGGGGGCCTTCGTGCTCCTGCTGATCACCATCATCGCGGTGGTGGTGCTGTGGCGCGGCATGGAGGTCGCGCGCACGCAACTCGGCGCGGACAGGCAGGCCGACTACAAAAAGCTCGCCGAGGCCTCCACCGCCTTCCAGGAGCAGGCGGGCGCCGAGCAGACGAAGATCCGAAAGGCGGTTGAGGAAATCCGCGACCGGCTCGGCGCCGTGGAGAAGCTCTTGCGCGAGGTCGGGTGAGCCGCTGGCGCGCACCCGCCTACCCCGTTGCGCCGCAATATCGCCATTCGCACTTGCGAAACAGACACTTGACAATGACACGCAACTATGGCTGTGAATAAACGTTCATTCTCGTGAATGACGATTCATTCTCACCCCGGCACCTAGAACTCCGATGAACGCACCCGCTCCGCGTGTCGCGGCCGAGGAAGTCTCCTCCGAGCGCCGCACGCACATCCTCGACGCCGCCGAGCGGAGCTTCATCCGCTCCGGCTTCCATCGCGCCACGATGGTGGACGTGGCGGCGGAAGCGGGCATGAGCCCCGGCAACCTCTATCGCTACTTCCCCTCCAAGGACGCGCTCGTCGCCGGCCTTTGCGAGCGCGACCGCGTGGGGCTCGCCGCGGAGATCGACCGAGATGCGCGAGAGCGGCGGCGACTTCATGGAGGCGTTCCGCGCGCTCGGCCGCCGCCACTTCAACGACGACATGCGCGACAAGGCAAAGCTCTGCCTGGAAATCTGGGCGGAGGCGACGCGCAATCCCGAAGTCTCCGACATGCAGACGGAATTCGACTGCACCTTCGACGAGCAGCTGGTCGCGACGTTCGAGGCTCGCCAAGAAAAACGGCGAGATCCCGGAAAGCGTCGACACGCGCGCCGTCGCCTCGATCATCGGCAAGCTCGGCGACGGGCTGTTCGTGCGCCGCGCCGTCGCAGCCGACTTCGATGCGGAGCGCGAGATCGGCGAAGTCTTCGCGGTGATCTGCGCGCTTCTGAACGGCGCCGTCACGTTTCCCGCGTCCGCTTCGTCATCCTCTTTGTCACCCTCTTCGTCTTTAGAGAGCACGTCATGACCTTCAGTCGCATCGTCGCGGCCATCATCGTCGTCGCCGCCACGCTCTGGATCGGATCGGGCGTGCTCGGCCGCACCGAGCCCGACGCCAAAGCCACGGCCGAGGCTGCCACGCCTGTGGCGCCGCCGCTCTTCCAGGTCGCGATCGTCACGGCGCGCGTCGAAGAGCATTCGCGCGGCCTGGTGCTTTCCGGCCATACGGAAGCCGACAACCGCGCGAGCGCCGTTGCGCGCGCCGCCGGCTCCATCGTGGAGCTCAAGGTCAACCGCGGCGACCACGTCAAGGAGGGCGACATCATCGCCGACCCTCTCCGACGAGGCGCGCGACGCGCAAGGTCGCAGAGGCGGAGGCGCTGGTGCAGCAGCGGCAGGCCGATCTCGATTCGAAGATGCAGCTGATCAAGCGCGGCATCGCGCCGGCCAACGACAAGAACCAGCTCGAAGCGCAGCTTGCGTTCGCGCCGAAGCCTCGCTCGCCGTCGCCAAGGCGGAGCGCGAGCGCGGGCTGATCCGCGCGCCGATCTCCGGCGTCGTCTCGCAACGTGCCGATGACGACCGGCCAGGCGATGCAGTCGTCGGCAGCATGGTGGCGGAGGTGATCGCGCTCGATCCGATGCTCGCCGTCGCCGAGGTGGCCGAGCGCCAGCTCGGCCAGATCAAGGTCGGCGAGACGGCGGAGGTGCGGCTCGTCACCGGGCAGACGGCGGAAGGCAAGGTGCGCTACGTCTCGCTCGACCGCAAGCCAGGGCACGCGCACCTACCGCGTCGAGGTGGCGCTTAACAACGCCGACCATTCGATCGCCGACGGCGTGACCGCCGAGGTCGACGTTCAAGCTTGCAGCCGGTTCCGGCCGTGCGCGTGCCGCGCTCGGCGCTGACCTTCTCCGCTGCCGGGCGAGCTTAGCGTGCGCACCGTCGGCGCCGACGGCGTCGTCGCCTCCGTGCCGGTCACGATCGTGGAGGACGCGCGCGACGACCTCTGGCTCTCCGGCCCGAAGGACGGCGCCGACGTCATCGTGCGCGGCCAGGACTTCGTGAAGGACGGCCAGAAGGTCGAGCCGGTCGACGTCACCAACGCGCCGCCGGCGCTGCTCTCCAACTCGTAACGCAGCCTCGCAGGGCTCGACGTCATGGGCAATCCCGTCGACTACGCGATCAATCACGCGCGGCTGACGATCGCGATCGCTGATCTTCCTGCTCGCTGCGGGCTTCGTCGCCTATCTGACGATCCCCAAGGAGGCGGAGCCGGACGTCACGATCCCGATCGTCTACGTCAACGTCACGCAGCGCGGCATCAGCCCGGAGGACGCGGAGCGGCTGATCCTGAAGCCGCTCGAGACGAGCCTGAAGTCGGTCGCGAACGTCAAGGAGATGCGCTCCGCGGCGTTCGAGGGCGGCGGCTACGTGCTGCTGGAGTTCGAGGCGGGCTTCGATTCCAACGCGGCGCTCGCCGACGTGCGCGCCAAGGTCGACGACGCGAAGAGCGATCTGCCGAGCGACGCCGACGAGCCGCATGTGCAGGAGGTCAACCTCTCGCTCTTCCCGGTGCTCGTCGTGGCGCTCGGCGGCGACGTGCCGGAGCGCACGCTCCTGCAGCTCGCGCGCCAGACGCAGACCGCGATCGAGCAGGTGCCGGGCGTGCTCTCCGCCGAGCTCAAGGGCGCGCGCGACGAGGCGGTGGAGATCATCACCGAGCCGACGCTGCTGCAGAGCTACAACGTGCCGATCGACCGGCTGATCTCGTCCTTCAACCTCGGCAACAGCCTGGTCGCCGCCGGCGCGCTGGAAGGCGAGTCGGGGCGCTTCGCGGTCAAGGTGCCGTCGCTGATCGAGACGCCCGAAGACATCATGAACTTCCCGATCGCCGCCTCCGGCAACACTGCGGTGACGCTCGGCGACGTGGCGGAGGTGCGCCCGACCTTCAAGGACCCGACGACGATCACGCGCGTCAACGGCAAGCCGGCGATCACCATCGAGGTGTCGAAGCGGTCGGGCGCCAACCTGGTCGAGACGGTCGACGCCACCAAGAAGGTGGTCGAGGAACTCGCCAAGACCTGGCCGTCGACGGTCGACGTGTCGTTCACGCAGGACAAGTCGAAAGACATCCGCACCATGCTGCACGAGCTGCAGAACAGCGTCATCACCGCCGTTCTGCTCGTCGTCGTGATCATGCTGACGGTGCTCGGCGGGCGCGCGTCGCTGTTCATCGGGATCGCCATCCCCGCCTCGTTCCTGACCGGCATCCTGGCGCTGCAGCTCGCCGGGCTGACCGTCAACATCGTGGTGCTCTTCTCGCTGATCCTTGCCGTCGGCATGCTCGTCGACGACGCCATCATCGTCTCGGAGTTCGCCGAGCGGCGCATGGCGGAGGGCATGGAGCCGCGCGCCGCCTATTCGCTCGCGGCAAAGCGCATGGCGGGGCCGGTGATCGCCGCGACGGCGACGCGCGTCGCCGCGTTCTCGCCGCTCCTCTTCTGGCCGGGCATCGTCGGCGAGTTCATGAAATACCTGCCGCTGACGCTGATCGCGACGCTCTCCGCGTCGCTCGCGGTGGCGCTCTTCTTCACGCCGACGCTCGGCGCGATCCTCGGCCGCGCCGGCAAGCCGAAGCAGGAAGAGCATCATCTCAGGGACCGCGGCCCCTACATGCGCATGGTGAAGCTCGCGCTTCACCATCCGCTCGCGACGCTCGGCCTCGCCGCACGTGCTCCTCGTCGGCGTCATCCAGGCCTACGGCACGTTCGGCAACGGCGTGGAATTCTTCCCCGACATCGAGCCGGATTACGGGCTCGTGCAGGTCAGGGCGCGCGGCAACCTCTCCATCGAGGAGAAGGACGCGCTGGTGCGGCAGGTGGAGAAGCGGCTCCTCGGCATGCCGGAGCTTGCGACCGTCTACGCGCGCGCCGGCGAGGGCCAGCGCGGCTCGCGACGAGGTGACCGAGGACACGGTCGGCACCGTGCAGTTCGAGCTCGTCGACTGGAAGAAGCGGCGCAAGGCGAGCGCCATCCTCGACGAGATCCGCGCCAAGACGAAGGACATTCCCGGCGTCATCGTGGAGGTGACGAAGCCGCAGGCCGGCCCGCCGACCGGCAAGCCGGTGACGCTCGAGCTCAGCTCCGTCGATCCCGACCTGCTCTACCCGGCGGCGCGCAAGGTCGCGGCGATCGTCGCGCGCCAATCCCGAAACGCGCGACGTCGACGACGGCCTGCCGCTTCCCGGCATCGACTGGAAGCTCGACGTCGACAAGGCGGAGGCGGCGAAATACGGCGCGAGCCCGCTTGCCGTCGGCACCGCCGTCCAGCTCGTGACGAACGGCGTCAAGGTCTCCGAGTACCGTCCCTCCGACACCGACAAGTCGGTCGACATCCTGGTGCGCTTCCCGGAGAACCGGCGGAGCCTCGACGAGCTCGACCAGCTCACCATCAACACCAGCGCCGGCGCCGTGCCGATCGGCAATTTCGTCACGCGCACGGCGGCGCCGAAGGTCGGGCTCATCAACCGCGTCGCCGGCTCAGCGCGTCGTCACCGTCACCGCGAACGTGGCGGAGGGCGTGCAGTCGGCCGTCGTGCAGCAGCAGATCCTCGACGCTCTGAAGACCGCCGATCTCGGCCAGGGCGTCACCTACAAGATGAAGGGCGAGGACGAGGAGCGCGCGAAGGCCGGCGCCTTCCTGATGAAGGCGTTCGGCGCGGCGCTCTTCCTGATCTTCGCGATCCTGCTTGCGCAGTTCAACAAGTTCTCCAGCGTGATGCTGGTGCTTTCCGCCGTGCTCCTCTCCACGATCGGCGTCCTGATCGGGCTGATGGTGATGGGGCAGGCCTTCGGCGTGGTGATGACCGGCGTCGGCGTCATCGCCAATGCCGGCGTCATCGTGAACAACAACATCGTGCTGATCGACACCTACGATCGGCTCCGGCGCGAGGGCCGCGCCGCCTACGAGGCGATCCTGGAGACCTGCCGCGAGCGCGCGCGGCCGGTGGTGCTGACCGCGGTCACCGCCATGCTCGGCGTGCTCGCCATCGCTTTCGGCATCAACATCGACTTCGTGAACCGCTCGATCGCTATCGGCGCGCCGTCGACGCAGTGGTGGATCCATCTCTCCACCGCGATCGTGTTCGGCCTCGGCTTCGCGACGATCCTGACGCTGGTCGTGACGCCGGCGTCGCTGATGGCGATCGCCAATCTCGCGGCCTGGCGTCAGCGGCGGCGTGAGCGACGGGTCATGCGAAAGGCGGAGCGTGTCGCGGCGCGGGCCGGTATCGCCGTGCCCGAAGACGCGCCCGTGCCGCTTGCCGAGGCGGCGGAGTAGCGCCGGGTTGATTTCAGAAGCGGCCGCGGCCACACGTCCGCGATCCCCAAGCTTTCTGTCAGGGCGTCGTCAGCCAGCGCGCTATGAGGCGCGGGGCCGGAGGCAGGCTCCGCCTCTAGTTGCTGTTGTCGTCATCGTCATCATCATCGTCGTCATCAGCGCTGTTGTCGTCATCATCGTCATCGCCGGCAGCGCTTTGGCGGCTGGAGGGTCGCACGAACGTGCCGTTCCTCAGCCCCTCCTTGATTGCCTTGTAACCGCCGTTCGCCATCTCAACCGCGAAGGAGGCGGCGTCTTCGTCGTCATCATCATCATCGTAAGCGAACGCCGCGCCGGTCATGACACCGAGGGAAAGGACGGCCGCGCCCATAAGAAGAAACTTCCTCATTGGCATTCTACCCCGCTAGCCGCGCGTCCGCTGAGTGCCAAAACGGATCTCAAACCCGGACGAACCAAACCGACTCCTCAGATTGTACCGTTTCGGCTATTCCGACAAGCTGGCGTCTTTGGCCGTGACACCCCCTTATCCGCTTGATGGCGCCGCCGTCTTCGTTGATGTACTGCTCCGCGGTGTCACTCTGACTGTAGAAGGCGACGGCATTTTTCAGCCGGGCGGCAGCCGCTGAACTTTCCGTTTGCAAACAAAGGCCGTCGCATGCCTCTGCCCGCGCTATTCGGCACCGCAGGGTTCTGCCCAGGCGGGGCTCCCGTCGCGCCACCGCCCTCCCGGCCCCAGCGATGGAGGCTGGTAGGCGGGCTTTGCCTGAGCGTGGCCTTCTGTGCATTGGCCTTGCTTTCCGCAACAACTGCTCCCGCGGCCGATCTCCTGACGCCTGTGCTTCTGGCGGAGCGGGCGAAGCTCGCCATCGCCTATATGGGTCACGTTCAACTGCCGAGCGGGCTTTTCGAATACGAATACAATTTCCTGAGCGGGACGTTCAGCCGCGCGAACAACGTCGTCAGGCAGGCCGGAGCCGCGGTAGTAACGGCCGAATATGCCGGCTTCTTCGACGATGCGGATGTGGCGGAACGGGCCAAGGCGGCACTTGCGGGCCTCGTCGCGATCTCGGTCCCCGCCGAGGACGGCGCGATGGTTTCCAAGAACGGCGCGGCCGACAAAGGCAGCACAGGCGCTACGGCGTTGGCCCTGCTCGCAGAGCTCACATATTTCAGCGCCTCAGGCGATAGCCAGTTCGAAAGCGAGCGGGCGGCGTGGCTCTACGCCTTGCTCAGAATGCAGCTGCCGAGCGGCGGGTTCGCGCGCGCACCGGGCATCGACGCTGAGTCGGACTATTACAACGGCGAGACCTGGCTCGCTCTCGCCCAGGACCCGCGCCTCTTCCCGACGATGCCGGCGTTCGCGCGGCGCTCGAGAAGGCCGATGCCTATATGATCGACCGCTACAGTCGTAAGCCAAGCGTGCAATTCACGCATTGGGGCCTGATGGCGGGCTCGATCCGCCATCAGACGGACGGCGATCCGCGGTTTCTCGATTTCCTCGCAGAGTTGAGCGATGCGTTCCTCACAAGCTTGCGGCCCACCGTCAAACCCAACTCCAACTCATGCTACTCGGTCGAGGGGCTGGCCGTGGCGGCGACGGTCTTGTCGAAGGCTGCCGTCAACGCCGACCTGGTCGGCCGCATCGTCGAGCGGGTGGAGCAGGAGCTCACCAAGAGCTTTGCGATACAGGTGCTTCCCGGTGAGACCCGCATCGAACTTGCGCCCGGCCGCTACCTCAGTGCGCCCGACATCGGCGACTTCGCCGGCGCCTTCCTCAACGGTCGGCTGAAGCCGCAAACGCGGATCGATTCCACGCAGCATTGCCTGTCGGCAATCATGAAATACATGACGTACCTTCGGTCACGGGGCGAATGAGGGCTCCGCCACGCCTCGTCAATCAGAGGAATATGCGCGCCAGGTGAGCTTCGAGTGCCGGCAGCGACGGCGGAATGCAGCGCATTCCGAGATGGCCGTCGGGACGCACGAGGCAAAGACTTGGCCCGTCGCCGCCAAGCCGCGCATGCGCTGTGCCGTCCTTGTCGAGGAGCAACTCGCCGGCATTGCCGTCGAAGTTCGCCGCGTTCGTTGTCACCACATACGCGTTGACGTGGGCGCCGTGGCGCCCGGTGACGCGCCGCGCCAGGCTCAGCCCCGCGTCGACCGCCGCCGCGTCGGCGCCGCCGAGGAGCAGGAACAGCGTGTGGCCGGTATGCGCGAGGAGCTCGTGCAGGCGGACCGCACCGTCATGCCCGGCGAAGGGACCGGCGTCGCCGACGCGATATCCCACCGGCGTCGCGGGCGGCGAAAGCGGCTGCGCACCAACCGCTTCCAGGATCGGGCTGCTGTCGTAGCCGAAGCCGATCTCCAACTCGTCGATGGCCGCCTTGCGACGATCGTCTTCCGAGGCGAGCGCCGCGGCGATCGTTTCGCTCGCCGTGGGATCGCCCTTGGCGGCAATAGCCTCCACATCATCACCGGAAGCGCCGACCATCTCCGCGATCGGACGCCGCTCGGCATCATATGAGTTCGAGGAGCGAGTCCGGCGCCTGGCCGGCGGCGACCAGTGCCAGCTTCCAGCCGAGATTGAAGGCGTCCTGAATACCGCTGTTCATGCCGTGTCCTTGGACCGGGCTGCAGGCATGGGCCGCATCGCCTGCAACGAGGACGCGCCCGGCGCGGAATTTCTCGGCCACCCGGCAATGCGTATGAAAAAGCTGCGGCTCATCGGGATGCTCAAGCCGAGCGCCCGGCGCAAGCTGTGCAAGCCATTGCTGGATGTGGGCGACCTGGAGCGCGGTGCTCGTATCGGCGCGAAAGTAGATCCGCCACCTGTCGTCCCCGATCGGGATCGAGCTCAGGAACGGATCGAACTGCGCCGCGGCCAGGTCGTCTGCAAACGGCCAATTGCCCAGGTGTGCGTCGACCACGCCCCAATGCAGCGCATAATCATGTCCGGTGTAGGCGATGCCGGCCGCGTCGCGTACGATACTGTGGAGCCCGTCAGCGGCGACAACCCAGCCGGCCGTCAGCCAGCGCTCTCCGCTGCTCGTGCGCACACGCACCCTGACGTCTGAGACGCTCCGCTCAAGAGCGACGAACGCAACGCCGCGATCGACACGGCCGCCGAGCTGCTCGAGCTTCTGAGTGAGCAGCCTCTCGGTTTCGCTTTCCGATATCCCCAGGTTAAACGGGAAGGGGCTGTCCACATCGCGCAGCCGAAATGACGCGATCCTCGAGCCGCCGCCGAAGAAATCGACGCCCTGCACGGTCTTTCCGCGGCGCACGAAGGCATCCGCGAGCCCGAGCGACGCGAAGATCTCCAGCGACCGCGACTTCACAACTGCGGCCCGATCCCAAGGAAGCGGCGCCGGCCGCTGGTCGATCAGGCGAAATGGCACGCCGCGGCGTGCGAGCTCGATGGCGAGAACAAGCCCGGTCGGGCCGGCTCCGACAATGAGGACGGGGACCGTTGCGTCTTCCGTGCTCTGCGCCTCAGCCTGCATCCGCCCGCGTCGTCGATGAAACGAGGAACCTGTAGCAGCATACTATCGCAAGGTGCGCGCACGCCAACCTCGATGTCGCGAGCCCGCCGCCAAGGGGCTTGGTCTTTGATGAATGACGCCCTTTACGGTTTCTCCAGAGAGGCCTTGAAGCATGTCGGGGATGCCGTGCCGCTCAGTCGGGTCCGTGAACTGCGGCAGGAATGCCAGGTCGAAGAGCGCAGACTTGGAGTTCATGGCCTCCGCGATGACGTTGTCGCGCAGAGCTTTCAGCGCCGTTGGTGCGAGCGGCTTGCGCCCTTCCGCAAAGCCGGGCCCTCAAGGAATCGCGTAGACGCTGACTTCGTTGGCGATGCCGCGGAGCGACGTGTTGTGCGCCACCGGCTTCAAGCCAAGCGCGTCGAGCACGCCGGTCGCGGCGGAATCCTCCACCACGGCGCCGGTCGCAAAAATTTCGCGCGAGGTGGCGAGGTGCTGCACGCGCGAGGCGATGTTCACCGTCTGCCCGAAATAGTCCTGCCGCTCGTTCAGCGTGACGGCGATGCACGGACCTTCGTGGATGCCGATCTTCAGGATCAAATCCTCGCGCCCGCGCTCCTCGTTCAGCGTGCGCATGGCGTCGCGCATCTTGAGCGCCGCGGCGACGGCGCGATCGGGCGTCGGGAAGGTCGCCATCACGGCGTCGCCGATCGTCTTCACGACGGCGCCCGCCTCTGCCGCGACGATCCTGTTCAAGACGTCGAAATGCGCGCGCACCAGATCAAACGCCACGAGGTCCCCCACCCGCTCGTAGAGCTCGGTTGAGCCGCGGAGATCGGTGAAGAGGAAGGTCAGGCTGGTGATCTTCAGCCGCTGATCGATGTCGAGCGTGTCGGTGCGGTAGATGTCGCGGAACGTCTGGTTCGACAGGAGCCGCTTCGCCGTCAGGAACGGCCGCCGCTGCTCCATGACCGCGTGGAGATCGTCGCCGGCGATGAAGACGCTCGGGATCAGCCGCCGCTCGGTGTGGTTCTCCACCACGAGCCGCAGCGGGCCGGGCCGCATCTCCGCCGTCGCGTGCTGCGCGTGGTCGCCCTCAAAGACGAGCGTGAAAGCCTGACGCTCCCTGGTCGACTCGCCCTTCACGTCGAGGAATTGCGCGGTATGCGTTATCGGATCGAAGATGATGATGAACTGCGCCGGTATCTGCAGCGAGATGATCGCCTTCTCGCCGGGCGGAAGCTCGAGCGATTCGAGCGTGATCGCCTCCCAGACCCGCTCGAAGTCTTCCGGCAGCCCGAGCCCGGAGCTGAAATAGAGCTGCCGGAAATATTCCATCGTCGACATCGTCTCCGGATCATGCGCCGCGATGCTGCGCACCCGCGGGCTCACGGTGAAGGTGACCTCCACCATCTCGTCGAGCGTCGGCTCGTAATTCGCGGCGCAAAGCGAGCACGCATACTCGTCGCTGTGCACGGTCTTCAAAGTGGTGTTGGAATCGAGCACGCCGCCGCAGCCCGGGCAGAGCACGTTCCACGACATCTCGAAGAGCCCGACCTTGGCGGCGTGCAGGAAGCCGGCGATCGTCGCCTCCGGGTCGAGACCGTTCTCGGCGGCGAAGGCAACGGCGTTGACGCGCGCGAGCTTGCGGTCCGGGGCCTCGGCGACGAGGCGTTGCATCGCGTCGACGACCGCGGCATCCGCCGATTGCCGCAGCAGCCCGAACATGGCCTGGGTTTCGCTCATTGGGTCACATTCTACGCCGTACGGGCGGCAGCCGGCATCAACATCGGAACACGAAGGCGCGACGGGGGCTTGCAAAGAAAGTGCGGCGAATCCAAGTCGATAGCGGCGCCTGCCGCGCTCAGAAATCGCGGCTCCGGCGCATCTTCGCTTGCGCCGGGGGCAAAAAAATGCCGATTCTCCGCGCCGCGGATCACGAGCCTTCGAGGAGGACCCGATGAGCAGCCGTCCGCCGCGCATGCTGATCTACAGCCACGATTCGTTCGGGCTCGGGCATCTCCGCCGCTGCCGCACCATCGCGCAGTCGCTGGTCGCCTATCGCGACGACCTTTCGGTGATGATGATCGTCGGCTCGCCGATCGTCGGCGCCTTCTCGTTTTCGCCGAACGTCGAATTCATCCGCGTGCCCGGAGTCGTGAAGCTTTCCAACGAGAGCTATCAGCCGCACAGCCCCGGGCTTTCCATCGAGGATCTGATCGCGATCCGCTCCGCCATCATCCTGGAGACGGCGCGCATCTTCGAGCCCGACATTTTCCTGGTCGACAAGGAGCCGCTGGGGCTGCGCGGGGAAGTCGGTCCGACGCTGGAGTTCCTGAAGGGCAAGGGCAAGACCCTCGTGCTCGGCCTGCGCGACGTGATGGACGAGCCGACGCGGCTTGCCGAGGAATGGGAGCGCAAGAAGTCGGTGCCGGCGCTTGAGGACCTCTACGACCACATCTGGATCTACGGTATCCCGGAAATCTGCGATCCGCTCGAAGGCATCGCGGTCTCAGACGCGGTACGCCAGAAGACGCGCTTCACCGGCTACCTCCGCCGCGGCAAGACGCCGTCCGGCCTCTATCCGCCGCCGCACGAGATCGAAGAGCCGTTCTATCTGGTGACGACGGGCGGCGGCGGCGACGGCGCCATGCTCGTCGACTGGGTGCTTCGCGCCTACGAGTTCGATCCGAGCTTCGACATGCCGGCGAAGATCGTGCTCGGGCCGTTCATGGGCACCAGCCAGCAGACCGGCTTCATGGAACGCGTAGCGCGTATCAAGCATCTGGAGGCGATCGCGTTCGAAGCGAACATGGAAGCGCTGATGCAGCGCGCGCTCGCCGTCGTTGGCATGGGCGGCTACAACACGTTCTGCGAGATACTGTCGCTCGACAAGCGCGCGCTGATCCTGCCGCGCACCTCGCCGCGCGCCGAGCAATATATCCGCGCCAAGCGCGCCGCCGAGCTCGGCCTCGTCTCCATGATCCTGCCCGACGACACGACCGATCCGGGGCAGCTGGTCGAGGCGATGCGCGCCCTTCCCTACCGGCGGCGGCCGTCGAAAGTGCACATCCCCGGCCTCCTCGACGGGCTTTCCGTCGTCAACAGCCTCGTCGACCAATATCTCGGCGACAAGGTGCCCGCCGGCATGCGCTCGCCGCGGCTTTCCGTCGTCGGCGGAAGCGTGTGACGGCCGTCGACAGCCAAGGCCGAGCGCGCGCGATAAGATCGGTGCTGCCGTGAGCCGTCTCGACTTCATGATCAGCCGACTGACCGCGCAGCGTGCGCTGATGGAGGAAGCGGCGCGGCTGATCGCCGGCCGGCCGGGCTGCGTGTTGGAGCTCGGGCTCGGGAGCGGGCGAACCTTCGACCATCTCCGCCAGCTCTTCCCCGACCGCGCAATCTTCGCCTTCGACCGGGCGATCGCCGCGCATCCGAAATGCATTCCGGACGGGGATCACCTGATCCTTGGGGAAATCCGCGAGACGCTGGAATTCTGCGGGCCGCGCATACCGGAGAGGCCGGCTCTCATTCATATCGATCTGGGCTCCGGCGATCCGACGCAAGACCTGATCACGCGCGCCTGGCTATCGCCGCTCGTCGCCAAATGGTGCGAGCCGGGAACGATCGTGCTCGCCGATCGGCCGCTTGAAGGCGCCTTTCGCGATCTGCCGCGACCGCCGGGCTGCCCGAAATCCGGACACGTGCTGCTTGCTGCCGAATGAGGCGGCGGCGCCCGCCTGAGAGCCGATGCGGATCGCGTTCTACGCTCCCTTGAAGCCGCCCGACCATCCGGTCGCGTCGGGCGACCGCGCGATGGCGCGCGCGCTGATCGCGGCTCTGACGCTCGCCGGCCACGAGGTGACGCTCGCCTCGCGCTTCAGAAGCCGCGATGCCGGCGACGCCGCGCGACAAGAGCGGCTCCAGGCTCTCGGCGGCAAGCTGGCCGAGCGCTTCCTCAGCAAAATTGCAAACGGCACGTCGAAGCCCGACCTCTGGTTCACCTACCACCTCTACCACAAGGCCCCCGACTGGCTCGGCCCAACGATCACGGCGCGACTCGGAATTCCCTATGTGATCGCGGAAGCATCCTTCGCGCCGAAGCAGGCGGGCGGGCCCTGGGACCTCGGCCACAAGGCGAGTGCGGAGGCGATCCGCCACGCCGACCTGATTCTTCAGCCAAACCCTGTGGACGCCGAATGCGTGCGTCCTCTGCTTGCGGCGCCCGCGCGCCTGGCGCCGCTCGTGCCGTTCCTGGAGACGGCACCGTTCCGCGCACCCGACCGCGCCTCGGCCCGCGCGTCGATCGGAGAGACGTTCGACCTCGACGAGCGCGAACCTTGGCTTCTCGCCGTCGCCATGATGCGCGCGGATCAAAAACTCCTCTCCTATCGCGTTCTCGCCGACGCGCTTTCGCGCCTCGGGGAGCGGCGCTGGCGTCTCATCGTCACCGGCGCGGGGCCGGCCGAAGCGGAGGTGCGGCAAGCCTTCGCGCCGCTCGGCGAGCGCGTGCGCTTCGTCGGCATGCGCACGCCGGACGAGCTGAAGCAGCTCTATCGCGGCGCCGACCTCTATGTCTGGCCGGCGATCAAGGAAGCGTGGGGGATGGCGCTGCTTGAAGCGCAGGCCGCGGGCCTTCCAGTCGTCGCCGGCCGAAGCGGCGGCGTGCCGACGATCGTCGCGGACGGCGAGACCGGACTGCTCGTCGAAGAAGGCGACGCCGCCGCTTTCGCCGACGCCGTCGGCGCGCTCCTTGACGATCCGGCACGGCGCGAGGCGATGCGGCGCGCGGCACTGGAGCGAAGCGCCCGCGACCACGACATCGCTGCCGCTGCCGCAGCGCTCGACCGGCACCTCCGCCGGCTTGTCGCGTCATGACCCCGCTTCTCGTCATCCGCCACGCCACGACCGACTGGAACGCCGCGAGGCTGATCCAGGGTCGGACCGACCGCCCGCTCGACGCTGCCGGCCGCGCGGCGATGAAGGCGGCGACGCTGCCGCCCGGATGGGCGGGCGCGACCTGCCTTGCAAGCCCGCTCAAGCGCGCGATGGAGACGGCGCGGCTGCTCGGCCTCGATCCGAAGCCGGAGCCGCGGCTCATCGAGATGGCCTGGGGCGAATGGGAAGGCCGGCGGCTCTCCGAGCTTCGCGCGGAGCTTGGCGAGGCGATGGCGGAGAACGAGGCGCGCGGCCTCGACTTCCGCCCGCCCGGCGGCGAGAGCCCGCGCGACGTGCAGGCGCGGCTTTTGCCGCTGCTGAAGAGCCTCTCCGCGCCGACGTCTTCGTGACCCACAAGGGGGTGCTGCGCGCGCTCTACGCGCTTGCGACCGGCTGGAGCATGACCGAAAAGGGACAAGGACAAGCTTCGCGACGGCTCGGCCCACGCCTTCCGCGTTGCGGCGGACGGCAGCGCCGGCAGTCGAGACGCTGAACATTCCGCTTGGGCGGGGGCCATGAAGAAGCGCGTGCTCTTCTACGTCCAGCATCTTCTCGGGATCGGCCATCTGAAGCGCGCCGAAATCCTGACCACGCGCGATGACCGACGCCGGTCTCGACGTGACGGTGGCGTTCGGCGGGCGCGCCGTGCGCGAGGTGCCGTTCAAGGGCGCAACCGTTGCTGCGCTTCCGGCCGCGACGATCGCCGGGGAGAATTTTTCCGAGCTCCTCGACGCGAAGGGGAAGCCGATCGACGACGCGTGGAAGGCGGCGCGGCGCGATGCGCTCCTCGCGCTTTGGCGCAAGACGGACCCGGATGTGGTGCTTGATCGAGCTCTTTCCGTTCGGGCGCCGGCAGTTCCGCTTCGAGCTGCTGCCGCTGCTTGACGCTATCCATGCCGAGAAGCGACCGCCGCGCGTCGCCTGCTCGGTCCGGGACATTCTCGTCGCCGGCAAGCTGCCGAGCCGCGACGCTGAGACGGTCGCGACGCTTCGCCGGCATTTCTCACGCCGTTCTCGTGCACGGCGACCCGACGCTCATCCGCTTCGAGACGACCTTCCCCGAGGCGACGCGCCTTGCCGACCTCATCCGCTACACCGGCTACGTCGCCCCGCCGTCGAGCGAGACGGACGGCGAAGGGCGCCGGCGAGGTGATCGTCTCCGCCGGCGGCGGCGCGGTCGGCGCGCCGCTTCTTGCGGCGGCGATGGCGGCACGGCCGCTGACGGCGCTTGCCGGCCACGTCTGGCGCTTCCTGACCGGCCCAAATCTCGGCGACGACGATTTCAAGGCCCTCGCCAAGCACGCGAGCGAGCGCACCATCGTGGAGCGCTTCCGCGACGACTTCGCCGCCCGCCTGCGCGGGGCGACGCTTTCGATCTCGCAGGCCGGCTACAACACCACCATGGACATATTGAGCGCCGGCGCCCGCGCCATCGTCGTGCCCTACGAGGCGAAAGGCGAGACGGAGCAGCGGCTGCGCGCCGAAATCCTCGCCCGCAAGGGGCTGCTCACCCTGCTTCCCGCGGCCGAACTCTCGCCCGCGCGTGTAGTCCAGGCGGTGCAAGACGGCGATCGAAAAGCCCGCCGCCGCCATCAACGTCGACATTGCCGGCGCGACCAAGACCGCGCAGATCGTCGGCGAACTCGCCGCCCTCCGCGGAGCCGTCAAATGACACGAGCTGCGACAAACGTCACTTTGCGGTCATTGCCAGGTTAACGAATCCATGGCCCCATAGGGGAATGAACGTGCTTGAGCGGGCGCACGACGCGGGCGAACTGCTGACGATCCGAGACCTCTCGGTGCAATTCCGTACGCTTGCCGGGCGGGTGCAGGCGGTGGATTCGCTGTCGATGCGCATCCGGCCTGGCAGCACGGTGGCGCTGGTCGGCGAGTCCGGGTCGGGGAAATCCGTCACCGCGCAGGCGATCATGGGCATCCTGCCGCGCACCGCCCACATCACCACGGGCGAGATCATCTTCAACGACACGGTGACGGGGACACGCGACCTCGCCAAGCTTTCGCCCCGCTCCAAGGATTTCGTGGCGATCCGCGGCGACCGCATCGGCATGATCTTCCAGGAGCCGATGACGTCGTTCTCGCCGCTGCACACGATCGGCGACCAGATCGGCGAGGCGCTGACGGTGCACCGCAAGGTGACGCCCGAGGAAAAGCGCGAGCGCACGATCGAGATGCTTCGGCTCGTCGATTTCCCGCGCCCCGAGGAGACGATCGAGACCTATCCGTTCGAGCTTTCAGGCGGCCTTCGCCAGCGGGCGATGATCGCGATGGCGCTGATCTGCCGGCCGGCACTGCTGATCGCCGACGAGCCGACGACGGCGCTCGACGTGACGGTGCAGGCGCAGATCCTGAAGCTCATCCGCGACGTGCAGGCGGAGCTCGGCATGGCGGTGCTCCTCATCACGCACGACCTCGGCGTCGTCGCCAACATGGCGGAGGAGGTCGTCGTCGCCCACCACGGCAAGGTGGTCGAAGCCGGCACGCTGGACGACATCTTCACGCATCCGACGCATCCCTATCTGCGGGCGCTGCTCAAGGCCGTGCCGCATTTCGACATGAAGCCCGGCGAGCGGCTGAAGCCGATCCGCGAGATCGCGACGTCGATGGAACGGCTCGCGGGCTCTCCGCTCATGGACCGCAGCGGCGGGACGCTGCTCGAGGTACGCCACGTCGCGAAGAGCTTCGGCATGCGCAAGCAGCTGAAGTGGTTTTCGCGCGGGCAGGAGCCGACGGTGCAGGCGCTGAACGACGTGAGCTTCACGGTCGAGCGCGGCGAGTGCCTCGGCCTCGTCGGCGAATCCGGCTCCGGCAAGACGACGGTCTCCAAGGCAATCATGCGCGCGGTGTCGATGGACGAGGGCGAGATCGTGTTCCACGACCGCGGAAGGCCGATCGACCTCCTGACGCTCGATCTCAGACAGATGGAGCCGATCCGCCGCAAGATTCAGTACATCTTCCAGGACCCCTATTCCTCGCTCAATCCGCGCATGACGATCGGCAGCATCCTGGCCGAGCCGTTCGTCATCCACAAGATCGGCACCGACGTGACGCGACGCGCCGCCGCCGTCCGGCTCCTGGAGATGGTGGGGCTCGGCGCCCGCCACCTGAACCGCTACCCGCACAGCTTCTCCGGCGGGCAGCGGCAGCGGATCGGCATCGCCCGCGCGCTCGCGCTGCAGCCGGAGCTCGTCATCTGCGACGAGCCGGTGTCCGCGCTCGACGTCTCGATCCAGGCGCAGATCCTAAATCTCCTGAAGGACTTGCAGAAGGAGATCGGGCTCACCTATCTGTTCATCTCGCACAACCTCGCGGTCATCAACTACATCGCCGACCGCATCGCGGTGATGTGCGCGGGGCGGCTCGTGGAGCTGGCGCCGCGCGGCGAGCTTTTCCGCAATCCGGTGCATCCCTATACCCGTGCGCTGATGTCGGCGGTGCCCTACCCCGACCCGCAGCGTCCGCTCGATTTCGAGGCGATCGGCGCGCATCGCCAGTCGAACCCGGACGCCTGGCCGGAGCCTTTCCGCTGCGGCGCGGATGGCGATCCGCCGATGCTGGAGGTTGCAGAGGGGCATTTCGTGCGCGCCGCGGCGCCGCCGAAGCAGTCGGCGAAGCCGGTCATCGCCGTGCCGGCGCGCACTTAGAGTGCGTTTTCCTTCCCGGCCGCCCGGTTAGACAGCGAAGCAGGCCGCGTTTATAAGTTTCGCGGGGGCCCGCCCTTCGGCGGCCGAGCATCGGGCGACGCGACCCGGCACGAGGAGCACGCTTCCAGCGCCATGGAGCTCAATATCTTCCGCTACACTTGGAGGTATTCCAAGCGCGATCAGATGTGGCTGCTCCTTGTCGTGGTGGCTTCGCTGCCGTTCTATTTCCTGTCGCTCGACCTTCCGAAGTCGATCGTCAACGGGCCGATCCAGGGACAGCACTTTCCGAGCCCCACCTCCACCGAAACGGTGATGCGGATCGCGTTCGATCTGCCGAGCTTCCTCGGCGGACAAGAGATCGTGCTGTTCAGCGGATTCGAATTCGGGCGCATCGCCACGCTTGTCTATCTCACCTCGCTCTTCCTGTTCTTCGTCTTGGTCAACGGCTACTTCAAGCTCTACATCTCGACGTTCAAAGGGCGGCTCGGCGAACGCATGCTTCGGCGCATGCGCTTCCAACTCATCGACATGCTGCTGCGCTTTCCGCTGCCGCAGTTCCGGCGCCTAAGGGCGTCGGAAATCGCCACCATGGTGAAGGACGAGGTGGAGCCGCTCGGCGGCTTCATCGGCGACGCCTTCGTGCAGCCCGCCTACCTGATCAGCCAGGCCGTCACGGCGATGGCCTTCATCCTGATGCAGAGCGTCACGCTCGGCCTCGTCGCCGGCGCCATCGTGGCCGTACAGGTTATCCTCATACCGCGGCTGCGCCGCCGGCTGCTCGTGCTCGGGCGCGCGCGCCAGTTGACGGCGCGGCAGCTCGCGGGCCGCGTCGGCGAGATCGTCGAAGGCATCATCGGCATCCGCGTCAACGACACGTCGAACTGGGAACGCGCCGAGATCGTCAGCCGGCTCGGACGCATCTTCTTCATCCGCTTCGACATCTATCAGTGGAAGTTCCTGGTCAAATTCATCAACAACCTGCTCGCCCAGGTGACGCCCTTCATCTTCTATCTGGTCGGCGGATATCTCGCGATCACCGGGCGGCTCGACATCGGACAGCTCGTCGCCGTCATCGCCGCCTACAAGGACCTGCCCTCGCCGCTCAAGGACCTGATCGACTGGGACCAGCAGCGCCTCGACGTGCAGGTCAAATACACGCAGGTCGTCGAGAGCTTCACGATCACCAAGGTGCTCGATCCGGCGCTGCAGAAGCTGGAGCCGAACGACGCCGACGCATATCGAGAGCGAGATCTCCGCCTCCGGGATCGTCATCCGCGACGAATCCGGCGCGACGCTGCTCGACTCCACCACGTTCAGCCTGAAGCGCGGCGAGGCGGTGGCGGCAGTAGGCTCCGTCGGCGCCGGCGGCGAGTATCTGGCCGAGGCTTTCGCGCGCCTCGTCGAGCCGGCGTCGGGGCGCGTCCTCGTCGACGGGACGCCGATCGAGACGCTGCCGGATTCGGTCGCCGGCCGGCGCATCGGCTATGCCGACGCCAACACCTATTTTCCGCAGGCGTCGCTGCTCGACAGCCTGATCTACGGACTACGCCACGCGCCGCTGCGGGAGGTGGAGAAGAGCGGCCGCGAGGAGCGGCTGCGGCGCATGGAGGCGATGGCATCCGGCAATCCCGAAACCGACATCGCCGACGACTGGGTCGACTACGAGGCTGCCGGCGCCACCGGGTCGGAGGACCTTCTGATGCGTCTGCGCGAGGTGCTGACGATCGTCGACCTCGAGGGCGACGTCTATCGGCTCGGCCTCAGAAGCCGGATGCCGGAAGGCCAGATCGAGAACCTGTCGAGCCGTATCCTGGAGGCGCGCGACGATTTCCGCGAGCGTCTCGCCAAGTCGCAGACCGAGCACTACGTCGAGATGTTCGACCCCGACCGCTACGTCGTGAACGCGTCGGTGATAGGAGAACCTCGTCTTCGGCGTCGCCGACACCGAGGCGCTCCGCGGTCGGCTGGAGGACCATCCTTACCTCGTCTCCGTCATCAGCGAGACGGGGCTTGAGGCGAAGCTCCTCGCCATGGGAGCCGGGGTCGCCGAGACGCTGATCGACCTCTTCGGCGATCTTGCGCCGAACAATCCGCTGCTCGAGCGCATGGACCTGATGGCGCCGGAGGAGATGGACACCTATCGCGCCATCGTGCGGCGCGTCGGCGCCTCACCCGAGGCGACCCTCGACCCCGAGGACCGGCAGGCGCTCCTGCGTCTCGCCTTCGGCTACATCGAGCCGCGGCAGCGCCACGGCCTCCTCGACGAGACACTGCAGGCGGCGATCGTGCATGCGCGCATGGTCTTCCGCGAAAACCTGCCGGCCGACCTCAAGGGCGCGATCGACTTCTATCAAACGGCGGTGGTCAACGCCGCTGCGACCGTTCAGGACAACATCCTCTTCGGTCGCATCGTCGACACTTACGCCGAGGCTCCCGACCGCGTGAACGCGCTGTTGCGCGAGACCATGGACGCGCTCGATCTGACGAGCGCGGTCATCGAGCTCGGCCTGGGCTTCGATATCGGCAGCGGCGCAAAGCGGCTGTCGCTCGCCCAGCAGCAGAAGCTCGCGCTCGGACGCGCCGTCTTGAAGCGGCCGGACCTGCTCGTCGTCAATCGCGCACTCGCCGCGCTCGATGGGAATGCGCAGGACGCCACGGTCACGCGCGTGCTCGACTATTCACGCGCCGAGGGCGGGCCGCATTTCGCGGTGTTCTGGGTGCTGAGCCACCCGGCGGCCGGACAATGGTTCGACCGGGTGCTGACGTTTGAGAACGGCCGGATCGCGAAGTCGGAAGCGCGCACGGCGGAACGGGGAGAGGAGCGCGCGCTCGAGCCGGCGAAGTAGGTTGGAGCCGGCCGACGCCGAGGCGCATGAAAGGTGGGAGACGTGAGTTTGCTTAGCAATGAGGTCGAGCTCTTACGCAGGGTGCCTCTCTTTTCGGGGATCGAATCCGTCGCGGCTGAAGCTGCTCGCCTATACCTCCGACGTGATTACCTACCAGCCGGGGCAGACGATCATGCGCCAGGGCGACATCGGCGACGCCGCCTTCGTGATCATCAAGGGCGACGCGGAGGTCTCGGTGGCGACCGACAGCGGGCCGATTCCGATCGCGCAGCTTCACGACGGGGATTTTCTCGGCGAAATCGCGATCCTCTGCGATACGCCGAGAACCGCGACGATCGTCGCCAAGTCCGATCTTCAGGCGCTGCGCATCCGCAAGGAGCCCTTCTTCGAATTGTTGCGCCAGTTTCCGGAAATGGCGGTGGACATGACGCGGCTTCTGGCGGAGCGCCTGACGCGCACGACCGCGGAACTGGTGGAAGCGCAACGCCGGGCGGCGGCCTCGTAAGCAGCCGATGACCGACGTCCCGTTTCTGGTGAGGATTTGGGGCGCGCGGGGCAGCCTGCCCGCGCCGGCCGCGGAAAACTGCGAGTTCGGCAGCGATTCTCCTTGCGTGGAGATGCGCTGCGGTCCGCACGTGCTCGTCTTCGACGTCGGGTCCGGCGCGCAGAGCCTCGGCGTCCTGCTTCAGCAGGAGGGTGTGAAGGACTTCGACATCTTGCTCTCCCATTGCCACCTCGACCACGTCATCGGGCTGCCGTTCATGAAGCCGCTTTACGATGCGGGCGTGCACGTGCGGCTCTATGCGGGCCATTTCCTCGACGACATGACCTGCCGGGAGATGGCGGAGCGCTTCATGGCGCCGCCTTTCTTTCCGATCACGCCGTCGGTCTTTCACGCGCATGTCGACGTTCAAGGATTTCCGCCCGCCGACGACGCTCACGCCGCATCCGGGAATCGAGATCTCGACGGTGCGGCTCAACCACCCGAACGGCGCGGTCGGCTACCGGGTCGACTATCAGGGGCGGTCGGTCTGCTACATCACCGATCACGAACACATTCCCGGCCATCCCGACCGGAAGCTTGTCGCGATGCTGCGCGGCGCGCAGATCCTGATCTACGACTGCATGTATACCGACGCGGAGTTCGAGGCCTGCCGGGGCTACGGCCACTCGACCTGGGAGGAAGGCGTGCGGCTGTGCGAGGCGGCGGGCGTCGAGCGGCTCGTCATCTTCCACCACCGCCCGGGCCGCGACGACGACGACCTGCGGCGCATCGAGCCGGAGGCGAAGGCCCGCTTTCCGGGCGCCATCGTCGCGCGCACCGGCCTTGAACTTGTCCCCTGAAACACTGATCTGATCGCAGCCATGGCGGAAACAGAGCCTCATCACCCAGATCACCGACTGGCTGGTCGAGCAGTCGCTCGGCGAGCCCGACATCGTCGAGCTGTTCGAGGGGGTCTGCAAGCGGCTGCACGCCATCGGCGTCCCGGTCTCCCGGGCGATGCTGATGTGGTCGACGCTCCACCCCCTCTTCCGGGCCGAAAGCGTCCTTTGGCGGCACAGCGAGCCGGCGGAGCTTGGGCAGTTCCGCCATCAGGACATCGTGACCGAGGAATGGCTGCGCAGCCCCATGCACCACATGCTGAAGGAGGACGTCTCGGTCCTGCGCCGCAAGCTCACCGGGCCGCAGGCGATGCTCGACTTCGGCATCACCGAAGATCTCGCCGAGGAGGGCTACACCGACTACCTCGTCATGCAGACCGAGCTCTTCTCGCGCGCCGCCTATTCCAACCGCGAGCGCCGCGGCATCTTCGTCACCTGGGCATCCGACCGTCCGGGCGGCTTCATCGACGACGACCTCGCCGCTTTGCAGCGCATCCAGCGGCGCCTTGCCATCGCCTGCAAGACGGTGATCCAGTCGCGCATCTCGCGCAACATCGCCGAAGCCTATCTCGGGCGCGAGACCGGGCGCCGCGTGCTTGCCGGCTCGATCCGTCTCGGCGACGGCGAACAGACGCGCGCGCTCGTCTGGTATTCGGATCTGAGGAACTCCACGCGGCTTGCCGAGACAATGCCGAGCGACGCGTTCCTCGATCTCCTCAACGTCTATTTCGAGTGCTCCGCGCGCCCGGCGATCGCCGCCGGCGGCGAGGTGCTCGCCTTCGTCGGCGACGCGGTGCTCGCGATCTTTCCGGTCGAGAACGAATCGGAGCTCCCCGAGCTCACCCGCCGGGTCACGGCCGCGCTCAACGAATCGCTCGCCCTGTCCGACCGCATCAACGCGGAGCGCGCCGCGCAGAGCCTCGAGCCGATCCGCTACGGGATCGGGCTCAACGTCGGCACGCTGATGTACGGCAATATCGGCGTGCCGGAACGGCTCGCCTTCTCCGCCATCGGTCCGACAGTGATCGAGGTGGCGCGCATCGAGAAGCTGACCAAGACGATCGGCGCGCGCGTGCTCGCCACGCGCCAGATCGCTTCGATCGAGCCGCATCTCTGGCGCTCGATGGGCGCACACCGCCTGGAGGGCGTCGGCGAGCCGCAGGAGCTCTTCGGGTTTCGTGAGGAGGCGGCGCGCGAGGCGGCGTAGCGCCGTGAGGAGGCTTTGCGCGACGTGATTCGCCGTTCGTCCGGCACCGCTCGCGCGCCGGACGCGGAAGCTGATGTCCGCCCGCCGTCTGCGCTTCGGGCTTCCGACGGTGCTCGGCCTCGCGCAAGCGCGGCTTCTTCATCCCCTATCGCTATGCCGACCAGGTGCCGGCACGGCGGCGAGCGCGCGTCCTACATGGCGCTCGAGCCGCTCTTCTCCGCGGCCGAGCCGACGTTCCTGGCGCTGCTCAAGTCGATGGAGCAGCCTTCGCCGACGCCTTCCAGGCGATCGGCGGCGAGCCGCCGCCGGAGCCGCGCTGGAACCAGGACTGGTTCCCGCGCCTCGACGCGGCCGCGCTCTACATCTTCGTGCGCGAGACGCGCCCGCGCCACATCGTCGAGGTCGGCTCCGGCCATTCGACGCGCTTCATGGCGCGCGCCGTCCGCGACGGCGGGCTTGCGAGCGAGATCACTGCGATCGACCCGGAGCCGCGCGCCGACATCGAGGGCACCGGCGCGACGCTCATCCGCGACACGTGCAGGGCGCCGGGCTCGGCGCCTTCGAGAAGCTCGCCGAGGGCGACATCCTGTTCATCGATTCAAGCCACATCCTGATGCCGGGCACCGACGTCGACATGCTCTTGAACCACGTGCTGCCGGCGCTGCCGCGCGGCGTCCTCGTGCATGTCCACGACATCTTCCTGCCCGACGACTATCCGCTCGGAATGGGAGTGGCGCGGCTACAACGAGCAGCTCGGCGTCGCGGCGCTGATCCAGGGCGGCGGCTACCGGCTCCTGTGGTCGAGCCACTACGCGGCGACGCGCATGGCGGCGGCGGTCGCCGCGAGCCCCGCCGGCGCGATCCGCTGAAGCCGGCGCCAAGGAAGCGAGCCTCTGGCTGGTGAAGGTGTGAGCCTTCTCCCATAGGCGATGAGCGGTTCTATTCGTGCGGGTCGATGGCGTCGCGCAGGCCGTCGCCGAGGAACGAGAAGGCGAGCACGATCAGCATCACCGGCACCATCGGCGTCAAGCAGCCAGGGATAGAGCGCCACCGCCTCGATGTTCTGCGCCTCGTTCAGGAGCACGCCCCAGCTCGTGATCGGCGGCCGGAGGCCGAGGCCGAGGAAGGAGAGCGCCGTCTCCGCCAGGATCATCGAGGGGATCGTCAGCGAGGCCGAGGCGATCAGGTGGCTGGTGAAGTTCGGCACCAGGTGGCGCCCGATGATGCGGCTCGGCTTGGCGCCCATCATCTCCGCGGCGGCGACGTAATCCTCCTCGCGCAGCGCGAAGAGCTTGGAGCGCACGGCGCGCGCGATCGACGGCCAGTCGAGCAGCGCCAGGATCACCGTGATGCCGAAATAGATGATGCGCGGGTCCCAGGTGACCGGAAGCGCCGCCGCGAGCGCCATCCAGAGCGGCAGCTCGGGAATCGAGCGCAGCACCTCGGTGACGCGCTGCACGATGGAATCGAAGAGCCCGCCGTAATAGCCGGCGATGCCGCCGATGGTGATGCCGATGACGTAGCTCAGCGTCACGCCGACGAGCCCGATGGTGAGCGAGATGCGCGCGCCGTAGGTCAGGCGCGAGAACATGTCGCGCCCGAGCCGGTCGGTGCCGAGCAGGAACATCGTGCCGTTCTCCGGCGGGCAGACGAAATGGAACGTGCAGGATCGAAGAGGCCCCAGAAATTGTAGCTCTCGCCGGAGCAGAAGAAGCGGATCGGCTCCGGCTTCGACCGGTCGGCCGTGTATTCGCGCTTCAGCGTGTCCATGTTGAGCTTGAAGTCGAACGGATAGACGAACGGCCCGACGAGGCGGCCCTCGTGGAAGAGGTGCAACGCGCTGCGGCGGCGCGTAGATGAAGCGCGAATGGCGGCTGTGCAGATCGTAGGGCGCGATGAACTCCGAGATCAGCACCGAGCCGTAGCTGAGCGCCGAGGAAGACCAGCGACACCACGGCGAGGCGGTGGCGGAGAAACCGCCACCAGATGATCTGCGTCTGCGAGGCGTTCGAGGTAGCGCTCCGACGGCTGCGGAGCCGGCGGCGACGGTCGCCTCCGGATCGAACGCCTCGTCGGAGACGTAGTGCGCGAGCGGCACGCTCATCGCGCCGGCTCCGCCGGCGAGCCGGATGCGCGGATCGAGCACCGCGAGCAGGATGTCGGAGACCAGCATGCCGACCACGGTCAGCACCGCGAGGAACATCAGGAACGAGCCGGCGAGGTACATGTCCTGGCTCCGCAGCGAGCGAAGCAGCATCGGCCCGGTCGTCGGCAGCGACATGACCGCCGAGACGATGACCGAGCCCGACACGATCTGCGGCAGCAGGCTGCCGATATCGGCGATGAAGGGGTTGAGCGCCATCCTCAGCGGATAGCGGATCAGCAGCCGGCCCTCGGGCACGCCCTTGGCGCGCGCCGTCGTCACGTACTGCTTCTGCAACTCGTCGAGCAGATTGGCGCGCAGCCGACGGATCATGCCGGCGGTGCCGGACGTGCCGATGACGACGACCGGCACCCACAGGTGCTCCAGCACCGAGAGCGCCTTGCCGAGCGTCCACGGCTTGTCGACGTATTGCGGATCCATCAGCCCGCCGATCGAGGTGCCGAACCAGACATTGGCGAGATAGAGCAGGATCAGCGCGAGCAGGAAGTTCGGCGTCGCCAGCCCGAGGAAGCCGAGGAAGGAGAGGCCGTGGTCGGCGGCGCTGTACTGGTGCGTGGCGGAATAGACGCCGATCGGGAAGGACACGACGTAGATGAAGAGCACCGTGACGAAGTTCAGCACCATGGTCAGGAACAGGCGGTCGCCGATCACGTCGGCGACCGGCTGGTTGTATTCGAAGGAATAGCCGAGGTCGCCGTGCAGCAGGCCCGTCACCCAGACGAGGTATTGCTGCCACAGCGGCTTGTCGAGGCCGTACTGCTCGCGCAGGAACGCGATCTTCTCGTCCGCCACCTTCTCGCCCATCGCCTGGATCTCGGCGATGTAGGTGGTGAGATAGTCGCCCGGCGGCAGCTGGATGATGATGAAGACGAGGACGCTGATCCGAGCAGCGTCCACACCATCGTGATCACGCGGCGAGCGAGGAAGGCGAGCATCGAGCCGTTCCGCCTTCTATTGGTCGAGCCAGAAAGTATCCGGCCGATACATGCCGAAATAGGCGCCCGGGTCGAAATTGTAGGTGCCGTGCTCCGGCACGTTGTGCAGCCGCGTTGTTGACCACGACGAGCTGCTCGACGCCGGAGACGATGCCGATGGTGAAGACCTGGTCGGCCCAGAGCGACAGGATCTTGTGCCAGACATCCTCGCGCTCCTGCGGTGGTGCGGCCTCGCCCCATTCCTTGCTTGAGCGCCATCAGCTGCTTGACCGCGTCTCCATGTCGGGCGCCTCGCCCATCTGGCCGCTGGTCTGCGCCCACAGGCCCCAGGCCGGCCACTGGAACTGGTCGGGCGAGAACGGCGCGAACTCGGCCGGCGCCATGTCCGGCGTGATCAGACGCGTTCTCCAGCCCCCACCAGACCGCCATCTGCGTCTCGCCGGAATTGATGCGGTTGTAGAAGACCTCGCGCTGCGACGGCTTGATGAAGAGCGAGACGCCGACCTTCTTCCAGTTGTCGCGCGACAAGCTCCAGCACGTCGGTCTGCTCGGTCTCCTCGCCGGCGGTCTCCACGACGATCTGCAGCGGCCGGCCATCGGGCAGCAGCCGGATGCCGTTCGCGTCGCGCTCGGTCAGCCCGAGCCCGTCGAGCAGCTGGTTGGCAAGGTCCGGATCGTACTCGGCCCACTTCGTCTGATACTCGTCCTCGAAGAGCGGCGATTCCGGCAGCACCGTGTTGTTGGACGGCACTGGCGACGCCATAGAAGATCGTGTTGTTGATCTCGTCGCGGTCGATCGCGACGGAAAGCGCGCGGCGGAAATCGGCCTTGCGGAAGAGGTCGCGGTAGACCGGATCGGTGTTGTTCAGGTCGGGATAGAGCGCCACCCGCGCGCCCTTCGTCGCCAGCCAGCGGCGGACCTCGTAGTCGCTGCGCTCCTCCGCCTCCTTCAGGAAGGTGAAGTTGGAGAAGGCGAGATAGGCGCCCTGCAGGTCGGTCTCGCCGGCCGCGACCTTCGCCGGGATCAGGTCGGAGCTCGAGATCGTCAGCGCGACCTCGTCGATATAGGGAAGCTGCAGGCCGTTCTCGTCGACGCGGTGGAAGTAGGGATTGCGCTCGAAGACGTAGCGGTCGGACGGCGGCTGCGTCTTCAGCACCCAGGGCTGAAGCGTCGGATAGTCGAGGTTGTCGTTCCGGTAGGAGCGATCCTTGCTGTAGAGCAGCGCCACCCAGTTGCGCTCGCCCGCCTCCTCGGCCATCGCCTCGGCCTTGTCCTCGCCGATATACTTGGCGTGGAACTGCTTCAGGTAATGCGCCGGGCGGAAGATCTCGACCGGCTGCGCGGCGGCGAGCGCCGGCAGGAAATACGAGTTCGGCTTCGACCAGCTGTAGCGGACGGTGAGCGGGTCGAGAATCTCGACCTTCGGCTTCTCGCCGTCGACCAGAAGCTCCTTCGGCGGCCCGAAGCGCGAGACATTCGGATCGTCCGCCATGTCCTCCCAGTAGAAGCGGAAATCCTCGGCGGTGAACGGCTCGCCGTCCGACCATTTGTGGCCGGGGCGAAGATGGAAGGTGAAGATGCGCCCGTCCTCCACGTCGAAGCTCTCGGCGATGTCGGGGACGATGTCGTAGTCGGGCGTGTAGCCGACGAGGCGCGCATAGCCGTAGATGACCATCATGCGCGTGTCCTTGGCGCTGCCGCCGATGATGCGCAGCGTGCCGCCGTATTTGCCCGGCGTCTTGTCGGCTGCCCTCGTAGCTGACAACGAACGGATGCTCGGGAATGCGCTCGGCGACCGGAGGGCAGCTCGCCCGATTTGACCGCCGCTTCGAAGAACGGCGGCTCCACCATCGTCGGCACGTCACCGGCAAAAGCCTTGGGCGTCAAAGCGCCGAGCGCCGCAAGCATAAGAAACGCCGCAGCGCCGGCAAATCATCCGAAGGCTCATTCCTACACCCCTCACGTTCTCTCCCTTGGGACCAGAAGGTAATTGCAATGGGTCTTGTCGGGAAAGAGCTTTTCGACCACGTAGCCGTTCCGATCGACCCAGCGCATGAATTCCGCGATCTTCGTGTCCAGAACCTCAACGTAAAGGCTCGGATGCTGCGCTGCGATAAGGGCGGCGGCGCCGGCGAGCGCCTGCATTTCCATGCCCTCCACGTCGATCTTCAAGAGGTCGACCGGCCCGCCGACAAGATCGTCGAGGGGAACGCGCGGGATCGCCCCTTCTGGGTCCTCCACGAAATGCGTCGCGCCGAGGCCGGCGGTCGCGGAAGGGATCGCCGTCATCCGTCCCGGCGCGGCGCCGATTGCCGCGCCGAGCTTCGAGAGATCGACGTTCGAGAGCCCGTTCTCCTCAACCGTCGCGCGGATCGCGGCTGCGGCGCGCGGCAGCGGCTCGATCGGAATGACGATCTCGGCCTGCATCACGGCGGCGAAGAAGAGCGTGTGGTTGCCGGTATTGGCGCCGGCATCGACGATGCGAAGCCCGCGCGGCAGCCGTTCGGCAAGGAAGCGCAGCTCCTCCTCCTCGAAGAAGAGGCCGCGCATCTGCTCGCGCTCGATGACGGGGTTGAGCCCGGTATAGGGAAGCTTCAGCGCCCGGCCGTCATGGCGGAGCGTCATGAAGACCGGCTCCGCTTCGAGATATTCGACGAGGCGGGCGCGGTCGGCGTCGGCGAGCGGCGGAAGTGCCGAGTGGAAATGCGTCAGGCACTGGGCGGTCTTGTAGGCGCGTCGGCTCTTCCACAGAGCGAGCATGTAATCGGCGTACCATCCGAATGTGTCGGCCGCACGAAGCGCCGTCTGGGCCGACGTGTCGGCCGCGCGAAGAGCGGGCAGCATGTCCGGCCGGACGAAATGGCTCGGCCCGATCCACCAGCGAAGCGCAGCGTGGAAGAAGGTCGGCAAAATCCTGCGCCGCAAGCCGCGTGATGCGCTCGAGCTTCGGCGGCGTTCCGTCCTTGGTCGGCGAGCGCAGCGCCGCCCCAGACCGCGTCGTGGACGCGAAGCGCCGGCTGCATCTTCACGAAGATGTCGGGCGCAAGCGTCTCCGCCGCGGTGACGGCAAGCAGCCAGTCGAAGCCTTCGCGCGTCGCCGTCTCGGCTGCCTCGGCGAGACTTTCGCGGCGCGTTGCCAGGCCGCGCTTCAAGCGCCACGATCTCGGCGAAATCGCCGCGCCCCGCGGCCTTGGCCGCTTCCAGCGAGCGCGAGGAGCCTATCGGCGTCGCCGCCTTCCGCCGGCAAGGATGACAAGCGCGCAGCGCATTCAGCCATCGCCCGCGATGCGCGACCGACGGATCGACCTCGTCGAAGGAATGCCCGCGGCTGTAATTGTCATGGTAGGCGACGATCGGCTGCGGCCCGGGCGGCGACCAATAGAGGCCGAGCTTGAAATACGGCCCCTCCTCCTCGTTCTCGTAGGCGAGCGGCCCGCGCCATTCGACGAGCGGCTTGCTTGTTCAGCCAGATCTCGATCTCGGAGGTCGCGTGGCGCGACCAGAAGACGCGCACGACGAAATCGTGCCAGACGCCTTTCGGGAAATCGGCGATGCTGGCGAACTCGTAGCGGATGTCGGGCTCGGGCGAGGCGACGCGCGCATAGGCGCCGGTGAAGAAGAGCCGGCCGCCGCGGTAGCGGATCGCGAGCGGCGGCTTGCCGGACGGGTCGCCGAGCTTCGCCTGGTCATGCCATTGCGCGAACACGCAGCCGACCGCGTCGGGAAGCGCAAAATCCGCGGCGATGAAGGTGGAGAAGCCGTACCAGACCTCCTCGTCCCAGACGACGTTATAGGGGTCGCGCAGCTCGGCGCGATGCCCCTGCGAGACGTAGTCGCCGGGCCTGAGCTCGAAGCGGCAGGCGCGGGTGCCACTGCGAACCACCTCCGACTGGATCTCGGCCGAATGATCGCCGGAAAGCCGCTTCACGCTCCAGCCGTCGAAACTGCCGCTCTCGAAGTCGAGATGCACCGTCTTAAAGCTTGCGCGCCCGCCCCGGCTTGAAGATAGCAATGGACCCGTCCACGTTGAGGGCGGCGCGCGCACGCATCGGCGGCGACCGCGGAAAAAAGAGGCGGCAGACCATGAACCGGATCGCCACGATCGTGAAGGGCTATCCCCGGCTTTCGGAGACCTTCATCGCGCAGGAGATCCTGGGGCTGGAGAAGCGCGGCATCGCGCAGCTCATCGTCTCGCTCCGCCATCCGACCGAAGGCAAGGTGCACGATCTGAACCGCGAGATCGCGGCGGAGGTGCTCTATCTCCCGGAATATCTGAAGGACGATCCGGCGCGCGTGCGCGCGGGGCGCGCGTGGGCGGAGACGCAGCCCGGCTTTTCCGGCGCGCTCAAGGCGTTTCGCGCCGATCTGCGCCGCGACCGCTCGGTCAACCGCCGCCGCCGCTTCGGCCAGGCCTGCGTGCTCGCGCGCGAGCTTCCGGACGACATCGACTGGATCCACACGCACTATCTCCACACGCCGGCTTCGGTGGCGCGCTACGCGGCGATGATCCGCGGGATCGGCTGGTCGTTCTCCGCGCACGCCAAGGACATCTGGACGACGCCGAAATGGGAGCTGAAGGAGAAGCTCGCCGACGCGGCCTGGGGCGTGACCTGCACGCGCGCCAATCTCGACTATCTGCGCTCGCTCGCCCCCTTCCCGCAAAAGATCGACCTCGTCTATCACGGGCTCGACTTCTCGCGCTTTCCGCCGGCGCCGAAGCGAACGGCGCGCGAAGGCGGAACCTTCACCATCGTCTCGGTCGGCCGCGCGGTGGAGAAGAAGGGCTATTCCGATCTCCTGCACGCGCTCGCCGCGCTTCGCGACGACAAGAGCTGGCGCTTCGAGCATGCCGGCGGCGGCGCGCTGTCGAAGCGGCTCAAGGCGGAGGCGGCGCGGCTCGGGATCGCCGACCGCGTCGTCTGGCATGGAAGCCAGGACCGCGCCTTCATCTTCGACATGCTGAAGCGCGCCGACCTCTTCGTGCTTCCCTCGCGGCTGACGCGCTCCGGCGACCGCGACGGGCTGCCGAACGTGCTGATGGAGGCGCAGGCTTTCGCCGTGCCGGTGATCGCGACCGACGTCTCCGGCATCCCGGAGCTGGTGACGCACGACAAGACCGGCTGGCTGGTCGAAGCAGCGCGACCCGAAGGCGCTCGCGAAGGCGATCCGCAAGCTGATCGATGAGCCGGCGCTGCGGCTCCGCCTTGCCGAGGCCGGCGAGAAGGCATGTGCGCGCGCGCTTCTCGTCCGAGCCCGGCATCGACTTCGTGGCGAAGCGGCTCGGCGCCTCGCGCCCGCCGGCAGGCGGCATGAGCAACGACGCCGAGGGCGACGCCGCGCGGGATCGCTTCGTCGCGCTGCTCGACGAAGCGAGCGGCGCGTCGCGGCACGATCGAATTCTGGTGGCGCGACGACGACGCGGAGGACGCGACGCCTGCGCTCGACCGGAACTGCTTGCTCTTGGCGAACCGCCACGCGCTGCCGCTGGCGCTCGCCGTCATCCCGAAGGGTGCGACGCGGGCGCTTGCCGAGCGGCTCGCGTCGAGCCGCGGGTCGCCGTGCTGCAGCACGGCTGGCAGCACAAGAACCACGCGGCGCGCGGGCGAGAAGAAGATCGAGCTCGGCGGAAAGCGTCCGCCCTCGGATGTGCTTCGACGAGCTTCGCCGCGGCCGCGATCGGCTCCGCGCGCTGTTCCCGCGATCCCTCCCCGTCCTCGTGCCGCCCTGGAACCGCATCGCCGAAAATGTGTGCGCGGCGCTGGACGAGGTCGGACTTTCGGGCCTCTCGACCTTCGGCCCGGCACCGGCAGACAAGCCGCATCAGGTCAACACGCATCTCGACATTTTCGAGTGGCGCCCGGTGCGCCGGCCGCTCTCCCGCGCCGCGGCCTATGCGCGGCTCGCTTCCGAAGTCGAGCGGCGGCTTGACGGCGATGCCCGAGCCGATCGGCATCCTGACGCACCACCTCGTGCACGAGGAGGCGAGCTGGGCGCTGCTCGATGAGCTCTTCGCGATGACCGCGCGCCACCCGGCGGCGCGATGGCCGGAAATCAAGGAGCTGTTCGGGCTCTAAGAGCCCGCGGGTTCACGCCTTTCCCAAGGGGAAAGCGCTGGCGCCGAAAGACTTCACTTCACCATGCCCTGATAGCGGCGATACCAGTCGACGAAGCGCCGCAGCCCCTCCTCGATCGGCGTGCGCGGATGGTAGCCGAGGTCGGACTCGGCGCGCGAAATGTCGGCGTAGGTGACGATCATCTCGCCCGGCTGGATCGGCAGCATCTCGATCTCGGCCCGCCGGCCGAGCAGATCCTCAAGGATCGCGATCATCTCCATGAGCTGCACCGGCTGGCTGTTGCCGAGGTTGTAGATGCGGTGAAGCGCGTCGTCCGGCCCGGCCGGGCTGTCGTTCGCCGCGACGACGCCCGCCACCGACGTCGTCGATATAGGTGAAGTCGCGCTGCATATCGCCGTTGTTGAAGACGCGGATCGGCCGGCCCTTCAGGATCGCCTCGGTGAACAGCCAGTAGGCCATGTCGGGCCGGCCCCACGGCCCGTAGACGGAGAAGAAGCGGAGCCCGATCAGCGGCATGTTGAAGAGATCGGCATAGACCTCGCTCATCAGCTCCTGCGACTTCTTCGTCGCGGCGTAGATCGAGGTCGGATGGTCGGTATCGGACTCCTCGCGGAACGGCACCTCATGGCCGCGCCCGTAGACGGAGCTCGACGAAGCGTAGACGATGTTCTCCGGCGCGACGCACATGGCGGCAATGCTCAAGCACGTTCAGGTGCGCGACGACGTTGGAGTCGATATAGGCGTGCGGGTTCTCCAGCGCGTAGCGCACGTTCGCCTGCGCGGCGAGGTGGATGATCGAGCGGATCTTTTCGCCCTTCAGCGCCTCGGCGAGCGCGGCGCGGTCGGTCAGGTCGACATGGTGGAACTTGAAGCCCGGAAAGGTCGAGAGCTGCACCAGGCGCCGGCGCTTCAGCTCCTTGCCGTAGAAATCGTTGAGGCTGTCGAGGCCGAGCACGCGCTCGCCGCGCTCGGCCAGCCGGCGGGCGACGTGGTAGCCGATAAAGCCCGCCGCGCCGGTTACAAGAACGGTCATTCAAAAGAACCCATGCCAACAGGACCGGCCGCTGCCGGTCCGACCGAAACAAGAAGCGGATTTCAGCAGCCGGCGACCGCATCCGGTCGACCGGCGCCGGGAAACGCCCCGAGCCCAAGCGGCGCTGCCGCCAAGCGGCGGCACCGTAGCCTTGTGGGGAGCCACCGCTCAAGCGCTTCAGTCGGGGAAATGCGCGGGATAGCCTCTCTTATGAAGAGCCGGGTCGCCGCGCGCCACCGAAAACGGACCACACAAATGCGACCAGCCCGAGCGCCATCACCAGGCCCCATGCGCCGCCCGCGTCTTCGCCCGGCGCAAGCGCCGTCGCGACGAAGCCAAGAAGAGCGGCGAACAGCCCGACGCCTCCCAGAATTGCTGCGACTCGGTTGTGCATTGGATAATACTAGAGCATAGGTTGCATAGCCCTCGCCAGATGTGGCAGACGCGTTTCCACGGGCAAGGGCCGCTTGCCCGCGAGCGAAATCGCGAGAATGAGCTTCTTCTTCGCCTTCTGCGCCGCCGGCTTTCTCGGCCTCGGCTTCGCCGCGCTCGCCTTCCGCTACGCGCGGGCCCTGTGCCTGCACGTCCTCGTCTTCTGGATCTACTTCGTCGCCGCGCCGTTCGCGACGGCCTGGCTCTACACCGGAGAGATCACCTCGCGCGCGCTGATCGGGCAGGACCTTTATTCCTCCGCGCTTGCCGACGCCCTCGCCGCGCACGCGCACCTCTACGTGCTCTACGGCCTCGGCGTGCTCTTCGTCGCGATCCTCCTCCGCGACCGGCAAATCGCCGGCGGCGTGATGCGCACGCTTGCGGCGCAGCGCTTCAACATCCTGTGGCCGATCGCTTTCGCCGCAGCGCTCCTCACCGAGTTCCTGCTCAAGCTCAGCGCCGGGGTGCTGCTCACCGGCTCGAGCACGGCAGAGCGCGTCGCGGACATGCCCTACATCGTCTCGTCGCTGCTTGCGGTGTTGGGCTCGGTGACCTTCGGCCTCTTTTGCTATCTCTGTGTCCTCTCGGCACGGGCGAAGCCGCTCCTCGTCGTCTGTCTCGCCTACCTGCCCTACGTGCTTGCGACGGATGGAAGGCGCGCCATGACGATGGTGCTCGTCACGCTTTTCGTTTTGCGCGGGCTGTCGGTCGGGTTCCGGCCGAACTGGCGGCTCGTCGGGATCGCGAAGCGTCGCGCTTGCGCTCTTCATCCTGGTCGGCCCGATCTTCATGAAGGCGCGGGTGATTTCCGAGAACCTGCAAGAGGCGGGCCTGCCGCCCATCGCCGCGCTCACAGAGGGCGTCAGCCAGTCGGTCGATCTCTTCATGCGCGGCGAGAGTGGGTTCGCCGTGGTCGCGGACAACGTGGCGCAGCGCGGTAATGCCGGGGTGTTCTTCCTGACCGTAGCGGAGCGCCACATCCCGCCGCAGCTCGGCGCCATGACTTGGGCATCGTTCCTGTGGGCGGTGCCCTCCATCTTCATCGTGAAGCCCGAGCTGCAGGTTGAGGGGATGATCCAGCTCCTCGCCAACATGCGTCTTCTCGACGACGCGGATTCGATGCCGCTCATCCTCTACGTGGATTTCGGCGCCATAGGTCTCTTCGTCGCCGGCGTCTACGCCGCCGCCCTTCTCTACGGGCTCGCCAAGCTCTTCCGCGGCGGGCGCCAGTTCGGCATCTTCGAGATCGTGGCGCTTGGCACCTTCTTCTCGCTCTCCTTCGGAATCGAGAACGAGCTTTCCGGGCAGTTCGCCGAGCTCAGGAACCTCGCGCTCTTCGCGCCGGTGGCGCTCTTGTCGCGCTTCCTTGCATCGGGGAGGCGAAAGAAAGCGCGGCCAAGCGCTAGGCCGCGACCTCGCTATCCACCCCCGGCAGCGTTCGCGGTGACACCGACGCTGCCGCGCAAAGCCTGAGGCTCTGTGCGGCATAGAAGAAGCGGTGTCGGAGGACGACGCGCGCGGCAGACCACTTCGTCTCGGGAAGCGCTTGGTGGGTGTAACAGGACTCGAACCTGTGACCCGCTGATTAAGAGTCAGCTGCTCTACCAACTGAGCTATACACCCTTGGCGCGCGCGGTTTTATAGGGATGCGCCAGGGTGTCCGCAACCCGGCATCCGCAAGGCAGGCCGCCGCACCCCGTCCGCAGGGCCGCTTTGCCCGCTTTCGAGGAGCCCGCCTTGCCTGCTCTCCCACTGCTCAAGTCCCGCATTGCGCCGACCGTGCTCCGCAGAACGGCCCGCGCTTCCCCGATATCGATCCGGCGCGCGTCGCGGCCCGGCTCGAAGCGGGCATCGTCTGGATCAACAGCTACAATCTGACGCCAGTCGCGATGCCCTTCGGCGGCTGCAGGCGGATTTGACAAGCGGCGGCACTTGCCGCATTCGCGGTTCGGCGCAGGGAGACCGCCGATGGATGTCACGCAGGCGCCAGAGCATTTGAGCGCGTTCGCGACGCTTGCATGGTCGTGGATGTCGGACTTCCTGCCGCGGCTCGTCGGCGGAGTCGTGCTGATCGTCGTCGGCTATTTCGTCGCAAGCTGGGCGGCGCGGCTGATGAGGCGCCTCCTCTCACGCACGCACACGGTGGACGCGACCGCGGTTCCGGTCTTCGCCGCCGTCATCCGCTACGCCATCCTGGTCCTGGTCGTCGTCGCCGCGCTCGGGCAGCTCGGCGTGCAGACCACGTCGCTGCTTGCCGTACTCGGCGCCGCGGGTCTTGCGATCGGCCTCGCCCTGCAAGGCACGCTGTCGAACGTCGCCGCCGGCATCATGCTTCTTTGGCTGAGACCCTTCGGCATCGGCGACTACATCGAGACGAGCAACGTCGCCGGAACCGTCGACGAACTCGGGCTCTTCTGCACGCGGATTACGACCTGGGACGGCATCTTCAAGCTCGTGCCCAACTCGCAGCTTTGGAACACGACGCTTACGAACTACAGCCGCAATCCGACGCGGCTCGTGCTGATCGAGTTCGGCATCGCCTACGAGGACGACGTCGCGACCGGGCGGCGGGTGCTGAGGGAAATGGCGGCGGAGCATCCGAACGTCTTGAGCGAGCCGCCGCCGGCCGTCGTGCCGCTGTCGCTCGGCGACAGCGCCGTCGTTCTGCAGCTGCGCGCGTGGACGCCGAACGCGGTCTTCTGGGACACGCGCTGGGCACTGACGGAGACAGGCAAGAAGCGCCTCGAAGCGGCAGGGATCACAATCCCCTTCCCGCAGCGCGTCGTTCACGTCGTCGGAGCGGACGCAGAGCCGGCCCCGGCGGCGCGCCTCGGGGCCGAATAGAGCGGCGCCGAGGCGCCGCCCTGTTTTTCGTGGCCGAAGCTATTCGGCCTTGGCGACGTGCCAGGCGCCGTTGGCCTTCCCCTCGCCGGTCATGTCGCCCGGCTTCTTGTCCTGGATGAAGGTGTAAAGCGGCTTGCCGTCATAGGCCCATTGCTTGGTGCCGTCAGTGCGGTCGATGATCTTCCAATCGCCCTCAGCCATGGCGTCCGCCATCGGCGCGAAGGGCGGCCAGTTCACCGCGCACTGGTCGTAGCAGTTGGACTTGTCCTTCTCATCATTGTCGAAGGTGTAGAGGGTCATGTCCTTCGAATCCGAGAAGATCTTGCCCATGCTGGAATCCATTTCCATGGCGGGTCCCGCGGCGAAAGAAACGCTCGCGGACAGCGCGAGAATTGCGGCCGACAGGCCGACGACGATGCGCATCGACATTCCTCCTGAACTGAAAAAACGAAGCTCCTTGCCGCACCCGTCGCGTCCGTTGCGCGAAATCGGGCGGGCTCATCATCCTGCGCCCGCACCCGGCGTCCGAGCCAATCACGGGCGGTGACAAATTCGTCACCGCCGGGGCTTGAGCCGCACCTATTGCCCCTCCGCGGCGGCGCGGCAGGCGTCGACCAGCGCGAAATAGCGCATTTCCTCAGGCGCGCTCAGATTCTGCCGCATCAGGTCCCGCCAAAGCCCTTCCGCCTGCGCGCGCCTGGCAACGCAGCCGCAGGTCTGGCGGCAAATCTCCGCGTCCACCTCCGACTCGGCGCAAAGCGCCGTGCAGTTCTCGACGTAGGCCGGCTCGAAGCCGTGATAATCGGGCGGATAGACCCGCGCCGCGAGGTCGACGATGCCGAACAGAAGCGGCTGATGCAGGAGGTAGATGACGAGGCTGTGGCGGCCGACGAAAAGGAGCGCCGGCGGCACCCTCACTGACCGCAAGTGCCGTTGGCGATCCGCGCCGAATTCGAGACCACAGCCGCGCCGCCGCGATCCCGGCAAGCACGACGCCGAACCAGGGAAGAACCGGTACGAAGTCGTTCGAGCGCGGCAGCGTCGTGGAAAGCCCGATCCACACGAGCGCGGGATGATCGAAAAGCGGCGTTGCGAGAAAAGACGGCGCGGCGAAGGCGACGACCGCCGCGGCAATCGTCACGGCGACCGGGGCGCGCACGAAAGCGAGCCCGAGCACGCTCGTCACGGCGATGTTGTGGAGGATGCCGAAGAAGATGAAGGTGTCGCGGAACGTGAACCAGGTCACGATTGTGATGGCGGCGGCGCTCGCCGCGACCACGCCGAGCCGGCGCAGAAAGCGCTTCGGCCTGAAGCCGTTCCGCTCGGCAAGGACGAGACTGACGCCGACGATGAAGAGGAAGCTGCCGGCGATCGTTCGCGCGAAGAGCCGCCAGCCGAGGTCGTTCTCCACGTCGGCGGCCAGGAAGCCGAAATAGCGCAGGTCCCAGGAGAAGTGATAGACGACCATCGCCGCGACGGCGGCGCCGCGCGCCGCGTCGATCAACGGCAGGCGCGGCGCGGGAGACGCGGCGGCGGAGGGCTCCACACTCATTAGCTAACCGTTTCGGCGTGAAGCGCCAGGCCCACGCCAGCAGACACGAGCTCGCTCACTCGCGGAAGCAGTTCTCATTTGCAGAAGCGAATCCTTACGCAGCAGGGTTGCCGGCCCCCTCCTGCCAGCTATAGTCGAGAAAAAGAAGCCTCATCCGGCCCGCCGAAAACGGCACGCAGATGAGAGAATAACAAAGCGCCAAATAGGCGCAGGGAGGAAATGATGACGAAAACAGCCAACAGGTTGACGGGGGCGTTTGCCGCATGTGCCGGCGGCGCGCTTGCGCTCGCACTCGCTGCGGCCAGTCCGGCGGCGGCTCAGATCAAGCTCGTGGGCGCAAGCCAGTTCGACGAGAATCATGCCTTCACGAAGACGATGCGCAAGTTCGAGGAGCTGGTGAGTGCCTGCTACACGGACGAGCCGATCGAGTGGGAGATGCATCTGAACTCCGAGCTCGGACTGGAGAAGGACTACGTCGCCTACATGAACCAGGGGCTGTCGGTCGACTATGCCGTCGCCTCGCCTGCCCACATGTCCACCTTCTCCAAGATGGCGCCTTTGATGGACATGCCGTTCCTGTTCAGAGACGAAGACCATTGGCGCAAGGTGCTCGAAGCCGATGGACTGAAGCCGATCGCAGACGACATTCTGAAGACCGCGGACATCAGGCTCCTCGGCTATGCCGGCGGCGGCACGCGCAACGTCTTCGCCAACTTCCCCATCCACAACATGGAGGAGCTGAAGGGTGTTGCCGATCCGCATGCAGGGCGCGCCGATCTGGACGCGCGTCTTCGACGCGCTCGGGGCGGCGCCGACGGTGATCGCCTATAACGAGGTCTATAACGCCATCCAGACCGGCGTCATCAAGGCTGCCGAGAACGAAGCGGCGGGCGTGGAGCAGATGAAGTTCTACGAGGTCGGCCCCTACCTGTCGCTGACCAAGCACGCCATTACCGTGCGCCCGCTCTTCATCTCCAACAAGACCTATCAGCGGCTGCCGCCGAAGCTGCAGCAGTGCATCGATCAGGCCGGTCCGGAAGCCGGCAAATACGGCCGTGAGATCGAGAGCGGCGAGGACTCCGCCAAGCTCCAGGCCATGGCCGACAAAGGCTGGCTGACGCTGGTGGAGTTCACCGACCGCGACAAGATGCTGGAGGCGGCCAATCCGGTGCTCAACGCCTATGCCGAGGAGCTCGGCGCGGGCGACGTGCTGAAAGCGATCCAGGCGATCAAGTAGCAAGCGCTTGTCGCGACACGAATGGTCGTCGAGGCTCTATTGAGCCGGAGCCTCGCCCCTCAGTCCGCCCGCCTCGCGGGCGGACTTTTTCGCCTAGGCCACCCGACGCGCCGATGACCCGCATCCTCGACATCATCCATCTCGGCCTGAAGCTCGTGCTCGGCGCGCTCGTCGGCGGGCTGATCATCCCCGTCTCGATGCAGGTGCTGTCGCGCTACACCGGGCTCATCCCGCGCTACATCTGGACCGAGGAGATCGCCCGCTTCTGCTTCATCTGGATGGTGATGGTCGGCGCCATGTGCGCAGCGCGCGACGGCAGCGCATTTCGACCTCGACCTTTTGCCACGCTCGCTCAATCCGAGAGGTAGAGGCGGCGAAGCGCATCTTCGTTCACGTCATGATGCTCATCGTCGCCGGTGATCTTCATCTGGTACGGGTGGGGCCTCATCGAATTCGGCTGGTACCAGACGTCGGAGATATTCAGCCTTCCGATGAACTGGATCTTCGCGGCGTGGCCGATTTCCGGCGTCGTCATCGCGCTCTTCCTGATCGAGAAGATCGTCAACGAGGTCAGACTCGTGCGCGGCGAAGCGCCATGACGCCGACCGTCGTCGCCACGATCCTTTTCGGCCTGTTCCTCTTCTTCATCATAATGAGGGTGCCGGTCGCGTTCGCGCTGGCGCTCGCCTGCCTGCCGATCTTCTTCCTGGACGACCGGCTGACGCCGATCCTGCTCCTGCAGGAGATGTTCAAGTCCTACAACGCCTTCGTGCTCCTCGCCGTGCCGTTCTTCCTGCTCGCCGCCAATTTGATGAACGCCGCGGGGATCACCGACCGGCTGATACGCTTGTCGCGCGCGCTGGTCGGCCATCTCCCCGGCGGGCTCGGCCACGTCAACGTCGTCGTCTCGATGTTCTTCGCCGGCATCTCCGGAAGCTCGACCGCCGACGCGGCAGGCATCGGCTCGCTTCTGATCCCACAGATGAAGAAGGAAGGCTTCACCTCCTCCTTCGCCGTCGCCGTCACCGCCTGCTCGTCGGTGATGGGGGTCATCATCCCGCCCTCCATCCTGATGATCGTATGGGGCGGGCTGATGTCGGTGTCGATCGGGGGGCTCTTCCTCGCCGGGGTCATTCCCGGCGTGCTGATCGCCGCGGCGCAGATGGTCACCGTCTACGTCTATGCGCGCCGGCGCGGCATGGGGCTCCACGCGCGCGCGACGCTGCGCGAGCTCGCGGTCGCCATCGCCGGGTCGATCCTGGCGCTCGCCACACCGGTCATCATCGTCGGCGGCATCGTCGGCGGCTTCTTCACGCCGACCGAGGCGTCGGTGGTCGCCGCGCTCTATGCGATGCTGCTCGGCTTCGTCGTCTACCGGACGGTCGGGCTGAAGACCCTCGCCCACGTGCTCTACGATACCGGCCGCTTCGCCGGCATCGCGCTTTTCTGCATCGGCACGGCGAGCGCCTTCGGCTGGCTGCTCGCCTATTTCAAAGTGCCGGCGGCTCTGGTCGCCTACGTGCAGGCGATGAATCTCGGCGTCACCGAGATGGGGCTAGCGGTCGCCATCGCCTTCCTCGTCATCGGCTGCTTCATCGACGCGATCCCGGCGATCATCATTCTCGGCACGGTGCTGTGGCCGGTGACGCAGGCGGTCGGCATGCATCCGATCCATTTCGCCATCATCGGGGTGATCAGTCTCGCCTTCGGGCTGGTGACACCACCTTATGGGCTGTGCCTCCTGATCTCGTGCGCGATCGGCAAGATCTCGGTGCGTGAAGCGATGCGCGACGTAGCCATCATCCTCGCGCCGATGCTGGCGATCCTGGCGCTCGTGATCTTCTTCCCGTCAGTCTCGCTCTGGCTGCCGCGCCTCCTGATGCCGCAGTTCGTGAACTGACCCGACAAAAAAAGAGGGCGCGACCGCGCCGCGCCCTTTTCCAAAACCTTCTTGCTCTCGCTCACGCCGTCTGTGCGGCCTGCGCATGGATGCGGTCGCGACGCGCCGAGAGCTTGTTCAACGCCGAGAGGTAGGCCTTGGCGGAAGCGACGAGCGTGTCGGTGTCCGCCGCCCTGCCGGTGTAGGTCTTGCCGGCGGCCTGCAGGCGCACCGAGACCTCGGCCTGCGCGTCGGTGCCCTCGGTGACGGCGCTCACCTGATAGAGCTCAAGCTGCGCCTCGTGCGGGACGAGCGCCTTGATGCAGTTCAGGATCGCGTCGACGGGCCCGTTGCCGGTCGACTGGATCGTCTTGTGCTCGCCTTCGATGTCGAGGGTGATGGTGGCGGATTGCGGTCCCATCGTTCCGGCGATGATCGTCGCGGAGAGAAGGCGGATGCGGTCGTGCGCGGAAGCGATCTCCTCGTCGACCAGCGCCTCGATGTCCTCGTCGTAGACGTGCTTCTTGCGGTCGGCGAGCGCCTTGAAGCGGTTGAAGGCGTCCTCAACGGCATTGTCGCCGAGCTGGTAGCCGAGCTCCTTCAGCTTCGACTTGAAGGCGGCCCGCCCGGAATGCTTGCCCATGATCAGCGAGGTCTTCGACACGCCGACCAATTCCGGCGTCATGATCTCGTAGGTGTTCGCATGCTTCAGCATCCCGTCCTGGTGGATGCCGCTTTCATGCGCGAACGCGTTCCGCCCGACGATCGCCTTGTTGTACTGGACCGGGAACGAGGTCACCGCCGAGACGAGCCGCGAGGCGCGGGTCAACTGCGTCGTATCGATGCCGGTCGTGTAGGGCAGCGCGTCGCCGCGGGTCTTCAGCGCCATCACGACTTCTTCGAGCGCCGCGTTGCCGGCGCGCTCGCCGAGCCCGTTGATGGTGCACTCGACCTGCCGCGCGCCGGCCTCCACGCCGGCGAGCGAGTTCGCCACCGCGAGCCCGAGGTCGTCGTGGCAATGCACCGAGAAGACCGCTTTGTCGGAATTCGGCACCCGCTCGCGAACGGCGCGGAACATCGCGCCGTATTCCTCCGGGGTGGCGTAGCCGACCGTGTCGGGCAGGTTGATCGTCGTCGCGCCGGCGCGGATCGCCTGGTCGACGCAACGGCAGAGATAGTCGATCGGGGTGCGGGTCGCGTCCATCGCGGACCATTCGACGTTGTCGACGAGGTTGCGCGCCTGGGCCACGGTCGCCTGGATGATCTCGACAACCTCGTCCTCGCCCTTGCGCATCTGGTGCGCGAGGTGGATCGGGGAGGTGGAGACGAAGGTATGGATGCGCGGGTGCTTGGCGTGCTTCACCGCCTCTCCGGCGCGGGCGATGTCGGCGGAGATCGCGCGGGCGAGCCCGGCAACGACCGCCTTCTTCACACGCCGTGCAATCTCCGCGACCGCCTCGAAATCGCCCTGCGAGGCGATCGGGAAGCCGGCCTCGATGATGTCGACGCCCATCTCGTCGAGGATGTCGGCGACCTCGAGCTTCTCCTCCAACGTCATCGTCGCGCCCGGGCATTGCTCGCCGTCGCGCAGCGTGGTGTCGAAGATCACCACGCGGTTGTTGTCGCTTTGCGCTTTCTTGGTTGCGCTCATTTGCTCATGTCCTTTTGGAACTTGGCGGCGCGGAGCCGCGTATCGCATCTCAGGTTTTCTTTATCATCCCCTGAAGACCCGCCCTGCGCGGCTCGATTTCCCGAGCCCGGGCTGCCGGCGCTTCAGGGGCGCCTAAGAAGGAGAGCGAGGGCGAGCGGAAGGCTCCGCGCTTTCAGCGCGGTCAGGTCGCAACGCGGCAAATCGGCAAACCGCACGGCCAAGGCCCTCGATAACTCGCGGGGCCTTTCTACCGGCTTCCGGCGCTTTTCGCAACGGAAAGGCGGCAGCGGCGGGGCTTCGAGCTTCGCAGACCGGCGGTCTTGACCTTTGGGCCATCATTCTCGGGCGAGCGCAGCGAGACCCGAGAACCCAGAAAACCAGTGCGGGCAACCCTTGGGTCCTCGGCTCTCCGCTTGCTCCGGCCGAGGATGACCGTGTGAGGATCGTCAAACAGCGAGCGTGCCCGCCGCGACCCGGACAGCGTTGCCGCCGATGCGGACATTCGTGAGCTTGCCGCCGGCCACGGTCGTCTCCAGGCGGATCAGCGACGGACGGCCCATCTCAAACCCCTGCTCGACGATCGCGGCATGGTCGCCGTCGGTCATCGCGTCGAACTCGTGCACGGCGCCCGGAAGCGCGGCAACTGCGGAGCCGGTCGCGGGGTCCTCGTCGACGCCGTGCTCGGGTGCGAACATGCGGGCGCGGAACGCGTGGTCGTGGCCTTCCGTCTCGCGCGTGTAGAGGAAAGCGCCGTCGCGGCCGAAAGCACGCGACCAGCCGGTGCGGCTCGGGCGAGGCCGCGCCAGCACCTCCATGTTGCTGACCGGGACGAAGTGGTAGGGCACGCCGGCCGACCAGACGCTCGGGACATGGTTCTCAAAGCCGATGTCGGTGGGCGAGAGGTCGAGCGCCGCGGCGATCAAATCCTTCGGCGCCGCCTGCCCTGCCCGCTCCGGCAGCTTCGGGCAGTCGAATTCGGCAAAGCCGATCGAATCGGAGAGCTTCACGCCGCAGCGGACAGGACCGACCACCTCCTCCAGAACAATCACCGCGTCGTGCTCGCCCGGCCCGGAGAAGCGCCCCGCCGCGAGGCATACGGCGGCGCCGACGGTCGGGTGGCCGGCGAAAGGGAGTTCGCGCGCCGGCGTGAAGATGCGCACCGCCGCCGTGTGCGCGGGGTTCTGCGGCGGGAGCACAAACACGGTCTCGGACAGATTGAACTCGCGAGCGATCGCCTGCATCGCCTCGCGCTCAAGCTCTTCCGCGTCGAGCACCACGGCGAGCGGGTTTCCGACGAGCGGCCGGTCGGTGAAGACGTCGAGGATCTCGTAACGGCGCGGCATGGTCCCTCATTCGAAATCAAGGCGGCGGATAAGGCCGCGGATGGTCAGGCCCTGAACGATGACGGAAAAGACGACAACGCAATAGGTGGCGAGAAGGATCGGCTCGCGGAACGGCCCGGGTGCAATTGAAAGCGCAAGCGCCACCGAGATGCCGCCGCGCACGCCGCCCCAGGTCAGCACCAGCACGGAGCCGCGCGAGAAGGCGCGGCGAAGCGCTGGAATTCCGAGCGGGAGCACCACCGCCACGAAGCGTGCAAAAAGCACGAGCGGGATCGCCGCAAGCGCCAGGCCGAGAAACGGCTGGTGAATGCCGATGACGAGGACTTCCAGCCCGATCAGGAGGAAGAGGACGGCGTTCAGGAGCTCGTCGATCGCCTCCCAGAATTCGAAGAGATGCCGCCGCGTCGTCTCGCTCATCGCCGCGGCCACGCCGCGATTGCCGACGAGAAGTCCGGCCACCACGACGGCAAGCGGCCCCGAAGTGCCGAGCTTGACGGCAAGCGCATAAGTGCCGGTCACCAGAGCAAGCGAGAGCAGGATCTCGGTCGAATAGTCGTCGATCGCCTGCATGGCGCGCACCGCAAGCGCGGCGGCGACAAGGCCGAGCACGATTCCGCCGACAGCCTCCAGCAAGAACACTTCCGCCGCATGCGCGAGGTCCGGCTCGCTCCCCTGCACGGCGATCGAGAGGAGCACGCTGAACACGACCACACCGACGCCGTCGTTGAACAGGCTCTCGCCGGCGATCTTCATCTCCAGCCGTTCCGGGATGTGCACGGATTTCAAAAGCGAGAGCACGGCGACCGGGTCGGTCGGGCTGATCAGCGCGCCGAAGACGAGCGCCCATGCCAGCGGCAGATCGACGCCAAGCGCGCGCGCCGCCACGAAAACGGATGTGCCGACGAGCGCGGTCGAGATCAAGACGCCGATCGTGGCAAGCACGCCGACCGGCCAGCGGACGTCCTTCAGCATGCCGAAATCGACATGCAGCGCGCCGGCGAAAAGCAGGAAGGCGAGCATGCCGTTCATCAGCGTGTCGAAGAAGTCGATCTGCGCGACCGCAGCGGTCACCGTCTCGCGCAGGTTCGATTCGGGAAACAGGCGGTCGACCAGAATCAGCGCGAACGAGACGAGGAGCGTCATGACCAAGACGCCGATCGTCTGCGGAAGGCCGATGAAGCGGACATTGACCCAGGCGAAGACGGCCGAGAGCACGAGAAGCAGCGCCGCGATTTCAAGAAGGCTCAACATCCGCGGCTCGTAGCGCAAGAGCGCCGGCCGGGCTAGCCGCGCGCGGCACCGCGCCTCGTATCCACGAAACAATCGCGATCGGCACGAAACCGTTTTCCCCGTTCGACGAAAAGCCGCGGAAGCGGATGCTATCTAGAAGCACCGACACCGAGGCACGCGGGAGCAACCCCGTCGCGCCGGTCAAGGGGAAGGCCGAAAGCGCCTCCCGAACGAGGTCCTGCAGGGGTGCGTCGCCAAAAAAGCGGGCACCGAATTGGGGAGATCGAAAAATGAGAAAGATTCTGGTCACCGGCACGGCAGCTCTCTTCACCGCATTCGCGATCGCGGCCTCCGCGGCACCCGCCAGCGCCTTCGGCTTCGGCTACGGCTGGGGCGGCGGTTACGGCTGGCATGACGGCGTCGATCTTGTGGTCGAGGTTCCCGTCTACGACGACAACGAAGATTCCGACTCCGACTGGCAAGACCACGTCGACTGGTGCGACGACCACTACAAGACCTACGACGAGGACAGCGACACCTACGCCTACGCCGTCGGCAAGCGCACGCGCTGCGTCGCGCCTTTCGACTGAGCGACGCTTAGCGACGAATCAGGAAAGGCCCCGCCTCCGCGGGGCCTTTCAATTCTCGGCGCGCCTCAGTTCTTCGCCTTGTCGACGAGCTTGTTGGCCTTGATCCACGGCATCATCGCGCGGAGCTTCTCGCCCACCTCCTCGATCGGATGCGCGTCGTGCATGCGCCGCGTCGCCTTGAACATCGGCATGCCGGACTTCACCTCGCCGATCCATTTGGACGTGAAGGCGCCGCTCTGGATGTCGTGAAGCACGCGCTTCATCTCCGCCTTCGTCTCTTCGGTGATGATGCGCGGGCCGGAGACGTATTCGCCGAACTCGGCGGTGTTGGAGATCGAGTAGTTCATGTTGGCGATGCCGCCCTCGTAGATCAGGTCGACGATGAGCTTCACCTCGTGCAGGCATTCGAAATAGGCCATCTCCGGCGCGTAGCCGGCTTCGACCAGCGTCTCATAGCCCCCGCGGATCAGCTCCACGAGCCCGCCGCAGAGCACCACCTGCTCGCCGAAGAGGTCGGTCTCGCACTCCTCCTTGAAGGTCGTCTCGATGACGCCGGAGCGACCGCCGCCGATGGCAGAGGCATAGGAGAGCGCGAGGTCGTGCGCGTTGCCGGTCGCATCCTGCGCGACCGCGATCAGGCAGGGCACGCCCCCGCCCTTCTGGTATTCGCTCCTGACCGTGTGGCCCGGCCCCTTCGGCGCGATCATGATCACGTCGACGCTCGCCTTCGGCTCGATCAGGTTGAAGTGGACGTTCAGCCCATGCGCGAAGGCGACCGCCGCGCCGTCGCGGATATTCTGGGCCACGTGGTCGCGGTAGATGTCGGCCTGCAGCTCGTCGGGGGCGCAGAACATGATGAGGTCCGCCTCTTTCGCGGCGTCGGCCACCGACATGACCTTCAGCCCGGCGGCCTCGGCCTTCTTCGCCGAGGCGGAGCCTTCGCGGAGCGCAATCACCACGTCCTTGGCGCCGGAATCGCGCAGGTTCAGCGCATGCGCGTGGCCCTGGCTGCCGAAGCCGACGATCACGACCTTCTTGCCCTTGATCAGATTCACGTCCGCGTCGCGGTCGTAATAAACGCGCATGTCCTACCCTTCCCGCTCGTTCAGCCGGCCTGCCCGATTGCCGTCATTTCGATGAAGCTGCGGGGTTCTAGCTTTCGGCGGCGGGGCGGGCAACCGGAAGCGTTCCGGCCGGCGCCGCCGGAAACGGGCGTAAAGACAGCAACGCGAGCGGCGGACCCTCAGGCGTCTCAAAATCGTCGGAAACTCTACCCAGGGTGCCCGAAGACATGCCGGCGACGGGCGTGACGGTCTCGCCGCTTGCCGATCCGGTTTGGGGAGGATTCCAGAAATGCGGACGACCAACCTGTTTTGCCTGACATTCGGCGTATCGCTTTTGACCATCGTACCGGCCCTGGCCGAAGCTCCGACGGCGGCCCAACAGCAGGCCATCCGCTCGAATTGCGTCAGCGACTATCGGGCGAATTGCTCGGGCGTCCCGACCGGCGGCATGGATGCCCTGATTTGCCTGGAGCAGCATTCCGACAGCCTGTCGCCGGCCTGCAAATCGGCGGTCGAGGCGGTTGAGCCCGCGGAACCGGAGACGGCGGCCAAGCCGGCCGAAACCGCGAGCGCTCCTGCGACGACAGCTCCGAAGCCCGCTGAGGCCAGCGAAGCGAGCGCTCCGGCAGCGACCACCGCAAAGCCGCCCGAGACCGAGCCGAGGCTGACCTTCCGCCAGGAGATGCGCATCGCCGGCGGGTCCTGTGCGATCGACTTCCGGCTGCTCTGTCCGAATCTGCCGGTCGGCCACGGCAATGTGCTGTTCTGTCTTGAAGTGCACTGGCCGAGACTTGCCCCGGCCTGCCGGGACGCTCTCACAGAGATGGGCGTGAGCCCTTAGTTCTCAAGCAGACGGTGTTGTAACCGCTGCAGAGCGAGCGGGCTCGAACGTCAGCGGAGGCGGTCAAGCTCTCCCGCTTCCAGATCAGCTCGTCACTGCGCTGAGACAGGGGGACGAGCTGCGGCATGCAGGGCGCCTTCGGCGCGGCCGTAGCGGGCCCGCACCTCGCGGAACGAGATAAGCCGCCGCTCGGCCTCGTCCCATAACGCCAGGCGCACGCAGCCAAGGCTCTCGGCCAGCGTCAGCCTGCTGACGCTGCGCAGCTCCGGATTGTCGCGAAGCACCCGGCCCAAACGGTAGAACGGGATGCGGCTGCGACAGATGATGGACATGGTGCACGCCGATATTGGCAGTGAACCAGCGCAGCACCGCGGGGAGGTCATAGTGGGAGCTGCCATGCAGCGCCGTCTCGTGGAGATTCCAGGTCCGCGCGCCCTCCCACGCCGTCTCCTCGAACTGATGCTGGACGTAGAAGAGCCAGACCCCGATCGAGGCGGCGAGCAGCGTGATCGGCAAATGCACCAGCAGGAACGGACCCACTCCGAGTGCCCATATGAGCATCGCAACGAAGAGAGCGATCCCGGCATTCGTCGCCATGGTGCTGACCCAGGGCAGCCAGCCGCTGCGCATCAGCCCAAGCGGAATTCGGTGCTGGAGCACGAAGAGATAGGTGGGGGCGATGCCGAACATCACCAGCGGATGCCGGTAGACACGATATCCGAACCGCCGCAACGGCGAGCGCGACAGATATTCGCTCACGGTCCAGGTTTCCACGTCGCCGATCCCGCGTCGGTCGAGATTGCCGGATGTCGCGTGGTGGATCGCATGTGAGCGGCGCCAGCAGTCGTAAGGCGTCAGCGTGAAGACACCGAAGACGCGTCCGACCCAGTCGTTGGCGGCGCGCGCACGGAAGAAGGCGCCGTGACCGCAATCATGCTGGATCATGAAGAGGCGAACGAGGAGGCCAGCGGCAGGGACGGCGAGAAGAAGACAGAGCCAGACATATCCGAAATGCACGGATGCCCACATCAAGGCCCAGATGCCGACGAGCGGCGCCGCCGTGATGACGATCTCCACGATGCTGCGAATGTCGTTCGGCTCGCGGTATTGTGCGAGGCGCGCGGTCAGCGAGCGCGCGTCAACTTTCTCGCCTTGAGAAGGGCTGGCATTCGGCATGAAAGCTCCTGTGAGTTTGGCGAGGCTGCACAGGAGGTTCCCGATCGGCCGCAACGATTCTCGTTTGGCAAGCGTACGTAACCGTACGTTCGCTGCCGGCAAGGTAGATGTTTCTGGCCACTTTACAATGAACGGCTGCGATATTGCCGCGCGGCATGATCGACAGCCGGCTCATTCTCGATCCACCGAATCGCGGCAATGTCGCCGATCCAGGGTTGCCGCGAGGCCGAGAATGCCCGCCGCTTTGCGCTTGTCGTCGATCCGATTCCGCTATGCCGCGCAAGGCTTAAGACGCGTATTTCAGGCTTAGAGCTCGACCGCTTCGCCGGTCGAAGGCATCTCGACGTGCGTCGACGTGAGCTTGGCCGCGAAGCGCTGCATCGTCTCCTCCTCGCCGTGGACGAGGAAGGTGCGGCTTGCGTGCGTTTGCCTCTGCCAGGCGAGCAGCTCCGCCTGGTCGGCGTGGGCGGAGAAACCGTTGATCGTGTGGATGCGGGCTTTGACCGGGATGCGCTCGCCGAAGATGCTCACCTCTTTCGCGCCGTCGATGATCTGCCGGGCGAGCGTGCCCTTCGCGGCAAAGCCGACGAAGATGACGCTTGAATCGTGGCGCCAGAGATTGTGCTTCAGGTGATGGCGCACGCGCCCGCCGGTACACATGCCCGAGCCGGCCATGATGATGGCGCCGCCGGTGATCCTGTTCAGCGCGATCGAACTCGGCTGTCTCGCGCACGAAGTGGAGCCCGGGCAGGCCGAAGGGGTCGCGTCCCTCGCGGAAGAGCGCCATGGTCTCCTAGTCGTAGCACTCCGGATGGCGCCTGAAAATCTCGGTCGCCGAAATCGCCATCGGCGAATCGAGGAACACCTGGATCGATCGCGACAGCGCGTGCTTCTCGGTGCCCTCGCGCAGATAATAGAGAAGCTCCTGCGCGCGCTCCAGAGCGAAGGTCGGGATGATGACGTTGCCGCCGCGCCGAGAAGGCGTCGCCGACCGCGGCGTAGAGCTCCTCGACCGACGGCGGCAGCGGCTTGTGCAGCCGGTCGCCGTAGGTCGATCTCCATCACGACCACGTCGCTTCGCGGCGGGGTCGCGGGATCGCGCAGGATCGGCCGGCCGGAATTCCCGAGATCGCCGGAGAACAGCACGCTGCGGTGCCGATCGCCTTCCTGAAGCTCGAGGAAGACGCTCGCCGAGCCGAGGATGTGGCCGGCATCGAGAAAGGTGGCGCGAATCCCGGCGGCGAGATCGAGCGGCTTGCCGTAGTCCGCGTTGCGTCCGAAGAAATCGAACGTTCCGAGCGCATCGACGACGGAATAGAGCGGCTCGCCGTCGGCCTTCCGGCGGCCGTGCCGCGCCGCCTTCCGCCATCGATGCCGCGAATCCTCCTCCTGCAGGTTGGCGGCGTCGAGAAGCACCAGCCTCGCAAGCTCGCGCGAGGCGGCGGTGGTGATGATCTCGCCGTGGAAGCCTCGCTTCACGAGCAGCGGAAGGCGCCCGCAATGGTCGAAATGCGCATGCGTCAGAAGCACGATGTCGATGGCCGCGGCGTCGAAGCCGAAGGGCTCTGCGTTGTCCTCCTCGATCTCGCGGCCGCCCTGATAGAGACCGCAATCGACAAGGATCTTGCGGCCGGCACACTCGACCAGGTGGCACGAGCCGGTGACGCCGCGATCGGCGCCGTGGAAGGACAATTTCACGACGATCTCCTCCGGCGGCTGCGCGCGCTGCTGACAGCCTGCGATTTCAACGAGCGAGCGAGCCTTCCGGCATCATGCCTCGCGCGCGCTTGGATAAAGCGGCGTGCCGCTGGCGCTGTGCCAGCTCAAGATGCCGTCCCAGATCTCCTCGCCGTCTCCGCGAACCAGAACAGCTCGCGGTCCTCCAGGTCGATGACGCCTTCGTCGACGAGAAATCCGATATCGACGGCGCGCTGCCAGATAGCTCTCGCCGACGAGCACGACGGGGATCGGCTCGATCTTGCGCGTCTGGATCAGCGTCAGCACCTCGAACAGCTCGTCGAAGGTGCCGTAGCCGCCGGGAAAAGCGACAAGCGCCCTGGCGCGCAGCAGGAAGTGCAGCTTGCGCAGCGCGAAATAGTGGAAGTTGAAGCAAGCTCCGGCGTGACGTAGGGGTTCGGATATTGCTCGTGCGGCAGGCGGATATTCAAGCCGACGGACTTGGCGCCGAGGTCGAAGGCGCCGCGATTGGCAGCCTCCATGATGCCGGGGCCGCCGCCGGTCATGATGACGATCTGATCCGTCGCCGCGGCTCGCGATTGGCCTCGCTGACGAGGCGCCCGAATTCGCGCGCCACATCGTAATAGCGGCTCTTCGCAAGGATGCGCTCGGCGACGGCGAGCCTATAGGCGCGCTCTGCGTTGCCCGGATCGGCGGCCAGCGCGGCGCTGCAGCGCCTCGACCTTGCGCCGTGCCGCCATCGGCTCGCAGATGCGGGTCGAGCCAAAGACGACGATGGTATGCTGGATGCCGTGCTCGGCAAGCAGCAGCTCGGCCTTCAGATAATCCATCTGCAGGCGCACGCCGCGCACGTCATCGCGGTGCAGGAAGTCCACGTCCTCTTCCGCCAGACGGTAGTTCGGCGACGCGAGGATCGCCTGCGACATGCGCGAGCGCGTCCGGGTCTTCCTCGACCGTCTTCGGCTGCTGCCACGGCAGCGGCTCGCGCCGCTCGCGCGGATGCGCGGGCTTCGGCACGCCCGGCTCGCGGATCGATCGCCGGGCTCTTCGTGTTCATCGTCTCCCTGCCTTTGCTGCGCAACGACGGGCTTGGCTATTAGCCTTTTCCGGGTGCGGATTGAATGCCTGCCTTCGGCGAGCTCGTTGGCGAGCGACGGGATTCTGAGGATGGCGAGCGGATGACCACGACGCGCCGATCGCAATCCAAGCGCACCAGCGGACTGCCGGCGCCGCTTCTTGCCGCGCTCTACCTCGCGGCGGTTGCGGTGCCGCTGGCGCTTGCCGGCTTCTCCGGCATCGAATCGGCCGGGCCGTGGAGCGAGGCCGCGACGGCATAGGCATCGTCGGCACCGTCATGCTGTTCCTGCAGCTGGTGAGCAGCGGCCGGTTCGAGAGCCTCTCCGGCCGCATCGGCATCGACGTCACGATGGCGTTCCACAAATGGGCGGCGCGGCTGACGGTCGTCGCCATCCTCTTGCATCCGCTCCTCTTCGTCGCTCCGATCGATCTCCAGCAGCCCGGCGCGCCCTTCAACCATCTCGCCGCGATGCTCTCCGCGCCGCGCTATCTGAGCGGCGTCGTGGCCCTCGTGCTCGTCGTCACCGTCGTCCTCCTCGCCACGCTCCGGGACCGGCTGCCGGTTCCCTACGAGGCGTGGCGCGCAAGCCACGGACTGATGGCGCTTGCCGCCGCCTGGGCGACGATGCAGCACCTCGGCGCCGTCGGCACCTATTCAAGCGACCGCTGGCTTGATCGCCTACTGGCTCATCCTTGCGCTCTGCGCGACTGCTGCAGCGCTTGGCGTCTACACGATCCGCGCATGGCGCATGCGCAGTCAGGGCTGGCGCATCACCGACCGCCGGCAGATAGCCGAGCACCTTTGGAAGATCACGGTGACGGGCGCCGGCGACGAGCGCCTTGACTTCAGACCTGGCCAGTTCGCATGGCTGGCTTTCGCGCCGCGGCGGTTCCCGCTCTTCGATCATCCCTTCTCGATCGCCTCGGCCTCAGGCGATGGCGGAACGCTCAGCTTCATCATCCGCGAGGCCGGCGACTTCACCGGGAAGATCGGCTCCCTGCCGATCGGGACCGCGGTCGGCATCGACGCCCCGCACGGCAGCTTCACCCTCGACGGGATCGATGCAGACGCCGTCCTGCTCGTCGCCGGCGGCGTCGGCATCGCAGCCGTCGTCGGCCTCCTCGGCGCGCTCGCCGAGAACGGCGATCACGGCCGGTCCGCCTCATCTGCGGCGCGCGCGAGCCGCAATCGCTGATCGCACCGGCTGAGCTTCAGCCGGCCCTCGACCGGCTCGACGCGCGCATCTTCTTCCTCGTCGACACGCCGTCGGAGGGATGGGCGCACGGCATCGGGCCGATCTCGAAAGCGCGGCTGGCGGAGGCGCTTGCCGGCCTCGACCCGCAGCGGACGGCCGCCATGATCTGCGGTCCCGGCCCTATGATGACCGCCGTCACCGACGACCTGCACGCGCTCGGCGTGCCATATCGCAATATCCGCTACGAGCGCTTCGACTACGCCGGCGGCCGCGCTCCGGCAAGGATCGCCGCGTCATGGCGAGTTTTTGGGCGATGGCGCTGGCGATTGTCGCGGCCGGCGCCGCCTTCGCGCTGCGCTGAGCGTCACCTCTCGAGCAGAAACGCGATCAGGTCCGCGCGCATGGCCGCGATCAGGCGCGTGGTGCTCCGGCAGGAAGGCGGCGAGCCACGCCGCTTTCTCCTCCGCCGTTCCGCCGTCGATGCGGCGCGCGATGCGGGCGGCGGAGGCGTGGCATCGCGCGCAGGCGCTCGCATAGGCGGCCTCGCCGCCTACCGGATCGCCTTCCGCCATCGCTTCATTCCGAGCGCTCCAAGAAGCGCCAAGAGAACCAGAACACGGCTCATCAGCACGCTGCCTTCGATCATCTGACAATGGTGATCGTCTCCGCCGCCCTCGTGATCGCGGTATAGAGCCAGCGGTCGCGCGTGTCCCGGAAGGCGAAGCTCTCGTCGAAGAGCACGATGTTGTCCCATTGCGAGCCTTGCGCCTTGTGCACGGTCAGCGCGTAGCCGTAGTCGAACTCGTCGGTGCGGCGGCGGCGGTCGAAGGGCACGGCCTCCGGCCCCTCCTCGAACATCGCCTTCAAGACGCGGATCTTCGCGGAGGTGCCGTGCGGCCCCTCGTCCTCCGACTTCACCAGCATGTTGATCGCCTGCCCGGCGCGCGTGCCGACCGAGGAGACGCGCCAGAGCCCGCCGTTCAAAAGCCCCTTCTCCGAGCTGTTCCTGAGGCAGACGAGCTTGTCGCCGGCGGCGGGAAGCAAATCCTCAAAGCCCTTCAGCGCGCGGATGCGGCGATTGAAGTTCTGCCTGGTGCGATTGCGGCCGACGAGCACCTGGTCGGCGGAAAGCACGTCGTCGGCTTCGATCTCGTCACGCGTGATGACGCGGCTTTCGCCGTAGCTGCCGTAGTCCGGCTTGCCGCCCTCGCGCACGGTTTGCGAAAGCGCGATGATCGGGTTCTCGCGCGCCTGCCGGTGGATCTCGGTCAGCATGACGTCCGGCGCATGTTCGGTGAAGAAGCCGGCGCCGCCCTCCGACTTCACCGGCGGGAGCTGGCCCGGATCGCCGAGCACCAGAATCTTGGTGCCGAAGGAAAGCAGGTCGCCGCCGAGCTTCTCGTCGACCATGGAGCATTCGTCGACGATGACGAGCTTCGCCTTCCTGACCTCGCTCGAACGATTGAGCGCGAAGGCAGGCTGCAGCTCGCCCGTCTCCTTCTCCGCCTTCTCGCCACGCGGGCGGTAGATCAGCGAGTGAAGCGTGCGCGCGTTGGCGCAGCCGCGATTGCGCATCACCTGCGCGGCCTTGCCGGTGAAGGCGGCGAAAAGAACGTCGCCGCCGCAATCGTCGGCGATCCTCTTCGCCAGCGTCGTCTTCCCCGTGCCGGCAAAGCCGAAGAGGCGGAAGACCTGCGGCATCGGCGATTTCAGCCAGCGCGCGACGGCTTGAAGCGCTGCGTCCTGCTGGGGTGAGACTTCCATCCGCGCGGCGCTATTCCGACACGGGTCTGCGGCGCGCCCTTTGGGCAGCCCATGCGCGGTCGCACTTGAGGCGCCTCAGTGCATCGATCACCGAGATGCGCACGACCTCCGTCAGTGTCGTATTCCACCGCCGAGCCAGTTCGCGAACCATCGCGTCCGCCTCGGGGTCAGAAATGTGGATCGTCATTCGTGACTCCAGATGTCAGCTACCTAACACCTGGAGTGGAACACAACAAGAACCTGCTCCTCCCAACCGGCGCTATTCCACCATCTCGCAGCAGCCGGTGCCCTGCACTGTCATCGGGTGGCTGGAAAGCGCGCCCTGGGTGTAGGTCACCGTCACGGAGAAGCCGGTCTGCTCGTCGTTCGGCTTGGTGCAGCTTTGGCCGACGATATTGGCGACAAGCGAAAGGGGAGCATCGGTCGTCACCTCGAAGTCGTTCGGGCTTCCCTGCAGGAGGCAGCCGTCGACAACAAGCGGCTCGCTCTGCCAGTTCGGGTTCTCCGGATCGACGAAGCTGACGGCGTGGCCGCTGTCCACGCCGGTCGTGAACTGCCAGTTCGGCTCGAAGCCGTCGCATTTGAATTTGAAGCCGAGGCAAAGGTCGGCGGCGCCGGCGGGCGCCACGCTGACGGCCAGAGCCAAGATCGTCGCAACGCTGATACGCAACATCAGGCTTTCCTCCCCGTCCCGGCACATGCCGGATGCTCGCATTACGAGCGGGGAATTTGGCCCGAACATGACGGCGGCGCCGAGATGTCCCGGCGCCGCCTCAACAACGATCTGCGCTCAGCGCTGCGGCGGATGCCGCATGAAGGCCGCGCGCAGAATCTCAAGCCTGATCCCGAGCACGCGGGACGCGCGACGCAGGTCGGGCGGCGGCGCGCCGACAGCCTGCCGCAGCGCCTCCACATCGACGCCGAGGTCGTCAGCCACGGCGGCGAGCACATTGCCGCCCGGCCCGCCGGGGCCTCCCTGACCACCGGGGCCGGCCTGGCCGCCGGGGCCGCCCATCGGCGGGCCGCCTGCGCCACCGGGCCCAAGGCCCGCATTCGCCGGCCCGGCACCGCCTGATGGGCGCGGCGCCCGCACCGGCGTACCGCGGAAGCAGCCGACCGAGTAGGGATAATCGTCGGTCATGCGATAGTGGTACATGGTGACGAGCTTGCCGTCCCACATCACCGGGCCCACGAGGCCATGACACTCGTCGAGGTCGGCATTCGTGACCTTGTGACCGTCCGCTTCGTAGGGCCCGTAGATGCCGAAGCCGTCAAGCGCGTAGCCGATCAGCTCGCTGCCGCCCGACGCGTCGCGCCCATGCGGCAGGCACGGCGTCAGATTGTGGTAGTGATACTGACCCCCCTGCTGCGGATGGCCGCCGCATTTGTCCTGCACTTCGTGCGCGGGCGCGTCCCGACCACCGGCATCGACGGCGTTGTAGATCGCTCCGCCGACGAGCGTGAAGCCGATCATCCCCATCGGCACGCAGCTCGCATGGGCAGCGATCTCGGGTCGGCAGGCAGGCGAAGCAGGATATTCTGCTCGCGGATCCTGTTCGGGTTGCGAGCGTAGCGAAAGGCGGGGTCGCTCGGGGAGACCGGGAAGACGCCGGTCGCGTGGGTCGGCAGGTTGTTCGCCCTGACAACGCGCGTGTCGCCCTCGCGCGTCGCCGAAACCTCGGCATTCGGCCAGTAGACGTTTCCGTCGATGGTCGGTTTTTGGCTGAGGTCGTAGCTGCCGCCCGTGATCCACGGAACGCTTGCCCGCGCGCCGGCCGCGGCCGCAGAGAACTGCTGCTGGCACGAGAACAGGTAGCCCCGCTTCGGCGCGTTGGAAATCTTGCCGTCGCCGAGGGCGTGCATGTCGTGCGCTGCCGCACCCGGTGCCGCGGCGAGCGCGGCGAGAAGCGCCGCGGAAGTGACGAGCGCCGCCACTGTCGGCGCCGAAAGATTACGGGTCATGCTTTCGTCCCTTCATTGTCATCGCTCCCTCTCGGGGCGAGAGCTACGGGACGGCTCGCCGACGTCAATCCCAGGTGGCAGGGGAAATCGTAACGAATTGTCGTAGGCGGTCGAGGAGCTACGCTTTGCGACATTTTTTCCACCGTTAGCGCCGAGGGCAGTCTCTACATCGCCTCCACGCCGCGCCCCAAAGCGGCGACGCCGGTGCGGCAGACCTCCACCAGGCCGAGCGGCTGCATGATGGCGACGAACTGCTCGATCTTCGAGGTGCGGCCGGTGAGTTGAAAGATGAAGTGCCCGGTCGTCGCGTCGACGACCTCGGCCTTGAAGGCGTCGGCAAGGCGCAGCGCCTCGATCCGCTCGACGCCGGTACCGGCGACCTTGACCAGCGCCAGCTCGCGCTCGAGCGGCTTGTCCTGATTGCGCACCAGCGCAAGCGCCGTGAGATCGGTCACGCGGTGTACGGAAACGAGGCGGTCGAGCTGACTCCTGATCTGCTCGAGGATCGCCTTCGTGCCGGTCGTTACCACGGTGATGCGCGAGAGGTGCTGCTCATGCTGCGTCTCCGACACGGTGAGGCTCTCGATGTTGTAGCCGCGCCCGGAGAAAAGACCGATGACGCGCGCGAGAACGCCCGGCTCGTTGTCGACGACGACGGAGAGCGTGTGCGTCTCCTTCGGATCGTGCCTGTCCTCGATGAAATAGGCGGAGGCGGGCGGCAGGACACCGGGATTGCCGGTCGGTGTGTCGTTCATCTGGGCGTCTCCACGATTGAATATCTCGGCTGCCGCAGCGCTCCGCGCGAGATGGCGACCCCGAGAAGAATGACGGCGAGCGCAGTCAGCGCCGAAGCGGGCGGGCGCTCGGAGAGGATGACGAAGGCCCATGCCACCCCGAAGAGCGGCACGAGGAAGTTGATCTGGCCGAAGAAGCCGGCGCCCTGGCGCCGCAGGATCGCGAGCATCAGGAGGCTCGCGAACCCGGTCGGGAAAAGGCCGAGTGCGAAGAGCGCCAGCCACGCCACGCCGGTCGGATGCAGCGTCCACGGCGCTTCGAGCACAAGGCTCACCGGCAGGAGCATGGCCGTTCCGGCAAGCAGGATGGCCGCGGAGACCGTGTAGGAATCGCCGCCGGCGATGCGCTTCGTCACCACCGCGTTCACCGCGTAGCAGAGCGAAGCGCCAAGCACGGCGAGCTGGCGCGTGGTGTCGCCCCCAAGCGTGGCGAGCTTCTCCGGGCCGATGAGGATGACGAGCCCGACAATCCCGAAGCCGACGCCGATCAGCTTGTTGATTGTGAACGGCTCGTTCCCCGCAAAGCGCGCCAGGATGAGCGTCAACAGCGGCATGCCGGCCATCAGGATGGCCGCCAGCCCGGCATCGATGCGCCCCTCGCCCCAAGCGATCAGCGAGAACGGCAGGGCGAGGCCGAAGAAAGCGGACAGCGCCGCCGTCACCCAAAACCGCGGGTCGACGGGCAGCCGGCGCCCACTGAGGTAGACGATCGCCACGAACACAAGCGCCCCGATCACCACCCGCGCCGCCGTCACGGTGATGGGCGGCACGCTGCCGATCGCAAGCTTGATCAGCATGAACGACCCGCCCCAGATCGCGGCGAGCGCGACCAGGAGCACGTAGTCGGTGGCGCGGGGAAGCGGCGTGGCCATGATCGCGTGCCGCTAGACGAGCGCCTTGCCGCCGGCGAAGGACTCCGCCACGACCGCCTCGTCGGTCGCCTCGGCCGGCAGCAGCATCTCGTTGTGCGCCTTGCCCGACGGGATCATCGGGAAGCAGTTCTCCAGATTGGCCACGCGGCAGTCGAAGAGCACGGGCTTCTTCACCTTGATCATCTCGTCGATGGCGCCGTCGAGGTCCGCCGGGTGCTCGGCGCGCAAGCCGACGCAGCCATAGGCCTCGGCGAGCTTCACGAAGTCCGGCAGCGAGTCCGTGTAGGAGTGCGACAGGCGGTTGCCGTGCAGAAGCTGCTGCCACTGCCTGACCATGCCCATGTACTGGTTGTTCAGGATGAATATCTTGATCGGCAGATCGTGCTGAACGGCGGTCGACATCTCCTGCATCGTCATCAGCACCGAGGCGTCGCCGGCAATGTCGATGACGAGGCTCTTCGGGTGCGCCACCTGCACGCCGACCGCGGCCGGCAGGCCGTAGCCCATGGTGCCGAGGCCGCCGGAGGTCATCCAGCGGTTCGGCTCCTCGAAGCGATAGAACTGCGCCGCCCACATCTGGTGCTGGCCGACCTCGGTGGTGATGTAGACGTCGCGGTCCTTGGTCGCCTGATAGAGGCGCTGGATGGCGTATTGCGGCATGATCGTGCGTTCGGAAGGCCGGTAGGCGAGCGAGTTCCGCGCCCGCCAGCGCGCGATCTGATCCCACCACTTGCGTGTCGCCTTTTCGCGCGGCTTGCCGACCTCCTTCTTCCAGACGATCAGCATGTCCTCCATGACCTGCGCGGCATCGCCGATGATCGGCACGTCGACGCGGATGTTCTTGTTGATGGAGGATGCGTCGACGTCGACATGGATCTTGCGCGAGCCGGGCGAGAAGGCGTCGGTGCGCCCGGTGATGCGGTCGTCGAAGCGCGCGCCGATGCAGATCATCACGTCGCAATCGTGCATCGCCATGTTGGCTTCGTAGGTGCCGTGCATGCCGAGCATGCCGAGCCAGTTCTCGCCGGAGGCGGGATAGGCGCCGAGGCCCATCAGCGTGGAGGTGATCGGAAAGCCGGTCGCCGCGACGAGCTCGCGCAGGAGCTGGCTCGCCCTCGGACCGGCATTGATGACGCCGCCGCCGGTATAGAAGACCGGGCGCTCGGCGCGCGCCATCAGCGCGACGGCATGGCGGATCGCCTCTGCCGAGCCCTTCCCGGCCGGGCGATAGCCGGTATGCCCGCGGCGGACCTCCTTCGGCCCCCAATACGTGCCCTTGGCGAACTGCACATCCTTCGGGATGTCGACGACGACCGGACCCGGCCGCCCCGTCGTCGCAACGTAGAACGCCTCGTGCAGAACGCGCGCGAGGTCGTTCACGTCCTTCACCAGCCAATTGTGCTTGGTGCAGGGACGCGTGATGCCGACCGTGTCGCATTCCTGGAAGGCGTCGGAGCCGATCAGATGCGTCGGCACCTGCGCCGTGATGCACACGAGCGGAATGGAATCCATCATCGCGTCGGTCAGCGCCGTCACCATGTTGGTGGCGCCCGGACCGGAGGTGACGAGCACCACGCCGGGCTTGCCCGACGAGCGGGCATAGCCCTCCGCCGCGTGCCCGCCGCCCTGCTCGTGGCGGACCAGGATGTGCTTCACCTTCTCCTGCTGGATCAGCGCGTCGTAGATCGGAAGTGCCGCACCCCCCGGATATCCGAAAAGGTGCTCCACGCCCTGATCGACAAGCGCTCTTATGACCATCTCGGCGCCGGTCATCTGCTCTGGCATTCCCCTCACTCCAGATTCGGGCGCGTCCGCCCCGGAACAACAAAAAAGGGCCCCGACGGGACCCTTGCGACGCGCACCACCGATCGCGGCAACTCTAGCGAGCCGCCCCGGCGGTGCGCAACTTTACGATAAGCTCACGCTTCATGGCACGGGTCTTTTAGCGGCGCGCAGTTGTTGCGGTCAAGCGCCGAGATGCCGGGCCGCGAGCGAACGCAGAACCATCAAAGCCAAGAAAGCGTCACCCTCCATGCTTGCTTTCTCGCTCGAAGCTTTACGACTTCCTTAGCGGATTCGGCCTATCTATCGAATTCCACCAAACGCAGAAAAGCGTGTGCCCATCGATGCTTAACAGGGGCGAAGACGCGGCTGGCTCGGGCAAGCTCGCAGGCGCTCGCGCGCGCGCCGCCGGATTCCTGCTGGGGGCCGCCGCGATGGCGGTCGCGGCTTCCGCCTATGTCCTCGCTCCACCCTCGCCCGGCGTCGACCTCATCGCCTTTGCGGTCTGCTGGCTGCTTGCCATCGCGATCATCGCCGCCGCCTGCTTCCTCACCGTGAAGTACGACCGCGCGCGACTGGCGCTCGCCGAGGCGGAAGCAGAAATCAGCTCTACAGAGCACGACCGCGACATGCAGATCGCCCGCTTCTCCGTCGCGATCAACAACATGTCGCAGGGCCTGTGCATGTTCGGCCCCGACCGCCGGTTGCTCGTCTCCAACACGCGCTACGCGGACCTCTACCGGATTCCGCACGACAAAGTCCGACCCGGCATGAGCCTTGACGAGATCGTCGACAACCGAATCGCCGCCGGCAACCATCCGTCGATGGGCGAACCGGCGCTGTTTGCGCGCTTGGCGGAGATCGTGGAGCGCGGCGAGCCCGCGGAGACGATCATCGAGCAGGAGGACGGCCACGTGTTCCTGCTCGGCTACGTGCCGCTCAGCGACGGGGGATGGGTCGCGACGCATCAGGACATCACCGACCGGCGCGAAGCGGAAGCGAAGATCGCCTTCATGGTCCGCCACGATTCGCTGACCCGCCTGCCGAACCGCGTGGCCTTTCGCGACCAACTCGAAAAAGCGCTCGCCGGTCTCGGTGAGGGTGATGGCGTCGCCATCCTCTTTCTCGATCTCGACCGTTTCAAGAGCATCAACGACACGGTCGGCCATCATGTCGGCGACCTGTTGCTTTGCGAGGTCGCGATGCGATTGCGGAGCTGTGTGCGCGAAGCCGACATGGTGGCGCGGCTGAGCGGCGACGAATTCGCCATCGTGCAAATGGGTGGCGCGGGCCAGCCTGGTCGAAGCGACGGCGCTCGCTCGTCGCATCATCGAGGCGGTCGGCGCCCCGTGCAATCTCGACGGCCACCAAGTGGTGGTCGACGCCAGCATCGGAATTGCGATTGCACCCGGCGACGGCGCCGACGCCCACCGGCTCATGAAGAACGCCGACATGGCGCTCTACCGGGCGAAGACTGACGGCCGCGCGACGTATCGCTTCTTCGAGCCGGAGATGGACGCGCGCATGCAGGCGCGGCGGGCGCTTGAAGCGGACCTCAGGGCCGCGATCGCATCAAACGAGTTCGAGCTGCACTACCAGGCGATCGTCAATCTCGCCACCGGCCGGATCCAGGGATTTGAGGCGCTGCTGCGCTGGCAGCATCCCGTCCGCGGCCCTATCGCGCCGGCCGACTTCATCCCGGTCGCCGAAGAGACGGGACTCATCGTGCCGCTCGGCGAGTGGGTGGCGCGGCAGGCCTGCATGGAAGCAGCCCAATGGCCGGAGGACGTGAAGGTCGCGATCAACCTGTCGCCGGTGCAGGTTCGCAGCAGCAACTTCGTTCCCGTGATAACGGCAGCGCTTGCGGAATCGGGCCTTGCCCCCAACCGGCTGGAGCTGGAGATCACCGAGACCGTTCTCCTGCAGGATAGCGAGGGGACGCTCAGCACGCTGCATCAGCTGCGCGACCTCGGCGCGCGCATCTCGATGGACGATTTCGGGACCGGCTATTCGTCGCTGAGCTATCTCAGGAAATTCCCCTTCGACAAGATCAAGATCGACCGCTCTTTCATCCGCGACCTGGCGAAACACGAAGACAGCATCGCCATCGTCCGCGCGGTCGCGGCGCTCGGCAAGAGCCTCGGCATAACGACGACCGCGGAGGGCGTGGAGACCGCTGAGCAGTTGGAGCGCGTACGAATCGAGGGCTGCACCGAGGTGCAGGGCTATTTCTTCGGCCTGCCGCGGCCGGCGGCGGAGGTCGCGCAGCTCCTTTCCGACCGCATCGCCTCGCGGCGGGCCGTCGCTTGACTGCGCCGTCACGGCGCTCGTCCGCGCCTCGCGACTGGAAGCCGATACAGCGCGTCCGCCGCGCCGTTCAGCACGCCGCGAAACACCTTGTTAAGCCTCCCACCTAACCTCGTCTTCACGGCTTTCGCGTCTATTCGACCAGGAAAACTTATCGCATTTTTGAGGGGTCCCCCGTGTTCCTCGCCGGCAACCAGGTTCTGCAGAGCCACGATCCGAAGCTCGTTCTGCTCGCGACCGCGATCTGCGCGCTCGGAAGCTTCATCACGCTCTTCCTCTTCGCGCAGGCGCGCGAGATGCACGGCCAGGGCCGCAGCGGCTGGCTGTTCCTCTCCGGCTTCTCCGCCGGCGCGGTCATGTGGACCACGCATTTCGTGGCGCTGCTCGCCTTCCAGCCCGACATCAGCCTCGGCTACGACCCGGCGCTGACCGGCGGCGCGTTCTTCGTCGCGCGTGCTGCTTGCCACGATCGGCATGGTGATCGCCGCCTACGGGCCGGGCCACGGCGGGGCTGGTCGGCGGCGGCGTCGTCGGCCTGGCCGCCGTCGGCATGCATTTCACCGCCATGGCGAGCCTTCGAGATCGCCGGCAAGATCGACTGGAACCCGACGCTGCTCTTCATGGGCGCGGTGCTTTGCGTCGCCTGCGCGATGCTTGCCATCGGCCGCGCCCGGAACGAAGGGCGCAACGTCCAGATCATCGCGCCGCTGCTGCTCGCCGCCGGCATCTCCATCATGCACTTCGTCGGCATGGCGGCGATCACGATCACGCCGAACACGACGATCCCGATCCCGCCGAAGACGATCGACCCGACCATCCTCGGCTATTTCGTCGCCGCCATGGTGATGCTGCTGGTCGGCACCGGCGTCGCCACGACGATGATCGCGCGCGGCGCGCGCAAGGAAGCGCAGACGCAGCTCAAGAACATCGCCAATGCCTCGGTCGAGGGGCTCATCCTCACCGACGGCACGACGATCCTCGACTTCAACGAGAGCGTCCGCGCGCTGGTCGGCCCGATCTGTGCGGCAAGGCTCGTCAACACGCCGATCTGGGAAATCCTCGACTATACCGGCGACCGCGATGCGGAGCGCTTCGAGGCGCAGCTTCGCACCGACGACGGTCCGATTCCCGGTCGAAGTCATCTCGCGCAACACCGAAGCGGAAGGCGCGGTGCGCAGGATCTTCGCCGTCCGCGACCTGCGCGAGCGGCGCGCCGCCGAGCAGCGCATCCTCTTCCTCGCGCATTTCGACACGCTGACCGGCTTGCCGAACCGCGCCTCCTTCCAGGATCGGCTGGAGAACGACATCGCCTCCATGAAGGCGCGCGACGGCGAGCTGGCGCTGATGATCGTCGATCTCGACCGCTTCAAGGAGATCAACGACGTGCACGGCCACGCCGCCGGCGACGAGCTCCTGAAGGCGACGGCGTCGCGCATCACCGCGCTTCTCTCGCACACCGAGTTCGCCGCGCGCCTCGGCGGCGACGAGTTCGTCATCGTGCAGACCGGGCGCGCACCAGCCGGCCTCCGCCGCGCGCCTCGCCGACAAGCTGCTCGAGGTCTTCTCCAAGCCGGTGCTTCTGTCGGGCCAGCCCTTCCATGTCGGGCTCACCATCGGCGTCGCGGTCTATCCGCGCGACGGCGACGACACCCGCAAGCTCCTCGCCAATGCCGACCTCGCGCTCTATCGCGCCAAGGAGCACGGCCGCGCCCGCGCCTGCTTCTTCACGCCCGACATGGACGAGACGGTGCGCGAGCGGCGCATCCTGGCGCAGCAGCTGACGCAGGCGATCGAGAACGACGAGCTTGAGGTGCACTACCAGGCGCAGGCGTCGATCGCGACCGGCGAGATCATCGGCTTCGAGGCGCTCGCCCGCTGGAACCATCCGACCCACGGCTATATCGCGCCCGTCGCAGTTCATCCCGATCGCCGAGGAGACCGACCTGATCCTGCATCTCGGCGAATGGATCCTGCGCAAGGTGTGCAAGGAGGCGGCGCGGCTGGACGCAAGCCCTACACGGTCGCCGTCAACATCTCGCCGATCCAGTTCAAGCTCGCCAACCTGCCGGAGCTGATCCACGAAGTCCTGATCGAGACCGGCATGCCGCCGGCGCCGGCTGGAGCTTGAGATCACCGAGAGCGCGCTGATCGAGGACCTGCAGCGCACGCTCGACATGCTGCGGCGGATCAAGGCGCTCGGCGTCGCGATCGCCATGGACGATTTCGGCACCGGCTATTCGTCGCTGTCGACGCTGCAGGCCTTCCCGTTCGACAAGCTCAAGATCGACAAGAGCTTCGTCGACAAGATCGGCTCGCGGCAGCAGGCGACGGTGATCGTGACCGCGGTGCTCGGCCTCGGCCGCAGCCTCGACATCCCGGTGCTCGCCGAGGGCGTGGAGAACGAGGAGCAGCGCGAATTCCTGAACAGCGAGGCCTGCGCGCAGGCGCAGGGCTACCTCTTCGGCCGGCCGGCGCCGCTCGCCGAGATCCGCCATCTCGTCTACGCTCCGAAGGGCAGCAAGACGGCGCTCAAGAGGATCGACGCCGACGCGGTCGAATGCTGGCAGGCGCGCGCGAGCTCGTCGCGGTCCGACCGCACCATCGATGACGCGCATCGGTTCCTCCGACGCTGCGACGGGGCGGAACCACCTGCATGCTTAGCCGGCCATCCGCGGCCAGTCCGGCATCTGGTTGCGGAACCAGGTTGACTGCCGCTTGGCGTAGCGCCGCGTCTCCGTCTTCGCCGCCGCGACCGCGGCATCGAGCGGAGTCTCGCCGCGGAGATAGGCCGCGAATGCTCGGACGCCGATCGCCTTCATGGCCGGCAAGTCGCGCGTCGAGGCCGCGCAAGCAGCGCCCTCACCTCTTCCAGCGCGCCGGCTTCGACCATGCGGTCGAAGCGCGCCTCGATCCGCCGGTGAAGGGTCTCGGCGCGGTCCGGCTCGAGCACGAAGCGCGCCGCGTCGGCCGACGGGAAGGAGCGGCGGCATGCTCTTTTCCCGCTGCCACTCCGAAAGCGGCCGTCCCGGTCGCCTCGAGCACCTCAAGCGCGCGCAGGATGCGCTGCGGGTCGCTCGGTGCGGATCGCCGCCGCGGACGCCGGGTCGCGCGCTTCGAGCGCGCGCATGCAGCCGCGCTGCGCCCTCTGCCGCGAGCCGCGCCGTCCAATGCGGCGCGGATTTCCGCGCGGGATCGCGGGAACGCTGGCGAGGCCTTGCGTCAGCGCCTTGAAATAAAGGCCGGTGCCGCCGACCACGATTGGCAAGCGCGCCCGCACCTCTCGGCCTCGCTCAAGCGCGCCCCTGAGCGTCGGCGAGCCAGGCCGCCGACCGAGTAGCGCGTCTCGGGCGGAACGTGCGCCGTAGAGCCGGTGCGGCACCCGCGCTTCCTCCGCCTCGCCCGGCCGCGCGGTGATGACGCGAAGCGCGTCGTAGACCTGCATCGCGTCGGCGTTGACGATCCACGCCTTCGCGGCCGCGCGCCGCCGCGTCCTCGGCGAGGCGCATGCGCCGCTGCCGACTTGCCGCTCGCGGTCGGCCCGGCTATCAGCACGGCGCGCGCCGACCCGATTGCGTCGAACGAAATCTCCATGCGCCTTTGTCCTATCGCTCATCGCCGCCAGAATCGAAGGCGCCGCTCGGCACCGCCCGACGTTGAAAGCGCGCGCGCAGCGCGCTCAAGCAAGCCGGTGCCGCACCCGGCGCGCCGGTGTGGCTTTCGGCCGGACGAGGCCTGCGACGATTCCCTTCGACGGCGATGCCGGCGCGGGCGCGCGACGCGGCGCGCGCCGCGCTTGCCGGCCGCCCGCTCGACGTGAACGTCGTCCGGCGGAAGACCGCCGCAAGAAGCTCCTCCTCGCCGACATGGATTCCACCATGATCGGGCAGGAATGCATCGACGAGCTCGCGGCCGAGCGTGGGCCTGCGCGACGAGGTCGCGGCGATCACCGAGCGCGCCATGCGCGGCGAGATCGCCTTCGCGCCGGCGCTGCGCGAGCGCGTCGCGCTGCTGCGGGGCCTGCCGGCGAGCGTCGTCGGAAAGGTGCTCGCGACCCGGATCACCATCACGCCCGGCGCGACGCACGCTGGTCGCGACGATGCGCGCCGCGGGCGCGCACACGACGCTCGTCTCCGGCGGCTTCACCGCCTTCGTCGAGCCGGTGGCGCGGCGGATCGGCTTCGACGAGACGCGCGCGAACACGCTGCTTGCCGAGGGCGGACGTCTTCACTGGCGCGCGTCGCCGAGCCGATCCTCGGCGCGGAGGCGAAGGAGGCGGCGCTGCGCGGACGCTGACCGACGCGCTTGGCCTTGAGCCGGATGAGACGCTCGCCGTCGGCGACGGCGCCAACGACGCCGGCGATGGTGCGGCGCGCCGGGCTCGGCGTCGCCTACCACGCCAAGCCGGCGCTGCGCGCCGTCGCCGACGCCGACGATCGACCACGCCGATCTGAGCGGAATACTTTTCCTGCAGGGCTTTTCCGCGCGAGGAGTTCGTCGGCGGCTAGCGCTGCCCCGCGACTTTTAAAGTCGGCCGAACGGAGGCCCACGACCAGCAACGCCGCGGCTACGGCGCGTCCTCGAAGCGCAGCGACACGAAGCGCAGCTTGTTGTCGGTGCCGGAGACGAGCAGCATCACCGAGCGGCGGCCCTCCGACTTCAGCTCCTCGATGCGGGCGACCACGTCCTCCGGAGTCGAGACGTCGGGCTGGTTGACCTGCACGATGACCTCGCCGGGCTTCAGGCTCTTCGCCTCCGCCTCGCTGCCAGGATCGACGGCGGTCGACAAGCACGCCTTCGACGCTGCCGTCGATCGAGAATGCCTTGCGCGCCTCGTCGGTGATCGCGCCGAGCGTCAGGCCGAACATCTGCGCCGCGTCGTCGGGCGGCGTCGCAGAGTCGCCCTGTTGCTCGCCCGGCGAAAGCGACGCCTTCTGCACCGGCTCGTCCTGCAACAGCCCGACCTCGATCGAGAGCGTGACGCGCTCGCCGTCGCGAATCACGACCAAGTCGACGGTGTCGCCGGGCGGCGTGTCGGCGACGAGCCGCGGCAGCGCGCGCATCGTGTCGACCTTCTTGCCGTTGAACTCGACGACGACGTCGCCTTCCTTGATCGCCGGCCTTCGCCGCCGGACCGTCCGCCGTCATCCCGGCGATGAAGGCGCCCGTCGCGCGGTCCATGCCGAGCCCCTCGGCCACGTCGTCGGTCACGTCCTGGATGCGCACGCCGATCCAGCCGCGCCGGACCTCGCCGAAGCGGCGCAGCTGCTCGATAACCGGCACGGCGATCTCGGAGGGCACGGAGAAGCCGATGCCGATCGAGCCGCCGGTCGGCGACATGATCGCCGTGTTGATGCCGACCACCTCGCCTTCGATGTTGAAGAGCGGCCCGCCGGAATTGCCGCGGTTGATGGAGGCGTCGGTCTGGATGTAGTGGTCGTAGGGACCGGAATTGATGTCGCGGTCGAGCGCCGAGACGATGCCGGCGGTGACCGTGCCGCCGAACCCGAACGGGTTGCCGATCGCCAGCACCCAGTCGCCGACGCGCAGCTTGTCGGAGCGGCCGAATTCCGCCGCCTTCAAGCGGCGTCGGCGAATCCACCTTGAGAAGCGCGAGGTCGGTCTTGTCGTCGATGCCGACGACCTTGGCTCCAGTTTCTCCGCCGTTGGCGAAGTTGGCGACGATCTCGTCGGCGTCGGCGATCACGTGGTTGTTGGTGACGATCAGGCCGGACGGATCGATGACGAAGCCGGAGCCGAGCGACTGCACCGCCTGCGCGCCGTCGCGCCGTTGTTGTTGTCGAAGAAGTTGTCGAAGAAATCGTCGCCCGGGGCGGCGTTCGGTGGCTTGTCCTGGCCATCCGGCGTGCCTTGGTCGCTCGGAGCGTCCTGGCTGTTCGGCGCGTCCGGCGTCGGCGTCCGCCGCGAAATGGCGACGCGCTGCGAGGTCGAGATATAGACGACGGAGTCGAGCAGCTGCTCGGCGAGATCGGCGAAGGAGAAGACCGCGCCGTTGCTGGCGACGGGGATGCCGGGAGCGACCGACGTCGCCGCCCTCTCCGTCGGTTCCTCCTGGGCGGGAGGGTGACAACAGGATTGTCGCCCGGCAAGTGCGGCGCCGGCAGGATCGGCGGCGGCGGCGTGGTGGCTTCGGCCGGGGCGGCAGGCTCCGTCGCCGGCGGCTCGCTCTGCTGCACGGGGATCGCCCGCGCATGGGGGCGCAAGCCTTGCCACGGCCCGGCCGGCGCCGCCATTGCCGACACCGAGGCCGCGATCAGCCCGACCGCCAGGGCCCCCCGCCAGATCAAACCAAAGCTCATTTCCGAATCTCTCCGCCGAGACGCGACGGGATTTTGACGCAAATCCGGGCGAATGCACGGCCCGCCGCTTCACATTTGCTTCACCCGCGCACCAGCCAGACGAGCGCGACGCCGATCGCGGCCGATACTACGCCCGCAACCCTGAGCGTGTCTCCTGGCGATTGGATGACCTGCTGCGCCATGCGCTTCATCAGATCGGGAAAGAGCGCGTAAAGCGCCCCTTCCAATACAAGAACAAGCCCGAGCGCCGTGGCGATTTCGCTCATTGCGCCGGAGCGGGAGCGGCAGGTGCCGGCGCTCCGTCGGAGGCGCGGCGGTTCTGCCGCAGGCGTGGGCGGTTCTGCCGCAGGTGCCGGCGCCTCAGCGGCAGGCGCGGTCTCCGTAGAAGCTCCTTCGGTGCCGGTGCCGGCGCTGGGCTCTGCGGGCGCATTTTCAGGCGTGCCGGCTTCCGCCGGCATGCTCTCGGACGTGCCTCCTGAACCAGGCGCGGCACCACCGCTCGCGGTCGCGCCGGCGCGGTCGCTCTTGAAGAAGCGGAAGAACTCCGAGTCGGGCGAGAGGACGAGCGAGGTGTTGTTCGCCGGCAGCGCCTGCTCGTAGGCCCGCATCGAGCGATAAAACTCGAAGAAGGACGGATCGCGCTGATAGGCCTCGGCGAAGATGCGGCTGCGCTCCGCGTCGCCCTGGCCGCGCAGGATTTCCGCCTCGCGCTCCGCCTCCGCCACCGTCACCACCGCCTCGCGGTCGGCTTCGGCGCGGATGCGGGCGGCAAGCTCGGTGCCGCGGGCGCGAAGCTGCGCCGCCTCGGCCAGGCGCTCGGCGCGCATGCGCTCGAATGTCTGCTGCGACACTTCCGGCAGAAGGTCGGTGCGCTTGATGCGAACGTCGACGACCTCGATGCCGACTTCCGCGGTCAGCGGACGCAGCTGGTCCCTGACCTCCAGCATCATCTCGCCGCGCTGCTCCGAAAGCGCCGCCTCGAAGCTGCGCTGGCCGTAGACGCGGCGCAGCGCCGCGTCGAGCCGGGTGCGCATGTTCTCGCGCGCGATATCGAGGCTGCCCGACACGTTCTCGCGGAACTTGCGCGGGATCGGTGATCTTGAAGGCGACGAAGGCGTCGACGATGTAGCGCCGGCCGTCGCGCACCTGCACGCGGATGTCCTCAAGGTCGAAGCTGAGCAGCCGGTTCTCGATGATCTGAACCGTGTCGACGAAGTTCGTGGGCAGCTTGAAATAGATGCCGGGCTTCTGGATGACGCGCGTGATCTCGCCGAAGCGCAAGACCAGCGCCTGCTCGCGCGGATTGACGATGAAGACCGACGAATAGACGAGGAAGGCGACGATCGCGAGACCGATCAGGAGGATGGAAGCGCGTCTCATTGGCCCGCTCCCGTCTGTGCCTGGGTGCCGCTCGCGGGCGCCGACTGGCGCGGTCGGCGCCGGCCTGTTCCGCTGCAGCTGATCGAGCGGCAGATAGGGAAGCACGCCGGATCCGCCCTCCAGGATGATCTTGTTGGAATTGCGGAACACCTTTTCCATCGTCTCCAGATAGAGACGGGTGCGGGTCACGTCCTTGGCCTGCTCGTATTCGGTGAGGACCGAGAGGAAGCGCTGCGATTCGCCTTCCGCCTCGGCCACGACCTGCTGCTTGTAGCCCTGCGCCGTCTCCGTCACCTGCGCCGCCTCGCCGCGCGCGTCGCCGAGCCGCTTGTTGGCGTATTGCTCGGCCTCGCGCTGGAAGCGGTCGAGGTCCTGCTGCGCGCGCTGCACCTCCTCGAACGCGTCGGCGACTTCGGCCGGCGGATCGGCGCGCTCAAGCTGCACGCCGACGATGGAGATGCCGGCGTCGTAAGTGTCGAGCGTCTTTTGAAGCAGTTCGCGAACGCCCTCTTCCACCTCGGCGCGGCGCTCGGTGCGCACTTCTTCCGCGGTCGAGCGGCCGACAAGCTCGCGCATGGCGCTTTCCGCCACGCGGCGCAGGAACGCGTCCGGCTCGTTGACGTCGAACAGATACTTCTTCGGATCGCTCACCCGCCACAGCACCGAGAAATTGATGTCGACGATGTTCTGGTCGCCGGAGAGCATCAGGCTGGTGTCGGTGGCGTTGCGGCGCGCGGCGTCGGAGCCGAAGAACTCGCGCTGCACGCGCGTGGAGACCTTCTCGACGGTCTCCACCGGCCAGAAGATGAAATGCAGGCCCTGCGTCGCGACCCCTGCTTCGGCTTGCCGAAGACGAGCTCCTGACCGAGCTCGTCCGGCTGCACCATGTAGAGGCTGTTGAAGGCCCAGACGAGGACGAGCGCCAGGACGATGAGCACGCCGACGAGCGCGTTGCTGCGCCCGCCGCCCGGAAGCACGTTGCGCAGCCGATCCTGGCTGCGCTTCAAAAGCTCTTCGAGATCGGGCGGCTGCGGGCCCCGTTGCTGCGGACCCCCGCCCCACGGCCCTCCGCCTCCACCTTTCCAGCCGCCCCCGCCGGAATTGTTGCTCCAGGGCATCCGTGCTCCTTCTCGTCCGCGGCCCCCCGCGACGCGTGCCGCGGGTTATAGGGACGCGGGCCAGGGCTGGCAACGCCGCGCACTGCGCGGGTTTCGCCAAAGGCCGGGAAGACTTAACGGCGTCTTCGATAGATGACGTGCACCGCGGCCGCCGTGTCGCCTTCGCTTGCCGGAAGCGGCTCGCGCGAAATCTCCATCCAATCCTCCGATTCGATTTCCGGGAAGCAGGTGTCGCCGGCGGGCTTTGCCGCGACTTGCGTGATGAGAAGGGTTTCGGCGAGCGGCAGGGCTTCGCGGTAGACTTCGCCGCCGCCGACGACGCAGATCTCGTCGGCGCCGCGCGCGGCCGCGCGTGCTTCCCCGAGCGCCAGCGCCTCCTTGAGATTTGCCGCGACAAAGATGCCGGGGCCGCCGAATTCGGGCTGCCGCGTCACCACGATCACGTCGCGGCCGTCGAGCACGCGCCCGATCGATTCGAAGGTCTTGCGGCCCATGACGACGGGCTTTCCCATGGTGATCGCGCGGAACTTCCGCATGTCGGCCTTGACGCGCCACGGCAGGCCGCCGTTCGCGCCGATCACGCCGTTCTCCGCGACGGCGGCGACGAGGGCGATACGGGTCAAGCGGCCTCTCCGACGGTCATGCCGGAGCCGTCCACACCCTCAACGCGCTGTGGGCGGCAATCCGTTTGAAATCGCCGTCACTCGTCAGCATCGCGAGGTCGTGTCGGATGCACAACTCAGCCAGTAGCGCGTCGATCGTGCCAATCTGAATGCCGCTCCGCCGGCAGCGATTTCGCAGCTCCGCCGCGCGGGCGTGGTCGTCACGGTCGGGCGTGAGAAATGGGACGGCAGAGAACCGGTCGAGAATCTGGTCGCGCGCTTTTGGCCCCGCGAACCCTTGCAGGAGTTCCTGAAGGACGAGCCCCGTCGTCACGATCGTGTCGCCAGCTTCGATTGCCCCGACGAGCGCACCGACCTCCGCGCCGTGGGCAGGCGCGTCCCGCCGAAAGGCGAGGGACCAGACGCTCGTGTCGACGAACAGGCTCAATTGCGCGTGCGTTCCGCGCGGTAGTCATAAGACTCGTCCCACTCGAGCTTGCCCATCAGGTCGAGGAGGCGCTTCTGTCGCCGACGCGCGATGAACTCTTGCAGCGCCTTTGTGACAGCTGCCTTTTTCGTGCGCTCCCCGCTGACCTCAAGCGCTCTTTCGATCAGTCCGGGATCAATGGACAGATTCGTCGCCATGTGTGAACCTCCACACATACAATCGCACATGTTCCAGCTTGGGCGCAATGCAAGTGGCGTGCGCCAGCGGCCGCTTCAAGGCTACGCCGAGACCTCCGCCTTGATGTGCGGATGCGGGTCGTAGCCGAGAAGCTCGAAGTCGCCGTAGACGAAGTCGAAGATGCGGTGGACCTCCGGGTTGAGCCGCATCGTCGGCAGCTTGCGCGGCTCGCGGCTCAATTGCTCGCGCGCCTGCTCGAGGTGATTCAGATAGAGATGCGCGTCGCCGAAGGTGTGCACGAAGTCGCCCGGCTTCAGCCCGGTCACCTGCGCCACCATCATCGTCAGCAGCGCATAGGAGGCGATGTTGAAGGGCACGCCGAGGAAGATGTCGGCGGAGCGCTGGTAGAGCTGGCAGGAGAGCTTCCCTTCCGCGACGTAGAACTGGAACAGGCAATGGCAGGGCGCCAGCGCCATCTTGTCGATGTCGGCCGGGTTCCAGGCGGTGACGATCAGGCGGCGCGAATCCGGGTTCTTGCGGATTGCCGCAACGACATCGGAAATCTGGTCGATGACGCGGCCGTCGGGCGCAGCCCAGGAGCGCCACTGCTTGCCGTAGATCGGCCCGAGGTCGCCGTTCTCGTCCGCCCATTCGTCCCAGATGCGGACGCCGTTCTCTTTCAGGGTGCGGATGTTGGTGTCGCCGGCGAGGAACCACAGAAGCTCGTGGATGATCGACTTCACGTGCAGCTTCTTGGTGGTGACGAGCGGGAAGCCGTCGGCCAGGTCGAAGCGCATCTGGTGGCCGAAGACGGAAAGCGTGCCGGTGCCGGTCCGGTCGGATTTTTCGACGCCGTCGTCGAGCACGCGGCGGAGGAGATCGAGATATTGGCGCATCGGGGGAAATGTAGTGCGATTCCCGTCGTCCGCCTATTCGGGCAGCGCCCAACGCGAGAAGATCGGGGAAACCAGCCCAGGCCGTGCCGCTTTTAATGGCGGCCGGAAAACCTTATATTCCCAGGTGCCGGGGCAACCCGGCTATGGCGATAAACGGGCTACGTAATAAACCTATCGGACCCGGGGGCAGTACCCGGCGCCTCCACCATGAACCCTGCTTCGCGAAAGCTTCGCAGGGCTGATGATGGGGGCGAAACAGGATCGACGAGGGCGTAAAGGTCGCTTTTTCGCTCGGTATGGTACCCGCCGTTATCGGGCCAAACATATAGTTGCAAATGACAACTATGCTCCGGTGGCCCTCGCCGCGTAAGCGGTCTGGGTATCGGAATTCAAGCCCTGAGGGGTAGCACTTTCAGGCGGGGTTCGGAGGCACCTGGCAACAGAAGCCTCCACTTCCCCTCCCTGGCTTGTTGCAAGCGCGCGAAGCTGCCACTACGTTCGCGCCGATGGCAGAAGACCTGATCCGCTACGACGTGCTCGTGCAGGAGGCGCTGCGCGGCGTCGTCAAGAAGGTGCTGACGGAAGTGGCGCAGGCCGGGCTTCCGGGCGAGCACCATTTCTTCGTGACGTTCGACGCGCTTATCCGGGCGTGCGCATCTCGCCGCGGCTCATCGCCGAATATCCGCACGAGATGACGGTGGTGCTGCAGCACCAGTTCTGGGACCTCGCCGTGCACCGATGCCGCCTTCGAGGTGGGGCTCTCGTTCAAGGGCGTGCCGGAGACGCTCTACGTGCCGTTCCGCGCCATCTCGAGCTTCGTCGACCCGCATGCCGGCTTCCAGGTGAAGTTCGACACGACGCCCGATGCCGCGGTGCTGGAGGCGGTCGAGGAAGACGCCGTCCCGCCGCCGCCTCCGGCGAAGGAAGGCGAAGAGGCGCCGGCAGCCGATCCCGGCACGGCCGACGTCGTCTCGCTCGACGCCTTCCGCAAGAAGAACGGCTGACGATCGCGCACGCCTCCGCCCGAGCGCCTTGCGTCCCCCATGGGTCGGTGACAGAAGCTTTTTCATGCGCAAGGCCTTCCGAAAGGCTGCGGGGAACGGGATGACGAAGACGCGCACGGAGACCGATTCCTTCGGTCCGCTGGAGGTTCCGGCGGACAAATACTGGGGCGCGCAGACCGCCCGCTCGCTGATGAATTTCCGCATCGGCAGGGAGACGATGCCGGTGCCGCTCATCCGCGCCTTCGGCATCATCAAGCGCGCGGCGGCGCTCACCAACAAGGATCTCGGGAAGCTCGACGCGCGCCTCGCCGACGCCATCGCCGCGGCGGCGCAGGAGGTGATCGACGGCAAGCTCGACGACAATTTCCCGCTCGTCGTCTGGCAGACCGGCTCCGGCACGCAGACCAACATGAACGCCAACGAGGTGATCGCCAACCGCGCGATCGAGATGCTCGGCGGCAAGCTCGGGTCGAAGGAGCCGGTCCATCCGAACGACCACGTCAACATGAGCCAGTCGTCGAACGATTCGTTCCCGACGGCCATGCACATCGCCGCCGCGGAAGCGATCGTGAAGAACCTGCTTGCCCGGCGGTGCGAAAGCTCCGCGACGCGCTCGACCGCAAGGCGGCGCAGTTCGCCCACATCATCAAGATCGGGCGCACGCACACGCAGGACGCGACGCCGCTGACGCTCGGCCAGGAATTCTCCGGCTACGTCGCGCAGCTCGAATACGGCGTCCGGCGCATCAAGGAGGCGACCGAATATCTCTTCGAGCTGGCACAAGGCGGCACGGCCGTCGGCACCGGCTTGAACTGCCCGCCCGGCTTCCCCGAGCGCTTCGCCGAGATCGTCGCGGAGATCACCGGCCTCCCCTTCCGCACCGCGCCGAACAAGTTCGAGGCGCTCGCCGCGCACGACGCCTACGTCTTCGCGCACGGCGCGCTGAACTCGCTCGCCGTCTCGCTCTTCAAGATCGCCAACGATATCCGCCTCCTCGGCTCCGGCCCGCGCTCCGGCCTCGGCGAGCTCAGCCTGCCGGAGAACGAGCCGGGCTCATCGATCATGCCCGGCAAGGTCAACCCGACGCAGTCGGAGGCGATGACCATGGTGTGCACGCAGGTGATGGGCAACCACACGACGATCACGCGTCGCCGGCAGCCAGGGGCATTTCGAGCTCAACGTCTACAAGCCGGTGATGGCCTACAACATGCTGCAGTCGATCCGGCTTCTCGGCGACGCCTGCAACTCCTTCGCCGACAATTGCGTCGCCGGCATCGAGGCGAACGAGGAGCACATCGCCGCGCTGATGCAGCGCTCGCTGATGCTCGTCACCGCGCTGGCCCCGAAGATCGGCTACGACAACGCCACCAAGGTCGCCAAGACCGCGCACAAGAACGGCACGACGCTGAAAGAGGAAGCGGTCGGCATCGGCTTCGTCACGGCGGAGGAGTTCGACCAGATCGTGCGGCCGGAGAACATGGTCGGGCCGCGCTAGCCCATGAGCGATATCGTCAACCTGCGCCATGCATCGCAAGCGCAAGCGCCGCGCCGAGAAGGACGTCGCCGCAGATGCGAACCGGCTCACGCATGGCCGGCCCAAAGCCGAAACGGTGAAAGCCAAGCTGGTCCGCGCGCTTGACGAGAAGCGCCTCGATATGCATCGCCGCGCGGCGGACGAGGACGAGCGCGGCTGAAAGCGCAAAATGATCCGCAAACGCTCCGTCAAGCTCAACGGGCACGCGACGAGCGTCTCGCTCGAGGACGAATACTGGGGCGAGCTGAAGCGCATGGCGGACGGACGCGGCGTTTCGCTTGCGGAGCTGATCGTGCGGATCGACGCGGCGCGGGCGGGCGACAATCTCTCCTCCGCGCTGCGGCTCGCGGTGCTCGCGGATCTGAAGGACCCGCCTACCGGATCTTGATGATCGTGCCGTTCGGCAGCATGCGATACTCGGGAGACGGTTTGGCCGGCGCTGCCGACCGCGGTGCCGGCGAAGATGCGGGCGACTGGGTGGGCGCCGGAGCCGGCGCGGGTTCAGGTGTCGGCGTCGGCTCGGGCATGAGCTCAATCGGCGGCGCTACAGCGGGCGGTTCCGCCGTAGGCGGTGCTGCAATCGGCTCCGCCGCAGGTGCCGGCGCAGTCCCAGTATCAGGCGTTGCGCCCGCATCGGGCGTCGTGCCGGTCGCTACCGGCGCGTCCGGGGTCGCGGCCTGTTCCTCCGCCGCTTTCCGCGCCGCTTCTTCCGCCTGTACGCGCTTGCGCTCGGCCTCAAGCGTCTCAAGCTCGCTCAGCTGGCGTTGCAGGAAGTGGCTGCGCATGAGGTTCAAAAGCGGATCGAGGTCGATCTGCCGGTCGGGATCGGCGATATCGCCGGAAAAGCGGATCGGCACGTAGGGCTGTGCCTGGTCTGGGCTGACCTCGCCCGTCCTGACCGCCCACTGGCTCTGCAGCGTGAGCCGGTTCAGGTCGAACGTCGCGTCGGCGAGGACCGCCGTCGCCCCGGCCTGGAGCGAAACGGTCGGAATGCTCATGATGCCGGCGGAGACCGCGAACGATCCCGCCACCCGTCCGACGTCGAGCGCGCCGGAACCGAAGAGCGACGCGAAGGTCTCGCGCGCCTTCGTCTCGTCGGGCTCCTTCTTTCCCTCCGCGATGGCCATGACCGCGGTCAGCGCTTCCGGATTCAAGTCATTGAGGCGGCCGTCATCGACCGCGAAGGAGCCGCTTCCGGACAGCGTCGCAACGACGCCGGCGGTGCTGCGTCCGCGCCCCGCCAGCTCAAACGACGTGTCGAGCCTTCCCGACGCGGCCGGCAGGCCGGAGCGCGCCCAGACGACGTCTTCGAGCGCGCCGCCGCTGAGACTGCCGCGCAGCGACAACTCCGCCTCGCCGCCGCTAATCGCCGCGCTGATCGCCCCTTTCAGCGCCCCGCCCGCGAAGACTGCCGAGGCAAGATCGAGCTGCAGCATGCCGCCAGCGAGCTCTACGGCGAGCTTCGCGTCGGTCGCCGCAAGCGGCGCGCCGATGTCGAGCGTCGAGGCGTTGAGCGTAAGATCGACAGCGACGCCTTCGGGCAGCGGGCTCGCGAATGGCGTATCGCTCCAGCCGGTGTCGCCCACTCCCGGCGCCACCCCGACCGCAAGCCCGGCAAGCGCGGGGACCGAAACGGCTGTAAGATCGAGCGCTCCCGAAAGCTGCATCTTCGGTTCGAACGTCGCGTCGAGCGCGCCGCTCATCGGCGCGCCGTCGAAGGTGCCCTTGTCGATCACGACGCTGACCTTGCCGCCCGAATATTCAAGATGCCCCGAGCCGGAGGCCGCGTGCCCTTCGCCGACACCGGGCGCGGCGATCCCGGCGAGGAGCAGCAGCGGGTCGACGTCGGCGGTCTTTGCCTTGAACGCGCCGGTGAGCGCCGGCTCTCCGTCGCGGAGCGCCGTGGTGCCGTCATAGGACAGGTCGACGCCGGCGATCGACCCGGTGAGCTTCAGCTTGCCTTGCTCGGCAAGCGCGCCTTCGAAATCCGCGTCGAGCTTGAGCGGGCCGGAGCGCACGGGCAACGCGCCAAGTCCGAGCTGCCGGAGCACCGTGCCGCTGTCCTCGCCGTCGGCGTGAAGCTTGAGCGACCCTGACAGCGTCGACAGGTCGTCGAGCGACCCCGTTCCATCGCCTTCCAACGTCAGATGCGTCGCAGCGAAGCTTCCGGTCAGCGTCAGCGAGAGCTTTCCGTCCGACGCGCCGGCCTCAGCCGAGACCTCCGCGACGACCGGCGAAAGGATAGGGGCGACGTCCTTCAGGCGGCGGGCGATACGGCTCTCCGGCGCAAGGCTTGCGAGAAAATCCGCCGCGCCGGTGAAGTCGTCCGCCTTGATCGAGGCATCGATGTTGCCCGACGGTTTCCCGAGCGGATCGCGGATGCTGCCGCGCGCATCGATGCTTGCGCCCGCGAGGTCGGCAACCGACAGCTGGCGGAGATCAAGCGCGCCGCCTTCAAATCCGCCCTTGATTGCGACGGAGCGCGCGTCAACGCCGCCGGCGCTCACCACATCGGCCTTAAGCGAAAGCGTCATCTGCTCGATGTTGCTCGCCGCCGACTGCCCGGCGAGGAGCTCGGCAAGCGCACGCGTCTCCACGAGATCGGCGCGGTCGGCGCTGAGGTCGACGCTCACGATGTAGCGTCCGGATTGCGTGAAGCGGCGGATGTCGACCGAGCCGCGCATCGTCCCGGCGCCGGTCGCGACCGTGAGGTCGGCGAGGTGCTGCTCGTCCGGCTTCAGATCAACGTCGGCATCGAGCACGAAGCGGCCGATCTTCGTTGCCGAGCCGACCTCGCCGCGCCACCAGCCGGCGAAGGCCGCCGGCCGCCGCGAGGCGATGCGGGCATGACCCGCAAACGTCAGGTCGGAGGCAACGCCGAGCTTGCCCTTGAGGTCGATCTCGGTCTCGCCCGGCAGAAGCGCGGAGAAGCTATCGACCTGCCACGCCGCGTCGCCGGTCGAGAGGTCGGCGGCGACGTTCTGGATCACCGCGCCGCCGACGACGGCGCCCTGCGCCTCGAGATGCAGAACGCCGGGGATCGGGGGAAGCGGAAGCGCGGGAAGCCTGTCGGCGAGCGCGTGCACGGCGGACTCGATCGCGACCGGCACGTCCGTGCTGCCGCCGAGCGTGCGGTCGAGGTCGATCTGCCGCGCCGTCAGCGAAAGGTCGAAGCGTGGCGCACCGGCAAAATCGAGCTTTCCGGAGGCCTGCATGATGAGCGGCCGTTCCGTCGCGCCGTAGGAGAGCTGCATCGAGTTCACGCTCAGGTCGGTCGACTCAAGCGCGAAACCGCCGCTTGCGCGGAAGTCGGCCCAGGGCGAACGGGGCGTCTCCGAATTCAAGGGCTCAATGCCGGCGACGGTGGCGGTGCCCTCGTATTTCGGCGGCTCACCGGCAGCGAGCGCGAGCTTGCCGTCGGTCGCCAGCGTCACCGGATAATCGGGCGAGCGGACGGTGGCCTTGGCGGTCACGACGCCATCGGCAAAGCGGCCGAAGGCGACGCTCAGCGACATCGGCTCGCCGTCGAGCTTCAAATCGGCCTCCAGCTTGCCGGGGCCCATCAGCGTGCTCGCCTCGACCGTGGCGTCGATGCCCTCGGCGTTCCATTCCTCACCGCTGCGGCTGTCGATGATCGTCGCGCTCCCCTCGGCGATCTCCAGCCGCTCAAGCGAAATCTGCTCCGCGTCCACCCGCCACGCGCCGGCGAGCGCCTCGTGCCCTTCGGCGAGGCTGGCGACATCGAAATGGAAGACCGGCCGCTCCAATGTCATGTGGATGACGCGGACCTGGCCGCGCAGCAGCGGCGCCAGCTCGACCTCGGCGCGGAAGCGCTCCATCTTCACGTCCGGCGCCGCCGGGTCGCCGACATTGACGTCGGTGAAGCTCAAGACCGGCGTCGGCAACAGCCGCACGCTTGCCTTGCCGGCGACGGTGACGGGCCGCCCGACATAGGCTGAGGCTTCGCGCTCGAATGTCTGCCGATAAGACGTCCAGTCGACGAAATGCGGCCCGATCAGAGCCGTGAAAAGGATCACGATGATGAGACTGCCGGCAATGATGAAGAACTTGCTCAGCTCAATCTCTCCTTCGGCGGCCTAGGCCGTCAGTCGCATGATCTTCCCCGGGTTCATGATGTTCAGGGGGTCGATCGCCGTCTTGATCGCGCGCATCACGCCAAGCGCCGAGCCGGCCTCGGTTTCGAGAAACTCCATCTTGCCCTGGCCGATCCCGTGCTCGCCCGTGCAGGTGCCGTCCATCGCGATGGCGCGCTCGGCAAGCCGTCTATGAGCTCCTCGGCCGCGTGCATCTCGGCCGCATCGTTCGGGTCGACGAGCACCTGGACATGGAAATTGCCGTCGCCGACATGGCCCACGATCGGCGCAAGCAGGTTCAGACGCGCCAGATCCGCCTGAGTCTCGGCGACACAGTCGGCGAGCCGCGAAATCGGCACGCAGGCATCGGTGGCGAAGATCGTGGCGCCGGGCCTGAGCCCCTTCACCGCGAAATAGGCGTCGTGGCGCGCCTGCCAGAGCTTCTGGCGATCCTCCTCGCGGGTTTCCCAGAGAAAACGGTCGCCGCCGAATTCCGCGGCGATCGCGCCGAACTCCTCCGCCTGCTCCTTCACGCCCGCCGGCGTCCCGTGGAACTCCAGGAAGAGCGCGGGGCTCTCCGGCAAATCGAGATGCGAGTAAGTGTTGCTGGCCCTGACCTGCAACGCGTCGAGCAGCTCGATCCGCGCCATCGGGATGCCGTACTGGATCGTCGCAATGACGGTTCGGCAGGCCGACTCGACGTCCGGGAAGCTGCACACGGCAGCGGAGATCGCCTGCGGGATTCCCTGCAGGCGGAGCGTCAGCTCGGTGATGATAGCGAGCGTTCCCTCCGACCCGATCAGAAGCCGCGTCAGGTCGTAGCCGGCGGCGGTCTTCTTGGCGCGGTTCGCGGTCTTCACCAGCGAGCCGTCGGGCATCACCGCCGTCAGGTTCAAGACGTTGTCCTTCATGGTGCCGTAGCGCACGGCGTTGGTGCCGGAGGCGCGCGTCGCGGCCATGCCGCCGAGACTCGCGTCGGCACCGGGATCGATCGGGAAGAACAACCCCTGGTCGCGAAGATACGCGTTCAGCTGTTTCCGCGTCACCCCCGGCTCGACCACGCAGTCGAGATCCTCCGCATGCACGGCGACGATGCGGTTCATGCGCGACAGGTCGACCGAGACGCCGCCGAAAGGCGCGTTCAAATGCCCCTCGAGCGACGAGCCGACGCCGAACGGGACGATCGGCGTGCGATGGTCGGCGCAGACGCGCACGATGTCCTGCACCTCCTCTGCGCTTTCGACGAAGATTACCGCGTCGGGCGGCTGGTTCGTGAGCCAGGTTGTGGTGTGGCCATGCTGCTCGCGCACAGACGCCGCCTCGGAGAGGCGATCGCCGAACCGTTGCTTCAAGACCGAGATCGCAACTGCAGTTCTGTCTTCGTCGCGCTTTGCCGCTGCGGCCAACGTCATGGGGTCAATCCGCTCCTCGCCTGATGGCCGAAAATAGCAAGAACACTCCAATGCTGTCCAAAGCGCCAGCCCGAATTCGCAATTGTGAAGACACGGGACGCACCGCGTGGCGATCCACCCGGAATAAGGCCGGATTGCGTCGCCGCCCTTCCCGGCGGCAGCGTCTCAGGCGTAGTGGTTGCGGATCACCGCCGCCGCGATTTCGGGAGAATCGATCACGCCGACGACGTCGTCCGGGCGCGGCACGGCGCCGGCCGGCTTCAGCACGATCGCAAAGCTGCGGTCGCGGCGGTTCATGCGGGTCACGATCGTGTTCAGGATGCTCGTCTCCGGCGCGATCACGAAATCGGTGGAGACGATGTCGCGCAGAGTCTGCTTGCCGCGCGCCGGCTTATAGGGAACCGAGCCGAAACGGACGAAGCCGAGAATGCGGCCGTCGTCGGTGACGACGATATGCGCTCCGGGCTGCTCGCTGACCACCTTCAGCGCGGCCTCGACCTCCGTCTCGGCGGGGAGCACCACGAATCGCGTGCTCATCAGATCGCGCGCCTGCTGCACCAGGTACATGTTGGTGTGACGGATCGTCGGAATCGGGCGACCGCGGTTCCTGAGCTTGACCGTGTAGATGTTCTCGGTAATCAGCCAGCGGCGAACGCCGACCGAGAGCGCCACCGCGAGCACCAGCGGCACGATGACGTTGTAGTCGCGCGTCATCTCGAAGATCATCACGATCGCGGTCATCGAAGCGCCGGTCGCGCCGCCGACCACCGCGCCCATGCCGACCACGGCGAATTCCGGAATCGAGAAGCCGGCCGAGGGGTCGACGAACGCGCCGACCGCGCCAACCGCTCCGCCAAGCGACGCACCGATGAAGAGCGAAGGCGAGAAGACGCCGCCCGACGCGCCCGACCCGAGACTGATCGCGGTTGCCAGAAGCTTGCCCAACAGCAAGGCGACGAAAAGCAGGAACGGGTACTGCCCGTCGCTGACGATCTCCTGGATGGTGGCGTAGCCGACGCCGGAGGTGTGCGGCTGGCCGGTCGTCAGCACGAAGCCGTAGCTCAACACCCCGATCAGAAGCATCCCGACGATGTTCTGCGTGTAGGCGTTGCCGGGGAGCGTCGGGAACAAATCCTCGCAATAGGCGAGAAACCGCACGAACGCCCAACATACCACTCCCGCGAGAACTCCGAGGATGGCGAAGGCGGCGAGCTGCAGCGCGTTGATCGCCTCCTGCGGATGCGCAAACGAGAGCGGCACGAAGAAGGCGGGATCGAGCCCGAAGGCGATGCGGCCGAAATAGGTGGCGGTCGCCGTCGCCACGACGACGGGAAGGAAGGTGCGCGGGCTCACCTCCGGCAGAAGCAGCTCGATGGCGAACATCACCCCGCCGAGCGGCGTGTTGAAGGTCGCCGAAATACCGGCACCGGCGCCGGCCGCAAGCAGCGTGATCTTCTGCCAGCGCGCCAGGTTCAAGGCGCGCGCGACGGTCGATCCGAAGGAGGCGCCGATCTGAATGATCGGCCCCTCACGGCCGACCGACGCGCCGCTGCCGATCGAGATCGCAGAGGCGATCGACTTCACCACCGCCACGATACCGCGGACGTTGCCGTTGTTGTGATAGACGGCGTACATCACCTCCGGCACGCCGTGGCCCTTCGCCTCGGGCGCAAAGGTCTGCACCAGAAACACGACGATCAGGCCGCCGATCACCGGCGCCAGGATGATCAGCGCGCCGAACGGGCTCGCCGGCTCGAAGTGGTTGGCGTCGTAGTGGAAGGAGAGGATGCCGTTGAAGAAGAGGTTGTGCACCGCCGAGATCATGTAGCGGAAGACGACCGCGCCGGCGGCGGCGACGGCGCCGATCAGGAAGGCGACGACGCAAAGCACCGGGAGGGTGACCAACCGGTCTTGCGGCTCATTGTCGAGGACGGCGGTGGAAGAGCTGGTAATCTTCGCGTCGGCGGGCAGATCCGTCACTTTTCTTCCCTGTCACTTGACCCCGACGCAGGCAAAAAGCGCCGTCGGACGACAAGTGTCGTGCAGGAGAGGATGGCGGCGCCGGATGCCGGGAGGCCCGCCCCTCCTGCACCGTGGGCGTTGGCCGGTCAACGCGACAAACTGGACTTCCCGGGCTTAAGCGGTCCGCGGGCGCCGGCCGGCTAACGACCCTTCCACGCCACGATCAGCGGGCCTTGCGGGCCGGAGACCGGATCGCCGTTCGGCAGCGCCAGCGTGGCGATCAGGCGCCTGGCCTCGCCGAGCGGATATTCGCCCGGCCGCGTGATCCGGCCGCTCTGGCCGGGCGGATAGCCGCCGACCACGGTGAAACCGCCGCGCTTCTCCGAGAGCCGCTTGTGGCCGACGCCGGCCGGGATCGCGACCACGTCGCCGGCGCGGAACGTGACCTTGATGCCGCCGTCGCCGCCGAAACCGATCTCCGCCTCGCCGGCGACGCAGGCCAGCGCCTCGTGGCCGGTCACATGGAAGTGCCAATAATCGAAGACGCCGTCGACCCAGTTCCCGACCCAGTCGTTCCTGCGAAAGAGCGCCTGGGCTGCGCTCGGCGTCTGAAGCGCGGGCGACAGCGCCTGCGGATAGAGGAGAAGCGGGAGCGCATTGTTCGGAATCTCGCCGTCGGGCGCGAAAACGAAGGATTGCACCGTGTCAGACACGGGGGGACCTCCCCGGATTTCCAAGCGTCGCCTCAGCCTAGCGCGAAAGGCAGCTCTGCGCTCCCCAGCCTTGCATCATCTCTTGGCGGATGGCACGGCGCTCGTCCAAGAACATGGGAGGGGCGCATGGAGAAGATCGCAATTGTCACCGGCGGCGGCCGCGGTATCGGCGCCGCGACCTGCCTTCTCCTCGGGTCGGCAGGATATTCGGTCGTCGTCAACTACGCGCGCGATGCGAAGGCGGCGGCGTCCGTCGCCGCATCGGTGGAGAAGGCCGGCGGCAAGGCGATAGCCGTTCAAGCGGACGTCGCCAGCGAGGCCGATGTCCTCAAGCTCTTCCGCGCCTGCGACGATGCGTTCGGGGCCCTCACCGCGCTCGTCAACAATGCGGGGACGCTCAACCCGCAGAGCCAGCTTGCCGACGTGACGGCGGAGGGCGTCTCGCGCGTGCTCGCGGTCAACGTGCTCGGCTCGATCCTCTGCGCCCGCGAGGCGGTCCGGCGAATGTCAACCGCGAAGGGCGGCAAAGGCGGCGCTATCGTGAACATCTCATCCGTCGCCGCGCGGCTCGGCGCGCCCAACGAATACATCGACTACGCGGCCTCGAAGGGCGCCATCGATACACTGACCATAGGGCTCGCGCGCGAGGTGGCGGCGGAGGGCATTCGAGTGAACGCCGTCAGCCCGGGGCTGATCGATACGGAAATCCACGCAAGCGGCGGCGATCCGGAGCGGCCGGAGCGGCTCCGCTCAATGATACCAATGCAGCGGGTCGGCACGGCCAAGGAAGTGGCAGAAGCGATCGTCTGGCTCCTCTCCGATCCAGCTTCCTACGTCACCGGCGCCATTTTGGACGTGACGGGCGGGCGCTGAGAGACGGAAAAGGCGCCGCTCCAACCCTATATTCATCACGGGCGTCCTCGCCGGACTTCCAAGCCTCGCGCCCGCCGCCCCGTTGCCCTATTGTTCTCCGAAGCTTTCGAATCGTGCGCCATCGAAACGAGATGACGGAAATCGCTCACCGCGAAGACCCGGCCGACCTCCCCGTGCCCCGCGCCCGGGCGGCATCGCGGCGCGCGCGCTCGCCGGCAGCGCCAAGCCGTGGCTCGAAAAGCTCAACCCGGAGCAGCTCAAGGCGGTCGAGCATACCGACGGGCCGCTCCTCGTTCTTGCCGGTGCAGGCACCGGTAAGACGCGCGTCCTGACGGCGCGGATCGCGCACATCCTCGCGACCGGCCGCGCCTTCCCCTCGCAAATCCTCGCCGTCACCTTCACCAACAAGGCGGCGCGCGAGATGAAGAGCCGCGTCGCCGGCCTGATCGGCGAAGGCCGCGCCGAGGGCATGCCGTGGCTCGGCACCTTCCATTCGATCGGCGTGAAGATCCTGCGCCGGCACGCCGAAATGGTGGGCCTCAGAACCGATTTCACCATCCTCGACACCGACGACCAGATCAGGCTCTTGAAGCAGATCATCACCGCCAACAACATCGACGAGAAGCGCTGGCCGGCGCGCCAGCTCGCCGGGGCCATCGACGGCTGGAAGAATCGCGGGCTGACGCCCGACAAGATTCCCGACGGCGAGGCCTACGCTTATGCGAACGGCAAGGGCCGCGAGCTCTACGCGGAATATCAGCAGCGGCTGAAGACGCTGAACGCCGCCGATTTCGGCGACCTGCTGCTCGAATGCCTGAGACTCTTCCGCGGGCAGCCGGACGTGCTCGCCGATTTCCAGAAGCGCTTCCGCTACATGCTGGTCGACGAATACCAGGACACCAACGTCGCGCAGTATCTGTGGCTGCGGCTCCTCGCGCAGGGCAACCCGAAGCCGAACATCTGCTGCGTCGGCGACGACGACCAATCGATCTACGGCTGGCGCGGTGCGGAGGTCGACAACATCCTGCGCTTCGAGCGCGACTTCCCCGGCGCGACGGTGATCCGGCTTGAGCGGAACTACCGCTCGACCGGCCATATCCTCGCCGCCGCCTCCGGCCTTATCGCGCATAACGAAGGCCGGCTCGGGAAGACGCTCTTCACCGATACGGCCGAGATGGGCGCGCGGGTCGCCGTCACCTCCGGCTGGGATTCTTCGGAGGAGGCGCGCGCCGTCGGCGAGGACATCGAGCAGCTGCAGCGGCAGGGCGTCTCGCTCAACGACATGGCGATCCTGGTGCGCGCCTCCTACCAGATGCGCGAGTTCGAAGACCGCTTCATCACGCTCGGGCTCAACTATCGCGTCATCGGCGGCCCGCGCTTCTACGAGCGCATGGAGATTCGCGACGCGCTCGCCTATCTCCGCGCGACCGTGAACCCGGCCGACGACCTCGCCTTCGAGCGCATCGTCAACACGCCGAAGCGAGGCTTGGGCGCCTCCACTATCCAGCTCATCCATTCGCACGCGCGCGCCCGCAATGTCCCGCTGATGGCGGCGGCGGGCGAGCTGGTGCTGACGGAGGAGATCAAAGCGAAGCAGCGGCAGGCGCTCTCCGATCTCCTGAAGAGCTTTTCGCGCTGGTCGAGCCTCGTCGAAACGACGCGCCACATCGATCTCGCCGAGATGATCCTAGAGGAGTCAGGCTACACGGAGATGTGGCAGATGGACCGCTCGGCGGAGGCGCCGGGGCGGCTGGAGAACCTCAAAGAGCTCGTCAACAACATGGGAGAATACGATTCCCTCCCCGCGTTCCTGGAGCATGTCGCGCTGGTGATGGACGCGGAGCGCGGCGAGAACGACGAGGCCGTCTCCATCATGACGCTGCATTCGGCCAAGGGGCTGGAGTTCGACATTGTCTACCTCCCCGGCTGGGAGGAAGGCCTTTTCCCCTCGCAGCGCACGATCGACGAGAGCGGCAAGGCCGGGTTGGAAGAGGAGCGCCGGCTCGCTTATGTCGGGCTGACGCGGGCGCGTAAGCAGGCGAAGATCTGGTTCGTCTCCAACCGCCGCACGCACGGGCTCTGGCAATCGACGGTGCCGTCGCGCTTCCTCGACGACCTGCCGGAGGCGCATGTCGAGGTGTCGGAGCCGGCAAGCTACGGCGGCTACGGTGCGGGGGGGATGGGGGGCTACGGCACCTCGCGCTTCGACAACATGGAGCCGTTCAACTCCGCCTACCGCACGCCCGGCTGGCAGCGGGCGCAGACCAACCGCGGCAAAGTCCGATCCGCGCAAGCGCGTGGAGCGCGAGCCGGTGACGATCGAAGGCGAGCTTGTGGCGCGTAGCGTCATCGGCGGCAATCGCGCGCTTCTCGACCGGCGACCGCGTGTTCCACCAAAAATTCGGGCCGGGCACCGTCGCCGCCGTCGATGGCAACAAGCTCACGGTCGATTTCGACAAGGCCGGGCAGAAGCGGGTGGTGGATAGCTTTGTCGAGGCGGCTTGAAGCGACTTCGTCCGGTTTGAAACGACCACGTTTCAGGACTAGATTTGCGACATGGCAAAGCTGAGCAAGAGGCTTGAAGATGAACTCTTCCGGGAAAATCCCGAGATGAGGGAGAAGGGCTTGCGCCCCGAAATTGTCTGGGTACCCGATACCGAGGCGCCCGGATTTCGAGAAGGGCTGAACAGACAGCTCGCGGCCATCCGAAACAGCCCTGGCGAAAAGGAACTCCTGGACTGGATGGAAAAGGTCGCCGATTGGCCGACCGATTGAAGCGCGGTGACGTTCTGATCGTCTCGGCGCCGGGCGAGTATGGAAAGCCCCGACCTTCGGTGGTCGTGCAGGCGAATTTTCAGGAACCCATCGAAAGCGTCGTCATCTGTCTGATGACAACCGATCTTATTGAGCCCGGCCCGGTCAGGCCGAACGTTCTGCCATCACACGAGAATGGCCTCCGGGCTGAATTGCAGGTCATGGTCGACAAGGTGATGGCGGTCCATCTCAGTCGGTGCGGCTCGAAGGTCGGCACCTTGTCGCCGTCGGACATGCAAGCCGTCGATCAGGCGCTTGGCATCGTCCTGGGGCTCACCGTTCGGTCTCGCATCAATTGAGGGGACCTCGTGCCCGGCGGTGCGCGCGCCCGTCTCGTAGGCGCTCGCCAAGGCGCGGCAGAACCGCTCCGGGCTCCGGTCCGGATGCCCCTGGATTATAACGATATGCTTCGCCATGCCGTCCCCTCGACAATCGGGCCGTTGTATGAGGGTTCGCCGGCCGGCTCGAATTGATGTGTCGCGAGGAACGGAGGCTCCGCGATTGACCCTCAGGGCAACCTTCACCGCCGCCTTTCCGGAGGCGCGGCGCATCTCGAATTTTCTGGAGCGCGACTATTGCGATGCGGGCGTCGTCGTGTCGCTCGACGAGCGGAGCGACGGGCAATGGTCGGTCGACGCCTATTTCGAGGACGGCGGCGCGGAAGAGATTACGGAGAGGCTGCGCGATTGGCTTGGCGCCGATGCCTTTGGCGTGCCGTTCAACGTCGAGGCGCTGCCGGAGACGGACTGGGTGAGCGCCGGGCTCAAGGTTTTGAAACCGATCGCGGCCGGCCGCTTCCTCCTGCACGGCAGCCATGACCGCTGGCACGTTCCGGCCAGCGCCATGCGGATCGAGATCGACGCCGGACGGGCGTTCGGCACCGGCCACCATCCGACGACGACCGGGATTCTTCGCGTTCTCGATCGGCTGACGCGCCGGCGCCGCTTTCTGCGCCCGCTCGATCTCGGGACCGGCTCCGGCGTGCTTGCGATCGCGATGGCGAAGGTGCTCCGGCGTCCGGTCGTTGCGACCGATATCGATCCGGTCGCAATCGCGGTCGCGCTGGAGAATGCACGACGAAACGGCGTTGCCGGGCTATTGCGCCTCGCAGTCGCGCCCGGCGTCGAGGCGCGCCTCATCCGCGACCACGCGCCCTTCGATCTCGTCGCCGCCAACATTCTCGCCGAGCCGCTCTGCCAGTTGGCGCCGCGGCTTGCGCCCTTCATTGCGAAGGGCGGGACGCTGGTGCTTTCCGGGCTCCTGTTGCATCAGCGCGAGCGCGTCGCCGCCGCCTATCGAGCGCAAGGATTGCGGCTGACGAAAGCACATATCTTTGGCGGCTGGTCGGTGCTGGCGTTCAACAAGCCCTGAACGCGTCGTCCGCGTGGCAATCCCGAACCGCGCCATGCTAAGGAGCGCGCCATGTTCCAGAGCTATATCGACAGCGCCGATCCGACCAAGGGCGCCGAGCGCGCGAAAGCGCTCCGCGCCAAGCTGAAAGAAATGCAGCTCGACGGCTTCATCGTGCCGCGCGCCGACGAGCACCAGGGCGAGTATGTGCCGAAGGCGTCGGAGCGCCTGGCCTGGCTCACCGGCTTCACCGGCTCGGCCGGAACCGCGGTCGTGCTCGCGGACAGGGCAGCGATCTTCGTCGACGGGCGCTATACGCTGCAGGTGCCCGAGCAGGTCGACACGGAAGTCTTCACGCCGGTCGCGGTGATGGAGACGTCGGTCGCCGAGTGGCTGAAGACGACCGTCGCGACGGGACAGCGCATCGGCTTCGACCCCTGGCTGATGACCCGCACGCAGGTGCGCCAGATCAGGAAGGGCTTGGAGGCTGCCGGCGCGGAGCTCGTCGCCGTCGAGGAGAACCCGATCGACGCGGTGTGGGACAACAGGCCCGGACCGCCACTTGCCGCAGTCTTCGAGCAGCCCGAAGCGCTCGCCGGCAAGCCGGTCGAAGAGAAGATCGCCGAGGCGAGCAAGATCGTCGCTGAGAAGGACGCCGACGCCGCAATCTTGACGGACCCGGCATCGATCGCCTGGCTCTTCAACATCCGCGGCAACGACATTGCGCATACGCCCTCGCCGCTCGCCTTCGCCGCAATCCACGCCGACGGCCGGCCGGAGCTCTTCATCGACGGGCGCAAGCTGTCGAACGCCATGCGTGACCGGCTGGAGGGCTTCGCCGACGTACGTGAAGCCCGCGATTTCTCCGCGCGACTGACGGCTCTTGGGGGCGAGAACCGGAAGGTGCTCGTCGACCCTCAGGGATCGGCGGAGGCCGTCGCGCGGCTCGTCGAAGATGGTGGTGGCACGATCGTTGAGTCTGCCGATCCGGTGGCGCTGCCGAAGGCGAAGAAGAATCAGGCGGAGCTTCAAGGCGCGCGCGCGGCGCATGTCCGCGACGGCGTCGCCATGGCGCGCTTCCTTCGCTTCGTCGAGACGAGCGCGCCAGGGTCGCTTACCGAAATCGATGCGGCGAAGGCGCTCGAAACCTTTCGCGCCGAGACTGCCGCGGAAGTCCGGCACGCCGCTCGCCGATCTCGCTTTCGATGCGATCTCGTCGACCGGCCCGAACGGCGCCATCAACCACTATCGCGTCACCGAGCGAACCAACCGCCGGCTCGAAGAGGGCGATCTCTATCTGATCGATTCCGGCGGCCAATATCAGGACGGCACCACAGACGTCACGCGAACCGTGCCGATCGGCCAGCCTTCGCGCGCGAGGCTCGACCTTTTCCGCGACCGTTTCACCCGCGTGCTTCGCGGCCACATCGCGATCGCGATCGCGCGCTTCCCGAAGGGGACGACCGGAGCGCAACTCGATCCGTTCGCGCGCCACGCGCTCTGGCAGGCCGGCCTCGACTTCGACCACGGCACCGGCCACGGCGTCGGCTCCTATCTTTCCGTGCACGAGGGGCCGCAGCGGATCGCCAAGGCCGGCCACGCGCCGCTTGAGCCGGGCATGATCATCTCCAACGAGCCCGGTTACTACCGCGCCGGCGATTTCGGCATCCGCATCGAGAACCTCGTCGTCGTGCGCGAGGCGGAGCCGGTGCCGGGCGGCGACCGGCCGATGCACTCCTTCGAGACGATCACGCTCAGCCCCATCGACCGAAGGCTGATCGATCCGCTCCTGATGATCGCCGGCGGAGATTGCCTGGCTCGACGCGTATCATGCGCGCGTCTTCGGCGCGCTCTCAGGCTGGCCGACGCTCTCAAGCGAAGACCGCGCCTGGCTTGAAGCGGCGTGCCGGCCGATCGTCGGCTAGGCGAACAGCTCCGTGGCGGCGGCCGCGCCGCGGGTGACGCTGACCAGCCAGCGCGCCACGCGGCGCGCCGGGACGCTCAGTTCCTCCGCGTCGGCATAGAGAAGATAGTAGGCGCATCCGCTCTCATCGGCCGTGCCGAACGGCGCGGCGAGATCGCCATCGGCGAGCCAGGCGTCGACCAGGGGGCGCCGGCCGATCGCCACGCCCAGCCCCTCCGATGCGGCGCGCAGAATCTGCTCCGCGCCGTCGAGTGCCAGCGCGCCGTCAAGCGACGGCGGCTCGAGCCCGTGCGCTTGCGCCCACTCGCGCCATTCCTCTCGGTACGAGGCTTCGACGATCAAACGGGCGGTGCCGAGCGCCGTCTGCGGATCCATGCCCTCAGAGAGCAGCCCCGGGCGGCAGACCGGAAACGCCTGCTCGTCGAACAGATGGTGCGCGGCGTAACCGGGCCAGTGGCCCTTGCCATAGCGGATCGCCAAGTCGATCTGCTCGCGCCTCAGGTCGACGACCCGGCCGGTCGGCACCATCTGCACGTTCACCTCGGGCAGCGCGGCCTCCAGCTGCGCCAGCCGTGGAATCAGCCAAAGCGTGGCGAGCGACGTCGTCAGCGTGAGCGAGACGCGGCAGCAGGGTCCGCCAAGCGCTTCGGTGGCGCGGCGGATGCGCGCGAAGGCCGGGTCGATCTCCTCGAAATAGGTCTGTCCGGCGAGCGTCAGCCTGACGGCGTTTCCGGCGCGATCGAAGAGCCGCACGCCGAGATAGTCCTCAAGCTTGCGGACCTGATGGCTGATCGCCGATTTCGGAAAGGCCGAGCGCTTCGGCGGCCTCGCGAAAGCGGCCGAAGCGGGCCGCCGCGTGGAAGCTCCGCAGCGCGTGGAGCGGCGGAAGCTGGGAAAGCCGCTCTTCCGACATGGGCACCTCCAGCATGAATGCCGTTCATGCAGCCTTGCATACCACGCGTTGGTGATCTCAGGCTATTTCACATAGATATCACTCTCAAGACGGCAGATGGAAGCCGGTTTTGATGAACGGCATTCAAGGAGAGAAGCCATGAACCCCCTCTCGAAATTCCTGGAATGGCGCCGCAGGCGGATGGCGGTTCGCGATCTCAGAGCGTTGCCGCCGGAGCTTCTTCTCGACATCGGGATCGAGCCCGATCAGGTCGGCGCCGTCGCTTTGGCGGCGTTCAACAATCGCGGGGCGCGAATGCCATCGAGATTCGACGCTCCGGCGTTCGCCACGCCGGGTCTTTCAAACAGCGCCTGGCCGTATCCCTCGCGGCAGAGCCGCTGAAGGCACAAGGAGCGCGGCCGCCGCCGGCAGCGGCCGTTCTACTCGCCCTTCAATATCTTGCTCAAAACCCAGGGATCATCCGGATTGCCAGAGGCGATGTCGTCGATCTTCCAGGCGCCACCCTCGCGGACGAAGCTGTAGGTCAGCTCGGTCTGGTAGTCGAAGTTCGTGAACTCCACGACGATTGTCGCCTGGTCGCCAGCGACCGTCTCAGAAGCGATCGCGACGTCCTTGATCTCGTAATCCTGCGCGGAGATGAACGGATCGAAGTCGAGCATGCCGACCTCGTCGGGGCTCGAGCGCGCATTGTAATCGTCGAAGAGCTTGTTGAGCCGCCCGGTCAGGATCGCCGGGTTGTCTTCGATCGGCGTGATGTTCAGCTGCGGATCGAGGTAGTGCCTGTAGATGTCGTTGACGACGTCGGAAGGGTCGTCGGCTTGCGCCGGCTGCGCTGCGAAAGCGGAGAACAGGACAAGGGCGAAAGCCACGGCACGCATCTGCAGACCTCACAAGCGAGACGTCCGCATCATACCGCAACGCCGGGACAGGCCGGAAACAAAGGCGAAAGCTGCGGCGCCGCCGCGCTCAGCCGACCCGCTTGAACCACGCGTCCTCGTCGATCACTTCGACGCCGAGCTCGGCGGCTTTCTTCAGCTTGGAGCCGGCGCCGGGGCCGGCGACGACGAGATCGGTCTTGGCGGAGACGGAGCCCGCGACCTTTGCCCCGAGCCGCTCCGCCATCGCCTTCGCCTCGTCGCGCGTCATCTTCTCGAGCGAGCCGGTGAAGACGACGGTCTTGCCGGCGACGGGTGAGTCGGTCGCCGCCTGCTCGGCGTCCTCGACCGTCACCTGGGCGCTCAGATCCTCGACCAGCTTGCGATTGTGGCTCTCGCCGAAATAGCGCGCCACCGCCTCGACCACGGTCCCGCCGATCTGGTCGATCGCATCCATCTCCTCGCGCGCCGCTTCGTCGCCCTCGGCGATCCTCAGCGCCGCGTCGTGGAACGCCGGCCACGAGCCGTAGGCGCGGGCGAGCTGGCGCGCCGTCGTCTCGCCGACGTGGCGGATGCCGAGCGCGTTCAGGAAGCGCTCCAGCGGGATCGTGCGGCGCGCCTCGATGGCGTCGAAGAGGTTGCGCACGGAGACGGCGCCGAAGCCCTCGACGTCCTTCAGCTTCCTCAGGTTCTTCTCGTCGCGCGCGGCAAGCGTAAAAATGTCGGCCGGCGTCTTGACCGGCAGGTCCTCGCTCTCCTCGTAGAAATACTCGATCTGCTTCTCGCCGAGGCCCTTCGATGTCGAAGGCGGAGCGCGAGACGAAATGGCGAAGATGCTCCTTGCGCTGGAAGGGACAGGCGAACTCGCCGGAGCAGCGGCGCACGATCCCCTCCCCGCCGGTCGCCGTCTCCTCGCGCACCACCGGCGTCTTCAGCGGACACGGGCAGACCTTGGGAAAGTCGAAAGGCTTCGCGCTCTTCGGACGGAGCGCAAGGTCGACCGAAAGCACCTGCGGGATCACGTCGCCGGCGCGCTGCACGGTGACCGTATCGCCGACGCGGATATCGATGGGCTTGCCCTTATCGTCGACGCGCAGCGGCTCGCCGTCGCGGCCGAAGCCGCGGATGTAGTCCTCGTTGTGAAGCGTCGCGTTCTCCACCACGACGCCGCCGACCGTGACCGGCTTCAGCCGCGCGACGGGGGTCAGCGCGCCGGTGCGCCCGACCTGGATGTCGATGGCGAGGAGCTCCGTCGTCGCCTTCTCGGCCGGGAACTTGTGGGCGATCGCCCAGCGCGGCGAGCGGGTGCGCAGGCCGAGGCGCGCCTGCAGAGCGAGCGAGTTCGCCTTATAGACGACGCCGTCGATGTCGTAGTCGAGGCTGGCGCGCTTGCGCTCGATGTCGCGATAGACGGCAAGCGCCGCCTCGACGTCGTCGCAGAGCTTCATCAGCGGATTGATCTTGAAGCCCCAGTCGTGGAAGGCCTCGACCATGCCCATCTGCGTCTCCGCCGGCATGTCGCTCATCTCGCCCCAGGCATAGGCGAAGAAGCGCAGCGGCCGCGACGCGGTGACCTTCGGGTCCTTCTGGCGCAGCGAGCCGGCCGCGGTGTTGCGCGGATTGACGTAGAGGGGCTTTCCCTCCTTCTCCTGAAGCGCGTTGAGCTTCTGGAAGTCGGCCTTGCCGAGATAGATTTCGCCGCGCACTTCGACCACTGAAGGCGCGCTCTTCGGCAGCGTGTGCGGGATGTCCTTGATCGTGCGGACGTTGGCGGTCACGTCCTCGCCGGTGACGCCGTCGCCGCGCGTTGCGCCGAGCACGAGCTTGCCGGCCTCATAGCGGAGCGACATGGAGAGCCCGTCGATCTTCGGCTCCGCCGTGAGCGCGATCGGCTCGTCGGCCGGGCGGCCGAGGAAGCGCATCATCTGCGCGGCGAAATCGCGCACGTCGTCGTCGTTGAAGGCGTTCTCCAGCGACAGCATGGGCTGCGCATGCCGGACGGTGGCGAACTTGCCGGTCGGCGCGGCGCCGACCTGCTTCGACGGCGAATCGGCGCGCACGAGATCGGGGAATCGCGCTTCGATCGCAAGATTGCGCTGGCGCAGCGCGTCGTAGTCGGCGTCGGAGACGGTCGGCTGGTCTTCCTGGTAATAGCGCTTGTCGTGCTCGGCGATCTCGTGCGCCAGGCGCGCAAGCTCCGCCGCCGCTTCCGCTTCGCTGAGATCGTCGACCGGTTTCGGCTGGCTTGGCCGCTTTGCCATCGAGAGAACCTGAGAGCCCGAAGCCCGCGGCTATGGCCGCGCCGGGCGGCGTGGTCAAGGCGCCGCTTCAGACGGTAGTGTCTCAGTTTGAAAACTCTTCGCTAACCGGGTTCGCTAACCGGGAGGGTCCAGGCCGGCGCGGCGTATGCCGGCCCGCACGCCCATGAGAAATGGTGTCATGTTGGCACGCGTCGCCGGCTGTGCTGGCGTGGCCGGGATCGCTCGAATCGGTACCCTTGATGGCTTGGAATCCCACGATGAATCCTGACCTGAAGTCGTCATGAGGGACATCGCCTTTTCTAGTCACGGCAGCACCTCCTGTTTCGTTAGCCGTCCGGTGTAATTGTCGGCCACATCCCGACGATGTTCTGACAGTTCGCCTCGACCTCTTTAATACGCGCCGCCGTCGCCTTCACGCCTGGATAGAAGCTGCGGGAGCCGATATCCAAAACACTGCAATACGGTCCCCACACAGTTGACGCACCGGCGATGTGAGTTCGGCACCACTCTTGGACCATCGCTGAGACGATGCCGGCGGTGTCCTTGTTCAGATGGAAGATCGTGGGGAAATGCAGCTTCATCGCCCCTATCAGTTCCCCAGTCTTTCCCTCGCCCCGCAGGAGGATTTCCGGGCGAACGCTAATCTCAACGTTGTGGATGGTGTGCTTCGGCGGAGCATGTGCTCCCAAAGAGGGATCGCCGCCCTTCAAATCAATGTCGTCAAGCATGAGGAGGAAGGATTTCGAGGGCATCAATATTCGATGCGATGCGCCGCTGCGTGCCGATCTTCTCCGGCTTCATCTGGCTCAAAATGTTAATCTGATTTTCAACAACACCAATATTCTCAAGATTTGATACAATGCATGACGAAATCGCTTCTGCGGCTTCTTTGTAATACATGCCCTTATAATCTGTTGGATACTTCTGATCACGCAATATTTGTCGTTGACGAGGGGCTTTAGCCGTAGTAAATTCAGCAAGCTTATTTATGCTGATGCGCGGAGTTGTGAGTGTTTTCTTCGCCATCGCTAACCCCCAAGGTGTGCGCCATGGACGAGCATTTTGCCGCAATGCCCATCTCCAATTCAACCTGCCTTTGTGTAGGAGGGATCACGCACGTAGAGGCGGAAGTAGCCAGGTCAGATGGTCACGATGTGGACGGAGCGGGCTACTATCTCTTTCTTGCGCGAGCTGATGCGCTTCAAAGCCCGATTCGACTTCTGGCCAAGTTTCTTTCGCCGTCAGAAGCGGAAAGCTTCGCTCGTATGATTGAATATCGAACGGCCTAAGCCGCGATCTTCTTCTTGTAGGTCTTCGCCGACGTCGAACGGTCCCCAGCCGAAGCGATAGCCGGTAAAGAGCACCCAGGTCGCCTCCAGCGCCCGCTCGGCAAGATTGGACAGAACCGCGATCATGATCAGCGCGGCAACGGCCGGGTAGGCGGCGACCTTTACGAAAGCGCCGACCGGATTGGCGTCCTTCAGGCTGAACGGCCGGCGGTTCTCAGGCTTCAGAGATTCCGGCAGCACGAAATAGCCGAAGAGGCAGTTGGCGAGCGACAGACAGGCCGCGACGGCAAAGGGGACGCGCGGGCCGATCTCGCCGAGGACTCCCCCGATCACAGGCCCCGCGATGAAGCCGACGCCGAAAGCGGCGCCGATCAGGCCGAAATTCTGCGCGCGCTTCTCCGGCGGGCTGATGTCGGCGATGTAGGCGGAAGACGCGGTGATGGTCGCTCCGAACGTGCCGGAGAGGGCGCGCGCCAGCACCAGCCACCAAAGGTTCGGCGCGAGCGAGAGGATCACGTAATCGACCCCGAGCGCCGCGAGCGAGATCAGGATGACCGGCCGCCGTCCGAAGCGGTCGGAGAGCGAGCCGAGCGCCGGGCTCGCGATGAAGTTCGTGAGATAGTAGACGCCGACGATGATGCCGTAGAAGGTCGATGCCTCGGAGACCCTGCCGCCGAGCATCGACTCGACGAGCTTCGGCATGATCGGAAAGACGATGCCGATCCCCACCATGTCGATGAAGACGGTCACGACGATCACCGCGAGGCTGGCTTGGCGGAGTCTCCACTTTGGTGCCGTCGCTTGTTAATGACGCCGCGCGCAGAGCGAACTTCGCCCTCTTCTACGCCGAGCCTTAGCGGCCAAACCGGTCAGATCAAGGCAATCGCCACTTGCATTTGAAGCAACATATAGTTGTATGCGTGCTTGGCTCGCGCGGAAACCATCTCCGTCGACGCCGTTCGAGAAATCGGGAGGTATCGCCATGCCAAGCCAAAAGACGATCTTTGCCGCCTTCAACCAAGGCGCTGTTCCGACGGTCGCCTGCGTCAACAAGGCCAAAGTGGCGCTCGGCGTCGATTTCAGCAAGCTGGTCGCGGCCCTGCAGAAGTTCCTGGACGATTGCTTCGTGCCCGTGTGGGGCGCACCAGCCAAGCTGATCGTGGCAAAAAGCGTTCCGGTCGGCGCATGGGCGATGCTTTTTCTCGACGATGCCGACGCAGCCAACGCGCTCGGCTATCACGATTTGACCAAGGACGGCCTTCCCCTTTCAAAGGTCTTCGTCAAGACAACGCTGGACGATGGGCAGAAGGTCAGCGTCACCGCCTGTCACGAGCTCGCCGAAATGATGATCGACCCGGCGATCAACCTCTGGGCCGAAGCGCCCAACAGATCGTTCTACGCTTACGAGATGTCGGACGCTGTCGAGGAAGAAGAATTCGAGATCAACGGGATCGCGATGAGCGACTTTGTCTATCCCGCCTATTTCGAGGGATTCCGCACACCCAATTCGACGCAATTCGACTATCTCAAAAAGATCAGCCGCCCCTTCCAGATCCTGCCTGGCGGCTATTCGATCATCAGCAAGAACGGCAAGATATCGCAGAAATTCGGCTCCGCCGCCAAGCGCAAGCGGTTCGCGAAGGAAGACCGTCGGCAGCACCGGAGCTCCTTCCGTCCGGAGAAGGTGCATCTTAAGAAGAAGAGCAAGGTTCGCTGAGAGGCGAGCCTTCGCTACGAAGACTACCCTGCGATCAGCCGCTCCGCGGCGGCGCGGGCCTCGTCGGAGATCGTCTCGCCGGCAAGCATGCGGGCGATCTCCTCGCGCCGTTCGCGGCCGGCCACCGGCTCGACCTCGGTCGCGACGCGCTTGCCGCGGTCGACCGCCGACTTGGTGATGAGGAAATGCGCGTCGGCTTGCGCCGCGACCTGCGGCGCATGCGTGACGGAGAGCACCTGCACGCGCTCCGCAAGCCGCGCGAGCCGCCGCCCGATCGCCTCGGCGACGGCGCCGCCGGCGCCGGCGTCGATCTCGTCGAAGACAAGCGTCGGCGCCGAGCCGCGATCCGCGAGCGCCACCTTCAGCGCCAGAAGGAAGCGCGAGAGCTCGCCGCCCGACGCGACCTTCATCAGCGGGCCCGGCTCGGTGCCGGGATTGGTGCGCACATGGAAGGCGATGCGGTCGAGCCCTTCGGGCGAGATTGTCGCCGCATCCGTCTCGCGCGCCACGATGAAGCGCGCCGCCTCAAGCTTCAGCGCCGGCAGCTCGGCGTTGACGGCGACCTCAAGCGCCTTCGCCGCCTCGCCGCGCCGCTTCGAGAGCGTCAGCGCCGCCTTGGCGTAGGCGGCAAGCGGCTGCGGCGAGCGAGGCTTCAAGCGCCTTCAGCCGCTCGCCGCCGACGTCGATGTCGGCGAGGCGCGCGGAGAACTCCGCCGCGACCGCCGGAAGGTCGTCGACCGCGACCTGATGCTTGCGGCCGGCGGCGCGCAGCGCAAAGAGCCGCTCCTCGCTGCGCTCCAATTCGCCCTGATCGAATTCGCAGGCGCGAATCGCGTCGTCGAGCCCGCGGCGCGCCTCCTCCAGATTGTCGAGCGCCGCGCCGAGCGCGGCAACCGTCGGCTCGAGCAAGCCGGGAAGCTCGCCTGACTTCCGCTCAAGCCGCCGCGCGAGGCCGACGAAGTCGGGAATCGGCGAGGCGCTTCCGCCGAGGATCTCGTGCGCCTCGTTCAGGTCGTCGCGATCCTCTCCGCCCGCATCAGGAACTGCCGGCGCTCGGCAAGCGCCGCCTCCTCGCCGAGCTCCGGCGCAAGCGCCTCAAGCTCCTCCACCGAGGCGCGGAGATAGTCGGCCTCGCGGGCGGCGGAATCGATCTTGGCGCGGAGCTCGACCGCCTCCGCCTCAAGCGCCCGCAGGGCGCGATAGCGCGCGGCGACGTCTTCCGCGTCAGGCTCAAGCCGCCGAAGGCATCGAGCAGGCGGCGATGCTCCTCGGCGCCGACCAGCGCGCGCTCGTCGTGCTGGCCGTGGATCTCGACGAGCCGCGCGCCGATCGCCCGCATCAGCGAGACGCCGCAGGGCTGGTCGTTGACGAAGGCGCGGGTCTTGCCGTCGGCGGTCTGCACGCGGCGCAGGATGAGCGCCCCTCGGCGGCGATGCCGTTCTCGGCGAGCAGCGCGAAGACCGGATGGCCGGGTTCAGGCTCGAACACCGCCGTCACCTGGCCGCGCTCGGCGCCGGCGCGCACCAGCGATGCGTCGCCGCGCGAGCCGAGCGCCAGCGCAAGCGCGTCGAGCAGGATCGATTTCCCGGCGCCGGTCTCGCCGGTCAGCACGGTCAGCCCGCCGCCGAACTCGATCGCGAGCCGGTCGATGAGGACGATGTCCTGAACGGTGAGACTCGCCAGCATGGCGGGCCGAAGTCTAGCCGCGGCCGAATGCCCGGGAAATCCAGGAGCCCTTGTTCTCCTCAGGAACGACGCCGGCTTCGCCGAGGATCTTGTAGGCGTCCTTATACCAATCGCTGTCCGGGAAATTGTGCCCGAGCACGGCGGCGGCGGTCTGCGCGTCCTGCACGAGGCCGAGCGCGAGATAGCTCTCCGTCAGCCGCTCCAGCGCCTCCTCGACATGCCGCGTCGTCTGGTAGTCCTCGACCACCGACTTGAAGCGGTTCACGGCGGCGAGGTATTCGTGGCGCTCCTGGTAGTAGCGGCCGATCTGCATCTCTTTGCCGGCAAGCTGATCGCGCGCCACCTCCATCTTGTGGCGCGCATCGTCGGCATATTCAGACTCGGGATATTTCTGCACGATGACGTTCATCGCATCCATCGCCTTGTTGGCGATGTCCTGGTCGCGCGTCACGTCGGGGATCTGGCGGAAATAGGATTCGCCGATCAGGTACTGCGCGTAGGCGGCGTCGTCGCTTGCCGGGAAGAGCGTCACGTAGCGCTGCGCGTCGTTGATCGCGTCCTGGTATTTCGCGCGGCGGAAGTTCAGGTAGGCCGACATCAGCATCGCCTTCCGCGCGTAGTCGGAATAGGGATGCTCCTTGTCGATCTCGTCGAACTTCTTCGTGGCCTGGCGCGCGTCGCCGGCGTCGAGGTTGGCGAGCGCCTGATTGTAGAGAACGTCGGGCGGATCGACGTTGACCTCCGTCTCCGGCTTCTTGCCGCCGCAGGCGGCAAGGAAAAGCGCGACGGCCGGCACGAGCATCACGCGCCGCGACGCGGCGAGCACCTCAAGGCGGCGGAAATCCGAGCGGGCATGCGGTCCAAGTTCCACTAGACGCGCGCTCGTCCTATAGCGGACGCGGCGCGGCTGTCAAAGCCGTTCACCACCGAATGATGGCCGGGCTGTGGCTAAACTGCGGCGTTTGAGGCTGGATCAGAGCACTTCCGGGGCGAAGACCGGCGCCGCCAGCCCCTGCGCCGAGCTCCGCGTGGCCCTCCTGACGGGTCTCGCGCTCAGCCGGCTCGGAAACGGGCGACCAGGCGTCGCGGCGGCGAAAGCAGGGCGGAAAGCGCCAGCGCGTTCAGCTTGTGGCCGCCCTTGTGCGAGCGATAGAGGCCGAGAATCGGGGCGCCGGCCAACGCCAGGTCGCCGATCGTGTCGAGCACCTTGTGGCGCACGAACTCGTCGGGGAAGCGCAGCCCCTCCGGGTTGACCACCGCGCCGTCGCCGATGACGACGGAATTCTCAAGCGAGGAGCCGAGCGCAAAGCCCGCCGCCCAGAGCTTTTCCACGTCGCGCATATAGCCGTAGGTGCGGGCGCGCGGCGATCTCCTGGCGGAAAGTTCTTCGGCGTGAGGTCGATCCCAAGCGCCTGGCGGCCGACGACCGCGCAGTCGTAGTCGATGCTGACCTCAAGGCGGAAGCGTCCAAGCGGGCGGAACTCGGCGAAGGCGGCGCCAAGCTCGACGCGGACCGGCTTGTCGACGCGGATGAAGCGGCGCGGCGCGCTCTGCGCGACGACACCCACCTGGTCGATAGCGTCGACGAAATCCATGGCGCTGCCGTCCATCACCGGCACTTCCGGCCCGTCGATCTCGATCAAGGCGTTGTCGATTCGCGAGCCCGGCGAGCGCCGCGAGGAGGTGCTCCACGGTCGCGACGGAGGCGCCCTTCGGATCGCCGAGCACCGTGCAAAGCTCGGTCGAGCCGACGGCGTCGGAACGCGCGGGAATTTCGATGTCGGGGGAGTTCGGAAGGTTGGTGCGGAGGAAGCTTATGCCGCTGTCCACGTCGGCGGGGCAGAGGGTGACCGCGACGGGCGAGCCGCTGTGAACGCCAATTCCGCTGAGAGCTTACGCGACGCTTGAGCGTCCTCTGCCCACGTTCCTTCGAACCTGCCATAAACCCGCATCGCCCCCTGAGGTCAGAACGACGAACGGGCCCACCCTTGGGGTCTCTTGCCCGAATCCGTCTGACTGCCTGCCTCTTTGGTGGGGACGCTACCGACAGCCCGCGCGGCTTCGTCTAATCAACGATTTTTACCCATTGTTACGCATACGCGGCGCTCGCGCGCGGCAACGAAAAAGCCCGGCACGCCGCGCGCGCCGGGCCTTTTGTCGCATGCCTCGCCGCGGGTTCCTAGCTCGACTGCCGGCGCAGGAATGCCGGGATTTCGAGGTGTTCGTCGCGACTCGGATCGAGTCGGCACAGGCCGCCCGCGCGGGTCGAGCGAGCCGACGGCTGCCGCCTGCTCGCCCATGCGCCGCGGCTGCGGCTGCTTGGCGAATTCCGAGGCGGGAGTGGGCGGTGGGGCCTGCTGGATCGGCGGATTTGCAGCCGGCGGGGCGCGGCGCACGCTCCATTTCCGCCTCGTGCTCGTCCTCGTAGTCCGCCTCCTCGCGGCGTCCGAGTCCGCTCGCGATCCGGGCCAGCAGCCCGCGCGGACGGCGCTCGTCCTCGGCGGCGCGCGGCGGCGCCTGTCGGGCACGTATCTGGCGCTGGGCGACGGGCGGAAAATCCTCCACCCGCGGCATGCGCGGCTGCATGTGGTCGGGGCGCTCGGCCGCCGGCGGGATGAAGTTCGCCGCGGCAGCAGCGCGAAGTGCGTCCTGCAGCCGCTCCTGCTCGTGGTCAGGACCGGCTTGCCGCGCCGCGACAAGCGCCGGGTCGGGCCGGAACGGGCCGATGCGCACGGCCGGGTCGGCATGCGCCCGCGCGGGCTCGGCCTGCCTTGCCTGGAGCCTGCGCCGCCGGGCGCTGCTGCTGGCGCGGCGGAGGCTGGATCGCAAGCTCCTGCTCAAGGCCCTCCAGCGCATAGTCGGTGGCGCGGCGCTGCTGCGCCTGCGGCTGCTGCGCCGGCGCGTGCGCGGCGGCGGCTGCGGGAGCCGTGGCCGCGTGCAACCGTCTTCAGGCGGCGCGTAAGCTCCGCCATGCCGGCGGTCGGCGGCGCGATCTGCTCCTGCACGTACTCCTCCTCGATCCCAGTCGCCACGACGGAGACGCGGATGATGCCTTCCAGGCTCTCGTCGAAGGTCGCGCCGAAGATGATGTTGGCGTCGCTGTCGACTTCCTCGCGCACGCGGCTTGCCGCCTCGTCGACCTCGAAGAGCGTCATGTCGCGGCCGCCGGTGATGGAGATCAGGAGCCCGCGCGCGCCGCGCATGTTGACGTCGTCGAGCAGCGGATTGGCGATCGCCTTCTCCGCCGCCTCGATGGCGCGCTTGTCGCCGGAGGCCTCGCCGGTGCCCATCATGGCCTTGCCCATCTCGCGCATCACCGAGCGCACGTCGGCGAAGTCGAGGTTGATGAGGCCGTCCTTCACCATCAGGTCGGTGATGCAGGCGACGCCGGAATAGAGCACCTCGTCGGCCATGGCGAAGGCATCGGCGAAGGTGGTCTTGTCGTTGGCGACGCGGAAGAGGTTCTGGTTCGGAATGACGATGAGCGTGTCGACGTGCTTCTGCAGCTCGATGATGCCGGCCTCGGCAATGCGCATGCGGCGCTGGCCTTCGAACTGGAACGGCTTGGTCACGACGCCGACGGTGAGGATGCCGGCATCGCGCGCGGCGCGCGCGACGATCGGCGCAGCGCCGGTGCCGGTGCCGCCGCCCATGCCGGCGGTGATGAAGGCCATGTGCGCGCCGTTCAGGTGATCGGTGATCTCGTCGATCGTCTCCTCGGCGGCGGCGCGGCCGATCTCCGGCTGCGAGCCGGCGCCGAGCCCCTGGGTGACCGCGACGCCCATCTGGATCATGCGGTCGGCCTTGGAGTTGGTCAGGGCCTGGGCGTCGGTATTGGCGACGACGAATTCCACCCCCTGCAGCCCCGCCTCGATCATGTTGTTCACGGCATTGCAGCCGGCGCCCCCGACTCCGAAGACGGTGATCCTCGGCTTCAGTTCCGTGATGTCCGGCATCTTCAGGTTGATACTCATCGTTCCGTCCTCTTCCGCCTTTCCGCCAGGCCCGGCCGCGGCCCACCTGATCCGTTCGTTCCGCCTTCGCTTCGTCAGAAGCTGTCCTTGAACCAGCGCCCCACCCGCGCGAAATATCCGTCCGTCCCCGTCATCGCCGCGCGCCGTGGACGGCGGGCATGGAACTGCTCGATGCGCGCCGCCTGCGGATAAAGAACGAGTCCGACAGCCGCCGAGAAAGCCGGGCTCTTCGCCGCTTCCGGCAGGCCCTGGATGCCGAGCGGCCGCCCGACGCGCACGTTCCGTCCGAAGATGCGGCGCGCCGTCTCGGCAAGGCCGGTCAGCTGGCTTGCGCCGCCGGTCAGCACCACGCGCTTTCCGACCTGATCGGCGAAGCCCGACTTCGTCAGCATGTCGCGCGTCATCTCCAGCGTCTCCTCGACGCGCGGCCTGATGATGCGGGTCAGCGCGGAGCGCGGGACGGTGTTCGGATGGTCGCGCTCGTCCTCGCCGACGGACGGGATCGTCAGGATGTCGGTCTCGTCGGAGGTCGACGACAGCGCCGAGCCGTGACGCGCCTTGATGCGCTCCGCGTCGGCGAGATTGGTGGAGAGGCCGCGCGCGACATCGAGCGTCACATGCTGGCCGCCGATCGCGATGGCGTCGGTGTGCACGAACTCGCCATCGTGGAAGACGGAGAGCGTCGTCGTGCCGCCGCCCATGTCGACGCAGGCGACGCCGAGCTCCGCCTCGTCGTCGACGAGCGCGGCGAGACCCGATGCGTAGGGCGTGGCGACGACCGTCTCCACCTCAAGATGGCAGCGGTTGACGGCAAGCTCGAGGTTCCTGAGCGGCGCCTCGTCGGCGGTGACGACGTGGATGTCGACGCCGAGCGCCTGGCCGAGCATGCCGACCGGATCGGCAAGGCCGCGATTGCCGTCGAGCGAATAGCCGATCGGCAGCGCGTGGAGCACGATCCGCCCCTCGCTCACCGAATGCGCGCCGCCGGCGCCAAGCACGCGCTGGATGTCGGCTTTCGCTGACCGCGCCGCCGATATCGACGCTCGCCGAAAAGGCTTCGCTCTTCAGCCGGCCGCAGGAGATATTCACGATGATGCTGCCGACCGTCATCTCCGCCATGCGCTCGGCCGCGTCGACGGCAAGGCGGATCGCCTTCTCCGCCTCGTCGAGATCGACCACGACGCCGGACTTGATGCCGCGCGAGCGGGTCGCGGCGAAGCCGAGCACCTCGACGGAGTGCGTGCGGCGGCGGAGCGCCTCGCTGTCGCGCGGCTTCAGCCGCGCGATCATGCAGCAGATCTTGGTCGAGCCGACGTCGAGCACGCTCACGATGGCGGAGCGCCGCGAGCCGAGAGGCTTCACCCTCGACACGCCCGTCGGGCCGTGGGTGCGGCGGCCGCTCACGTGCGCGTCTTGCCTTGTTTCAGCGGGGCGGCACCGTCGGAGGTCACGTCATCGAGCGAGCGGCCTTCCGGCAGGCGCACCGTCACGCGGTCGGGAAGCCGCATGTCGACGACGACGACGTCGCGCGCCAGAAGCTTCTCGTCCGCGTCGAGCTTGACCAGCTCGGCAAGCGCCTGGCGCACGTGCTTCTCCGGCAGCTTCACGGTGACGCCGTGATCGAGATGCAGGTCCCAGCGGCGGTCGGCGACGAGCACCGCGGCGCGCATCTGCGCCAACGATCGTCGGCTCGGCGAGAAGATCGCCGAGAAGATCCGGTGCGCGTCTGGTTGGCGCCGCCGCCCACCATCAGCGGCAGCCTGGCGAAACGCCCCTCGTCGAGCGGCACGATCGCGGTGCCGCTCCTGTCGATGACAACGACGTTGCCGTCGCGCTGCCAAAGCGCGAACGGCTTGCGCTCGGTGATCTCCACCGAAAGCGTGCTCGGATAGAACTTCCGCACGACCACGTGCTCGATCCAGGGCAGCTCGGCGAGGCGCTCCTGCGCCTTCGCGGCGTCGAAGGAGATCAGCGAGCCGGCGATCTCGAGCTTCTCCAGGACGGCGATCTCCGAGGTCTCCGTTCTCGCCGGTGATCTTGACGTCCTCGATGCCGAAGCCGGCGGCGACGAGAAGCGAATCGGCGAGACGGCCGATCTGGCCGCCGACGATCAGCGCATAGAGCAGCGTGACGATGAGAAAGCCGGCGGCCGCCATCTGGCCGGTCGCGCCGCCGCTCGCGCTCGATCTTCTCGACGGCGCGGCGCAGCCGGCGCGGCAGACAGATTGGCGAGCGGACGCATCACCCGGCCGAGCGCATGATCAAGGGTGTCGAGCAATGTCGGCTCCCCAAACCTCGCTTCTCTCACCGTCTGCACGACGCGTCCTCCACCATCCAGGCCACCAGCTCCGGAAAGCTCAGCCCGGCGTGGGCGGCGAGTTCGGGAACCAGCGACGTGCGCGTCATGCCGGGCTGCGTGTTGACCTCCAGCCAAATGACCTCGCCCGATCCCGCCTCGTCGTAGCGGAAGTCGGAGCGGGAGACGCCGCGGCAGCCGACGGCACGATGCGCTTCAAGTGCCAGCGTGCAAATATTTTGGTAAACAAAGGGTTTAATCGGTGCCGGGCAAAGATGTTTTGATCCGCCTTCGGCATATTTGGCGTCGTAGTCGTAGAAGCCGTGCCCCAGCGGCACGATCTCGCGTGACGCCGAGCGCCACATCGCCCATGACCGCGCAGGTGAGCTCGCGCCCGGCCACGAAGCGCTCCGCCATCACCTGATCGCCGAACGTCCAGTCGTCGCGGCCGAGCGATTGCGGCGGATGCGGCTGGTCCTTCGGCACGATGATCGACGCCGAAGGAAGAGCCCTCGGCGATCGGCTTCACCACGTAAGGCGGCTCAAGCACGTGCTCCTTCGCCGCCTCGAAGCGCGAGACGATCTTGTGTTCGGCGACCGGGAATGCCGGCGGCGGCGGCGACGCTCTTCGCCTTCTCCTTGTTCATGGCGAGCGCGGAGGCGAGGACGCCGGAATGCGTGTAGGGAATGTCGAGGATCTCAAGCAGACCCTGGATCGTGCCGTCCTCGCCGAAAGGTCCGTGCAGCGCATTGAAGACGACGTCGGGCCGAAGCTTCGCCAGCACCTCGGCGATGTCGCGCTGAACGTCGACGCGGGTGACGCGATAGCCGGCGAGCTCGAGATTATCGGCGCATTCGCGCCCGGAATTCAGGCTGACCGGCCGCTCGGACGACCAGCCGCCCATCAGAACCGCGACGTGCTTCTTCTCCGCCATGACGCTCTACCCCTCGCGCGAAAAAGCGATTCGTGGCGCCGAGGTTGGGCGGGAAATTGGTGAGAAAGCGTTAACCAAGGTTACCGCTGGCCGCGATCGGCTATTTTACCCGGATAGTATTGACGCGATAATTCCACCCGGATAATAAGCGCGGCCTCGCCAGCGAATGGAGTTGCCGCGAATGTCCGTCCCGAGCGAGTTCATCTGCACCGCCTTTGCCGATGCGCGCCGCATCGCATCGGGTCCGCTCCACACGGTCTCCCTCAAGGCGAAGGCGGAGGCGGACAGGAATCCTTCTCAAACGATCCTGATCTTCGAGGATGCGACGGCACAACTGATCGAGGTCGACCTTCGCGGCAGCGCAGGCGACGTGCGTGCGCGGCTTGCCGCATGGGCGCCCGGTCCCGCTTCCTCTTCTGAACGCAGTTCAGCGACTTCCGGCTCCGATCGTCGTGGCCCCGGCCGCCCGAAGCTCGGTGTCGTTGCGCGTGAGGTCACACTGCTCCCGCGGCACTGGGATTGGCTGAAAGCCCAGCCCGGCGGCGCGTCGGTGGCACTTCGAAAGCTCGTTGACGAGGCGCGGCGTCGAAACGCGGGCCGCGACCGCGTGCGGCGATCGCAGGAAGCCGCTTACCGCTTCATGTCAGCGATGGCCGGTGACCGTCCCGGCTTCGAAGAAGGGGCACGCGCACTCTTCGCCGGCGACGCAAAGCGATTCGGCGAAATGACCAAGCCCTGGCCGCGCGACATTCGCGAATACGCGGCGAAGCTTGCGGCGGAGGCGGTCGACTAGCGGTGCCTTGCTACGACACCCAGTTTTCCACCCGCAGACCTGGAATGCGGTCGAACTCGCGGCGATTGTTGGTGACCAAGATCAGTCCTTCGCTGCGCGCATGGGCACCGATCAACATATCGTGGTAGCCGACAGCTATCCCGGCGCGTTTGAAGTCGGCGCGAACCCGGCCGTAGTGGGCAGCCGCTTCCTGAGAAAACGCGAGCACTTCGAGGCGATCCGAAAACTCTTTGAGCGCGGTCGCGTTCGCTTCGCGACGCAGGGAGTTTTCAACCCCATACCAAAGCTCACCGAAGGTAATTGAGGAGATGCATAGTGCATCGGCAAGACTGTCAAATCGGTCTCGTAGCGCCGGATACCTGTTCGTAATGACGTAGACGCAGATGTCTGTGTCGAGCATGAACCGCGGCATCAGAGAGGTTCGCGGTCTTCAGGCGGCCTGTCCTCGCGGTCGGCCAGAAAGTCCTCCGTTGCGAATGGCCCGTGCTCGAAATAATCGCTCCAACGCTTGCCGGCGGGTGAGATGGTCAGAGTGTTGCCGCTTCTGACGATCTCGACTTCCTCGACGCCTTCAGGAAAAGCCACGGCCTTCGGAATGCGAACGGCCTGGCTGCGGTTGGTCTTGAAAAGCTTGGATTTCACGATCATTTTCGGCCCCGTATATCCCTTTGGGATATACATAGCGCCGATGTCTGCTGCGGCAAGGGCGGCTCAGCCTCGCCCCAGGAACGGCTCCACGACGCCGCTTCCTCCGAATTTCCCGATGCGCTTGATCTCCCATTCGAGCTTCACGCCGGAAGTCTTCAGCACGCGGGCGCGGACCGTTTCGCCAAGCAGCTCAAGGTCGTGCCCGCTCGCCTTCCCCGTGTTGATCAGGAAGTTGCAGTGCATCTCGGAGACCTGCGCGTCGCCGATCTTGAGGCCGCGGCAGCCGGCAGCGTCGATGAGCTGCCAGGCCTTGGCGCCTTCCGGATTCTTGAAGGTCGAGCCGCCGGTGCGTGTCTTCACCGGCTGCGCCTTCTCGCGATGCGCCTGCACCGCGTCCATCTCGGCGCGGATCTTTTCGCGGTCCTCGAACGCGCCTTCGTAGGTCGCCTCGACGAAGATCAGATCGTCCGGCGCCGAAGAATGCCGGTAGGTGTAGCCCATGTCGGCGTTGGTGAGCACATGGCGCTCGCCGTGCCGGTCGATCGCGACGACTTCGACCACGCGCTCGCGCGTCTCCACGCCGTTCGCGCCGGCATTCATGCGGAGCGCGCCGCCGATCGCGCCGGGAATGCCATGATAGAAGGCGAAGCCGCCGATCCCGGCTTCCAGCGCGTGCGCGGCGAGGCGCTTGTCGGCCATCGCCGCGCCGACCGTCATGCGGTTGCCTTCGATCGTCACCTTGCCGAAGCCGCGCGCCGAAAGCCGCACGACGACACCGTCCACGCCGCCGTCGCGCACGAGAAGGTTCGAGCCGAGCCCGATGACGGTGACCGGAATCTCTTCCGGCAACGCGCGCATCAGGAAGGCGAGGTCTTCGGCGTCCGCCGGCATTGCCAGGATCTCCGCCGGGCCGCCGGCGCGGAACCAGACGATCGGCGCGAGCGGCTGATCGGCCTGCAGCGTGCCGCGGAAGCCGGCGAGATTATCGCGCAGACGATCGAGGAGGTGGTCAGGCATCGCCGGACCCTCGCTCCTCTCCGTTTGTCGTCCCGAAAGGCGCGGAACGCGCCTGTCCGGGACGCCGGCTTCGGCGAACGCCCGCAAACGAATGTGCTCATGGGTCCCGGTCCTGCCGCTTCGCGGCAAACCGGGATGACAAAGGAGATGAAGGTTCCCGAATTCAAGCCTTCTCGCCCAACGCTTTCAGCGCCTGCGGCAACGCGTTCGCCCATCGGGTGATCGAGCCGGCGCCGAGGCAGACCACCATGTCGCCCGGCTCGACGATCGAGGCGATCAGCGCCGGCAGCGCCTCCTCGCTTTCGAGCGCGCGCACGTCGCGATGCCCGCCGGAGCGCAGGCCCTCCACCAGCGCGTCGCGGCTCGCGCCTTCGATCGGGGACTCGCCCGCCGGATAGACGTCGGCGACGATGACCGTGTCCGCCTCGTTGAAGCAGGTGCAGAAATCGGCGAAGAGGTTCTTCAGCCGCGTATAGCGGTGCGGCTGCACGACGGCGATGAGGCGCGCCGGTCGCGGCGGAGCGCGCGGCGCGCAGCACCGCGGCGATCTCCACCGGATGGTGCCCGTAATCGTCGTAGATCGAGACGCCGTTCCAGTCGCCGGTGTGCGTGAAGCGCCGCTTCACGCCGCCGAAGCTCGCGAGCCCCTTTCTGACGGCTGCGGCGTCGATGCCGATCGCGCGCGCGACGGCCACCGCGGCGGTCGCGTTCGAGACGTTGTGCTCGCCCGGCATCGTGATCGCGAGGTCCTCGATCGTCTCCGTCTCGCCGGTCACGCGGTCGCGGCGATCGACGGTGAAATGCATCTTGCCGTCCTCGAACCTCAGATCGCGGTAGCGCACCTCCGCCTGCGGGTTGCGCCCGTAGGTGATGATGCGGCGGTCCTCGATCCTGGCGACGAGCGCCTGCACCTCCGGGTGGTCGAGGCACATCACCGCAAAACCATAGAACGGCACGTTCTCGACGAAGGCGCGGAAGGCTTCGCGCAGCGCGTCGAAGGTGCCGTAGTGGTCGAGGTGCTCCGGGTCGATGTTGGTGACGACGACGATGTCGGCGGGAAGCTTCACGAAGGTGCCGTCGGACTCGTCCGATTCCACCACCATCCAGTCGCTCGCGCCCATGCGGGCGTTGGTGCCGTAGGTGTTGATGATGCCGCCGTTGATGACGGTCGGATCGAGGCCGCCGGCGTCGAGCAGCGCGGCGACGAGCGAGGTCGTCGTGGTCTTGCCGTGCGTGCCGCCGATCGCGATCGCCGATTTCGGCCGCATCAGCTCGGCCAGCATCTCGGCGCGCCTGACGACGGGAAGGCCGCGCGCCCGCGCCGCCGCGAGCTCCGGATTGTCGCGCTTGATGGCCGAGGAGACGACGACCACCGCCGCGTCGCCGAGATTCTCCGCGTCGTGGCCGATCGCGACCTCGATGCCGCGGTCGCGCAGGCGCTGCACGTTGGCGCTGTCGGCGACGTCGGAGCCCTTCACGCGATAGTTCTGGTTGGCGAGCACCTCGGCGATGCCGCTCATCCCGATACCGCCGATCCCGACGAAATGGATGGGACCGATGTCGCGCGGCAATTTCATGGGGCATCACTCCTGGAGAAGGCGCCGAAGCCTTCTCGGCCCGCTCCTATAGCCCAGCTCCGGGCAGAGACGAGGCGGGAATCACGCCGCGCGCTCGCCGGCCACCTCCTCCACGAGGTCGGCGAGCCGCTCCGCGGCGTCGACGCGGCCGCGGAAAGCGCCGCCGCGGCCGCGTGCTCCAGCTCGTCCGGCGCCTCGCACAGCGCGCCGAGGCGCCTGGCGAGCGTCGTCGCCGTCAGCTCCGTTCTCCGGCATCAGCCAGGCGCCGCCGGCATCGGCGAGCACCCGCGCATTCTCCGCCTGGTCGTGGTCGAGCGCGTGCGGATAGGGCACCAGGATCGCCGGCCGGCCGATCACCGCAAGCTCCGCGACGGTCGAGGCGCCGGCGCGGCAGATGACGAGATGCGCGTCGGCCAGCCGCTCGCCCATGTCGTTGAAGAACGGCGCGACATCCGATTCGACGCCCATGCCGGTATAGGCCTGGCGCGTCGCCTTCACGTCCTCGGCCGCGCCTGCTGCGTCACCACGATGCGGAGCCGCTTGTCGGGCGGAAGCAGCGCCAGCGCGCCCGGCACGAGCTCGGAGAAGGCATGCGCGCCCTGGCTGCCGCCGAAGACGAGCAGGCGGAACGGCTCGTCCTCCGCCGGCGGCTGGTAGAGCCGCACCGCCTCGATGATGGCCTTGCGGACGGGATTGCCGACATAGACGCAGTGGCGCGCACGGTCGCCGCCCTTCGGGTTGCGGAAGCCGGTGGCGAGCGTCGCGCCGAGATTGACGACCAGCCGGTTGGCGCGCCCGACGACGGCGTTCTGCTCGTGCGCGATCGTCGGGATGTGGGCGAGACGCGCGGCAACGGCCGGGCGGCACCGTCGGATAGCCGCCGAACCCGACGACGACGGCCGGGCGGAAGCGCTTCATGAGCCTGCGCGACTGCAGAACGCCTCTGGCGAGCGTCATAACGCGAGCGCACGCTTGTCGGCGGGCGATCCGCCGCCGAGGCTCGCGGACTGGATGCGGTGGACGTCCTCGGCCGGAACGCCGGCGATCATCTCGCCGACGCGCGCATCGGTGGCGAAATTGACCGCCCAGCCGCGCCGAAGCAGCACCTCGCGGAGCGCCAGCGCCGGGAAGAGATGGCCGCCGGTGCCGCCGGCGACCAGGAGCGCGCGCCGCGCCAATGCCTCAAGCCTCCGCGGCGAGCGGCTCGCGCGGCACCACCGTCACACGCGCATCGGCGTAGCGGCGCGAGAGCGCGAGCAGGAAGCCCATCGTCACGGCGGAGGAAAGCAGCGCCGAGCCGCCATAGGAGATGAACGGCAGCGTCATGCCCTTGGCCGGAAGGAGATGCAGGTTCACGCCCATGTTGATGAAGGCCTGGAAGCCGATCTGCGTCGTGAGCCCGGCAATCGCCATGCGCTCGAATGCGCTGTTGCGCCGCAGCGCCTGGTACGAGCCCGCGCATGACGAGGAGCGAGAAGAGCGCGACGATCAGAAGACAGAGGATGATGCCGAACTCCTCGCCGACCACGGCGAAGACGAAGTCGGTGTGCGAATCCGGAAGCACGCGTTTCATGATCCCCTCGCCCGGCCCGGTGCCGGACCAGCCGCCGCGCTGGAAGGACTGCATCGCCGTCATGATCTGGAAGTTGTCGCCGCTAGTCGGGATCGAGGAAGCGATTGATGCGGCCGGCGACGTGCGGGAACACGTAATAGGCGCCGAGCAGGCCGGCGGCGGCGAGACCGGCGAGGCCGCCGAAGATCAGCGTGTTCGCGCCGGCAAGGAAGAAGAGCGCGCCCCAGACGGCGACGATCAGCACGGTCTGGCCGAGGTCCGGCTCGGCGACGAGGAGCGCGCCGGTGATGACGAGGAGCGCGACGGCGAGGAGCTTGCCCGGCACGTCCGGCCGCTTGCTGCCTTCCGCGAAAAGCCAGGCGGTGATGACGATGAAGGCGGGCTTGACCAGTTCCGACGGCTGGATCGACATGCCGGCGAGGAAGAGCCAGCGGCGCGAGCCCTTGATCTCCTCGCCGATGAAAAGCACGGCGACCATCATGGCGAGGCAGACGATAAGCAGCACAAGCGCGACGCGCCGCACCTGGCGCGGCGTCAGGAAGGAGAGCGCAGATCATCAGAGCGGCGGCGAGCGGCGCATAGAAAGCGTGGCGGAAGACGAAGTGCAGGCTGTCGAGCCCGAGGCGCTCGGCGACCGGCGGGCTCGCCGCGAAGGAAAGCACGAAGCCGCTCAGATAAGAGGACGAGGACGAGCGACAGCATCGGCCGGTCGACCGTCCACCACCAGTCGGAGAGCGGTGAGCGATGCGCGCGGCTGATCATGCGACGGCCTCCATCGGGATCTGCGTCAAGCGCGGCGACGGCGCGGCGGAACGCCTCGCCGCGATCCTCGAAATCGGCGAACTGGTCGAACGACGCGCAGGCCGGCGAGAGGAGCACCGTCGGCTCGGGACGGCGGTCGAGCGCGGCGTCCTCCGCCGCCATCCTGACGGCAGTCTCAAGATCGCCGGCGATCACGTGCGGCACCTCGCCGGAAAGCACGGCGGAAAACTCGTCCGCCGCCTTGCCGATCAGATAGGCCTTGGCGATGCGCGGGAAAGAATTCCTTGAGGCTCGGGATCCCGCCTTCCTTCGCCTGCCCGCCGGCGATCCAGTAGATCGGATCGAAGGTCACGAGCGCGCGCGCCGCGGCGTCGGCGTTCGTGGCCTTCGAATCGTTGACGAAGAGCACCGGTGCCGCGGTGGCCGATGACCTCCATGCGATGCGCGAGGCCGGGAAAGCTCTCCATCGCCGAAAGGATGATGCCGCCATAGAGGCCGAGCGCCTTCGCCGCGCCCCAAGTCGCGGCCGCGTTCTGCCAATTGTGCAGGCCGCGAAGCGTCGGAAGATTGGCGAAGGAGATGCCGTTCTTGCCGTTCCGCCCATCCTCTCATGCAGCGCGCCGGCCGCGTCGACGTAAAGCGAGGCGCCCTTGTTCTTGCCGACGGAGACGGTGACGAGCTTCGGCCGCCCCGGGCTCTTCAGCGCCGCGGCGACGGCATTCATCGGCGGCTCGTCGATGCCGACGATCGCGGTGTCCTCGGGGCCCATGTTGACGAAGATGCGCGCCTTCGCCTTGGCGTAGCCGCGAAGATCGCCGTGGCGATCGAGATGATCGGGGGTCAGGTTGAGCCAGACGGCGACGTCGGGGCGGAAGCGGCGCGTCAGGTCGAGCTGGTAGGACGACATCTCGAGCACGTAGGTGCGCTCTGTCGCCGGGCGGCTCGAGGTCGAGCGCGGCGCGGCCGATATTGCCGCCGACGGAGACCGGGCCGGCAACCGCGAGCACATGGCCGAGAAGCGCCGTCGTCGTCGACTTGCCGTTGGTGCCGGTGATGGCGACGAAGCGGGCGCGGCCTTGCGTCTCGCGCCACAGAAGCTCGATGTCGCAGATGATCTCGACTTCCGCCGCCCTTGCCAACTGAACGATCGGATGCGGCGCGGGATGCGTCAGCGGAACGCCGGGCGCGAGCACCAAGGCAGTCGAGCCGCTCCCACGGCCAATGCTCCGGCGGGATCGCCATCCCGCCGAGCGCTTCCGCCTTCTCGCGCGCCTCCTCCTTGTCGTCCCAGACGACGACGTCGGCGCCCCGCCGGCGACCGCCGCGCGCACGGTCGCAAGCCCGCTTCGCGCCAGTCCGAAGACGCCGATCGATCTTCCGTTGAGATGCGTGAGCGGGACCAAGCGCCTACCTCAGCTTCAGCGTCGAGAGGCCGATCAGCGCGAGCACGACCGCGACGATCCAGAAGCGGATCACCACCTGCGGCTCCGTCCAGCCGAGCTGCTCGAAATGATGGTGGATCGGCGCCATGCGGAAGACGCGCCGGCCGGTCATCTTGAACGACGCCACCTGGATGATGACGGAAAGCGCCTCCATGACGAAGATGCCGCCGATGATGGCGAGCACGATCTCGTGCTTGGTGGCGACGGCGATCGCGCCGAGCATGCCGCCAAGAGAAAGCGAGCCGGTGTCGCCCATGAAGATCGCCGCCGGCGGCGCGTTGAACCAGAGGAAGCCGAGCCCCGCCCCCATCATCGCGCCGACCAGCACGGAGAGCTCGCCGGTGCCCGGCACGTGGTTGATCTGCAGATATTCGGCGAAGTCGACGCGGCCGGCGAGATAGGCGATCAGCCCGAAGCTCGCGCCGGCGATGATGACCGGCACGATGGCGAGCCCGTCGAGACCGTCGGTCAGGTTCACCGCGTTGCCGGCGCCGACGATCACGAAGGCGCCGAAGACGATATAGAAGTAGCCGAGGTTGATCGCCGCGTCCTTGAAGAACGGCATCGCGATCGAGGTGTGCAGCTTCTGGTCGCCGAAGACGATCATGATCAATGACCGCCGCCGCGGCGATCAGCGCTTCGAGCCCGAGCCGCACCCGGCCGGAGAAGGCGTGCTTGGCTGCCGCCTTGGTGATCTTCAGATAGTCGTCGTAGAAGCCGATCAGGCCGAAGCCGGTGGTGACGAGAAGCACCGCCCAGACATAGACGTTGCGAAAGGCTCGCCCAAAGCAGCGTCGAGACGAGCACGCCCGACATGATCATCAAGCCCGCCCATGGTCGGCGTGCCGGCCTTGGCGAGATGCGTCTGCGGGCCGTCGGCGCGGATCGGCTGGCCCCTGCCCTGCCTGAGCTTCAGCGCCTGGATGATGCCGGGGCCGAAGAGGAAGACGAAGAGCAGCGCCGTCATCGTCGCGGCGCCGGTCCTGAAGCGTGATGTAGCGGAAGACGTTGAAGACCGGGAATGTCGTCGCCGAGCTGGCTGAGATAGGTCAGCATCTGGCGCACCCGCTCGAATAGCGCCGGGTCATTCCGCCTCCCCCGCGAAATAGCGTTTGACGGCCTCGACGACCGGCCCGAGCCGGGTGCCGAGCGAGGCCTTCATCATGACCACGTCCCCCGGCCCGATCGTCTCCAGGAGAATCGGCTCAAGATCCGCCGCTTTCTCGGAATAGGCCCCCCGGCGCTGATCCGGCAAGTCCTGCCAGAGGTCGGCCATCAGCGGCCCGGCGAGAAAGACGAGGTCGGCGCCCGATTCCGCCACCGCCGGGGCGAGCGCGCGATGCTGCGACGCGGCCGCCTGGCCGAGCTCCAGCATGTCGCCGAGGACGGCGATCCGCCGGCCGCGGCCCTCCGGGCTGCGTCTGGCCGAGCAGCGCCAGCGCCGCGCGCATCGAGGCGGGATTGGCGTTGTAGCTCTCGTCGATCAGCGTGAAGCGAGCCGGAGGGATGAGTAGAGGCGGAGCCGCTGCCCGCGGCCCTTCGGCGCACGGAATTCGGCGAGCGCCAGCATGACGCGCGCGATGTCGGCGCCGATCGCATGGCAGGCGGCGAGCACGGCGAGCGAGTTCTGCACGAGATGGCGGCCGGGCGCGCCGAGCCGATAGGCGATCGGCGAACCGGCGATCTCGACGCTGACGCTCGAGCCGTCCTCCTTCAGGGCGACGCGCATCGAGCCGCACGTCGGCGGAGGGATGCTCGCCGAAGGAAAGGATGCGCGCGCCCTGCGCCCGCGCAGCTCGGCAAGAAGATCGAACCATGAGTTGTCGCGGTTCAGGACCGCGGTGCCGCCTGGCTCAAGGCCCTCGAAAATCTCCGCCTTGGCCTCGGCAATCCCCGCCTCGCTCGTCGAAATATTCAAGGTGCACCGGCCCGACGGTGGTGACGATCGCGACATGCGGCCGGACGAGCTTGGTCAGCGGGCGGATCTCGCCGGCATGGTTCATGCCGATCTCGAAGACGCCGTAGCGCGTCGCCTCCGGCATGCGCGCAAGCGTCAGCGGAACGCCCCACTGGTTGTTGAAGGAGCCGACCGGCGAATGCGTCGGGCCGAGCGCGGAAAGCGCGATCCGAAGCATCTCCGTCGTGCCGGTCTTGCCGACCGAGCCGGTGACCGCCGAGGACCGAGCCCTGCATGCGCGTCGCGCGCCGCGGCGGCGATACGCCGGAGCGCCGCGAGCGGATCGTCGGGGACGACGAGAAGCGGCACGAGCTGCCTTCGGCGCGCGCCCCTCCTCGACGAGCGCGAGCGCCGCGCCGGCTTTGAGCGCCGCTTCGACGAAGTCATGCCCGTCGCGGTTCTCGCCGCGGATCGCGACGAACGCCTCGCCCGGTCCGATGGTGCGGGTGTCGATCGAGACGCCGGAGATCTCCGCCGGCGCGTCGCCATGCAAGCCGAGCCGCCGGAGGCGGCGACGAAAGCCGCGGTCGTCCAAAGCGCGCTCACGCCCGGCCCCCGCGGCACGAAGCGCCTTTCTCGCCTCCTCCTGGTCGGAGAAGGGAAGCACCTTGTCGCCGATCGTCTGCCCGGTCTCGTGACCCTTTCCGGCGATCAGCAGGATGTCGCCCTCGCTGAGGCCCGAGACGGCGGCGCGGATCGCCGTCCCACGGTCGCCGATCTCCTCGGCCTTGGGCGCGCCGCCGATGACCGCCTTGCGGATCGCCGCCGGATCTTCGTTGCGCGGATTGTCGTCGGTGACGATCAGGCGGTCGGCGACGGCCGCGGCCGCCTCTCCCATCAGCGGGCGCTTGCCGGGATCGCGATCGCCGCCGGCGCCGAAGACGACGATGAGCTTGCGCGCCGCATGCGGGCGCAGCGCCTTCAGCGCATTGGCGAGCGCGTCGGGCGTGTGGGCATAGTCGACGAAGACCTGCGCGCCCGACGGGTGCACGCCGACTAGTTCGAGCCGGCCGCTCGCGCCCTTCAATTCGGCAAGGCTCGCGAGCGCCTTCGGCGCCTCTACGCCCGTCGCGATCGCGAGCGCCGCGGCGACGAGTGCGTTCGAGATCTGAAACTCGCCGACGAGCGGCAGCGGCACGTAGTGCTTCTCGCCGAACGCCTCGACCAGGAGCCGCGATCCGTCGTGCATGCGGGTGGCGGAGACGAGCCGCAGCGACTCGCCTTTCCTCCCGACGCTGAAATATTCGAGCCCGCGTTCCTTGGCGATCGTCTGCACCCGCTCCGCCTCGTTCTGGTCGGCATCGACGACCGCCGCCGAGCCTTTCGGCAGCAGCGTGTCGAACAGCCGGAGCTTGGCGCTTAGATACGCCTCCAGCGACGGATGGTAGTCGAGATGGTCGCGCGAGAGGTTGGTGAAGGCGCCGGCGGAAAGCCGCACGCCGTCGAGCCGGCGCTGCTCAAGGCCATGGCTCGACGCCTCCATGGCGAGATGCGTCACGTCGGCGCCGGCGAGATCGGCAAGGATCTCGTGCAGCTTGACCGGATCGGGCGTGGTCAGGTTGCCGGAGACGACATTGTCCGGCGCGACGAGGCCGATCGTTCCAAGGCTCGCCGCCTTGTGGCCGGCCTTCGCCCAGATCTGCCGCAGGAAAACGGTGACGGAGGTCTTGCCGTTGGTGCCGGTGACGGCGGCAACGGTGCGCGGCTGGCGCGCAAAATAGCGCGACGACATCAGCGCCAGCGTGCGGCGCGGATCGTCGACGCGAACGAGCGGAACCGGATAGCTGCCTTCCAGCTTCTGCTTGCCGATCAGGATCGCGGCGGCACCGGCCTCGATCGCAGCGGCTACGAATTGAGCGCCGTCGGTCTTCGTGCCGGGGAGCGCGGCGAAGAGCATGCCCGGCCCAACGGAGCGGCTGTCGGACGTCAGGCCCTGAATCCAGACATTTCCCTCTTCGTCCGAGATTTGGACGTCGTTTGAAACGAGCGACGCCAGCCGGCGCGGGCCATAGCGTCTTTCCTCGCTCAATACCGATCCCTCACTGCGCGAACGCGAGCGCCATCGCCGGATCGTCTTCAGGATCGACCGACTTCGGTTCGACGCCGAGCATCGGCGCGATGCGGCGGATGATGTTGCCGACGGTCGGCGCCGCGTTCGTTCCCGCGGTCGCGCCCATTCCGGGCTTCTCCGGCTTCGGCTCGTCGAGCACGACGAGCACCAGATATTTCGGCGCGTCCATCGGAAACGCCGCAAGGAACGCGTTCCGCCGCTTGTTCGTGGAATAGCGGCCGTTCTCGACCTTCTCCGCCGTCCCGGTCTTGCCGCCGACGCTGTAGCCCGGCACGTTCGCCTGCCGGCCGGAGCCCTTCAGCACATTCAGGCGGAAGAGGTGGCGCAAGAGCTGGCTCGTCTCGGGCTTCAGGATCGGCCGAGCGATCCGCGCGGCCTCTTCGGCCGAGCGCGGCATGAAGGTCGGCGTGATGTAGTAGCCGCCGTTGACGAGCGCCGCGCCCGCCGCCGCCGTCTGCATCGGCGAGACCGAGATGCCGTGTCCAAAAGCCATGGTTACCCGTGTGACCGTCGGCCAAGGCATTTTTGGGACGATCGGGGCACCCGCCTCCGGCAGCTCGGTGTGCAGCGTGTCGAGGAGCCCGAAACGCTTCAGATAGTCGTACTGGCCCTCGAGGCCGGTGGCGAGCGCCATGCGCGCGGCGCCGACATTCGATGAGTAGATGAAGATCTCCGGCACGGTCAGCCAGCGGTGCTTGGCGTGGAAGTCGTCGATGGTGAAGCCGCCGACGGTCAGGCCGTGCGTGGCGTCGAAGGAATCGGTGATCTTCACGGCGCCGGAATCGAGCGCCATCGCCGTGGTGAAGCCCTTGAAGGTCGAGCCCATCTCGTAGACGCCGACGATCGCGCGGTTCATCTTGTCTTTATCGAGCGCCTCGTCGCGGTTGTTGGCGTCGAAATCCGGCACGGAGCTCATGCCGAGCACCTCGCCGGTATTCACGTCGAGCACGATGCCAATCGCAGCGATCGCGCTGTAGCGCCCCATCGCTCCTTCCAGCTCGTCGCGCACGACGTGCTGGACGCGAAGATCGAGCGACAGCTTGACCGGTTCGAGATTGTTCGAGGAGCCGAAGCCGGCGGCGTGGATGTCGTCGAGGAAGGACTCGTCGATGTGCTTCTCGATTCCGGCGATCCCCTGATTGTCGATATTGACGGTGCCGAGCACGTGCGCGGCGGCGGGGCCGCCGGGATAGAACCGTCGGTTCTCGACGCGGAAGCCGATACCGGGAATGCCGAGCTTGTGGATCGCCTGCTGCTGGCGCGGCGTGATCTCGCGCTTGATATAGGCGAACTTCGAATTGCTCGCGAGCTCCTGTCTGAGACGCGTGCGGTCGAGGTCGGGGAGCACGGAGACGAGAAGCTCGGTCGCCTCGTCGGGATCGATGACGTAGCGCGGCTCGGCGTAGAGCGACGCAGTGCGGATGTCGGTCGCGAGCGTCTCGCCGTTGCGGTCTACGATGTCGGGGCGCGCCTGCGAGGCGGTGCGCGCGAAGCTCGCCCCATCCTCCGTCGCGTCCTTGCCGCTGACGCCGAGAAGCACGAGCTTCGTGGCAAGCGCCGTATAGAGCAGGCCGAAGGCGAGCATCGCGAGGACGACGCGAAGCCGTCCGCGGCGCTCCGGGTCGCGAGCCGGCGGGGTGGTGGCGGCGGCGCGCTGATGGCGCCAGGTCGAGGCGGCCGCCGCGCTCATTTCAGCACGCCCGTCGGCATTTCGAGGATCGCCGAAAGCGCCGCCTCGTCATCCGGCGCCGGACCGGTCTGCCGCATCGGCAGATTCTCGATCCGGGTGATCTGCTTCGGATCGAGCGGCTTGAGCTTCAGGATATCGTTGTGGCGCTCGACCAGTGCCTGCACGCGCGCCGGCTGGATGAGCAGGCTCCACTCCGCGGCAAGCAGCGACTGCGTCTCCTTCTCCTGGTCCAGATCGTGCTGCAGCTGGGCGGCGCGCTCCGCGACCGCTTCGGCCCGGTACTTCACCTGAAACACGAAGACGGCCGAGCTGGCGGCGGCAACGACGGAGACGACTTGCAGCCAGCGGATCATTGATAGGCCTCCGGTCCGGCAACGCCCACGAGCCGCGGCACGCCGATCGCCTCGAAATCGAGCGCGCGGGCGGGCGCGCCGGTGCGAATTGCGGCGCGAAGCCGCGCCGAGCGCGCGCGTGGATTGGCGTCGACCTCCGTCGGCGCGGGCCCGACCGCGCCGCGCGTGGCGAGCCGGAATGTCGGAGGCTCGATCTCGGCCATCGGCAGGTGGCGCGAGCCGTGCGCCTCGCGCGCACGCTCCTGCAGGAAGCGCTTCACGATGCGGTCTTCGAGCGAATGGAAAGCGACGACCACCAGCCGCCCGCCCTCGCGCAACACCGCTTCGGCGGCGGCAAGCGCCTCGGCCAGCTCTTCAAGCTCGCGGTTGATGAAGATGCGGAGCGCCTGGAAGGTGCGGGTCGCCGGATGGATGCGCGAAGCGCCTGCCGGGCCTGTCGCAGCCGCGACGATCTCCGCGAGCCGTCCGGTGCGCACGATCGGCTCTTCGGCGCGCGCCTTCTCGATGGCGCGGGCGATCCGCCCGGCCTTCCGCTCCTCGCCGTAGACGCGGATGATTGCCGCAAGCTCCTTCGCCGGGGCGCGGTTCACGACGGAAGCCGCATCAGTGCCGCCTGCCCCCATGCGCATGTCGAGCGGCCCGTCATGGCGGAAGGAGAAGCCGCGCGCCGCATCGTCGAGCTGCATGGACGAGACGCCGACATCGAGGACGACGCCGTCGACGGGGAAGAAGCCGGCGGCGCGCGCGTGCGCGTCGAGATCGGAGAAGCGGCCTTCGACAAGGATCAGCCGGCCGCCGAACTCCGCGACCATCGTTGCGCCGGCTTCAATCGCGGCGCGGTCGCGGTCGAGCGCGAGCACGGTGCCGCCGCGCTCCAGAATGGCGCGTGTGTAGCCGCCGGCGCCGAACGTGGCGTCGATGTAGCGGCCGCCCTCGACCACTTCGAGGTGCTGAAGCATCTCGGGCAGGAGGACCGGAACGTGGCGAGCCGGTCCGCCAGCAGCCTCGTCCGTGCTGCGGCCCGCGATCATGCCGGGTCCCCCCTGCCCGAAGCCGGGGAATTCTGTTTGCCGAGTCCGCGGGTGACCGAACGCAGGTGCGCGCGCGTCTCGCGCTGGCGCACGGCGAAGCGCTCGGGCTCCCAGATCTGGAACTTGTAGCCCTGGCCGACGAACACCGCCGTGTCGGCAATCCCGGCATAGGCGCGGAACTCTTCCGGAAGCACGACACGGCCGTCCGGATCGATCTTCAGAACGCGGCTCTCGCCGTAGAAGGCCGTCGCCAGGCTCTCGTGGTCCTCCGAGAAAGTCTCGAAGACGCCGAGGCGATCGGCGATCGCCTGCTTCAGCCGGGCCCCGCCACCGTCGATCGCCGGCCGGTCGAGCGCGGGATAGCAGTAGAGGCCGTCCTCGCCCTCGCGCGCCAGCACCGCACGGAAGGGGGCCGGAACCGACACCCGACCCTTCTGGTCGAGCCGGTTCACGAATGTGGCTACAAAACCGTCCATCGCCCCTCGTTCCCGCGGTTTCCGGCGGCGCCTCCGCATGCGGGTGGCGCCACCGGCTCAAGCCTCGTTCCCGCTCGGAAAACACGCATTTCCGCCGTTTTCGGCGGCTTACCGAGCAGACGCGACCGGGCTCATCGGCCGGGACAGTATGGAGTATCATGGGATTTTATGGGTGGTCAATGGAACACCACGGCACGAGCCGGTGCGCGGGCGCGGCGAAGCGAAACGGTGGAGCGCATCCGGGGAGAGTGGGCGAACAGGGTAAACGCGGCGTAAGCGAACCCACCTAAATCCCACCGCGGGCGACAAATTTCCCGCCGCGACCCCGACCCTTTCCACGCCCAGCCGACGCGGCTAGGGAGAGCGCATGGGAATCTTCTCGCGCATCGCGGCGACGATGGCGGGCGGCGCCGGTCGGGTCGGCGCGGCGATGTCGGGACTGCGCTCCATGCTCGCCGGCATCACCAACGCAGAGCTCCGGCGTGAGGCGGCTTTCGCCATCGCCATGATCGCGCTCTCCGCCAAGATGGCGAAGGCCGACGGCGTGGTGAGCCGCTCGGAGGTCGACGCTTTTTGCCGCATCTTCGAAATCCCGCCGGGTGAGGAACGGAACGTCAGCCGCGTCTACAACCTCGCCAAACGCGACGTTGCCGGCTTCGATGCCTATGCCCGCGACGTGGCGCGCCGCTTTGCCGACGACCCGGAGGTGCTCGAAGCGGTGCTCGACGGGCTCTTCGACATCGCGCGCGCCGACGGCGCGCTGCACGAGCGCGAGCTCGCCTATCTGGAGGAGGTCGCGCGCATCTTCGGCTTCGACGAACGCACCTTCGCAACGATCCGTGCGCGCCATGCCGTCGGCGAGGGCGCCGACCCTTATCTCGTCCTCGGCGCCGACCGGTCGTGGGACCAACAGCGGCTGCGCCGCCACTATCGGCGGCTTGTATCGGAGAACCACCCGGACCGGCTGATGGCGCACGGCGTGCCGCCGGAATTCGCGCGGATCGCCAATGACCGGCTCGCCGCGATCAACGCCGCCTGGGATCAGATCGCGCGCAGGCGAAAGAGCGCATGAGCGCGCTTAAGATCGAAGCGCGGCCCTCGCCCAATCACGGCGAACGGAAGGAGGGACCGATCGACATACTGCTCCTCCACTACACCGGCATGCCGGACGACGAGCAGGCGCTTCGTTGGCTTTGCGATCCGAAGAGCCAAGTCTCGTCGCACTACTTCGTGCATCAGGACGGACGCATGTTCTCGCTCGTGCCGGAGGGGCAGCGTGCGTGGCACGCGGGCGAAGCGCGCTGGGGCACCACGCGCGACATCAATTCGCGCTCGATCGGAATCGAGATCGCGAACGGCGGGCATCCAGGCGGCCTGCCGGATTTTCCCACCGCGCAGATGGAAGCGCTGATCGCGCTCGCAAGCGCAATCCTCTCGCGCCATGAAATCCCGGCCCATCGCGTGCTCGCGCATTCCGACGTTTCTCCCGGTCGAAAACTCGATCCGGGCGAGCGCTTTGCCTGGGGCACACTCGCGGCGGCGGGCGTCGGGCACTTCGTCGCGCCGGTTCCGATCGCAGACGGCCGCTTCTTCCAGCGCGGCGACGAAGGCGCGCCGATCGAGGCGCTGCAGGCGATGCTCGCGCTCTACGGTTACGGGATCGAAGTGAGCGGTGCATTCGACCAGCGCACCGAAGACGTCGTCGCAGCGTTCCAGCGCCACTTCCGCCCGGCGCGCATCGACGGCGTCGCCGACCGTTCAACTATCGAGACATTGAAGAACCTGCTGACGACATTGCCTTAAAATCGTGCGCCGGCAATCGCGGGGAGAGACACATGACGCGACCAAGATATGAACAGGGTTTTCCCTTGGCCGCCCTCGTATGCTGCGCTCTATTCAGTGCGGTTCAGGCGGCCGAAACCGCGGAGCCGCTGCTAGGCCAGTGGAACGGCTCCTATACATGCGCGCAGGGCCACACGGGCGTGATCCTGAGCGTCGAATCCGTCAACGGCCTCACCTACGCGGGCAAGGTCGACTTCTTTGCACTTCCGGAGAATCCAGACGTCCCGAGCGGCAGCTACAAGGTTGAGGGCAGCTTCGAGCCGCGTTCCCACGGCTTTACGATGAAAGGGGTCAGCTGGATCACGCGTCCGAGTGGCTACCAGATGGTCGACGCATCCGGCACGCTCTCAAGCGACGGCACAAGAATTGCCGGCCGGATCGAATTCATCGGGTGCACCGATTTCATGATGACGCGAAAAAGCGCACCGCCGGCATCTGGCAAGGTCAAGCCGTAGAGATGCACCTTCGTTCGCGTGCGCTGCCGTAACCGGCGCGCGGCTCAATCGTCCAGGATCTGCAAACCCGTGGAACCGTTCTGGCAGATGAAGCAGCAATCGGAGCAACTGCTGCGACCGTCCTTGCCGACGCCCCAGGATGAGTTCCGAATTCTTCGGCTCCCACGCGCCGAAGCATATCTTCTCACCACGCCTGCATTGCAGCGGGTAGCTGTACACCAGAGGCGGCCTGTGGCGGCTCATCACGTAGGCGTTGTTGCCTCCGGGCCAAGCGCGATTCCTGCTCTCCGAATAGAATACGATGAGCACTTTGCGCGGAGACTGAGTCTGCATCTCAAAAGTCAAGACGTCCGCATAGGCAGGCGCAGAGCACGAAAGAACGGTCGCTATGGAAATGGCGGATAGAAGCGATTTCTGCATGTCCATACCCCCCAAATGGACGCGCACGCCTCCGAGAATTCGGCGGGTTCTTCTTCTGTCGCCGGAGAAGGAAGAGCCTAGCGTTCGCAGACCCACGCCGCAAGCCGAAGGGGGCGGAGGGAAGAAATGCCAGCCGGCCTGTAAGCCGGGTTCTGTAAGGCCGCTGAGCAAGCTCAACGACGCGACGGCCATTCATCTGGAGCGCCGGTTACCCGGCGCTTCGCGCGACCGACCCGGATAGCTGGCCTGGATGAGGCTGGACCGAACCGAAGCCCGGCCCGCGCTATCCCTTCTTGGTCTTGCTCCCGGTGGGGTTTGCCGTGCCGTCCCCGTCGCCGGGTCCGCGGTGGGCTCTTACCCCACCCTTTCACCCTTCCCCGCCTTCATCTGCCGCGCGAGGCGGCCCTTTAGGGGCCTTCCCGCGATTACGAAGGCGGGCGGTTTGCTTTCTGTGGCACTTTCCCTGGGGTCACCCCCGCCGGGCGTTACCCGGCACCGTCCATCCATGGAGCCCGGACTTTCCTCCCCGTCTTTCGACAAGGCGGCCGTCCGGCCGGCTGGCGGGAAAGAGGTGGCACTCGCGGGATTGAAAATCAACTAACGGCGACCGCGCAGCGTTAGCCGCCATAGCGTTCGGTGCGGATGATGGCGGCGTGGACGCCGGCCGCGATCGCCGCGCTCGTCGCCGCCTCGACGAACGGGTTTGAGCCACAGGCGAAGACGCGGCGCGGCGGTTCGGGAAGGCGCGCCAGGCATTCCGAAAGCATCGCCGCGTCGACCCTGCGCGAATAGTCGCCGGCGCGGAACGCCGTCTCGCGCGTCAGCGCGAACGCAAGCTCAAACCCGTCGCGCTTCCCGGCAAGCGCGAGAAGCTCATCGCGGTAGAGAAGCTCGTCGCGCGTGCGGCCGGAGAGAAGAAGCAGCATTGGCATCATGGATGCGCGCGCGGCGCGGTGACGGATCATCGCCATCAACGGAACGAGCCCCGAGCCGCCGCCGAGCAGAAGGATCGGGCCGCCGTCATCGACCGACCAGACGAAATGCCCGCCGACCGGCCCGCGCAGCTCGATTGCATCGCCGAGTTCCGCGATGTCGTGGAAGAACGGAGAGACCTCGCCATCGTCGAGGCGCTCGATGGCAAGCTCGAAGGTCGCGCTCTCCTCCGGCGCCGAGGCGATCGAATAGGAGCGCTCCGCCCGATAGCCGTCGGGCGCCGTCAGGCGCACATCGACATGCTGCCCGGCGCGGAACGCGAAAGGCTGCGAAGGCGCGAAGACGAAGCTCTTGATGCGCGGCGTCTGTTGAACGATCTCGACGATCTTCGCTTCCTGCCAGCGGATCGGCCCCTCGGTCGCCAAGTTCAGTCGCCGGTGAAACGCTGCTCACGCCAGGGGTCGCCATACATGTGATAGCCGCGCAGCTCCCAAAAGCCGGGCTCGTCGTTCTTTGTGAACTGCAGACCGTTCACCCACTTCGCGGACTTCCAGAAATAAAGATGCGGCACGAGCAGCCGCGCCGGTCCGCCATGCACAGGATGCAGCGGCTTCCCCTCGGTACTTCAATGCCACCATCGCCTTGCCCTCGACGAGATCGGCGACCGGCACGTTGGTGGAGTAGCCATCGAAGGAATGCGCCAGCGTGAACGCCGTCGGCGGAGCGATGCCGGCGGCGGCGAAGATGTCGTCGACGAGAACGCCTTCCCACGGCGTGTTGAGCTTCGTCCATTTGGTGACGCAGTGGATGTCGCGCGTCAGCTTCGTCTGCGGCAGCGTATTGAACGCCTCCCACGTCCATTTCATCACCGGCTTCGGCCCGTCCTTCAGCGTGAAGGACCAGTCCTCGGTGCGGACGCGCGGCGTCGGGCCGGCGGAGAGGACCGGAAACTCCTGTTCGAGATACTGGCCGGGCGGCAGCCGCTCGGCGATTTCCGGCGGGCGGGCTCGGCCGGTGAAGCCACGGGTGACCATTCAACTCCTCCAGGGTATCCGCGGCCCGCCTTCGAACAGGAAGCAGATACACGTCCGCGCTCCGCCGATCCAGTTGGGCGCCGGGGTTCAGTCCTTCACTTCGTCGGTGACGACCTTGAAACCTGCGAGCGTGTTCGGGCCGAAGCTGGTGGTGATGGCGACGTCGGTCGCGTCGCGCCCGCGCGCCATCAGGATGCGGCCGATTCGCGGCGTGTTGTTGCGCGCGTCGAAAGTGTACCAGCGACCGTCGAGGAACGCCTCGAACCAGGCGGAGAAATCCATCGGGTTCGGATCGGGTGGCACGCCGATATCGCCGAGATAGCCGGTGCAGTAGCGCGCCGGGATGTTCATGCAGCGGCAGAAGGTGACGGCGAGGTGCGCGTAGTCGCGGCACACGCCCACTCTGCTCATGGTTCGCGCCCCAGGCGGTGCGCTGTCGGATTGGCCTTCATGTAGTCGAAGGCGATGCGGTCTTTGACGTAGTCGCAGATCGCCTGCACGCGCGCCCAGCCCGGCGGCGTGTTTTCGAACAGCTTCCAGGCAATATCGGAGAGCGCGTCGGTCTCGCAATAGCGGCTGCCGAGCAGGAAGACGATCGCCTCCTCCGGCAGCTCTTCGACCGGAATCTGTTGCGCCTCCGGCGCGATGATGTCAGGCAGCCCGGTATCGCCGATCTGAAAATCGGCGGCGATCTTGATGCGTCCCGCCGGCGCGGTGATGCGCGTGCAGATGTTGCCGAAACCGTCCTCGTAGTTGCTCGATGGGACGTGCGGATCGAACCTGATCCGATGCGGCGTGGCGAGATCGGCAAAGCGCGACGGATGGACCGAAAGCACGAGAAGCATCGGTGTCGGCTGCGGACACTCGTACTCGATCTCATAGCCGGCGCGGATCTGCATGCATCTCCTTAGGCGCGAAGACTCTCGGACAATTCCGCCTCGCCGGACTCTTCGAGCGTCACCTTTACCATGACTTCCATGCCGAGGTCGTCGGAGGAGAAGCCGGAATAGGAGCCGTAGAGCGGCAGCGCCTCGCTCGGCTCGCGCGCCACCGCGACGCGGATCAGCCCGTCATTGCCGAGGATGGCGTTGGTCGGGTCGATGTCGATCCAGCCGGCGCCGGGAAGATAGACCTCGACCCAGGCATGCGTGGAGCCGCCGCCATGCACCTCGTGGCTGTCGCGATCCGGCACGTAGAGATAGCCGGAGACGAAGCGCGCCGGCAGCCCGAGCGCGCGCAGCGCCTCGATCATCAGCTCGGTGAAATCGCGGCAAGTGCCGGAGCCGCGCGCGAGCGTCTCGGCCGGGTTCTGGATGCCCTTCTCGTGCCGCCGCACATAAGTGAGCCCGCGGTGGATGCCGTCGATCATGCCGGTCAGAAGCTCAAGCGTCGGCGTCGGCTCGCCCTCACGCAAGAAGCTGCGCGATCCAGGCGCCGAGCGCGCCTTCGGGATCGCGATGGCGCGGCGTCAGATAAGGCCAAAGGTCATCGAGCTCGTCCGCCTCGAAGGTGATGGGAAGCTGAAGCGCACGATCCTCGAGATTGAAGCCTGCCGGATGCGAGCGCCAGACCTCGACGCGGATGTTCGATTCGAAGACCAGAGTGTCGGCTCGACCTGTGAACCGCGCGACGCCGACGCGGTTGCCGAGCGCGTCGTCTGAGAAGCGCAGGCTCGCCGGCTCCGGCGTGATCTTGAGCGAGGAGGACAGCAGCCGCTGGTCGTGCCCCTCGCGCGGCGAGAGCATCATGCGATGCTCGCCGAACGCCACCGCCTGGCGGTAGCGGTAGGTGGTGACGTGGCGGACGCTGTAGATCGGCATTCTTCTCCACGCCCTCGCGCTTGCCTCGGTGGCCTCGCGCCCGGCGCTCCCAGAACCCCGCGACGGCAGGCATTTTCGACGGATTCGCTCCACATTCCTAGCGGAGCAAGAACCGCGCCAGAAGCGGCGGGAGATGGGGCGAAGGGGTCAGGGACGCAAGGGGCTTGGAGCCCGGATTTCAGGGCCTGAGACCACATGAGCCGGCGACGCTTGACCCTCCCAGTCTGTGAGAAGGTAGAGCGGTCAGCGGAAAGGGTTGAGAGTTTGGACGCCGAACGGCACGAAATCGCGCACGTTTCGCGTGACGACTGTGAGGCCGTGCACCTCGGCCGTCGCGGCGATCATTGCGTCTTCGATGAGCGTGTTTGAGCGACGGTGCATGAGTTCGCGCCCAGATCCGGAACGTCCACGCGTCCATTGGAAGCACATTGTATGTCGCTGCCACCTCCTCGATCCAACGCTCGATCTCTTCGGCCTTGGCTCGATCCTGCTCGCGCGTGATCTCAACGCCGGCCTGCAGTTCCCCGATGGTCACGGCCGAGATGTGAAGGTCGCTGTCGGCAACCTGTCTGAGCCAAGCGACAACTGCGCCGTGCGGACGCAACCGACGAAGCTCGGAAACGATGTTGGTATCGAGAAGGAACACCGATCAGGCGATGTCCGCCGGCACGCGCCGACGACGCTTGCCCCGCGGCGGAACCGGGAACTCCGCGCGTGGCTCCTCCGCAAGCAGCAGTTCCTTCAGTGTTGGGCGCGCCGCGTGCTGCAACCTTTGCCAATCCTCGATCGGAACGAGGACGGCGACCTCGGTGCCCCGCTTCGTCACGACCTGTGGTCCGTCGCGAAGGCTCGTGTCGAGAAGCTCACTGAAACGCGCCTTCGCATCCTGGACCGGCCAAGTTTTCATCATCGTTCTCGATAAATAACTAGTCATTAGTCTAGTCATTTATGGGCGGAATGCAATAGCTAGTCCTTCTCAAATTCCATCGCCGCTGAATTCATGCAGTAGCGCTTGCCCGTCGGCGGCGGGCCGTCGGGGAAGACGTGGCCGAGGTGGCTGTCGCAGCGGGCGCAGCGGATCTCGGTGCGGGTCATGCCGTGCGAGCGGTCTGCAAGCTCGCGGATGTGGGCGTTGTCGAAGGGCTGATAGAAGCTCGGCCAGCCGGTGCCGGATTCGAATTTCTCGCCGGAGCGGAAGAGCGGCAGGCCGCAGAGGCGGCAGACGTAGTTCCCCTTCTCCTTGTTCTCGAGCAGCGCGCCGCAGAACGGCCGCTCGGTGCCGTGGTCGAGCAGGATGTGGCGTTCTTCCGGCGTGAGCTTCTGCGCGAGCCGATCGATCTCGGCGGCGGGGAGCGGCGTGACATCATAGCCGGAGGCGGATGTCTTCACGTTCGAGTTCGCGGCTGTCTCGGACATCGTGCGTCTCCGGCGATTTTCGGGGGCTGGTGCAAATATAGGGATTGCTGCGGGCGATGGCTACGCGAGGCGGCAGAGCGCGAACCCTCTCCCCTTGAGGGAGATGGTGGTCGGCGGAGCCGATCAGGAAAGGGGGAGATTCACGATAAGGGAGATGGGCAAATCGCAGAGTCCCCCTCATCCGCCCTTTGGCAGAGCCAAAGGCACTCTCCCTCAAGGGGAGAAGATTTGCGCACCATTCAGGAGCGGCGCCGGTTTCCCGCCTCGCCGAACCCGCCGCAGATCTTCACCTAAGCACGCCCAGCCGCAACCGCCGCAGCGATATAGTCCGGTACGGGGCGGCCTTCGGATGCGAGCCAGCCGCCCATCCGGCCGATCACTGTACGGACCGCGGGCCGTGCCAGCATACGGCCCGCCAGGCGAGCAGGCGCGGCGTCGAATCGCCAAGCACCGCGCCTTTCCGCTCGCCGAAAAACTGCGCCATGAAGAGGCCGATGTCGGCGTAGGTGAACGGGCTGGCGAGATAGTCGCGCCCGGCGAGCCGCGCTTCCATCTCGGCGTAATGTTCTTGCGCCTTGGCGCGCGCGGCGACCGCCACCGGATCGTCGGGCGTCTCCTCAAGACCGAAGAGCCGCGCGATGTTCATGAAGACGATATCGTCGGCTTTCAATTCCAGAAGCCGCGCCTCGGCGCGCGCGGCCGGTGTGGAAGGCCAGAGCGGCGGCGCGGGAAAGGCGTCCTCCAGATATTCGAAGATCAGAGTGGAATTGAAAATCTCCACGCTGCCATGCACAAGCACAGGCACTTGGCCCTTCGGGTTGATGCGCAGGACTTCGGGATGCTTGGGATCGTAGCGGTCGCCCTTGGCGAACGGCACCATGATGAGCTCGAAATCGAGGCCCTTCTCCCGAAGCGCAATCTCGGCCTTTGCGCCGAACATGGAGAGCGGACCTGAATAGAGGCGAAGTGAGGTCATCGGCGCTTCTCTCCTAAGCCCCACCGTAGCCGCCGCCGGTCGGCGTCTTCACGATCACCGCTTCGCCCGCTTCAAGCACCGTCTGGTCGGCGCCCTTCAGCTCTTCGAGGCGGCCATCGTTGCGGCGGACGTAGGTCGCGCCGAGCTCGCCCGGCTCGCCGCCGAAGAGTCCATGCGGATGCACCTTGCGATGTGAGGAGAGGATCGCGCAGTCCATCTTCTCCAGGAAGCGCAGCGTGCGCAGCGTGCCGGAGCCCGCCGACCATTTTCCGCGCCCGCCGGAATTGGGGCGGATGTGGAAATCCTCCAGGAGCACCGGGAAGCGCATCTCCAAGACCTCGGGGTCGGTCAGGCGCGAGTTGGTCATGTGCGTGTGGACGCCGTCGGTGCCGTCAAAGCCTTCGCCGGAGTTCATGACGCCAGCCGGCGAGCCGGAGCAGATCGTCTCGTAGTACTGATACTTGTCGTTGCCGAAAGTCAGGTTGTTCATCGAGCCCTGCGCGGAGGAGAGCGCACCGAGCGCACCGAAGAGCGCGTTCGTCACGTGCTGGCTGGTCTCGACGTTGCCGGCGACGACGGCGCGCGGATATTGCGGCGCCAGCATCGAGCCCTCCGGAATGACGATCTCGATCGGCTCAAGGCACCCGGCGTTCATCGGGATATTGCCTTCCACCATCACGCGGAAGGTATAGAGCACCGCCGCGCGGGTGACCGGCGCGGGGGCGTTGAAGTTGTTCGGCTTCGCTTGCGACGTGCCGGAGAAATCGACCTTCGCGGAGCGCTTCTTCTTGTCGACGGTGATCTTGACCTTGATCACCGAGCCCTGGTCGGTCGGATATTCGAATTCCGAATCCTTCAGGGTCTCGATCACGCGCCGCACGCTCTCCGCCGCGTTGTCGCGCACGTGGCGCATATAGGCCTGCACGACGTCGAGGCCGAATTGCGCCACCATCTTGCGGATCTCGGCGACGCCCTTCTCGTTCGCGGCGATCTGCGCCTTCAGGTCGGCGATGTTCTGCGCCGGGTTGCGGCACGGATAGGGATGCTCGGTCAGAAGCGCATGGAGCTCGCGCTCGCGGAAGTGGCCGCGATCGACGAGCTTGAAATTGTCGATCAGCACGCCTTCCTCGTCGACCGTCGTCGCCAGCGGCGTCATCGAGCCGGGCGCCGTGCCGCCGACATCGGCGTGATGCCCGCGCGAGGCGACCCAGAAGAAGATTTCCCCTCCCCCCTTGCGTTGACGCGGCGGTCGCCCTCTCCCCTGCGGGAGAGGGTTGGGGAGAGGGGAAGGATGAAGGCCGCGGCAGCGCGCTTCCCCCCTCTCCGTCTCTCCCCCGCAAGGGGGAGAGGGCGCGTCGTGCCCCTCCTCGAACACCGGCGTCACCACCGTGATGTCAGGCAAGTGCGTGCCGCCGTTGTAGGGCGCGTTCAGCGCGTAGACGTCGCCCGGCGCGATGTCCGGGTTGAGCCGCCGCACGATGTCGACCGAGCGGTCCATCGAGCCGAGATGCACCGGCATGTGCGGCGCGTTGGCGACGAGCGCGCCGGTCGGGTCGAAGAGCGCGCAGGAGAAATCCAGCCGCTCCTTGATGTTCACCGAATAGGCGGTGTTCTGCAGCGTCACGCCCATCTGCTCGGCGATCGACATGAAGAGGTTGTTGAAGACCTCCAGCATCACCGGGTCGGCATCGGTGCCGATGGCGTGGGCGATCTCCGCGGGACGGCGCGGCGGAGCACGATGTGGTCCTTCGCCGTCACCTCCGCCGCCCAGCCGGGCTCGACCACGATCGTCTGATGCGGCTCCATGATGAGCGCCGGGCCGGCGACGCGGTTGCCGGGCCGAAGCGTGTCGCGCGGGAAGACGCCGGCCTCGTGCTCGCGCGCCTTCGGAGAAGAAGTTTGTCGTCTTCGAGGGCGTTGCGTCGGCTTCCGTCAGCGGCGAGTTCCGGCTCGGAGATGTCGGCGCCGCCGCCCTCGCCTTCCACCTCCACCGCCTCGGCGACGAGCGGCTTGCCGTCATAGATGAAGCCGAAGCGTGCGCGGTGCTCCGCCTCGAAGCTCTTGCGCATCTCGTTACACGGCGCGAACGGCACGGGAAGCGCCATGTCGGTGCCGTCGTAGCGGACATGGACGCGCGCCGACATCGTCAACGTCGGAATCGCTTAGGCCCTGTTGCTCGAAGCTCCGCGCGAACGTCACTCTCAAGCGCCGCGCGCGTTTGTTGCAGCTCCGATTCCGATTTCAGAAACGAGCGGTAACACCACGGCGCGGCTGCGATTTGCGCGGATGTCGGCGAGCCCCATGCCATAAGCGGAAAGCACGCCCGACAGCGGATGGATGTGCACGATTTCCATGCCGAGCCGGTCGGCAATCATGCAGGCATGCTGGCCGCCCGCGCCGCCGAAGCAGGCGAGCGCATATCGCGTCACGTCGTAGCCGCGCGCGACGGAGATCTTCTTGATGGCGTTCGCCATGTTCTCGACCGCGACGGCGAGGAAGCCGTCGGCGACCTCCTCCGGCGTCTTGCCGACCTCCGCCGCGAGCGCCGCGAATTTCTCGCGCACGATGTCCGCGTCGAGCTGCTGGTCCTGGCTCGGCCCGAAGATCGCCGGGAAAATGCTCCGGCATGAGCTTTCCGACCATGACGTTCGCGTCGGTGACGGTGAGCGGCCCGCCGCGGCGATAAGCGGCGGGGCCCGGATCGGCGCCGGCGGAATCGGGCCCGACCGAGAAGCGCCCCGCCTCGTAGTGGAGGATCGAGCCGCCGCCCGCCGCGACGGTGTGGATGCGCATCATCGGCGCGCGCATCCTGACGCCCGCGACCTCCGTCTCGAAGGCGCGCTCAAGCTCGCCGGCATAGTGCGACACGTCGGTCGAGGTGCCGCCCATGTCGAAGCCGATGACGCGGTCGAAGCCCGCCATCTTCGCCGTCTCCACCGCGCCGACCACGCCGCCCGCGGGACCGGAGAGGATCGCGTCCTTGCCCTGGAAGAGATGCGCGGCGGTCAGCCCGCCCGACGACATCATGAACATGAGCCGCGGGGATCGAGGCTCGCCGCTCCTTCGAGGCTCGCCCGCTCGCACCTCAGCGAGTGAGGGAAGGTTGGGCTAGACGCTTCGCTCTCCGCCCCTCATCCTGAGGTGCGAGCCCGGCCTGCCGGGCGAGCCTCGAGAGGATCGCGCCGCACCCAGGTCCCCCGCCACCTGGTCGACATAGCGCCGCAGGATCGGCGTCAGATACGCGTCGACCACCGTCGTGTCGCCGCGCCCGACGAGCTTTACCAGCGGCGAGACTTCGTGGCTGACGGAGACCTGCGGGAAGCCCATCTCGCCGCGCGATGTTCGCAACGAGCGCTTCGTGCGCGGGATACTTCCACGGCATGCATGAAGACGATGGCGAGCGAGCGATAGCCGTCGGCGTGGAGCGCCTCGAGGATGTCGCGCGACCGCGTCTTCGTCCGGCGCCGCTTCGACCGTGCCGTCGGCGCGCACGCGCTCGTCGACCTCCTCCACGCGCCGATAGAGCAGCTCGGGGAGCACGATCTTCTTGGCAAAGATGTCGGGACGCGCCTGGTAGCCGATCCTCAGAGCGTCGCGGAAGCCGCGCGTGATCAGGAGCGCGGTGCGCTCGCCTTTCCGCTCCAGCAGCGCGTTGGTGGCGACGGTCGTCCCCATCTTCACCGCGCCGATCCGCGCGCTCGGGATCGGCGCACCCGGTGCGACACCGAAGCAGCCGGCGGATCGCCTCGACTGCCGCGTCGTCATAGACGCCGGGATTCTCCGAGAGGAGCTTCGTCGCGCTCAGCCGGCCCTCCGGGTCGCGCGCCACCACGTCGGTGAAGGTGCCGCCGCGATCGACCCAGAAATCCCAGCGGCCCGCACCGTCCGCCGCCAAGCGCTCAGCCCCCTTCCGCCGCGCGGACGAGCGGCGCCGGCACGCCCGCGTTCCAACGCGCGCGCGAAGGCCGATGCCGACGACCACGACGACGGCGGTGGCGAAGAAGATCATGCGAAGGTCGACCGTCTCGCCGAGCACCAGCGCCGCGATCGCCAGCGTCGCAAAAGTCTGCAGAAGCTGCAGCTGGCCGATCCGCGCGACGCCGCCGACGGCAAGCGCGCTGTTCCACAGCCAGAAGCCGAGATACTGGCTGACCAAGGCGACATAGGCGAGCCCGCCCAGGACGGCCAGGGCACGCCGGCGGCGTTCTCGGGCCACAGCACGATGGTCAGCGGCAGGAGGACCGGCAGGCTGAAGCACGACCGCCCAGGAGATCACCTCCCATCCGGGCATGCGGCGCGACAGCGTCCCGGCGAGGGCGTAGCCGGTGCCGCAGACGCCGACCGCGACAATCAAGGAGAAGATCCGCCGGGCGCCGGCAACGATGCGGCCGCCGTCCGAAGCGAAAACGGCGACGACGAGCGCTGCGCCGAGGAGCGACATCACCCAGAAGAAAAGCGATGGCCGCTCGCCGGCGACGAAGACCGCCGCGACGGCCGTTGCGATCGGCAGGAGGCCAAGGATGACGCCGCCATGCGCGGAAGGCAGGACAGTCAGGGCGATCGCCATCATGCCGGGAAAGCCGATGACGAGGAGTAAGCGCGATCAGCGCAAGCATCGGCAGATCGCGCCAGGGAATCGCTGCGCCGCATGAATAAAAGCACGCAAAGCGCAAGAAGCCCCGCGGCCGCGCCGCGCGCCGCCGTCACGAAGAAGGGGTCGAGAGCGATAACGGCGGCCCGCGTCGCCGGCGGCGACCACCAAAGAGCGCGACGGCCAGAAAGCCGAGGAGAAGGCCGAAGAGTGGGTGGTGGTTTTGCGCATGGGTTGGGAGCCGACGGGCGAGTGGCTATAACCGCTCGTTCGCCGATCCGCCAGCGATCAAGGACGATGCGGTGGCGGAACCGGAACTCGTCAGCCGGCGTTTCGGGACTATCCCCTCGACCCGCCGTGGTTTGAGGCGCCACCGGCTTGTTCTGCCAGGTCCTCTGCAAGGAGATCGATCGATGAAAGCAAAGCGTGCGAAGAATGCGAAGTGACGCGAAGGCCCGGGCGACCGCGCCGCTCAAGACCCCAAACCGGCTCGGCGCCAACGCGACCGCCGATATCGCCGGCGCGCTGACAACGCTGCTTGCCGACATGTTCGCGCTCTACCTCAAGACCAAGAACTTCCACTGGCACGTGTCCGGTCCGCACTTCCGCAGCCTGCATCTCATGTTCGACGACCAGGCAGCGCAGATCTTCGGCACGACCGATGCGATCGCCGAGCGGGCGCGGAAGGTCGGCGGCATGACGCTCCGCTCGATTGGCCATGTCGCGCGCCTGCAGCGTGTCGCCGACAACGACGCCGCCTACGTCACGCCGATGGACATGCTTGCGGAGCTTCGCGACGACAACATGGACCTCGTGACGCATCTGCGCGAAACGCACGAGCTTTGCGACGAGCACGGCGACGTGGCGACGACGAGCCTCATCGAGAACTGGATCGATGAAGCGGAAAACCGCATCTGGTTCCTGTTCGAATCGGGCCGCACGACCGGCTCCTAGCCGACAGCGAGAGGGAGGCGGAAGCGACCGAGGCCCGCCGCAGCACGCGATTCTTCATTCTTCGGCGTCGGGATCCGGCTCCGAAGTTTTCACCGGCGGAGCGACCCTTGCGGGCCGCTCTTTCTACGCGACCTTGCGCTGCTCGACGGCGATCGCGTCGATCAGTTCATAGATGCGCTGCTTCGAAAGCGGGTCGGGCACACGGTCGAAATTCGCCGCGAGCGGCTCGATCTCCCGCCAGATATCGGCGAGCGCGCGACAGGCGCGGCGTATCTCGGGGTCCTCGGCTCGCTCTGCGAGCTTGCGTAACGGGCCGCGCGCGACAGGCAACGCGATGCGTTCGTCACCGATGCCTCCTCCTGGCTCGCGTCCCCCACACGGCACTCTCCCCAAAGACCAAGTCGAAACGACAACAGAGCGGTGGCAATCGCGTGAGAAGGTTGCGGCCCAATCTGGGCGGCCATGAAATCTATTCGTCCGGAGTCTCAATTCGGATGATTTCCGCCTCCCCCTGCCCGGCTTTCCCCGTGTCGCCGACGGATTTGCCGAGGAGCGCGCCGGCGAGCGGCGACACATAAGAGAGCGTACCCGTAAGCGGGGTCGGCCTCGTCTTCGCCAACGATGGTGAACGTTTGCTTACGGGCGGTGCCTCGTCGCCGGCGCATCGCGCTCGATCGTGACGCGCGAACCAAAATGCACGCTCTCGGTGTCGGGTGGCGGCGGCTGCGGCTCCGCGCTGGCGCGACGGGCGCTCCAATAGCGTATCTCGCGCGAGGCAGCCGCAATCGCGGCGCGGTCTTCAGCAACAATTGCATTGGCAAGCGCCGCGCGATGGCGTTCCAATTCGGCGTCGATCAAGGTGAGTCCGCGCCGTGTCACAAAGTTCGGGTGCGGGCTTAGCGGGCGGTCCGGGAGGTCGGGGACCTCGTCGGTCTCCTTGACGAAGGCGCGGCTCATCTCGAGGAATTAGGCTGGAAGACAGGAAATGCAGAATCTGCATGACCTCGTGGTGCTCGCGCGCGGCTGCTCCTCGCCCTATCTTCGTGGTCGACGGCTGGCAGGTGATCGCCAACTATTCCGGCACGCCGCGGCTACATGGAATCCTACGGCGTGCCGGGCGTTCTCCTGCCGCTCGTGATCCTGACGGAGCTCGGCGGCGGGCTTCTGGTCGCGTTCGGGCTTTTCGCGCGCTATGCCGGCGTTCGCGCTGGCCGGCTTCTCGCTCCTCACCGCGCTTTTCTTTCACCGGAACTTCGGCGATCCCGGCCAAGCCATTCATTTCATGAAGGACCTGGCGATCGCCGGCGGATTTCTGCTGCTGACGGCATTTGGTGCCGGAGCGTGGTCGCTCGACGCTTGGCGAAAAGGGCGCGGTTCTTTACCCTGACCGCGTGCGGCCGTATCAATTTTCTGCGAATTCGAGGGGGCCTCCATGATCCGCGGTGCAGCTTTTGGCGCGCTGCTCCTGGCGCTGCCTTCCGCCCTGCTCTTGGCGGATGCCAGACCGCTCGACTATTCGACACCCGCACGCTAGTGGCGACGCCGCCCAGCGGCGGCCCGACCGCGATGGACGGGACTGGACGTCGAACGACGGCGTCTTCGTGGCGACCTTTGCAAGCGGCAACTTCACCTCGCGCTTCACCCAGACCAACGAAGTCCTGGCGCAAGGCACCTACACCGTCGCCGGCGACACGGTGAGCCTCGAATGGATTTCGGTCGCGACGCAACAGCAGCGCTCCGCCATCTGCACGATGGCCACGCCCGACACGGTCACCTGCAACCAGTCGGGCGGCGGAAGCTTCGACCTGAAGCGCGGCGCCTGATCCGGGCGGGACATGCGCCTTCGGCACGGCGGTCAGGCGACCGCCCTCGATCGCATTGAGTTAGAGAAGGAACCGATATGGCGAAGCGAGTAGTCGGCTTCATCGGCCTCGGCCTGATGGGCCGTGGCATGGCGAAGAACATTCTGAAGAAGGGCAACGATCTTCTGGTGATGGCGCACAAAAACCGCGCGCCGGTCGAGGAGCTCGTGGGCCTTGGCGCGCGTGAGGTGAAGTCGCCGCGCGAAATGGCGGAAGCCGCCGATCAGATCGTGATCTGCGTCACCGGCAGCCCCGAGGTGGAGGGCGTCGTGCGCGGCAAGGACGGCATTCTCGCCGGCGCCAAGCCGGGCCTCATCGTGATCGATTCCTCGACCGCCGACCCGGTCTCGACCGCGGCGCTTGCGGAGGAGCTGAAGGCCGCCGGCGCGGCACTCGTCGACGCGCCCCTTTCGCGCACGCCGAAAGAGGCGGAGGCCGGAACGCTCGACGTCATGGTCGGCGCGGCGGACGACGTCTTCGCCAAGGCGAAGCCGATCATCGAGTGCTTTGCGGGAAAGATCGTGCATGTCGGCCCGGTCGGCGCCGGCCACACGATGAAGCTCATCAACAACTTCGTCTCGATCAGCTACGCGGCGATCTATTCGGAGGCGATGGCGCTCGGCGCGCGCACCGGCATCTCGCCCGAAGGAGTTCCACGCCGTCATCGGCGGCGGGCGGATGAGCTGCGGGTTCTACGAGACGTTCATGAAATACGTGGTGGAGCGCGACCGGGACGCCCACAAGTTCACGATCAAGAATGCGCACAAGGACATGCGCTATCTCATGAACCTCGCCAATGCCGCGGGCTCGGCGAACGTCGTCGCGCCGGTGGTGAAGGGCTATCTCGCAAGCGCCGAGGCGATGGGCAAAGGCGGCGACTACCTGCCGATGCTCTCCGACCACATCGCCAGCCTGAACGGCGTCAGCCTCGGGAAGTGACGCATTCTGTGCCGCTTTGGCACGCGGCCCTTAAGAGCCGCGGCGGCGATGCTGGCCGACGAGCGCTTCCGCAGCGCGCTGACTTGTGGCGCATGGCAGCGAAGGCACCAGATCGTGTGAGAACAGGCCCGGAATATCCACAGGCTCGCTGATTCGTCGCCGCTTCGTTCATGCCATGGTCGAGTCTTGAACGACGGACACCGGCAAAGCCGGTCGCAAGTTAAGGGCTTCGAAACGAACGGGCCCTCTTCGGACCGGCGCCAATCGCCCTCCGCGCCGAGTTCGGACGCGAAATCAGGGTGTTGCCGCATTGGCACAGGTCTTGAAAATGGATTCGATCCGGCCGCTACGGGCGGGACTCTGCAATTCGGTTGATGTAGAAACCTCCTCGACGCGACGCTCATCTGAGCGCGCGGGGATTGAACCAGAATCTCGACTTCGTCCGATCGGGGGGCGATCGGAGGGGGCGGCCCGGGCCGCCCCTTCTTTTTTCCGGTTCCACCAATTCTGCAGCCGAGCGCAGTTTTTCCTTGCGTTTTCAAGGCGAAGCGCATAGATCGCGACTTGCCCAAATTCGCACGTGCCTGTGGTCGCCCAAGGGTTTGGACGGGCGGCTTAAAGCAACGACGGTGGCGGGCTTTTTTGGTCTCTGCCGGCCCTTCCAAAGGCCGGCGACACTGAAGAGGCACACACTCTCTTTGCCGGACGTGCGGATCGGGATTTTCCCGCTCCAAGCGAAAAGCTCACAGGCACGGACTACGTCCGTTTCCAAGAGCTGTTCGGCGCGAACCACCCGGCCTTTCGCCGGTTGGGGGATCCAGGGGCTTCCGACCCGTTTCCATCGCGGGCGGCGGCCGGCGCAGGACTCCCGGGCTGCAACGCTTGGAAACGGGGATTTTCGCCCGATGATGACCGACCGCATCCGCTCGTTCCTGAACGAGCGACGACCCGACGGCCCCTGCCTCGTGGTCGACCTCGAAATCGTCCGCAAGAACTACGAATCCTTCGCCCGCGTCATGCCGGACAGCCGCATCTTCTACGCGGTGAAGGCCAATCCGGCGCCCGAGCTCCTCTCCCTCCTCGCCTCGCTCGGCTCCTCCTTCGACGCCGCCTCCGTCGCCGAGATCGAAATGGTGCTCGCCGACCGGCGCCGGGCCGGAGCGCATCTCCTACGGCAACACCATCAAGAAAGAGCGCGACATCCTCCGCGCGCATCAGCTCGGCGTGACGCTCTTCGCCGTCGACTGCGTGGAGGAGGTGGAGAAGATCGCGCGCGCCGCACCCGGCGCCAAGGTCTTCTGCCGCATTCTGACCGACGGCGCCGGCGCGGAATGGCCGCTCTCCCGCAAGTTCGGCTGCGTCATGCGCGAGGCGGTCGACGTGCTTGGCGCATGCAGCGGCGCTTGGCCTCGTGCCGCATGGCGTCTCCTTCCACGTCGGCTCGCAGCAGACGGACCTCAAAGCTTGGAACCGCGCGCTCCGCGATGCGGCGCAGGTATTCCGCGCCGCGTCTGAGCGCGGCATGCAGCTTCAGATGCTGAACCTCGGCGGTGGCTTTCCGACCCGCTATCTGAAGGACGTGCCGGCGGCCGACGATTACGGCCGCGCGATCTTTCGCGGGCTCCGCCGGCATTTCGGCAACCGCATCCCCGAGACGATCATCGAGCCCGGCCGCGGCATGGTCGGCGATGCCGGCGTGTTGAAGGCCGAGGTCGTGCTGATCTCCAAGAAGTCGCGCGAGGACAAGGTGCGCTGGGTCTATCTCGACGTCGGGAAATTCGGCGGCCTCGCCGAGACCATGGACGAGTCGATCCGCTATCCGATCAGGACGCCGCACGATCACGACGCGATGGGGCCGTGCGTCGTCGCCGGGCCGACCTGCAATTCCATGGACGTGCTCTACGAGAAGGTCCCTTACGACTTGCCGCTGACGCTGACGATCGGCGACGAGGTTTTGATCGAAGGGACAGGCGCCTACACGACGACCTATTCTGCCGTCGCATTCAACGGCTTTCAGCCGCTAGCGTCCTACGTGATCTGAGCAGAGGGGGCGGCGTTCCCGCCCCTTCCCCCACGCGAGCGCCGAGACCCTACCCGCCGAGCCGTTTCATGTGGATCATGACGTTATTCTCGCCCGGCTTGATCTCCAGCGCCGCATCGTCGAAGCGCGGAACGAGCTCTTCCCCCGCGGTGCCCGACAGCGCATAGGGCTCGCGCGGCACGCCCAGAAACTTGTCGAACACACCGTTGCCGTTCACGTCGTGATATCCGGCGACCGCATAGACGCCGGGCGGAATGTCCTTGAACGTCAATTGCGTTAACCCGGCCGAGGCGGGTGCGCTCGTCTTGTACGGGCAGCCCTCGACGGAAAGCGACGTGGTGCACAATGCGACCCAGACCGCACCGCTGTCGGATTCGACATTCTCTACGGTCACAAGAATCGTCGCCGTGGTGGGAGCCGGAGGCTCGGCGGGCGCGGGCTGCGGTTCACCGCCCTGCGGCTCCGAGGGCGCTGCAGGCTCGGGTGGCGTGGCAGGCTCAGATGTTGTCGGCGTCGTCTGCGGCAGGGCGCGCTCTGACGCCAGCGCCATCGCTACTGCGCCGGCCACAATCATGATCGGGATTGCAAGCTTCATCGGGAACGCTTCTGTTTCACAGCGAAAAGGCCCGCGGCCCTACATCGATCTGATGGCGTATCAAGGGCAACGCCGTCGCGGGCCGCTTGCTCCCACCGCACCCGAGGCATATAGGTCAGTAATATTGACTTATATGTCCTGATTGATGCGCCTCGAGCCCCTGATCGCGTTCACGATTTTCGCCGTCGTGACCACGGTCACGCCGGGGCCGAACAACGTCATGCTGACGGCGACCGGCGCGAATGTCGGGATGCGCCGCGGGCTTGCCGCATCTTCTCGGCGTCGCCTTCGGCTTCGCCTTCATGCTTGCGCTCCTGACGGTAACGATCGGGACGGCACTCACCGACAATCCGCGCGCGCTCTTCGTCCTCCGCGTCGCCGGCGTAGCCGTGCTTCTTTGGCTTTCCTGGAAGATCGCGACGGCGGGCCGCGGCAGGCGCGGCAGCGCGAGCGGCCGATCGGCTTCTTCGACGCCGTGCTCTTTCAGTGGGTCAATCCGAAGGCCTGGCTGATCTGCGCCGGGCGCGGTGAGCTTCCTTCAGGCGGACGGACCGACGCCGCTCGTGCAGGCGGCAATCTTCGCCGCGATCGAGATCGTCGTCGGCATGCCCTGCATGCTGCTCTGGCTCGGCTTCGGCGCGGCGATGCAGTATCTCTTGCGCAGCGACCGCGCGCTTCGCGCCTTCAACATCGCGATGGGCGTGCTGCTTGCCGCGACGGTGCCGCTGCTCTTCTGAGCGCCAGCCATCGCTCGGGCGAAATGCCGCGCTATCGCGCCGCGAGGCTCCGCTTCTTTAGCGGCAGCCCGGCAGCGAGAAGCTTCGGGTCTTGCACGAGATAATATTCCGCGACCGGCGTCGGGTCGGTGATCGTGACGCGGAACATCGCGCTCGCGTCGGGGTCGACGTGGCCGTCCAGGAACTCGATCCGGTCGTAGGGCTCGAACAGCCGCTCGTTCTTGGCGAAGGAATCGGAGGCGACGTCGGGCGGCTCCGCGGCGAATTGCTTGAAGGAGAGCCCGTCGCCATAGTCGCTCGGCTTGCCGAGCACTTCCTGCAGCTCAAGCTCGAACCCCGCCCACACGCGCTTGGAGCGATTGACGACGCTGCTTCACCAGCGTGAGCTCCGACTGGCCGATGCTGGCCCTGGTGCGAAAGAGATCGTGGTTGCGGATGACGAGCGTGATCGGCGCGACGTCGACCAGCTCCTCCGTGACGACGATCGGATCGTCGGTCTGCCGGTGCCGGAAGCGGAGAGTAGACGGAAGCCGCCGAGCTCGTCGGAGAAGGAGTAGACGCCGGCCGAGAACTCTGCCGCCGAAGCCGGCGCGGCAATGAGCACAGCGGCCGCAATGCCAACGCCGCCGACTTGTCGACGCAAGAAACTGACGACCTGCGCGCGACGCCTTGGGCATTCCTCACCTTTCCGTCGCGAGCCTGCCTGAGCGCCCGCCCTCGAACAAGCGGAGCCACCGACAGCTAAACGTGCGGTCTTCAGGAAGCGCGCGGCCTGTCCGGATATGGCGTGCCGTCGCGATGCAGATAAGCCGCGCCCGTCGCCTGCATGTCGATGTCGGGATAGTAGGCCACGTCGCCCGGCCGCCGGCTGCCGACCTCGAGGATCAGCGCATCGCGCTGCGAGCGGTTCTGGAGATGGTGGCCGTCACCGTCATTCGCCTTGAAGCCGGCGCAGTCGCCGGCTTTGAGCGTCTCTTCGCCGGAATCGGTGACGAGAACGACCTCGCCTTCGACGACGATAGACGAACTCCTCCTCCTGCGTGTGCCAGTGGCGCTGGCTCGACCACGCGCCGGGCGGCAGCCGGCAGAGGTTGACGCCGAACTGATCGAGCCCGGCGGCGTCGCCGAGCTTGGTGCGGCCCGTTTGCGGCACGGCTCGTCGAAGGGCGCGCGGATAGAGCGTGCCGCGAACGCTCGCGGCCTTCTCAACGTCGATCTTCTTCATCTCGCTCTCTCCACGCTTTCTCAGTCCGCCATCGTCTCGATCGCGGCAAAGCCTTCGGCCCCCTCGTCCTCGAACGGCGTCGTCACCTCCACGAAGGTGTCGGGATAGAAGCCGTTGAAGTGCGTGCGCAGGCCGAGGCTGTAGGCGCCGATATGGCCGATCTCGATCCAGTCGCCGGTGTCGACGGTCTCCGGCAGCCAGAACGGCCGCGACAGGATGTCGACGGAATCGCAGGTCGCGCCGCAGACGCGGAACGCGCACGAGCTTGTCAGGATCGCCGCTCCGCCTTCGCCGCGCCGGGTCGAGGATGAGGCGCGCGGGAAGCGTGATCTTGCCGGTCCAGGAATCGGAGAGCGAGCCCCAGATGCCGTCATTGATGTAGAGCCGCCTGCCCTTCTTCAGGAGCACGCGCACGATGACGGAAAGCGAGCGCGCGACGATGACGCGGCCGGGCTCGGCGATGAGCGGCATGTCGAAGAAGCCCCATTCCTCGATCGCGCCGCGGATCTCCGCCATGAGCTCGGGAAGGCTCGGCATCTGCCGCCTTGGCACGGCGCGGGTCGTGTCCGTAGGGCGCCGGAAAGCCGCCGCCGATGTCGAGCCCGGCGAGCGTCACGCCGGCGCGGTTCCGCACCCAGTCCGCCGAGGCGAGCGCGCGCTGATAGACGTCCGCGTCCTCGATCTGGCTGCCGACATGAAAGCAGAGGCCGACGCGGAAGCCGATCCTGTCGATGCGCTGCAGCAGCTCGACGGCATGCGACGGCGCGGCGCCGAATTTCTCTCGACAGCTCGTAGGCGGCGGCGCCCTTGGTCTGTAGCCGCACGAAGAGCGTGATGTCGGCAGGGTCGAGATCGAGCGCGCGCACGATGCGCAGGAGCTTGGCGATCTCGTCCTCGTGGTCGAGCGCGAGCACGCGGATGCCGTAGCGTTCGAGCGCCAACCGGATGTCGGTCTGCGCCTTGACCGGGATGCATGTAGAGCAGCTCGGCGTCGGGCGCGACGGCGCGCACGGCCGCGAACTCGCCGGGGCTTGCGACGTCGAACGCCTTGATGCCGGCCTCCGCCAGCGTCTTCAGCACGAACGGCTCGCCGTTGGTCTTGACCGCGTAGGCGGTCTTGCCAGGGAAGGCGTCCATGAAACCTGCGCGCATCCGCCGCAAGCACCCGCGGCCGAAAGCAATAGACCGGCGAATCGGGACGCAACGCGAGCGCCGCGCGATGCCCGGATTGGAACGTATCGATTAGTTGGCCTCCTTCTCGTATCCGGCCTATCACAGAACCAACTCGGCCGATCGAGAACTCGCTTCAACTAGATTGATAGAACCTCGCGAAATGCGGCGACAAGGCTTGTCGCAGCTCGAGCGTTCGTGATAACGTTGCCGCCCCGTAGAGGGCTAACAAACAAAATAATGGAGGAGGAAATGAGAGCGATCTTACTTGCCTCAACGGCCGCGCTCGCGCTGGCTTTCGCCCGACTGCGGCGCAGGCCCAAGGAGACAATATGCAAAAGCTCGAGACCATGCAGGCGACCGGGACGGCGTCGGCAGCATTCGACTACGTGCCGCAAAACGACGACAACGCCGCCCAGCTGCGCAAGAATCTCGAGCAGATCAAGCTGCCGGCCGGCTTCAAGATCAATCTCTACGCCGTCGTTCCCGACGCCCGCCACATGGCCGTCGGACCGCAGGGCGTCGTGACCTTCGTCGGCACCCGCAAGGACGCCGTCTGGTCGGTGACCGACCGCAACAAGGACGGCACGGCCGACGAGGTGAAGAAGTTCGCGCCTTCACTCACCTTCGCCATCCCGAACGGCGTATGCTTCTCCAAGGACGGCTTCCTCTACATCGCAGAGCGCAACCGTATCCGCGTCTTCCCGGCGGCGGAGTTCTTCTATGAGAGCCCCGACGTGGCGACCGGAGACGTGGTTCCGGAGGGCAAGCTCATCCCCGGCGCGGACGAGTCGTACAATCACACCGCTCGCGTCTGCAAGGTCGGGCCCGACAAGAAGCTCTACGTCGAAGTCGGCCAGCCCTTCAACGTCCCGCCGCCCGACAAGCAGGAGCAGTTCAAGAAGCTCGGGATCGGCGGCATCATCCGCATGAACCAGGACGGCAGCGGCCGCGAGATCTACGCCGACGGCATGCGCAATCCGGTCGGCATGGATTTCGATCCGGCGACCGGCGATCTGTGGGCCAACGACAATCAGGTCGACGGCATGGGTGACGACATCCCGCCCGGCGAGCTGAACCACATCACCGCCATGGGCCAGAATTTCGGCTTCCCGTGGTACGGTGGCGGCCATACCCGCACCAACGAGTACATGAACAGCGAGCCGCCGGCCGACGCGGTCTTCCCGGTGGTCGAGCGGGTCGCGCACGCTGCCGACCTCGGCCTGCTGTTCTACACCGGCAACATGTTCCCCGAGCGCTACAAGCACGGCGTCATCAGCACGCAACATGGCTCGTGGAACCGCACCGTGCCGGTTGGCGCGCGCGTTCTGTTCACGCCGCTCAACGAGGACGGCACCGCCGGACACGGAGGAGGAGCTCGCCGCCGGCTGGCTGACCCCGAACAGGAATATATCGGCCGTCCGGTCGGGCTCGCGCATGCTGCATGACGGCTCGATGCTCGTCTCCGACGACTTTGCCGGCGCGGTCTACCGCATCTCCTACGGCAATAGTTCAGATCAGCGGGCTACGGGCGCGGCCGTCCGCCGCGGCCTCTCTCTTGTCCGGAGCATCTTCAATGTCGCGTTGCTCTTCTGGCCGGCTCGCGCGCTCGCCATCGCACTCCTCGCCGCAAGTCCCGCCTTGGCCGGCGACGCCGCCGCCGGCAAGCAGAAGGCCGCCATGTGCGCCGTCTGCCACGGGCTGAACGGGATCGCGAAGAATCCCGACGCGCCCAATCTCGCCGGCGACAACGCGAACTACATCATGAAGCAGCTGCACGCCTTCAAAAACGGCGACCGCAAGGACCCGCAGATGTCGATCATCGCGGGTAGTCTGACCGAAGAGGACATCGCCAACGTCGCCGCCTGGTATTCGAGCTTGAAGGTGACCGTGGAGATGCCGCAATAGCCAAGAGTGCGGCGCGGCCACCCGAGCGTGCCGCAATTCATCGGAAAAATCAGACAGAAATCCTCGAGCCGACCCAATCGGCGAACGGGCAGCTTCCCAAAGATGCCGGAAGTCCGCGCCAGATAAATGCCTGTGGAGCGATTTCCGGCCGGTATTTCGTGGTTAAGCGATTGACAAAATTGGTTAAAACTCAAATCGAGCTTTACAGCCGGCGCTGGATTCTTTCGCAGCGCAGCACATATTTTCTGTTCTGATTGCGCCGTTTCGGCGTTAATATGCGTCCAGGAAGCAGAGGGAGGCCACCCGATGACCTTCATCAAGACCTCTGAATATCGTTGCGGTCTGCGCTGCGTTTGTTTTCATCGGAGCGATCGTCTTCGGGGTTTTCTGAGCGCGCCGCCTCAGGCGGCGCAGGCGGCGACCCCCGTCTCCGACTCAACTCCCAGCACGCGGCAGATCGCTTCGGTGAGTTCCGCGCGGTTCAACGTGTAGATGTGGAAGGCCTCGACGCCGCGTGCGATGAGGTCTGAAATCTGCTCGCTCGCCACCGCGGCGGCGACAAGACCGTGCGTCTCCGAATCGGAGTCGAGACCCTCGAAGCGCCGCGCCAGCCGTTCCGGGAATCGTCGCGCCGCAGCGATGCGCGAAATCGCGCACCGCTGAAAAGCGGTGGATGGGCATGATGCCGGGAACGAGCGGGATGGCGATGCCGGCGCGGCGCACGCGCTCGCAATAGGCCTCGAAGAGATCGTTGTCGAAGAAGAACTGCGTGATGGCGCGGTCGGCGCCGGCATCGACCTTGCGCTTCAGCACCGCGATCTCCGTGTCCCAATCCGGGCTGTGCGGATGCCGCTCGGGATAGGCGGATACGGAGACTTCCGCCGCGCCAGCGCGCTTCAGCGCCGCCACAAGCTCGGCGGTATCGCGAAAGCCGGCGGGATGCGGCGCGTAGGGCTCCGACAGTCCGCCCGGCGGATCGCCGCGAAGCGCCACGAATCGCTCGATGCCGATCGCACGAAACCAGCCGATCGCCTCTGCGATCGAATCGAGGCTCGCACCGGCGCAGGTGATGTGGGCGGCGGTCGAGAGGCCGAACTCATGCATGCGCCCGACCGTGCCGAGCGAGCGCTCCTGCGAGGTCCCGCCGGCACCATAGGTCACCGAGACATAGCGCGGCCGGAAGCGCGCGAGGCGGCGCACCGTCTCGTCGAGCGTCGCCGCTTGCGCCTCCGTCTTCGGCGGAAAGAACTCAAAGGAGATTTCCGGCGGCCGCGCTGCACGCGCTTCCGGCGCCGCTCACCGCCGCGCCTCGGTGGTGCCGCGGTCGGCTGCGGCCGCGCGTCGGTCGAGCGCGGTCCAGATGGTGACCGTCAGCCCGCCCAACTCGGCTTCCGGCGCGAGATCTTCTGCCGCCTCGACGCGCAGTCCTGCTGCGCCGATCCACTGCTTCATCTGGGCGCGGCTGAAGCCGAGCCGCCGATGCGCCTGCGCCTCGCGCAGATGCTCAAGCTGATGCGGCGCGAAATCGACGACGAGGAGCCGTCCGCCCGCCGACAGCGCCGCAGCGGCCTCGGCGATGGCACGTGCCGGCTCGTCGAGAAAGTGCAGCACCTGGTGGATGACGACGAGGTCGAAGCTGTCGCGCACGACCGGCAGGTTCATGACGTCGCCGAGCTTGACGCGGGCGTTCTGGATCGCCGCGCGCTCAAGGTTGGCGCGGGCGACGGCAAGCATCGCCGGCGACAGGTCGACGCCGAGCGCACGCTCGTAGCGCCCGGCGAAAAGCTCCAACATGCGGCCGGTGCCGGTGCCGATGTCGAGCATGGCGCGGAACGGCCCTGACCCGGCGCGCTCAAGCATCGCCGTTTCGACCTGCCGCTCCGGCACGTGCAGCGAGCGAATGGCGTCCCAGCGGCCGGCATGCTCGGCGAAATAACGCTCGGCGACCGCCTGGTTCTGCTTCTGCAGGGCCACCAGCCGCTCGCCGTCGCGCCTAAGCCGCGTGTCGCGCGGGTCGAGCTCCTTCGACGATCGCAAGCGCCACCGCGCGGTCGGCCTCCTCGTCGGAGAGACGGTAGTAGACCCACGACCCTTCGGGGCTGCGCGACACCAGTCCCGCCTCCGCAAGCACCTTCAGATGCCGTGAGATGCGCGGCTGCGACTGGCCGAGAATCTCGGTCAGCTCCTTCACCGTGCGCTCGCCGCGCCGAAGCAGCGCGAGAAGACGGATACGCGTCTCGTCGCCGGCGGCTTTCATCTGGTTGACGACGTGGTCGACGGAAAATGCCATGCGCCAGAGCCCAAGAACGATATAGAGATATCTTTATATCGTTACACGCCCCCGTCAAGATGGCCCCGGGGCGGCGCACAGCTACGCAGGCGGCGCGAGCTCGGCGACGGGAGTCTTGGCGTCAAGCACCGTTGCCCGATAGCGCCCACCGCACTCGGCGCCGAGCAAGGCCATGAGCTCGGCCGCCGCCCTCCCCGCATCCCCGACGCCGTTCGCCTGCACGGTCACGACGGCCCGCTTGGTCTCAGGCCGAATCGCGGAGCGCGCGTCCTGCCGCCAGTTCCAGCGGCGGCAGAGCACCTTCCTCGAATCGGCGTAGACCACCTCTCCCGGCTTCGGCGGATCGGCAAGCGGCGCGCCGTTTGCGTCGAGCGCGCCCATGTCGCGGAAATCGTCGCCGGTGCGCGAGAAGCGGAACGCAAGGTCGCCTGCGACGTGGTCGAGATCGTCAGCGCCGGCAGGAAGGACGCGAGCGAGCGAGACGGCATTATAGGCGTCGACGAAGGGGTTGATGCGCGGCATCGGCGCGCCGGCAAGCGCGTTCTTCACGAGGCGTTCGACACTCGAGCGGTAGCTCGTCTTCTTGATACCGAAGGCTCGGTAGGCGCGCCGCCACGCCGCGACGCCGGGGATTTGAGAGAGCTCCGTCGCGGCAAAGGCGCGGCGGACGCCCTCTTCGGACTGCGCGATGAAAGCCTGAAGCGGCGGCGAGCGTTCGGGTAACAGCACCAATCCTTCCGCTACGACGACAGCAACGGAAAAATCCGGGAATTCCGGCGCGATCTCCGAAATGTCGAAGCGCATCGCCAAGGCCCTCTCTTTACACGCCGCGCATCCTGGCATGTGCAGCGAAGCGGCGCTAAGCCTCCCTGCCATGAACCAGAAAGACCGCGACCAGAAGGACCGGCCGGGTGAAATCCGCGCCGCGATCGACCCGGCGCACGTTGCCGGCGACGCCAAGCTCATCTTCATCGGGCGGGCGCGAACGCCGTGGGCGACGCGCGACGACTGCCCGAAGAACCTGCGCGCAGCGCGCGAGCGAGGCGGCCAGGCATGGCTTGAGATCGACACGCCGTGGCGGCCCGGCCTGAACAATCTCACTGTGGGTGAGGCGATCGTCGTGCTCACGTGGTTCGATCGTGCCCGGCGGGATCTCCTGATCCAGGCGCCGCAGCACCGTCCGGAGCCGGCAGGCGTCTTTGCGATCCGCTCGCCGGTCCGTCCCAATCCGATCGGCCTTCACGTCGTCGGGCTCCTCGGTTGCGATGTGGAGGCGGGACGACTCGAGGTCGACGCGCTCGACTGCCTCGACAAGACGCCGATCCTCGATATCAAGCCGTGGCGCGCCAGCGTCGACGTTCCGCCGCCAACGCGGGCAGACCGCCGTTAACCTTTCATTAGGCATTGGGCTGGACATATTCCCGTCCTCGTCGCCCAGTAGAGCGAGCGAAGGGGTTCCGCGCGACAAGGCGTTGTCCCGAAACAGATATCAGCGGATGCGATGGCCGTATCCTCCGAGACGGAATCGAGCTCCACCGATCCGATCCACCAGCTTGAGAGCGATCTGAAGCTGGCGGTGAACGAGCCCTTGCGCTTTCCGCGAACGAACAAGCTCCGCGCCGCCGGCGCGCCACAGCAAGCCAAGAAGATGATCGAGGAAGCGGCGGAGCTCGCCATCGAAGCCGTGCGCGGCGAGCGCGCGGCGGCGGTCTCGGAAGCGGCCGATCTTGTCTACAATCTCGTCGTCCTGCTCGACGGAATCGGGCTCTGCTTCGATGACGTGCGCGAGGAGCTTAGCCGCCGGCGGCGCCTCTACGGCATTGCCGCGCGGCAGCAGAAGAACGGCGCACCACCGAACGCCGCCTGAAGCGGCTCGCTTCCGGCGGCTATTCCTTCAAGCTGACGATATAGGCGAGAATGTCGCTGATCTCCTGCCGCGTCAGGCTGACGGGCGGCATCGGCGGATGCGGCGCGGCGAGGAACGCGTCGAGCTCCTCGATCTCCTCCACCGGCCGCTTGGCGATCGTCGTGAAGGGCGGCGCCTCGGTCGTCGCGCTCTTCTGATCGGGCGAAACGAGGTGGCACGACGCGCAGGAGGCTTGCGCGAGGGCCTTTCCGGCCGCCGCATTCCCGGCGGCCTCAGCCGTCGAAATCCCGGCGCACGAAACCACGGCCGCCACGGTCAGCGCGCTCGCATATCGACGCATTCGCTCGTCCTTTCCTCGTAAGCCGTCGTAATTCCCGGTGCGTAGCCGCTTTCCCAGCGGTTTCTGCCAATTCCGGGACTCCGGCGTTCCTGCTGCATTTGTTTCGTTAACTGTCGGATCGAAGCAACATTTGGGCAACCGCGAAACCATTTTGGCCCTCGCGCGTATGCGAGTTGAAGCAATAGTCGCTTACCAAGGTAGGCAACAAAAGCCCGGCTGGGGCTGTCATGGAGCGTCAAATGGCCACTCAGACGAAGAAAGTGTTCGCATTTGCAGCGCTTGTCGTCGCGAGCCTCGCCACCGGGGCTCAGGCCGGGACTGTGTTTCCGACCGACGAAGCGAGCTATGCAAGCTGGCGCATCGACGCCGCGTTCAATGTCGTCACCGCAATGCCGGTGGTCGCCTCGGTGAGCGTGCCGATGGCGGTCAAGGGCGACCTGCCCGTTCCGCTCGGCTGCGCCGACAAGTCGGCAGACACTCAAGACGAATGCATGGACGTCGCCTATGAGCCGGACGCCCAGCCGAGTGTCGTCGTGGAGACGCGCGTCGGATCGACCTCGACGCTGATGCGCATGGACGCGATGACGGTCGCAGGCGTTGTGGCGGAACCGCTGCAGCAGGCCGAATAGAACAACGCGGGCGGAAAGCGCCCGCACCGGAATCCGGTGGGCTAAACCGGACAGCCGTCGCGACGGCCTCGGAGACGATCACCCGCCCCCCTCTCGTCCCGGGCCGTCGCGACGGTTTTTCTCGCCCCGCGCTTTGCGCGCGGCGCGCATTGCCAAATTTCCGCGAAGCAGGCACGACTCCTCCCACGGGAGGGCGATGATGCAGCTTGCTCAGGCAACCGGCGCGACCGCCGAAGAGAGATTGCATTCGCTTGGGCTTAAGCTTCCGCCGGCGGCCGGGGCCGTCGCGGCCTACGAGCCTTGGACCATCGTCAACGGCATTCTCTATATGTCGGGCCAGCTCCCCTGGGTCGCCGGCAATCTCCTCTACAAGGGCAAGATTGGCGCGGACCTCGCGGCCGAAGACGGCTATCGCGCCTGCCAACTCGGGGCGCTCAACGCGATCGCGCAGCTCAAGTCGGCGCTCGGCACGCTCGAGCGCGTGAAGAACATCTTCCGCCTCGAAGGGGTGCTCAACGTCGCGCCGGGCTTCGTCGACACGCCGCAGGTCCTGAACGGCGCGTCGCATCTCTTGGCCGAGGTCTTTGAGGCACGCGGCCGTCACACGCGCATGATCTACACCAATCCGGAGATGCCGCTCGACTGCGCCTGCCTGATCGTGCTTTGGGCCGAAGTCGAGACGTAGCTCCTCAGCGCTTGACGTGTTCATTATTTAATGACTTCATTAAATAATGAACACGCAGATGTCCACGCCCGACGCCCTCGCCGGCGTCTTCGCCGCGCTCTCCGACCCGCATCGCCTGGCGATCTTCGAGCGCCTCGCCTCGGAGGGCGAGAAGACGGTCGGCGAGCTTGCCGCCCCCTTCGCCATCTCCGGACCCGCCATCTCGCGCCACATCGCCGTTCTCGAATCGGCGGGGCTCATTGAGCGGCGGGTGGAACGGCAGTGGCGCGTCTGCCGCGTGCGCGAGGACGCGCTTGCCGCCGTCGAGGACTGGGCGACGCGCCAGCGCCGGTTCTGGAACGCCTCGTTCGACCGCCTCGCGCGGCATCTCGAAAATCAGCACCGGGAGACGAAAGATGGAAGCCCTCGCAAGCGATGACCGCGTCCTGAAGCTTCAGCGCGAGTTCAATGCGGCGCCCGACAAAGTCTTCGCGGCCTGGGTCGAGCCGGAACAGATCGCCGCATGGTTCGGGCCGGAGAACATGACGATCCCGCGAAAAGAGATCGACGCGCGGGTCGGCGGCAAGTGGCTGACGACGATGCTCGGCCCGGACGGCGTTGAGCGCACGGTGAGCGGCGTCTACCGCGAGATCGACCGGCCGCGCCGCTTGGTCTTCACGTGGGCATGGCACAACGAGGGAAAGCGCGGCCACGAGACGGAGGTCACCGTCGAGTTCCGCGCCAAGGCCGGCGGCACGCTGATGACGCTCACGCAGCAAGCCTTCGCGGAGAGCAAGGACCGCGACATGCACGAGATGGGCTGGAGCTCGTCGTTCAACGATCTCGCACGCCTCGTCGGCGGCTGAGCGTCCTCAAGAGAGCTTGCGATCGGCTCCCGCAACCGGGAGCCGATCGTTTCTGCGCAGCCTAATAGCGGCGGCAGTAGACGCGCCCGTCCCGAGTGCGGAAGCAGTCCTGATACTGGTAGGAATAGTAGCGGGGCGTGAACGCGAACGGGAACTGGAAGCCGAAGTAGAAGGGCGCCACGCGATGCCGGCGAGAATAAACGTGGTTCCGGCGGTCATAGTGGCGTCGATAGCCTCGGTTGTGCCTCCAATAATCGGCCTTCACGATTCCCGCCGATGTCGTGACGGCGATAGGCGCGACGCGGACAGAAGCCGCCCCTGCCGGGGCAATCCCGACGGCGGCGGAGGCGGCGACCATCGCGGCCGCGACCAGGATCGAAACGGATCGGCGCATGCGGTGTCTCCTCGAGTTCTTGTTCAAACGGAGCCTCGGCGCTCAGTCCTGAAACGCACAGACGCGAAGAATCCGGCGCCGGCTGCGTTCATTTTTTTGCGAGCCGCGGCGGGCGTGCGACATTGTCTCTCGTGCGACATGCTGCGCGCCGTTGAGGCGCAGCCGGCGCGCGCTAGAATGCCGTCGCCACGCGGAGGCCCGCATGATTGCGCTCGTTCGGCTCGCGATTGCGTTCGCGTTCCTTGCATCTGCCGCGCCGGCGACGCACGCACAGACGACCGGGAGCCGCTGCCTCGCGATCGCGCAGTCGCTGCCGAAGGCGGTGCCGGTCGCCTACGTGAAAGTGCAGGAGGGGCTGGAGCCGCCGGCGGCGGAAGAGGTCACGATCCGCTTCGTCGGGCACGCGACCTTTCTGATCACGACACCGGCCGGCGTCACCATCGCCACCGACTATGCGGGCTATGCCGGCCCGGGCGTGATCCCGCGCGTCGTCACCATGAACCACGCGCATCCCTCGCACTACACCGACAACCCCGATCCGCGCATCGAATACGTGCTGCGCGGCTGGAACCCAGCCGGCGGCAAGGTGGCCTATCATCTGACCGTCGACGACGTCCTATCCGCAACGTCACCACCGACATCCGCCGCTTCGGCACGGTCGAGCCGGACGGCAACTCGATCTTCATCTTCGAGGTGGCTGATCTGTGCATCGGTCACCTCGGGCATCTCCACCAGATTCTGAACCCCGAGGATCTCGGCCAGATCGGTCAGCTCGACGTCGTCATGGTGCCGGTCGACGGCTCCTACACGATGAGCCAGGACGCGATGCTTCAGACGCTGAAGGTCCTGAAGGCGCGCCTCATTCTGCCGATGCACTATTTCACGTCGGCGACGCTCAGCCGTTTCCTTGCCCGCCTCGGCGCGGAATTCGACGTGGAGCTTTCCGGCTCGCCGGAGATCAAGGTGTCGGTGCAGACACTGCCGGAGCGGCCGAAGGTGCTGGTGCTGCCGGGGTATTGAGACGGACGCTCAGTCCGCGAGCAGCCAGGACACGGAGACGTGCGCATCGAAGGTGAGTTCGCCGGCTTCGATCGGCGGCGGACTTGCGGCGGCCCCATCCAATCGCATCATGACGTTCGGCGCCATCGGTTGCGGCGGCGAGACGTAGCCGTCGTCGATGCGGAAGATCGGCCCGAGCGCGACGCTCGCCGCCTGGGCGTAGAGCGTGCTCTTTCTGAGCGCGTCGCGGATCGCGGCCTGGCGCGCCTGGTCCTCGAACGGCGCCGTATCCTCCACCGTGAAGGTCGGGCCGGAGATCGAGTTCGCACCGAGCGTCACCACCTGGTCGAGCAGCGCGCCGACGCGGTCGAGCGCGCGGATGCGAAGCGTCAGATTGTTGCTGACGCGGTAGCCGACGATCTCGGGCTTGAAGGGCGTTGAGCCGTCATAGTTGCGCGGCGGCTGCGAATAGACCGGCTCGACGGAGAAGCCCGACGTCTGCAGGTCGCGCGATTCCATGCCGCTCGCCTTGAGCGCCGCGACGATCCCGTTCATCGATTGCGAATTCGCCTGCAGCGCGTCGCTCGCCGCGGCCGCCTCGCTGACGACGCCGAGCGTGATCAGCGCCATGTCGGGCGCGGCCCTGACCGTCCCATCGCCCGTCACCGAAAGCAGCCGCTCGCGTCCTTGCGGCTCGGCGTTTTGGGCCGCCGCAAGCGACATGCCGAGCGGCAAGGAGATCACCGTCGCAAGCACGATAGCGCGAATTTCCAGTCTCATGGTTCGATCCTCGCGTCCTTCCGCCCCACCCGCCATCGCCCGAGATTGCGGCATTTGCGCGAACCGGGCGAGGGCCGAGCCTTTCTCACCTCTTTAGACGCTGCGCTCCACGCAATCCTTGGTCCGCGCCGGCGCGGCCCGGTTCACGCGGCGCGGCCGACGAAACCGACGCCGATCTCCTCGCCGAGCGCGAAAATGCGGTCGCGCGCCCGCGCGTAGTCGGCGTCGGGCAGATGCTCGAGCATGAGCGGCACATCGGGATAGCGGTCGAGCTCGCGCAGAAAGGTGCGATAGTCGAGCGCGCCGTCGCCCGGCGGAACCTCGTCGAAGTGCAGCGCCGCCTGATGATGCAGCACGATGTCCTTGGCGTGACAGCTGACGATCCAGGCTCCGAGCTTCGCGAAGCACTCGCGGATCAAAGCGCCGCTATCGAAATATTGCCGCGGCGTCAGGATGAGGTTGACCGGATCGAGATGCGCGGCGAAGGCGGGCCGGTCGACGGCGCGGATCAGGTCGCGGTAGCAGTCGACGCTGTCGGGCAGGCTGTATTGCATCATCTCCAGCGCGAACTTGGCGCGCTTCGGCTTCACCGCGTCGATCAGCGAGCGCACCGTCTCCACGCAATCGTCGAACGCCGCGGCGGTGAGATTCTTCGGATCGGGCGCATAGTCGGAGCCGGCCGTGTAGGAGCCGATATAGGTGACGGCGCAGCGCGCGCCGACCTCATCGGCGAGCGCAAGAAGCTCCACGGCATGGTCGCGGTTCGCGCGCCTGACGGAATCGTCCGGCGTGACGAGGTTCCGCCAGATGCCGATTTCGGCGATCGGCACGCCCACCGCCTCGAACGCCTTGCGGATGTCGGCGATCCGCCCCGTATCGGCGAGCCTGACCGGCGGGCAATAGGCAGCGCCGTAGCCGAAGGCGACGTGGGCGCGCGCGAACGCAAAAGGGTCGTCGCTCTCAACCGGTAGCCCGTGGCCGCCGAGCCTGATCATGGCGTTTCCGTCGAATTCAATGCGGAGCGGGCCCATCTAGCGGAAACGCCTGGGGTTCCGCCATCGGCGTCAGGCAGAGCGCCGCACTGTCCCGACGGCGCTTGCGTCGCACGCTGACCATCGTGGACAAGACGCTGAAGATCATCGAGCAGGGCGGCGGCACGCCGCCCGACCTCTCCGTGGGCAAGCTGGACCTGAGCGACGCGAAGACCTACGAGCTGATCGGCAAGGGGCTGACGCGCGGCATATTCCAGCTCGGCACCAGCCCCGGCATGAGGCGCATGCTGATGCGCCTGCTGCCCTCCAGCATCGAGGACCTGATCGCCGCCGTGGCCATCTACCGCCCCGGCCCGCTGCAGAGCGGCATGGTGGACGACTTCATCAACCGCCGCCACGGCCGCGCCGAGACCGAACTACCCCCACCCCGCCTTCGAGCCGATCCTGAAGCCCACCTACGGTCGTGATCCTCTACCAGGAACAGATCATGCGCATCGCCAACACCATCGCCGGCATGAGCATGGCCGACGCCCTGACGATGATCAAGGCGATCAGCAAGAAGAAGGACGCGCTGATCGTCAAGTACCAGCAGGAGTTCGTGGACGGCGCCGTGGGCAACGGGGTGGACAAGGCGACGGCCGAGGAGATATTCCAGCTCATCCGCCACTTCGCCGGCTACGGCTTCAACAAGGCCCACGCCAGCGCCTACGCCTTCCTGGCCTTCATCACCGCCTACCTGAAGGCCCACTACCCGACCGAGTTCGTCGCCGCCAGCATCTCCTGCGAGGCCGGGGACACCGACAAGGTGGTGGCCCTCATCGAGGAGAGCGAGGAGCTGGGGCTGGAGGTGCTGCCGCCGGACGTCAACGAGAGCCGCGAGGACTTCACGCCCGTCGGGGAGGGCAAGATGCGGTTCGGGCTGGGGGCGGTCAAGAACGTGGGCTCCAAGGCCGTGCAGGCGATAGTCGCCGCGCGCGAGCAGGGCGGGCCCGTTCCGCAGCCTCTTCGACTTCTGCGAGAGGGTGGACCAGCAGGACGTCAGCCGCGGCGCCATCGAGGCGCTGATGAAGGCCGGCTGCTTCGACGGGCTGCCCGGCCACCGGGCGCAGCAGCTCGCCGTGCTGGAGACGGCCATCAAGGTGGGCGCCCGCGCCCGCAAGGACCGCGCCCAGGGCCAGGTGGCCCTCTTCGGCGCCGTCCGGGAGGCCGACCCCGAGAAGCGCATGCAGGCCAACCTGCCCGACGTGCCGCCCCTGGGCCAGCAGGAACTGGCCCAGCAGGAAAAGGAGGCCCTCGGCCTCTACGTGCGCTTCGACCCCCTGGTGGAGCACCGCCGCAAGCTCACGCGCTTCTGCACGGCCTTCACCGACGAGCTGGCCGCCCTGCCCGAGGGGGAGGAGGTCGTCATGGGTGGCATGGTGGAGAAGGTCAACCGCCGCACCACCCGCAACAAGGACGCCATGGCCGTGCTGAAGGTGCTGGACGTGAAGAACACCTTCGAGGCGGTGCTCTTCCCGCGCGCGTTCGAGAAGTACGGCCCGATGGTCGAGGCCGGGACGGGTGCTCTTCCTCGCCGGCAAGCTCGGCCACGAGCGCGGCACCTCGCTGCAGGTGGAGGAGGTCATCCCCTTCGAGGAGGTGCAGCGGCTGGCGAAGGCCGTGATGATCCGCGTGCCCTGCGAGGAGGCCGACGGCCAGCTCTGGGCGCGCCCTGGCGGACATCATCCAGCGCAACAGCGGCGGCCTGCCCGTCTACCATCGACATCGTCAGCGAGCGCTTCCGCATCCGCTCCCAGGCCGGCAACGGGACGAGGGCCCGCGCCAGCGACGAGCTGGCCGACGAGGTGGAGCGGCTCCTCGGGCCGCAGAGCGTCACCTTCGACGTGCGCTATTCCGTGCCCGGCAGAATGGCCAGCGCGGGCGGCGGGGCAGGGGGAGCTATGCGAATTCTGGGCATTGACCCCGGCACGCAGGTCTGCGGCTACGGCGTCATCGAGACCAGGGGCGCGGACGCGCGGGCCGCTCGACTACGGCGTGGCCAAGGCCCGCGGCGCCTCGCTGCCCGCCCGGCTGAAGGTAGTCTACGACGGCCTGCGGGAGGTCATGGAGCGCCACCGGCCGGACGTGGTGGCCGTGGAGGGTGTCTTCTACCAGAAGGACGTGCGCGCGGCCATCAAGATCGGGGAGGCGCGCGGCGGTGGCGCTGCTGGCGGCGGCCGCAGCAGGGCATCGAGGTGGTCGAATACGCCCCGGCCGAGGTCAAGAAGGCCGTCACCGGCAACGGCAACGCCTCCAAGCCCCAGGTGCAGCAGATGGTGCGCATCATCCTGCGGCTGGCGGAACTGCCCTCGCCGGAGGACGCCGCCGACGCGCTGGCGATAGCCGTCTGCCACTTCCACCGGCTGCCGTTCGGGGCGGGGTGAGGAGGCGGAGCGTGGGCGACTCCAGTATGCCGGTGGCGGGACGCCACCGGCTAGCTGCGCCTTGGTGACGGTTCGGCGCTACTGTGGCGACCACGGCCTCAGGCCGGCCTGGCGTGGGAGTCCGGCCCATGCGGACGAGGAGCCTATAGGCTACACGAGAACGGCCTACGGCTGCTCTTCGGCGCTCCGTCTCGGTACCTCTTCGGCGCGCAGGCTCGTCCTGGGCGTGGTGGCTGATGAGGGCGACCACCTCGCCGACCTGCTCCTTGTCGAGCTGGCCCATCAAGTCCTGCACCTGGCGCGGCTCGCCGCGTACGGTGTAGAGGATGATGTCCCCCCGGCGGAACGCCTGGATGCCGGGCACGATGGCGGGGCCGCCCTCGATGGGCACCAGGGGCCCGGGCGGCGCCTGGGCCGATGGCCGCGCCGGGTCTGACGCTCCTGGCGGCCCGTTGTCCACCGCGTCTCGTATCAGGGGAAGGCATGGCCGCTCGCCACACAGGGAAAACCTTCGATTATAGCGGCGGGTGCGGGCGGCCACAAGGCGCTAGGGAGCAGAGGCCCACTTGGCATTCTGGTTCGCGCGCGCAAGCGCCGGTCCGTTGACGGCTGGTAGCGGCGGCGTCCTCGCCGCCGCCGTCGCCTGTGCGGCGAACGGGGACACCCGCGCTACCGTTCCGAAGGACGCAGGCGCCGGCCGGTGGCCGCCTGCCTGTACGCCCCGTTCTCAGGCCGACCGCCTCCGCGCGGCTTCCTCCGGCTGGACCTGCTCGCGGCGGGCCTCGGCGCCCAGGGACTGGAGCTTGGGGACCAGGTCCTGGTAGCCGCGGTCGATCTGCTCGACGCCGGTGAGGGTGGTGGCGCCCTCGGCGGCCAGGGCGGCTACGGCCAGCGCCGCGCCGGCGCGCAGGTCGGCGGCGTGCACCTCCGCGCCGCGCAGCGCCTGCACGCCCTCGATGGCCAGCCCGTGCGGGGCCGCGCGCCAGCGCGCGCGCCCATGCCTGCGCAGGTCCTCCATGTGGGTGAAGCGGTCCGGGTAGACGCGGTCGGTGATGCTGCTGGTGCCGTCGGCCAGGCAGAGCACGAGGCGAGCTGGGGCTGCATGTCGGTGGGGAAGCCGGGGTAGGGCGCGGCCGTCAGGTGCGCGGGCTGGAGCCGGCCCGGCCGGCGGGCGCGCAGGGCGCCGCCCTGCCAGTCAAGCCGCACGCCGATGCGCTGGACAAGCTGCAGGACGGCCGTCATGTGCTCCGGCCGCACGTTCGCCAGGCGCACCTCGCCGCCCGTCATGGCGGCTGCGGTCAGGAAGGTGCCGGCCTCGATGCGGTCGGGGATGAGCGGTGTGCTCGGCGCCGTGCAGCTCGCGCACGCCCTCGACGGTGATGATGGGGCGAGCCGACGCCGCTGATGCGGGCGCCGCAGGCGGTCAGGTAGTCGGCCAGGTCCTGCACCTCCGGCTCGCAGGCGGCGTTGATGATGAGGGTGCGGCCCTCGGCCAGCGTGGCCGCCGCCATGACGTTGGCCGTGCCCAGCACGGTGCGAGCCGTGCGGGCCGCCCATGTTGACGCGCATGCGCCGCGCAGCCGGCCGGTCGCCTCGGCCGCGCACGCGCGTCTCCTCGACTACGAACTCGCGCCCCCAGCGCCTCCAGGCCCCTCAGGTGCAGGTCGATGGGGCGCTTGCCCAGCACGCAGCCGCCGGGCAGGGCCAGGACGGCCGTGCCCGCGCCGGGCCAGCAGGGGGCCGAGCGTGCAGACGCTGGCCCTCATGCGGCGGACCAGGTCCGGCGGCGGCTCGCAGACGTCGCACTCGCCTGGGGTGAGGCGCAGGCTGTTCGGGCCGACCCACTCGGCCCCCACGCCGAGGGCGCAGAGGATGGCGCGCATGGTCTCCACGTCGGCCAGCCGGGGCACTTCGTGCAGCACGCTCTCGCTGCGCGTGAGCAGCGCGGCGGCCATGATGGGCAGGGCGGCGTTCTTCGACGCCGTTCACCCGCACGGTGCCGCGCAGCGGGCGGCCGCCTTCTATGACGATGCGTTCCATGTCGGTCAGCACTCCCCCTATGAGGCCGACCTGCGCACGCAGAAGACGCGCTCGCAGCCGTGGGCGTCGGTCGTTGTCTCGGTAGTGTTCACGTCAAAGGCGTCCGTCTGCTCGGCCAGTCTGCCGCACGGCGTCGGCCTGCCCCTCGCCCAACTCCAGCACCATCCAGCCGCCGGGCAGCAGCAGCTCCGCGGCGGCCGGGACGAGGCGCCGCAGCACGTCCAGCCCGTCCGGCGCCGCCGTCCAGGGCCTGCGCGGCTCGTAGTCCCTGACCTCCGGCTCCAGGCCCTCGATGCGGCCGGTCGGGACGTAGGGCGGGTTGGAGACGAGCAGGTCGAGGCCCGGCCCGGTCCGGCCGGCAGCAGGCCGCGCACCGGGCGCGGTCAGGTCTCCGCGGGCGGTCAGGACGCGGTCGCTGACGCCGTGGGCGGCGGCGTTGCGGGCGGCGACGGCAAGGGCCTCCGCGCTCAGGTCCGTGGCGATGACGTGGAGGGCCGGCCGCTCGGCGGCGAGCGTGACGGCGATGGCGCCGCTGCCGGTGCCGACGTCGGCGGCCCACAGCGGGGCGTCAGGCGCCTTCTCCAGGCATTTCTCCACGACCAGCTCCGTTTCCTGCCGTGGGATAAGGACGGCGGGAGTCAGCTCGAACCGGCGGCCGTAGAACTCGTAGGCGCCCAGCAGGTCCTGCAGCGGCTCGCGGGCGGCGCGCCGCCGCACCAGCGCGCGGAACTCCTCGCGCTCCCGCTCGTCCACCTGCTGGTCGAAGCGGGCGTAGAGCATGATGCGCTCCATGCCCAGCGTCTTGCCCAGCAGCACCTCGGCGTTCAGGCGTGGGCTCTCCAGGCCCAGACGCCGGAAGTAGTCGGCCGTCCAGTTCAGCAGCTCCAGCACGGTCCATGCTCTTGTTCTCGCCGGTGTTCGCCATGTCGCGCGTACAAGGGGCCGGACCAGGGGCGTACCCGGCCAGCGTGATTGTAGACGTGGCGGGGACAGGGGAAGTAAAGGGAAAGGCGGAAGGGCCCGCGAAGGGGCGTTATTACGCCGTGCGGAAGGGGTGGATGGGGCCGAGGAAAAGTCCGGGGCGTAAGGGGCGTACGGCGGCGAAGGCCGTTACGAACAACGAGCAACGAGCAACGCCCTTTCACGGCCGTAGCCGGGGGCGGCAGTGCCACACAGGCCACGGCAACTGCACGGCTGCGCCCCGCTCAGTACTGTCCGGCGATATCACGTCCCCGTGCTTGGCCTGGCATCCTCCAGCCGCTGCCGCTGGGCGCGCAGGACCTCGAAGACGGCGGCCGGCGTGTCCGCCACCTGGCTGCGGTAGACTTGCTCGATGCGGTCGAGCTTGGCCAGGTTCTGCGGGATGCGGATGGTGAACTGCTGCGACGTAGTCCGCCTCGGTGTAGTCCTTCTCGAGCACCTGCTTGAAGAGGTCCTTGAGGTCCTCGTACGTGCGGGAGCAGCCGGTGGGGGCGCGGATGGCGCCGGCCTCGCCGTGGACGCGCAGTTCCATCCACTTGACCCAGACGTGCCTTGTCCAGCATGCCGTTGAGGTACTTGCCGTCGGCGTCCTTGAGGAAGTAGTTGACGCCGAAGATCAGCGGGCGGCTTCGTCGGCCTGGCGGCGAAGTCCAGGTTGTTCTGGATGTACTTGCCCAGCGGGATGGCCACGAAGTCCAGGATGCTCATCAGGTTGAACTTGCGCACGCCCTCGGCGCCGATGGTGGCGGCGGTGGTCTCGCGTCTCCAGCGACGCGCCCATGGCGATGATGCCGTGCGTCCCAGTCGAAGGCTCTGCTGGACGGGCACGCAGCGTGTCGCTGTCGCGCCCGCCGTAGATGATGCCGCCGACGCGGCACGCCCTCCGGGTCGTCCAGCTCGGGTCGCAGTTGGCCAGCGTCGTTCAGGCGCGACGGTGTAGCGGGCGTTCTTGTGGGCGGGGGGGATCTCCTCGCCGTCGGCGTCGATCTTGCCGGTGTGCCAGTCGCCCGAGAAGTTCACGCCCTCGGCGGGCATATCGCTGGCCCATGCCCAGCCAGTAGGGCCTGCCGTCCTTGACCAGGACGTTGGAGAAGATCACCTCGCCGGGCTGGTGCAGCACGTCCCAGATGACCGGGTCGTCCTTGGCGTTGACGTCCTGGATGATGCCGAAGATGCCGGCCTCGACGTTGACGGCCGCGGCACTGCGCCGTCGATGATGCGGAAGTAGGCCAGGTCGTCGCCGACGATGCGTCTCGCCGGGGAGCATGGCCGTGGAGGTCTTGCCGCAGGCGCTGGGGAACGCGCCGGTGAAGTAGGTCTTCCGCCCGCCGGGCCCGTGCACGCCCATGAGGAACATGTGCTCGGCCAGCCAGCCCTCGCGGTCGGCCTTGCGGATGGCCAGGCGCAGGGCGAGCTTCTTGAGGCCGACCGTGTTGCCGGCGTACTGCGTGTTGACGCTGTAGACCGTGTCCGTCGGCGATGTCGATGTAGATGCGCTTGCTTGTCGGCTCGGCGCTGATCATGCGCTCGTCGCAGCTCGCCCGGCGGAGTGCAGGAAGCGGAAGAAGTCGCCCGCGTCCGCCCAGCGCTTGAACTGCTCGTAGCCCGGCGCGGTAGAGCAGGTCCTCGCTGTGGGCGACGTAGGCCGAGTCGGTGAGCTGCACGCAGGGGATGCTGAACGGCGAGTTGACCGGCCCGAGGCAGAAGAAGCGCACGAGCATCGTGCTGCCCGTTCATCGGGCCCTCGAGCAGGCCGCGGACCTCCTCGAGGCCCTGCCTGCGCGGTCGATGCTGTTGAGGCGCTTGCCGAGGTCCACGCCGGGCGGGCACGAGGTACTGCGTGACCTCCTGGTCGCGGCCCTGGTCCTGCGGTGCCGTCGAAGTGGACGGTGTGGCCCTCGATGGCCAGTGGCGCTCCTCGCCGCGCTGGAGCGCCAGGTTGCGCACGTAGGCGATGTCCTCCGCGGCGTCGGTGGCGACGAAGACGGAGGCGGGATTGCACAGGTCGACATACTCGGCAATGAAGCGATGGAGCTTCGGGTTACGGATCGCGGCCAGCCGGCAGTAGCTCTCTTTGTCCAGTCGCGCCTGCAGCACCTGGGTGTAGTTCTCCCTCATCTGTGCGTGGTCTTTCTATACAGAGTCAGCCGGGATGCCGCCCGCCTGGCAGTCGGTCCCCGGCGAAGGCCACGACGGCATCCCATTACAGGACGGCCAGCCTCGTCGCATGAGCTGACGGGTCTGGCCCAGATTGGACGGCCGGCTTCGTGGTACAGCCCTACATAGTACGATTGTAGCACAACTGGCCGGCGTGTCAAGGCCGGGGCGATTTCGGCCGCTCAATCCAGGCTCGGCGGGCCGCCGCGCACCTCGTCCTGCCGCTTGCGGCTGTTGGCAAGCTCCTGGGGCCGCGTCTCCAGGCCCAGCGTGCGGACCATATCCGCGATCGGCGTCTCGGGGTCGTTCGACCAGAAGATGCCCATGTCCTCCGCCGCGTCGTAGCGGTAGCCGGCACGCTCGCCGTAGGCCGCGTCGAACGCCTTCCCCTCCAGCAGCGTCCGGGCCCAGTTCAGCAGGACGTAGCTGAGGTCGATCTGCTGGACGAACACGCCGTCCTGGCGTATCTCGCGGATGACGTGCCCGGTCGGGTCGATCAGGGACGCGTTGTTGCGCCAGGTGCTGCTCATGATGTAGCAGCCATTGCGGAGCGCCCGCGCGGCGGGCGTGATCCGCCCCGGCCACTGGCTGGGCCAGATGACCAGCTCCGCCCCCTTGCGGGCCATCACCGGCCAGCCCTCGTCGAAGGCCATGTCGTAGCATATCTGCACGGCCACGCGGCCGAAGTCGCACTCGAACACGGGGAAGTCCCTGCCGGGCGCGACGCCGCCCTCCAGCGTCCGGCCGCTGTGGTCCGGCACGGCGTGCACTTTGCGGTAGATGCCGGCCACCTGTCCCGCGCGGTCGAGCAGCACGGCCGCATTGCTGCAGCCGCCGCTCTCCTCGGCCAGTATGAGAGGCACCACGGCGTAGCAGCCGTGTTCGCGCGCCTTGCCGCCCATCACGTCCAGCACCGGCCCCTCCAGCGGGACGGCGATCTCGGCGGCCTTGCCCTGCGCGCCGCCGGTGACGGCGGTACTCGGGCAGCGCGGCGATGTCCAAGCGGGCGCCGTCGTGCTGCTCCCTCGCCTGCGCGGCCATGCGGTCCACCAGCCCCGCCAGTTCCTCCAGCCGCGCCTCCAGGCCGGGGTATTCATGGAACATGTTGTGCATCGAAGTCCCGACCAGCACCTTCCGCGGCCCGCCGTTCGCCTGCATGGACTGCTCCTGCCCTAGTGGTGGTCTTCGCGCGGCCGGATCGGCCGCTCTTTGAACTCCCGCACGAGCTTCGCCAGCTCTTCGGTGGCGGCGCGGTAGAGCACCTCACCCTTCTCCGCCGAGGCGAGCGTGGGGTCGCCGAGCACGCCGGTGTGGCTGAACGTGCTCCACCACTCCATCATGCCGATGCGGCCGCCCTGCTGGAGGTCCTGCCACCAGAACTCCGACGGCAGCATGTTGTTCTCCGGCGCGGCATGCTCCTTCTGCACGCCCTCCGGGCGCAGGTAGAGGTAGAGCGACGTCTCCGTCTCGTCGGCGTGGGCGACCCAGCCCTTCGGCGATTCGCGCACCTGGCCGACCACGTCCGTGATCAGCTCGAAGTAGCTGAACGCCGCGCAGATCACGTCGTTGTCCATCGTCGCTTGGCGCGCGACGACCTCGATCAGCGGCCGGTTCGAGCCGTGTCCATTGACGATCAGCACCTTGCGGAAGCCGTGGTGGGCCACGCTGCGGACGATGTCCAGCAGGAAGCGCACGTAGCTGTCCCAGGCGATGCCGATGGTGCCGGGGAAGTCGATGTGGTGCCAGTTGAAGCCGTAGCTGAGCTGCGGCATCAGCAGCAGGTCATCGGGGCAGAGCCCGGCGGCCCCCTCGCAGACGCTGCGGCACAGGAAGTTGTCGACATCCAGCGGCAGGTGCGGGCCGTGCTGCTCGGTCGATCCGACGGAAAGCACGATGACGCGGCCCTGTGCGGCGGCCTCCTTGATCTGCGGCCAGCTCAGCCGGTCGTAATAGAACGAAGTCACCTCGGCCATGGGGAACGGTCCTTTCCTTGGGAGCCATCGGAGCGACGTCAGTGCATTATACATGCCGCGCGGGCGGAGTCACCTGGAGGTGGCGGGGCTGTGCAGGTCAAGGCAGGCCTACGGGGCTCAGTCCCCGGAAGGGGGTAGCCTGTTGCGGCCTTCAATGGAGGTAACCCGGGCCGAATGGCATGCGATCTGTGCGGGCATTGTGGAGTGCGGCAGCCATGCTGCCGCCGTCGTGTTGGGTCGAGCCATGCTCGGCCCAACGACTTCGCACACCTTCCGCCGAGCATGGCTCGGCGGAACAAGACGGCGCGAGCATGGCTCGCGCACTCCACATAACGGCGCGCCGCGTGCGCCTGTATCGTGCAGAACCCCTGACCGCCGCAACACATCTCTGCTCTGAGAAGTGGGGTGAAACGCCGGAGACATGTCATTCAGAGGCCGCCTCGGGGCGGCCGAAGAATCTGGTCGTTAGTCTTGGTCTGAAGGCAATGGACAGATTCCAGCCGTACGGCTGGTGAACCTTGGCGCCACGGAGAAGCGCCGTGGAATGACCTCGCGGGGCAGGCTTGACATCGCCATCGCGCCTCACCTACCATTTCCGGCATGAACTGGCACAAGCCGGATGCACGGCGATTCCTCGCCACCCTCGCCCTCCTGCTGGCCCGTGTGCTTGCCCTCCTCTCGCTCGGCTATGTCGCCTGCGTGTGGAGCGTGCTGGCTGTTCGCGCCCTGATCCGTTTCGACCTGACGGGGCTCGAGAATGGCTACCGGCAATCGGTGTCTCCCATCCCCATCGACTACCGCCTGACACTGCTCAACTGCCTCGGTCCCGTCGGGTGGATCGCCGCACTGGGCGCCTTTGGCCTGGCCTTCACGATGGCGCTGACCATCACCCGCTGGCGCTGGGCGCTGAGGGTGATCGTTGCCGTCGCGCCAGTCGCGCTGGTGATGTACCTGACTGCCTGCATCTGGGATATCCACCCCTGGGTGCGCGTGGTCTGCCTTCGAATCGAGGCGGCGGAGGCGTTGCTGGCCGCCCTGGCGGCGGTCCTGTGCCGGCCGACGTGGCGACTGCTCCTGGGCATCTGGACGGGGGAGAACCCTTTCGCCCCGTCGTCCGCGCCGGGTGAATGGCCGCAACCGCCCGAACCCACGCCCGCTCTTGCGCCTGCCGCAGGCCAGCATTAGACTGGCGGCCTTCAAGATACGGTGTCCACCGACGGAGGCCGCGCATGAAGATTGTCGACTGGTCTATCTACACGCCTGACGTGGAACGGCACGTGTTCATCGAGCTGCGCACGGACGAGGGCGTGAGCGGCTGGGGGGCGGCGTTCTCCAGCCGGCCGCAGTGCCTGGGCGCGCTGCAATGGCTCAAGAAGTTCGTCATGAACGAGAATCCGCTGGAGGTCGAGCGCGTCACCGAGAAGCTCCACCAGATCACCTACTGGTTCGGGCGCGGCGGCGCCATGACGCACGCCATCAGCGGCATCAACATCGCCCTGTGGGACCTGGCTGGCCGGGCGCTCGGCCAGCCCGTGTCCGTCCTGCTCGGCGGGCGCTACAAGGAGTCCGTGCCCGCCTACGCCTCCGTCCTCTTCGATCCCGTCGACACGCTGACGAAGCGCATCGAGGAGATCCGCGAGCGCGGCTTCACGGCCATCAAGCTCGGCTGGGAGCCCTTCGGCCAGCAGGACCCGAAGGCCGACCGCCAGCTCGTGGCCGTGGCGCGCGAGGCGGCGGGGGACGACACCACGCTGCTGGTGGACGCCGGCGGCAGCTATCCCTACTGGCCCCTGCGCTTCAAGGACGCCCTGGAGCGTGCCCGCATGCTGGCCGACTACGGCGTCTACTGGTTCGAGGAGCCGCTGGAGCCGGACGACATGGAGGGCTACGCACGGCTGACCGACGCCTCGCCGGTGAAGATCGCCCACGGCGAGGTGCTCACGCGGCGGCAGTCCTTCACCCCGTACTTCGAGCGCCGGGCGATGGACATCGCCCAGCCGGACGCCACCAAGGTGGGAGGCATCTCCGAGGTGCGCCGCATAGCGTGGGCGGCTGAATCGCGCGGCATCGAGGTGGTCCCGCACGGCTGGAACACGGCCGTGGGCGTGGCGGCGGACGTGCAGCTCGTCGCATCGCTGCACACGCGCTCGTTCGTCGAGTTCAACGTCGGCAACGAGCTGGTGGAGGGGCTGATCGACCCGCCGTTCCGGCTCGACGAGGACGGCTGCCTGCCCGTGCCGACCGCGCCCGGCCTGGGCATCGAGATAGACCGGGATGGGCTCAAACAGTTCGAGCAGTCCGGCTACGCCAGCGAGACCTGGCTGTGGGACCAGCGGCGGACGTTTGAGGCGGAGTGACCTCTGTAGGAGCGACTGAATGAAGGTATTCATGCTGTGGGACATGGAAGGCGTCGCCGGCCTCGACCGCCGGCAGTTGGCATGGTACTGGGGAGAAGACGCCACCAAGGACGATGAGCGCGAGGGCGTCGGTCTCCTGATGGCCGACGTCAACTCCGCCGCAAGGGCCGCCCTCGACGCCGGCGTGGACGAACTGATCGTCTGCGACACCCACCACGGCGGCAACAACATCGTCCTGGACCGGATGCTGTCCGACCCCCGCATCACCTACCTGCAGAAGCCCCGCGGCGAGCAGAACGGCGTCATGCGCTGGATGCCCGGCCTTGACGAGACGGTCGACGGCTTCATGGTGCCCGGACACCATGCCAAGGCCGGCACGGAGGACGCCTTCCTGCCGCATACGCAGACGCTGGCGTGGGAGGACTTCCGCATCAACGGGATGAGCGTTGGCGAGATGGGCATCGAGTCGTGCTTCGCCGGCCACTGGGGCGTCCCCGTGGCGATGATGGAGGGCGACGCGGCGGCCTGTCGCGAGGCTCGGGCCCAGTTCCCCGGCATCGTGACGGCCGAGGTGAAGCAGGCGACCGGCCGCGAGACCAGCACCGGCCTGAGCCCCGAGGAGGCCCGCCGCATCACGGCCGCCGCCGTCACGGAAGCCATAGGCAAGTTGCGCGCCGGCGAGTGCCGCCCCTTCCAGCCCGACCTGCCGATGCACGTCGAGGTGGTGCTGCGCACGGTTGCGGAGGCGGACCGGCTCGGGGCGATGTCGACCGGACGGCGCGTCAACGACAGGACCCTGGCCGCCGAAGTGGACCGCCGTTGCGACGTCCTCAAGTGGCTGACCGGCACCGGCATCCCCTGAGCGCTTGCCGGCAACGCCCGCTGCAGAGCATGATGGCAAGCTGCGCAGCGCCTCGGGGGTCTCCCGGGGCGCTGCGCTGCGTTTTGGCCCTCGCAGCGGTGCCGGACGGACGGAAACGCGTTTCTGTACAAAGGAGTTGGCGGTTCTCGTGTCTATTAGAGGTGAAGGGGGAGGAGAGTCTCATGCGCGAGGCATGCCCCGGAGGACGCCAACAGGAGGGACGGACGATGAGTCGATATCGTGTGGTGTGGATGATGGTGCTGTTGGCCGTTGCCGTGGGGGCGCGGGCGTATGCGGCCGAGGAGAAGGCTGCGCCGCCCCCTGCGAAGCATGCCCTGACGGTCGCCGTGCTGGGCTTCGCCGCCGGCGAGAGCATGCCCAAGGACATGGGCGCCAACCTCTCGACGCTGCTGGCCGCCTATCTCTCGACCGAGACCGACGCCCAGATGGTCGAGCGCGAGCAGCTCCTGAAGACCCTCGATGAGCAGGGGCTGGGCCTCTCGGGCATGGTCAACGCCAATGACGCCGTGAAGGTCGGCCACCTGGTCGGCGCGAACGTGCTGGTGACGGGCCGGGCGTTCACGCTCGGCGGCGCGAACATGACGATCGTCGTGAAGATCATCGGCGCCGAGACGGGCCGCGTCTACGGGCGGGTGGTGCAGTCGAAGGGCCCGGGGGACGTGAACGAGGCGGTGCAGAAGCTGGCGACGATGGTGGCCGACGTGCTGCAACAGTATGAGAAGTCGTTCCTGGCGCCGACGGAGGACGAGAAGGCGCGGGTGGAGCGGATCAAGAAGCAGGTGGCTGGGCAGAAGCTGCCGCAGGTGATGGTGCTGATCTGCGAGATGCACCGCGGCCCGGTGCTGATCGACCCGGCGGCGGAGACGGAGATCAACTACTACCTGCAGGAGTGCGGCGTGAAGCTGCTGGAGCGTGAGCCGGCGCTACGCAGAGCTGGGCGGCCCGCTTCCGCAAGGCGGGCATAGACGGCCCGGTGCCGGAGGACATGCTTCAGGAGGCGGACGTGGTGATCGTGGGCGAGGCGTTCAGCGAATTCGCGCTGCAGAAGGGGGACCTGGTCTCCTGCAAGGCGCGTGTCGAGCTGAAGGCGATCGACACGGCGAGCGGCGAGATCCTGGCGGTGGACCGCGAGACGGACGCCGGGGTGGACGTGGCGGAGAGCACGGCGGCGAAGACGGCGATCCAGAAGGCGTCGGCGACGCTGGCCGAGCGCAACATCCCCCTGCTGGTGAGGAGCTGGAACAAGGCGCAGGCCGGGCGTGAGGCGGCTGCGAAGGCGAAGGCCAAGGCTGAAGCCGAGGCAAAGTGATGGGCGTTGCGCTGAAGCAGACCAGCGCAGGCTGCCTCTCGCTCAGGTTCTGCGCTGTCCGCCTGTCTGTATGAAGAGAACATGAATCAAGGTATTGACTTTCGCCCGGAAGGAGGTATACTTCACCGCGTTGGGACGGGCAGAAGCTGGGAAGGGGTGCGAGAGAGGGGACCTGGCCTCTGGTCGTTGGACGTAACAGTGCAACGCTGTTTACTGCGCCTTAGGCGCACAAGTCCAACATCAGGAGGACGGGCTCATGTCAGGTCCAGGAAGGCGTGTTGCCGTTCTGTTCTGTCTGGTTTGCGCGGTGTCGTTCGCGACGGCGGGGGGGGGGGGGGGATAGGTGACCTGGGTGGGGTCGGCAGGGCACTGGCCGAAAACGGACACGATACATGGTGACGCACGAGCCCGACAACTATGTGATTCTTCTGGACACGGAGCACCAATTGGTTGTACACGCGCATGGGATTCCGACGGCCAGCCCGCTTTCGTGTGGTCGTAGCGGACGCGCAGGGCAGCTCACTTATACTGGACAACAGAGGACTCGGACCCTGGGGTGATTCCTCTATCGAGTTCAAGGCGCACAGTGCGGGCGTATTCACAGTCCAAGTGCAGATTGGGCACTGCAGACTTGGGCGACGGACCCGCCTTCTATGCCGTCACGTGCGACCTCGACGCCGACGGCCTCAGCTGACGCCGCCCCACCCAGGAGGAAGAGGAGGACCCGGGTCTCTTCGCTCGCGGCCGGCGGTCCGACGACACCGGCTCTCATTCAGCATCGGCTATCCGACGACCATAGTGGCAGGCGAGGATCGCGCTCGACCACGTAACTGTCAGGCTCTACGGCTATAGCGCGCACCATATCTGGTCGGCGGCGGAGGGGGAGAACTGATCTACGATCCGCCGAACACTCCTATGCCCGAGTATCTTCAATGGTCGACTGATCAGGGGCAGGGAGGCGGCAGGCCTGGACATTCCTGAGGTAATCTGGCGAGTGAGACCGACCCGAGCCTGACAGGCGGGGGCCCGCCTGTCAGGCTCGAGGTTCGCCGGCTGCGGGTCCAGGACGCCGGACGACCCGTATCGATACTCCTACGGCACCTTAACGGACACGGTCAACGTCACCAGCATTCAGTCTCGATCTCCAACTCGCCAACACGCCGGAGGGCGAGAAGAAGAACCCCGGCGTCTTCATCGGAGTCAACAACGACGATGACGACACTGACGGGATAGTCGACTATAATGACCCCCAGGTAACCGGCGAGGACGACCTGGTGGCGCTGGTGCCTGAGCATAGCCCCCATGCCCCAGGAGGTACGGCCGCCTGCTCTTGACGGACGAGGTCACGCTGACCTGGGAGAACGAGGACAAGGTGGGGGTGACAATCTGGACGAAAACGGGCATCCTGACAAGGAGCATCCCCTCAACTCTTCGGGTAGTCACCTATACCCTGAGCCAACTGCCCAAGACGCTCTACGTCGAGGGCAAGCAGGCGAGCGACTCGCTCAAGGACGTGACCTTCACGCTGCGCTTCGAGAAGGCGGGCAGCACGGTGGAGGACGTTGTGAAGGTGAACGATCTACGAGATGGGGCTCAAGAGTGTAACGTTCTCGTCTGCTGAGGGCGGCGGCTTCCACGACGTCTACGTGGACACCACAGGCGCGCCATACGACACACCCCACTGGGAGGACAATTCCGATTCCGCCCAGAACAAGGGCTACCTGGACGGCGACGCCGAGGACTGGGATGCCAACCCGGCCGACCACCAATACCCGGTCTGTTACGAGAGCCTGAAGAAAGTCAGAGTGACCGTGCTATTCCTTGCGAACCCGCACGCGGCATTCGACGGGGCGACGATTGAGGGTGGGGATCTCATTGGTGCCGGTCTCCACTTCGGGCCGACAAATGTCGACTTCGTCACGATCGGTGGAAAGGACTACGCGCGGGCGCAGATCGAGTCCGCCGACCCCTTGTGCAATGTAGTGGACTGGTACAATCCGCTGGAGATCACCTGGACGCTCGTGGCGCCAGACCGGTCCACCGCAGGGACAAGCGCCAATGAGATGTTCGTGACGCTGGGAGCGCCGCTGTGCGCCACGCTCTACCGCACAGTCGCATACCTGGCTTGCCATAACGGGGGCGCTATCGACACCAGCGCAGCGCTCGCCAGCACATGGGCGATGTTCAGCACTGGCACAGCGCCTGCTAACGTTTGTGGCTGGAATGCGGCACACGCGTACATACGACCGAAAGCTCCATTTCTGGAAGGCGGTGGACACAGACCAGAGCACGACGGCCGAACTCCTGGCTGATGCAAACGGTAACTGCGACGCATGGATTCACCTCTTCCATGACGCCCTGAGTGTGAACGATGTCGAACTCACCGAGAAGGTCGTGCTACCTTGGGGGTGCAACCTCCAGAACCCGCTTGATTACCGATTGGTCGTCAGGTACGTGGATGGGATGAGGAAAATCCCGAGTTCCCAGACGATGCGCCATGGAGGTACGGGTATAGCGATATCGATCAGATGCCGCAGGGATTCGAGGGATTGGCAGGACAGAACATGCGGATACCGGCACAGAAGGTGTTCGCCTGGCATTACGTCGGCTATGGGGTAGTGGGGTTTGATCCATCCACCGGTGGGTACGACGATCCATCATACGGAATAACCGCTGAAAGCGCGGCGGATTACACTGCGCAGGCAATTGCTGGTTGGGGCGTGAAGATAGAAGGGCAGTTTCACTTTCGCGAGAGGGAGAGCGGTCAGAATGTATCGATCATCGACCGCCCATAGGAGAGGAGGACACCACAATGTGCAAAATAGGTATCCGTGCAGCGGCTCTTGGGTCGGTAGCAATGGCGATTGCGGCAGTCTTGGCAATGGGGATGGGAGGTGCACCATGGACAGAAACGAAGATCCCAACGAGAGCAGCCCTGCCCTTGAGAGTCACCCCCGTTTCGTGTGAACCGCTTCCAGTTGGGAGCGAGAGGGCGATCGTTCGGGACAAGCAGGAACGGGCGCCCCTGAGAGATCCGTGTGGCGTTAAGGCGCACTCATTACGCGGGCACTTATCTGCGGATAAAGGACGGACAAGCCCAGAAGAGCCCTTACTGCTCGTGTTCTGCTATGAACTCCTGCCCAGGGACAGCAATGGGTGCGATCCCTATAGCTGGTCCATGTGGCGAACGGATACCCTTGGTCGCCGAAGTTTTGGCTTTTCAGCCCGTCCAAGACGGATAGCTATCTCGTTATTGGGGGAGGGCCCATTTCCCGAATACTATACCCTCTCGGTGGTCAAAGTAACCTTCCCACGGGATCGGGTGGTGGCCTTTTCCGAGGACCTGGACGGAGATCCGACAACAGGAGTTGACCTTTTGACCTGGCGGCCCACCCAGGCAGACTTGCGGCAACTGCCAGTCCCCGCTGCGCCGGACCAGAAACCGTTGCGGTTGGCGCCGACCTCGCTGAAGTTGGACGCTGAGGGCAGACCGGTAGTCGAGTTCGCCGTTGCCGGGACAGATGCCAAGGGCACTCTTGCCGTGAAGGACGGTCGCTTGGTCTGCGTAAACCTGCAGCCGTAACGCGGACTGATGCAGTCGAGAGATGGTGACATAATCGCGGGGAGGCGAGGTTGAGGAGGGAGCCATGGACCGCCAGAGTCTGGTTCGTTTCGTGCTGCTGTTCGCAGCCATCGGTGGTTGCGGCGCGTTCTGCGCAATTGCCGCCACAAGCGACAAGTTTGGCTTACCGGCCCGGTTCGCCGTGCCGAGGCACATGGTGGCAGTTCAGCGGAGTCTCCTTCCGCTCAACGTGCAGACGATAGACATACCGACGCCTTCACCGGAGAAACTGTCCACCGCACCATACGGCTGCAGAAGACTGATCACCAGTGCCAACTGATCAAGAAGCTACCGGAAGACGTTGTCGACTGGTCGGGGCGCCTTACGTGCTATGAGCTGGTCAGCGATGGCCCATACACATGGGCGTATTGGCCGGACTGGAAGCCGCTGCCGCGGGATTCGAGGGTCGCCGTTATTGGGAATGGCATGCCGTTTCTCGTCTGGACAGAGGGATCCAGTGTCTGTTTCTCCGATATCAGCCAACAGGTCGACCGCTGCGCCGCCCTCACCGACCATTTCGCTCCGGGTTCTGTTGCCGACGTGGTTCGCGTTCCGTTGTCGAGGATGATACCGGACGTTACGGGTTGGGGGCTGAGCGCCACGCATAGTGATGTGCGTGTCATCTCCTTGGAGCCCGCGCCTGATCGTGAATACCGCTTGGTGATAGCAAGGTCCCGACGGAGCCGAGTATGTGCTCACATCAGATCATGGCGAATGGCACATGTCTGGCGGACTTACAATGCCGACGAGAGACCAGAAGGCGAGTGAGTAGGATAGGACCGCTGACTCCAAGGGCTACATCTACCGCAGGGCGGCCCTGTAGAAGGCGAGGAGGCGCTCGCGGCACTCGGGGCGGGTGAGGGCGTCGGTGTGGTGGCCGCCGGGGATGGTCATCAGTTCTTTCGGTTCCTTCGCGGCCTTGTAGAGCATCGCGCCCTGGCTGTAGGGGACCACCTGGTCGGCCGTGCCGTGGAAGATCAGCAGGGGCGTGGGCGATATGCCGCCGACGACGGGCCGGGGCTGCGGGCGTCGCTGATGACGAGGAACGAGAGCGGCCAGCGCAGCAGCGACAGAACGGAACGCGGCGGATGACGTCGCGCGCCATCAGCCGGTAGGAATAGAAACTGGAGTCGATGGCCACCGCCCGCACGCGCGGCGCGCCGCCTGAGCCCAGGACCGCGATGGCGTTCGCTCCGCCGAGGCTCTGGCCGAGGACGAGGGTCCGGTCGGGGTCGACGTCGGGGCGCGAGCGCACGTAGCCCAGCGCGGCGAGGCAGTCCTCGTAGACGCCCTCGCGGCTCGGGGAGCCGGCGGATTTGCCGTAGCCGCGATAGTCGAAGACGAAGACGTTGAAACCCTCCTGCGGCAGCCACGAGACGTAGGAAAAGTGGGCCGTCATGTTCTGCGCATTGCCGTGGAACTGAACCACCGTGCCTTCAGCCCGCCCGAGCGCCGGCACGAACCAGCCGCTCAGCGCCGTGCCGTCCGCGCTGTGAAAGGTCACCTCCTCGTAACGCAGCCCCACGTCGGCCGGCGTGCCGTAGTCCTCGCGGGAGGGATAGTAGACGAACCGGTTGGCGCAGCCGAAGCGCACTGTCGCGAGCAGGGCCATCAGGACCATCAGCAGCACCCCGGTCCTGCGGGCCGTTGCGCGCGTGCCGAACACGCGCCTGGAGAGCTTCGCGACGACGGAGTGGGACGTCCCATTCAATTGGCGCCTCTCGCAGTTTCGAGCGTTCATAGGCGCCGCGATTATAACCTGCAGCCGGCGCTGTAGAGATACTCTTGAATGTTGTTGATGGAGGGAGGTGAGCGTATCCTTCGGGGAATGTCGTAACCGGTTCCCTGAGAGGCCCTCCGACAAGGGCCAAGGAAGGATACGCTCGATGGACAAGGGTAACGTGCTGGAGTTGGAAAAGCGAGTGCAGGAGGAGTCCCGCACAGCGTTGGACGACGTCTTGAGGGAAGGGGCCAGGCGCATGCTCCAGGCGGCGGTCGAAGCGGAGGTCAGCGATTACGTGGAGCAGCACGCCGAGCTGGCTGATCCCCTTACCGGACGCCGTCTGGTGGTGCGCAACGGCTACCAGAAAGAGCGCACCATCCAGTCGGGCCTGGGCGACATCCCCGTCACCAAGCCGCGCGTGCATGACCGCCGTGAGGGGGCCGAGCGATTCACCAGCCGCATCCTGCCTCCCTACATGCGTCGCACGCCCTCGATCGAGGCGCTGATTCCGTGGCTCTACCTCAAGGGGGTCTCCACCAACGACTTCGCCGAGGCGCTCTGCGCCATCCTGGGCGAGAATGCGGCGGGGCTATCGGCCAGCACCGTCAGCCGCTTGAAAGACATCTGGCAAAGGGAGCACGAGGAATGGGCTGGCCGTGACCTGTCCGGCAAGCGCTACGTCTACTGGTGGGCGGACGGCATCTACTTCAAGGTGCGCCTCAGCGACGAGAGCGCCCTGCCTGCTGGTCATCATGGGCACCCTGGAAGACGGCACCAAGGAGCTGGTGGCTATCCAGGACGGGGAGCGGGAGAGCACGCTCTCCTGGCGCCAGCTCCTGCGGGACCTGAAGGGCAGAGGGCTGAAGGAGGCCCCGAAGCTCTGCGTGGCCGACGGGGCGCTGGGGCTGTGGGCGGCGATGGAGGAGGAATACCCCAACACGCGCCAGCAGCGCTGCTGGGTGCACAAGACGGCCAACGTGCTGGACAAGATGCCCAAGAAGGTGCAGCCTGCGGCCAAGCGGCTGATCCACGCGATGTACATGGCGCCCACGAAGACCGACGCCCTGGCAGCCTTCGATGAATTCCTGGCGCTCTACGGGGCCAAGTACCCGAAGGCCTGCCAGTGCCTGGCGAAGGACCAGGACGTGCTCTTCACCTTCTACGACTTCCCGGCCGAGCACTGGCGGCACCTGAGGACGACCAACCCGATCGAGAGCACCTTTGCCACGGTGCGGCACCGGAGCCGCCAGACGAAGGGCTGCGGCTCGCGGGCGGCCACCTTAGGGATGGTTTTCAAGCTGGCCATGGAGGCCCAGAAGAGCTGGCGCAAGCTCAACGGCTACGAGCTGATCGCCCAGGTCATCCGGGGCGTGCAATTCCAGGATGGTGTGGAGGTCAGAGAGGCAGCATGAGTGAACGGCCCGAAGGATGCGCCCGAACCCCCATCAACAACATTTGACAATATCTCGGCGCTGTAGAAAGGGCGGCGCAGTGCCACTCAATTGTTCCCGGACGCTCTGAAGGTCAGAGCGGAGAATTGAGGTCTGCCTCCCCAGAGGCGACGGCGTGCCGTGGCCCCAGCGGTGCCAGCGTCCGCAGAACAGCATACAGCCTGCGTGGGCACTGTGGAGTGCGCGAGCCATGCTCGGCGGAAGTTGGGTCGAGCATGGCTCGACCCAACACTACGGCGGCAGCATGGCTGCCGCACTCCACATAACGGCGCGCCGCGTGCGCATGCGCCCTGCAGAACGTCGCCCGCCTCGAATCATTTCGGTGGAGACAGACTACAATTGAATGACCCTGAAGGGCGGCGGACCGCCCTGGACAGACGGGACGCACAGTGAGTAGACTCTTGCCGGCATCCGTCGTCCTGCCGCACGCGGCTGGCTCCACAGATAGTGCAATCGTCCTCCAGGGGAGAAGACCACACGTGACCGTTCAGCAGACCGGCACAGAAAACGGGCAGGACGCGCGGGACTTCGACTGCATCCCCGCCTTGCTGAGGGGGCGCGCCGCCGTGGCGCCGGGCGCAGCCGCCATCCTGGCCCCCGACCACTCGCCGCTGACCTATGCGCGCCTGGCCGAGGAGGTCGAGCGCGCCGTCGGCCGCCTCAACGCACTGGGCATCGGGCGCGGCGACCGCGTGGGCGTAGTCCTGCCGAACGGGCCGCACATGGCCGTGGCATTCCTCTCTGTGGCATGCGCCGCGACCTGCGCGCCGCTCAATCCCGCGTACCGTGAGCCGGAGTTCGAGTTCTACCTCTCGGACATCGGGGCAAAGGCACTCGTCGTTCCGGCCGGCGCAGACTCGCCCGCGCGCGCCGTCGCGGCGAAGCTCTCCATCCCCGTCCTGGAGCTTGACGCGCGATTGGGCGACAAGGCGGGCACGTTCGCTCTGAGCGGCCCCGCAGCGGAGGGCGCCGCGACGGTGGGCTTCGCCGGGCCGGAGGACGTGGCCCTCATCCTGCACACCTCGGGCACGACGTCGCGGCCGAAGATGGTGCCGCTCTGCATGCGACCCGCGC
>CAVZVB010000015.1:0-189734 GCA_963778625.1 uncultured Alphaproteobacteria bacterium
ACTCCTCGCTGGACCCGACGTCGACAACGCGAAACGTCGGCGCCCAACCGGGACCACCCTTCTCGATAACCGCAAACACCACCGGCTGTTGATTGGCCCGAATCGTCGTGTCAACAGAAAATGGGCCGGTAAATAGAAAGCCGGAAAGCTTCAGACTCATCGGCGCCGACTTAAGCCTGCGGCGTAATCTTCTGCCACGCCCTGAAAGTCGTCGTGCTCGCCCAGCATCCCGAGCTTGCGCTGACGGCTCGCCTCGGCGTTGCGCACGACCTTCCAGTAGTTGTGATGCCAGGAGCGATATTTCCAGTCCGGGCAACCGGCGCACAGCGAGATGTCTTTGCCGTGGCCGGCCAGATGCTTGTCGCGATAGAACCGGAAGCCTGGCCATGCCAGATGTCGCCGAATCGACTCGCGTGTTCACATTGCCCATGCTGGTGTTGGCGGAGATGTCGTAGCCGCAGACCATGACGTTGCCGCGGCTGTCGATGTTGAGCCGCTCGAAGATGAAGGGACAGGGCACCTCGTCGGTGTTGAGATAGGCGCGCGGGGTCGGCGGAGCTTGGTCGGTCCAGCGTGGTGTTGTCGCCCCAGGTCAGGTACTTGCGCTTGATCAAGTAGTCGACGCCGATGCCCTCGCACCCAGAAGCGCTCGACCGCGGCGATGTCGACACCCTGCTGATTGACCGCGGAGGCAATGATCTTGGACGTGCTGCGCATCTCGTTGCGCAGCTGATCATGCGCCGGACGTTGTCGTGCAGCTCGTCCCAGTCCAGGCCCTTGCGCACGATGTCATAGGTGTCCTTGTCGCAGGCATCGACCGAGAACTCGATCAGGTCGACGCCGGCCGCGAGCAGCGCCGGGAATTCTCTCGTTGAAGAGCGAGCCGTTGGTGATCAGGCCGATCTTGCAGCCCTTGCTCTTGGCGTAGACCAGCAGCTCGGTCGCCTGCGGATGCAGCATCGGCTCGCCGCCGCCGGAAATGCGCAGATAGGCGCCGTGCGGCCCGGATTCATCGGCGATCTTCTTGAAGATCGCCTCCGGCATATGGGCGCATCGCGGTATTCTTTGCGGATGTTCGAGTTGGTATAGGGGCAATGCGGGCAGAGCGCGTTGCACGGGTAGACGAAGGACAGCACCAGCATCATCGGAAACTGCGACGCCTCCGGCCGCAAGCCATAGGTCTCCGCGTCATGGCGGACCGGTTGCGGCAGCTGCGCGAGAGCTTCGGCGGCCGATGCGTCTTCGACATCAGCGCCGCGGCCTCGACCGCTTTCTTCTGCTCGTAGTACCAGAACGGCCGGGTGCCTTCGACCTTCTCTTCCTCATACTCCGCGCCGGCCACCTGCCAGTCGCCGCAGCCTTTGCAGATCTTCGGGCATGTCGTTCCAGCGGTGCTCGCGATGCGGCTTGCGCAGTTGCTCGCCGAGCCGCCGCCAAGCTTCCTTGACGGTGATCTCGTTGACGTTGCCGACTTTGAGCTTGCCTTCATAGTCCACGGCGCAGGCCACGACCGAGCCGTCCTGATGGATGGCCATCGTGTTGTTGCCCCAAGGGCAGGCGATGCGGAAATCGGTGTCGTGATCGATCGTGTCGGTGCGCACCGTGCCAGTGGCGGTCCATTCGAGCATCGGGCGCACTTTGACTTCGGCGCCCCGCGCTTGCCAGAATACGCACGGTAGGCGTCGACCTCATGCGCGTTCTCCTTCATCACCGAGAACTGCGCGACGATGATCGGATAGCGTCTGGCCGCGCTCCATGCGCCGCCGGCAAAGCTCCTCGACCATGGATAGACCTCATCCCACTTCGCCTTCTCGCGGACCAGCTCGAAAGTTTCCTTCGAAGGCCATCGAGGCTCAGGATGAACGCGCGCAGCGGCGAGTTCAGGATTTTCTCGATGTTGTCCCAGCGGTCCAACAGCGTGCCGTTAGAGTTCAGCACCAGATTCCGGCACGCCGCCTGATGCGCGTAGTCGAGGCGGTCCCACAGTTCGCCTTTGTAGCCCATAATGAGGGCTTCGCCGTAGAAGGTCGGCCAGATTTCGGTTTCGGGCGCATTCGCACCGAGCTCTTCGACAATCTTGTTCCACAGCGGCGCGCTTCATATGGCGCTTGACCCGCTCAGTTCGCGATGGCTGCAGTGGATGCATGTCAGGTGCAGATGGAGGTGTTCTCGACAACGAGCTGGCGGCGGATATTCCCATTCCCGGAGATGCGATTCAATTTCGAGCAGCTGCCGCCGCCGCTCGTCGTCCTCGAGGTGCTGTGCTCAAGCAAGCCAAAGTCCGTCGCCTACTCCGGCTAACCCACCCTCCGCAGCAATCTGACGTTGCCACCTCGGATTCCTAGTTTCTTTTGGTCGCATCGGCAACAGGGCCCCCTCACGAAAACGCGCTCGAAAACGGCCGCCTCGGCGGCATACCGCCTGGGGAATTTGTCTGTAGTGTGACCACAAAAGCGCGATCCTCTCGAAATCACGAGCGCGGCGCTCAGCGTCCTCGAACCGCGTCCCCGTCGAAACACAACAGTGACCCCAAGCCTAACATAACCGAATATGCTGGAGCTCACGGAGCGTGCGCTCGAGCGCGCATGTGCTCATCGCTTCCACTACGGCGACGCCTCCACCTGTTGCGGCTGCGTAGCCAGACGGCCCATCAGATAGTTCGTCAGAAAACCAGCCACTGCATCCGCATTGGCCTCCACGGAAAAATCCCTTGAATGGACCGGGAATAGGCAGGATCCACCATTCCGACCGGCAGGCGCGCCAACAACGCGCCGATGCCCGTTTTAACCGCTCCCGGCTGAAGAGGTGGCGGATGACCTGCTCGTAGTCGAGGTCTGAGCTGAAATGGAAGGCCCCGGGCAGTTCCCGATACCAAGCCGTCCCCATGGCGAGCACGGGCTTCCCCATGCAAAGCGCTTCCCAACCGGCCGTGCCCGTAACGGTTGCAACAAGCTCCGCTTTTTCAATCAGGTCGTAAGTGGAGGTCTCGATCTCGGCACGACGCAGATGTTTTGCAGACGTCTCAGGCGTTCGAAGAAAAACTTGCCGCGCATCACCGAATTTTGGACCGGATTTTCCTTCGACCAGCAAGAATGACGTCCTTCGGCACCCACTCGAAAGCGTTTCAAGCACGAAAAGCTGATCTGCTGAAGCGGCCGCCGAGGGCCGAGGTGGTGAGCTCAGGCTGGTAGTGCAGTGGAACATAGACAAAGCGCTGGGCGTCAAAATCGATCGTGTCGGACAGATCAGCTTGCGATAGCGCTCAACAAAGAGGGTGTCTTCCCGCTGCGCTTGATAGGACAACACAGTCCCTCCAGCGCTTGTGATAACGAGCCCGATGCCTGCGAAGGCGCCCCAACGCTCTGCTTCAGCCATACGGCGGGATGCAGGGGAGGATGCGTCTGCACCCAGCAAAGAGGAGCAGGAGGCGCGGTAGGCGATCTACATCGCCTTTATGTCGCCAATCGAATACGGCTGCGGCCGGCGCAGGAGCGGCTGGCGTGAGATTAAGCCAATATCCGATGGGCGGGCGAAATAGAAAAACCGATTGGGAAAGGGGGACTGGTGCAGGATGAGCGTTTTCAAGCCCATCGCCTCCGCCAGCGCATAGAGCAACAGATCCGCCCCTTCATGCGGCACGTTTGAGAAAACGACCGCGTCAATTCGCTTGTCGATCAGCAAGGTCGCAAGCACATCGGAGAACAGGTTGAAGAGGTTCAGGACTTCATGAAAATTGCCCAAGCCGGTGGCGCGCTCGTGGCGCGAAAACATATCCATGAAAGTGGAGAGCTGCGGCCACAGGACCTCGTGGTAGGGTAGGCTCTTGCCTTCATATGGCTGATACGAAATGCGGCCAGTGAAGCAGTCAATGATGGAGAGGGTGGCCTCTGGATGCGTGCTGATCCAAGCGGCGATGTTCAATTCGTCGGAGGCTTTGAGCCGCAAAGCGATCGCTTCGCTTTCATCGCAGAAGCCCCAGAGGAAAACGTTCTTCATATTGTCCGTAGGTGATTTGCCGTACGCGGCGCAGCCGCAATAACGCAGCGCGTTCGGCCGGCGAATTCGATCCGCCTTCGGCTAACACAGCGCTGGATTGAATGCCAATGTACCGTCCGCCCCGGGAAAGTCCGAGGCAGAATTTCGCTGCCCTTCAAGCCTCAAGCCATGCAATGTAGGGTCCTTCCTCAGCCATCAAAGGCGCATGCGTGATGGGCAGCTCCCCGGGCCAGAGCGACATGGGAAATAGCCGATCGATTGATGGTGAGCCGTTGGGCGATCTGGAAAACGACGCGCTCCGCGCGATCGCCCTTTTCTTCGTTTTCGTATCGCTGGCGCTCGCGGCGCTGGTGGCAGCCAGCCGTCACGTTTGGCCAGAACCAAGTACGGCCGCCATATGGCTTGCACCACTCTATTGCGCCGCCATCATTTTCTGCTGGCTGTGCGCGACGATCCGGCAGCGCAGACGGGGCGGCACCTATGCATTGCCGGTGCTCCTAACCCTGGTCGTCATCGCCCTTCCCTGCGGTGTTGGGGCTTCTGACACCCTCGCGCGGATGGTCGGTGTGCTGTTGGCGCTGATCTGTGCTGCAGGACTAGCGGAAGCCTTGCGAGGCTGGCGTCGGTATTCCGCGGTGCAGGCCATCTTCCTCTTCGTCGGCGCGCCAGCGCTTGCGGTCATCCTCTTCCTGTGGGTCAACACCAATGGGTTACGCAAACGTCCTCGAGCCTGAATTCGCGGTTTTCGGACATTTGAGTTCGGACACCCTGTTCCATACAGCGGTCTCGGCAATGCTCAGCCGACACGGTGTGGTCTCGACTGGTCTCGACGGTCTTGTCCCACTTCGATACCACGTGCTGTCGCATCTTTGGATCGGCCGGGTGGCGGAATGGCTGCAGACCACGCCGATCCACGGCTACTATCTCGTCGAGCAACTGGTTGCGCTGCCGCTGTTGCTCTTCGGCCTCGTCATCGCGACCGCCATTCATTCCGAAGCTGACGACAGTCGCGCCATACGCTTTCCAGATACGGTCCTTTTCCCGGTCTTCTTGTTGCTGACCGTCGCTATTTGGGATTGGGCTTCCTATTTGGTGTCGGAGTTGTACACGCTTGCTCTACTAGTCTTCGGGATCGCTCTGCCGCTCCTCCTGGAGGAAGCGAGAGAGACCTCCCAGAGCGCGATCGATTTCACGCCCTGCAGTCATCTTGCTTGCCGGAGTGCTAATGACCCTTAGCAAGATTTCGGTCGGGGCCATCTGGTTCTGCGCTGCCGGCTACATCGTGCTGCGCAACTACCTTCCCCGCATGAAGATCGACCTGCGCCACGTCGGACCCCTGCTCGCGATGCTCGTGGCCATTGTGGTCGTCGTACGGTCTGGCTCTCCTTGTCATACCACCGGGCGGTGCGTCTCTAGGCACCGCCGGCTTCGGCTTTTGGCGGCAATATACTCCGATCGCAGTCGTCAACACAGAAGTCATAGCCCTCGCGGACTTGTCATCGCCGTACGACTTTGGCAACGCGGGTTCGACCTACCGACGGAGCTTCTTGGGCTCATCATGGTGGTCGCCTGGTCCGCAACCATGGCTGTTAATTTTGGAGGCGGGTCGTCCTACTATTTTCTGTCGGTTGGAACTTGGGTCGCGATCACCGTTCTGGCGCGGGCCCTCTTACTTCGCCTCGATGCGGGACTGCGGATCCATCAGCTAGCCGCTGTTGCTCTTGTCGCAGTTGCGCTGCTGGCCAACCCGCAAACCGCGGAGAGCTATCATCGGATGAAGGCAAAGGTCGGCGAGCTCGCCAATCTCTTGGGCGTGGACATCCCCGTCTTCCATCTTCTCCAGCCGCGCGATGGCGCAGAAGATGCCGGAGATTCCGGACGCGCAAGCGCCGAAGACAATCCTCAGCCAGTTTGCCTTCGGCGAGCCAAATGTCCTGGTCTTCGTGCCGCCCAGCAATCAGACGTACTGGTCGTTCAGTCCAGACTACGCAGGCAAGGTCTTTGTGATTCCAGCTACCACAGGCATCCCGATGATTGATGGCGTGCCTCCTTGGGACCCGAACTCGCCCTACTATGGCTTCTCCCTCTACGGGCCGGACTCAGTCAACGAAGAAAAGAGCGATGCGGATCTCTGTGCCAAGGCAAAACGGCTTGGCTATCTCCGGGTCGGCATCTTGGAAGCTCCCACGAGGCTCCGCCGCCTCGAATGTCAGTGAAGGACAAAGGAGCTGGGTCACACCCCGGCCGGACTTCGGACGCCTTCCTCTCCTAGCTCATCTGGATACCGCGCCGGAGGCGATCTGGCGACGAGGAATGGTTTGCCTTAGGGTCCGCAACCGTGAGGGAGTCAACCTGTCGGGCCGCTGTGATGCAAGGACTGGACGTGTTTCGCATGCCCCAGAGGCTGGTCGCCTACGACGTGGGCGCCGCCGGTGTGATTCCCGACAACTGGCGTCCGTTTTCGCCCCTCCTCTCCGTTTACGCATTCGACGCGCGGAAAGGGAGCATCCAAAATCCGAATGCGGCGGAAGGGCTCGAACTGACCAAGATTGAATGTGCGGTCGGCGGAAAGGCCGACGCTGCGCGCGCATTCTACGTCACGCGTGGTGTCGGGGGATCGTCCTTCTTTCGCCTCGACCCCAGCTGGGCGGATCGGGTGACGCCCACGGACTATTCCGAGCTGATCGAGGAAGTGACGCTCCCCGTTCGTACTCTTTCAGATGTGATTGCGTCGGGAGAGGCTCCGAAACCGCATTTCCTGAAGCTCGACATCCAGGGTGCAGAACTCGAAGTGCTGCGGGGCCTCGAACCGGAAGACCGCGCCGACATCATGGGGCTGGTCTGCGAGATCGAATTCATTCCGGTCTACAAGGACCAACCGCTGTTCGACGATGTCCATCGAGAGATGCGCGAGTATGGTCTCACGATCTACGACCTGAGGATGTCATCGCACGTATCGACCCTTCAATGGGCAGTGCTTTTCCTGGTATCGCGACAAGAAAGGATTTGCCCGGCATAGCTTCGATCTGAACGGACGGCTGGTGGCAGGCGACGCGCTCTATATCCGCGACTTCGAGGATCGCCCGCCTGAGAACCTGATCGAAGTCAAGCGCCTGGCGCTCGTCCTTCTGATGCACAATTTCTACGATCAAGCTTGGGCCATGATCGACGCTTCGGAGCGCAAGACCATCATCGACGCGACGGAGGCCGAAGCGCTCAAGCAGGCCGTCATCGATCTCTGCCCGGAACCGAAGCCATACGAACGCACTGGTCGGCGCGGCAGGCGATTGTACAGACTGCGAAAATGGTTGGGCTACGATGACATTCAGCGTGTCGCCGCCTGGTCGGAGCGGACTTGGCCCGATCAATAGGAGCCGCGGAGCGAAGCGGGGATGGTGATGACGACGAAGCAGAGCTTGAAATCGTTCCGCCGCAAGCTGCGCAACCGGCTGTTCGGGACCCCTATCCCCGAGGACAAAGCCAAGAAGCGGGCGAACGGAATTGACAGGCGGGTCGCTCCCGGCGCGATGAAGCTCACCCCCCTCTTCGGGCGATCACTGGACGATGCCGTCGCCCGCCTCGCTCCGGAAAGCGGGAAGACCTACCTCGTCCTCGGTGACCGGGCATTCTTTGAGAGCGGGAAGGAGGCGCTCGCGGCAAAGGCTTCCGGGCCTATGCAAATCCGCTGGGTGTCCTCCCGCTACAAGGACCTTGCGGAAGGTGCGGTCTCGCTGGTTTCGGTGGACATCCACGCGTGCGACGGGGTTTTGGTGGGCGGTTCGACACTGAACAGCGCCTATCCGCAGGTCCTCAGGTATCTGGCGCAACGCATGGAGCCTCCGTTGACCGTGCCGGTCGCGTGGGCTGGTGAGGGCTTCGAATGGTGCTTTGGAACCATTGCTTTCCCGAGCGAAGCTTTGGATGCGGACATCTTCCTCTTTCACCCCTGGGATGCCTTCGCCGGCATGAAGGAGCACGTTCTCGCCAAGATCGACTTCTTCGACGAAACTCGGACGGAAACGTTCGAGCGCATCCTGGCCCCCAACGAGACGATCCGGTTTCGCTTGAGCGAGATTCTCCCCCAGCGAACGGGGGCAAGCGGCCTCTATGTCGAGACCTACCATCCTCGGCTCATCGGGCGTCGCAATCACCGTTGGCGAGTGTGGGCCGATGTATTGACCGAGCGGTCGCTCACTTCGCTGCACGGTTCGCATGACGACGGCACAGCCACCGATCGCGCGCAATTTATCGTCGACATAGCGCCCAGCCACACCGATCGATTGACGATCACCCTGCCGAACTACACGCGCTACTTGCCCGAAACTCCGGAGCCGGTCCGCTACAAGATCGGCAGCCACGATCCTGAGAGCGGTGAAGTGCGGACCAAAGCCCGGAACCCAAGGTCTCGAGTCGAAGAGCTGACGTTAGATCGATCCGGCGCAGAAGCGCAGGATCAGAACCTCTTTCGGATCACGTATTCAGGACACGGCGAATTGTATTGGTACGCTTTCAACGCGTCGGCAGAGACCGACAACATCAGCGCGAACCATTCGGTCAGCAGCCCGTTCGACGGCCTGTCCCAGCCGAAGGGAGGTCCGGATGCGTATGTGGAAGAGCTCAGCGCAAACGGCATAGACGTCTGGCCCTTCCCCGTCCCCGTAACGGCGCCATCCGATCCCATTGACTTCGGCTTCAACTTTCTCTGCTCCCAGCCGCGCCTCACCAAGTTCCGCGGCCATCTGGTAGGCGCGGCCGGCGAGCGTCTCGATCTGATCGAGTTGGAACACGATGGCAGCACGCACGCCATGGCCGATGGCATACTCGCGCGAGTTCGGCGGCAATATCCGAGCGCAAACACGCCAGATCTTTATCGTCCCGGATTGGGAGAGGGAAGGAAAGCGGCCCGCCGATATCGTCCTCGACGGTCTGCTCGTGGCACGGCATCGCCGCAGTGGCGACCACGATGCGACCGAGTTTCAGAACGCATGGCGGAATGTCGGGATGAGTATTCCGGGTTACGAGCACTGGCTCATCGACAGGATGATGTTCACGGGCCGCACCAACGTGATGGGGCGCTTTAATCCGCGCGAGGATTTTCGGCACGGCGTTCTGGTGATCAATGCCAGCGGGGCGCGGGATTATTCCACGACCGCATCAGCTTCGGTGGAGGTGCTCGCCTCTTCGGGCCGAAGCATGGCGGCTCCGATCAGGATCCCGCCGCAGACCTATCATTTGGCCTGGCTCGAGGACCTTCTGCCCGACCTGCGCGAATGGCTGCAATATCAGCCCGCAACCGTCCTCGTCCGCAGCGCGGATGCGGACTGCAATTGCCACATGGTCACGATCCGAGGTGACAGAGCCGTCTCGCTGCAGCATATGTGGGGATATTGATCGGCTGCGCGATGCGTGGCCGGCTTGGTGCTTCAGAGCGACCGGCCTGGCGCGGATACGTTCAACCAAGGAGCTCCAGGAGCCGGCGCCTTGCCTTCAAGAAGGCCCGGACTAGCCGCGGCGGCTTCCTGTGAAGATCTTGCCCGAGGAAGCGGCCGGAAGAAAGCGTGCTGGCCTCATAGTACCCGTATTCCTCGCCGAAGGTTGCGGCGTAGTAGCCGTAAGGAAGCGCCTCTGCGGGCTGGACTTGCAGCTCGTCTCTAGACAAGAGCGCAGCCAGGGCCTCGCGGTTATGCGCTTTATGCACTGCCCCCCACGCATCGTACATCGCCGGCCCGAGCAGGATCGATGGTGTCCCCCAGTAGACTGACTCGATACCCGACGGTAGAACCGCCCGTGATCACAACATCCGACGCCTCGATAAGGGCGTAGCTGTCAACCGGCGAGTCAGGCGCGATGACCGTAACCCCCTCGCTTTTTCCCTGAAGCGCCAACCAACGGTAATCCGCTCATCTTCGTGCTTTAGACGAAGATGCGGATGCAGCCTGATCACGAGATGTGAGCCGGGCATGTTCTGCATGACGCCCATGAGCCCCGTCACGGCATCCAGCTGATCCTCCCATCCCTCCCATTTGCAAAGGTCGCCGACCGCAGCGTATTCGTCGTCCGACGAGCTGAAATAAGTCACGATCTTTCCGGCTTGAAGTGCGGGAAGATGCGATGGCCGTTGAGCAGTCGTGAAGGAGAACCAGTTCGTCTCTCTTCCCGCGCGCCGGTCATCGAACCATTTTCGCGCAACTGCTTCGGCTTCTGACTTGTCGGGTGCGCCGCGCCAAGTTTCGAGCATCTGTTCTTACTTCTCGCCGCGTCGTGCGGCATGTAGCGCTCCGTGGAGAAGCGCCTTCTGGTCGCCCCTCGCTCGTGGATGCGGTACGGGACGTCGACGCGTTGGCAGGCGCGCATGACCGCCCGGCTGTTGGCGAAGCGGCCGTTGAACAGGTAAACGAGATCCGGGTCGTCGATCTTCCAGTGTCGCTACTGCGAAATCAAAAACCGCGGCGGCGCTTCCAAGCGCTGCCTCTACCAGGGCTTGTTCGGCCATCGGGTCGAATTCGCTGTTGCCGGTCCGTGAGATCAACGAGGATGCCACGCCCATCCCGATATCGAAGCCCCGATATTCGAGCGCCTTGAGGGCCGCGAGAGTATCCACCTGCTTCCCCCGCAGCTTTGGGATCGGCAATGGCGGCACCGAAACGAAATGGAAGTTCGAGTTCTTGACGAGCCTCGCAGCCCGCGCCTCCGGCGACAGCCATCTTGCCAGGTAATCGGGATAGCCTTTGTCAGTGTAGAAGTCGGAATGGGGAACCGAACGGCCGAGGCTGTAGAAGGTAACCGCGTCGCCATCGTTCAAGTGACGCAGCACCAACTCGAAGCCGTCTCGAGATGGGGGCTTTGGTTAAGAGATTCGAAGAAAAAGACCTGCTTCATCTGACTGCACTGCTATTCAACCAAAGATATACCGCCGCAGTCCTTCCAGAGCCCCCCTGGGCCATCGGCCATGCGCCACTCCCCGCTGGAGATTGCATCGCCTGGCCAAGTGCCCGCTCGCCGCCAACGGCCAGCGCCTCTCCTTCTCGATCACCCGCAGGCCGCCGTGTAACGCGGCCATCGATGTTGCGCGGAGACCTACGACCCTTCCCCCGTGGCCGCAACTGCGCATGCGATCCGACCAGGCCACGTACCACGTCCCTCATGCCTAGTTATCGCTGTTCCCATGGTCGCGAAAGGGTCGGCGCGCAGAGCCGTCGGCCGCCGGATACTCCTCTCGACCTTGTGGGGAGTGAGTTCCGGTCGGCCGACAAAAAGGTCTTTGCGCCAACACGTGAACGACCTGGAGGATCGCATGAGGCGTTGGAGAGAAAGCGAGGCTTGCCGGCGAGTGCGGGGCGAGTTGCCCGGCGCGCGGCGACGTGTATAGGTTCTGCCCGCGGGCGGCACGGCCGGCAAACTGCAGGCCTGCCCTCGCTTTCGAACGGGCGATTGCGATGCTCCCGCCAGGTGGGCTCTCTAGCTCCGTGGCGTGCATTTTGTTCTGGTCGACGCGTAGGACGATAGCAGTGACCGAGACGGTGGCCTTCAGTCCCAGACACACCGGATTTCTCGACGGCAAGGGCATCCTCTTGACCGGTGGGACGGGATCCTTCGGTCGGGCCTTCGTGAAGACCGTCCTGGAACGCCATCCAGGCGTTCGGCGGCTGGTGGTATTTAGCCGCGACGAGACGAAACAGTTCGAGATGGCGCAGGTCCATTCCGAACGAGAGCATCCAGGCATTCGATACTTTATCGGCGACGTTCGCGATCACGATCGGCTGCGTCGCGCTGCGGAGGGCATCGATATCATCGTCCACGCAGCCGCCCTGAAGCAGGTGCCGGCCGCGGAGTACAACCCCTTCGAATACATCAAGACAAATATCTTTGGCGCGCAGAACGTGATCGAGGCCGCGCTCGATATGAGCGTCAAGCGGGTCGTGGCGCTGTCAACAGACAAGGCCGCAGCACCCATCAACCTCTACGGCGCCACCAAGCTCTGTTCGGACAAGCTGTTTACGGCGGCGAACAACATTCGCGGCCACCGCGATGTCCGGTTCAGCGTCGTTCGCTACGGCAATGTCATGGGCAGCAGGGGTTCGGTGATCCCATTCTTCCTCCAGCGCAGGAAGAGCGGGATGCTTCCGATAACCGATCCAAATATGACCCGCTTCAACATCAGCCTCCAAGAAGGGGTCGACATGGTTCTTTGGGCGATCGAGAACGCTCTTGGCGGAGAGATTCTTGTGCCAAGATTCCAAGTTACCGGATCATCGATCTCGCCGAGGCCATCGGGCCGGACTGTAAGCACGAGATCGTCGGCATACGGCCAGGCGAGAAGATTCATGAGGAGATGATCACGTCAAGCGACAGCTTCAACACTCTGGACAACGGGCGGTATTTTGCCATTTTGCAATCCGCGGGCCTGCACACGATTGAGAGCTATAGCTCGGCGGCCAGGCACGGCCCGTCGAGCCGGGATTTGCCTACAACAGTGGCAGCAACCCAGATTTCCTGACGGTCCCGCAGCTGCGCCATCTGATCCGCGAGCACGTCGACCCGTCGTTTTCCGTGTGAGTGGACTGCCAGTGCCTCTCAGCAAGCAGCAACGAATACGGGCCACGTTCGTGAAACAGCGCGAGCAAACGTTCGCCGCAGACCGCTGCGCCGCAGCCGTTCCTACCCTATTCCCGGCAGTCGATCGACGAGGACGACATTGCGGCCGTCGCGGCAGCGCTCAAGTCGGATTTCCTGACGACGGGGCCATTGGTAGAGCGCTTCGAGGCGGCCTTTGCCGAGGCGACCGGCGCGACATGCGCGGTTGCCTGCAACTCGGGCACAGCCGCCCTGCATCTGGCCGCCATGGCGCTCGACCTGAAGAACGGCGAAGGCGTCGTGGTGCCCACGACGACCTTTCTCGCAACTGCCAACGTCGTGCGGATGACCGGAGCCGAAGTCGTCTTCGCCGACGTCGATCCGGCCACCGGCCTAATGACGGCAGAGACGCTCGATGCGGCCCTTGCCCGAGCGCGCACGCCGGTCTGCCGGTCACCGCGGCCTTTCCGGTTCACCTGAACGGGCAGGTCTGCGACATGGCGGGGCTTGCCGAGGTTGCGCGGTCGGCAGCGTCCGGCTCGTCGAAGACGCCTGCCACGCGCTTGGCGTCGACCGGGGATCGGCGCGTGCGAGCATTCGCTCGCCGCCTGCTTCTCGACGCATCCGGTGAAGGCGATCACCACAGGCGAGGGCGGGGTCGTCACGACATCCGACGCAGCGTTGGCGGCGCGCATGGGTCGGCTCAGGACCCACGGCATGAGCCGCGATGCTTCGACATTCGTCGATCGCGGCGCCGCCTTCACGAACGGATGCGCCAATCCATGGTACTATGAGATGGCGGAGATCGGTCTCAACTATCGCCTCCCCGACATATTGTGTGCGCTCGGCCTGTCCCAGCTGCGGAAGCTCAGCCGTTTCTCGGAGCGGCGGCGCGAGATCGCTGCGCTCTACGATCGTCTGCTTGCGCCCCTCGGCCCGTCGTCCAGCCGATCCGCCACAGAAATCGCGCCCATGGTTGGCACCTCTATGTCGTGCTGATCGATTTTGCCGCGCTGGGCGTCTCCCGGGCGGCAGCTGATGACGACCCTGCATGCGTCGGGTATTGGCACCCAGGTTCACTACATTCCGGTGCATCGGCAACCCTATTACCGCGAGAGATACGGTAGCTCGATCTTCCCGGCGCCGATGCCTACTACGCGCGCTGCCTGTCCCTGCCCTTCTATCCGGACATGGCCGATGACGACATCTATCGTGTGGTCGACGCACTGGGGGACGCTTTTGTCTGATGGCCGACCGGCGTCCGAGGCTGGCATTGGGCACAGCTCAGTTCGGGATGCCCTATGGCATTGCCAACAGGACGGGGCAGCCTTTGAAAGCCGAGAATGCGAAATCCTAGCGCCGTAGGTCGCGCCGGGGTACGAGTGATCGATACCGCCACGGGTACGGTACGCCGAGGAGGTTCTAGGCCGCTGCTTGGACACGGCGCGATTTCGGATCGTGACGAAGCTCCCCCTCTCCCGCGGAGATGGTTCGGACCAAAACATCGGGCGGTTGGCCAAGGCCTTTCGGTCTCCTTCGTTCGTCTCAGTCGCGAGCGCGTCTATGGGTTCCTCGTGCATCGACGCCAACGACTCCTGGGCCCGGGGGGCGACCGCTCTGGGCATGGATGCATCCATCCTGAAGAGGGAACGTCGAAAAATCGGCGTTTCGGTGTATTCTCCAGAGCAATTGTGAAGGATTCTGGTCGCTATCAGACGGTGCACATCGTCCAATTCCGTTCAACGTATACGATCAGCGGTTCGCCGTCGGGATTGCTCGATCGGCTCAAAGAGAAGAGGTCGAGGTGCACTCTCGAAGCGCATTCCTTCAAGGGTTGCTGTTGATGACGCCGGAGCAACTGCCGGATAGGTTCGCGGGTATCCGGAACACCAGGCAGCCCTGCATGCCTGGCTCCGAGAGCGAGGACTGAGCCCGTGAAGGGGCCTTGGCGATCTGCCTAAAGATCCACGTATCGACTTCGTCGTCGTCGGCTGCGAAACAGTCCGGCAATTCAATGAGATCCTGCAGCGGCGAAGGTCCAGCAGACCTTGAAAGGTGTGGACCGTTTGCGATCTCCGACGAGATGACGATCAACCCGAGCAAGTGGGCGGGCCGAATTGATCCTCGCGATCCTTCAGGCGCGGATGAGCTCCACAAGATTGCCGGGAAAGGTGTTGAAGCCGATTTTGGGAAGCCGATGCTTTCCGCCAGATCGAGCGCGTTCGACGTTCCCAGCGCATCGATCAGGTGGTCGTCGCGACAAGCGAGGACGCCTCGGACGATGTCTGGCCGAGGCGTGCGCCAGCACGCGTCGCCGTGTACCGGGGAAGCTTGACGGACGTTCTGGCAGGTTCGTCGGTGCCGCCAAAGGTATCGGCGCCGAGCACAGTCGTCCGCCTGACGGGCGACTGCCCTTTAGCTGATTGGCGGGTGATCGACTTGGTCGTCGACGCGTTCTCAATACAAAGGTCGACTATGCCTCGAATGTCGCACCTCCCACTTTTCCCGACGGCCTCGATGTCGAGGTGATGCGTTACGGGGCGTTGCTCGACGCAGACGCCGAGGCGCTATTGCCTCACGATCGCGAGCACGTCACGCCGTTTATCCGGAGCCACCCTGAGCGGTTCATGAGCACAAATGTGCGGTCGCAGGTCGACTTCTCCTCGTTTAGATGGACTGTCGACGGGCCTGAAGATCTCGAGTTCGTCAAGATCTATCTACGAATCGCTTTATCCGCAAAAAATGGCATTTGACACCGACGACATCCTAAGACTTCTGAAGGCCCATCCTGAGCTGAAAGGCATCGACGGGCATATCGTCCGAAGCGCGCCCTCGCAGGCGGCCCCGCCTACTCAGATTGATCATGGTTTCGACCGATCCCGACACTGATGAAATCCTTCGATATGTCAGCGCGTTACAAGAAGTCCGAGGAGATGCTCCAGCGTGCGGAACACGTCATCCCTCTTGGCAGCCAGACATTCAGCAAGAGCCGCATTCAGTATCCCTTCGGCGTCTCGCCCTACTTCATCAAACGCGGCCGGGGAAGCCGGGTTTGGGACGTGGACGACAACGAATATGTTGATTTCGTCAACGGCCTTGCCGCGATCAATTTCGGCCATTGCGATCCTGACGTGACTTCGGCCGTTCAGGCACAACTCGAGGAAGGGACGATATTCTCGCTGCCCCATCCGCTTGAGACGTTGTCGCCGAAAAGATCGTAGAGATAGTGCCATGTGCGGAGCTCGTCCGCTTCGGAAAGAATGGCTCCGATGCCACGGCCGGCGCAGTCCGGCTGGCGCGGGCCCACACGCATAGGGACCATGTCGCCGTCTGCGGATATCACGGTTGGCAGGACTGGTACATCGGAGCTACCGAACGTCATTTCGGTGTCCCCGAGGCCGTGCGCGCCCTCACCCACTTTTTTCCCTACAACGACATCGATGCCCTCGCAGCGCTACTGAACAAACGCAAGGCTGAATTCGCAGCGATCGTGCTAGAGCCGATGAACGCTACCTAGCCAAAGCCAGGATATCTCGAGGGCGTCCGGGAGCTGGCGACTCAACACGGCGCGGTGCTCGTGTTCGACGAGACGATCACCGGCTTCCGCTATGCCAATGGTGGCGCACAGGAGAGGTTCGGAGTGACACCGGATCTCGCGGCCTTCGGCAAGGGCATCGCGAACGGCTACCCGCTGTCTGTAGTCACCGGCCGCGGCGACATCATGCGGCTCATGGAGGAGGTCTTCTTCTCGTTCACTTTCGGCGGCGAAACTCTGTCGCTCGCGGCCGCCAAAGCGACGCTGGATAAGCTCTCCGTGAGCCGGTCGTCGCGACGCTGCGCGAGCGGGGCGAGGGTCTCCTATCCGGCCTTCGTCCCCGTCATTGAGCGGCACGGCCTGGCCGGCGCTGCTCACCGCGTCGGGCGATCCGACTTGGAGCTTCTTGCTGGTCGGCGAGACACAGCATCGCACTTCGCTCGAAACGAAGACGCTCATGCTGCAGGAGCTGTTCGCGCGTGGAATACTCTTCATCGGCACGCACAACTTGTCCTACGCCCATAGCGAGGAGGACATCGAAGGCCTGCTGGCAGCATACGACGCAGTCTTTGCGATCGTCGCGTCTTTTCTGACCGACGATTCGCCTGCTCGAAGAGCACCTAAGGTGCAAACCTCTGGTGCCTCTTTTCAAGGTCCGTTGACTTCCGACGCGGTTCGCGACGCGGGGGCCGCAAATGAAGCTGTCTGGACTTGCGGCCGGAATTTGGAGCTGCAATGTGTGGCGCGTGGAGGAATGGTGATCACGCTGCGCAATGTGTATCAGTGCCCCCGACGCCGAGCGATACCTTTACCGCCTGCTCGAAGAGCGCACCGAGGACGTCAATATCAGTCATCGCTCGATGCCCTCCTGGCGCTCGCATGTCCGCTTCGTCCGGTCTAAGCCCTACCGCGCATGGTATCTCATCGAAGCGAAGGGCGAGATCGTAGGCGCGGTCTATCTCAGCAAGGCCGACGAGATCGGCGTGTTCCTGTTCCGCAAGCATCAGGGACACGGCCTTGGACCAAAGGCCGTCGCCGCGATCATGAAACGCCATCCTCGCCGGCGATTCCTCGCAAACATTAATCCACGCAACAAGGGATCCATCGCAATGTTCGAATCGATGGGCTTCCGCCACTTGCAGAACACCTATGAATTCAACAGTTGAAATCGCCGGCCGGCCGATTGGGGCGGGCCATCCGCCGTATGTCGTTGCCGAGTTGTCGGGCAATCACAACGGCGAACTCGAGCGCGCACTGCGCCTTATGGAGGCCGCGGCCGCGACGGGGGCGGACGCCATCAAGCTGCAGACCTATACGCCGGACACAATAACCATCGACCACGACGGGCCCGGCTTCCGGATAGAGGGCGGGCTCTGGGACGGGCGCACGCTCTACGATCTCTATCAAGAGGCGCACACGCCGTTCGAGTGGCATGAAACACTCTTCGAGAAGGGACGCGAGCTCGGCATCACGGTGCTCTCCACGCCCTTTGACGAAACCGCTGCGGACCTGCTCGCCGATCTTCAGCGCTCCAGCGTACAAGATCGCGTCGTTCGAGGTAATCGACCTGCCGCTGGTGGCGCACGTCGCCCGCAAGGGAAAGCCGATGGTGATATCCACCGGCATGGCGAGCCTCGGAGAAATCGGGGACGCCGTGCGGACGGCCCGCGAAAACGGATGCGATCAGATCGTGCTCTTGCACTGCATCAGCTCGTATCCGGCGACGTTTCAGGATTCCAACCTGCGCACCGTTCCGCATCTGGGCGAAGCCTTCGGCTGCGTCCCGGGCCTGTCCGACCACACGCCGGGCTCCGTCGCTGCCGTTACGTCCGTTGCTCTTGGCGGCTGCTTCATCGAGAAGCACTTCACCCTGGCGCGCGCGGACGGAGGGCCGGATGCTGCCTTCAGCCTGGAGCCGGATGAATTCACTGCCCTGGTCGCCGATTGCAGGCATGCATGGCAGGCGCTGGGGCGGGTCTCCTACGACCGCCCCAAATCGGAAAGCGGTTCGATGCTGCTTCGCCGCTCGCTCTACGCCGTCGCCGATGTCTCAGCCGGGGGCGAGCTGACCCACAAGAATGTGCGGTCGATCCGCCCTGGATTTGGGCTCCCACCCAAGCACCTGCCCCATATCATCGGCCGCAAAGCCCGCGTAGAAATCCGCCGCGGAACGCCGCTTTCGTGGGATCTGATTGTTTGAGCGAAGCGTTGGGCTGTCGCCACCGGCTCCAAACTGGCGGAAAGGCAGCGAACTTGCGCATGCTGTCGCCGTAGCCGCATAGATGCGATCACCACAGAGATCACGACGTCGAGAGCAACGGGGCGTTTCATGGATCAAACCGGGGTCGGCAAGGTGGCCCTCATCACCGGCGCGACGGGCCAGGACGGCGCCTATCTCGCCGAGCTCCTGCTGGAGAAGGGCTACACGGTCCACGGCCTGAAGCGCCGCTCGTCCTCCTTCAACACCGGCCGCGTCGAGCACCTCTATCAAGACCCGCACGAGCCGAACCAGCAGTTCATCCTGCATTTCGGCGACATGACGGATTCGACCAACCTCATCCGCATCGTGCAGGAGACGCAGCCCGACGAGATCTACAACCTCGCCGCCCAAAGCCACGTGCAGGTGAGCTTCGAGACGGCCGAATACACCGCCAACGCCGACGCGCTCGGCACGCTCCGCCTGCTTGAGGCGATCCGCCTCCTCGGCCTCGTCAAGAAGACGCGTTTCTATCAGGCGTCGACGTCGGAGCTTTACGGCAAGGTGCAGGAGATTCCGCAGACCGAAAAGACGCCGTTCTACCCGCGCAGCCCCTACGGCGTCGCCAAGCTCTTCGCCCACTGGACGGTCGTGAACTACCGCGAAGCCTACGGAATGCACGCCTCGAACGGTATTTTATTCAATCACGAGAGCCCGCTCCGCGGCGAGACCTTCGTCACCCGCAAGATCACGCGCGCCGTCGCCGCGATCGCAAGCGGACTTCAGGAGCGGCTCTATCTCGGCAATCTCGACGCCGAGCGCGACTGGGGCCACGCGCGCGAATATGTGCGCGGCATGTGGCTGATGCTGCAGCAGCCCGAGCCCGACGATTACGTGCTCGCCACCGGCGAACGCCACTCCGTGCGCACCTTCGTGGACAAGGCGTTTCGGCAGGTCGGAATCGAGATCGCCTGGAACGGAAAGGGCGTCGGCGAAAAAGGGAAGGACGCGAGCACCGGCCGCGTCCTTGTCGAGGTCGATCCCCGCTATTTCCGCCCGACCGAGGTCGACATCCTCGTCGGCGACCCGTCGAAAGCGCGCGAGAAACTCGGCTGGAAGCACGAGACGAATCTCGACGCGCTCTGCGCGGAGATGGTGCGGGAGGACATGGCGGCGATTGCGGACGGAAAGGCGCGCGATGGCCGCTGATCCGAGCTTCCCGCTGGAGGGAAAGCGCGTCTGGGTTGCCGGCCACCGCGGCATGGTCGGCTCGGCGCTGGTGCGGCGGCTGAGCCAGGAGCCCTGCGAGATCGTGACCGTCGACCGCGCCACGGTGGACCTGACGCGACAGGCGGAGACCGAGGATTGGATCGCGGAGGCGAAGCTCGACGCAATCGTCCTGGCGGCCGCCAAGGTCGGCGGCATCCTGGCGAACGACACCTATGTCGCCGACTTCCTCTTCGACAACCTCATGATCGAGGCGAACGTGCTCGGCGCCGCGCATCGGACCGGCGTCGCGAAGGTGCTCTTCCTCGGCTCAAGCTGCATCTATCCTCGGCTCGCGCCGCAGCCGATCAGCCGAGGACGCGCTTCTGACCGGCCCGCTTGAGCCGACGAACGAGGCCTACGCGATCGCCAAGATCGCCGGTATCAAGCTGGCGCAGGCCTTCCGGCGGCAATACGGGTGCGACTTCATCTCCGCCATGCCCACCAACCTCTACGGCCCGAACGACAATTTCGATCTGAGCTCCAGCCACGTGCTCGCGGCTCTCCTGCGCAAGGCGCACGAGGCAAAAGAGCGCGGCGACGACAAGCTGGTCGTCTGGGGCACGGGCACGCCGAGGCGCGAGTTCCTGCATGTCGACGACTGCGCCGACGCGCTCGTCCTGCTCCTTCGCACTTATTCGGAAGCCGCACACATCAACGTCGGCTCGGGCGAAGACCTCACGATCCTTGACCTCGCAAAGCTCGTCGCAAAAGTCGTCGGCTTTGAAGGGGAGATCGTCACCGACCCGACCAAGCCGGACGGCATGCCGCGCAAGCTCCTCGACAGCACGCGGTTGAACGGCATGGGCTGGAGGCCGCGGATCGGGCTTAAAGAGGGAATCGCCGAGACGTATCGCTGGTACCGTGAGAACGTAGCGCACTAGGCGCGCGCGCCGCCGGCTCGCTGCCGAACCTATGGCGTCATGGAACGTCTTCCCGATGTCCTCGCCCGCTCCGCTTGTTGACGAAGGCGTCAAGCGGCAAGTCGGCGAGCACCGACTGCCATGTTGCCGGATCGAGCAAGCGCGACAATCTTATCAAAGAGGTCCAATTCATCTTTTAGACGACTTCTCGAGCTTCGCCCGGTCTGCTTTGCTTGGTTCAAATGTTATAGCCGCCGGGCGCACATGCATCGGCCGAAGCGCCAAGCCAAACTCCTCGTTGATATCTTCGACCAAGTTTCCGATGTCGGGAAGCAACCGGACATTCGTCACACGCTTGATGTTCTCTAGCGCTTCGGTAGTTGAGAAATCGCGCGAGAACATAAAGAGCTGGTTGCATAAGTGCTCCCGAGGCATCCGCTCGACAAAGTCGCTGAAGGAATTGCCGAGCCACGCCTCCTCGTCGAAGAAAGACGGATGCTTCTCCGATACGGTTTGCTCCGCCAGCAGCATCTTGTAGTGCGACAGCACGCGCTCAACCGGATCGCGAAAAAGCGCAAAGGTGTAGGTGTCCGCGGGGATTTGCATCAAATGAAATGGCGTGTGTGAGAATCCGAAGAAGAACGCGCCGCGCTCGATCATCGCGCAACTCCACCCGACAAACGGAACTCCGCCGATATAAACCCGGTGACGCCAATGTCGGACTAGGCGCTCATGATCCCTCGCGAAATTCCTTGAAAAGGCACGGAGAAACATGTGGTTGAGCGATGTTCCGCCGCACTTGCGGATGTGAACATTGTACAAGCGCCTGAACCCGTTCCGAGACGATGGATCGAGCATGAACGGCCCCGGCAACGGGACCACGCGCTTTCGCAAACTGCGAATCAGCCTCATCAGAGCGAACGTTAAAACTGGCGGGCGAGGGACGCAATCACACGGCGAACTTATCCACATACCGAAGTTCGCGGTCCTCGCCCAGGGGTTCGCGAACAGGATCGCCGAGGCGTATCACTTGCACCGCAAGAGAGTGGTGCAGTAGCGGCGCACCAAGGTCAGACTAAGCCGTCAAGCTGAGAGCTGTATTCGTTTGATCAAAACGGTGTTCAGCCAGACAAACGAAGGAGCCTCTTCACCGAGTTCTCGACCCTCCGCTGCCAGCGCACCTGTTTCGATGGTGGTCTTACCCCAAAAAGGGTGACGTCGACATGCGCATCGAATCTCTCTTCGACAGCGATCTGCGGCGGATGCGCTAGTGGAAACTCAAGCGCGCCAGCCGCCAAGTTCGCAGACGAATTGCTCGCGTCTGTCGTGTGCGTTGCGTCGGACCGGAACCCGATATTCGAGACCAGGTTCGTTCGCGGGGTGCAGGTGAGCCCGTTGTGGACCCAGCAGGAAAATTGCCATTGATAGTCCCAGGTATCGATCTCGCCACGATAGACAGACTTGAAGCGCTTGCCCCACGCTTCTGAGAACCCGGGCGAGGACGATATTCTCTCCAATCTGCCCGCCCGCATGAACCGTGGAAATTGCTTCATTTCGCGGTCGTAGAGATTCCAGGCCCGTCGCCAACTCGCCCAACCCCAAACGTGGTTGTACTTCGAGAAGTAGTAGCTGAAGGGATAGTCCCCCATGTCAGCCTGAAAGTTGTCGCCGGTGATGCACATGACACGTTCGTCGTCACGGAATTGGTCGAGCAGCTCGGCGGAATAGCTGAAAAAGGACATGGAGGGGACGCAATCGTCCTCCAAAACAATCCCTTCTGGCTCGTGCGCAAAAAACCAATCGATACCGCTGCCGACCCCGATACGGCAGCCCAAATTGCGATCCTGGAAGAGCACCTTCACTTCACATGGCCAGTCGACGCTCGTCGCGACACGTCGCGCCTCAGCACAGCGTTCCGCCTCGCCCGACCTGTCGCGCGGGCCGTCTGCAGCAACATAAAGGCGCGCGGGACGCACAGCGCGAATTGCTTCCATTACCCGCGCGGTTGTGTCGGGCCGGTTGAAGATCAGAAAAAGTTACCGGCGGCTCGATCAGCTGGAGACCCCGTTCTGTCGCTTGGAAGCGCTCCCTATGGCTCAGCAGGGGCTCGAAGGCAATTGTGGAAGGTTCGCGCGATGCGCAGAGGACTATGCACGCGCCGCTGCAATCAGAGCCTCGTACAGGCGCGCATAGCGCTCCGCCTGGAGTTCGAAGTCCATATTCTTCGACGGCGACCTTTCTGCTGGCACCTGCCAGAGTCCACGCAGGACTCGATCTGAGACAAGTGTTCGGATTGCGCCGGCGAGTGCGCCGACATCCTCCGGAGGCGCAAGAAGGCCGGTCACGCCCTGCCGAACCATGTCCGGCATTCCTCCGACATTGAACCCGACGACCGGGACACCACAGGACATCGCTTCCAAGACGACGTTGGGAAGGTTGTCCTCGCGAGTCGGACAGACAAGGATATCCGCTGTGGAATAGGCGAAGGAGAGAAGCCTCTCTTCGCCGATGCTGCCGATAGGGAAGTGGCGCCCGTCCAGCTTCACTTGCAGTCGCCCCCCGCCCACCGAAATAAGCCCGACATCCTCCGATCGCAGCTCGTTCAGAGCCGCAACGAGGAGATCGATGCCCTTGCGATGGAACTCAAGCGACCGCCCGGTGAACATCACAAGCGTGATGTCGTGCGGAAGGCCAAAGATGTCGCGCGCCTCGGCACGGTCGCGCGGCCGGAACACCTCCGTGTCGAGCCCATTCGGGATAACCGCGGTATCGAAGCGCCTGAACAGCGAGCTTCGCCGAGCCTCCCCCGCCAGCCACTGGCTCGGCGTCACGATCCTCGTGGTTTCGGGAAGTAAGCGATCATATTGCCGACGCTTGCGCGCGTAAATCTCCGACGAAAGGTCCGTCTGCGTCCCGGAGCCAAGCGCGGGGCAGAAGCCGCATTCGGCCTCGAACCTTCGGCAGCCCGCCGTGTAGTGGCAGCCGCCTGTGAACGGGTTCATGTCATGCAGCGTCCAGACAAGCGGTTGTCCGATCGGTAATTGCGAGAAGAAGCGCGTGTAGTCGAGATAGCGCGCGACCCAATGCAGATTGTAGACGTCCGCCTTTGGAAGCGCCCTCACCAAAGCCTCGGTGTCGACGGCCCTGTCGTCGGAGAAGAAATCCGCGGTTGGAGGCTGGCTGTCCGCGTAGCGAGCGAGTTGCCTCCTCAGCCATCGCTTTCGGATCCGCCGCTTGAGGCTGGCCCAAAGTGCCCGCGATCTTTCGCTCCTGAGTACCCGAGGAATCGTCGCCCGCCTTTCTCTCTACGAGCATCCGCGAGTTCGTGCCGATACGACGTAACCCTTGATGCAGGCGGTTGGCCGCAATCGCCGCCCCTCCGTGAAGGTCATACACGTTGATGTGCAGGACATCGGCCGTCTGATCCTGCGCATTGCGCGACCCCGCGCCAAGACGGGAATCGGATATCGGCTCTGTGAAGGATGCACTCACAGCAGCCGCACCTACCGCGTTGGCTTCTTGCATTCGGCGAAGAGCGAGTTGGGTTTGCGAACGCGCCCGTCGAGCGTGGCATCGAGCTCGAAGCGCGGCCACGCTTCAATGCTGCTCTCCATGGCGGAGCAGACGCGGAAATCCTCGAAGCCGACCCCGGTCGTAAGCCGCCGCAAAGACATCGCGTCATACATCCACTTGTGAACCTCCCCCCCTGCCCTGAAGCGCCCGGCGCGCAGCAATTCGTAGTCCTTGCCGAGAATAAGCTGCTCCACGAAACGCTTCAGCAGCCGCGCCAGCCTGGCCGGCGTCTTCCTCCAATTGCGAATGCGAATTCGGGGATGTGGCTGATGGATCCTTTCTCCGCCTAGGGAGGCCGTTTCCTCCCCGCATCGCGTCCGCACGAAGGCGAAATTCGGCACTCCACCTGATCTGAGATACGCCAACATCTCTCCTCCGGAGCGCTCCCTTACGAGCTGATCATAGAGCTCAAGGGTCATCCAGTAGTGATCGGCGTCGGCCCCCGGCTCGCCCTGCTTGGCGCGCTCTAAGGCTTCCAGATAGCCCCGCACAATCGCCTCAAGATCGGGCACGGCGATCCGCAAGGTTCCGCCGGGCCTCAGCACGCGAAAGCATTCCCGCAGCAGCGCGCGAGCCACCTCCGGCTCCAGATGCTCCAGAACATGCGAATGGTAGACGGCATCAATTTCCTCGTCTGCGAATGGGAGGCCTTTTGCGATATCCCACTTGCGAACCTTCGGTGAGCGTGCGTTCAGATCCAGGTTGATCCACTCGTCGTGAAACCGATGGCCGCAACCAAGATTTACGAGCTTCTTGGATGCATCGCTCTGGATATCGACGCTTTGGTCGCTCACGCCGGAGCCGTCGTTTTGATGGCCAGTCTGCCGGTGTAGTCCAGCCTGTTCAGAAGCAGCTCTGTGTTTGTCGCCGCCAAATATTCGTCGACGGCTTTTCGTGCGCCGGCCCAATGCCCGTAGTCGTCAATGATCAGAACGCCGCCAGCCGTTAGCCGCGGATAAAGGTGCTTTAGCTCGTGCAAGGTCGATTCGTACCAGTCCGTGTCGAGCCGCAGCATCGCAATCGTCGCCGGCGCGTTCTGAGGGATCGTCGCAAGGACGTCTCCCACGACATAGCGGGTTTTTTCTGCCGGATAGGAGCTCCGTGCCAGCGTCTCCTTCACGCTTTCAAGCGGCGAAAACGCCCACAACGTGTCCTCTTCGGTCTTGGATCGCTCCCGCAGCATCTCGGCCGCGCTCGTTCCACCCATGTCCACGTCGGCTTCGGTCGGATCGGTCATGCCGTCGAACGTGTCGAACAGATAGAGGTCACGGCTCAAATCGCCTTCCTGCTCAAGGACCAGACCGACGGCCAGCATGCTTCCGCCGCGCCAGACCCCGCATTCAACGAAGGCGCCCTCTATTCCCGCCCGCACGAGATACCGCGTAGCGGAGATGAGCGCCAATACGCGCTGCATGCTGGTCATCGTGAACGGCTGTACCGCGTTGTAGACAGCCCAGTCCGCATCGGTCACGTCGGCCGGGCGGCGCACCTTGGGTGTCTTTCGGCGCGAGCCTCGCAGCATTGATTTTGCGAGCTTCAAGGCACGTATCATATGTCTCTTCGCACACTGCTCTCTTTGGGACATAACCGCGGCCTGTCGGAATATCCGACCCAGCCCCGGCTTCGCCATACTTAAGGCGCGTCCAGATTGAAACGCGATTCTCGTATCCGCGCCGCGACGCCGCGCGCCTAGACTTTGTGCCGCATTTTTGGTCTCGGGAGATGCTCCCGACTCCGCTCAGGCGCTGGACAGCCCCGAACACAGCCGCTACCACCCGCGAGCATCGCCAAATGAGCAGAAATCGATGGCTGGAGTGAAGGCGCTTGCTCGCCGACTACGCGGCAGAAAGGCGAAGAACGCTCTCCCGGAGTTCGTGTGGCCGGCCGAGGCGACCGAGCGGGAAAAGTACCTGGTCGAAAAGTTCGCGTCTTACACGATGACCGGCAAGTTTCGACAGTGGGCACTCCTGAAGGCCGTGGAGCATGTGGATCGGCAAAGTATTGCCGGGGCAATCGTCGAGTGCGGCGTCTGGCGCGGCGGCAACATGATGATGGTCAAGGAAGCGCGGCGGGGCGCGCTCCCGAACCGCGACATCTATCTCTTCGACACTTTCGCCGGGATGTCGCGGCCGACGGATGTCGATGTCGACCGGAGCGGGCTGGTGGCTGCCGGCAAGGTGGAGAGGCGACAGCGGGATGGATACAACAGCTGGTGCTATGCGTCGATTGAAGAAGTCGCCGGAGCTTTCGATCAGTTCGAGCTTTCCGGTGATGATGTCCATTTCCGAAAGGGCAAGGTGGAGGACACTTTGGTCGATCCACACAGCCTGCCCGACCGCATCGCTCTGCTTCGGCTCGACACGGACTGGTACAAGTCCACCAAGATCGAGTTGGAGGTCCTCTATCCGCGTCTGGAACGCGGCGGCGTTCTGATTATCGACGACTATGGGCACTGGCACGGAGCGCGGAAAGCCGTGGACGAGTATTTCGGCAAGCAGATGCCGCTGCTCGTGCCGGTCGATTACAGCTGCAGGATGGCGCTGAAGCCTTTCTCTTGAACGAAGCAAGCCTCACGCGGGCCGGCAGTAAAATCACGTCGCTCGGCGACGCCGGATATAACGGCACGCGATCGCTGGGCTGTAGGTCTTCAAGAAGCGGTCGAGGTAGCCGTCGCGAGACCGGCGGGAAAGCCGCTCATAGGCTTCGAGATTGAGCCCGGTTCTGGCCTGGCGGGTCGAACCAACCTCCAACGGCGCGTCAAAAGCCATCGGAACGTAGGCACATCCCAGGCCCCGATCCAACGCTCGTGCGTGTAGGTCATGGTCGTCGTAGCCGAGGAAGAAGTTCTTTTCGTCAAGCAGGCCAAGTTCGAGGAGGACGCTCCTCCGTAAGCACCATGGCCCGCGCATCACCGTCTCCGATCTGGCGTAGGCACCCGCCGGCGAAACGTCGCTTTTGGCCTCGGTGACCGAGGGGCCGGGATAGCCAACCCGATCCCAGCCCAGCGATTCCCAAAGCCGCGTGCGGATCGGGAAGCGCCTCTTCCGCTCGCTGCGTGGAAGCAATTGCCCGAACCAAGTTCCGCCTCGGCCAGATGTGGAAAAAATCTCCGGAGCTTCCTGCATCGGAGCCTTGAGAAGCGCATCGAAGCCGCCGGTCAGAACCTCGATATCGCTTTGCACTTCGATCACATGGTCGCCGCGCGATAGCAGGAAGCCGAGGTTGTCGGCGCGCGTCTCGAAGATCGGATAAGTACGTGCGCAGCACCGTCACCCGGCGGAAGCGCGCTCCGCGCTTCTTCCACGAACGAGAGCACTGCGGACTCCGAGCCGTCGGTGCAGCAGTCCACGATTACGACGAGATCGGACGGTGCAGTAATGTTGTCGCCGATCCCGGCCAGGCATTTCCGGATGAAATCTTCTTGGTTGAACACCGGCACAACAACCGTCTGCGTGGCCGGTTCCGTCGCAGTCGAAGACATGCGCCACTTCGACGTGGCCGCTGATGAACTCGTCACTAAGGACTCGACGCACGACATCCGAGCGAATGTCGGGGCTGACCAAGCGCTCAAGGTCCAACAAGCCGCTCGTCATGCTCGCACGATTTCGCTTCTAATCGACGCGCTGGTGCGTCCGAAACGAGTGGCGCGCGCGCCGCAAGCGAACGCCGAGATCGCGGCGAAGCCCGCGAAACGGCCCCTTATTCCCGCCTCTGAGCCGAGAGGAGTGGAAAGGAAAATCGCGGGCCTGCTCATCATCGAAGGATGTCTCATCGTCGATCACGTACCGCGCCACGAAGCTTCGCCAGAAGCGAGAAGAGGCTCTGGTCATGCCGGTGCTCAACGAAGGCGGGGTCGTTGGGGATGGCGCTCGGCGCGTCGGAGATCAGGGCATGATTCTCGGCAAGCCCAAGCCATTCCTCTGCAAATCGCTCAGCGTTCTCGCAGCGGCGGAACAGCACGACGGTCGCAATGATTTGCAGCGTGTCCCTAAGATGCCAAGCATCAAGCGCTTCGAACGCATCTCCCTTGGTGAAGCGCTTTTCCGCAGCGGAAGCTGGAAACCGAGGACGCCCGACGAAGAATCTGCTGACCAGCCGGCAATACTCGTCGAAGCGGTCGCCTGCCGCGCGTTCACGGTGCATCCAGCATCGGCATAGACCAGGACTTCCCCGGGCTGACACGCGCGGAGCTGCTCCACAATCAGCCATGGCTTCCAAAGCCAACAGCCGTAGCCGCGCCTGTTCGCGTCCAACGAATTCACCGTGCTTCCGCCAAAACTCCTCGCCAAGATCGGATGGTCGCTTGATCGCAAGTCGATCGAAGAAGCCGCTCGCCGCGGCTTCGTCTTCGATACGACGCAGCGCTTTTTCGTAACCCGATCGCCAAAGGTGAGAAAGACTGTCATATCCTTGCCGCCTCACGGCCACGCAGACGTGCCGCGAGCTTGCGGCCGACCCGTTTCACCAGCCGCTTTGCGCGCGAAGGCCGAAAATGCCGTTGCGGGCGAATTGTGATCTCCCGCGGTTCCCTCGCCGGCAGCGCCTCGCAATGCCGGCGGATCACATCGAAAGTGTTGTAGCGGTCGAGAACCAGCGCCCGCGCGGCCGCGAGCCCGGCCTGTCGCTCCGGGGTCAGCGGCGTCTCCATCACCGCCTCGATCGTGTCAATCGCCTCGGCCGGCTTCTCGATATCGATGCGGATCAAGCTGTCGCTCGCGAAATAGTCTTCGATGTTCTCGCATCCCCAATAGATCGGGAAGGCCCAGCCGAGATAGCTGTCGGAGAGCTTCTCGGTCCAATAGTCGCGGAGGCTGCTGTTCTCGAGAACGATATGATAACGATACGGGAGGATGGCGTCGCTCTTGTCCGGGACAGGTCTGACACCACGACCAAAAACGTCGACGCGGTCGCCAAGTCGGGCCTGCAGCTTGCCCACGAATTCACGCCGCGCCTTGTGACCAGGCAACCGCGACGACGCCGAGCAAATGACGGAAATCGCCGCCGTCTTCGCCGGCGGCGGCATGTCGATGAAGTCGTCGTAGCTCAGCGTGCCGCGGAAGGAGGATCTGTCGTTGGCGTCGGCGCCTTTGAACACCCCGATATGCCAGACCTGACCCTGGTCACTCGTTTAGGACGTTCGGATGGCGAAGACCGCGATGACAAGTCACCACAAGGTCGAACTGCGCGAGGAATGCCGGCTGGTACTCTCGCGTGAGCGGCGGTTCGAGCGTGATAAGGATGGCCCTTCCAGACTGGACAAAGGCCCTTTCTTCCTCCGCATAGGCGTCCTCGAGGACAACCCATGTGTCGCAGACGCCTATGCTTGGATCGTTGCCGACGAAGCGATGCCCCTTCCACACCCCGCGGCCGCCCGGTGTTTGGCGGAACAACGGCTCGTTGCGGAAAATGTATGAGAGCTTGATGTCCATGGCCTCATTTGCAGGAGCACGGCTCATTCGGCAAGCCTTGCGGCGAAACGGCAAGGCCTTACCCTTGCTCACGCGCGAGGCGCTGGGAGGGGCACGGATGAAACGATCGAAGTTGCACGCGAAGATGCGACGGATCTTCTATCCGGGGTTCGGCCGCAACGTCGGCGTTTACAGGATGCAGGGCCTTCAACTGTTATTGAGGACGCAAAGTCGGATCGACCGGCGCTTGATCGAATCCGGCGCCATGGAGCCGCTGCAGGTCGCCCAGCTTGTCGAATTGGCACAGCGAGCACGCCAAGTGTGCAGCCTCCCGATGATCTTTCTCGATATCGGCGCCTATTTTGGATACTACGCCCTGAAGATGCGCTCAGTGCACCTGTTTGAACGCATTGTCGCATTCGAGCCCGATGCGATGAACTTCGCGCAGCTTTGCGCCCAGCTTTATCTGAACGATGCCGCTTACGAGATCGAAGCGGAGCGCCTCGCACTGTCGGACAGCAAAAGACGCGCACAAATGCCCAGGAGCATCATCCGGAAGAACCGCGGCACAAGCGGATTGGATGTCGTCGCCAACTCGGCGCAGATGCAGCCGGTGCAGGCAATCACGCTCGACGACGCCTACGATTTCAAAGACCAGCTCATCGTCGCAAAGATCGACGTCGAAGGGCATCAGGTCCCTCTTCTCGCCGGGATGAAGGCTACGATCGCGCGCAATCGCGTGGTTCTTCAAATGGAGATCCACGATGACGAGCGCGACTCGACTTTTGCTGCGCTCGATACGGCGGGCATGAAGACCATTGGGCACATAGCTCCCGACTACTTCCTGACCAACATTGAGGAACTCGCTGAACAAGAACGTGAGGGACCCGGAGCGGGGACCTTACGGGATCATGGCGAACTCTCCTTGAACGCATAGGTTCAGCGTGAAGGCGTTTGTCATCAACCTCGATCGATCGCCCGACCGATTGGAACACATGCAGCGGGAGTTCGAGAGGATCGGGGTCTCCTTCATCCGCTCCCCGGGAGTAGACGGCACGCTTCTCAGCCAGAGCGAGCGGGAGGAATTTGCAGAAGCGCGGTCGGGTCCGGCAGCGGGGTGGCTCCCCGGAGAGATCGGTATATTTCTTAGCCACTTCGCCATCTGGAAACAGGTCGCCTTCGGGGTCGAGCGGGCGGCCGCTGTCTTCGAAGACGACGTGCACCTCGCCAAGGATTTGCGAGCCCTGCTCGACACGGAATCGTGGAATTCCCGACGATGCTGACGTTGTCAGGCTTGAGGCGAACCGGAAGCTGCTCCTTCGCGACGGACGAAGCATCGACGTCGCCCCCGGCCGGCGACTCTACCAGGGCCGGATCAGGCACGTGGGGCGCGGCGGGCTATGTGATAACCCGGCAGGCAGCAGTCCGCCTGCTGGAGACGCCGCCGGAGCTTCACTGTCCGGTCGATCTCTTTCTCTTCAAACCGGGTCGCTCGGCCGTCGCGGCATCGCTTCACCGCTACCAAGTCGTGCCGGCGGTCTGCATTCAGAGCCAGCTCTTGCATGGCGGGTCGGTCGCATTTCAAAGCTTGGTTGGAGACGAAGGACGCGTGTCGCCGAAAGCCTTTCCGAACTGGACCGGAGTTGCGCGGCTCATCCCCTGGAAGAAGAAACCGGTACCCTTCCGGCCGTGAACCTACCGCCAGTATTCCTTCACGAAAGGCGCGCGCTTCCAAGGCCCGTAGGGTGCGTCCATCACGTCCTCCGGGTCGGGCTTGCCGTGGAAGACCACGATCGCCGCGCCAGCGGGCGGCGCGACCGTCAGGAAGCGCGGGGCGCGCAGCCACGGCGGATCGAAGCCGAGCTTTTTTGCCGGTAGCAGCACGTGGGAGTTCATGTCCTTCTTGTAGGAGACGATCTTGCCGCTCGGAAAATAGGTCGCGTAGGGCGCGCAGGCGTGGATCCAGTTCTGGTCGCCCGCGTAGCGGCCGGAGGCGACGATCGCCTCCGCGTCCTTCGCGAAGCGTTCGTAGATGTGCGTCTGCTCGCCCGCCTGAAAGCGCATGACCGAACTGTTGAAGCCACCGTTCGGGCTGAAGCCCTTGGCGATCTTCATGCCGCCCGGGTCTTCGAGGAGAAAGTCGAGCGGACCCACGATGACGACGTCGACATCGAGGTAGAGAACCGTCCGTCCGGGCTCGAACACGTCGGGGCGAAACAGGCTGATCTTGGTCCAGAAGCCGGTGAAGCTTGTATCCGGCAACAGGATCGGTCGGATATCCGGGTCGAGGCCGGTCGGATCGTCGGTCAGGCAGACGAAATCGTGCCGCGCGCCAAGATGCCGCCGGACCATATTGCCCAGACGGTTCGCGTAGGGGGCGGGATACTTGCTCCCCCATTTGACGCAGCAGACGATGGGATCGGCAGTCATTCGCTCTCCGGACGGCCGCGACGCGGCGCGAGGCGGCAGTCGGTCTATAGAACGGTTGCTATGAGGTCCAGCCGGCCCCAGGCTGGACCCTACGACCGCACGGTGCCGCTCAGCTCACTGCCCGGAGCTTAAGGCGGCGCTCGGCGGTCGAGACCACGGGAGGCCTCGCTGAAAGCCTACGTAATCAACCTCGACCGCGCCGAAGACCGGCTCGCGCACATGCACCGGGAGCTTGCGCGCGCCGGAGTGGAATTCGAGCGCGTGGCCGCCGTCGACGGCGCCGCGCTCCCGGCGGACATCGTCGAGGACTTCCGACGCAATCGCATCGCGGCGAAGCCCGATGGCTGGCTCCCCGGCGAGGTCGGGTGCTTCCTCAGCCACTTCGAGGCGTGGCGGCGGATCGCAGATCGGGAGGACGCTTGGGGTGCCGTGTTCGAAGACGATGTTCACGTCTCCCCCGATCTCGGTCCGCTGCTTGCCGAGAGCGGCTGGATCCCGGCCGATGCAGACGTGGTGCGGCTTGAGGCCAACCGCAGCATGCGCCTCTCCGACGGGCGGCCGGTCGAGGCGGCTCCCGGCCGCCGGGTCTATCGCGCGCGCTCGGGAACGCCGGGCTCCGCCGGCTACATCCTTGCGAAGCGTGCCGCCGTCCGGCTGATCGGAACGTCGCCGGAACTTCATTCCATCCCCGATGTTTTTCTCTTCAAGCCGAAGATATCGCCCGTGGCCTCCGCGCTGAGGCGTTACCAGGTGGTGCCGGCCGTATGCATTCAAGACGAGGTGCTCGAACGAGGAAGCGCGCGGCTGAAGAGCCAGATCAAGACGCGCAACGCGCGCGGGCGCGGCTACCGCGAGCGCTCCAATCCTCTTCTGAAGCTTTGGCCGCTCATGCGCCATGCTGTGCCGTTCAGGCCTTGAGCTTCAGACGCCGTAGCGCGCGAGCGTCTCGTAGAGTGCGTCGAGCTGCGAGTGCGGTAGCGTTTCGAGTCCGGCCGCGCCTTTGAGCAGCGCCTCGGCGTTGAGATCGGAGAACGTGATCGGGAAGGCGCGTTTGTCGGCAATCATGGCGAGATGCTCAATCGCGTCGCGCTGCGGCGGCTGATAGCCGTCGGCAAAGAGTATGCCCGTCGGCCGCTGCGACGCGATGCTTTCGGCGAGCATCGACATGGAATCCGCCGTGACCAGAACGAGGTCGGAAGTGAAAGCCGGGTTGTTCGAGAGAAGTCCCTCTTCGCCGAAGCGGACGAACTCGACTGGCGCCCCGACTGCACGCACGAGCTGCGACCAACCGGTCGAATTCCGCCTTCGGGCTGCGGCGGGAATCGAATACCGTCCAGCTGAGCCATGGCATTTCCCGCGTCAGCGCGACGAGACGCTCCGCCAGAAGCTCCAGGTCGGCCATCGTGTAATTGTAATGCTTCGACTGTCCGCCGAAGAGCACGGAAGCGTGCCGCTCGGTGCCGTTCCGGACGAGCGGGCGCGCCTCCGGCAACTCGCTCGCGTCGAGTTCCGAGGGCCTCAGCGTATAAGCGCGGTGCGGGTGCTGCCGCCGCCGCTCCGACGTGAGCAGCACGGTGTAAAAGCCGTCGGACGGCCATTTGGAGAAGCCGAAATAGACGTTCTTTGCCTTCAGATGCCGGGCAACGGCGATGTTTGCCGCAGACGTGCGCGGACCTGTCGTGACGACGAGGTCGATCGGGTCGGTCGGAATCTCGTGCGTCAGCGGCAGTGGGTTGAACGGACTCGCTTCCCCGCCGATCCGATAGAAGGTCTTCCAGAAGAGCTCGAACGGCAGAAGTCCCGCGAGCGTCCGCTTCGCGCGGCGCGAAAGCCTGCGCGTCTCGCGGATCGACAGAACGCGCGCGTCAACGGGACGGTGCTTCGCCAAGGCAGTCAAAATGCCGAGCGACGAACGGTCGTGCCCCGCAACGCCATCCGACAGGATGAGGACGCGCAGCTTCTTCATGGTGCTTTCCCGCAGCGCCGTCGGATGCCGGTCAACGCCAGTGCTCCGCGATCCACGGCGTCGGACGCACGTGCTTGTAGAGCGGCTTCCACCACTCATTCCGCTTGCTCGGCCAGACGCCGTCGCGTGCGTGATCCGGATTCGGAAGCCCCGTGAAGCACACCACGCATGTATCGGGCGGAAGCGGCGCGACCTTGAAGAAATTCAGCGGCCAGGGCGGCATCAGCGTGTGTTTGAAGCTGACGCACCACGCGGCCGGCCAATAGGTCATGCGCGAGATGTTGCGCGACACGAAGGTTTGGCCGTTGCGGGTATTTCTCACCGCCCCGGCTGGATCGGCCATCAGTTTGTCGTAGACTTCCGCATGCGCACCGACTCGGAGCCGGAAGACCGAGGTGTTGCCGATCCCTTCGCCCATCTGCGTCCAGTTCTCGATGACGCAATAGGTCTCGTCCGGCTCGAAGTCGAAAAAGACGTCGATCGAGCCGGTCACCACGACATCGAGATCGAGGAAGAGCACGTCGCCGGAAAGGTCCGCAAGATCGCGCTGCCAGAGCGATATCTTCCGCCACGCCTTCCACTGGTGCGAAGGCGGCAGCGTGATCGGCGGGAGCGGGCGCGTCTCAATTCCCGCATCAAGCCCCTCCGGGTCATCGGTGAAACAGACAAAACGAAGCGGACGCGCGGTGTTGCGCTTGACCATGGAATGGAGCGTGTTGGCGTATTCGACCCCGTAGGCCTTGCCCCATTTCATGCAAATGACGGTCTGCACCCGCGTCTTGCTCCTTGCGCCGATCGGCGCCTCCCTCTAACCGTTTTGCGTCAGGTTGAGAAAGCTCCACAGGTCGGAAAAATGGGCCGCCTCTGCGAACCATGCATGCACCGACCGGCCTCCGGGCCGCGCGGTTTCGCGCCGAAGGACGGGAACTGATGCTTGCGCCGCCGCACACGGTCGGCCGCTTCCGGCTGGTCCTGATCAAGCCGTCGCACTACGACGACGACGGCTACGTCATCCAGTGGCTGCGCTCGCCGATCCCGGCGAACTCGCTCGCCTGCCTCTATGGGCTCGCCGCCGAATGCGCCGAGAAGCGCGTGCTCGGCGCCGACATCGGCATCGATATCGACGCCATCGACGAGGCCAACCGCCGCGTCCGCCCCGAGAGGATCGCCCGCGACATCCGCGCGGCAGGCTCCGGCATGGTGATGCTGGTCGGCGTGCAGTCGAACCAGTTCCCGCGCGCGCTCGACCTGACGCGCGCCTTCCGCAAGCTCGGCGTCACCGTCGGGATCGGCGGCTTTCATGTCTCCGGCACGCTGTCGATGTTGCCGGAGATCGACTCGGAGGTGCAGAAGGCGCTCGATCTCGGCGCCTTCGTCTTCGCCGGCGAGGCGGAGGAGGGGCGGCTCGAACAGGTGCTCACCGACGCCGCCAACGACCGGCTGAAGCCGATCTACAATTTCATGGCCGACCTGCCCGGCATCGAGCGCGTGCCGATCCCGCATCTTCCTGCCGACGTGGTGAGGCGCACCTACGGCGCCAACACCAGCTTCGACGCCGGGCGCGGCTGCCCGTTCCAGTGCTCCTTCTGCACCATCATCAACGTGCAGGGCCGCAAGTCGCGCCGCCGCTCCGCCGACGACATCGAGGCGATCGTGATGGCGAATGCCGAGCGCGGCATCAGGCGCTTCTTCATCACCGACGACAATTTCGCCCGCAACAAGGACTGGGAACTGATCTTCGACCGGCTGATCGAGATCCGCGAGAACCGCGGCGTCGATCTCTCCTTGATCATCCAGGTCGACACGCTCTGCCACAAGCATCCGAACTTCATCGACAAGGCGGCGCGCGCCGGCGTCCGCCGCGTCTTCATCGGGCTTGAGAACATCAGCCCCGACAACCTCGCGGCGGCGAAGAAGAAGCAGAACAAGATCACCGAATACCGCAAGATGCTGCTTGCCTGGAAAGAGGCCGGCGTCATCACCTATTGCGGCTACATCCTCGGCTTCCCGAACGACACGCCGGAGCGCATCGAGCGCGACATCAAGACCGCGCAGCGCGAATTGCCGATCGATCTTCTCGAATTCTTCTTCCTGACGCCGCTGCCCGGTTCGGAGGACCACAAGAAGCTCTTCGAGAAGGGCGTGTGGATGGATCCGGACCTGAACAAGTACGACCTGAACCACGCGGTCACCGGCCATCCCCTGATGTCGAAGGAGGAATGGGAGCGGACCTATCGGCAGGCGTGGGAGACCTACTATTCCGACGAGCACGTCGAGCGCGTCATGCGCCGCGCGGTGGCGACCAAGAACAGCCCCGGCAAAGTGCTCTTCGTCCTGAACTGGTTCATCGGCTCGATCCGGATCGAGCGCCTGCATCCGCTGGAGACCGGCTTCGTCCGCATGAAGCACCGCCGCGACCGCCGTTCCGGCATGCCGATCGAGCCGGCGCTCACCTTCTACCCGCGCTTCCTGACGGCGACGCTCGTCAATCAGCTCCGCTGGCTGTGGCTGTGGGGCCGGATGTATCGGCGCTACAAGGCGATCAAGCGCGACCCCGCCAACCGCACCTATCGCGACCTGGCGCTGACGCCGGTGGAGGACGACGAGAGCGAGCGCCTCGACATGTTCCAGACCGGCGAGGCGCAAGCTTACGTCGCGCAGGAGCGGCGGCTCGCGAAGGCGCGCGCCGGCGCCGCCTGACGGATAGGGCCGAGGCGCCCCCGCGAGCGATGCCGGGTCCGCTCAGCCGCTTTCTTGCGGTCCTCCGCGACGAAGGGCGCGAGGCACGCGACCGCCCGCTTCTCGCAGCGTTCCTCTTGCTCGCCTTCGTTTCACTCGCCTTCGCGGCCCTTCCCGATCTCGACATCGCCGTGAGCCGGCTGTTCTACGACCCGGCGGCCGGCTTCCTCGATCGGCGCTACGCCTTCGTCGACGCCATCCGCAATGCCGGCCGCGTCCTCGAATGGGCGTTCGCGCTCGGCGTCTGCATCCCGCTGCTGGTGAAGCTCCTGCTTCCCGACAGGCGGCTCCTCCTGCGGCCGCGCGAGACCCTTTTCGTGCTGGCGAGCCTGGCGCTCGGACCGGGTCTTCTCGTGAACGGTCTCTTGAAGAACCATTGGGGGCGAGCGCGGCCGCACCAGCTCCTCGACTTCGGCGGCCATGCGACATTCTCCCCGGTCTGGTGGATATCGGATCAGTGCCGGACAAACTGCTCTTTCGTCTCAGGCGAGGCCGCCGCCGCGTTCTGGCTGATGGCTGTGGTGTTTCTCGTGCCGAAAGCGTGGAAGCGGCCAGTCGGGATTGCCGCCCTCGTAGTCGCCGCGCTTGTCTCGTTCGCGCGCATCGCCGCGGGCGGCCATTTCCTGAGCGACGTGCTCATTGCCTGGCTTCTGGTGCTCCTCGTCCTCCTCGTCCTCGATCGGCTTCTCCTTGGAGGACTCCCGCCGCAGTTCGACGCCGTCGTGGAGCGGCGATTCGGCAACGCCGGGCGATGGCTGCGCGGCATCCTTGGACGCGGCGTTGCCTGAGCGCCCACCGGCGATCCGCCGGCTGCGGCGCGCCGCGCTCCCGCTCGACACAGAAGAGCTTGCGCGCTTCCTGATCGGCTGCACGCTCGTCCACGATATCGGGGGCGTCCGGCTCGCCGGCCGGATCGTGGAGACCGAAGCCTATCTTCCCGGCGACGCCGCAAGCCACGCGTTTCATGGCGCGACGCCACGCAACGGCTCGATGTTCCTGAAGCGCGGCCACGCCTACGTCTACATCTCCTACGGCGTGTGGCCGATGCTGAACGTCTCGAGCGAGGAGGAGGGAACCGGCGCCGCCCTGCTGCTGCGGGCGCTCGAGCCGATCTTCGGGCTCGAGGCGATGGCGCGCGGCCCTGGCCGGGTGCGCGATATCGACGTCGCCCGCGGGCCCGGCCGGCTCGCCCGCGCCATGGGGGTCACGCTCGCGCATGACGGCGTCGATCTCTGCGGGCCCGGCCCGCTCTTCCTCGCCGCGCCCACGCGCCGAGCCGGGCCGATTCTCGTCACCACCCGGATCGGCATCACCAAGGACGCCGACCGGCCGCTCCGTTTCGTGGAGCGCGGCAGCCGCTTTGTCAGCGGCCCCCGATGGCTAAACAGCGGCTGAACAGCGGCTGAGCGCCGCCCGATTTCGGGCGCGCCCGGCTTTGTGACGGCCCTCACAACGGCGCCCGCCCGCACGCTGCATCTTCGCCTCCATGAAGAGCGGAGCTTCCGCTCCAAGCATGAGGAGACGAACGATGTCAGCCCGCATCCTTGCCGCCGCCGGCTTCGCCCTGATCCTGACCCAGGCGCCCGCCTTTGCCGGCGAAACCGCCGCGGATTCCGGCATGGCGACCGCCGCCGCCGCGTGCCAGAGCGTCAACCAGCATGCCCCCGTCGAACCGGTCGGCACCGTCGCGGACGGCCTCGGCGACTGGCTGGTGTGGACGAAGGACAAGAGCGGCGACCTCTGGCTGTGCAACGCCAGTTCCGACGGCGCCGTCTACGCAAACACGATGATGGAGGGCGACCTCCTCTCCGGCGACGGCGTGGCGCTGGTCAGCGTGCAGCCCGCCAGCACTTCCGGCCGCCGCTTTGCCCGCGTCAACCCGGCGGAGACCGCCGCAGCGCTGTGCACGACGGTCGGCAGCTACATCGAGGACATGCACGCCGTGGCGACCGTCGAGGACGGGCTCGGCGACTACCTGGTCTGGCTGCAGAACGCCGACGAGGAGTACTGGCTGTGCAACGCCTCCGCCGACGCCAAGCTCTACGACTTCGAGCCCGTCGACATGCCGCTCAACAACGTCGAGCCGGTCGAGACGCGCTCCGCCTGAAGGCTTGAGCTTCCGGCGGGCAATCAACGGCTCCAATCGCCCGCCGAAAGGCCGCCCGGCTTAAGCCGGGCGGTTCCTTTTCGAGTGCTCCTCATTCCTGACGCGCCGGGACGCATCGTATCCCACTGGAAGCAGCCTCCGGAAAGGTCTATGAATTCACGCGAATTCGCCAATTTACGACAGATTTGTGACATCTGCCGCGAGGCGCCTTCCGCGGCTCGGCCGCGTTTCTCGCAACAATATCGCCGGTCGCATGTCCGCCACGCACATCCTGATCAACCTGATCGGCGAGATCGCGCTCCTGCTGTGGGGCATCCACATGGTGCAGAGCGGCGTCATCCGCGTCTTCGGCACCGACCTTCGCCGCGGGCTGGCACGCGGCCTGAAGACGCGCTTCCATGCGCTCCTCGTCGGCCTCGGCGTGACTGCGGCCCTGCAATCGTCGACGGCGACGGCGCTGATGACGATGTCGCTTGCCGGCGCCGGCGCGCTGGAACTCGTTCCCGCGCTCGCCATCATGCTCGGCGCCAATATCGGCACGACGCTGATCGTCCAGATCCTGTCTTTCGACGTGACCATCGTCTTCCCCGTGCTCATCGCCGTCGGCGTCTTCGCGTTCCGGCGCGGCCAGGGGACGCGCTTCCAGGATCTCGGCCGCGTAGCGATCGGGATCGGGCTGATGCTGCTTTCGCTGCATCTTCTCTCCGAGACGATCGCCCCGAGCGAGAACTCCGCGACGGTGCGCGCTCTGCTCGCTGCGCTCACGCGCGAGCCGCTCCTGAACGTTGCGATAGCGGCGGCTCTCGCCTGGGCCGCGCATTCGAGCGTCGTCGTCGTCCTGACCGTGATCTCGCTCGCCACATCGGGGCTGGTCGGTCCGGAGGCGACGCTCGCGATGGTCGTCGGCGCCAATATCGGCAGTGCCTTGAACCCGGTCTTCGAGGGAACCGGCGGCGACCCGACGAAGCTCCGTCTGCCGCTCGGCAACCTCGCGACGCGGATCGTCGGCGCGGCCATCGTTCTGCCGTTCCTCGGTCCGATCGCGACGTGGCTGACGGCGCTTGAGCCGGGCGCCGGACGGCTGGCGGCGAACTTTCACACCGCTTTCAACCTCGCCGTTGCCGCGCTCTTCATCGGGCTCTTGCCCGCGATGGCGAAGCTGCTCGCGCGCATTCTCCCGGAGAAGCCGGCAAGCGACGACCCGGCGAAGCCGCTTTATCTCGACAGCGCGGCGATCCGCACCCCGGCAGTGGCGCTCGCCAACGCGGCGCGCGAGACGATGCGCATGGCCGACGTCGTGGAGAAGATGCTGGCTGGGACGCAGACGAGCTTCCACGGCGACCGCCGTCACGTGATCGCGGAAGCCAGCCGCCTCGACGACGTCGTCGACCGCCAGCACCAGGCGATCCAGAGCTACATCGCGCAGATCGCCCGCGAGCCGCTCGGCGACCAGGACGCGCGCCGCCTCGCCGAGATACAGTCCTTCGCCATCAACCTCGAGCATATCGGCGACATCATCGACCGCAACATCGCCGAGCTGTCTGCAAAACGCCTCAAGCTGAAGCTCAGCATGTCGCCGGAGGGCCTGTCGGAGATCGACGTGATGTACGCGCAGCTTCTCGATCACCTGCGGCTTGCCGTCGCTGTCTTCATGTCGAGCGACCTTGAGGCGGCGCGCCGGCTGGTCGCCGAGAAGGAGCAATTCCGCGAGATGGAGCGGACGTCGACCGAGCGACATTTCGCCCGCGTGCGCGAAGGCCGGCAGGCGTCGATCGAGACGAGCGGTCTGCACCTCGACCTGGTGCGCGACCTGAAGCGCATCGACGCGCATCTCGCCGCCACCGCCTACCCGCTCCTGGAGCGCACCGGCGCGCTGAAGCCGACCCGGCTCGCTTCGTGAAAGGACGATTGAGCGCGTCGCGCGAATCGCCGAAGCCCGCCGCCGCATGACGCCTGCAATCACGATCGCCGTGCTCTTCGCCGCGCTCTGCCACGCGTCGTGGAACGCCATCATCCGCATGCGCGGCGACAAGCTCGCCTCGATCACGGTTCTGGTCGCAGTAGCCGGGCTGATCGCGCTGCCCGGGCTCTTTCTGGTCGGCGTGCCGCCCGCCGCGGCGTGGCCTTATCTCGTCGCCTCCGCGCTCGTGCACGTCGGCTACAACTCGTTTCTGGCGCTCGCCTATCATCACGGGGAGCTGACGCGCGTCTATCCGCTCGTGCGCGGCTCCGCTCCGCTCACCACGCTCGTCGTCTCGCTCTTCTTCCTGAGCGAAGGCGTGGACGCGACGGAGACGGTCGGGATCGTCGTGCTCGCGGTGGGCATCATGGCGCTCGCCGCCGACCGTGGCGTCGCCGCGATCCGCGATTCGCCGCATGTGATCCTTTATGCCGCCGCGACCTCCCTTTGCATCACCGCCTACACGCTCGCCGACGGGCTCGGTGCCCGCCTCGCCGACAGCGCCAATCAATACGTCCTCTGGCTGTTCGTCATGGATGCGCTGCCGATGGTCGCCTCGGTGCTTATTATCCGCCGCCGGAGCTTCCTTGCCGTGGCCCGCGAAAACTGGGTCGCGGGCCTTGTGGGCGGCACGCTTTCGCTCGTCGCCTATTGGATCGTGATCTGGGCGATGACGCGGGCGCCGATTCCGATCGTCGCGGCGCTGCGCGAGACAAGTATCCTCTTCGCGCTTCTGATCGGCCTCGTCTGGCTCCGCGAGCGGCCGACCAAGGTGCGCGCCGCGTCGATCGTGCTGGTCGTCGTCGGGCTCGCCCTGATGCGGCTTTAGGATCGCAAGGGCTGGGCTGGAAGCGGGAAGCAGATGGGGTTTTGAAGGATGGTGGGCGCGACAGGGATCGAACCTGTGACCCCTACGATGTCAACGTAGTGCTCTCCCGCTGAGCTACGCGCCCTGACCTTGAGGTCGCCGCAAAAAAACGGCCCGGGGGGTATAGAGGCTGGAAATTTCCGGTGCAAGCCGCGCGTGCGGCCGGCGCGTCAGGCCGCGATCAGCCGCCCGATCTCGCCGACGAGGTCGCGCAGGTGGAAGGGCTTCGACAGAATCTTGGCGTCGCGCGGCGCCTGCATGTCGGGATTGAGCGCCACCGCCGCAAAGCCGGTGATGAACATGATCTTAAGGCCGGGATCGAGCTCGCTCGCCTTGCGCGCCAGCTCGATGCCGTCCATCTCCGGCATGACGATATCGGTCAAAAGCAGATGAAACGGCTCCTCGCGCAGCCTCTCATAGGCGTCGCGGCCGTTATTGAACGAAACAACCTGATAGCCCGCGTTCTGCAACGCGCGCGACAGGAAGCGCCGCATGTCCTCGTCGTCTTCGGCGAGCAGGATGCGAGCCATCAATTGTCCCTTGGGAGGGTCGTCGACCGCCTTCATTAGCGACACCATGTCTTCGCCCCAGTAAATATCGGGTAAGCGAAGCGCCCGCAACGCGCCGGATTCGCGCGTTCCTGTGGACAGGGGCGCCGCCGCGCTGCAAATTGGTTCGGCGCCTTAAGGAGTCGTTTTCATGCGGGTCGGGCCGGAAAGCGTAATTGCGGCGGAAACCGTCCCCCCCGCCTGCGAGATCATGCTTCCAGGCGAGCAGAGTGTCCCCTTCGTGTTCAATTCCCCGCACAGCGGGCGCTTTTATCCGCGGGATTTCCTCGCCGCCACCTGTCTCGACAAGAGCGAGATTCGCCGCTCCGAGGACCTCCTGGTCGACCAGCTCTTCGCCCCGGTCGTGGCGCTCGGCGCGCCGCTGATGGGCGCCGTCTATCCGCGCGCCTATCTCGACGTTAACCGCGAGCCCTACGAGCTCGACCCGCGAATGTTCGTCGGGCGGCTTCCCTCCTACGCCAACGTGCGCTCGCTGAGGGTCGCCGGCGGCCTCGGCACCATCCCGCGCGTCGTCAGCGACGCCGCCAACATCTACAAGGGCCCGCTGCCGGTGGAGGAGGGCCTCACCCGAATCGAGCGCATCTACAGGCCCTACCACGACACGCTGCGCCGCCTTCTGGCGCAAACCCACGTCGCTTTCGGCATCGCCATCCTGATCGACTGCCATTCGATGCCGTCGAATATCCGCGGCGGGCCGGTGCGCGTCCGCCCCGATTTCGTGCTCGGCGACCGCTTCGGCTCAAGCTGCATGCCGGAACTCACCGACTGCGCCGCGGCGACGCTGCAGCGGCTCGGCTATTCCGTTTGCCGCAACAAGCCCTATGCCGGCGGATTCATCACTGAGCACTACGGGCGGCCGTCGCGCGGCCTGCATGCGCTGCAGATCGAGGTCAATCGCGCGCTCTACATGGACGAATACCGGCTTGAGCCGCATCGCGGCTTCGAGCGGCTCTCGGCCGATCTCGTGCGGCTTGCCGAATCGCTCTTGGCGCTCGTCGCCGTAGCGACCGAGGGCATGCGCGAAGCAGCCGAGTAGACGCCGGCAATCCAGAAAAAAGAAAAAGGGCCGCGACATGCGCGGCCCAAGTCTAGGGAGGAAACGCCCAATGTGGGCAGCGATACCGAAGTATCGCACCGCACAATCTATGCTGCTCTGCACAAAGCGCAAGTGGAATTTAGCGACCGCTGCCGAAAATTGGACGTTGTGTCCAAAAAGCCGGCGCGGCTCCTAGCTCCGTCCGGCCACGAAGGCGTCAAAGGCGATCCAGAACTGATCGCGGAACTGGTCCTTTTCCATGAGGATCTCGTGCTTCGCGCCGGGGATCCTGAGATGCGCGGCCGTCTTCACCCGGCGCGAGAACTCCTCCGCCGCGAGGTTGCTGACGACGCTGTCGGCGCCGCCGAGCACGATCAGCACCGGCATCGGCACGGTGTCGGCGAAATTCGGCTCGGCCAGGCGGACGCAGGCGCGCATCGCCGCGTTGACCCAGCCGATCGTCGCGCCGCCGACGCCGATCGACGGGTCGGCGTCGACGATGGCGAGCGCCCGCTGGTAGCGGGCCGGGTCGCTGGTCAGCGCATTGTTGTCGAAGGGCTGGGTCTGGATAAGCGTTCCGCCGGCGCCCGGCGCAAACGCCTCGCCGAGACCGAAATGCATGAGAAAGCCGGTGACCTTGGCAAGCACGCGCGGCGTCCCGTGGGCGAGCGCGAACAAAGGTGCGGTCAGCACCATGCGGTCGATCTGCGTTCTGAGCCGCTCCGCCGAAAGGAGCGCGATCGCCGCGCCGGTCGAATGCCCGAGCACGTAATAAGGCGGCGGACAGTCAGGCAGCACAACCTCCTGCATGACCGTCTCGAAGTCGTTCACGTGGTCGGCGAAATCGCGCACGTGCCCCTTGCGCGGATTGCCGAGCAGCCGGCTCGAGCCGCCCTGCCCGCGCGAATCGAACGTCGCCACGGCGAAGCCGCGGCGCCTGAGATCGTTGATCGTCTCGAAATATTTTTCGATGAACTCGGTGCGGCCGTGCAGGATGACCACGGTGCCGCGCACCGGCGAGCGGTTCGGCGGAAAGCGCGCGCAGCGCAACTCGACGCCGTCATCGGTCGCCACCGTGTCGACGACCGCGCCTTTCGGAATCGGATTGCTGGGAATTTCGATGAGACCGGCCAAACGCGGAGCCTAGAGCGAGAACCGCCTCTCGGCCGCTGCCGGAGACGCTTGGCAGTTAGCAACGACTGGTCGAGGCTGGCAAGCCATGACGAATTGGCCGGCGGTCTCGTGACCGCCGGCCGAATCGGGCGCCGGAGGGGGCGTTAACAGCGCCCGATCTTCTTGTCGCCGGCCGCTATTGCCGGCTTGGGCGAGCTAGATGCGCTGGCGCGAGAGGACCTCGCCGCTGCGGGCGTTCACGACCATGAAGAAGTCGCGGCCGTGCTTGCTGGCGCGCAGCTGATAAACGGGGCCGTGGTCGTCGAAGAAACGGATGCGGTAGTAGCCGTCGTTGCGCAGCATGAAGCGGACCTCGTCGGTGGAGAGCCTGCGGCTCTCATGCCGTCGGCCGTAATTGTGGCCATAGCTGTCGTGATGGCCCCAGTTGCGGCCGCCGCCGAACTGGATGCTGAAGCTCGCTGCGTTCGCCGGAACGGCGGAAAGGGTGGTGAGGGCGACGAGGCCTGCGGCGATCGTCTTGGTGGTGATCATGACTGGTTCCTCTTGTCCGGTGGCATCGAGTTCGTCCCGATGTCGATGCGAGGAACCTAGGGCCGGCCGGCTGAACCGAACCGGAAGCCGTCATTCATGTTGCATTCACGCGAGGGCCCGCCCGGCAAGCGGCGGGAGAAGAGCGCCGTGCGCGTATGCGGCGCCCCCGCCGAGCGGTCGATCAGTAGACGACGAGCGGGTCGTGTCCGCCTTCGTCGCTCGGCGGCGGCGCGGCGGGAGCCCTGGGAGCCGCCTGCGGCGCAGGCGCGGCCCGGTAGGCGCGAAGCGGCGGCCTCTGGTGCACGGCAAGAATGCGCTCGCGCTCGATCTGGCCGGTGAACATCGAGATTTCGAGGGCGACCAGGTCGCCGCGCGGATTGACGGCGTTCAGCCGGTAGACAGGCTCGCGCGGCGCCATCGGGCTGAATTCGCGGTAACCGGCAGCCTCAAGCGCGTTGAACACCGCGTCGGGCGAAAGCGGCAGCGCCCGCTGGTAGACACCCGGCGCGAAATAAACCGGCCCCTCGACCATGACGCCGGAATTCCATGATTGCGCATGGGCCGGCGAGTTGGCCGCCGTCGCGGCGATCAGTGCAGCAGTGAAGACCGCGTTCCTCAACACCGAATTCGCCTCCCTTTCGGGCCGCCTGGGACAGGCCTTCCGTCGACCCCAGATGAGCGCCTGAAAACGACGGATTTGCGGCGCGCGAAAAGGGTCTTGAACGCTGAATTCCGCCTCCCCATTTCATCTGGTGCGGATGCCGCAAGGGCCCGCAGGACGGCAGGTTCCGCCTCTTATGGGGGACCGAAAGCCGCCCATTCGATGTCGCTTCAAGGAGGACAGAAAATGCGCAGTTTTGATCTTAGCCCGCTCTATCGCTCCACCGTCGGATTCGACCGCCTTTTCGGCCTGCTCGATTCCGCCACCAATGGCGAGGCGCAGCCCTACCCGCCCTACAACATCGAGCGGACCGGCGAGAACGCCTACCGGGTGACGATGGCCGTCGCCGGCTTCGGCGAGGGTGACCTCGACATCCAGGCCAAGGAGAACGTGCTCACCGTGAAAGGCGAGAAGAAGGAAGAGGCCACGGAGAACGGCCGCGAAGTGCTTTTCCGCGGCATTGCATCCCGTGCCTTCGAGCGCCGTTTCCAGCTTGCCGACCACGTCGAAGTGACCGGCGCGAGCCTGGACAACGGGCTGCTCCACATCGACCTCGTGCGCGAGATTCCGGAGGCTATGAAGCCCCGCAAGATCGCGATCGGCGGCGGCGCGAAGTCGAAGCAGATCGACGCCAAGGCCGCCTAACGAAGAGGCAGAAGTCACTTTCCGCGCCCCGGCATGTCCGGGGCGCCTGTCATTCAGCCGAGCTTATCTAACCGCGGAGCGCGGCGAGGAACGCGTCGACGTCTTCCGGCTTCGTCGCAAAAGCCGTGACCAGCCGGAAGATCGCCTCGTCACCAGCGAGCCCGACACTCAGGCCATGCGGCTCGGGCCATTCGTAGAATGCCGCGCCGGCCTTCTTCAGCCGCTCCGCGTCCACCTTGCGGAAGACGGCAAAGATCTCGTTTCCATGCGTTGCCCACGCCTCGCGTGCGTTCGGCGCTGCCGCGAGTCCGGCCCGGAGCCGGTCGGCCATCGCGTTCGCATGCCGCGCGAGCTTGAGCCACAGCCCATCGCGGAGATAGGCGTCGAACTGCGCCGCCACGAATCGCGACTTGGAGAAAAGATGCCCGGCGCGCTTGCGGATGAACTCCATCTGCTTGGCAAGAGCCGTATCGAAGAAGACGAGCGCCTCGGCGGCCATGCAGCCGTTCTTCGTCGCCCCGAAAGAGAGAATGTCGACGCCGGCCTTCCAGGTCGCCTCCGCCGGCGAGGCGCCGAGCTGCGCGAGCGCATAGGCGAAACGCGCGCCGTCCATGTGGAGTGCCATGTCACGTGATCCGGCGATGCCCGCGAGCGCGGCAACTTCGCCGGGCGAGTAGGTGGTGCCGAGCTCCGTCTGCTGCGTGATCGTGACGGCGACCGGCTGACCGGTCCTGACTTCGCCCGGAACGAAACGCTTCAGCGCCTTCGTCAGCGCAGCCGGGTCGATCTTGCCGAGCGGCCCTTCGACCGGAATGATTCGCGCGCCGTCGGCGAAGAACTCGACCCCGCCGATTTCGTCCTCGACGACGTGGCTTTCGTGATGCGCGAAGACGGCGCCGGCCGGCTTGCTGACGGCGGCGAGCGCAAGCGCGTTCGCAGCGCTGCCGGTGGCGACGAAGAAGACCGCCACCTCGTGCTCGAAGAATTCGGCGAAACGCGCCATCGCGGCGCGGTCCATCTCGCTTGCCCCATAGGCCGCGCCGGAGCGCGCCGCCTCGCGGACGACCGCGTCGATCACTTCGGGCGCGGCGCCCGTCCAATTGTCGCTGGCGAATTGCATGGCGCTCTATTGCCCGCAGCCGGAGCCAAGGGCAAGCGCGCTCCCGGCGTCAGCGGCTTGCGGCGCGGGAGATCAGCCTGTCGAGCGAGAGCGCGCCGGGACCGAGCGCCAGCAGCGCGAAGGCCATCGCCGCCCAGGGAAGATGGTAGGTGAGCCAGCCGCCCGGCTCGACCAGCTGAATGACCAGCGTCATGAGCAGGATGCCGGCTGCCGCAAAGCGCGTCGCAAGCCCGAGCACGAGCAGGATCGGAAAGACGATCTCGCCGCTCGCGGAAGCGTAAGCCGCCGCCGTCGGGAACGGAAAGGGATAGGCGGCGCCAAAAATGTGCAGCTTGAACTCGTTGGCGAAAAGGTAGGTAGCGCTCGACGAGAGCTGGAGGCCGTCCCACTTCGTCAGGCCGGAGCGAAAGAAGGGGATGGCGATCGCGATCCGAAGGAGCGGCGGCGCGACGAGTGCTCCGATCCAAGCGAGCCAGGACAGGACCGCGTGCACGGGCCGCGCTGCGCCGACGCTTTCGTCGGCGGAGCGCGCTTCAATCGGGCTCACGCGGCCGCTCCGTCGCCGAGATCGTAGCCGCTGAACGCACCGGCAGAGATCAGTCCGGCAAGACTTGCGGAAAGGTCGAAGGCTTCTGCCGCGGCAAGACCCGCGTTCGCCGCCTCGCCGAGCGTCGCGCCTTCGCCGAGCCGGCGGATGAAGGCCGCGCCTCCGGGCGGCACGAAACGCACCTCGACCTGCGCATCGCCGGGCGCACGACGAGAGCGTCTTCCCCGCCGGCCTCAAGATCGACCGGCGCCGGCACGCCGCCGTCGACGTTCATGCGCCAGATCGTCAACGCCGGATAACGCGACGAGACGACGCGAAGCGATGGATGAAGCTGCAACCGGAGGTCGGCGAGGCGGTCCTGCTGTAGCGCGGCGAGCGCCGCGGCGGGAAGCGGCGCCGCCTCGGGCGCATGGAAAGCCTCCTTCCACGCAAGCTCGATCCGCGCCACGTCGGCGAGATAAGGAAGCGTTGCCGCCGGCGGGAAGGCCGCGATGAAATCCGGAAAGCCGCCGCCATATTCAAGCAGCATCGGCGAGCGCGGCGGATCGGCGACCACGTAGGCGCGCGCCATCGCCATGAAGAATTCCTCCCCGACGATCCGGCACACGGCCGGAAACGTGATCTTCAGCGATTCCGACAGGCCGACGACGACGTTGTTCCGATAGACCGCGAAGCGGCGCGCGCTTCGGGATCCCGTCGGGTCCGACAAGGCCGGGCGGAATCGGCGCAGCGGAGTCGAGAACCGCAGCGGCGAACCCGCTTTGCCGCTCAGCCAGCGGCACGCCGCTTCTTTCCGCTTTCGGCATCGACGAGCACGGCCTCGGCGCGCTCCGCCTCCGCCTTCAAGACCGGCCACTCCGGCACATCGGCGTCCCACTCGATCAGCGTCGGCAGCGCCCCGGTCAACGCGACCGTGCGCTGGAAGAGCCTCCACACGATATCGGCAACCTCGCGGTCGTGGGTGTCGATCAGGAGCGGGCGTCCCGCCTCGTCCTCTTCCGGCGCGTGGCCGCCGAGATGGATCTCCTGCACGTGCTCGAGCGGATAGGCCTCGATGTAGGCGACCGGGTCCCATTCCTGGTTGGTCGAGGCGACGTGCACATTGTTCACGTCGAGGAGCAGCCCGCATCCGGTGCGCTTCTGCGACCTCGGCGATGAAGTCGATCTCCGCATAGGTGCTCTCGGCGAAGGCGAGATAGGTCGAGGGATTCTCCAAGAGCATCTGCCGGCCGACGGTCTCTTGCACCTCGTCGATATGCTCGGCGACGCGCGACAGCGTCTCCTCCGTGTAGGGAACTGGCAGGAGGTCGTTCAGATAGGTCGCGTCGTGCGTCGACCAGGCGAGGTGCTCGGAGAAGAGACCCGGCTCGTAGCGCTCGTTCAGATGCTTCAGCCGCAGGAGATGATCGCGGTCGAGCGGCCGGTCGGCGCCGATCGAGAGCCCGACGCCGTGCAGCGACAGCGGGTAGCGCTCGCGGATCGCGGTCAGGTAGCGATGCGGCGGCCCGCCGGCGCCCATGTAGTTCTCCGCGTGCACCTCGAAGAAGCCGAGGTCGGGGCTGCCCTCGAGGATGTCGCGATAGTGCTGCGGCTTCAGCCCCACGCCCGCGCGCGGCGGGATCGGCATTTCAGCCATCTCTCATCTCCTCCGGCGGAGCTCACGCGTAGGGCTCGAATCCGTCGACCGGCTTCAGCGTATCGAGCGGCGCGCCTGGCGGCAGGTCGCGCGCGAGGCCCTTATACTCGTCGTTTGGAAACGCCGCACCCTTGCGCCCGCCGGGAAGCTCCATCGTCTCGCACGTGCCCGCGGGCTCGAGCTTCCACGAATTCCCCTGGTAATCGATCGTCGACGTGCCGGCGCAAGTCGTTCCCGGCCCGGCGGCGCAATCGTTCTTGCCGGCGAGCGCGACGCCGTAGCATTTCTCCTGGTCCTGCGCGACGGCAGGCGTTTCGATTGCGGAAAGCGCCGTGGCGACCGCGACCAGATCAGAGCGTTCGTGGTATTCTTCACGTTCTAGCTCCTCGCCTGAAAGCGCGGCCGGATCGGCCGGCCACGCGATTGTGTGAAAGCCGCGATCAGGTGCCCATCGGCTCCAGGCTGCCCATGTGCCCTTCGACGTCCATGGTCTTGCAGGTGCCCTTGGCGACGAGCTTGAACGACTTGGGATCGTAGTCGACCGTCGACATGCCCGAGCAGTCATGGGCGCCGGCCTTGCAGTCGTTCTCGCCCGCCTTGGCGATACCGTAGCACATCTCGGTGTCCTGCGCCGACGCCGTGGCGCTGAGCGTCAGGCTGCCGAGCGCCGTCGCGAATGCGCCGGCGAGCGCCATTGCGGTGAATTCACGTTTGTTCATCACAAACCTCCAATCGGACGGGACTGTCCCGCACTTCACGCCGACGGATCGTGCAGCAGCGCCAGAACAACGGAAATTACGTGTGCGCGACAGCTGCATGCGAAGCGCTCAACCGGATGTGACCCGCTTGAGAGCGATGGTTGACCGAACGTGACCGGCGGGAAGAAAACCCACCCGCCGGCAATTTGGGGGGCGACGGGCGCCAGGCGGGTGGGCCTCTGGCCGGGCCGAATGCAATCCGGCTTGCTCTCCGATATGGGACGCGCCGGCACCCGAAAGGAAATCAAAGGCTGGTGAACCCTGGAGCCTGCGCCTTGTGCCGGCCCACCCTCAGCGGAAGCCCGCGATGGACACCCCGCCGCCACGGCTCTAGATTGTGAATGTCGACCTCTGGCGTGACTGCTTCTTTTTCCGTCGGCTCGAACCCGGTCCGGAAGCTGTTCTCTTCAGATTTCGTCCCCGGGACTCTCCGGGCAGTCTCAGCTTTGCCTGGGGGACAAGATGCCGATCGGAACGGTGAAGTGGTTCAACATCCGCAAGGGCTACGGGTTCATCGCCCCGGACGAGGGTGGTAAGGACGTTTTCGTGCATATCAGCGCGGTCGAGCGCGCCGGCATGAACGAGCTTGCGCGAAGGCCAGAAAGTCTCCTTCGAAGAGCAGACCGACGAGCGCAGCGGCAAGAAGTCCGCCGGAAACCTGAAAGCCATCGGCGGCGGCTGAAAGCGGCGCGCTTCCCTGAGAGGCGCGCTTCTTACCGCCGCGATCGCAGCGCCTCGACCGGGGCTTGCCGCGGCAACAGAAATTTGTCATGGTGAAATGGGACAGTGATGCTGTCCCATTAACCGGCGTGCGCCACGCTTCCCGCGTTCGACCGTGTTCCGGCAGACGCGTGGTTTGGGGTGGCATGCCGGTTGCAAGATGGCAGGATAGCCATCGACCGAACCAACTTTGACGTCAGTCTGGGTTGTCGCGTTGCACGGGTTAGGCGTGCGGCCAGTGGGGTGGCGACCCCGACGGAAACGGGGCGGCTCCGGTTTCGAAGGCGAGGGAAACGATGAGCGAGCGGTTGTCGGCGATTGCAGCGCGGCGGATGCGGGCGATGGAAGCGCGTGCGGCTGCTAAACGCGCGCGCGCCATCCATCGCGATGAAACGCGCCCCGAACTTCCCGGCCTCAACGATCCGCGGCTGCATCACGATTCCTGCGGCGTCGGCTTCGTCGCCGACCTGAAGGGGCGCCGGTCGCACGACATCATCGACATGGGCCTGCAGATCGTCGAGAATCTCACGCATCGCGGCGCCGTCGGCGCCGATCCGCTGGTCGGCGACGGCGCCGGGACTCCTCGCGCAGATTCCGCACGAGCTTTTCGCCGCCGAGGCCGAGGCGCTCGGCTTCACGCTGCCGGAGCGCGGCGAATACGGCGTCGGCTACTTCTTCATGCCGCGCGACTCGGCGTCGCGCGACCACTACGAGGAGATCGTCGAGCGCGTCATTGCGGCGGAAGGCCAGACGCTGCTTGGCTGGCGCACCGTGCCGACCGACAATTCCAGCCTCTCGCAGAGCCCGCAGATTCGGGCGAGCGAGCCGTTCCACCGGCAGGTCTTCATCGGCCGCGGCGCGGCGACGGCGGCGGGCGACGACTTCGAGCGGCGGCTCTTCATCCTGCAGGAAGGTGATCTCGCAGCGTCATCCACGAAGAGACCGAGCGGCGTCGACCGCGGCTTCTACCCCGTTTCGATGTCGTCGCGGACGATCGTCTACAAGGGCATGTTCCTCGCCTATCAGCTTGGCGCCTACTACCCCGACCTGCACGATCCGCGCTTCGTCTCGCAGATGGCGCTCGTGCACCAGCGCTTCTCCACCAACACCTTCCCGTCGTGGAAGCTCGCGCATCCCTACCGGATGGTCGCGCATAACGGCGAGATCAACACGCTGCGCGGCAACGTGAACTGGATGGCGGCGCGCCAGGCCTCCGTCTCCTCGCCGCTCTTCGGCGACGAGATCGAGAAGCTGTGGCCGATCTCCTACGAGGGCCAGTCAGATACCGCCTGCTTCGACAACGCGCTCGAGTTCCTCGTCGAGGGCGGCTACGAGCTCGCGCACGCGGCGATGATGCTGATCCCCGAGGCCTGGGCGGGAAACCCGCTCATGGACGACGACCGCCGCGCCTTCTACGAATATCACGCGGCGCTGATGGAGCCGTGGGACGGACCGGCGGCGATCGCCTTCACCGACGGCCGCCAGATCGGCGCGACGCTCGACCGCAACGGCCTCCGGCCCGCGCGCTACGTCGTCACCGATGACGGCCTCGTCATCATGGCGTCGGAGGTCGGCGTGCTGCCGGTGCCGGAGGAGAAGATCGTCACCAAGTGGCGGCTGCAGCCCGGCAAGATGCTGCTCATCGATCTTGAGGAGGGGCGCATCATCGCCGACGACGAGCTGAAGCGCCGGCTCGCGACCGCCAACCCCTACAAGCACTGGCTCGCGCAAGACGCAGATCGTCTGGAGGACCTGCCCGGCCGTGGGCGCGCGCGCCGCCGCCACCAACGCGGCGCTGCTCGATCGCCAGCAGGCCTTCGGCTACACGCAGGAGGACCTGAAGCTCCTGATGGCGCCGATGGCGACCACCGGCCAGGAAGCCATCGGCTCGATGGGCACCGACACGCCGGTCGCCGTGCTCTCGCGCAAGCCGAAGCTCCTCTACAATTATTTCAAGCAGAACTTCGCGCAGGTGACGAATCCCGCGATCGACCCGATCCGCGAAGAGGCCGTGATGAGCCTCGTCTCGTTCATCGGGCCGCGGCCGAACCTCTTCGACCTGAAGGGCGCGTCGGAGAGGAAGCGCCTCGAGGTGCGGCAGCCGATCCTGACCAACGAGGATCTGGAAAAGATCCGCATGATCGGCGACATCGCCGACAACCATTTCCAGACGCAGACGCTCGACATCACCTTCGCCATGGAGCGCGGCGCGCGAAGGCATGGAAATGGCCGTCGACCGGCTGTGCGAGCGCGCCGAGCGGGCGGTGCTCGAAGGCTACAACATCATCATCCTCTCCGACCGGCTGCATGGGCGCCGGGCGCGTCGCCATTCCGGCGCTGCTTGCCACCGCGGCGGTGCACAATCACCTGATCCGCAAGGGGCTCAGGACCTCCGTCGGCCTTGTCGTTGAGACCGGCGAAGCGCGCGAGGTGCATCATTTCTGCGTGCTCGCCGGCTACGGCGCGGAGGCGATCAATCCCTACCTCGCCTTCGAGACGCTGCTTGAGATGCACGCCGAAGGCGCCTTCCCCGATGTGGTGGAGGCGGACGAGGTCATCTACCGCTACATCAAGTCGATCGGCAAAGGCGTGCTGAAGGTCATGTCCAAGATGGGCATCTCGACCTACCAGTCCTATTGCGGCGCGCAGATTTTCGATTCGATCGGCCTCAACTCCGAGTTCGTGCGGCGCTTCTTCTTCGGCACCTCCACGACGATCGAGGGGGTCGGCCTCGCCGAGATCGCCGAGGAGACGATCCGCCGGCACAATTCGGCGTTCAGCGAAGATCCCGGTGCTGCGCCTGGCGCTCGATGTCGGCGGCGAATACGCCTACCGCATCCGCGGCGAGGACCACATGTGGACGCCGGAGGCGGTCGCGCTCCTCCAGCACGCCGTTCGCGGCAAGGGCGTCGAGACCTACCGCGCAATACGCCAGCCTCTTGAACGGCCAGGTGCAGCGGAACTTTGCCATCCGCGGCCTCTTCCGCATCAAGAACGCGGAGGAGCTCGGGCGTCGGCCCGTGCCGATCGAGGAGGTCGAGTCGGCGGCGGAGATCGTCAAGCGCTTCTCCACCGGCGCCATGAGCTTCGGCTCGATCTCGCGCGAGGCGCATGAGACGCTGGCGATTGCCATGAACCGCATCGGCGGCAAGTCGAACACCGGCGAAGGCGGCGAGGAATCGGAGCGCTTCCGCCGGCTGCCGAACGGCGATTCCAAGCGCTCGGCCATCAAGCAGGTGGCCTCCGGCCGCTTCGGCGTGACGGCGGAATACCTCGTCAACTCCGACATGATGCAGATCAAGATCGCGCAGGGCGCCAAGCCCGGCGAGGGCGGACAGCTTCCCGGCCACAAGGTCGATGCGACGATCGCCAAGGTGCGCCATTCGACGCCGGGTGTCGGGCTGATCTCGCCGCCGCCACATCACGACATCTACTCGATCGAGGACATCGCGCAGCTGATCTTCGACCTGAAGAACGTCAACCCGAAGGGCCAGGTGTCGGTGAAGCTCGTCGCCGAGGTCGGCGTCGGCACGGTCGCCGCCGGCGTCGCCAAGGCGCGCTCCGACCACATCACCATCGCCGGCTACGACGGCGGCACCGGCGCAAGCCCCCTCACCTCGCTGAAGCATGCCGGCACGCCCTGGGAGATGGGCCTTGCGGAGACGCAGCAGATCCTGGTCGAGCAAGGGCTTGCGCTCGCGCGTCTCGCTGCAGGTCGACGGCGGGCTCAAGACCGGGCGCGACGTCGTCATCGGCGCGCTTCTCGGCGCCGACGAGTTCGGCTTCGCCACCGCGCCGCTTGTCGCGCTCGGCTGCATCATGATGCGCAAGTGCCATCTGAACACCTGCCCGGTCGGCATCGCGACGCAGGACCCGGTGCTCAGGAAGCGCTTCGTCGGCGCGCCCGAGCACGCCATCAACTTCCTCTTCCTGGTGGCCGAGGAAGCGCGTGAGATCATGGCGTCGATGGGGGTCAGGAAGCTCGCCGACCTGATCGGCGAGACCGACTTCCTCGACACCCAGCCGCTCGTCGATCACTGGAAGGCACACGGACTCGACTTCAGCCGCGTGTTCTACAAGCCCAAGGCGCCGCGCGACGAGATGCATCGCACCAGCCGGCAGAACCATCCGATCGACGACATCCTCGACCGTCGGCTGATCGACGAGGCTGCGCCGGCTTTGGAGAGCGGGACCCCCGTGGTGATCGAATCGCCGATCCGCAACGTCGACCGTGCGACCGGCACGATGCTTTCAGGCGAAGTGGCGCGCCGCTACGGCCACGAAGGCCTGCCCGACGACACCATCATGGTGAAGCTCACCGGGACTGCGGGGCAGTCCTTCGGCGCGTTCCTGGCGCAAGGCGTGACGCTCGATCTCATCGGTGACGCCAACGACTACGTCGGCAAGGGGTTGTCGGGCGGCCGCATCGTCGTGCGCCCGCCTGAGGGCGCCGCTTACAAGCCCGACGAGAGCATCGTCGTCGGCAACACCGTGCTTTACGGCGCAATCGCGGGCGAGTGCTATTTCTCCGGTATCGCCGGTGAGCGCTTCGCGGTCAGGAATTCCGGCGCGGTCGCGGTGGTCGAAGGTGTGGGCGATCACGGCTGCGAATACATGACCGGCGGTATCGCCGTCATCATCGGCAAGACCGGGCGCAACTTCGCCGCCGGCATGTCGGGCGGCATCGCCTACGTGCTCGACGAGGACGGCAGCTTCGCCGCGCGCTGCAACCTCGCCATGGTCGAGCTTGAGCCAGTGCCGGAGGAGGACGATCTTCTGGAGCTTCTCCACCATCACGGCGGCGACATGGAGTGCCACGGCCGCGTCGACGTCTCTTCCGACATGACCAGCCACGACGAGGAGCGGCTCCTGACCCTGATCCAGAACCACCTGCACTACACCGGCTCGGCGCGGGCGCGGCACATCGTCGACAATTGGGCCGACTACCGGCCGAAATTCGTGAAGGTGATGCCGGTCGAATACCGCCGCGCGCTGCGCGAGATGGAGCAGGCGCGCATCGGCGCTCAGCTGGCGGCGGAATGACGACACTTGTCGATCTCGACCTCCTGTCATATCATATGTGATATGACAGGAGGCGCCAATGGCTCACTTGGAAGGACAACGGGTCAAGGTCTTCCGGAACGGCCGCAGCCGTGCGGTTCGCATTCCGAAGGCGCTGGACTTCGAGGGCGACGAGGTGATCGTGAGGAAGGAGCCGGACGGCACGCTGACGCTGACGCCGATCCGTCCCAAGATGACCCCGAAGGAATTGGTGGCTTGGCTGCGGTCGCAGCCTCCTCTCGACGTTGAATGGGAAGAGATCGAAGATCGGCCGCCGGGGCCGATCGATCTAGACCTTCCGGAATGAGGTATCTGCTCGACACGAATATCATCTCGAACGTCATTCGCTATCCCCGCGCCGCATCCGCAACACGTGTGGCGCGGTCGAAGGTCGGGGACCTCGGGACGAGCATCGTTGTCAGCGCGGAGCTGAAGTTCGGCTACGTGAAGAAGAGGTCAAAGCGGTTGGAAGAGGTTGTCGAGCGATTGCTGGCGAGCTTCGAGATTGCGCCCTGGGAGGCACCCGCCGATATCGCTTACGCAAGGCTGCGCACGCATCTCGAACTGAGGGGCACTCCGATCGGGCAGAACGACATGTTGATCGCGGCTCACGCCATAGCGCTGGGCGCGATCCTCGTGACCGGCAACGACCGCGAATTCGCACGCGTGCCGGACCTAAGGGTTGAGAACTGGCTGTAGAACGTCAGACGCGCGGGGCGGATTACGATGGGTAAGGTAACGGGCTTCCTGGAGATCGATCGCAGCGACCGGCGCTACGAGCCGGCGGGCGATCGCGTGCGCCATTTCCGCGAGTTCATGATCCCGCTCGGCGAGGAAGGCACGAAGAAGCAGGCGGCGCGCTGCATGGATTGCGGCATCCCGTTCTGTCACACCGGCTGCCCGGTCAACAACCAGATCCCCGACTGGAACGACCTCGTCTACAACGGCGACTGGAAGGGCGCGCTGCAGAACCTCCACACGACCAACAACTTCCCCGAAGTGACCGGCCGCGTCTGCCCGGCGCCCTGCGAGGCGTCGTGCACGCTGAACCTGATCGAGCAGCCGGTGACCATCAAGACGATCGAGGCGGCGATCGCCGATCGCGGCTTCCAGGAGGGCTGGGTCGCGCCGGAAATCCCGGCCATGAAGACCGGAAAGCGCGTCGCCGTGATCGGCTCGGGACCGGCCGGCATGGCCTGCGCGCAGCAGCTCGCGCGCGCCGGGCATGACGTGCACCTCTACGAGAAGAACGCCAAGGCCGGCGGGCTTCTCCGCTACGGCATTCCCGACTTCAAGATGGAAAAGGCGATTATCGACCGCCGCGTGAAGCAGATGGAGGCGGAGGGCGTCACCTTCCACTACGGCGTCCACGTCGGCGTGACGTTGAAGGCGAAGACGCTTCTCGACGGGCACGACGCGGTGGTCTTGACCGGCGGCTCGGAGAAGGGACGCGATCTCCCGATCGAGGGCCGCGAGCTCCGCGGCGTCCACTTCGCCATGGACTACCTGCCGCAGCAGAACCGCCGCGTCTCCGGCGAGAAGCAGCTCGCGGGAGAGCCGATCGTCGCCGACAGCAAATACGTCATCGTCATCGGCGGCGGCGACACCGGCTCCGACTGCATCGGCACCGCCTTCCGCCAGGGCGCGGTCACCGTCACCCAGCTTGAGATCATGCCGCAGCCGCCGGCGAAGGAGGACAAGCTTCTGACCTGGCCGAACTGGCCCTTGAAGCTCAGAACCTCGTCGAGCCAGGAGGAAGGCGCGCAGCGCGAGTTTGCCGTGGTGACCACCCGCTTCTCCGGCCGCGACGGGCGCGTGAAGTGGCTGCACTGCGCCCGCGCCGACGCCTCCTTCAAGCCGATCCCCGGCAGCGAGTTCGATCTCAAGGCCGACCTCGTGCTCCTCGCCATGGGCTTCGTCTCGCCGGTGCACGAGGGCATGATCGAGGAGCTCGGTCTTGAGCTCGACCCGCGCGGCAACGTCAAGGCGACGATGGACGACTACCGGACCTCGAACCCGAAGGTGTTCTCCGCCGGCGACATGCGCCGCGGCCAGTCTCTGGTCGTCTGGGCAATCCGCGAGGGCCGCCAGGCCGCCCACGCCGTCGACAAATACCTGATGGGCGAGACGACGTTGCCGCGCTGAGGATAGCGCAGCCGAGCCTTTTCCCGCTCGGCCAGCTACCGACTCAGGTTATTGATCGCGCGGACGCGGCGCGATGCCGCGCAGTCGCACGTCAATGCGGCGCGACAACGCACGCTTCCGCGCTCACCGGTCGGCGCCAGGCTTTCGCGCACGCCGCGCCGCGCTAAGATGCGCAAAAAGCCCGCCGCAAAACCCCCCGAGGAAACGCCATGCCAAAGCTCTTTCCGACGTCGCTTGTCGGCTCCTACGCGCAGCCCGACTGGCTGATCGACCGCAAGAAGCTCGCCGGGCGCTTCCCCCCGCGCGTGCGTGCGAAGGAGCTCTGGCGGGTGACGCCGGAATTCCTGGAGGACGCGCAGGACGACGCCACGCTCCTTGCCATCCGTGACCAGGAGCGCGCCGGGCTCGACATCATCACCGACGGCGAAATGCGGCGCGAGAGCTACTCGAACCGCTTCGCGACCGCGCTCGAAGGCGTCGATCTCGACAATCCCGGCACCGCGCTCGACCGCTCCGGCCACCCGAACCCGGTGCCACGCGTCGCCGGCAAGATTCGGCGCAAGCACGCCGTCGAAGTGCGCGATCTAGAATTCCTGAAGAAGAACACCGACCGCATGGTGAAGATGACTGTGCCCGGCCCCTTCACCATGTCGCAGCAGGCGCAGAACGACTTCTACGAAAGCGAAGAGACGCTGGCACTCGACTACGCGGCGGCCGTGAACGAGGAGATCAAGGACCTCTTCGCCGCCGGCGCCGACATCGTGCAGATCGACGAGCCCTACATGCAGGCACGGCCGGAGAAGGCGCGCCAGTATGGCCTGAAGGCGCTAAGGCGCGCGCTCGACGGCGTCACCGGCACGAAGGCGCTCCATATCTGCTTCGGCTACGCCGCGATCATCCACGTGCGCCCGGAGGGCTATTCGTTCCTTCCCGAGTTCGCCGATACGCCGCTCGACCAGATCTCGATCGAGACGGCGCAGTCGAAGCTCGACACGTCGGTGCTGAAGACGCTGCCCGGCAAGACGATCATCCTCGGCGTGATCGATCTCTCCGACGTGACGGTCGAGACGCCGGAGACGGTGGCGGAGCGCATCCGCCGTGCGCTTCCTTTCGTGCCGGCGCAGAAGATCGTGGTGGCGCCGGACTGCGGCATGAAATACCTGCCGCGCGACGTCGCCTTCGGGAAGATGCGGGCGATGGTGGAGGGTGCTGCGATCGTCCGCGGCGAGGTGGAATCAGCGCGCTGAGGCAGCGGCGTCCGGCGTCGCCGCGGAGCTGGCTTCAGGCGTCTCAGTGGCTGCTTCAGGCGCCGCTGCGCTCGTCGGCGCCGCCGGCCGCGGCGGCCAGACGTAGGAATTGACCCTGGCCGCCGGCGGCGGCTCCGAGTGCTCGTCGGAGAGGCGCGCCGAGATCGTCGCCGCGGCGCTGCCGCGCTCCGCGTCGCTTGCGGAGAGCGCGTCCGCGCCGGCAAGGTTCAGCGCATCGATCGGCACCATCGGCCCGATCTTCGGCGCGTCCGGCCCGGCCCGCGCCGCTGCGGCGGCGTCGGCCGCGGCGACCTGCGGTCCGGTTCCGCCGAAAATGTCGCTCAGCTCCTGCTCGACGAAATAGGCGAGCTTACGCTGCCCGGCCTTGGTGAAGTTCAGGCCGTCGCTGGCGCGAAGCTGCACCGACTGTCCGCCCACGTCGGGACCGACGTCGACGTATTTGCCTTCGTCGTCGGCAAATCCGTTCCACATGTCGATGAAGGGCAGCCCCTTGGCCTCAAGCTGCTCGCGCATAATGCTGTTGAAGCCACTGTAGTCACGCGCCATGACAGCCGAGGCCACCGGCACGAGCCCGCCCCAAAGAACCGGCTTCCCCGTCGCCTTGAGCACGTCGGCGAAGGCGGCGACGCGCGCGGCATAGGCGGCACGCCAGCCATCCGTCCCAAGCGCCTGCGCACCGGAATCCGTCTGGATGCCTTGCCGGTCATTGCCGCCGATCATGACCAGGATCGCATCCGGCTTCTGGTCAGCCACGATGCCGGGAAGCTTTGCCGGCCAGTCGTAGAAGTCGTTGCGCACGAGACCCGAGGAGCCGCTGGTCGCGTCGATCACGACGACGTTGGCGTTGTCCCGATAGGCGTCCGCCAGACCCTTGGCGAGGGCGCTCGCCATGAAGTCGCCGACGACCATCGCGCGCTTGGCGTCATCCGCTTTCTCCACCGCCGCGACCTCGCGCGGCACCGGCGCCGCCGCCGGCGCGCGGACGCGCCGTTGGCGCTGCTTGCCGCTGTCAAAGCCGGGGAAGAGCTGCTGCGGATTGAATGCCGGGGGCGGCGGCGCGATCTCGCGGATGCCCCCGAAGAGCCGTCGGAAGAAGCCCGGCCGGTTGTTGTTCTGCGCAACGACGATCTGGCCGTCCTGAGCGAAGCTCGGCGCGGGCGGAGCGACCGCGGCCGCAAAAGTCGCGAAGCCGAGGACAAGGCCTAGAACTGCACCGGTCCGGATCATCCGCGTCCTTGTGTTCCCAAATCAGCCGCTGCGCAATGTCTGCAGAAGCTGCAGGCCCCCGAAGCCGTCTGCGGTAATCCCCCGGCCGCTCTGATAAGCGCGGATCGCTGCGCGGGACGCCGGCCCGAGCTTGCCGTCGATCTCGCCGTCATAATAGCCGGCTTCGGCGAGATGTCGCTGCAATTCCTCCATCTCCGCCTGCGTCAGCGGCCGCTCGCCGTTCGGCCAGGGATGCACGAAATCCTCGCCACCCCTCAGCCGATCGGCGAGATGTCCGACGGCGAGCGCGTAGGCGGTGGAATTGTTGTAGCGCTTGATGACGAAGTGGTTCCTGAGCATCAGGAACGCCGGTCCGTCGGCGCCGGCAGGCGCGATCAGGACGGCGTTGTCGCCCCGCCGCGGGAACTGCTTTCCTTCGACGCGCTCGACGCCGAGGCGCATCCACGCGCTGAGCTTCCGCGACTTGCCGTCCCTGGCGAGCTTGTAGTTGAAATTCGCGGGAAGCGTCACTTCGTAGCCCCAGGTCGCGCCCGAAATCCATCCCGCCCTCTTCAGGTAGTTGGCGGTGGAGGCGAGCGCATCAGCCGGCGAGTTCCACATGTCGCGCCGCCCGTCGCCGTCGAAATCGACGGCATAGGCCTGGTAGGTGGTGGGGATGAACTGGGTGTGCCCCATGGCGCCGGCCCAGGAACCGGTGAGACCGGCGACGGAGATGTCGCCGTGCTGCAGGATCTTCAGCGCCGCAATGAGTTGCTGCCGGCCGAACTTCGCGCGCGGCGGATCGGCGTAGGCGAGCGTTGCGAGCGAGCGCACGACGCTCTTCACAACGGTCGGGTCGGAGAGGATCTGGCCGTAGGTGGATTCCATGCCCCAGATCGCCACGACGATGTGCCGGTCGACGCCGTAGCGGCTCTCGATGCGGTCGAGCAGCGGCTTGTATTGCCGCAGCATGTCGCGCCCGGTCGCGACGCGCTCCTCCGAGACGCGCGTCACCACGTACTGCCAGATCGGCGTCGCGAATTCCGGCTGGAAGTGCGCCTTGTCGAGAACCTCAGGGTCGGGCGTCACGCCCCGAAACGCCGCGTTGTAGATCGCGCGGGAGATGCCGGCCGCCTTCGCCGTCGGCCAGAAATTCTGCACCCATCGGTCGAAGCCCGCGTCGGCGCGGCCCGACCCGACGAGCGGGCCGCCGATCAGGGCAAAACCGAGGAACGTGATGGCGAACAGACGTGCGAATGGCCGCATCTTCTCCCCTTCCCGCGCGCTCGGCCGGCCATAATTAGGGCCGGCGAATTGGGCGAGGATATGATGGGCCGGGAAGTGGAAAGCGTTCGTTAACCGTTCCCCCGCCCCTGGAATTTCGCGGCGTTCGGGCCTGACGGCACTGCCGGGGGCAACTGCCGGGACAATGCGATTTGGTCACCGGGCGTTCGCGAGCCGGTCAAGCGTCCTGACAACTGGCCAGCGGTGCATCGCCCCTGCAATCCCCCACCAAAACAAACGCCTCCGGCGATTGAAGGATCATGCGGTAGCAGGACATGCCGCGTGAGAGAAACTCGTAGGCGGCGCCCCAGAGGTAAAGTCGGAAACGACGATAATTGAACTCGCCGAAGCGGGCGATGATCGCCTCGCGATTGTTGTCGAAGTTGACGGCCCATTGCTTGGCCGTAAGGAAATAGCTGACGCGGTCGTTGAGCAGCTCCAGGACTTCAAGCGGCGTGTTGGAAAGCTGCTCGAGAAAATCATGCAGAACCAGGTAGCTGTGATTGCCGGGGTAGATGTATTTCACGATATAGGAGGATTGGGCGTATTTCTCCTTGTCGGCGCTGCCGTCGAGAAAGATCTTGCCGCCTGGTTTGACCAGCGTCACGAATTTATCGAGGACCTTCTTGTAGTCGGGTAGGTGCTCGATCACGCCCATGATGACGATGGCGTCATATTTCCGCTCGGTCTGGTATTCCAGAAGGTCGATATTGATCAGCTCCCAGTCGAAACCGAGGGCTTTCGCCCGCTCCGCCAGATAGTCGATCGAGACCTGGGAAATGGTGATGCCCGTGCATTTCACGCCGCGGCGCGAGGCATATTCGAACCACGCGCCCCAGCCGGGTCCGACCTCAAGGATATGGTCGCCGGGCTTCAGGCCGCATTTCTCAAAGCAGTAGTCGAACTTCCTGAGCGTCGCCACATCGAGCGGCTCGTCCGCCGTCTCGTACATGCCCTGCGTGTAGCAGGGCGTTTTCGGATCGAGGAAGCCCAGGAAGAAGTCTGGATCGATTTCGTAGTGGCCGGTGATCGCCTGCTTGTTCGTGCGAACCTGGCCAAAAAGCAGCGGCTGCAGGAAGCGCCAGATGGTGGTGAGGGGATGAAAATCCTTCATCGCCTCCCGCAAGGCATAAGGGGCCAGCATGTCTCCTTCGATATCGAGGTCGCCGGCGACGTAAGCATCGGCGATGCGTCCCTCGTCCATGCTGCTCACCGCGCGCAACGCCTTGGCGTTCTTCAGCGTGACCTTGAAGCGCGGCGCATCCTTTCCGAAAAGCTGAACGGAACCATCCGGGAGAATGACCTTGAACGATACAGGAGAACTATCGAATTGCCGCGCGTATTTGCCGAGAAGCGAACGCGTGATCGTCGGGACCGACGTCTGGTCGGATAATGCCTCGCGCTGCAGGTTTGCGGAATGCTCGTTCATACGCCTTCTTTCCACACCCGACGTCCGCCGGAAAACGGGCCTTTTGAGACTTCAACCGGCATCCGCCTGATGATCTGATATTGCTGCCGAAGGCGAGCATTGGCAACCCTGGACGGCCGCCACCGGCGCTACCTTGCGAGCGGCAAAAGCAAAACCCCCGGCCATCGACCGGGGGCTGAGATCAAGTTGGAAGTGAGCTTGATGGTTTCGGTAAGCGCCTTTGCCTACGCCGCCTTGCGCTTTTCGAGGAGCTGCGTCTCCCAGGCGAGCGCATGCGCGACGATCGTGTCGAGGTCGTCGTATTGCGGCGTCCAGGCGAGCGTCTTGCGGATCTTGTCGGCGGCGGCGATCATCGCCGGCACGTCGCCGGGGCGGCGGGCGCGCGGGCGGATGTCGAGCGGGCGTCCGGAGACGCGCTGCACGGCGTCGAGAAGCTCCAGCACCGAGTAGCCGCGCCCGTAGCCGCAGTTCAGAACCAGGCTTTCGCCGCCGGCGCGCAAATGATCGAGCGCCGCGGCATGGGCGCGGACGAGGTCGGTGACGTGGATGTAATCGCGAACGCCGGTGCCGTCGGACGTGTCGTAGTCGGTGCCGAACACGGCGACGTGGTCGCGCTGACCGGTTGCCGCCTCGATCGCGACCTTCAGGATGTGCGTCGCGCCGCGCGTCGACTGGCCGGTGCGGCCCATCGGGTCGGCGCCGGCGACGTTGAAGTAGCGAAGCACGACGCAGCGAAGCCCGTAGGCGACGCCGGAATCGGCAAGCATGCGCTCCGTCATCGCCTTGGAGGCGCCGTAGGGCGACATCGGGTCGAGCGGCGCCTCTTCGACGACCGGAATCGTCTCCGCCGCGCCGTAGACCGCCGAGGTGGAAGAGAAGACGAAGCGGGTGACGCCGTTCGTCACCGCGGCGGCGATCAGCTCGCGCGACTTCACCGTGTTGTTCAGATAGTAGCCGAGCGGATCGGCGACGGAGTCCGGCACCACGACGGAACCGGCAAAATGCATCACGGTCTCGACCGCGCGAGACTGCATCAGCCGGTCGAGCAGCACGCGGTCGCCGACGTCGCCGATGACGAGCTCGGCTTCGGGCGCCACCGCCCAATCGAATCCGGTTGAAAGATCGTCGAGGACGACGACACGCTCGCCGCGGTCGACAAGCTCGCAGACCATGTGGCTGCCGATATAGCCGGCGCCTCCGGTGACGAGAACGCTCATGACACTCTTGACCCCGCACCTCCGGCCTCTAACCGGGCCGCTGAATTTAGGGTAAGGGATTGGAAACGATGAGCAATCAAAAGGTCCTCGCGTGGTAAACCAGCTCCGTAAAGCCGTTTTCCCGGTCGCCGGTCTCGGCACCCGCTTCCTGCCGGCAACCAAAGCGGTGCCGAAGGAGATGCTGACCGTCGTCGACCGCCCGGCGCTGCAATACGTCGTCGACGAGGCGCGCGAGGCGGGGATCGAGCATCTCGTCTTCGTCACCGGCCGCAACAAGGGCGTCATCGCCGACCATTTCGACATCGCCTACGAGCTCGAGGCGACGCTCAAGGAGCGCGGCAAGACCGACATTCTGGAGATGCTCCGCCGCGATCTCCCCGAGGCCGGCACCATCGCCTTCACACGCCAGCAGTCGCCGCTTGGGCTGGGCCACGCCATCTGGTGCGCCCGCGAGCTGATCGGCCGCGAGCCCTTCGCCGTGCTCCTCCCCGACATGCTGATGAGCCCCGGCTGCCTGAAGCAGATGCTCGGCGCCTACGAGAAGCACGGCGGCAACGTCATCGCCGTCGAGGAGGCGGCGCCCGAGTTCGTCAGCCGCTACGGCATCGTCGGTGTCGGCGAGGAGGACGAGACCGGATTCCGGATCACGCAGATGGTGGAGAAGCCGAAGCGCGAGGACGCGCCGTCGAACCTCTTCATCTCGGGCCGCTACATATTGCAGCCGGAGATCTTCGACCTTCTGGAGGACCAGGAGCCCGGTGCCGGCGGCGAGATCCACATCACCGACGCCATGAAGCGGCTTTCAAAGACGCAGCGCTTCACCGGCTTCCGCTATCGCGGCCGCACGCACGACACTGGCACCAAGGCCGGCTTCCTGATGGCGAACGTCGCCTATGCGCTCTCGCGCCCCGACATCGGCTCGGAATTCCGCGCTGCGCTGACCGCGCTCCTCGGCGACGAGGGGACGTGAGCGCTACCGCTGCAGGCGCAGACGGACGCTAACCTCGTGCGAATCGTATTTCCCGTCCGCCTCGTTGCGGTCGGTGCGCTCGTAGAGGTAACGGCCCTCGATCGAGGCGGTGCGGTTGAAGGCGTAGGACGCGCCGGCAAAGCCGGAGAACGTCACGTCGCGCCAGTTGTCGCCGATGCGGTGTTCGTAGGAGAGGCCGATGCCGGCCTCGCCGCGCACGCGCGGCGTCAAATTGCGCGTCAGCGTCAATGTGCCTGAATAAAGCACCGTCGCCGAGGCGCCGGGCGTGTTCGTCGGACTGATCGTGGTGGAGAGGTCGAGCTTCACGTCCGTCAGCCGTTGCGGCGACCACAGGATCGCGGCGTTGGCGAGGAGCACGTTCAGATCTTTCAGCCGATCGTCTTCGACGTCCTCGTGCCGATAGCCGAGCGAGGCCTCGCCGGAGAGCTTGTCGCCGCGGTCGATCACGAGGCCGCCGCGAAGCTCGCCCCAGACCGAGGAGCGCTTGAAACTGTTGTCGTCGGCCGAATTGTCGTAGACGCGCGTGCCGACCGCGACCTCGGTGAACGGGCGGAGGCTCGCGCTCGTCGCGTAGCCGGTGCGCAGGCGCACGCCGATGTCGGTGTTGTCCTCCCCGGCGCGCGAGAGGGTGCCGCCGCCGACGAGCGGCACGTCTGCGTAGGTCGAGCGCTCCGCGAAGGTCGTCAGACGCCCGCTCAGGCGCCCGAAGCGCTGCTCCACGCCGAGCGAAGCCTCGATGCTGTCGACGGCCGGACGCTTCGCGGCCCCGTTCGGCGTATCGGGATCGGAGAAGCCTTCGAGGAAGCGCGAATAGTCGGCTTCCGTGAAAAGCGAGGTGCGCGAGGAGAGGTCATAACGAAGCTTGGCGCGGGCTTGCACCGACCGGTCGTCAAACGCGTCGTCCTTGTATTGGGTCGCCTCGCCGGAGGCATCCGCCTCGAATTCGTAGCGCTCGCCCTCGGAGCGCACGTTGATCTCCGGGGCGACGACGAGACCGACCGCGCTCCTCCTGTTGGCGCTTCCCAAAATATTGTTCGTCCAATCGCCGCCGATCTCGATCGAGGGGCGGATGACGAAGCTGCCGATATTGATGCCCTGTTGCGCGAAGGGGTCTTCCGTCTCCTGGCGGCGGACTTTGCGCTCGCGCACCGGCAGCGGCTCGGGCTCCGGCCCCGCGAGCGGCGGGCCGATCTGATCCTCCTCCGTCGGGCCGGCGAGCGGCGGCCCGATCGGCTTGTCGAGGAGCGAGGGCTCGGGCTCGCCGTTATCCCAGTTCCAGATGTCGCCGTCCGTCCCGTCGCCGATGTCCTCGGAGGGGCGGATGACGAAGTCGATCGGCGGATTGTCGACGCTCGGCGTCGGCGTCTGTTCCTGCGCGGCACTGCCGAAGAACGCCGAGAACGGCGCGGCGGCGAGGATGGCAGTGGCAAGGACTCGTCTTTTGCGCATGTCGGCCCGGGCGCGCGGCGCCCGGCCCCACGCCGCAGCCCGCTTAACGAGAGGTAAAGCGGCGTGGTTAACAACGCGTTTCCGGAACCCTCGCCACGCGCCCAAAGGCCGTGCTAAGCCGTCACAAAAAGGAAGTCGAAAATGCCCCGCGTCCCCCTCGCCTCCACCGTTTCCACATCCGAATCCGGCCCGGCACTGCGCACGCTGCGCGTCGCATCCGCCGGGCTGAAGGCGCTGGAGGCGGCGCTCCAAGGCGAGATGCGCGCTCCCTTCGAGGCGGCGCTCGGGCTGATCGGCGCGGCGTCGGGCCGCGTCGTCGTCACCGGCATGGGCAAGAGCGGCCATGTCGGCACCAAGATCGCCGCGACGCTCGCCTCGACCGGCACGCCCGCCCTCTTCGTGCACGCCGCCGAGGCGAGCCACGGCGATCTCGGCATGATCAACCCGCGCGACGACGTGGTGCTGGCGCTCTCCTGGTCGGGCGAGACGGCGGAGCTTCGGAGCATCCTCCTCTACGCCAAGCGCTTCCGCGTGCCGCTCGTCGCGGTCACTGCCGGCGCGAGCTCGACGCTCGCCAAGGCCGCCGACGTGGCGCTGATCCTGCCCAAGGTCGAGGAGGCGTGCCCGCATGGCCTCGCGCCGACCACCTCGACCTGATCCAGATGGCGCTCGGCGACGCGCTTGGCGATCGCGCTGCTGGAGGCGCGCGGCTTCACCGCCGACGACTTCCTGAAGTTCCATCCGGGCGGCTCGCTCGGCGCCAACCTCGCGCGCGTGCGCGACGTGATGCATTCCGGCGAGCGGCTGCCGCTCGCGCCGCTCGGCACGCGGATGCGCGAGGCGCTGCTCCTGATCAGCCAGAAGGGCTTCGGCTGCCTCGGCATCACCGACGCGAAGGGCGAACTCGTCGGCATCATCACCGACGGCGACCTCCGCCGCCACCTCTCCGGCGATATCCTGGATCAGCCGGTCGAGACGGTGATGACGCGCGAGCCGAAGACCATCGGCCCGGACGCGCTCGTCGCCTCCGCGCTCGATGTGCTGAACGCCGCCTCGATCACCGCGCTCTTTGTGGTGGAGCGCAGGAAGCCGGTCGGCATCGTGCACCTGCACGATCTGCTTCGGACCGGCGTCGCCTGACCCAGCTACGCCGACTCCCGCTCATAGAGACCGTCACCCTCGGGCGAGCGCAGCGAGACCCGAGGGCTCGAGGCAGTATCTTCAGCTGGGTTCTCGGGTCTCCGCTTCGCTCCGCCCGAGAATGACGACGGCGAGGTATGCGGGAGTGAGGCAAGCACTCACGCGTTCGTCACGATCAGCACCGTGCCGTCGGCGCCGGAGACCTTGATCCGCGCGCCGGCCGGCGCATCGGGCCCGCGCACCTGCCAGACCGTGTCGTCGATCTTGACCCGCCCGCTGCCCTTCCACGATCGGCTCGGAGAGAACGAAGGTGCGGCCCTCAAGCCGGTTGCCGCGAAGATTGAGCAGCGGATCGGCCGTGTCGCCGTTCGCGGTGCCATAGAAGCGGCGGCCGATCAGCGCCGTGATCGCGGAAAGCACGACGAAGCCGACGACCTGCAACTGCCACGGCCAGTCGATCAGAAGCGCGCTGACCCCGATCAGGATCGCCGCGACGCCGAACCAGAGGAAGAAGAAGCCGGGCAGCAGCACCTCCAGCGCCGAGAAGCACGAGCCCGAGCACCCACCACGACCAGCCGCCGAGCGCCGCGATCAGATTCGCGATCATGTGAAGTCCTCAGGCGGACGCACCGTCACCACCGTCGCCGGCTGCGGCGAACCCGCGGGCGGCACGGAGCCGGCGCGCCGCTGCGCACGCCGGCGCCTCGCCGCTGAAGGTCTGCCGCGCGATCTCGCCGATGCCGGCGAGCGCGCCGATGATGCCGGACGTCTCGACCGGCATCAGGAAAGTCTTCTGGTTCGGCGAATGCGCAAAGGCGGAAAGCGCCTCGACGTATTTCTGCGCCACGAAGTAGTTGATCGCCTGCACGTCGCCGGCGGCGATCGCCTCGCTAACGACGGTCGTCGCCTTGGCCTCGGCCTCGGCCAGCCGCTCGCGCGCGTCGGCGTCGCGAAACGCCGCTTCCTTGCGGCCCTCCGCTTCGAGGATGCGCGCCTGCTTCTGGCCCTCCGCCTTCAGGATCTCCGACTGGCGCTTGCCTTCCGCCTCTAGGATGGTGGCGCGCTTCTCGCGTTCCGCCATCATCTGGCGCGCCATGGAATCGACGAGGTTGCGCGGCGGATCGATGTCCTTGATCTCGATGCGGGTGATCTTCACGCCCCACGGCCCCGCCGCCGCGTCGACGACGCGCAGGAGCCGCTCGTTGATCTCGTCGCGGTTCGACAGGAGCTCGTCGAGCTGCATCGAGCCCATGACCGAGCGGATGTTGGTCATGGTGAGGTTCAGGATGGCGTTCTCCAGCTTGTTCACCTCGTAGGCCGCGCGCGCCGCGTCCATGACCTGGTAGAAGGTGATGCCGTTCGCGGTCACCGTGGCGTTGTCCTTGGTGATCACCTCCTGGCTCGGCACGTCGAGCACCGTCTCCATCATGTTCATCTTGGCGCCGATGCGGTCGACGAAGGGCGTGATGATGTTGAGTCCGGGCTTCAGCGTCTTGGTGTAGCGGCCGAAGCGCTCGACCGTGTAATTGTGGCCCTGCGGCACCGTCTTCACCGCCGAGATGATGACGATCACGGCGAAAACGACGAGGACGATGACGACGATGTCGAAGCCGTTCATGCGGAAATCTCCCATGCCCCGCAGGAGATATGGCGAGAGTCGCGTAAAATCGCAATTTTCGTGACCGGGACCAGCCTTGCCGGATCGACCGGCCGCGCGCTCAAAGGCCGCGCCGCCGCGTCTTTGACTAAAGTTTCGGAGGCGGCGGCTGAACCACCCCGGGCGCCGATTTCGGCGCCCGTCTCGGTAGTCGAGGCAGCGAAACCTATGCTAGCTTCCGCCCCGCCAAATCATCCGCGCGGCCCAGGCTGCGCGACCGAGAAAGGGGAACGCACCATCATGGCCGGCAAGAAGATCCTGATGCTGACGGGCGATTTCAGCGAGGAATACGAGATCTTTGTTTTCGAGCAGGGGATGCAGGCGGTCGGCCACGAGGTCGACGTGGTCTGCCCCGACAAGAAGAAGGGCGAGATCCTGAAGACCTCGCTACACGATTTCGAAGGCGACAAGACCTACACCGAGAAGGCCGGCCATAACTTCCCGCTGAAGAAGAGCTTTTCCGACGTGAAGCCGGAGCAATACGACGCCGTCTACGTCGCCGGCGGACGCGGCCCGGAATACATCCGCATCGACAAGCGCGTTCAGGCGATCATCCGCCACTTCCATGAGAAGGATAAGCCGATCTTCACCATCTGCCACGGCGCGCAGGTGTTGATGGCCGTGCCGGAGACGATCCGCGGCAAGGAGGTCGCGGCGCTCGAATATTGCGAGCCGGAGGTGACCGCCGTCGGCGGCAAATACATCGACGTCCCGCCGACCGGCGCGCATCGCGACGGCAAGCTGGTTTCCGCCAAGGGCTGGCCGGGCCTCGCGATGTTCATGAAATACTGCCTTGAGGTGCTCGGCACCGAGATCCGCCACGCCGAACCGGCCCCGAAGGCGAAGGCCGCATAGGCCGGCACAGCTGTCTCAGGATTAAATCGAGCGCCGGGTCATTCGACCCGGCGCTTCATTTTTGCAAGGAAGCCGCGCGCGTCACATCGACAGGTGGATGTCGGCCAAGTCCTGGCCGATCGCATAGAAGATGCTCTCCAGCTCCGCGTTGCTCGGCGCGTGGTAATAGAGCCTCTCGCCGTCCTGCACGCTCGCGCAGTCGTGCATGAGCGACTCCGCCGCGCTCGGGATATCGCCGAACGTGATCGTGTAGAGCCTTATGTGGTCGTTCTTGACGTTTTCACAGAGGCTCGCGGTCTTCGCATTGAGGTTCGCCTCGGCGGTCGCCGCGTCGTTGGAGCCGAGCCGGTAGTCGCCGTCCACATTGAGCCCGATATAGTTGTAGGCGCTGAAGATCGACTTGTTGTGGTTGCTTATGCCGGTGACGGAGTTCTCGCCGTCGGTCAGAAGCACGATCGCCTTTACCGTCTTGTCGTAGTTCTGGTCGCCGGATCCCACGCCCTCGGTGAATGGTGCACCATGCGAAAGCACACGCCATCCCCACGCTAGGCCGGTCGGGATGTACGTGCCCATGGCAGGATAGGCGATCATGCTGTTGAGTGAGCTCTCGACCGCGCTCTTGTCACTCGTGAGCGGAAGAATCGGGCGCGGGCAGCCATAGTTCGGGCCGCTCTCATAAGGAAAGCTCGTGTCCTTCTTCCCGGAATGCCAGCTCACGGTCGAGGTCAGATATTTCTCTGTCTTCTTCTGCGCGGCGCTGCCGTTCGAGCTGGTGTCGTCGTCGAGATAGTCGTTGGTGTAATCGTCGCCGTTGTCGTTGTCGCTGTCCGGCTCGTCGGGCCAGAAGAACGGCACGAAAAGCGTGTCGGGATTCGAGGCATCCGGCGCCGTGTCGTTCTGGTCGTAGGGGTCGGCGCGCATTTCGACGCAACCGGCCCAGCTGACGCTCGAATCTTTGGCATGCAGCTGATCGAACAGCCACTTGTGGCCGACCCGCTCGTCGGTCGCCGAGCAGGTGGTCGTCGTTCCGCCTGCGACCCAGACCCAGTGATAGTAATGCCACTCGTAATGGCCGGGGGTCGTGGTCGTGGTGCAGCTGTCGTTTGAGGTGTCGACGTTATAGTCGTTGAAGTTGCGCCCGTTGTATTTGGCCGTGGCGACATCATTCCAATCGAGCCAGGAATAATCGAGCGCCGAGTTTTTGATGTTGACGGTGCCTTCGAACGGCACGACGCCGACCTTGGCGTAGCCGTTGGCGACCGCCTCGTCGGTCATCAGCACGTCGATGAGCTTTTGGGCCGCGCTCTTCAGCCCGGCGATGCGGCTGCCGGAGCCCGGGCTGCTCCAATTGCCGGTGCAGGACCAGGAGACCACGGCGCCGCAGTTCATCGAGCCGGTATTGTCGAGGACGAGCGCCAGCTCCACCCGATTGGAGGAACTGACGACCTCCGCCTGGATATCCATGTCCATCGACGAGAAAGAGCCACCCGCAAAGCCGGTAAAAGAAAGAAAGATCGTGTCCATCGTCGCGCCGGCATCGACGTGGAAGCCGTTCGAGGTCTTTGTTACGGTGAGGTCGTTTAATGTGAACTTCGGGTCTTCGAGCTCGAGACCACTGACATAGTCCGTTACGAACTGCGTCGCCTGCGTCGCCGTATCGTCTTCGCCGCGCCTCGCCAGAGCGAGCGCCGCGGAATCCACTGCGTTTGAGAGTTGGGTCCTGTAGCGGGTGAAACGCGCGATATCCGCAGCGCCTCCCATGGCCAGAATGAGCGGCACGCTTGCCGCTGCGAACAGGATTGCAATATTGCCGCGGTCGTCGCGGCCGAAACGACGCAATGCGCCCCAGTTTGTCTCCGGCATCAGCCGCTTCACTTCTCCGCATGAAACACACGTCGGAGGTAGGCGGTCGATTGCCGAGATTTCGTATACAAATTTACGCAAACTGGCAGCAGGCTGAATGCTTCCTTAAGATCGGCGACGTGAACACCGGTCTCGCGCTGGTCAGCCGTTTGAATTTCATCCATCAGTGCAAGCCGCGCCGGAATTGCACGCGCCGTAATGACGAGAGGACAGTGAGATGCCGCAACATCCCGCAATCGAGAAGGGCCGCGTCGCCGTGATCACCGGCGCGGCGTCGGGCATCGGACTTGCCGCCGCCGAGCGCTTCGCCGATTTCGGCATGAAGGTGTGCATGGCAGACGCTAACGTCGACGCCCTGGAGAAGGCAGCAGCGGGCGTGGCGGCGCGCGCCGGCCGCCAGAGCGACGTGATCGCCGTCCCGACAGACGTCTCGAAGCGCGCGGACGTAGAGCGCCTGAAGCAGCGCGCCTACGACGCGTTCGGCGAGGTCGGGCTATTGATGAACAATGCCGGACGCGGCGGCGCCGGCGCCACGCTCTTCGGCGATCCCGAGCGCTGGCGGGCGATCCTCGACACCAATCTCTGGGGCGTCGTCAACGGCATGCAGGTCTTCGGCCCGGCCATCATCGCGCAAGAGAAGCCGGCGGCGATCATCAACACCGGCTCCAAGCAGGGAATCACCTGCCCGCCCGGCGAGACCGCCTACAACGTCTCGAAGGCCGGCGTGAAAGTGGTGACGGAAGCGCTCGCGCACGAGCTTCGCAACATCGCCGGCTGCCAGGTGACGGCGCACCTTCTGATCCCCGGCTTCACCTTCACCGCACTGACGCGCGGCGAGCGCAAGGAAAAGCCGGCCGGCGCGTGGACCTCCGAGCAGGTGGTGGATTTCATGCTCGAGGGCCTCGCGGCCGGCGACTTCTACATCCTCTGTCCGGACAACGACGTGACGCGCGCTATGGACGAGAAGCGCATGCGCTGGGCGATGGACGACGTCGTCTTGAACCGGCCGGCGCTCTCGCGCTGGCATCCGGGTTTCAAGGACGCCTTCGCCAAACACATGACGGACTGACGACGCGCACGCTCGGCGGCAGCGAACGCGCGGCGCTAAGACGCTGTGGCCGAAGCAGCCGCGGCAGCCATCTTTGGCGGCGGCGCCTTCACCTTCTTGATCGGGGTTGGGATCTCGATCTCGACCTCGAGAGTCGACACCGACTCGCCGCGATCCATCCTGACCTGCACCTTCTCCTGATCGACCTGCACGTGCTTCTTGATGACGGCCAGGATCTCCTCGCGCAGCGCCGCGACGAGGTCGGAGCCGCCGGCAATGGTGCGTTCGTGTGCGAGCAGGATCTGCAGCCGATCGCGAGCGATCGGCGCCGATCCGCCCTTCCTGAACAGGTTGAAGAGGTTCATGCGGCCCTCCGCATGAAGAGTTTGCCGAAGAGGCCGCGCTTGTCCCGCGGCACGGTGAGCACCACCGTCTCGCCGGAGAGCCGGCGCGCCGCGTCGGAATAAGCGCGCCCCGCGGCGGAGAGCGGATTGGCGATGGTGATCGGCGAGCCGACGTTGGAGGCGCGCAGCACCTCCTCGCTCTCCGGAATGATGCCGAGCAACGGAATGGAGAGGATTTCGAGCACGTCTTCCGTCTTCAGCATCTCGCCGCGGTCGGCGCGGCTCGGGTCGTAGCGGGTGAGAAGCAGGTGCTTTTCGATGCGCTCGCCCTTCTCCGCCTTCGCCGTCTTCGAATCGAGGAGCCCGATGATGCGGTCGGAATCGCGCACCGACGACACTTCCGGGTTGGTCACCACAACCGCAACGTCGGCATGACGCATGGCGAGCGTGGCGCCGCGCTCGATGCCCGCCGGGCTGTCGCAGATCACCCAGTCGAATTTTTCGCGCAGTTCTCCCATCACGCGCTCGACGCCTTCCTCGGAGAGCGCATCCTTGTCGCGTGTCTGCGAGGCGGGGAGGAGCGACAGCGTATCGACGCGCTTGTCGCGGATCAGCGCCTGGTTCAGCTTGGCGTCGCCTTGCACGACGTTGATCAGGTCGTAGACCACGCGGCGCTCCGCGCCCATGACCAGATCGAGATTCCTGAGGCCCACGTCGAAATCGACGACGACCACATTCTTGCCGGTTTGCGCAAGCGCCGCACCGAGCGCTGCCGTGGAGGTCGTCTTGCCGACGCCGCCTTTGCCAGATGTTACGACAAGTACTTTGGCCATCGTCGCCACCCTCCTTGGGAATGTCAGCTGAGCGCCGCCATCGACATGGTTTCGCCGTCGAGCCACGCTTGCACGGGCCGGCCGCGATATTGCGGATCCATCTCGTCGGCCGTGCGGTAGAGGCCGTCGATCGCGATGAGCTCTGCCTCGAGCTTGTTGCAGAAGATGCGGGCGGAAGGATTGCCGGTCGAGCCGGCGATCGCGCGGCCGCGCAGCGCGCCGTAAACGTGGATCGAGCCGCCGGCGACGACCTCCGAGCCGGAGGCGACCGAGCCGAGGATCGTGAGGTCGCCCTCCGGAAAGATCACCGACTGGCCGGAGCGGACGGGCATCTCGTGCACCATCGACGCCGCGCGCCGCGGCTCCGCGGCGGGAGCGGGCTCGACCGGCTTCTCCGCTTCCCCGGCCTTCTGGGGGGCGGCTTGCGGCGGCGCCGCGGTCAGATCGGCGAGATCGCTGATTCCCGCGGCACGGCTGCCGGAGACGAGCGGCGGCATGCCGAGCCCGAGCCACGATGCCTTCGTGCCTTCGATTCCCATGACGCGGATGTCGCGCTCCGCGAGGTCGGCGATGAGCTTGCTCAGGCCTTCCTTGTCGAGCGGCAAGGCGGAGACATCGAGGATGATCGGCCGGCCGACAAAATAGCCGGGCGATTTCTTCGACCATGCATCGAGCTCGGCGAACCAATCTTCGAGCGGCGGCTCCGGCGCGAAGAGAAGCGCCATGAAAGAACGGCCGCGAAAGCGGAGCGATTTGCGGGGTTGGACGGCGACGTTCACCGGACGAGCCTCGGTTAACAGCTTCCTTACGATTTGAGGCCGTGGTGGTTAAGCGCCGGTTAACGCAGATTAGCGCCGCAGCAATTTCATCGCCGCGCCACTATCGCGCCGTCTTCTGCTTCGCAGGACCGCGTCAAATCCAGCCGGAGAGCTCGCGCAGGACAATCTGCGTGATCACCCGCATCCCGGCCGACGAATCGTTCAGGCAGGGCACGTGCGAAAAGTGCTCGCCGCCGTTGTGCAGGAAGAGCTCGCAGTTCTGCACCGCGATCTCCTCAAGCGTCTCCAGACAGTCTGAGACGAAGCCGGGATTGACGACCGCGATCCGCTTCACGCCCTCCGACGCGAGCCGCTCCACTGTCTTGTCGGTGTAGGGTTGCAGCCATTCCTCCGGCCCGAAGCGCGATTGGAAGGTGGTCAGAAGCCGGCCCTCGCGCCAGCCGAGCCGCTCGCCAAGGAGCCGCGACGTCTTCTGGCAATGGCAGTGATAGGGATCGCCCTTCTCGAAATAGGATTTCGGCAGACCGTGATAGGACGCGATCAGGATCTCGGGCTCGAAGCCGAGCCCCGAAAAATGGCTCTCGATCGATTCGGCGAGCGCGTCGATATAGACCGGCTCGTCGTGATAGGGCGGGACCGTGCGAAGCGCCGGCTGCCAGCGCATCGTCTTCAGCGCGTCGAAGGCGGCGTCGTTCACCGTCGCCGTCGTCGTCGCGCTGTATTGTGGATAGAGCGGGAAGACGAGAACACGCTCGGCGCCCGCTGCCCGGAGTGTGGCAAGCTTTTCGGGGATGGACGGCCTGCCGTAGCGCATCGCCCAATCGACGATGATCTCCGTCTCGCCCGCGAGCTCCGCCGCGAGCTTCTCCGCTTGCGCGCGCGTGAAAGTGCGGAGCGGCGACTCGTTCCGCTCCTTGTTCCAGATCGCGGCGTAGAGAGCGCCGCTCTTCTTCGGGCGGAACGAGAGCACGATTCCCTGCAAGATGGGTTGCCAGAGAAACGGCGACATTTCGATGACGCGGCGGTCGGAGAGGAACTCGGAGAGATAGCGCCGCATCGGCCAGTAGCTCGTGCCTTCCGGCGTGCCGAGGTTGACGAGAAGCACGCCGATCCGCTTCGCCGCGACCGGCGGGTGCTTTGGCGGAAGGCGGATTGCCCGCGTCGCGTCGCGGCGATCGGCGCTGTGCGCTTCGCTCGGCGTCGGTCTTAGCATCCCTACTGGTCCTGCTCCGGCGAAAGGAACTCCACGTCCGGCGGACTTGCGTTCCGCCGGAACCATTCCGCAAGCTCTCCTTCAGAGAATTCGCCGGCCGCGAGACGGATGAAGACGACTACGGCTTCGGCCTCGGGTGCCGTCAATTCATGCCCGTTCAGGTCGAGGAACGCGACGGCAACGACAAACGCGGTCCGCTTGTTCCCATCGACGAATGGATGATTCTGCGTGATCCCCCGCGCATAGGCCGCGGCACGATCGAAGATGTCGGGGTCGCCGTAGGCGGCGAGGTTTTCCGCGCGGGCGAGCGCGGAGCTAAGTCCCCCTTCATCGCGCAGACCCCCAGCCCCGCCATGCTCGCTGATCTGCGCGTCGTGGAAGATCAGGACCGTCTCGCAGGCGATCCGCTCGACATTCACTTCGCCAACTCACGCAGTGTGTTTCGATAGCGGCGCATGATCTTCTCGCCGACCTCGACCTGCCGCGCGATCTCGGGGTCGTAGGCGCTGAGCCGATAGTCGTCCGGCCCCTCGGTCAGGTTGAGGCTATCGCCCTCCACGACCTTCAGACGCGCGATGACCTCACGCGGGAGGATGACCCCGAGCGAATTCCCCACCTTCCGCACCTTGAGCTGCATGGCAGGCTCCATGTTATAACTTTTGTGATAACATAGGTCGCGCCGTGTCGAATGCAAGCGAGGCCTATTCCGCTGCCTCCGCGAGCTGCGGGCGGTGCGGCTCTAGGAACGCCTGTATGAGCCGGTCGCGCTCGGCGAAAGCGAAGCGCGCCTGCGCCTCCTTCACGTGGCCAAAGCCGCGGATCTTTTGCGGGTAGGCGGCAAGCGCGCACGCCGTCTCCCAATTCTCCGCCGAGAGCTTCTTCTCGATCTTGCCAAGCAGCCTGACGTAGTCGCGCAGCAGCTTCCGCTCCCAGCGGCGCTCGCGCGTGCGTGCGAACGGGTCCACGATGGTGCCGCGCAGGAATTTCAGGCGCGCAAGCAGCCGGAACGCGCGCATCATCCCCGGCCCGTAAGCCTTCTTGTTGAGATGGCCGTAGCGGTCGCGGCGCGCGGTGAGCGGCGGCGCGAGATGAAATTCCAACCCCTCCCAGCTTTCAAACTCTTCACGAAGCTGCCGCGCGAAGGAGCCGTCGGCGAAGAGCCGCGCCACCTCGTATTCGTCCTTGATCGCCATCAGCTTGAAAAGCGAATGCGCGACCTTTTCCGCGAGCGCCGTCGCGTCCGGCATGACGCGCGTCTCGGCGGCCGCGATCTTCTGCACGCGCGCCTTGTAGCGCGCCGCGTAGCGGCGGCTCCTGTAGTCGGTCAGGAAGGCGACGCGCCGCTCGACGGTGTCGTCGAGTGACGGCCAAGTCGGATCGATGACGATCCCCGCCGCCGCTTCTGCCGCGGAGAGATCGAAGGCGGCGCGCCGTCCCCACTCGAACGCCGCAAGGTTCATCGCAACCGCGGCGCCGTTCAGCCGGATCGCTTGCAAGAGCGAGTCCCGGCTGATCGGGATACCGCCCTGCTGCCAGGCGAAACCGACCATCAGCATGTTGGTGGCGATGGCGTCGCCGACGAGCGCGCGCGCCAGCCGCTCTGCTTCCACGAAATGCGCGCGCCCCGCCCCGGCGCGCTCTTCGATGGCGCGCCTCAGCCGTCGCGTCGGAAGCGAGAAGTCGGCGTCGCGCGTGAAGTCGCCGGGATAGGTCTCGTGCAGATTGACGAAGACTTTGCTCTCGCCGGGCCGGATCGCGGAGAGCGCTTTCTTCGATCCGGCGACGACGATGTCGCAGCCGAGCACGACGTCTGCCTCTTCCGCGCTGATGCGGATGGCGTGGATCGCCTCCGGTGTCGGGCCGACCCGCATGTGGATCGAGACGGCGCCGCCCTTTTGCGCGAGCCCCGACATGTCGATGACGCCGACGCCGAGACCGTCGAGATGCGCCGCCATCCCGATCACCTGGCCGACCGTCACGATGCCGGTGCCGCCGATGCCGGTGATGAGGATGGCTCGTGTGCGCTCCGGTGCAGCGACCGCCGGCTCAGGGATCTCAGGAAGGCTCTCCGTTGCGACGGCGCGCCCGGCCTTCAGCTTCGCCCCATGCACGGTCACGAAGGACGGGCAGAAACCTTCCAGGCAGGAGAAATCCTTGTTGCAGCTCGACTGGTCGATCCGGCGCTTGCGGCCGAACTCCGTTTCGAGCGGCTGGATGGAGACGCAGTTCGATTTCGCGCCGCAATCGCCGCAGCCTTCGCAGACGAGGCTGTTGATGACGACGCGCTTGTCGGGATCGGGTGCGAGCCCGCGTTTCCGCCGCCGTCTCTTCTCCGCCGCGCAGGTCTGGTCGTAGATGAGCGCGCTGAGGCCCGGGACCTCGCGCAGCACCTCCTGCACTTCCGCAAGCTTGGAGCGGTGATGGATCGTCATTCCCGCCGGCCAAGAAACGTCGGCCGGATATTTATGCGGGTCGTCGGTGACGAGCGCGATCTTCTTCGCCCCCTCCGCCGCCACCTGCCGCGCGACCTGGTCGACGGTCAGGCTGCCTTCGACCGGCTGGCCGCCTGTCATGGCGACGGCGTCGTTGTAGAGGATCTTGTAGGTGATGCTGACGCCGGCCGCCGCTGCGGCCCGCATCGCCAGCGTGCCGGAGTGCGCCCAGGTTCCGTCGCCGATATTCTGGAAGACGTGGCCGCGCGTGGAGAACGGCGCTTCGCCGATCCAGTTCGCACCCTCCCCGCCCATCTGCGCAAAACCCTCGGTACGGCGGTCCATCCAAAGCGCCATGTAGTGACAGCCGATGCCGGCATAGGCGCGGCTTCCCTCCGGCACCTGCGTCGAGATGTTGTGCGGGCAGCCGGAGCAGAAGTGCGGCACGCGCTGGCCGATTTCCTCGGCGGTGGCGAGCACCGCTTGCGCGTGCTCAAGCTGCTTCAGCCGCGCCGCGACCTCCGAATCCTCGGCGTAACGTAAGATGCGCCGCCCGATGATGATCGCGATCTGGTTGGCGTCGAGCGCACCCCAGGCCGGCAGGAGCTCGCGTCCCTCTTCGTCCTTCTTGCCGACGACCGCCGGCACGTTCGCCCGACCGTAAAGCTGCTCCTTGAGCTGCGTTTCGACCAGCGAGCGCTTCTCCTCCACGACAAGGATCGTCTCAAGGCCCGCGGCAAAGCGGCTGACCCCTTCCGGCTCGAGCGGCCAGGGCGCCGCCACCTTGTAGAGCCTAAGGCCGAGGTCGGCGGCGCGCTTCTCGTCGATGCCGAGAAGATCGAGCGCGCCGAGCGTGTCGAGCCAGCTCTTGCCGAGCGAGGCGATACCGAGCCGCGGCTCTCTCCCGCCGCCCATGACGATGCGGTCGAGCTTGTTTTCGCGGATGAATGCGAGCGCCGCGGGCTTTCGGAAGCGGTGGAGAAGCTCCTCCTTCTCCAAGGCGTGCCGGCCGGAGGCGATGTTGAGGCCACCCGGCGGCATGGAAAAATCCGGAACGATCGTGCGCACGCGGTCGAGCCCGCTCAAGACGACGCCGGTCAATTCCACGGTGTCCTTGACGCATTTAATGCCGACCCATGTGCCGGCGAAGCGCGACAGCGCGAAGCCGATCAGCCCGTAGTCGACGACGTCCTGCAGCCCGGCCGGGTGCAGGATCGGAATCATCGCGTCGACGAAAGCGAATTCCGACTGGTGCGCGGTGGTGGAGCTTTCGCAGGTGTGGTCGTCGCCCATGAACGCGATCACCCCGCCCTTCGGCGAAGTGCCGTCGAAATTCGCGTGGCGAAGCGCATCGCCGGAGCGGTCGACGCCCGGCCCCTTCCCGTACCAGATCGAGAAGACGCCGTCGTAGCGGCCTTCGCCGCGAAGCTCGGCCTGCTGCGAGCCCCAGACCGCGGTTGCCGCCAAGTCCTCGTTCAGCCCCGGCTGGAAGACGATGTCGTTCGCCTTCAAGAGTTCGCTCGCGCGCCAGAGCTGCTGATCGAGCCCGCCAAGCGGCGAGCCGCGATACCCAGTGACGAATCCGGCGGTGCTCGAGTCCGGCGCGGCGGTCACGCGCCTTCTGCATGAGCGCGACGCGGACGATCGCCTGCGTCCCCGAAAGGAAGACGCGATCCTTGTCGAGTTGATACTTGTCGTCGAGCGTTACGCCGCTGCCGGCCATCCGTTCCTCTTGCGCGGGAGAATCGGTGGGCGTCCCCAAGCCAATCTGGTGTCCCGAGCCGAGGAATCCTATCCCGAATTGCTTAAATCGCGGAAGGATTCCGCGCCGGTAACCTTGTGCGCTCGCCATCTCTTCCGGAAGATTGCGGAAAAGTCGGCCCGGCACCCGGTCGCGAGGCGCGACCGCAGCGACCTTGCGCAAACATCACGTCCATCGCACGCGCGCCTGCGGCGGGCGCGCTTCGCCCTGCGGAAGAATCTCGTGTCGGCTTGCTTTCGCCCCCGACCCGTCGCACGCTTCAACTCGGGGGCGAGCCCGGCCGCTTGCGAGCGGCTGCGGCGGCCCTCCAATAAGAACGCCGCAGAGCCGGCGAAGGGACTGGGTCGAGGGGCGCCGAAATGACCTTCCTCCACGCGCTGAGCCGAGCGATCGACCGCGTGACGGCGCTGCTCGGGCGCTGGGTCTCGTGGCTCATCCTTGTCGCGGTTCTGGTCAGCGCCGGAAACGCTGCTATCCGCAAGGCGTTCGACACCTCGTCAAATGCCTGGCTTGAGCTGCAGTGGTATCTGTATGGCGCAGCGTTCATGCTGGCGGCAGCCTACACATTGCAGCGCAACGAGCACGTGCGCATCGACATCTTCACGCAGGCGCTGAGCAAACGCGCCCGCGACTGGATCGACCTTTTCGGCCACATCTTTATCCTCTCGCCGTTCGTCTTCCTGATGGCCTACCTTTCCTGGCCGTTCTTCCTGCAGTCGTACCGGGTCGACGAGATGTCGAGCAACGCCGGCGGCCTGATCCTGTGGCCGGCCAAGGGCCTTGTCTTCGCCGGCTTCGCAACCCTTTGCGCCCAGGCCATCTCGGAGATCATCAAGCGCGTCCTGGTCCTGACCGGGAGGACGACCGACGAGACGCCCGAGCACGAATTGCCGCCGATCATCGAGGATATGGAGGAAGTGGAAACGATGCACCGCGCGCCGCACCGGGACGACGGGCGCGCACGATGATCGATCTTATCGCTCACAATCTCGCCCCCATCATGTTCGTGTCCGTGATGGCGATGCTCCTGCTTGGCTATCCGGTCGCATTCACGCTCGCCGCGGGTGGCCTTCTGTTCTTCGTGATCGGCGTCGAGCTGGCGCATTTCGCGCCTGAGCAGATCAACCTCTTCTGGCCGCTTTTGCAGGCCAATCCCGAGCGTGTCTTCGGCGTGATGAGCAGCGAGACGCTTCTTGCGATTCCGTTCTTCACGTTCATGGGGATCATCCTCGAACGCTCGCGCATGGCCGAGGACCTGCTCGACACGATCGGCCAGCTCTTCGGTCCAATTCGCGGCGGGCTTGCCTTCGCGGCGGTGGTTGTCGGCGCGCTCCTTGCGGCTACCACCGGTGTCGTCGCCGCATCGGTGATCGCGATGGGCCTGATCTCGCTGCCCATCATGATGCGCTACGGCTACGACAATCGTGTCGCCACCGGAACGATCGCGGCCGCGGGCAGCCTGGCCCAGGTCATTCCGCCATCGCTCGTGCTCATTGTCATGGCTGACCAGCTCGGCCGGTCGGTCGGCGACATGTACGTCGGCGCCATCATACCTGGGCTGATGCTGATCGCCCTCTACTGCCTCTATGTCTTCTTCATAACCATAGTCCGGCCGAAATCGGTGCCGGCCCTTCCCGTCGAGGCGCGGACGCTCGGCGGCGGCATCGCCTCGCTCGTCGCAATTCTTCTGGTTTCGGCCGCGATTTATGGCGTGGCTTACTCTTTCGCGTTCGACCAGATGCGCTACGAGACCCGGGTGGTCTCGGCAGCGACGCTGGCAACCGTCGCCGCCTACGGCTTCAGCTTGGCAAATCGCCGTTTCAAGCTCGGTCTGCTGTCGCGGCTCGCCGAGCAGGTGGTGATCGTGCTGATCCCGCCGCTTGCTCTCATCTTCCTCGTGCTGGGCACGATCTTCCTTGGGATCGCCACGCCGACCGAAGGCGGCGCCATGGGCGCGACTGGTGCGCTGGCGCTCGCTTTCGTGAAGCGTCGGCTCAGTCTGAAGACTCTGAAACAGGCGCTCGATTCCACCACAAAGCTCTCCTCTTTCGTGATGTTCATTCTCATCGGCGCGCGCGTCTTCGGCCTCACCTTCTACGGGGTGAACGGCAACGTCTGGATCGAGGATCTGCTGTTGGGGCTGCCGGGCGGCGAATACGGCTTCCTGATCGTCGTGACGATCATCATCTTCATCCTCGGATGCTTCCTCGACTTCTTCGAGATCGCCTTCATCCTGGTGCCGCTGCTGGCGCCGGTCGCCGAGAAGCTCGGAATCGACCTGATCTGGTTCGGCATTATCCTCGGTGTCAATCTGCAGGCCTCGTTCCTGACGCCGCCCTTCGGCTTTGCGTTGTTCTACCTGCGCTCGATCGCGCCTTCCTCCGAATGGTTCGACGAGGTGTCGGGGCGCAAGCTTCCCGCCGTCAGGACCATGGAGATCTACCGCGGCGCCTTGCCCTTCATTGCGATCCAGGTGTTGATGATCGGCATCATTATCGCCTTTCCTCGCATCGTAACTCACTACAAGGACGCCGCACCCGCCGTCAGTCCATCGGAGATCCAAATCGAAGCGCCGAATTTCGGCTCGGGGGGCGGCCCCAATTTCGGCACCGACAATAGTGGTGCAGGCCCGAACTTCGGCGCTGACAACAATGGTGCCGGCTCAGGGCCGAACTTCGGCGGTGCTTCGACGCCTGCGCCTGCCGGCCCGAATTTCGGCGGCTCGTCATCCGGCAATTCCTCAGGCCCGAACTTCGGCACACCAAAACCGAGTGCGCCCGCAGGCCCGAACTTCGGATCACAGCCGCCCGCCGGCCAATAGAGCCAGGCGAAAAAAAGCGGCCCCGGTCGAACCGGAGCCGCCTGATCGCTTAGTCTTGGCTCAGAGCTTGCCGGCGCGCTGCTGTCCATACATGAAGTTGTCGTAGGTGCCGTCGGCGATCTGGAACCAGAGGTTCTCTTCGTTGCGGAACGCCTTCAACGAATCGATCAGCGTCTTGAAGTCTTCGTTCTTGGCGCTGATCTCCGCATAGGTCTGCTCGGCAGCGTCGAAGCAGGCCGACAGGATCTCCGGCGAGAAGGCGCGGAGCTGGGCGCCGTTCGAGACCAGGCGCCTGAGCGCTGCCGGGTTCAGCGCGTCGTACTGGGCCTGCATGTCGACATTGACCGCGGCGCAAGCCTGCTTGACGATCGCCTGGTAGTTCGGCGGAAGCGTATTCCACTGGTCGAGGTTGATGAAGGTGTGGAGCGTCGTGCCGGCTTCCCACCAGCCGGGATAGTAATAATATTTGGCGACCTTGTAGAAGCCGAGCTTCTCGTCGTCGTACGGCCCGACCCATTCGGCCGCGTCGACCGTGCCCTTCTCCAGCGCCGGGTAGATGTCGCCGCCGGGGATGTTCTGCGGTACGACGCCGAGCTTGGAAAGCACCACGCCGCCGAATCCGCCGACGCGGAACTTGACGCCCTTCAGGTCCTCAACGGTGTTGACCTCCTTGCGCCACCAGCCGCCCATCTGGCAGCCGGTGTTGCCGGCAGGGAAGCCGATGATGTTGTATTTCGCGTAGAACTTGTTCAGCAGGTCCAACGCGCCGCCGTAGTACCACCAGGCGTTCTCTCCGCGGCTGGAGAGGCCGAACGGCACGCATGACCCGAAGGCGAAGGTCGGATCCTTGCCGAAATAATAGTAGCTCGCGGTATGGCCCATCTCGACGGTGTTGTTCTGCACCGCGTCGACCAGGCCGGCCGTGGGCACGATCTCGCCGCTCGCGAAGGTCTGGATCTGGAATTTTCCGTCGGTCATTTCGCCGACCGCCGTGGCGAACCGCTCGGCGCCGCCGTAGAGCGTGTCGAGTGCCTTCGGGAAGGCCGATGTCAGACGCCACTTCAATTCCGGCATCGACTGCGCGATGGCAGGCGCCGCCAGCGTTGACGCCGCGGCGACGCCGCCGGTGACCAGTCCAGCCTTCTTGATGAATGCGCGACGATCCATGGAACGTTCCCTCCCTAAAAAGTTGCTTTGAAGAGACCGTGACATGCTGCAAAGGGGGCTGTCTAGTGCGGCCGGACGCTTGGCGAAGCAGCAAAGACAGCCGCTTCCCGCTGCAATAAACAATGCCTAAATATCCGGCAGACCGAAGAGAGATCATCACCGATGACGCCCCTGATTCTCCTTCCGACCGATGCCCGCGCTATCGACGGCTACACCTGGTACGGCGCGATCGATACCTACCTGAAGGCGATCACGCTCGTCGGCGCGGCGCCGCTTCTTCTTCCGAGCCTCGGAGAAACGCTCGACCTTCCTGGCATTCTGTCGCGGGTTGACGGCGTGCTCCTGACCGGCGCGCGCTCGAACGTCCACCCGTCGCGCTACGGCGAGACCGCCTCGGAGCGCCACGAGCCCTACGATCAAGATCGCGACCAGACGACGCTCACCTTGATTCCGCTCGCGCTCGAGCTCGGCGTGCCACTTCTTGCCATCTGTCGCGGCTTCCAGGAGCTCAACGTCGCGCTCGGCGGCACGCTCGTCACCGAAGCGCAGGAGCGGCCGGGGAGCCTCGATCACCGCGCTCCGATCGGGCTTCCCAACGATGAGCGCTTCAAGCTCGCCCACGAGGTGGATTTCGAGACCGACAGCGAGCTCGCCAAGCTCGTCGGCGCGCACTGCATTCACGTCAATTCCGTTCACCGCCAAGCGATCGGCAACGCTCAGCCCGACGCTCGCCGTCGAGGCGCACGCGCCCGACGGCACGGTCGAGGCGGTCCGGGTGAAGGACGCCCGCGCTTTCGCTTTCGGCGTCCAGTGGCATCCCGAATATTGGGCGGCGACCGATCCGGCGTCGGGCGCGATCTTCCGCGCTTTCGCCGCGGCGGCGCGCGAGCGCGCCGAACGCGCTTTACCGCTCGCGGCGGAGTGAGCGATGTCGAAGCACGCCGATCACCACGATCACGGTCATGATCACGACCACGAGGGCTCGCATCTCGACGACATGGAGTTGCGCGTGCGGGCACTTGAGACGCTGCTAACCGAGAAGGGCTACGTCGATCCGGCCGCGCTCGACGTCTTCATCGAGACTTACGAGACGAAGGTTGGCCCGAGGAACGGCGCGCAAGTCGTCGCCAAGGCGTGGAGCGACGAGAAGTTCCGCCGCCGGCTCTTCGACGACGCGACGGCGGCGATCGCTTCGCTCGGTTTTTCCGGCCGCCAGGGCGAGCACATGGTGGCGCTGGAGAATACGCCCGACACTCACAACATGGTCGTCTGCACGCTTTGCTCCTGCTACCCGTGGACGGTGCTCGGCCTGCCGCCGGTTTGGTACAAGTCGCCGCCCTATCGCTCGCGTGCGGTGATCGATCCGCGCGGCGTCCTCGCCGAGTTCGGCGTCACGCTCCCCGAGACGGCGAAGATCCGCGTGTGGGATTCCACCGCCGAGATCCGCTACCTCGTCGTGCCGATGCGGCCCGTCGGCACCGACGGCTGGAGCGAGGAGAAGCTCGCCGATCTCGTCACGCGCAATTCGATGATCGGCACCGGCCTGCCGAGGCGGCCGGAAGGCTTGCAATGACCCTCGCCGAGTGGACGATATTCGGAGCGGTTCTTCTCTATCTCCTGACCGTCGCCCCGGCGAAGGTTCATCGCACGTTCGACAACGCCAATCCGCGCGATCCGGCCTTCTACAAGCCCGGCATCCGCACCCGCGCGCTTGGCGCGCACTTGAACGGCATCGAGGTGTTCCCGTTCTTCGCCGCCGCGGTTCTGCTAGCGGAGTTTCGCGGCGCGCCTCAGCACTGGATCGATCTTTTGGCGGTCGCGTTTCTCGTCATCCGCCTCGCGTTCGTCGCCGCCTATCTGGGCAACCTGCCGACCGCGCGTTCGCTTCTTTGGAACCTCGGCTTTGCGGTGAACGTCGCGATCTTCTTCATGCCATGGTGGGCGCGCTCGCATGGGGCCTGACGCGATTGGCTTCTGACGACGGATATCCAGCGCGTGCTGGAGACAGGGTGGACACATGAACGGGCCGCATGATCTCGGCGGCGCCCAGGGTTTTGGGCCGGTCGCAGTGGAAAAGGACGAGCCCCGATTCCATGCCGAATGGGAGCGCCGCATCTTTGCGCTGGTGCTCGCGATGGGCGCGACCGGCGCTTGGAACCTGGACATGAGCCGCTTCGCGCGCGAGCGCGTCCCGCCGGCCGACTATCTCGCCTCGACCTACTACGACATCTGGCGGAAGGGCATGGAGCGGCTCCTTGTCGAGCGCGGCCTTGCGACGGCGGAAGAGATTGCCGCAGGGGCGAGCCGGAACCCACCCGTCGAGTTGCCGCGGAGAAAGGCGATCGCCGCGAACGTGCCGGCGGCGCTCGCCAAAGGCGCATCGACCGAACGCGAGGCGTCGGCGCCGGCACGCTTCAGGGAAGGCGACGCCGTGCGCGCGAAGATCATGAACCCAACCAGCCATACGCGGCTGCCGCGCTACGTGCGCGGCCGCAAAGGCCGGATCGTCGCCGTGCGCGGCGTTCATGTCTTCCCCGATTCGAACGCGATGGGACGCGGCGAGAATCCGCAATGGCTCTACGCCGTCGCCTTTGCCGCGCGCGCGGTCTGGGGCGAGGAAGCGCGGGAGGGCGATGAGATCCGGATCGATCTTTGGGAGCCCTATCTTGAGCGCGCCTGACGCCGCTGCAGCCGCGCTCGACAACGTCGCTTCGATCCCGCGCGACGAAGACGGCCCGGTCTTCCCCGCGCCCTGGGCGGCGCGCGCCTTCGCGCTTGCCGTGGCGCTCAATGCGCGCGGCGTTTTCGCCTGGTCGGAATGGTCAAAGACGCTCGGACCTAAGGTCGCGGCGGAGACGCAGGCCGACCCCGCCGACCCGGATGCCTATTGGCACGCCTGGCTCGCGGCGCTTGAAGAAATCCTCGGCGCCAAGCAGCTGGCAGGCGCATCCGATCTTCTCGACCTGAAAGAAGCGTGGCGCGAAGCCGCGGAGCGCACGCCGCACGGCAAGCCGATCGATCTCTCCCGGCGATGACCGTTAGGCAGAGGGTCGTGGTTTTCACGCCGCCCGGGAGGCAGGTAAGGTTCGCCGATCCGGGCCAGTCCGGTCGGCGTAGCCTCTAGATGTTGCCTCCGGCGTAGATCGCGCCGACGAAGAGAACGGACCCCATCAGGGTGATGAGAATCGCCGCGGCGAGCTCGAACCCCAGCATCACCTGACCGCTGCGCCGATTGTCGGCGCGTGCGAGACGCCTGGCGATGCCTTTCGCGCCGACCGCGAGTGTCGCGAGCGCCGCCACCGTTATCGCCGTGCCGAGCGCCATCACGAAGGTCGAGGCGAACTCCGGCCCAGAAGATCCCCTGCGACAACGCGAAGACGAGAATGACAAGCGCGCCCGAGCACGGGCGGATGCCCACCGAGACGACGGCGGCCGCAGCGCCGGCAAATCCGGGTTTCCTGAGCGCCGCTTCGGCCGGCACGTGGCTATGACCGCACGCCGCGACATGGCCCGCCTTCGACGCTCCGTGTTCGTGGCGATGCCCGTCATGCCCGTGCGCTTCATGCGCCTCGTTGTGGTGGTGCTGGTCGCGTTGAGAGTCGTGACCGTGGTGGTGGTGATGATGCGCGTGCGGATCGCCGCCGCGCATGACCGACCACGCCGCGCGGCCCTTCTGCGCGGTGAGGTAGATGCCGAGCAGTGCGACCAGCGCAAAGCTTCCCGCCTCGAACGTCTTCGCCGTCGCAGTGATCGCCATCGAAGTCATGTTGAGGATGACTGCCATCAATCCGATGATGGACACGGCAGCCACGGCCTGCGCCATGGCGGCAATAAAAGCGATGAGGACGCCGCGCCGGATGCGCGCCTCGTTGGCGACAAGGTAGGACGAGATCACCACCTTGCCGTGGCCCGGGCCTGCGGCGTGGACGATGCCGTAGAGGAAGGAGACGCTGCCGAGCCACCAAAAGCCGCCGCCGGCCTTGAGCCCCTTCAATCCGGCAGTCAGGTCGCGGTTGAACGCGGTTTGAAGCTCGACGATCCGCGCCATCCATAAGCGAAAGAGGCTGGGACGCGGCGGCGGCGGAGCTGGTGCCGCTGCGATCGGCGATTGAGTGGCCGGGGCAGATCCATCGGCGCTGCTGGACGCCTGCGGCAGCGCCGTCAGATCGCCCGCTCCCGCGTTCGCGCCGGCCATTTGCGAGATCGCCGAGTCGGCATGGGCGGGCGGCGGCGGCGCACCTCCGCAATTCGCATCGGCGCTGTTCTCGATGCCGGCGGTCAGCGACTGCATGCCGGGCGGCAGCGCGCGCACGTCTGCTCCGACCGTTGCGAGCGCCGCGGCGGCAGCCGCATCGGGCGGCTTGCCCGGGTGGACGGCGAGCGTGCAGCCGGCCGGCGCGTTGACGAGCCGCACGGCCTCCGCGTTCGGGAGCGTGAAGGCGACGTAGTATTCCGGGTCGTAGACTTCGAGATGCACGGTGCCGCGCGTCTTCAGCGGCACTGCGAGCGGCAGCGTGAAATGCAGGAGCAGCCGATCGCCAGCGAGCTCTAGATAATAGTCGGTCGGCGCCGCGAAGCCGGCCTGGTAGTCGCCGACGGAGAGGAAGGTGAAGTAGTCGAAGTCCTTGAGCAACTCGACGTTCTCCTTGGCGAGCGGCTTGAGCTCCTCGCGCGAGAACTTCCCGTCTCCGTTCTTGTCGATGCCTTGCAGCGCGTAGGCGGAGAATTCCTCGTCGAAAAGCCAATGATGCTTGATCGCGGTGATCCGCCCCTTGTCGTCGAACACCATCTCCGACGCCGAATCGACCCAGACATGCGGATGCGCCCATGCCATGGCGGGCATGAACACGAGAAGCGCGGCGAACAGGATAATGTCGCGAAGGCGCAAGCCGGGCTCCCGAATCGTTGCGGATGCCCGGTCCCCCCGGGCCGTTACCCAATCGGTCCGCATCCGGGCGATTTCGTGGTTCCCTCAGGTTCTTGCGATCGACAGCGCCAGCGACAGAAGCGCGCGGTCGGAGCCGCTCGGACCGATCAGCGAGAGGCCGAGCGGGCAGCCGTCGACATGCGCCAGCGGCATCGACACCTGCGGCAAGCCGGAGAGCCCGGCGATGCACAGGATCGAGAGAGCGCGCTCGCGGTAGGCCTGTAGCGCGCTCCCCGCAAGGTCGCGCCTCGGCGCGATCGACGGCACCGTCGGGAGCATCAGGACAGCGTCGTCGCCGAGGAGCTTATTCATGCGCTCGCGCTGTGTCCGACAATTCTTCTGGGCCTCCCGACGCTCCGCAGCGGCGAGCGTCTTGCCGAATTCGAAGCGCTCGCGGACGCCCGGCGTCATGTCGGGATCGTGCTTCTCGATCCACTTCCCGTGCGCCTTCCACGCCTCGGCCGCCTGCAGACGGCGGAAAGTCCAGTACCAATGATCGAGGCCCTCCGGCGCGACGGTGGCAGCCGTCGCGTCGCCAAGGACCTCAAACACCATCCCCTCCGCGATCTCGAGCGCATCGGCGTCGCCGTCGGAGAGGAGCTGCACGAACGCGTCCTCCGCCCGCAACAACCGCGTCAGCGAGAAAGCCGCTTCGTCCTCGCCGAGGAAGACTGGCGCCACGCGCTCGAAAATCTCCGCGTCGTCGGCGAAATAGCCGACCGTATCGAACGACGGCGCGAGCGGCATCGCATGCGAATTGTCGACGCGTCCGTGCGTCGGGCGAATGCCCCACAGGCCGCAATAGCTCGCCGGCGTCCGCACCGAGCCGCCGGTATCGGAGCCGATGGCGAAGTCGCAAAGATGCGCCGCGACCGCGGCGGCCGAGCCCGACGACGAGCCGCCGGTGATGCGGCCTTCGGCGCGCGGATTGATCGGTTCGGGGAAATGCTTGTTCTGCCCGTTCATGGCGAAGGTCAGCTCGTCGGTCTGCGTCTTGCCGACGAAGTGCGCGCCTGCGTCGAGCATCTTCTGGACGATCGGCGCGCTCTCTTTGTGGATCGGGCTTTCGGCGCGCCATGACCGGGCTGCCGCCGCCGGTCGGATAGCCGGCGACGTCGAATATATCCTTGACGGCAAAGGCCAGATCCTTGAGCGGCCCTTCCTCCGCCGACGCCACCTCGACCTCGCCATAGTCGAGGAACGCGTTGACCACGTCCTTGCGAATGATCATTCGGTCCTCCTTGACCCATTGGGGCACTGGCGGAGGCGAAGCGCAACATGCCGGAACCGGACGGAACGCCGCGCGTCTTCCGCTTCGCGCCGAGCCCGAACGGCTACCTGCATCGCGGGCCACGCTTATTCCGCGCTTCTGAACGCGCGCGCGGCGGAGGCGACCGGCGGCCGCTTCCTCCTTCGCATCGAGGACTACGACCGACCCGCGCGCGCGAAGGAATTCGAGGCGGCGATCTTCGAGGACCTCGCCTGGCTCGGTCTTCGCTGGGAAGAGCCAGTGCTTCGACAGCGCGACCGAATTCGGCGCCTATTCCGAAGCACTCGCCGCGCTCGACCGGCTCGGGCTTCTCTATCCCTCCTTCATGAGCCGCGGCGAGATCGCGGCGAAGGTCGCGGAAACCGGCCACGACTGGCCGCGCGATCCGGACGGCGCGCCGCTTTATCCGGGGCCGGAGCGCGACTGGCCGCTGGCGCGCCGGCGAAGCGAGATCGCCAGCGGCAAGCCCTACGCACTTCGCCTCGACACGCGCCGTCTGCTGCGTGACCTACCGCCGCTCACCTGGAGCGAAATCGATCCCTTCGGAGAGGGCGCTCCGCTGCTGCGAGGTGTCGACCTCGCGCTTTGGGGAGACGTGCTCCTCGCACGCAAGGAGATGCGGGCGAGCTATCACCTAGCCGTCGTCGTCGACGATGCGTTCCAGGGGTGAGCGACGTCGTGCGCGGCAAGGATCTCGAAGCCGCCGACTTCCGTGCATCGCGTCTTGCAGACGCTCCTCGGTTTGCCTGCGCCGCGTTATTTCCACCACTCGCTCGTTCTCGACGAAAACGGCGAGAAGCTTGCGAAGTCGCGCGGTTCGGAGACCATCCGCGCCCGCCGCGAGGCCGGGGAGACGCCGGCGATGCTGATCGCCGGCCTCGGCCTTAGTTAGCTGAGCATCGCCTGCACGACGCTCAGCCACAGCGCGACCGTGGCGACGCCGGCGCCGTCGAGATGAGAAGCGTGTTCGAGGCAAGCGCCTGCCCCGTGCCGAGGCGCGCTGCGATGAGATAGGTGTTGACGCCGGCCGGACAGGCGCCCGTGAGCGTCAGCGCCGCGACGCCGATCGGGGGAAGCCCGATCGCTCGCGCCGTCACGAAAACCAGCGCCGGCATAAGCCCGAGCTTCAGCACGGAAAGGGCGATCGCCGGCTTGATCTGACGCGCGATGCCGTAGTTCACCAGCGCCGTGCCGCAGGCGAAGAGCGCGAGCGGCCCCGCCGACCGCGCAAGCGGATCGATCACCTTCGCCGCGACCACGGGATGGTGAAACCCGCTCACCCGCCACACCGATCCCGCGAAGATGCCAATCAGGATCGGGATGGCGGACGAGCGAGATGCCGAGGCGGCAGAAGGCCTCGCGACGCGACGCGGCGCCGTTCGCGCTTCCCGCCGCGAGGCTGCCGACCCATTCGTTCAGGAAGACGCTGCGTCAGCATAAGCACCGGCAAGTGGATGGCAATGATGACGACCAGGAACACCGTGCCGTTCTGGCCGAGCGCCTGGTCTGCATGAGCGGCAGCGCGATCAGAACGCGTGTTCGAGTAGGCGGCCGAGCCGCCCGCGACGATTCCGGCGCGCGCGTCGCGTCCGAAGACACGGCGCGATCATCTGGTCGCGAAATGATCCAGATGATCGCGAGCGGCGTGAAATAGGCGGCCCAGATGCGCCAGGGCGAGAGCGCCGTGGAAATCCGCCGTGGCAAGCGTCGTGAAAAAAAGAAGCGGGATCGCCAGCGTGAAGACGAAGTCGCTGAGCCTCTCGCCCACGTCGACGGAGAGGAGCCCGATGCGGACGGTGAGATAGCCGAGCCCGATCAGGCCGAAGATCGAAACGACGATGGAGACGGTCTCGGACAAATGGCGTTCTTCCTTCGCCGCGCAGTGTCCAAGGACGGTCTTTCGGCCACGGTCGTTCTGCCATAGAGGTCCGCGCGGCGGAAGCGCGCCGCGGCGTCAGCGAGCGCGAGAAGAGATGCCGAGAACGATCCTGATCACCGGCTGCTCGAGCGGCATCGGTCAATGCGCCGCGCACGGAATGAAGGCGCGCGGCTGGCGCGTCTTCGCGACCGCCCGCAAGCCCGCCGACATCGACGCTCTCGCCGCCGCCGGCCTTGACGCGCTTTATCTCGACTACACCGAGCCGGATTCGATCGAGGCGGCGGTCGACAAGGTCTTGTCCGCGACCGGCGGCACGCTCGACGCGCTCTTCAACAACGGCGCCTATGCGCAGCCGGGCGCGCTCGAGGACATCTCGACCGCGGTGCTGCGCGCGCAGTTCGAGGCGAATTTCTTCGGCTGGCATGAGCTGACGCGGCGCGTCATCCCGGCGATGCGCCGCGAGCGCCGCGGTCGGATCGTCATGTGCTCTTCCGTCCTCGGCCTGATCGCCATGGGCTTTCGCGGGCCCTACGTGGCATCGAAGTTCGCGCTCGAAGGCTATACCGACGCGCTCCGCATCGAGCTCGCCGGATCCGGCATCCACGTTGCGGCGATCGAGCCGGGGCCGATCCGCACGAACATGACCCGAACCGCTCTTGCCCACGGACGCAAGAACGTCGACATCGAGGCTTCCGTCCATGCCGCCTACTATCGTCGCCGTTTTGCAGCGATGCGAGACGGCGGCAACACGTTCGGCGAGCTCGGGCCGGAGGCGGTGCTGAAGGCGCTTGTCCATGCCTGCGAGGCGGCGAACCCGCGCCCGCAATATTTCGTGACGCTTCCGACCTATGCGATGAGCCTGCTGCGGCGCATTGCCACGAAGCGTCGGCTGCACGCCTTCCTGGCCTGGACGACGAACAAGGGATAGGAATGGCCCGCGCCCGCGCTCATCCTCCGATCGCCGGGCCGCGTCGACCGCAACCGGGATGCCGTGATGCAAGCTTCCAACGTCCTCGTGGCAGTCGCGCTCGGCGTCGTGCTGGTCATCCTGCTCGCCGGGCTTTGGAACATGATGCGGGGCGGCTCGCCGAACCGGTCGCAGAACCTGATGCGCGCCCGTGTCGTCGCCCAATTCGCCGCAATCGTGATCGCCATGGCCGCGCTTTGGCTGACCGGGCGGTAGGCGGCGATCCCGAAGAGCGGGAATCAGGCTCAAGCGTTGCTTCGATGTCACAGCCGGCGAAAGATCGCCTTTCGCCCCCTCCCCGCCCGGCCTCGATCCGCTAGCATCGAAAGAGAGGGCAGCGTTCCCGTCACCGGGCGGCCCAGGGGGGCGGTATGCGTGGCATTCTAGGTTTGGCGCTCGGGCCGCTCTTCGCGGTGCTTCTCTCGGGCCTACCCGCCTTTGCGCAGGATTATTCCGGTTCCGGATCGAGCTCCGGCCTCGCGGGAATCTTCGACGAGGTGCGGCTCGGAACCGTCTTCTCCATCGAGCCGGAAGACAAATCCGGCGTGATCCTCAGCGGACAGCTCTATTTCCGCTCCTTCGTTCCGCATTTTAACAACTATCTGGCCAACACGGTTCTGCGTCCCCGCATACATGTCGGCGGCAACCTCGCCACCGCCAGCAACGGTGTCAGCCAGGTCTATGCGGGACTCACTTGGCACTTTCCGATCTACGATCCGCTGTTCGTTGAGGCGAGTTTCGGCGGCACCTACCACAACGGCCCGCTGGAGACGCCAGGCGTCGGGCTCGACCTCGGCTGCCATTGGCTGTTCCGAGAGAGCGTTGCCGCCGGCGTCAACCTCGGCCAGCATTGGAGCGTGATCGCCTCGGCCGACCATTCCTCGCACGCGCATCTCTGCGAGGGCGCATGGCGCCAGGGCCGGCAACAGCGGCATTACGCATGCCGGCGTCTACGTCGGCTATCGCTTCTGATTGAGCCTGACGGCGGCCCGCGCCGCGTCACGCAGCACGCAGCCCAGGTGACGCGGCAAAGGGCGGCCGGTAAGCTCGCCCGATGGTTCTACTCAACAAGATCTACACCAAGACCGGCGACGACGGCACGACGGCGCTCGGCACCGGCGAGCGCCGGCCGAAGGACGATCTTCGCGTCGAAGCCTATGGCACGGTCGACGAGACGAACGCCGCTGTCGGCCTCGCGCGGAGCGAGCTTTCAGCGGAATTCGCCGAACTCGACGCGATGCTCGCCGCAATCCAGAACGACCTCTTCGACCTCGGCGCGGAGCTTGCGACGCCGGATGATGGCAAGCCGAAGGATTTCGAGCCGCTCCGCGTCATCGAAGCGCAGGTCGAGCGGCTCGAAGCATGACATCGACCGCCTGAACGCCGATCTGAAGCCGCTCCGCTCCTTCGTGCTGCCGGCGGGGAGCCGCGCGGCGGCGGCACTTCATCTCGCCCGCACCATCGCCCGCCGCAGCGAGCGGCTGATGGTGACGCTTGCGAGAAAAGAGAAGGAGAAGGTCGGCCGGCCGGCGCTGGTTTATATGAACCGCCTCTCCGACTTCCTCTTCGTCGCCAGCCGCTTCGTCAACATGAAAGGCGAGGGCGACGTGCTCTGGGTGCCGGGCAAGAACCGCTGACCCTCCCGTGGCCGCAAGAGTGACGCGGGAAGCTACTTCCTGCCAGATATGCGATCCCAGAATTCTCCGCGGTCGTTGGTGCGTGGAAACGGCTCTTCCGGAACCGGAACGGCGAGGAAGTCGCAGAGCGGACCCCAGCCATCCTTGACCTGGTAGACAAGCAGCCGATCCGCCGGGATGGCGGTCTTGACAGCCTCGTTGTGTGCGTTGAACGCCCGAGCGAGCCCCGCAGCGTCGAGACCGACGGGGAAACCGGTCTTATTGATGACACCAATCCCCATCTTGAGCCAGTCTTGCATCGCGGGCGGCACGGGCGTCTCGAGCAGCTTGTAGATGGTCTCCGAAAAGCTCGCGACCCAGCTCTCCGGCGAGCGGTCGGTGAGGACGAACTTCGCCGAAGGGTAGACCGCACTCAATTCGCGGAAGAACCCGGCGGTAGGCCAGTCGACCGCACTTTCGTAACCCTTGTAGATCGCCGGCCAGTCGGGATGTCCGTTCACCGCCGCCGCCCAAAGGGGGACCTGAGCCGGCATGTTGAAGATCACTTCTTCCATGTGGTGGCACGGACCAAAGCCCAACCGGTTGATGGCGAGCCTGAGCGAATAGGTCCCCGTCCGACCGACCCCTGCTCCGATGACCTTGAGCGGCATGTTGCTCCCTTGCGCTGTGACGTTCTCGCTTCTCCGCGTCGCGTCATGCTGACAAGAACGCTGCGGCGGCGCGGCGGGATTTGCGCTGAATCTGCGAATTTGGCAACGTCGGCCCGCAAAAGGGCCGCTGCTCCGGGCCGCGGCCGGCACATCGCTATGCTGCGACGAACCGGGTCGCGTTGCGGCATGAAAGCGGCGCTCCCCGGCTTGATTAGCCCTGCCCCCACCGCTAGTCCCTCCGGCTGAAGAAGCGAAGGAAATGGCATGAAAGTGCTCGTGCCCGTGAAGCGGGTGATCGACGCCAACGTCAAGCCGCGGGTGAAGCCCGACGGCTCCGGCGTCGATCTCGCCAATACCAAGATGGCGATGAACCCGTTCGACGAGATCGCGGTCGAAGAGGCGTTGCGCCTGAAGGAAGCGGGGAAGGCGGAGGAGGTCGTGCTCGTCTCGATCGGCCCGGCGCAGGCGCAGGACACGATCCGCACCGGGCTCGCCATGGGCGCCGACCGCGGCATCCTGGTCCAGGTCGACGGCATCGTCGAGCCGCTCGCCGTGGCAAAGCTCCTGAAGGGCGTGGTGGAAGCGGAGAAGCCCGGGCCTCGTCATCCTCGGCAAGCAGGCGATCGACGACGATTCCAACCAGACCGGTCAGATGCTCGCCGCACTGCTCGGCTGGGCGCAGGGCACCTTCGCCTCGAAGCTCGAGCTTGCCGACGGCACACTGAAGGTCACGCGCGAGGTCGACGGCGGCCTGCAGACGGTGACGTTGAAGATGCCGGCGATCGTGACCACCGATCTTCGGCTGAACCAGCCGCGCTACGCCTCGCTCCCGAACATCATGAAGGCGAAGAAGAAGCCGATCGACACGAAGACCGCCGCCGATTTCGGCGTCGACACCACGCCGCGTCTCGAGGTCCTGGAAACGAAAGAACCCCCGAAGCGGCAGGCCGGCATCAAGGTCGCCGACGTCACTGAGCTGCTCGACAAGCTGAAGAACGAAGCGGGCGTATTCCAATGACGACACTCGTTCTTGCCGAGCACGACAATCAGCGCCTGAACGAGGCGACGGCGAAAAGCGTAGCGGCCGCCGCCAAGCTCGGCGGCGACGTGCATGTGCTCGTCGCCGGCAAGGGCGCCGCCGGCGTTGCCGCGGAGGCGGCGAAGCTCGCCGGCGTATCGAAGGTGCTGCTCGCGGAATCCGACGCGCTTGAGCATCAGCTCGCCGAGCCGCTTGCGGCCGCGATCGTCGCGCTCGCCGCATCCTACGACGCGCTCATCGCGCCGGCGACGACGTCGGGCAAGAACGTCATGCCGCGCGTCGCCGCACTCCTCGACGTGATGCAGATATCGGACGCGATCGAGGTGCTCGGACCCGACACGTTCCGCCGGCCGACTTATGCCGGGAACGCCATCCAGGTGGTGAAGTCGAAGGACGCGAAGAAGGTCGTCACCATCCGCACCGCGTCCTTCCCGGCCGCCGAAGCGGGCGGCTCCGCCGCGGCCGTCGAGAATGTGAGCCCCGCCGCCGATCCGGGTCTCTCGACGTTCGTCGAAGAGAGCGTCGCGGCAAGCGAGCGGCCGGAGCTTGCCGCCGCCAAGATCATCATCTCCGGCGGGCGGGCGCTCGGCTCGAAGGAGAAGTTCATGGCAGTGATCCTGCCGGTCGCCGACAAGCTCGGCGCCGCCGTCGGCGCCTCGCCGTGCCGCCGTCGACGCCGGGTACGCGCCGAACGACTGGCAGGTCGGCCAGACGGGAAAAATCGTCGCGCCGGACCTTTACATCGCCTGCGGCATTTCCGGCGCCATCCAGCATCTCGCCGGCATGAAGGATTCCAAGGTGATCGTCGCCATCAACAAGGATCCCGAGGCGCCGATCTTCCAAGTCGCGGATTACGGCCTTGTCGCCGACCTTTTCGAGGTGCTGCCGGAGCTTGAGAAAGAGCTGGAAAGGCGCAGCGCCGCCGCCGGCTGAACGTCGCGCCATATACGGCGAATTGACACGGCCGCCCGGCTTCCGATTCCCGCGCGTATGCGGGATACTCGCGCGGGGTCGGATTGGGGAGATCGATGGCAGCGACAATGAAGAAGATCGGCGTGGTCGGGGCCGGCCAGATGGGCAACGGCATCGCCCATGTCTGCGCGCTCGCCGGCTATTCCGTTCTCCTCCACGACGTGACGGAGGAGCGCGTCACCGCCGGCCTTGCCACCATCGACGGCAACCTCGCGCGCCAAGTCTCCTCCGGCCGCATTACCGAGGCGGAGCGAAAACAGGCGGTCGCACTGATATCGCCGGCGCTGTCGCTCGACGCATTCGGCGACGTCGACCTGGCAATTGAGTCCGTCACCGAGAACGAAGCCGTCAAGCGCAAGACCTTCACCGACCTCTGCCCGGCTCTCAGCCCGCGCGCCTACCTCGCAACCAACACCTCCTCTTTCTCCATCACGCGCCTTGCCGCTGCCACCGACCGGCCGGAGCGCTTCATCGGCATGCACTTCATGAACCCGGTTCCGGTCATGGAGCTCGTCGAGCTGGTACGCGGCATCGCCACCGACGACGAGACCTTCGAAGCGGCAAAGGCGTTTGCCGAGAAGCTCGGCAAGAAATACGCGGTGGCGGAAGACTTCCCCGCCTTCATCGTCAACCGCATCCTGCTCCCGATGATCAACGAGGCGATCTACACGCTCTACGAAGGCGTCGGCACGGTTGAGGCCATCGACACGGCGATGCGGCTCGGCGCGCATCATCCGATGGGGCCGCTGCAGCTCGCCGACTTCATCGGTCTCGACACCTGCCTGTCGATCATGCAGGTGCTGCACGATGGCCTGGCCGATTCCAAATACCGGCCCTGCCCGCTCCTGGTGAAATACGTCGAGGCCGGCTGGCTCGGCCGCAAGACCGGTCGCGGCTTTTACGACTATCGCGGCGAAGAGCCCGTTCCCACGCGCTAGGACAGCCGGCGAAGACATAAACCCTTCACTAATAGAGCCAATTTTCGCGACTGCGCTAACGCGCGCTGAAACAACCCTCGGGTAGAATCGGCCGATGACGGCCTTCCCGAGCGGCCCTGCTTCATGAGACTCGATCTGCCGACGTTAATGTTCACTGGCGCTTTCGTCAGTGCGCTTTGCGGCGCGTTTCTGCTCTTCGTCTGGTGGCAGAACCGGCACACGGTGGCCGCGCTCTGCTGGGCGGCCGGCTATCTCACGCTCGGTCTCGGCGTCTCGCTGCTCGCGGTCGGGTTCGCCGGCGGGTTCCAGTCGCTCTTCGTGGTCGGCCTGACTTTTCTCGTCATCGCTCCGGCATTGATCTGGACAGGTGTGCGTTCGTTCAACGGAGACCCTGTTCGTCCCGTGCTGCTCGGGCTCGGGCCCCTCGTCTGGTTCATCGCGATCGTGACGGTCCACATGCAAGGAGGTCGCGACTGGGTGCCAACCGTCGTCAACACTCTCGCTACGGCGGCCTACAACGGCGTCACCGTCTGGGAGCTCGCGCGGCATCGGGACGAAAAGCTGCATGCCCGCGATCCTCTGATTGTTCTCATCGCAATCAACACGCTCGTCCTCCTGCTGGCCGTTCCGGCGGCAATCATGGGAAAGCTGCAGAACTTCTCGCCGCCGCCGGTCGCCAGCCTTTTCGGGCTGATCCACTTCGAAACCATCCTCTACGCCATCGGAACCACCGTCTTCCTGGTCATGATGATGAAGGAGCGGAGCGAGCTCGGGCACCTGCGCGACGCGCAGACCGACGCTCTGACCGGCCTTGCCAACCGTCGCGCTTTCCTGCCCCTTGCCGAACGTGCGGCGGAGCGTTGCAAGCGACGCGGCAACCCGGTCGCCGTCGTGGTGTTCGACCTCGACCGCTTCAAGCTCGTCAACGACACGTTCGGGCATCCGCTTGGCGATGAGGTGCTGCGGGTGTTCGCCAAGATAGCGCGCGAGGCGCTGCGGCCGGGCGACATCGTGAGCCGCGTCGGCGGTGAGGAGTTTTTCGCCATCCTCCCTGGTGCCAACCTCAAGGAAGGCTGCGCGATCGCGGAGCGGGTGCGCAGCGCCTTCGCCAACGCCAATATCTGCGCGAACGACCGCTGCGTGAATGCCACTGTGAGCGCCGGCGTCATGGCCTCGGAGGACGCCAGCGTTCCGCTCGAGGCGCTTCTCGACAAAGCCGACACCGCCCTCTACCGCGCCAAGTTCCGCGGCAGGAACTGCGTGCAATGCGGCCTGGAGGAGCCGGAGGAAAAGACCCGCCCGCGCCTCGTCCGCGTCGCTTGAGGCAGCGTCAGGCCGACTGCTTCTTCGGCGCCCCGTATTCGTCCCTGAGCCGTAGCCATTCCATCGGATAGCCGAGCGCGCCCTCGTCGCGGCCTTTCGGGACGAGGTCCAGGTATTGATAGGCCGCGTTCATCATGTCGAGCCCGCGTGAATAGCAGGAATAGGTGTGGAAGACCGCGCCCGACGCGTCCTTTGGTGAACACGCTGATGCCCGGCGCCTCCGGACCGCGAAAGCGCGTGGTCCCGAAATTGTAGGGCCCGCCACCCGCTTCGATTTCCGCGGGCGTGAAGGACACGCCGAAATCGCGATTGAAGTCGCTTCCCGCCGACGAGAGCCAGGGAAAGCTCCACCCCATGCGCCGGCGAAACGCCTCGAGCTGCGGAAGCGGCGCCGCGGAGATCGCGACCATGGCGACGTCGCGCTGGTGCAGATGATCGAGGATGCCGTTGAAGCTGTCGGCCCAGAAGGAACAGCTCTTGCAGCCGGCCTTCCATTCGGCCGGATACATGAAGTGGTCGACGACGAGCTGGCTTGAGCCGTCGAAGAGGTCGCCGAGCGTTCGCCGACCGTGCGGGCCGTCGAACACGTACTGCTTCTCGATCCGCACCCAGGGCAGGCCGCGGCGTTTCTCGGAGAGCGCGTCGCGCTCCCGCGTGAAACGCTTCTCCTCCTCGAGCAAGGCCTTGCGCGCAGTCAGCCAGTCCTCGCGCGACACGATTTCATGCGCATCCATCGCGGTCACCCCTCCTCACGGGCAAACGGTGTGACAGTTGCTATTTAACTGATGGGTTAAATAACAGGCGCGTTCTACGTTCGTCAAGATGAGCGAAGGGCGCGGGCTCAGCTCTGCGGCGTGGATCGCGAAGCGATGGCCGCCTCGATCAAGCGCTTGCCGTCCTCGCTGTCCCATTCGGCCGGCCCGTTGATGTGGCCGAGGCGGCAGCCGTTGCGGTCGAGAAGCACCGTCACCGGAAGCCCGATCGCGAGATGGCGCTTCTTCATGGCCTCGAAGATCTCGGTCGTGCGGTCGGTGTAGAGCGGCAGGTTCTTGACGCCGATCTGCTCCAGGAACGCGGCGGGGCGGGTGGAATCCCCGACGTCGATTGAGACCGGCACCACGGTGAAGTCGACGCCCCCGAGCGCCGCGGCGAGACGGTCGAGCGCCGGCATCTCCTTGCGGCACGGCGTGCACCACGTCGCCCAGAGGTTGACGAGGGCGACCTTGCCTTCGAAGTCGGCGAGCGTCATCGGCTGGCCCTCAGGCCCCGTGAAGGCGAGTTCCGACAGCTTTTCCGGTGCACGCGCGATCTGGAAGGCGGCAAGTTCGCCCTTGGCCAGCGGATCGAGCGACAGGGCGAGCGGCTTGGACGCGGCGCAGGCGGCGGAAGCCGCGCCGTTGCCTTGGCCCTTGAGCGTCACGTATATCCCCGCCGAGAGGACGGCCGCGACGGTGATCGCGGCCGCGGCGAGCCGAGTTCGTCCGATCGGGCGTCTTTGCCTTTCGGCCATCGATAGCGCCTCCTGACGAGGGACCATGAAGAACAAGATGTGGGGCGGACGCTTCAGCGAAGCCCCGGACGCCATCATGGAAGAGATCAACGCCTCGATCGACTTCGACCGGGCGCTCGCTCCGCATGACATTGCGGGCTCGCGTGCCCACGCGCAAATGCTAGCCGATCAAGGCATCATTTCGGCCAAGGACGCGAAGCAAATCGTCGCGGGCCTGGACAAAATCGCGTTAGAGATCGCACAGGGCCGCTTCACCTTTTCGCGCGCGCTCGAAGACATCCACATGAATGTGGAATCGCGGCTGAAGGCGATGATCGGCGAGGCGGCGGGCCGCCTCCACACCGCGCGCTCGAGAAACGACCAGGTGGCGACCGACCTTCGTCTGTGGGTGCGCGACGCGATCGACGCGATCGACGCGGCGCTCCATGCGCTGCAGGCGGCGCTCGCGGCGAAGGCGGAAGCGCACGCGGATTCCGTCATGCCCGGCTTCACGCATCTCCAGAGCGCGCAGCCGGTCACCTTCGGCCATCACCTTCTCGCTTACGTCGAGATGTTCGCGCGCGACCGCGGGCGCTTTGCCGATTGCCGCAAGCGGCTGAACGAGTCGCCGCTCGGCGCGGCGGCGCTCGCGGGGACGGCGTTTCCGATCGATCGCAAGAAGACCGCGAAGGCGCTCGGCTTCGACCGCCCGGCCGCAAATTCGCTCGACGCCGTCTCCGACCGCGACTTTGCGCTCGAAGCGCTTGCCGCCGCCTCGATCTCTGCCATTCATCTCTCGCGCTTCGCCGAGGAGGTCGTGCTCTGGTGCTCCGCGCAGTTCGGCTTCGTTCGCTTCTCCGATCGCTTCACCACCGGCTCCTCGATCATGCCGCAGAAGCGCAATCCCGATGCCGCCGAGCTCGTGCGCGCCAAGTCGGGACGCATCGTCGGCGCGCTGACCGCGCTCTTCCTCGTCATGAAGGGCCTGCCGCTCGCCTATTCGAAGGACATGCAGGAGGACAAGGAGCAGGTCTTCGACGCGCTTTCGAGCCTGTCGCTGGCGCTCGCCGCGATGACCGGGATGGTAGAGGACATGCAGCCCGATGCCGGCGCGATGCGCGAAGCCGCAGGCCTCGGCTACGCCACCGCGACCGACCTCGCCGACTGGCTCGTGCGCGAAGCGGGCCTTCCCTTCCGCGAGGCGCACCACGCGACCGGTCGCATCGTTGCGGAGGCAGCGAAGCGCAAAATCGCGCTCGCCGACATGCCGCTCGACGCGCTGAAAGCCGTCCATCCGGGCATCACCGACAAGGTCTACGGCGTGCTCTCCGTGGAGGCGTCGGTCGCAAGCCGTACGAGCGAGGGCGGCACGGCGCCGAAGAACGTCAGGAAGGCCGCACGCGCCTGGATACGGCGCCTTGCGGCCGAAGGGCGGAGCCGGGCGAGAATCGGCGTGCGCGGCCGGCAGCGTCCGCTATAGTCCGGCGCGAACGGAAGAAGACATGCCGCTCCGCACGCTCGTCATCGCCCTTATCGCTATCGTCGCGCTCACCGCCTGCGGGCGGCGCGGCAGCCTTGAGCCGCCCGGCGCGACGACGACGGCCGCTCCGTGCGGCCGCGACGCCGGCCCCGCCCGGCGGCGGAATCTCGCCGCTCGATCCGGGCTCACCCGGCAAAGGCGAGACGTCGACGCCGCCGCCAACGCAAACGAAGCGCTTCATCCTCGACTTCCTCCTCTAGGGTTCCGTCTTGCACCATTTCGCGCATCAAGGAGGCGTGCTCCATGCCGAGAGCGTGCCGGTGCCGGCGATCGCCAGGCAAGTCGGCACGCCCTTCTACTGCTACTCGACGGCAACGCTGACGCGGCACTACCGCGTCTTCGACGAAGCCTTTTCCGGTCTCGATCACACGATCTTCTATTCGCTGAAGGCGAACTCGAACCAGGCGGTGATTGCAACGCTCGGCAAGCTCGGCGCCGGAGCCGACGTGGTTTCGGAGGGCGAGCTGCGGCGCGCGCTCGCAGCCGGCATCCCGGCGGAGAGGATCGTCTTCTCCGGCGTCGGCAAGACGGCGCGCGAGCTCGCCTTCGGCCTCGACGCCGGCATCCATTGCTTCAACGTGGAATCGGAAGGGGAGCTTGAGCTTCTCTCCGGGCTTGCCGCTTCGCGCGGAACCAAGGCGCGCGTCTCGATCCGCATCAACCCCGACGTCGACGCCAAGACGCACGAGAAGATCGCGACCGGCCGCAAGGAGAACAAGTTCGGCGTGCCCTTCGCACGCGCTCGCGCCGTCTATGCCGAAGCCGCTTCGCTGCCGGGGATTCGGATCGCCGGCATCGACACCCATATCGGCAGCCAGCTCACCGATCTCGATCCCTTCGACAACGCCTTTCGGCTGATCTCGGAGCTCGTCGTCGAGCTTCGCACCGACGGCCACCAAATCGAGCACGTCGATCTCGGCGGCGGCCTCGGCATCCCCTACCGCGACGACGAGGCGGCGCCGCCGCTTCCGATCGCCTATGCGGAGACGGTGAAGAAGCACATGAACAAGATCGGCTGCCGCGTGCTCTTCGAGCCGGGGCGGCTCATCGCCGGCAACGCCGGTATCCTCGTCACCGAGGTGCTCTACGTGAAGGAAGGCGGCGACCGCACCTTCGTCGTCGTCGACGCGGCGATGAACGACCTCGTCCGCCCGACGCTTTATGACGCGTATCATCGGATCGGCCCTGTGAACGATACGGAAGCCGAGCAGATCGTCTGCGACGTGGTCGGGCCGGTCTGCGAGACCGGCGATTTCTTCGCCCGTGGGCGGCGGCTCGCCCGGCCGAAGCCGGGCGACCTTCTCGCCATCTATTCCGCCGGCGCCTACGGCGCGGTGCAATCGGGCACCTACAATTCGCGGCTTCTCGTGCCGGAGGTGCTGGTTAACGGCGACAAGCTCGCGGTCGTCCGCCCGCGCCAGACCTACGAAGATTTGATCGCCCTCGACCGGCTCCCCGACTGGCTGAGCTAGGTCTGGCGGCCCCGGCCGCCTTCGAAAGGCCACGCGGCGCTGGCGTGATACTTGCCTGAACACGTGTATGATGAGTCGATGCCCCTGAAAGCTCGGGCGAAGGCCGACAGCAAGCTCACGCGTCTTGAGCGCGCAATCGCCCGTGCGCGGCTTTCGCTCGCCGTGGAGCGGCTGTGGCCGCGGCTTGTGCCGATCGCATCGGTCGCCGGTGCCTACGTCGTGCTCTCCTGGCTCGGCTATTGGCGGCTCGGCGGCGACTGGCTTCGCCTCGGGACGCTCGGCCTTCTCGCCCTCGCTTTGCTGGTCGGCCTCTTCCGTCTTGCCCGCGTCACGCTTCCGGGGCGGGCGGAGGCGATGCGCCGGGTGGAGCGCGTGTCCGACCTGCCGCACCGGCCGGCGCGCGGCTTAAGCGACAAGATTTCGCCGGTCGCCGACGACGCCGCGGCCAAGGCGCTTTGGGCGGCGGAGCAGGCGCGCCTCTATGCGACGCTGAAGAACCTTCGCGCCGGGACGCCGCATCCGGAGATGGCGGCACGCGATCCCTATGCGCTGCGTTTCGCCGTCCCCGTGCTCCTCGTTCTTGCCTTCGCGGTCAGCTGGGGCGAGTGGACGACGCGTCTTGGCGAGGCCTTCTTGCCGGTGGCGGCGGCGCGGGTTCCCGTCGCCGCTCGCATCGATGCGTGGATCGACCCGCCGGCTTACACGCATCAGGCGCCGATCTTCCTGTCGCGCCGCACCGACGCTGCGACGACGCCGATCAGCGTACCGGAAGGAAGCAAGCTCTCCGTCCGCGTCGTCTCGCGCGATCCGACGCAAGTGACGCTCGCGACCGCCGCCGGAACGGATCAGCTGACGCCGACCGTCGAGAGCCGCCCGGGCGAGTCCGACGAGGTGATCCGCAGCTACGAGGCCGTGGTCGACCAGGACGCGACCATCGCGGTCGCCGACGGCGACAAGACGACGTCCTACGCGATGCGGATCATCGAGGACCATCCGCCGACGATCACGCGCGGGCCGCTCACCGTGAACCGCACGGGATCCTTCCAGCTCTCCTTCAACGTCACCGACGATTACGGCGTGACCGACGGCTCCGTCACCTTCCGCACCGCGAAGCCGCAGGCGCCGGACGCGCACCCGCTGGTGGAGGCGCCCAAGCTCGATCTCAGGATCGACCGCAGCCAGGCACGCGACGGCACCGCGCGCGCCGACGGGCGGCTTGAGGCGCATCCTTATGCGGGGCTGGAGGTCGAGGCCGACGCGGTCGTGAGGGACGCTGCCGGACAGGAGGCGCGGCCGAGCGATGCCGGGATCATGACGCTCCCCGCGCGCCCGTTCTACAATCCGCTGGCGCGCGCGCTCGTCGAGCAGCGCCAGATTCTCGCGCTCGACGCCAACAAGCGGCAGATCGTTGCAGCCGCCCTCGACGCGCTCACGATCGCACCGGAGAAGATCGCCGATTCCGGCGTCTATCTCGGGCTGCGCGTCGGTTACCGGCGTCTCGTCAACGCGCGCACGGACGACGATCTGCGCGGCGTGCTCGATTATCTGTGGTCGATGGCGCGCGCCATCGAGGACGGCGACATGTCCGACGCCGAGGAGCGGCTGAACGCCGCCCGCCAGGCGCTTGAGCAGGCACTTCAGGACGGCGCCTCCCAGGAAGAGATCTCGCGGCTGATGCAGGAGCTTCGCCAGGCGATGCAGGAGTTCCTGCAGAGCTACATGGCCGAGATGGCGCAACGCGGCATGCAGAATGTTCCGCAGATGCCGTCGAACCGCGACATGCAGACGCTGTCCAACCAGGACATCCAGAATCTCCTCGACCGCATCGAGAACCTGGCCAAGCTCGGCGACCGCGACGCCGCGCGCGAGCTCCTGAGCCAGCTGCAGCAGATGCTCGACAATCTGCAATCGGCGCAGCAGGGGCAGACGGCGCCGATGGATCAGGAGACTTTGCGCCAGATGGACGCGCTCGCGCAGATGATGCGCGAGCAGCAGAAGCTGATGGACGATACGTTCCAGCTGAACCAGGGACGCCGGCCCGGCGACCGCCAAAGCGGCGGACAGCAGAGCCAGCAGGGGCCGCTTTCGCCCGAAGAGTTCGACCAGCTGATGCGCCAGCTGCAGGAAGGCCAATCGCAGCTCGCCGACCGGCTCCAGCAGTTGCTTCGGGAAATGCAGGGGCAGCAGGGACAGCAGGGACAGCAGGGCGACCAAGGCCAAGGTCAGCAGGGACAGAACGGCGAAGGCGGTCAGCCCGGCGACGAGCTCGGGCGCTCGCTCGGCCGCGCCGGCCGCGCCATGGGCGACGCCACGCGCTCGCTCGGCCAGCAGATCCCGGGCGATGCCTACGGCTACCAGGGCGAGGCGCTCGACGCGCTTCGCCAGGGGCTGCAAGGCCTGATGCAGCAGATGTACGCGCAGCAGCCCGGCCAGCAGGGCCAGCAGATGGGCGGCCGCAATACCGGCGACCGCGACCCGCTCGGCCGGCCGCAGCGTACCGAAGGGCCGGACCTCGGCCAGACCGTGAAAGTTCCCGACGAGATCGACGTGGAGCGCGCGCGTCGCATCCTCGAAGCGATTCGCGAGCGCCTCGGCGAGCGCTTCCGCCCGCGCTACGAGCTGGACTATCTGGAGCGGCTGCTCAGCGAATAGCGTTGTGTCCAGGCGGCGGCTCAAACATCTCGTCGCGCTCAACGGCCTCGTCGCTGCCCTTGTGGCCGCGCCCGCCGCGGCGGCCGAGTCCGGCAGCGTGAGCCCGCGCGACCTCGCCGCTGTCTGCCGCTATGTCGAATCGATCGATCCATCCGCCGCGAAAGACGTCTCGATCCGCTCCGGCTTCTTCGACGTGAACGGGGACGGGATGTCCGAAACCGTGGCCGGCACCTATGAAGGCACCATGGATATCGAGGCCGCGGACGTGCACGACGCCGCCGGCAACGAGATTTCGTTCTCTCCCACCTTCGATTGGTCCGACTACTGGACGCTCGGCCAGCGCTGGCTCCTCTATGACGGCCGCGCCTACATCCTGAACTTCGTTGAGTTCGGGAGCGAAGTTCCTGAAATTCCTGAGCTACGTCGATCAGCAGAACGAGGAACACCTCGGCTGCATTTTCGAGACCGAGGTCAGGGAGAGCATCATCGCCGACGCGCCGGAGTTCAAAGCTCTCTGCTCCGCCATCGAATCGAGCCGGCTCTCTCCTCTCCGCGTCGAAACCAGCGAGCCGGAGCCCGTGGATCGAGAGAACACGGAATTGACCGGCGCGATATCCGTGGACTTCGACAATGACGGGACGCCGGAGCCCCTCAGCGCCCTTGAATTCTCAAGCGGCGCCGGCGGCGGCTGCGATGCGAATTACTTCGACCTGAAGGATGCCGGGACGGGCGTCGCCGACACTGGCAGGCAGGCCTTGCTCATGCGGCTGCAGTCCGTCGACCTGGGCGATGTCTTCCCCGCGCGGCCGTGCCACGGCGTTGTGCGTCGCTGGCTTCAGGATGAGGGACGGGTCTACCTCGAACTCCGCTACGCCGGCGATGCGCCGGAAGCTGATTCGGAGGCGGTGCACTGGGTCGCCACCGTGAAGGATCGCGAGCCGGTCCGTGCCTGCCATTCAAGCTTCTTCATGCAGTGGCATCTGAAGGAAATCTCCCCGGCGCAATGACCGCCGGGCGGCGGGCTCAGGCCGCCTGCTCCTCTTCGCGCTTTTCCTCGATCGCCGCCGCGTCGCTCACCGCCTCGCGTATCTGCTGCAGCGTGAACGGCTTCGTCACCACGTCGCGGATGACGTCGGCAAGGTCCTGGGCGCGCTCGCGCTGATCGGCGAAGCCAGTCATCAGCAGGATCGGCAGGCTCGGCCACCGGGTGGACGCCTCATGCGCAAGCGCGATGCCGTCCATGATCGGCATCTTCACGTCGGTGACGAGGAGGTCGTATTGGCCGCCGCTCTGCGTCAGCCGCTCCATGGCCTCGACGCCGTGGCAGGCCGTCTCGACATCGTGTCCGTCGAGCTCAAGCGCCCGGCTCACGAAGGCTCTGACCGAATCGTCGTCTTCCGTCAGCAGGATACGCATGATCTTCTCTCTCACCCGGCTCCTTCCGGCGTCGAATTCGACGACACCGACATACGGCAATTCGCGCCAGGCATGGGCGGCATCCATGCCGTAACCCACGACAAAGTAGTTCGGACAGGTAAACCCAACGTAATCGGCGTTGATTTCCGCGCGCCGGCCCTCCGGCTTGTCGACCATGACGGCGATCGCGGCGCGCCTTGCCCCGCGCCCGCTCATGAGATCGCGGGCGAATTTCAGGGTCAGCCCCGAATCGAGCACATCGTCGACGATCAAAACGTCGCGTCCGGCGACCGGCACCTCAATATCGCGAACCACGCGCACCTCGCCGGAGGTCTCCCGCCCCGAGCCGTAGCTCGATAGCGAGATGAATTCGATTTCGAGCCGCACGTGCTCCAGGGCGAGCGCGCGCACGAGATCGGCGCCAAACACGAAGCCGCCTTTCAGCACGATCACGACGAGCAGCCCCTTCGGCTCGCTCGCCGCGATCTCGCGCGCCAGCTCCACGACGCGGGCCGCGATCTCTCCGGCGGAGAAGAGCGGCCTGATGCCGCCTTCGCCGGGGCCGCTCATTCCTGCGCCAGCTTCGCCGTGCCGATCACGGCGAGCGTCTCGCCGCGCCGCTTCAAGCGAAGCGCGACCGTTTCCGCGTCGTCTGGCACGCTGGCGAGCTCGACCGTCACCGCGACCGACTGGCCGGCGCCGATGCTCTTCGCCGGCGGGTCGAACTCCGCCGAGCGGGTACTCGCCTTGCCGAGCGCCGCGACAAGCGGCGGCATCGGGCGCGCGCTCGCGCCGAGGTTCTTGAGCGTCGCGCTCACGCTGACCTTGGAACCCGCGAAAGTCTGCGAGCGCGTCGCCTCGATCTTGTCGATTGAAATCCCGTCGAGATTGACCGGCAGACCGATTGCCGCATAGAGGCCGGCGAGATCGGGAAGTGCGGCCACCGCGGCCTGGCGCGCCCCGAAGACGGCGGCAAGGAAGGCGAGCGATGCCACCGCCGCCACGGTCATCGGCAGCCGCCGCGGGCGCGGCGGCTCGGGCCAATAGTCGCCGTCGATCTTCGCCTTCCAGGCCTTATCGGCGGTGTCCGAATAGGTGACGAGCGGCCGCCGCTCGGCGACGATGACACCACCGCCCCCCGGCCTCGGGCGCCGCTCGGCTTTGGCGAGGCTCCCGGCGCCTATCCCGCCGGCGGGCCATGTCTCGCCACATTCCCGGCAAACCATGGCCGGCCGATCGGCGAGTGCCCTTGCTTCGACCGATTCGCAAGCGCCGCAGGCCGGGCACTGGACGACGACGTGGTCGGAGATGGCGCGATCTGAGGCGGTCAATGGTCGCTCGAGGACGATTTTCGGCCCAATTCATCGATTGCTAACGTTAACGTCGTCTTAATGGCGGGCGCATGGCCAGGCAGCGGACGGGGAGTGGGGCTGGGTCGGTGATTCGCTTTGAGAACGTCGGCCTAAGATACGGGCTCGGGGCGGAGGTGCTCAAGGACGTGAGCTTCCTGATCGCGCCGGGCTCCTTCCAGTTCGTGACCGGCCCGTCGGGCGCCGGAAAGACCTCGCTTCTGCAGGCTGCTCTTCCTGTCGCTCCGGCCGACCCGCGGCAGCGTGCGCATTTTCAACAAGGACGCCGCGACCCTGCCGCGCACGCGCCATCCCGGCGCTAAGGCGCCGGATCGGCATCGTGTTCCAGGATTTCCGCCTGCTTGAGCACCTGACCACCTTCGAGAACGTCGCGCTGCCGCTCCGGGTCGCGGGCGCCGATGATTCGGCCTACCGCCACGACGTCATCGAGCTCCTCGAATGGGTCGGGCTCGGCGAGCGGATGTGGGTCTATCCGCAGGTTCTTTCCGGCGGCGAGAAGCAGCGCGCCGCGATCGCCCGCGCGCTGATCACGCGGCCGGAGATCCTGCTCGCCGACGAGCCGACGGGAAACGTCGATCCGCCGCTTGCGCGTCGGCTGCTCCGCCTCTTCATCGAGTTGAACCGGCTCGGCACGTCGGTCGTCATCGCCACCCACGATCTGGCGCTGATGGATCAGTACGACGCGCGCCGCCTCGTGCTCAATGCCGGGCACGTCGAGATCTATGACTGACGACCGCCCAGACCTCCGAGGAAGCAGCGCGCCGGCCCGCGCGCGCTCGAAGCGCGCGCGCGACGCGCGCCGCAAGTGCGAGCGCCGCCAAGGTGCCGGCGGCCGCCCTGACGGGACCGACCGCGGGCGGCACCGGGCGTTCGACGCCGCCGCGCGGGCAAAGCCCGATCGTGCCGCCGCGCACGCGTGGCGCGCCGCGCGCTGCTCGCCCTTGTCGCCATCATGAGCTTTCTCTCCTGCCTCTCCGTCGCCGCCGTAGCGGTGGTGGCCGACCGCGCCGAGGGCTGGCAGCGGCAGATCGCCGACGAGGTGACGATCCAGATCAAGCCGGCCGACGGCGTCGACCTCGACAAGACGGCGGCGCGCGCCGCGGAGATCGCCATGCAGGTTCCGGGCATCCTCTCCGCGACGGTCCTCGACGAGAAGCAATCGACCGCCCTGCTCCAGCCCTGGCTCGGCTCCGACATCGACATCGCCGACCTGCCGATCCCGCGCCTGATCGCCGTGCGCGTCGCCGACAACGCCGATCTCGCCATGCTCTCGCGCCGCCTGAAGGAAGAGATACCGACGGTCGCCGTCGACGATCACGGCCGCTGGCTGCAGCGGCTCTCCTCCATGGCGCGGGTGATGACGCTCGTCGGCATGGTGGTGCTCGGCCTGGTCTTCGCCGCGACGGCGCTTTGCGTCGTCTTCGCCACGCGCGGCGCGATGGCCGGGAACCGCATCGTCATCGAGGTGCTGCACTTCGTCGGCGCCGAGGACAGCTACATCGCGCGCGAGTTCCAGCGGCATTTCCTGCTTCTCGGGCTGAAGGGGCGCGAGCATCGGCGGCGCCATCGCCGCCGGGCTGTTCCTCGCCGTGGGCTTCCTCGGGCGACTGGAAGGTCCGACGCCGGAGGAAGCGCAGCTCCGCAGCCTCTTCGGCGGCGTCTCGGTCGGCGTTAACGGCTACGTCGGCGCCGTCATCACGGTGCTTGCTCTCGCCGTCATCATCGCGGCAACCGCCCGCATGACGGTCCGCCGCACGCTGCGGGAGCTCGACTGAGGCGGAAGAAAGTCGGGAACGCCAAGTGCTCGTCCGCTCCCTCCTCTTCAACGTCGCCGCGTACGTGAATTTCTTCGTCCAGGCGATCCTCTTCTCGCCGGTGCTGCTTCTGCCGGAGCGCTGCTTCTGGCCGATCGGACGCTTCTGGGTGCGCTCCACGCTTTTCCTCCACCGCGCCATCTGCGGCATCGACGACGACGTCCGCGGCCGCGAGAACATCCCCGCCGGCGGGTTCATCGTCGCGGCGAAACACCAATCGGCCTGGGAGACGCTCGGCTTCGTGGAGCTCTTGCCGCGCCCAAGCTTCATCCTGAAGCGGCAGCTCCTCTTCGTGCCGCTCTTCGGCTGGTATCTGAAGAAGGCGGGCATGATCCCGATCGACCGCGGCGGCGGGCCGGCGGTGATCGCCGGCATGACCGCGCATGCGCGCCGCGCGATCCGCGAAGGCCGCCAGATCATCATCTTCCCGGAGGGGACGCGCCGCGCGCCGCTCGCGCCGCCGGCATACCACCAGGGCGTGGCCCGGCTTTATGCCGAGCTCGGCGTCCCGTGCCTGCCGATTGCGCTGAACTCCGGCCTTTTCTGGCCGCGCCACGCGCTGACGCATCGAAAGGGCACGATCCTCGTCGAATGCCTCGCGCCGATTCTGCCCGGACTGCCGCCGGAGGATTTCCTCGCCAAGCTCAAGGACATCTTGGAGCCTGCGGCGGCCGCGCTGATCGCCGAGTCTCTGGCAGCGAATCCCGCGCTCGCGGAAAGCCGAGCTGCGTCCCGCCTCAGCCGAAAATACGCCTCCCAATATTCGGTAGGTTACATCATTTATTCACACCACATATCGTAGTATTATGGGGAAAAGAGAGAACACTTGACGACACGATCGGTGCGTCATAAGAATCTTGTTCTTGATCTGTTCCAGAGACTGCCATGACCCCGCTGCCACAGATATCCCGAGTCGCGATCGCCGCCGGCCTGCCAGCCCGCTACCTCTATTGGATCGGCCGATCCGGCAGACGCTATCTCTTCACCTGCACCGGCGGCGCGGCGGTCGGCGATTTCGAGTCCGGCATCGCGATCGCGGTCGCAGGCGGCGAGATCGTCTGGATCGGCGAGGTCGACATGCTGGCGCGGATGCCGCAGAACGCGCGGCCGCGCCGCGCCGAGGTCTACGTGCATTTTCTCGCCGTCGACGCCGGCTGAGCGGCGCGCCGTCATCGACGATCTGCGCCCCGAGAAGGCAGCAGATTGCGGCTCGCCGGCTTAGGCCGGCTTTTCGGCAGCGCCCACCGAGAGCCGCGCCGCGAGCCGCGAGAGCAGCGCGTCGGGCATGCCGATCTCGGCGAGATGCGCCGCGGTGCTGATCACGTAGTCGCGGTTCGCGCCCGATTGGCCGACGGCCTCCGCAACCAGGCGGAACTGCGTCTCCTCGTCGAGCTTTCCCGCATATTGGCGATGGCTGCGGTCGACCAGATAGGCGAGCGCACTCGCCGCCGTTCCGTCGGCAAAGCGGATCGGCCGCATCCGCTCCAGATAGACCGCGGTCACCTGCTCACGCTCGCGGAGATAGGCGACGACGCCGTCGCGTTCCTCGGCCGCGACCCGGAACGCGATGCCGCGGCAATTGCCTCCCCGGTCGAGCCCGAGCACGAGGCCCGGACGCTCCACCGTGCCGCGATGCACCCAGGAATAGACGCACAGCGCGCGATGCGCGCCGATAAGTCGCGCCATCCGGCTCTCCACATAGGGAAAACCCGGCCGCCACATGAGCGATCCGTAGCCGAATACCCACAAATCGGTCATGGATCGGTCCTTGAGTGCGCCGGAGACGCGCCGGGTCGCCTAGCAAGGCGGGTCCGCAGCCGCAACTGTCGAAGAGGAGAAGGATGCGCCGTCTTGTCGCCGCCCTCGTCATCGTCGTCATCTTCGCCGCCGGCTGGGTCGGCGGATGGTTCTGGCTCGCCCAGCTGGATCGACCGCCACGCCGACCCGGCGCTGCAGCGGATCGCGGAGCGCGGCATCGAGGTCGACTGTCCGAACCGCGCGGTCGTCGGCTTTCCCTTCGCGCTTCGCGTAGCCTGCGGCGAGACAGCGGTCGCGGAGCGCTCCACCGGGACGCATGCCGACCTTGCCGGCGCGACCGGCGGCGCTTCGGTCTTCCACCCGATGACGGCGAAGATCGCGCTTCAATCGCCGGTTCGCGTCGAGTCTCCGCTCTTGAACGGCCCGGTGGAGCTTCGCTGGACGGACGCTGCGGTCGACGTCGGGCTCGGCATGAACGGTCCGAAGGACGTGGCGTTCGACGCCTCGGATCTGCTCGGCGCGTTCACCCTTCCCGGCTATCCCGAGCAGACCGTTGCCGCTACCAGCGCCAAGGCGCGGCTCGCCCCTTCGCCCGACGGCGGCAGCACCGTCGCGCTCACCTTCACTGACCTCGCCTTCACGTCCGGCGGCACGCGCTTTCCCGCCGCTGACCGGAAGCGCGAATGCAGAGCTTTCGGTGCCGCCGCGCGCGCTTGCTGCCGGACGCGCCGGCATTGAGCTCCCGGTCGAGGCGCGCGGCATTCAGGTGATGGTCGAAAGCGGCGGCGCGCGCTTCATGATCGAGGGCGATCTTTCACTCGGTCCAGGCGGCGTGGTCGACGGCACGATCGTCATTCGCATCGCCGGCATCGAGGCGTTTCACGATTTCATCGCCGCGCTCCCTGAGCAGCTGCAAAGGGCCAGCAACGGCGTGATCGCGGGGCTGCTCCTGCTCCGGCCAGCCGACGACGATCGACGGCCAACAGGGCACCGAGGTTAGGGTGGCGATTGAGGCAAGTCGCGCGCGGATCGGGCTCTTGGAATTCCCGCTGCCGCGGTTGCCGCTTTAACTGTCCTCGCCGTGCGGGCGGCCGAAATCGGGCGCCGCGGTCTCTTGCCCCGCCTCGATGATGCCGCGGCGGATGGCGCGCGTGCGCGTGAAGAGCTCGAAGAGCGCGTCGCCGTCGCCGAAGCGGATTTGCCGCTGCAGCGCGCTCAGATCCTCGGTGAAGCGGCCGAGCATTTCCAGGATGGCCTCGCGATTGTGCAGGCAGACGTCGCGCCACATCGTCGGGTCGGAGGCGGCGAGGCGCGTGAAGTCGCGAAAGCCTGAGGCGGAGTATTTGATCACCTCCATCTCACTGACCGCCTCGAGGTGCTCGGCGGTCCCGACGATGTTGTAGGCGATCAGGTGCGGCACATGCGACACGATCGCGAGCACCATGTCATGGTGGTTGGGCTCCATCCGGTCGACCATCGAGCCGCAGGCCTCCCAGAAACGCGTCAGCGTCTCGATCGCCTGCGGATCTGTTCCAGGGGTCGGCGTGAGGATGAGCCAGCGGCCGGTGAACAGACTGGCGAAGCCGGCATCCGGCCCGGAATGCTCCGTCCCGGCGATCGGGTGTCCCGGAATGAAATGGACATTTGCCGGCATGTGCGGCTGCATCTGCGCGATGACGGACGTCTTGGTGGAGCCGACATCCGTCACGATGGCGCCAGGAGCGAGCGACCCGGCGATCTCCTTCGCCACCGCGCCGGACGCACCGACGGGCACGGACACGATGACGAGGTCGGCGTCCCGGACGGCTTCCGCGGCGGAGAGGAAGTAGAGGTCGCCGAGCGCGAGCTCCTCGGCGCGCTTCAGCGTCTCCTCGCTGCGCGTCGCGATCGCGATCGTATCCGCGAGATTCTTGCCGCGGATGACGCGGGCAAGCGACGAGCCGATGAGGCCGATCCCGATGAGGGCGACCTTCTTGAAGTGCGGTTCGCTCATGACTTCCCGGCGAGGAAATCCGAAAGCGCCGCAACAAGGGCGCGGTTCGCCTCCTCAGAGCCGACCGTCATTCGCAGCGCGTTCGGGAAGCCGTAGCCGGCAACGCGGCGCAGCACGAGGCCGCGCTCGCGCAGGAACTGATCGGCGTCGACCGCGCTCCTTCCCTTCGCCCATTTCACCTGTTTCGGGGAAATGGATCAGGACGAAGTTGCCGACGCTCGGCGTGACGCGGAGCTTGAGTGCGGTCAGCTCGCGCGTCAGCCAGCCAAGCCATTCGGCATTGTGGGCGACGGCACGTTCAAGATGCGCGCGGTCGGCAAGTGCCGCGGCGCCCGCCGCGAGCGCCGGCCCGTTGACGTTGAAGGGCCCGCGCGTGCGGTTCAGCGCGTCGATCACCGAAGCCGGGCCATAGGCCCAGCCAATCCGAAGATTTGCGAGCCCGAAGATCTTCGAGAACGTGCGCGTCATGACGACGTTCTCGGCTTCCGCCGCGAGCTCCACGCCGCTCGCATAGTCGTTGCGGCGCACATATTCCGCGTAAGCGGCGTCGAGCACGAGAAGCACGTTTGCCGGCAGGCCCGCCTGCAACCGCTTGACCTCGTCGTAGGGAATATAGGTGCCCGTCGGATTGTTGGGATTGGCGATATAGACGACGCGCGTTCGCGGCGTGACGTGATCGAGGATCGCGTCGACGTCGACGTTCTCCGCTTTCTCCGGCACGACGACGGGCGTACCGCCGGCGGCAAGGATGGCGATCTTGTAGACGAGGAATCCGTGTGCGGAGTAGATCGCCTCGTCGCCCGGCGAGAGATAGCTCTGCGCGATCAGCGTCAACAATTCGTCGGAGCCGTTGCCGCAGACGATCCGCTCGGGGTTCAGTCCAAACGTCGTCGCGATTGCCTCGCGCAGAACGCGTGCCGATCCCTCCGGGTAGACATGCAGCTTGTCGGCGTTGGCGCGATAGGCTTCGACCGCAAGCGGGCTCGGCCCGAGCGGCGTCTCGTTCGACGAGAGCTTGAAGACGCGGCGCGCGCTCGATTTGTCGTCGCCCGGCACGTAGGCGGAAATCTGGTGCACGCCAGTGCGCGGGCGCGGGCCTGCGGCGACCGCCGCATCGGCCTTGGCGGCGCTCACGCGACGCGCTCCGCAAGCCATTGGATCGGCCCGAAATAGCCGCCGACCTCGCGCGCGGACTTGGCCGGAAATCCCGCCGCCTTGGCGAGCTCGTCAATGCCGGCGGCAACGGGGAGCGCGACAAGCGCTTCTTCCTTGGCGCGCGCGGCCACGCTGCCGCCGAGCGCCGCTGCAGCCTGCTTCAGCCGCGGCGTCGCCTTTACGGCGACAAGGCGGTTGTCCGGGACGAAGCTTTGTTTGAGAGGCGGGCCCACGACGAAGGCGGGAAGATCGGCGGGACGGTCGGGGCTCTCGATGAAGGGAAGTCTTGCAATGACCTTTGGTGCGCTGGCGCCGATAAGCCCGCCCCACCATCGGCCCTTCGACGCGGCCGCAACGACGGCGATGGCGCGGCGCGAGCGCGCGACCTCCTCGATCGCCGCCTCGTTGGCCTTCGCCTGTTCGACCGGCACGGAGAAGCCGAAATAGAAGCGCACGAGGTCGCGCATCGCGAGCGCGTCCTTCGCCGGCCCGGCTACGACGCGGAACGGCGCCTGCATCGCGGTGAAGGTCGTGATGATCTCGCGCCAGATGTGTTCCACCGTGGCGAGCGGCAGCGCGCCGGAATGGCGCATGGCGATGCGGCGCATCATGTCGGCTTCCCGGTCGGGCCGGAAGGCAGCGCCGGGCCTGCTGGTGCCCTTGATGCGGATCAGCTCGGCGATCACGCTCGAGCGATCGATCAGAAGCCGGTGCATGGCCTCGTCGATCGCGTCGATACGGCTGCGGATCGCCGTCAGCGGATCGGGCGCCGCCTTGTCCATGAAACGTCCTCGGTTCGCGGGTCTTTTTGCCGCCCGCGTCCTTAGCCGCCGCCCCGGCCGAACGCAAAGAAAACATTGGGACTTCGGCGATACCGAGGCTTGCGGCAATGTCCTGCGACCGGCGCCGGCATTGACGCCAAAAGCCGGGAGGGATAATCCGTCTCATCCCGTGGTGAATTTGAGCCGGCCGGCTTGCAGCCACGTTAAATAAGCTTGCTAAAAGGCCGGAGGTGGAAACCCCCGGTCTTGCTTTTCGAGAAAAGCGCGGCCGGGCTTTTTGTTTGGAGTTCCACCATGGCGCAAAAGGCGCCCGCATAGTCCGATGTCGCGGATCGACACGCATCTCGCCGAGATGGAGGCGGTCGCGCGCGCGCAGGCGCAGAGCCCCGCGAGCCCGATCGCGCATTTTGGTGCCGACGAGCCGCTGCCGCTCGACGCCGGCGTGTCGCTTTCGCCCTTCCAGGTCGCCTATCAGACCTATGGCGAGCTCAACGCCGACAAGTCGAACGCGGTGCTGGTTTGCCACGCGCTGACCGGAGATCAGCACGTCGCTAACGTCCATCCCGTCACCGGCAAGCCGGGCTGGTGGTCGCTGATGGTCGGACCGGGAAGGCCGATCGACACCGACCGCTACTTCGTGATCTGCGCCAACGTGCTCGGCGGCTGCATGGGCACCACCGGCCCCGCCTCGCTCGATCCGAAGAGCGGGCAGGCCTACGGCCTCGACCTCCCCGTCATCACCATTCGCGACATGGTGCGCGCGCAGGCGATGCTCGTCGACCGTCTCGGCATCGAGCAGCTTCTTTGCGTGCTCGGCGGCTCGATGGGCGGCATGCAGGTGCTGCAATGGGCGGCGACCTTTCCGGAGCGCGTCTTCGCCGCCGTGCCGATCGCCTGCGCGGCGCGGCATTCGTCGCAGAACATCGCCTTTCACGAGGTCGGCCGGCAGGCGGTGATGGCCGATCCCGATTGGTGCGGCGGCAAATACGCCGAGGCCGGACGCAGCCCGCGCAAGGGCCTCGCCGTCGCGCGCATGGCCGCACACATCACCTACATGTCGGACGAGGCGCTGCACCGGAAGTTCGGCCGCCATCTGCAGGATCGCACGCGGCTCGCCTTCGGCTTCGACGCGGATTTTCAGGTGGAATCCTATCTCCGCCATCAAGGGCGCGACCTTCGTCGGCCGCTTCGACGCGAACTCCTATCTCTACATGACGCGGGCGATGGACTATTTCGACCTTGCGGAAGATGACGACGGCGTGCTCGCCAGCGCCTTCCGGGGCACGAAGACGCGCTTCTGCGTCGTCTCCTTCACCTCCGACTGGCTGTTTCCGACGGCGGAGAACCGCACCATCGTGCACGCACTGAACGCGGCCGCGGCGAACGTCTCGTTCGTGGAGATCGAGACCGACGGCGGCCACGACGCGTTTCTGCTCGACGAGCCGGAGGTCTTCCGCACCGTCTCCGGCTTCCTTTCCGCCGCCGCGCGCCGCCGGGGCATCGCATGACGACAGCGATGCAGGCCCGCACGCTGCCGGCGCATCCGGACCGCGTCGATCTCAAGATCATCGCCGGTTTCGTGGCGCCGGGCGCCCGCGTGCTCGATGTCGGCTGCGGCGACGGCGCGCTTCTGACGCGGCTGGAGAAGGAGAAGCAGGCCGACGGCCGCGGCATCGAGCTTTCGCAAACGGGCGTGAACGAGGCGGTGGCGCGCGGCCTTTCGGTGGTGCAGGGCGACGCCGACCACGATTTGGCGACTTATCCCGACGGCGCCTTCGACTTCGTCATCCTGAGCCAGACGCTGCAGGCGACCCACAATCCCCGCCTCGTGCTCGAGCAGCTCTTGCGGATCGGCCGGAAGGTCGTCGTCTCCTTCCCAAACTTCGGCAATTGGCGCGTCCGCGGCCAGTTCCTCCTCAAGGGACGCATGCCGATCACCGCGGACCTGCCCTACTCCTGGTACGACACGCCGAACATCCACTTCTGCACGGTGCGCGACTTCGTGAAGCTCGTGGAGGAGGTCGACGCCAAGATCGAGAAGGCAGTGGCGCTCTACGGCAAGGACCGCGTGTTGAACCGGGCGGTCCGCCTGCCCTTGTGGAATTTCCTCGCCGACCAGGCGATCTTCCTGCTCACGCGGCGCTAAAGCGGCAGAACGACGGGACGCGGCGCATACCCTCCCCGTTGAGGGGAGGTCGAAATCCGGCGAGCCAGGCGAGCAGGATTTCGGGAGGGGGGTGCGTCGACTAACCCCCCTCCCGAAGTTCTTCGTCCGCTTCGCGTCCGGCGAACTTCGACCTCCCCTCAAGGGGGAGGTTAGGCGGCAACCCGCCAATGCTGGTCATGCCGACGGCGCCGGCCGGCGGACCGAGCGCCGGGCGGAGCGCCGGCGCAAGCCGCGGCTTCGCCCTGACCGTCACGCCCTGCACCGTCCGCTTCACCGCGGCGACGACGATGACGCCGGCGAAGGCCGGCCACACGATGCGGCCGATCTTGTCGAGCGCGCGCGCCGCGCCAAGGAGCGGGCGCCACGACGCCGGCGCCATGTGGAGCCCGCTCGTCCAGGTCTCCGCCTCAAAGCCCGCCTGCGCGAAAAGGCTCCTGAGCTGCCCGCGCGAATAGGGCTGGCCGAAGCCGAAGGGCGAGAGATCGGTCGCCGCCCACGGCCCCTGCCGGTTCGGCACCACGACGATGAGTCGCCCGCCGCTCGTCAGCACGCGCCGAAGCTCCGCCATCAGCGCCTTCGGGCGCTCCGACATTTCGAGCGCATGCACGAGCATGACGAGGTCGATCGAGGAATCGGGAAGCGGCAGCGAATCCTCGTCGACCAGCGCCGTCGCCGACCCTCCGCCGGGCGGCCAGTCGATCACCCCCTGCCCCGCCGGCATGAAGGCGATCACCCGTTCCGCGCCTTGGATGGCGAGATAGGGCGTCGCGAAGCCGAAGCCGAGGACGCGCATTCCGGCGTCGGCGTGAACCAGCGACCCGATCACCGGCGCGAGCTGCCGCGCCACCATCAGACCGACCGGCGAGGCGTAGAAATCACGAAGATCGACGACGTCGAGGTGCATGGCGCCTATTATTCACGCGCTCGCCGGCCGGGTCGAGGACCGGTTCTGACGGGGTTCAACATCGCCGGGAAGCGGCTAATATCCCGTGCACAGCGATTCCGGAGCTTTCTGATGCCAGTGCTCGACGTGGCCCAGTTCATTTCGCGGTCCGACAATTTTTCCGTGCTCCTGCACGACGCAAAGAGCGGCAAGACGGCGGCGATCGACGCGCCCGACGCCGATCCGATCATCGCCGCTTGCAAGGAGCGCGGCTGGACGCTGACCGACATCTTCGTCACCCACAAGCACTTCGATCACATCGAGGGCATCCCCGCTTTGCAGGCCGCCTACGAGTGCGAGGTGATCGGCCCCGAGGCAAGTGCTGCGGAGACCGGCATGTACGACCGCACCGTCAAGGACGGCGACAGCTTCGAGTGGGCGGGCGTCAGGTTCGAGGTCATGGAGACGCCGGGCCACACGCTCGACCACGTCTCCTACTACCTGCCGTCGGAGAAGCTCGTCTTCGTCGGCGACACCATCTTCTCGCTCGGCTGCGGGCGCGTCATCGAGGGCGACTACCCGATGATGTGGGATTCGCTGAAGACGCTCCGCGCGCTTCCCGACGACACCACGCTTTATTGCGGCCACGAATACACGCTTGCCAACGGCAAGTTCGCTCTGACCGTCGACCCTTCGAACGCCGCGCTGAAGCAGCGCGTCGCGGAGGTGGAGAAGCTGCGCGCGGCGGAGAAGCCGACGCTGCCGACGACGATCGCCGCGGAGAAGGCGACGAACCCGTTCCTCCGCGCCGACGATCCCGCCGTCATGAAGGCCGTCGGCATGGCGAACGCCAAGCCGGGGGAAGTCTTCGCCGAAATTCGCAAGCGCAAGGACAAGTTCTGAGCCGGCGATCGCTTTCGGCGGCGGACGTCGTCCGCCTGCTCGATCTCGCGCCGCACCCGGAGGGCGGCCACTTCCGCGAGACGTTTCGCGGTGCGCCCGGTCCTGAGCAGACCGGAGATGGCGGACGCGCGCATTCGACCGCCATCTATTTTCTTCTTGCCGCAGGCGAGCGCGCGCACTGGCACCGGGTCGATGCCGTCGAGGTGTGGCACTTCTATGCCGGCGACCCCTTGCAGCTTTCGATCGCGCCGGAAGGCAGGAGCCGTCCAGACGATCGTGCTCGGACCAGATCTCGCCGCCGGCGAGCGGCCGCAGGCGATCGTGCCCGCGCACGCCTGGCAGTCGGCGGAAAGCCTTGGGGAATGGACGCTCGTCGGCTGCACGGTCGCGCCGGGCTTCAGTTTCGACGGCTTCGAGATGGCGCCGCCCGGCTGGACGCCGTCGGCCTAGCTATGTGTCTTTGCGAACCAGCGCTTCGCCGCGGCAATCGGCGATCGAGCGGTTCAGCTCCGCTCCGTAGAGAAAGATCAGCGCCTGGATGTAGAGGAAGAACATCAGGATCACGAAGCCGGCGAGCCCCGCATAGGTCGCGCCGTAATTCGCGATCTTGCCGATATAGAGTCCGAAGACCTTGCCGGCGAGCCACCAGCCAATGAGCGTGAAGAAGACGCCTCCGACCACGTGCTTGATCTGCCGCCGCCGCGCCGGCAGGAGGAGGTGGAACGCGAAGAGCATCGCCAGCGCCACGACGACAAGCAGCGCCTCGCGCGCGGCCTCGATCGCGCCGACGTTGAACTCGCCGGGCAGGTAGCGGTCGACGATTCCAAGTCCGATCGGCACCGCGACGCCGAGCGCTGCGACGACGAGCAGGAACGCCATCCCGAGGACGACGAAGAGCAGGCTGCCGGCATAGCGGCGCACCGGATGGCGGTCCTCGGTGCAGCCATAGGCGCGGTTCAGCCCGTCGCGGATCGCTTCGACGGCGCCGGTGATGGAGACAAGCGTCACCAGAAGGCCGAACGTGAGCGGGCTTGCGCGGTTCGCCACCGCGAAGATGCGATCGAGCTCCGGCCTGAGCGTATCGATAACGTTCTCCGGCAGGATCGTCATCGCCTCGCGGGTGATATAGGCGGAAAGGTCTGACCCGCCGAAGACGGCGCCGAGCGCGACCAGGAAGATCGCGAAGGGAAACATGGCGAAGATCAGCGAATAGGAGATCGCGCTCGCCACCATAACGCCGTCGTGCCGGAAGACGCCGTTGGTCGCGTCGTGGAGCACCGTCCAAACGGGCCTGAGCCAACGCGGCTGGGCGCGCTCGGGCGGGCGCGGCGTGGGCCCCGTGCCGGAGTCTCTCACCTCGATATCGGCCATGGTCCCCGAATCACACCCTGCGGCCTGGCTAAATATCCCGACCGGCAGGGAATGCGCAAAGACGGCGTGGCCGACCCGGAGCTCAGCCGTTCGCCATGTATTGGCCGCCGTTGATGCTGACCACCGCCCCGGTCATGAAGGCCGCTTCGTCCGAGGCGAGATAGGCGACGAGCGCGCCGATCTCCTCGGCTTTGCCGAGCCTTCCGACCGGAATCTGGGCGATAATCCCTTCCAGCACCTTCTCCGACACGGCGTGGACCATGTCGGTGTCGATATAGCCGGGGCAGACGGCGTTGACGGTGACGCCCTTGCGCGCGTTCTCAAGCGCCAGCGCCTTGGTGAAGCCGATGATGCCGGCCTTGGCGGTCGAATAGTTGACCTGACCGAGCTGGCCCTTCTGACCGTTGATGGAGGAGATGTTGACGACGCGGCCGAAGCCGCGCTCGCGCATGCCCTCGATCACCGGCCGCGTCATGTTGAACATGGAATCGAGATTGGTCCTGAGCACCGCCGACCATGCGGCGTGGTCCATCTTGTGGAACCAGCCGTCACGCGTGATGCCGGCGTTGTTGACCAGGATGTCGATTGGGCCAACGTCGGCCTCGACCTTCTTCGCCCCGTCTGCGCAGGCGGCTTCGTCGCCGACGTCCCATTGAAAGACGTGGATGCCTGTCTCAGCCTTGAAGGCTTCGGCCTTCGCCGTGTTGCCGGCGAAGGTCGCCGCCACGTTGTAGCCGGCGGCCTTGAGTGCCTTGGCGATGGCCGCGCCAATTCCGCGCGTGCCGCCTGTCACCAGCGCGACCCTGGTCATACTCTCTCCTCCCTCATACGGCCGACTGTCGCGGCCTTTCATTCATGCAGCGCGGATCGCGTCCCGCGCTTCCCTGCATCAGGTCAATCGCGCTCCACGCACATGGCAATCCCCATGCCGCCACCGATGCAGAGCGTCGCGAGGCCCTTCTTCGCGTCGCGGCGCCGCATCTCAAAAAGCAGCGTGTTCAGCACCCGCGCGCCAGAAGCGCCGACCGGATGGCCGATGGCGATGGCGCCGCCGTTGACGTTGACGATGTCGGTGTTCCAGCCGAGGTCCTTGTTGACGGCGCAAGCCTGCGCCGCGAAAGCCTCGTTCGCCTCGATGAGGTCGAGGTCGTCCTTCGACCAGCCCGCCTTCTCGAGCGCCTTGCGCGAGGCCGGGATCGGCCCGGTACCCATGATCGCCGGATCGACGCCCGCGGTCGCCCAGGAGACGATGCGCGCGAGCGGGGTAATACCGCGCTTCTTGGCCTCCTCGGCGCGCATCAGCACGACCGCCGCGGCGCCGTCGTTGATGCCGGAGGCGTTCGCCGCCGTGACCGTGCCTTCCTTGTCGAAGGCGGGGCGAAGCTTCGCGATGCCGTCGAGCGTCACCCCGGGGCGGATGTATTCGTCCTGATCGACGACGACGTCGCCCTTCCGCGTCTTCAGCGTGACCGGCACGATCTCGTCCTTGAAGCGGCCCGCCTTCTGCGCCGCCTCCGCCTTGTTCTGCGAGGCGACCGCGAACTCATCCTGCTGCTGGCGGGTGATCTGGTACTGCTTGGCGACGTTCTCCGCCGTGACGCCCATGTGATAGCCGTTGAAGACGTCGAGGAGCGCGTCCTTCAGCATCGTGTCGACCATGGCGTAGTCGCCCATCTTCACGCCCTGGCGAAGATGTGCGGCGTGCGGGGCCATCGACATCGATTCCTGCCCGCCCGCCACGATGATGTCGGCGTCGCCCATGGCGATCTGCTGCATGCCGATCGCGACCGCCCGAAGCCCCGAGCCGCAGAGCTGGTTCAGCCCCCAGGCCGTGACCTCCTTCGGCACGCCGGCGGCCATCGAGGCCTGCCGGGCCGGGTTCTGCCCTTCGCCCGCCACCAGGATCTGGCCCAGGATGACCTCCGTCACCTCCTCCGGCGCGACCCCGGCGCGCTCGAGCGCTCCCTTGATCGCGATGGCACCAAGCTCGTGCGCGGGAAGCGTGGCGAATGCCCCGTTGAAGGAGCCGACGGGCGTGCGCGCGGCGCTGGCAATCACAATGTCTGTCACTAGGGTCTCTCCTTTGGCGTGCTCTGGCCGGCGCTAAGCGGCGGAGGATCAACAAGGTTAAGAAGGTCGCGGGAAAATCTGTCAACGCCTGGGTGCCGAATCCAGCTTTACCGCACTTGCGAAATCGCTGGACCGGAGCGCCGCTTCCTTCCTATCCTGATATCGGGTCCGTTGGGGGAACGGACAAGAGGTGCCGCATGGCAGGCGAAAAGCCGACCATCATCAAGAAATACGCCAATCGTCGGCTCTACCACACCGGGACGTCGACCTATGTGACGCTGGAAGACCTCGCCCGCATGGTGAAGAACGGCGAGGATTTCGTGGTCACCGACGCCAAGACCGGCGAGGACATCACCCGCTCCGTGCTCGGCCAGATCATCTTCGAGCAGGAAGGGCGCGGCGAGCAGCCGCTGCTGCCGATCGCGTTCTTGCGCCAGCTGATCCGCTTCTACGGCGACCAGATGCAGTCCTTGATCCCGACTTACCTGGAATCCTCGCTCTCCGCCTTCACCCTCAACCAGGACAAGCTGCGCGAGCACATGACGCGCGCGCTCTCAGGCGGCGCGCTCGGCGTAGGCGCGCTCGGCGCGATGGAGGAGCAGACCCGGCGGAACATGGAGATGTTCACCGAGGCGATGCGCATGTGGATGCCGTTCGCCGGGGGCGCCGGCGGGGCAAACTCCGGACGCAGCGCCGGCGAAGCGGCCGCGCAGCCGGAAGCGAGCGAGAAGGAGATCGACTCGCTCCGCCGCCAGCTCTCAGAGATGCAGAAAACGCTCGAATCGATCGCCGGGCGGAAGTAGCGCCCGAGAGCCGCGGCCTCTAGGATTCTTTCGGCGCCAAGACATCGCGGCCGCGATATTTGCCGCTCTTCAGGTCGATATGGTGCGGACGCCTGAGTTCGCCCGACTCCTTGTCCTCCACGTAGGTCGGCTGCGCGAGCGCATCGTGGGACCGGCGGAATCCGCGCTTCATGCGCGAGGTTTTTCGCTTCGGGACTGGCATTTCATGCTCCAACGGAATGGATGTTCCGGCCTGGCCGGGCCGCCCGCCGCGGTCGGCGGCGAGCTTTGTTGCGCGGCCTATAGAGCCTTCGCGCGGTTTTGGCCAGCCATCGAGCCTATTTCAGCACGCAGTCCGCCGCCGGGCCGAGCGTCGCCGCGCGCTGATCGACCCGTCTTGCGACCCGCCAAAGGACCGGGCTCGGCTTTGCCGGATTGCGGGACAGCGGCGACGGCAGCACGGCGGCAAGAAGTGCGGATTGGCCGGGCGTGAGGCGTGCCGGCCGCGTGCCGTAGCCGCGCTTCGCGGCCTCCGCCACCCCGTAGACCCCGCGGCCCCACTCGGCGACGTTCAGGTAGATTTCCAGGATGCGGCGTTTGGAAAGGATGAGATCGGTGTAGAGCGCAAGCGGCGCCTCGAACGCCTTCCTGATCCAGCTCCGCCCTGCGGGGAAGAAGAGGTTGCGCGCCGCCTGCATGGTGATGGTGCTTGCCCCGCGCGGCGGGCCGTCTTCTTCCTCAAGCGCATTCTGCACCTCCACCCAGTCGATGCCGTGATGCGAGCAGAAGCGTGCGTCTTCCGAAGCGACGACGGCACGTATCAAGTTTGGCGAGACGTCTTTGAGGTCGACCCAAATCTTGTGAATGCCGCCTCCCTCCGTCAGCGCGTTCTGCAGCATGACGAGCGTGATCGGCGGATTCACGAACGCATAAAGCGGCACGATGAGGTAGGGCAGCGCCACAAGCGCGACGATGACGAGGCCGATCCGCCGCAGCCAGCGGCGAAGCCCGGTCCGCTGCTTGCTGCGCGCCCGCTTCTTCGTCTCCGCCTTTGTCTCCGTGCCTTGCCGCACGCCTGCCTCGGCCGTCACGCTCTCGGCTCCCTAGCACGGCAGGATGGGAACGGGATGCGCGCTACCCCATCACCGGCGCGCGACCGCCATGTTCGTCTTCGATGTGGACGCGGATGATCGCCTCGAAGCTTTCGTCAGCGGTGAACCCGAGGGCGCGCGAGCGCTTCGCCTCAAAGCGCGTCGGCCAGCCGGCAACGATGCGCTCCACCACCGGATCCGGCTCGCGGCGGATGAGCTTCACCGCCTTCTCGCCGGCGACTTTGCGCAGCGCCGCGATCTGATCGCCGACCGTCGCTCCCACCCCCGGCATGGTCAGGCAGCGGCGCGGGCCGACCGGATCGAGCGCCATCTCCGCCGCGTGCAGGAAGAAGCCGACCGCCGAGCGCGGACTTGCGTGCCAGTGCATGACGCTGTCGGCGACCGGAAGCAGCGCCTCCTCGCCTTTGAGGGGCTCGCGGATGATGCCGGAGAAGAACGAGGAGGCAGCCTTGTTGGGCTTGCCGGGCCTGACGCAGATGGTCGGGAGCCTGAGCCCGATCCCGTCGAAGAACCCGCGCCGCGTATAGTCGTTCAAGAGGAACTCGCCGACCGCCTTCTGCGTGCCGTAGCTCGTCAGCGGCGTCAGATGGAAATCGTCGGGGATCGGATCGGGAAACGGAGCACCGTATACCGCGATCGACGAGGCGTAGACGACGCGCGGATGCGTGTTCTGCAGCCTCACCGCGTCGAAGAGGAGCCGCGTCCCGTCGAAGTTAACCGCGTAGCCCTTGTCGAAATCCGCCTCCGCCTCGCCGGAGACGATCGCGGCGAGATGTATGACGACGTCGGGCTTCTCGGAAAGCAGCCGATCGATCAGTTGCTTGTCGGCGAGGTCGCCGACGATCGGACGGATGGTGATATTCTCGGTCGGCTGTGCGGTCGGCTCGACGATGTCGTGCAGCGTGAGCTTGTTGACCTCGCGGCGGCCGACGTGGCCGTCACGAAGAATGCGCTCTGTGATCTTGCGACCGATCATGCCGGCCGCGCCGGTGATGAGAATGTGCATCGTCAGTCCCGATTAAAACGCCGCTGATGGCGCGCCCTGAGCCATAGCACGGCGAAGAAGGCAAGCATGAAGGCGATGGCGACGGCGACGCCGGCGAGCGGGCCGCCGCCGCTCACCATGAGCATGATCCTGGGCATCGCGAACCAGCCCGCGATCACGACGATCAGGATGATCGCCGAGGCGATCATCGGCCCGCGACGATCGTCGCGCTCTCCCGTCAAAGCGAGAACCCGCCGTCCGGCGAGATGGTGATGCCGGTGGTGAAGTCGCTCTCGTCGGAAGCGAGATAGACGGCGACGGCCGCCATCTCCTCCGCCGTCCCGAGCCGACCCATCGGCTGGCGCGAAACGAACATCTCCATCGCCTTCTCGTGCCCGCCGACTTCCTTGCCGAGCGTCTCGATGCGCTGTTCGAGCGACGGCGACAGGACCGTGCCGGGGCAGATCGCATTGCAGCGGATCCGCTTGCGGATGAAATCGGCCGCGACCGCCTTGGTGAGCCCGATCACCGCCGCCTTGGTCGCGCCGTAGACGTAGCGGTTCGGAATGCCGCGGATCGAGGAGGCGCCGGACGCGATGTTGACGATCGAGCTCGACTTCCCGCGCGCCGCCGCGCGCTCCATCATGCCCGGCAGGAAGGCGCGGATCGTCCGGTGCATCGACTTGACGTTCAGGTCGAACGAGAAGTCCCATTCCTGCTCCGAGCAGTCGAGCACCGTGCCGTGGTGGACGAAGCCGGCGCAGTTGAAGAGCACGTCGATGGCGCCGACCGAGGCGCCAAGCACGTTGACGGCGTTCGTGTCGCGGACGTCGAGCCCTTCGAGCCGAGCGACGCCTGCGCTTTGCAGGCCCTCAAGCTTCGCCGGGTGAACGTCGGTGGCGATTACTTCGGCGCCTTCGTGCGCGAACGCCTCCGCGGTCGCGCGGCCGATGCCCTGCCCGGCGGCGGTAAGAAATGCGCGCTTACCCTCAAGCCGTCCCATTCCGTCTCCTCTCTTCGAAACGATCGTCGCTTTCGTCCGGGCAGGCCGCCCCCGTCTCGACCTCAATGGTCGCATGGCGGATGCCGTGCTCGTCTTTCAGCCGCTCCTTGATGGCGGCGATGCTGCGCTCCGCGTTGGCATCGCGCGAAAGCCGTGCGTGCAGCGTCGCCAGAAGCCGCTTTCCGTCGAGGGTCCAGACGTGCATGTGGTGCACGTCGACCACGCCTTCCGCGTTCTTCTCGATGTCGCGGGCGACGGCATTGCGGTCGACGCGCTGCGGGGCGCCCTCAAGCAGGATCAGCCCCGACTCGCGCATCAGCCGCCAAGCGCTGAAGATGAGAAGTAAGGCAACCAGCACCGAAAGCAGCGGATCGGCCGGCAGCCAGCCGGTCGTCAGGATGATGAGCGCGGCGGCGATCGTGGCGATCGAGCCGAGGAGGTCGCCGAGCACGTGCAGAATCGCGCCGCGGAGATTGAGCGACTCCCGGTCGCCGCCGCTCAACACAACGAAGACGACGACGTTGATCACCAGTCCCGCAGTTGCGACGCCGAGCATGGCGCCGCCAAGGATCTGCGGCGGCGCCGTCAGGCGGCCTGCCGCCTCCACGACAATCCAGAAGGCGATCGCGAGGATCGTCAGGCCGTTCGTGTAGGCGACGAGGACCTGCATGCGGTCGAAGCCGTAGGTCATGCGGCTCGTTCCCGGACGATCGCCGAGACGGTAGGCGACATAGGCGAGCACGAGGGCGACGGAATCGGTCAGCATGTGGCCGGCGTCGGCGAGGAGCGCGAGCGAGCCGGTGAGGAGCCCGCCGGCCGCCTCCACCAGCATGAAGCCGCAGGTGAGCACGGCCGCCAGGAAGACGCGGCGCCGGTTCCCCATCGTGACGGCCGGCGCGTGGTCGTGCCCGTGGCCGCTATGGTCGCCGGAGTGGCTGTGGTGCGAATGCGCGATGCTCATGTGTCTTCCGGCCCGAAGGCGCCCGATGCTTACTGCGCTTCCATCGCCTTTTCCAACCGTTAACGCCGCAGGCGGGCGGTTCCGGCGGCAAAGTGCGGGAGGCGACTTTTCGCTCCTTCTGTGGCATTTCCTGCGAAATGCCCGCCTACTACAAATGGCCTGCTTATGTCGGAAACGCCCTGCTTTTGCTGGCGGGACTGATTATTCTCGCGAAGGATTCCCCCTGGGGCGGCGCGTTCGTCATCGGCCTCTCGGTCCTGAACCTCTATTTGATATGGAAGCTCGACAATTTCTCGCGCGAGGAAGTCTGGCTCGCGCTCGAGATCAAGAAGGCGAAGATGCGCGAGGAGCTGATCGAGTTGGAGCGCAAGCTCGCCGAGGAGAAAGGCGCCGCGCCTCCCCCGCAGATATCCGGGCCGCAATCGACGAACCCTGAGTAGCGGAGCGGCTCCGAAACGCGCTGCACTCGCGGCTCAGGCGGGCGGGCGCACCTCCAGCCGCTCTTTCTGAATTCCCGCGGCGTCGAAGTTCGCCGGGTCGAGCCAGCGCTCCATGCCGGCCTTGATGCGTGGCCAGTCGGCGTCGCTCATCGCGTACCAGGCGGTGTCGCGGTTCCTGCCCTTGACCACCATGTGGTTCCTGAAGATTCCCTCGAAGCTGAAGCCGAAGCGGTCGGCCGCGCGCCGCGACGGCGCGTTCTCCGAATCGCACTTCCACTCGAAGCGGCGATAGCCGAGCGCGTCGAAGGAATGGCTTGCGAAAAGGTAGAGTGCTTCCGTCGCGATCCGCGTGCGCGCGATCTTCGGCCCCCAGAGGATCGAGCCGATCTCGATGACGCCGTGCTCCGGCGTGATGCGCATCAGCGCCTGCCGGCCCTCCGCCCGGCCGGTTGCAGGATCGACGACGGCGTAGAAGCGCGGGTCTTCGTTACCGCTGGCCCTTTGCAGCCACGTGTCGAAATCGGCGCGGGAGGCAGGCGGCGGCTCGAATAGAAAACGGAAGCGCCCGTCAGCACCGGGAGCGACGGACGCCTCGAAAAGACTGTCGCCGTGGCGCGCGGGGTCGAGCCGCTCAAGCCGGCACCAGCGCCCCTCAAGTATCTCGGCGGTCGGACGCGGGCGCGGGGTCCAGCGCGAAAGATCGCGCTCAGTCATCGTCGTCGTTCGGACGGGAGAAGGCCCCGTTCAGCGTGCTCGAAGGAGTCGCGCCGTCGAAGGCGACCTTACGGTCGGCGAGCCCCTGTGCGGCCTTCAGGAACGCGCCGAATGCGACCTTGGCGAGCCCCGAGCCAATCGAGATCCGCTTTACGCCAAGTCTCTCGAGCGCGGCAAAATCGTTCGATATCCCGCCAAGGCCGCCGATCACATTGACCGGCACCTTAGCCGCCTCGACGATGGCGCGGACTTCCGTCTCCTTTGTCACGCCCGGCGCATAGACCACGTCGGCGCCCGCCGCCTCGTAGGTCTTGAGCCGCCGCAACGCTTCGGCGAGCGGGTCCCCCGCGTGCTTCACGAAGAAGACCTCGCAGCGCCCCGTCAGAACGAAATCGGAGCCCGACTTGATCACCGCCTCCTTGGCGGCCGCAAAGCGGCGGAGGGCTTCGTCGGGAGGATAGAGCGTCCCGGTGCTCTGATCCTTGTCCTCCACCGAGCAGCCGGCGACGCCGGCATCGATCGCGCGGCGGATCGTCTCCGCGACCTCTGCCGGTGTATTGCCGTAGCCGCTCTCAAAATCGCCGTTGACCGGCAGGCCGCTGGCATCCGCCAGGACCCGCGCATGCGCGATCGCGTCGTCGCGCGTCACCTCACCGGTCGCATCGGGTCGCGCCAGCGTCCAGGCAAGCGCGGCGGAGGATGTCGCGATCGCCTCAAAGCCGAGATCGGCCAAGAGCCGCGCTGTCCCCGCGTCCCAGGGATTCGGCATGACGAAGAGCCCGGGGCGCGTGTGCAGGTTACGAAAGCGGGATGCTGCGTCGCTCATGGACACTCCTTCAAATGCCGATCACTGGCACGCCTTCCGCTTCAGCCGCCCGCAACAAGGCGACATCAAGAGTCGCAAGATCAAGGCGGCGACGCTGCGCAAGTTCGAGGTAACTCGCGTCATACACTGTGAGATCGTGTCGGTCCGAAAGCCGGAGACTTGCAGTCCAAGCGTACTGCTCGGCTTCGGCATCGGCGACAATCGTCAATGAAGCAAGACGGGCAAGCGCTTGATCCCGAAACGTTGCGTCGATCCGCCTGCGCCTTATCGCCATCTGCAGGGCATTGGGAACTTCAAACCACCATAACGCGGGAACGATCGCCCCTAACTCTTCAACCCGGCGAAGGACGCCATCGGTGGCCTCGGTCGACTCATCTTCGAAATACCACGCAAGAGTCACCGAGCTGTCGAGTCACAAGGCTCAAGGCCTTCCCTCATTGATCAGGTCCTTGATCTTGAGTCCCCCGAGCGTAACGCCTTTTCTCATCTGCCTGATGTCGGCCGCGGCGCGCCTGGCTTTTTCCCTGTCACGCGCCCCGGAATCCGGCACCAGCCGGGCAACAGGCTTGCCGCGTCGGGTGATGACAACTTCCTCACCCTTCTCAACCAAGTCGAGAAGGCTGCCCAATGTGTTCTTGGCCTCGAAGGCTCCGACGTGGCGCATCCCACCGCTCTAATAAGCTAGCTTAGCTAGCTTATTAGAGCGTCCGGGTATTTTCAAGGTTCTAGGTCGGAGCCAGTGCTAGTGATTGTCGCGCGGATATTCGTGATGCGCGACGTCGCGGTATTTGGTCGCCGGCTTCAGCACCATGCCGTGGTCGAACTGGTCGACCAGGTTGCGCTGGATCTCCTGCCACGGCGTCTGGCTGTGCGGCACGTAGTCGAGCCCGCCGTTGCCGAGCTTCTCACGCACGACTTCGCGGCGGCTCTCGAGCTCTTCGTCGGAGATGAGAATATTCGCCGTCCGCTTGTTCAGGTCGATGCGGATGCGATCTCCGGTTCTGACCAGCGCCAGCCCGCCGCCGGCCGCCGCCTCCGGCGAGGCGTTCAGAATCGAAGGCGATCCCGAGGTTCCGGATTGCCGCCCGTCGCCGATTGTCGGCAATTCGTTGATGCCGCGCTTCAGGAGCGCATCGGGCGGCTGCATGTTCACCACTTCCGCGCCGCCCGGATACCCGATCGGGCCGGTGCCGCGGATGACGAGGATCGTGTTCTCGTCGATATTGAGCGACAGGATCGTTGATGCGGTCGTGATAGTCCTCGCGCCCGTCGAAGACGACGGCGCGGCCCTCGAACGCCTCCGGGTCCTTGGGGTTCGAGAGATAGCGCTTGCGGAACTCTTCGGAGATCACGCTGGTCTTCATGATGGCGCTGTCGAAGAGGTTGCCCTTCAGATTGAGGAAGCCGGCCTCCTTGACGATCGGATTGTCGTAAGCGCGAATCACCTCGCGATCCCAGCTCCGCTTGCCCTTGCAGTTCTCGCCCATCGTCTTGCCGTTGACGGTGAGCGCGCCCGGGTTCGGCAACAGGCCGGCCTCCAGAAGCTCGGCCACCACGGACGGCACGCCGCCCGCTCGGTGATAATCCTCGCCGAGGAAGCGGCCGGCGGGCTGCAGGTCGAGGAGAAGCGGGATCGCATGGCCGATCCGCTCCCAGTCGTCGTTGTCGAGCGGGATGCCGAGATGCGCGGCGATGGCGTTCAAGTGGATCGGCGCATTGGTCGAACCGCCGATCGCCGAGTTCACCACGATCGCGTTCTCGAACGCCTCCCGCGTCATGACCTGCGACGGCTTCAGGTCCTCTTTCACCATCTCCACGATGCGCTTGCCGGTGAGATAGGCGATCTGTCCACGCTCCTTGTGCGGCGCCGGAATCGCCGCGCAGCCGGGAAGCATCATGCCGAGCGCCTCGGCGAGCGAGTTCATCGTGGTCGCCGTGCCCATCGTATTGCAGAAGCCGGGCGAAGGCGCGGAGGACGCCACGAGCTCGAAATATTCCGTCGTGCTGATCTCGCCGGCCGACAGGAGCTTCTTCGCATGCCACTTGATCGTGCCCGATCCGGTCCGCTGGCCCTTGTGCCAGCCATTCAGCATCGGTCCGACGGAAAGTGCGATGGCGGGGAGGTTGACGGTCGCCGCCGCCATCAATTGCGAGGGCGTGGTCTTGTCACAGCCGGTGGTCAGCACCACGCCGTCGATCGGATAGCCGAACAGCACTTCGACCAGCCCGAGATAGGCGAGGTTACGGTCGAGCGAGGCGGTCGGGCGTTTTCCCGTCTCCTGAATCGGGTGGACGGGGAACTCGAAGGCGATGCCCCCGGCCTCGCGGATTCCCTCGCGCACCCGCTGCGCCAAGACGATGTGGTGGCGGTTGCACGGCGCGAGGTCGGAGCCCGACTGCGCGATGCCGATGATCGGCTTCCCCGACTGCAATTCCTCACGGGTAAGCCCCCAATTCATGTAGCGCTCGATGTAGAGCGCGGTCATGTCCGGATCGTCGGGATTATCGAACCAGATCTGTGACCGGAGCTTCAACTGGGTGCCGTGCTTGGCGTCAAACGACATGGAAAAAGTCCTCCCGTTTCGCCGGGAAACTGGCGCGCCGCCGGGCGGAAATCAACGGCAATCGCATGCAAGCAGGCGAAAAGTATGATTTTTTCCAGGCCCGGACGTGCAGCTATGCAATGAGGGCCTGGAGCCGCTAGAACGCCGGCAAACGCCTTGCCCGATCTCACCTGAACCGGAAACGCCCAAAATGACCCTCCGGACCGTCGCCGCCTTCGATCGCATCGGCGAAGAGAACGCCTTCGCAGTGCTTGCCCGTGCAAATCAGCTCGCGAGCGAGGGCCGCGACGTCATCAATCTCGGCATCGGACAGCCCGACTTCCGCACGCCGGAGCACATCGTGGAGGCGGCCGTGAAGGCGCTTCGCGACGGACAACACGGTTATACCGCCGCCGTCGGCATCCCGGCGCTGCGCGAAGCGGTCGCCCGCCGCACGTTGCAGACGACCGGCGTCGAAGTCTCACCGGAGCACGTGCTGATCGTGCCCGGCGGCAAGGTGACGATGTTCGCCGCGATCCTGATGTTCGGCGAGCCTGACGCCGACATCCTCTATCCGGACCCCGGATTTCCGATCTACCGCTCGATGATCGAGTTCACGGGCGCACGGCCGGTACCGGTGCCGATCCGCGAAGAGAACGGCTTCGCCTTCTCCGCTAAAGAGACGCTGTCGCTGATCACGCCAAAGACGCGGCTCCTGATCCTGAACTCGCCCGCCAATCCGACCGGCGGCGTGACACCGCGCCGCGAGGTCGAGGCGCTCGTCAAAGGTCTTTCCACGCGCCCGAACGTGGCGATCCTCTCCGATGAGATCTACGACTGCATGACCTATGACGGCGAGGAGCACGTCTCGCTGCTGACGTTCCCCGAAATCCGCGACCGCTTGATCCTCTTGAACGGCTTCTCGAAGACCTGGGCGATGACCGGCTGGCGGCTCGGCTGGTCGATCTGGCCCGCGCCGCTTTACGACAAGGTCCGCAAGCTCGCGGTGAACTGCTGGTCCTGCGTCAATGCCCCGACGCAGTTCGCCGGCATCGCCGCGATCGACGGCCCGCAGGACGACGTGACGAAGATGGTCGCCGCCTTCGACCGGCGGCGGAAGGTGGTGACGGAGCTCCTGAACACGCTTCCCGGCGTCTCCTGCATCACGCCGAAGGGCGCCTTCTACGCCTTTCCGAACGTCGCCAAGACCGGCTGGGCCGCGAAGAAGCTCGCCGGCGCGCTGCTCGAAGACGCTGGCGTGGCGCTCATCGGCGGCCCCGATTTCGGCGTCAACGGCGAGGGCTTCATGCGCGTCTCCTACGCCAATTCGGAGGAGAACATCCGCAAGGCGATCGAACGGATCGGCGACTTCCTCTCACGCCGCAACGCCAGCGGAGAAGAGCGCCTTGCCGCGTCGTAGAAGTCACGTTTCTCCAGATCAATTCCATTCAAAAACTCTTAGCCGCAGGGAATTTATAAAATATAAACGCTATTTTACAGGAAATATCTAAGCTTTGAGGCAACACGGGTCCAATACTACTACGTGTAGCCTGCCTGCATAAAAGGCTGCGTCATGGCGGTTGTGTCCGGATGTCCCTCGTTCGTTCAAGAGAGTGGCGATTTTCGACGCGTGTTCTTGTGCCGGTTGTCGCGGCAGGCGCGGCCGCAGTTATGCTCGTCGCAGCGACACTTCTTCTGGCGACGCGCGAAAGCGACAGCATCGCCTTCGAAGGACAGAGCCGCGTCGTCTCGCGCGTCCTTTCGCAGCAGGTCGCGAAGATATCGCACGATCAGGAAAGCGTCACGGTCTGGGACGACGCCGTAGAGAAAGTGGCACTGCATTTCGATCCGGAATGGACCGACGTCAATCTCGGCGCCTGGATGCACGATTATTTCGGCCACGACGAGCTATTCGTGCTGAACGGGAGAGACGAACCGGTCTTCGCCAACGTCGATGGATCGGTGGCCGATCCTTCGGTCTTCCAATCACGAGCGCGCAGCGTCCTTCCGCTCGTCCGGCAGCTTCGCGATCTGCTTGCCAACGCGGGTCCGGCCGACGCCGCCGCCGATCCTTCCCGCTTTCGCGCCGCCGACCTGGTGGTTATCGAGCAGCGTCCGGCGATCGCCAGTATCCTTCCCATCGTGTCGGACACAGGCAACCTCCCCCAGAAATCCGGAACCGAGTTCCTGCACGTCGCCGTCCGCTATCTCGACGGCAGCTTCCTGAACGATCTGATGCAGAGCCACCTGCTTGAAGGCGCGCGCTTCGCCTGGAGAGACGATACGACGTCGAGTGAAGCGGCGTTTCCGCTGAAGACGAACGCGGGCGACGCCCTCGGCTACTTCATCTGGTCGCCGGAGCGCCCCGGTTGGCGCCTCCTTCTTCACACCGTACCCGCGCTCGCCGTCGCGTTCCTCGTTACCGCGGCGATCACCTTTCTGCTGGCGCAGCGCATCCGCAACGCTTCCAAGGAGCTGCAGGCTAGCGAGGCACAGGCGCAGCACCTTGCCTTCCACGATCCGCTGACCGGATTGCCCAACCGTGCGCGCTTCAGCGACAGGTTCGATCACGTGCTGGCCAGCGTTCGCGAAACTGGCTCGCCCGTTGCGCTCCTCTATCTCGACGTCGACCGCTTCAAGAACATCAACGACACGCTCGGCCATCCCGCGGGCGACGATCTGATCCGCGAGCTTTCCCGCCGCCTGGTCGGGCTCGTCCGCTCGGTCGACGACGTCTCACGGCTCGGCGGTGACGAATTCGCGATCATCGAAACGGACATCTCGAGCCCGCACGACGTGGAGGCGCTCTGCGACCGGATCCTCCATGCTGTCGCCCAGCCCTTCGAGATCCTCGGCACCGCTGCCTTCGTCGGTGTTTCCATCGGTGTCGCGATTGCGCCTGATGCCGGGGTCGATCGCGCCGAGCTCATCCGCAAGGCGGATATTGCGCTTTATTCGGCGAAGTTCGCGGGCCGCAACCAGTTCCGCATCTTCCACGACGAGATGGATCACACGCTGCAGCGCCGCCGCGAGATCGAGCGCGAGCTGAGAGAAGCCATCGACGCCGGCGATCAGCTGGAGGTCGTCTATCAGCCGCTCTTTTCCTCGCAGGCTTTAAACATCGTCGGCTTCGAGGCTCTTCTGCGCTGGCATCATCCGAAACACGGAACGATGGCCCCAGGCGTCTTCATACCGATTGCGGAGGAGACCGGACTGATCAATTCGATCGGCGAATGGGTCCTACGCCAAGCATGCAGCGCTGCGACGCAATGGCCGGGCAAGCGCGTCGCTGTCAACGTGTCGGCGGTGCAATTCCGTTCGCCCGGTTTCGCGCCGAGGGTCATGCAGATATTGGGCGAGACGGGGCTCGCGCCGGATCGTCTCGAGATCGAAGTGACCGAAAGCGTGCTGCTCGACTCGGCCGACCGCGCGCCGATCACGCTCGACGCGCTGCGCTCGGCCGGCGTGCGCGTGTCGCTCGACGACTTCGGCACTGGCTATTCGTCGTTGACCTATCTGCAGAAGTTCCCGGTGGACAGGATCAAGATCGACCAGTCTTTCGTGCGAAACGTGGAGAGCGACGCCGCCGCGAATGCGATCGTGCAGGCCATGGTCGAGCTCGCGCGCGCGCTCGGCGTCGAGGTCACGGCGGAAGGCGTCGAGACGGCGACGCAGCAGGACTTTCTGAGGAGGATCGGCTGCGATGAGTTGCAGGGCTTCCTCTTGTCACACCCGCTCAGCCGGGACGACGTCGGCAAGCTCCTCTCGCCCGGGAAAGGCGGAACGTCGGCGCTGGTCGCGAGCGCGGCGTAGTGCTCAATTTTTGACCATATAGACAAAACTGGGCGCGTGCCCCTAAGCTCGCTCGGAAGCACGCGGGAGCGGCGGCGATTTCGGCCCCCGGCCCTGGCGTCTTCAGGAGGGGCAGATGTCGTTTTCCAGGGGTGATACCGCCGGCGCAGCGCGCCGGCCTGAGCTTCGACCGCCGCGCGCTGCTCGGGCTCGCCGCGGCGGGCATCTTCGCCTCGGCGCTCGGCTCCGGCGCCGCGGCGCGCAGGACAAGATGAAGGTCGCCGCGATCTTCTCCACGCCGATCGAGGAGCCCTGGGTCAACCAGGTGCACGAGGCGCTCCTGAAGGCGCAGGAGGAGCTCGGCGTCGAATACAAATGGGCGGAGAGCGTGCCCTCCGCCGACTATGCGCGCGTGCTGCGCGAATTCGCCCGCGACGGCTACAAGATGATCTCCGGCGACGCCTTCGCCGCGGAGGATATCCGCCGCCGCGTGGCCAAGGAGTTTCCCGACGTCGCCTTCGTGATGGGCTCGGGCCAGGGGCCGGCCGAGCCGAACTTCGCCGTCTTCGACAACTGGATCCACGAGCCCGCCTATCTCTCCGGCATGATCGCCGGCAAGCTCACCAAGTCGAACGACGATCGGCACCGTCGCGGCGATGGACATCCCCGAGGTCGCGCGCCTCACCAACGCGTTCTGCTCCGGCGCCAAGGAGGTGAACCCGGAGGTGAAGTGCAAGGTGACCTTCATCGGCTCGTTCTTCGATCCGCCGAAGGCGAAGGAAGCGGCGCTGGCGCAGATCTCCGCCGGCGTCGACGCGATCTACGCCGAGCGCTTCGGCGTCATCGAGGCGGCGCAGGAGAAGGGCATCGTCGCCTTCTCCAACATGTCGGACCAGTCTTCGCTCGCGCCCGACACCGTCGTCACCGGCCCGGTCTGGGACATGTGGCCGACCATCCAGGCGGCGGTGAAGCAGGTGAAGGCGGGCGTCTTCACGGCGCAGGATTTCGGCACGTTCTCCACCATGACCAAGGGCGGCGCCACGCTCGCGCCCTTCCATGACTGGGAAACGAAGCTGCCGGCCGACGTGATGCAGATGGTCAAGGACAGGGAAGCGGCGATCATGAGCGGCGACTTCCGCGTCCCGGTCGACGAGTCGACGCCGGTTTCGGAGTAGATGCACGCAGGCGACCTTCTCCCAGGGGGAGAAGGTGGCTGCGAAGCAGCCGGATGAGGGGATCGGCGGGCGTGATAGCCGCCGACGCAGTCCTTCACCCGTCGCCTTCGGCGACACCCTCTCCCCATGGGAGAGGGGGCGGGCGATGCGCGACCCTCCCCGCCCCTCGTCGCGATGCGCGGCATCTCCAAGCGCTTCGGCCCGGTGCAGGCCGCGGCGGACGTCGACCTGACGCTGAATGCCGGCGACATCCTGGGTCTGCTCGGCGAGAACGGCGCCGGCAAGACCACGCTGATGAACATTCTCTTCGGCACCTACGCCGCCGACGCGGGACCATCGAGGTGGAGGGGAAGCCGGTCGCCATCCGCAACTCCGCCGACGCGCTGAATTTCGGCATCGGCATGGTGCACCAGCATTTCGAGCTCGTGCCGCGCCACACGGTCCTCGAGAATCTTCTCGTCGGAAAAGCCGGGCCGGACGGCCGCCTGACGCGCGCCCTTGCGATCGAGCGGCTCGCAGCGATCGGCCGCGACTATCATCTCGAGCTCGATCCGGACCGGCTCGTCGGCGATCTCTCCGTCGGCGAGCAGCAGCGCGTGGAGATCGCGAAGTCGCTCGTCCGCGGCGCCCGCATCCTCGTGCTCGACGAGCCGACCGCGACGCTGACGCCGCGCGAGACCGACGGGCTCTTCCGCGCGCTCCGCTCCATGGCGGCGCGCGGCATGGGCGTGATCTTCATCTCCCACAAGCTCGCCGAGGTGATCGAGATCACCAACCGCATCACCGTGATGCGCCACGGCCGGGTCGTCGCCGAGCTGCGAAATGACGGCAACGCTGTCGAAGCCGGAGCTTGCGCGGCGATGTGCGGCCGCGACCTGGTGCCGCCGGAGAAGCCGCCGGTCGCGGTCGGCGCGCCGCTCCTCTCGCTCGACCATGTCTCGGCGCAAGGGCAGCGGCAGGACAGGCGCTCGACGGATGTCTCGCTCGACGCTCAGCGCCGGCGAGATCGTCGGCATCGCCGGCGTGTCCGGCAACGGCCAGCGCGAGCTTGCCGATCTCGTCGCCGGCGTGCTCAGCCCGGAGCGGGCACGATCGCGGTCGCCGGGAAGGTGGTCGCGCATCCCTCGCCGAAGCGCATGCAGGCGCTGAAGGTCGGCCGCGTGCCGGAGGACCGGCTGACGACCGGCATGATCGGCGCGCTGCCGCTGTCGGAATCGATGGCGCTGCCGTGGATCGACGACGCGCCCTTCAGCCGCCACGGCATCCTCGACCGCGCCGCCATCCGCCGCTTCGCCGCGCGAGCAGATCGACGCGCTTCGACATCCGCACCTCCGGTCCCGACGCGCGCACCGGCACGCTTTCCGGCGGCAATCTGCAGAAGGCGCTGCTCGCCCGCGAGATCGCGCGCGAGCCGAAGATCCTGCTCGCGGCGCAGCCGACGCGCGGCATCGACGTCGGCGCGACGGAGTTCATCCACGGCCAGTTCCTGGCGCTTCGCGCCGTCGGGCGGCGCCGTGCTCCTGATCAGCGAGGATCTCGAGGAGATCTTCGCCCTCTCCGACCGCATCGCGGTGATGTACCGCGGCCGCATCATGGCCGACCTGCCGGTCGCCGAGGCGACGGTCGAACGCGTCGGGCTTCTGATGGCCGGCGTCGAGGAGAGAGCGGCGTGACAGCGCAACGCGGGATCGCCAGCGCCGTAACCTCCCGCTTGAGGGGAGGTCGAAATTCGCGGAGCGAAGCGACAGCGAATTTCGGGAGGGGGGCTGAAGCTTCAGAGTGCCCCCCCTCCCGAAATCCCCTGCGCCTTGCTTGGGGATTTCGACCTCCCCTCGAGGGGGAGGTTACTCGGCTTCGGCGCAGCGCGTCCTCCCGAGGTTGCGGCGTGATCCGCGTCCGCCTCGAGCGGCGGCAGGAGACGCCGCTTTATCTGCAGGTCGCGATACCGATCGCCGCGGTGATCGTGACGCTGATCCTCTGCTCCGGCCTCGTTGCGCTCTCCGGCGCGAACGTCATCGACGCCTACCGGCTGCTCCTCTTCTCCACCTTCCAGTCCGGCTACGACATCCAGGACACGCTGGTGAAGGCGGCGCCGCTGCTCTTCACCGGGCTCGCCGTGCTGGTCGCGTTTCGCGCAAAATTCTGGAACATCGGCGCTGAAGGGCAATTGATGGCGGGCGCCATTGCCGCCTGCTTCATCGGCGAGCGCGAATGGCTGCCGGCCTTTGCGCTGGTGCCGCTGATGGTCGTCGCCGCCGCGCTCTTCGGCGCGCTCTGGGCGCTGCTGCCGGCGCTCCTCAAGGTGAGGCTCAAGGTCGACGACGTCGTCACCACGCTGCTTTTGAACTTCATCATGCTCTACGGCGTGACCGCGCTGCTGGAAGGTCCCTGGCGCGACCCGAAGAGCGGCTATCCGAACTCGCCGTCCGTCCGCGTCGAGGCGGAGTTCCCGATCCTGCCTTGGATCAACGTCCATCTCGGCGTGCTGCTTGCGCTCATCGCCGCGATCCTCGTCTGGTGGATGATGGCGCGCACCACGCTCGGCTTCAAAATCCGCGCCGTCGGCTTCAATCCCGCGGCCTCCGAATATGCCGGCATCAAGGTCGGGCGCGTGATCATCATCGCGGCGCTGATCTCCGGCGCGCTTGCGGGCCTCGCCGGCGCCGGCGAGGTCGGCGGCGTGCGCTTCCAGGTGACCTCGGATCTTTCCTCCGGCTACGGCTACGCCGGCATCGTCATCGCGACGCTCGCCGAGCTGAACCCGGTCGGCGCCGTCCCGGCCGCGCTCTTCTTCGCCATCATCTTCAACGGCGCCGGCACCATGGCGCGCGCCACCGGCGTGCCGATCTACCTCGCCGACGTGATCCAGGGCATTGCGCTGGTGTCGATGGTCGCCGGGACGGTTGTTCGCGGCCTATCGGCTCAGGCTGATTCCCTCCCCCCGCAAGGGGAGAGAGGGACCCGTCGCGGAGGGAGGCGCCTGATGAACCTCCTCGCCACGCTCTTCGACGTCGGCTTCTTCGCCGCGCTGATCCGCATCTCCACGCCGCTTCTCCTTGCCACCCTCGGCGAGCTCTATTCGGAGCGCTCCGGCGTGCTCAATCTCGGCATCGAGGGGATCATGCTTTTGGGCGCAATGGTCGGATTCACGGCAGCCTATTTCACCGGCAGCCTGTGGCTCGGCGTCTTGGCTGCGCTGCTGACCGGCATGCTCGCCGGCCTGCTGATGACCTTCCTCGCGGTGGTGCTCGGGGTCAGCCAGCACGTCTCCGGCATCGGCACGACGCTGCTCGCGACCGGGCCTCGCCTTCTATCTCTACCGCCTGATCTTCGGGCAGCCGGCCTCGCCGCCCAACATCGTGCCCTTCCAGCCGCTGCCGATCCCGCTTCTCTCCGACATCCCTCTCGTCGGGCCGGTGCTCTTCAACCAGGCGCCGCTCACCTACATCGCGCTCCTCGCCGTTCCGGCGACGGCATGGCTCCTCTATCGCACGCCATGGGGGCTCGATCTCAGAACCGTCGGCGAGAACCCGCGCGCCGCCGACGCGGCGGGCGTCAGCGTCTGGGGCATGCGCGCGCAGGCGCTCATCATCGGCGGCGCGCTGATGGGCGCGGCCGGCGCTTATCTCACGATCTCGCAGTTCAACGCCTTCACCTTCGGCGTCGTCTCCGGGCGCGGCTGGGTGGCGATCGCGCTCGTCGTCTTCGGCATGTGGAGCCCGTGGCGTTGCGCCGCCGGCGCACTCCTCTTCGCGGCGCTCGAGGCGCTGCAGCTGCGCCTGCAGGCGAACAACGTGCTGCACCTTCCCTATCAGGTCTTCTTGATGCTTCCCTTCGTCATGACGATCGTCGCGATGGCGCTCGTCTCGCGCAACGCCCGCGCGCCTGCGGCGCTGCTCGTTCCGTTCCGCAAGGAGGAGCGCTGATGGCTTTCGACCTGATCTTGAGAGGCGCGACGCTCCCCGACGGATCGAGCGGCGTCGACATCGCCTGCGCCGGCGGAAAGATCACAGCCATCGAGCCGAACATCACCGCCGACGCCGCGCGAAAAATCGACGCGACCGGCCGGCTCGTCTCGCCGCCCTTCGTCGATTGCCATTTCCACATGGACGCGACGCTGTCGCTCGGGCCTGCCGCGCATGAACGTATCCGGCACGCTGCTGGAAGGCATCGCGCTCTGGGGCGAACTGAAGCCGCTTCTGACGCCCGAAGCGGTGATGGAGCGGGCGCTGCGCTATTGCGACCTCGCCGTCTCCAAGGGCCTGCTCGCGATCCGCAGCCATGTCGACATCTGCGACGACCGGCTGACCGCCGTCGACGCGCTGCTCGAGGTGAAGCGGAAGATCGCGCCCTATATCGACCTGCAGCTCGTCGCCTTCCCGCAGGACGGCTATTTCCGCTCGCCGACGGCGGCGCGAGAATCTTGAGCGCGCGCTCGACAAGGGCGTCGACGTGGTCGGCGGCATCCCGCATTTCGAGCGCACCATGGCGGACGGGGCGAAAAGCGTGACCGCGCTCTGCGAGATCGCGGAGAAGCGCGGGCTCCTCGTCGACATGCATTGCGACGAGACCGACGACCCGATGTCGCGCCACATCGAGACGCTGGCTTACGAGACGACAGCGCCTCGGCCTTCAAGGCCGCGTCGCCGGCTCGCACCTGACCTCCATGCATTCGATGGACAACTACTACGTCTCGAAGCTGCTGCCGCTGATGGCGGAGGCCGGAGATCCACGCCATCCCCAATCCGCTGATCAACATCATGCTGCAGGGCCGCCACGACACCTATCCGAAGCGGCGCGGCATGACGCGCGTGCCGGAGATGCGATCGCTACGGCATCAACGTCGCCTTCGGCCAGGATTGCTGCATGGATCCCTGGTATTCGCTGGGTGGTGCCGACATGCTCGACGTCGCGCATATGGGGCTCCACGTCGCGCAGATGACGAGCCGCGAGGCGATGCGCTATTGCTTCGAGGCGGTGACGACAAACCCCGCCAAGGTCATGCATCTCGAAGGCTACGGGCTCGCCGTCGGCAGCAACGCCGACATGGTGGTGCTGCAGGCGCATGACACGATCGAGGCGATACGGCTTCGCGCCCGCCGCCTCTTCGTGATCCGTCGCGGCAAAGTGATCGCCGAGACGCCGCCGGAGCTCGCCGCACTCGATTTGCCCTCGCGGCCGGAAACGCTCGATCCGGCAAGCTATTTCCCGCGCGCCTGATCGCGGCGACGAAACGTGCCCGTCCCTAGGCAGTCGATTCGCCGCCCGGACGAAACGAAAGCGGCCGTGCCGGCGTGATAGAAGTCCGCCGCGATCGTTCGAACCTTCCGACGGAGCCCGCAAGATGCGCAGACTGATCACCACCGCCGTCGCACTGCTTCTGGCCAGCGCCTCGATCGCCGATGCCAGGCCCAACGACGCTGACGATGAGCTGCGCCGTTGCGGCGGCAACCGTCGCCCGCGCCGGCGCGATCGTGCTCACGACCGGCGCGGACACCTACGACCGCTTCGTCGCTCAGATCGGCTTCTGTCAGCGCGGGCAGATCACGAAGCCGGCCTACGCCCCGACCAGCGACGATCCCAACTGCGCGATCGGCTATGTCTGCAAGGAAAACACCACGATCAACGACCACTGACAGCAGGCGCTCTGCTGCACCGCACCCGGCTTAGTCCCGCAATCCCCGGATTTCACACAGGACGATATTCCGGCCCTCGACGCCCCCGTCTTTTTCGGTGATCGTCGCGGGCGTGAGAGGGCGGACGGTTCGACCAAGGCAGGTCGGACGATACGTCCGGGTCTCTCGCCCGCGCCCGGTGTCTTGACGGATGTCGGGAAGCCTCGCGGGTCATCGGTTAGGCCGCATGCTGCAGAGATGCGCATGTGGTTCCCGGTGAGCCGATGCTCCATGAACGGCGGCCAAACCGTTCGATGGCTTGCCCGATCCGCGGTCGGGCAGGACCTGGGACTTCAGCGCTGAGGCGCTCAGGTTCAGACCCAGGCGGTGCGGCGGAAGGCCGAAAGGCGTGAGGCCACATGAGCAGGGCTGATAGGGAGGCGTCGCTTGGTTCGCCAAACGGCGCCTTTCCTATTTCTCTTTCCCCTAGCCGACGATTCGCTAATCCGCCGCTTGCGCGACGGCGGGCGCCGCACTGCGCCTTGCCGCGCAGCAGCAGCAGCATCGGGATGCAGGCGAGCGTGACGATCGCCATCATCTTGAAGTCGTCGAGATAGCTGATCATCTGCGCCTGCGTGGTGGCGAGCTTGTTCAGATAAGCGAGCGCCGCCGTTCCGCCCTCCGCAACCGACATTCCGGGCGGCATCGCGAAGTTGTCGAGCGCCGGGTTGAACGGCGACACGTGCGCGGCGAGCTCCGCGTGGTTGACCTGCGTGTTCTGCGCAAGCAGCGTCGCCATGATGGAGACGCCGATGCTCGAGCCGAGATTGCGCATGAGCGAGAAGAGGCTGGATGCCTCCGTGCGGAGCTCGGGCCTGAGCGTCGCGAAGGCAAGCGTCGACAGCGGCACGAAGAGGAGGCCGAGTCCCAGTCCCTGCACGACTCCGTTGATGACGATCAGCCCGGCGCCCATCTCCGGGCTGAACGCCGTCATCTCCCAAAGCGAATAGGCGGTGAGCAGGAGGCCGCCCAAGATGAGGATGCGCGCGTCGACCTTCTGCACGAGCCGCCCGACCATGATCATCGAGATCATGGTTCCGACGCCGCGCGGCGCGAGCACCAAGCCGCTGGTGATCACCGGATAGCCGAGGATGTTCTGCAGCATCGGCGGCAACAGCGCCATCGTGGCGAGCAGGACGATGCCGATCGCGAAGATGAAGACGAGGCCGATCGCGAAATTCCTGTCCTTCAGCATCGATGAGCTCGATGAACGGCGCTTTGGCCGTCAGCGATGTGCACGACGAACATCCAGAACGCCGCGACCATCAGGCCGGTCTCGACGAGGATCTCCGTGGAGGAGAACCAGTCGAGCTGCTCGCCGCGATCGAGCATCATCTGCAGCGCGCCGATGGCAAGCGAGAGCAGCGCGAAGCCGATCAGGTCGAAGCGCCGCTCGCGGAGCTTCGTCTCCGGCATGAAGACGAGTACGCCGAGGAGCGCGACGATGCCGACCGGCACGTTGACGTAGAATGCCCAGCGCCAGTTGAAGGAATCGGTGAGCCAGCCGCCGAGCGTCGGTCCGACGATCGGCCCGACCATGATGCCGGCGCCCCAGATCGCCATCGCCTGGCCGTGGCGCTCGCGCGGATTGATGTCGAGCAGCACCGCCTGCGACAGCGGCACGAGGCCCGCGCCGAACGCGCCCTGCGCAACGCGGAACAGCGACCATCTCGTCGAGGCTCGTCGCGATGCCGCAGAGCATGGAAGCGACGGTGAAGCCGGCGATGCAGATCATGAACAGCCGCTTGCGGCCGATCCGGTCGCTGACCCAGCCGGTCAGCGGCGTCGCGATCGCCGCGGCGACGATATAGGAGGTGAGCACCCAGGTGATCGTGTCCTGCGCCGCATTCAGGCTGCCCTGCATGCTCGGCAGCGCGACGTTGGCGATCGTCGTGTCGAGCACCTGCATGATCGTCGCGAGCATGATCGCGACGGTGATGAGCCCGCGGTTCGGGACGACCTCCCCTGCGGCGACGGCCGCCGCGCTCATGGCCGCGCCATGGCCTCCGGGATCGGATGCACCGCGTCGCTCGCTCCGAAGAGGAAGGCGAGCGCCGGGCGCCTGTAGCCCGTGTCGACCTAGACGGAAGCGCTCAATCCGGCGCGAAGCGGGAGGTCGGCTGTCGGCTGGTCGAATTCGATCCTGACCGGCACGCGCTGCACGACCTTCACCCAGTTGCCGGTGGCGTTCTGCGCCGGGAGCAGCGAGAACTCCGAGCCGGTGCCGGCGCCGATCGAGGCGACCTTGCCGGTCAGCGCCAGGCCCGGATAGGCGTCGATCGAGACGGTGGCTTTCTGGCCCGGCGTCATGTGCGTCAGGTCGGTCTCCTTGAAGTTCGCCTCGATCCAGCTCCGACCGCTCTCCATGACGGCGACGACCGCCGTGCCGACGGAAAGATATTGGCCCTCCTTCAGCCGGTCGGTCTGGCTGACGATGCCGGCCGCCGGCGCGCGCACCTCCGCGTGCTTCAGGTCGAGCGCCGCCTTGTCGCGAAGCGCGATCGCCTGGAGCACGAGCGGATGCTCGTCGGTGGCGATATCCGGATTGCCGGTCGAGCGCGGCTTTGGCGCCTTCCACGGCCTGCTCGGTCCTGCGCCAGCGTCTGCTTGGCGGCGCGCAGGTCGTTCTCGGCCTCGTCGAACTGGGCGCGCGACGAGGTCCCCGACTGCACCAGCTTCTGATAGCGGTCGAAGACCTTCTGCTTGTAGTCGAGGTCGTCGCGCGCCTGCGCTGAGCTCCGCCTCCGCCTGGCGATAGGCGGAGCGCATCTGCTCGACCTGAAGCCGCGCCGCGGCAACGCCGGCCTGCGCCTGCTCGTAGGCGATCTGGTAGGCCTCGGGGTCGATGCGGAAGAGCAGGTCTCCGGCTTTGACGTGCTCGTTCTCGGAAACCGCCACGTCGGTGATGCGCCCTGCCACCTCGGCGACGATCGACACCATGTCCTGCTGCACATAGGCGTTGTCGGTCGAGGCGTAGCGCCCGGCGATCAGCCAGAAATATCCCCCGACGACGATCAGAAGCACCGGCACGGCGAACATCGCCGTGCGCCGGTTCAGGAATCGCCGCCGCCCGGAAGGCGCCGCCGCGGAGGCCGCTTCAGTTGACTCGCTCATTACGTTCCGTCGTTGAAGATTGATGTCGTCGTTCGATCGAATGCGCTTCGCCTCCGCGCTCCGAGAGCGCGGCCCTAACGTGCCGAAGGCCGTGCTTCATCGCCTCGATCTCTGTCCGGCGTAAGCCCGGCGGTGATCTCCTCGATCACGCAGCGGCCGAGGCCGCGCATCTCGTTCAGGATACCGCTTGCCTGCTCCGAAAGGAGAAGGATGCGCGCGCGTTTGTCGCTCGGGTCGGGCTGGCGGATCGACAAGGCCCGCCTCCTCCATCCGCTCAACGTGCCGGCTCAGCGTGATCGGCTCGATCTCAAGGAAATCCGCCAGCCCGGCCTGGTTTATCCCCTCGTTCATCGCCAGATAGGCGAGGACCTGCCATTGCGCGCGCGTCAGGCCGATTTCCCGCGCGCGGTGGTCGAAGCGCTTGCGCAGGAGCCGTGCCGTGTCAGCGATCAAAAAGCCAAGGCTGTTGGCCTTGGCCCATTTCAGGTCTGTCATGCGGTTTGATATAATAAGCTTGCTTATGATAAGCTAGATTACTTCCGCATGCCGGCACTGCAATTTCTTGAGAGCCTTCCCCAAGTTAATATGAGAACCCGTTGAGCGAGCGGAAAGCCATGGCCAGCGACAGCGAGGCTACCGTCAGAGCCGGCGTCCGCCTGACGCATCCGGACCGCGTGCTCTTTCCCGGCCAGGGGCTGAGCAAGGGCGACCTTGCCGCCTATTACGAGGCGGTCGCCAAGCTGATGCTACCGCACATCGCGAACCGCCCGCTCAGCCTCGTGCGCTGCCCGGCGGGCAGCGGCAAGGAATGCTTCTTCCAGAAGCACGACAGCGGCGGCTTCCCTGACGCGATGCAAAGCGCGCCGGTCGCCGAGGCGTCGGGCACAATTGCGCGCTATTTCCACCTGACCGACCTCGCCGGGCTCGTAGCCGGTGTGCAGATGGGCGTGCTGGAGTTCCACATCTGGGGCTCGCGCATCGATCAAGTCGAGAAGCCCGACCGCCTCGTCTTCGATCTCGATCCAGACGTCGGTCTCGATTTCGACCGGGTGCGCCACGCCGCCGTCGAGGTGCGCGATCGTCTTGGCGCGCTCGGCTTGAAATCCTTTGCGCTTCTGACCGGCGGCAAGGGCATCCACGTTGTCGCGCCGCTTTCGCGACGCGCCGAATGGCCGGAGGTCAAGGCCTTCGCCAAGGGCTTCGCCACCGTGCTCACGGCGGAAGCCGGCGAGCGCTTCGTCGCCAACATGGCGAAAGCAAAACGGAAGGGCCTGATCTTCGTCGACTATCTTCGCAACGAGCGCGGCTCGACCGCGATCGCACCCTACTCGACGCGTGCGCGCGACGCCGCGCCGGTGGCAACGCCGGTCGCCTGGGACGAGCTCGACGAAATCGCCGCGGCAAATGCCTTCACGATGAAGTCCATGCCGGAGCGCGTGCGGCGGACCCGCGATCCCTGGGCAGATTATTTCGAGATCAGGCAGTCGCTTACGAAGCCGATGTTGAGAGCCGTCGGCGCATGAGGAGAACGGCGCCCCCACGCGACCGGACACCATTCTCACCATGCCGAGAATGCGCGGATTCCGCCCCTTAGCGCACGCTCTTCGATTTTCGCGGGGTTGACTTGGAACAAGGCGCTCACCAGATCGTTACATTAACAAGGCATTATCCGAGATAACGCGGCAGAAATTGCCTACAGGGAGCGGCATGAACCGCCTAGTCGTCATTTCCAACCGCGTCGGCCCGCTGAGCGACGAGGGAAAGGCTGGCGGTCTTGCGGTCGGTCTGGCGGACGCCCTTCGCAAACGCGGCGGGGTGTGGTTCGGCTGGTCGGGCAAGACCAGCGAGGAAGGCACATTCGGCCCGCTGCAGATCAAGTCCGAGGGCGACGTACAGCTCGTCACCGTCGACATGACGCACGGCCGATCTTGCCGATTTCTACAACGGCTTCGCCAATCAGGCGCTTTGGCCCGTGCTCCACTACCGCATGGATCTCGCCGGCTATGATCGCCGTTTCGCCGAAGGGTTCTGGCGCATCAACGAGCGCATGGGCACACGCCTCGCGCCGCTTCTGAAGCCCGACGATCTGGTCTGGGTGCACGACTACCATTTCATTCCGCTCGGCGGCCAGATCCGGGCGTCCGGCTTCACCGGCTCGATCGGATATTTCCTGCACGTCCCCTTCCCGCCGCGCGAGGTTCTGACGGCGCTGCCCGACGCGCATCGGCTCGTCCGCTCGATGCTCGCCTACGACGTGGTCGGCTTCCAGACTGAGACCGATCGCGGCAATTTCGTGCGCTTCCTGACCAACGAGTTCGGCGGGAAGGAGCTTGAAGACGGATGGATCGAAGCTGCCGGGCGGCGGCTCGCGCCGACGTGTTCCCGATCGGCATCGATGCGGAACGCTTCGCCTCCTTTGCCACGACCGCGGAGGCGAAGCGCCGCTACGCGCAGCTCCGCTCCGAGCTGCACGACCGCAAGCAGATCATCGGCGTCGATCGGCTCGACTACACGAAGGGCATCCCGGAGCGCTTCATGGCGTTCGAGCGGCTGCTCAAGGACTATCCGGAGAACCGCAGCCAGGTGGACTTCCTGCAGATCGCGCCGCTCTCGCGCGAGAACGTGAAGGCCTATGCGCGGCTGCGGCGCGAGCTCGAAGAGCTCGCCGGCCACATCAACGGCACCTACGGGCTGCTCGACTGGACGCCGATGCGGGTGATGACGCGCGGCTTCTCGCGCAAGGGGCTCGCCGGGCTTTACCGCGCGAGCCACGTCGCGCTGGTGACGCCGCTTCGCGACGGCATGAACCTGGTGGCGAAGGAGTATGTCGCAGCGCAGGACCCGGAGGATCCCGGCGTCCTCATCCTCTCGCGCTTCGCCGGCGCCGCCTGCGAGCTGACCGAGGCCCTGATCGTCAACCCCTACGACTATGGCGGAGATGGCGGAGATGTTGCAGCGTGCGCTGAGAATGCCGCTCGGCGAGCGCAAGGAGCGCTGGCAGAAGCTGAACGAAGCCGTGCGCACCGGCACGGCGCGCCGCTGGTGCACGCTTTTCCTCGATGCGCTTGAGGCGACGCACGTGCAGGCGCGGCTGAAATTCCTCGACGACCCCGACGGCGGCTCGAGCGAAAAGATCGAGGTCTCGCGGCTCCGCCGCCTCGGCGGCGCTCCGCCCTGGGGCGAATTGAAACCCTTCCGCGGCCGCCACACGCGCCTCTGAGAAGGGCTGCGCCGCGCCGCGCGGGCTGTTAGCCTCGCCCCGCGGGAGGATGCATGCGCAAAGCGAACGGCGGCGGGCTTCGGTTGCGGGTCGTGCTGCGCCACGGCGCGGCGCTCGGCCCGGGCAAGATCGACCTCCTCGAAGCGATCGCCGAGACCGGCTCGATCCGCGCCGCCGGCAGCCGCTTCAAGATGAGCTACCGCCGCGCCTGGGGGCTCGTCGCCGAGCTGAACGGCATGTTCAGGACGCCGCTCGTCGTCGCGGAAACCGGCGGACGCGGCGGCGGCGGCGCGCAGCTGACCCCGCTCGGCCGCACGGTCGTCGAGCGCTTCCGCCGCATGGAGGCGAACTCCTGGTCGGCGGTTGAGCAGGATTTCCGCGTGCTTTCGAAGGCGCTCGCCAAGGAATCGCCGGGGCTCTTGACATCGCGTTATTTCTGATCGGGAATAACGCATATCGCTCTGGAGCCGAACATGCCGAAACGGATCGCCTCCCTCCTCCTGACTCTTTTCGCCGTTCGGCGCCGCGAATCTCCCAGCCCGCGCGCAAGCCGACGACGCCACACTCGTCTTCGCCGCCGCGAGCCTCAAGAACGCGCTCGACGCAGTCGTCGACGACTACTCCAAGTCGACCGGCAAGACGGTCACCGTCAGCTATGCCGGAAGCTCCGCGCTCGCCAAGCAGATCGAGCAGGGCGCGCCCGCCGACATCTTCTTCTCCGCCAACGTCGACTGGATGGATCATCTCGCCAGCCGCCAATGCAATCGTCCGCGCAATCGCGCGTGACGCTGCTCGGCAACGACATCGTGCTGATCGCACCGGCCGCAAGCGACGTCGAGCTTGACCATCGCCCCGAACTTTCCGCTCGCCGAGGCGCTCGGCGACGGCAAGCTCGCGATGGCGCTGACCGCGTCCGTGCCGGCCGGCAAATACGGCAAGGCCTCGCTCAAATCGCTCGGCGTATGGGACAGCGTCGTCGGCCGAACGTCGCGGAGGCGGAGAACGTGCGCGCGGCGCTGGCGCTCGTCTCACGCGGCGAGGCGCCGCTCGGCATCGTCTACGCGACCGACGCCAAGGCCGATCCGGGCGTGAAGGTGGTCGGCGTGTTCCCCGAGGATTCGCATCCGCCTATCCTCTATCCCGTCGCGCTTATCGCGACCGCCAAGCCCGACGCGCGCGCCTTCCTCGACTACCTGACCTCGCCCGCCGCAAGGCCGCGCTTCGAGGAGCAGGGCTTCCGCGTCGGTCGCGCCTGGTTCCTGAGGCGCCGGTTCGAAACGGCATGCACTTCACGCCGGCCGAGCTCGTCGCGATCGAGCTCAGTCTCCGCGTCGCCATCGTCGCGACGCTGACGAGCCTGCCGTTCGGGATCGCGGTCGCGATGCTGCTTGCGCGCGGCCGCTTTCCGGGGAAGACGCTGGTCGACGGCCTCGTGCACCTGCCGCTGGTGCTGCCGCCCGTCGTCACCGGCTATCTGCTGTCTGATCGGCTTCGGGCGACGCGGCCCGATCGGCGCGTTTCTCGAACAGACCTTCGGCCTCGTCTTCGCCTTTCGCTGGACCGGTGCGGCGCTCGCCTCCGCCGTCATGGGCTTTCCGCTGATGGTGCGCGCCGTCCGCCTCTCGATCGAATCCGTCGACCGCCGGCTGGAGGACGCGGCGGCAAGCCTCGGCGCCCGGCGCATCGCCGTCTTCGCGACGGTGACGCTGCCGCTCGTCTTCCCGGGCCTTCTCGCCGGAGCGGTGCTCGCTTTCGCCAGAGCGATCGGCGAGTTCGGCGCCACGATCACCTTCGTCTCGAATATTCCCGGCGAGACGCAGACCATCCCCTCGGCGATCTACACGGCGCTGCAGATTCCGGGCGCCGAGGCGGCGGCGATCCGGCTCAGTCTGGTGTCGATCGTCATCTCGCTTTCCGCCTTGATCCTCTCCGAGGTGATGGCGCAGCGCATGCGCCGAAGGCGCGTCACGCCTTGAGCCTTGCCGTCGATCTGAAGGACCGGCGCGGCGATTTCACGCTCGACGTGGCGTTCGAGGCCGGAAGCGGCGTCACCGCGCTCTTCGGCCGCTCGGGTGCGGGCAAGACGACGATCGTCACGATGGTCGCGGGACTGGCGCGTGCGCACCAGGGGCGGATCGTGCTCAACGGCCGCGTCCTCTTCGACGCCGCCGCGCGAAAGAACCTGCCGACCGCGCGGCGGAAGGTCGGCATGGTCTTCCAGGAGGCGCGCCTCTTCCCGCATCTTTCCGTGAAGGCGAACCTTCTCTATGGGCGCTGGGCAGGCCGGCGACGCTCCGATACACGGCTGGAATCGGTCCTTTCGCTGCTCGGCCTGGAAGCCTTTCTCGAACGCCGTCCGCACACGCTCTCCGGCGGCGAAGCGCAGCGCGTCGCGATCGGCCGCGCGTTGATGGCGGCGCCTGAGATTCTCCTGATGGACGAGCCGCTCTCCAACCTCGACGGCGCCCGCCGCGCCGAGATTCTTCCGTTCCTGGAAAAGCTCGCGCACGAAGGCGGCGTCCCGATCCTCTATGTCAGCCACGCCGTCGACGAGGTGGCGCGGCTCGCCAATTCGATCGTGGTCTTGAACGAAGGCCGCGTCGTTGCCGCCGGCCCGATCGAAGAGGTGTTCGGCCGCTACGATCTCGGGCCGGCGACCGGACGGCACGAGGCGGGCGCACTCCTTCTCGCCGAAATCGTCGGCGAAGATGCAGAATTCGCTCTGACGCGGCTAAAACTCGACGGCGCGGAGCTGACAGTGCCGGCGCTCGGTCGCCCGCCCGGCGCAAAGGTCAGGCTGCGCATCCGCTCGCAGGACGTCGCACTCGCACTTTCGCCGCCGGAGCACCTGTCGGTCCGCAACGTCGTGCCGGCCGAGATCGTTTCGGTCGAGACGGACGCGGGCGCTTATGCCGAGATATTGCTTTCCGCTGCCGGTCAGTACCTGCGCTCGCGCATCACGCGGAAGTCCGCCGTCGAGCTTGGTCTTCGCCCCGGCCTTCGCGTCTTCGCGCTGATCAAGAGCATCGCGGTCGAGGCCGATCGCTCCGGCCGCAGCTGATCTTCAACATCAACGGCGGAGGGGACCTGAGAGCACTTCGCCGGTCTCCTCCGAGACGACTGTCGAGTGGCCGGGATCGCCCTCCGGCATCGGCACGCCTCGCAGCAAAAGGAAGCTCACCGAGTGACCGCCATAGAGCCCGGCGGGGAAGCGTATCTTCCGATGGATCAAGAATTCACCCTCGCTGTTGACCGTCAGCGCCCCCTCGTCGACGAGCTGCTTGAGGCCCGCCGCCTCCGGCAGCACGACATAAGGCTCAGGTGGAAGCGATGCGACGACAGTCTCCGCGTCGATCGTTACGACGCCGCCCGGATTGTAGCGCTTGAGCTCTGCGCCCGGCGTGAGCGGCTCGCGCCTCACGGTCACCCCGCCGTCGTTGTTCTCGATCCTGAGCGCTCCTGCCCCCGGAACGACGATCAGCGGCCAGCGGCCGGTGGCCTGGTCCTTCAGCGATTCGATCGCGCCTGACGGCACGGAGAATGTGCTGACACCGTAGTGCGCGACCGTCTTGACCGGCGCCTTCCCGACCTGCTCGGTTACGAGGGCGACCGCCTTCGCGGCCGCGACGGACGGGACCTCCCAGAACGGCTTCATGCAATCGATGCGCTTGAGGAACGTGACCCGCTCTGCAGGAAGCCCCGTCTCGCCCGCAAGCGGACGCATCGCGCTCTCCGGCCGTGCTATCCAGGTGCCAGAGGTAACGACGACGTGCTCGATCCGCTCCACCGCGCCGGAGAACCGCCAGATCGACGCTTCGAGCGACGCTATCACGACATAGAGTGGGCTCTCTCCCGCCTCGACGTTGACGATCCCGGTCTGCACGGTCTTGTCCTGCGTTCCGATCGCAACCGAAGAGAGCGCCTCCGGACCATAGGCGCCAAGAACGATCACCTCCGCCTCGGCCGACGCGACGGGCATTCCGCAGGCCTCCGCCTCGGCCGCCTCTCCGCGGGTGAGCGTCTCACGCTTCACCTCCTCGCGCTTTTGCGCAGCCGCCTCGGCCGCCTCTTGCGACACGGCCGCGACCGGCTCCCTCGCGCGCTCCTTGAAGGCCCGCGCTTCCTCCTCGGTGATCTTGCCGCTTGAATCGGTGTCGACTGTGCGGAACAGCGCGTCGGCCGCCGCCTCGTATTCCCGCAATGTCACGCGGCCGTCATTGTCGCCATCGAGCAACAACGCCTGCCTGATCGAGTCGGCGAGTTTCTCGACGCTCTTCGCCTGCGCGCGGCCCTGTGGCGTATCGAGGCCCGGCATGGCGGATGCTTCCGCCCAACCGACTCGTTTGTCACCGTCGGTGTCTGCCTGCATCACTTGCTCGACGGCGTGGTCCTGGCGGGCGGTGATGTCGATGTCGCTGCCGAAGAAGCTCTTCCGAACTCGCATAAGCGAGCGCGCTGCGGACCTCCTCTTCCGTGACGTAGCCGTCGCCGTCGATGTCCTCCTGCATGATCTCAACCGCCCGCTTGGCGCGGTAGGTCGCCTCAAGCATGCGCTCGTGCACGGCGACGTCTCCCGTCGTGATGGCGTCTCCCCCCGTGCCGAGGTTGGCGAAATCCCTGTCCACGGACTTCATCAAGACTTCAAACGTGATTCCTCCCCGCATCCACTTGCCGAAGAGCTGAACCTCGGGCGGAGTGTCGTTGCTCTGTGCAGCCACCGGCATCGATACCAGGAGCGCGCCGAGGGCGAGAAATCCGAAAGCGTTGCAGCGCCGCATAGTGGGCTCCTTCTGCCTCTTCAGCATAAATGCTGACACGCGAGAGTTGAGGTCATGTGACAAACGCTGCCCGGATGACGGCATGATTAAGAGCGCCTGAACGATCACCGCGGGCAGGGCCGATCGGCCGCATTGATCCTCTTGCAGGTGAGACGGGCGTCTCATAACGTCTCGAAGAGCCGCGCCGAAGACGCGGCGGATTTTGAGGGGGGCGCTTCCGTGAAGATCGGCTTCTGCATGTTGCTCTGGACGACGCACGTCACGGAGAAGCACCGCCCTATTCTCGAGGCGCTGAAAGCGACCGGCTATGACGGCGTCGAGGTTCCGGTCTTCGAGGGCACGCCCGACCACTATGCCAGGGTCGGGCGCATGCTCGACGAGCTGGACCTCGGGCGCACCGCCATCACCGTCGTTCCGACCGAGGACAAGAACCCGATCGGCAAGGACGCGGCGCAGCGGAAAGCCGCAGTCGACTACCTGAAATATTGCGTCGATTGCACCGCCGAGCTCGGCGCGACTTGCATCGGCGGGCCGCTCACGCAGACGCTCGGGCATTTCTCCGGCAAGGCTCCGACCGACGCCGAGCGCTCGCGCGCGCGGAGCGTGCATCGCAAGGTCGGCGACTATGCCGAGAGGCAGGGCGTGCAGCTCGCCATCGAGGCGGTGAACCGCTTCGAGAGCTACTTCGTCAACACCATGCACGACCTCGCCGCCTATCTCGACTTCGTCGACCACCCGGCGATCCAGGGCATGTACGACACGTTCCACGCCAACCTCGAAGAAGTCCGACCCGATCGCCGCGATCGGAGAGATCCGGCCGCACATGATCCACGTCCACATCTCCGAGAACGACCGCGGCGTGCCCGGGCGCGGGCACGTGCCGTGGGCCGCGACCTTCAAGGCGTTGAAGAAATCCGGCTACGACGGCTGGCTGACGATCGAGGCGTTCGGGCGCGGCCTGCCTGAGCTCGCCGCGGCAACGCGCGTCTGGCGCGATTTTTCCGAAGGGCCGGAGGCGGTCTATCGGGAGGGGTTCAAGACGATCAGGAACGGGTGGAAGAGGGCGTAGAAAGCCTTCACCAGTACCGGCCCGTTCCGCCAACGACGATCGTGATGATTCCGAGCGCAAGATTGATCGTCACCGTGCGGCGGATGCGATCGAGCGTCGCCGCCGCTTCCGGAAACGAGCCGCCGTCGACGGCTTTGCGGAAGCGCGGCCAGAGCGCGAAATAGAGGTGCCCGAAGAGGAGCATCATCACGATGCCGATCGACATCATCACGCTGATATAGAGTGCTGCATCCGCGAAGCCGCCGAAATCCATGACGACCATCGCGATCCCGCTGACGAGGAGCAGGATCACCGCGATCCCGACCCACGGAAAGAAGCGCTCGAAGACGCGCCGCCAGAGTGGCAGACGGATCGGCGGCTCAAGCGCGAACGCCGCCGGGCGAAGCACCGAATGCGCGAACGCCATGCCGCCGACCCAGAAGACGGCGGAGAGCAGATGCACGGCGAGAAGAATGACGAGCGTCATCGGGTCCTCCGCGTGGCCGGCGGCTTGCCGGCCCACAGCTAGCCCAGCCCATACACCCGCATGGCGTTGTCGTGAAGGATCGCGCGCTGCTCGGCTTCCGAGAAACCCGTCAACGCGGCGCGATGCGCGTCGAGGAGCGCCGGATAGTCGGTCCACAGCTTCTCGATCGGGAAAATTCGAGCCGAAAAGGCAGCGGTCGGCGCCGAAGATCGCCGCCGTCTCCCTGACGATCCACGCGACATGCGCCGGGTCGTTCCTGTGGATGAAGGTGCCGAGTCCGGAGAGTTTCGTGACGACGTTCGGCTGCGTCGCAAGCACGCGCATCGCCTGACGCCACACGCGCCTCCCCGTTTCCGAGATGTCCTCCAGCATGCCGGCGTGCTGCAGGATGAACGTCGTCTCGTGGAAATCCGACGCGAGCCGGGCCGCGCCGAGCATCTGGTCGGCGAAGACCTGCAGGTCGAACGAAAGGCCGTACTCGCGCGAGCGCGGAAAAATTCCGGCGGAAGGTCGGATCGTCGACAAGATCGGGACGCTTGGCGAAGCGATATTGCTCGTTCGCGTGCCAATGGAGCTGCATGCGGATGCCGCGCACGAGCGGATATGTCTTCAGCCGGTCGAGCGCCGGCCGCGCGTCTTCAGCCAACAGGTCGGCATAGCCGACGATCGCGTGCGGCCAGCCGCTTTCGTCGGCGGTCTTCTGCACCCAGGCGACCTCGTCCTCGGCCTTCTCCGGCGCCCAGTTCGTTTGCACATAGACGGATTTCTCGACGCCGGTCCCGGCGATATCGGCGAGGTATTCGTCGATCGGATAGTCGCGGCGAATCGGCTCGTACGGACCGAAGATGCGCGGCACCATCGGCCCCTTCAGCCAGGGCAGATCGTCCTGCCGCCAGATGTGATGATGCGCGTCAACGACGGGGATCATGAAAAACGCGGCCCCTCAGTTTGTCATCCCGGTTTGGCCGCAGGCCAAGACCGGGACCCATGAACGCTGCATTCAAAGATTGACCGACCGCCAACTTCATTCTTCGGTGTTCCTGGGTCCCGCACAGCGTCGCTTCGCGCCGCTTGCGGGATGACAATCGGAAAGGGAGAGGCGCTCCCTCAGATGAACACCGTCTCTTCCGCCATGAAGTGGAAGCGGCTTGAGCAATGTGCGGCGGCGTCGGCGCCGGCGGCCTTGCCTTCCTCAGTGCCGAAGCCTTTCAGCCGCGCCGCGTCGGAATCCCACCACATCTCGCTGATCGCGTCATAAGGCGAATCCGGGTTCTCGCTCACCGGCACGTTCATCCGATAGCCCTTCATGCCGGGAATCTTCTCCGCCAGCTTCGGATGCTCGCTCTTGGCCCAGTTCCTGAACTCATCGAAGCTCATGCCTTCCTTGCGCTTCATCAGCGACAGAACCTTCAGCATCTGATCAAATCCCTCCCGTGGTCGGCGAGGGGAGTAAGGCATTAGGGCAGTAAGGCAGTATGGGTTTTGCCTATTGCCCTACTGCCCTATTCCCTTGCTCCCCTGCCTGTCTCTCCAATATTCCCCTCAGAACCTTCTCCGGCGTAATCGGCAGCGAATCGACGCGCACGCCGACCGCATCGAAGATCGCGTTGGCGATCGCCGGGATCGGCGAGTTCGCCGTCATCTCGCCGACACCCTTCGCGCCGAACGGCCCGTCTTCCGACGGGCGCTCGAGGATCACCGCCTGGAATTCCGGCAGATCGCCCGGCCCCGGCATCAGATATTCGTTGAAGTCGACCGGCCCATGCGCGCGGTCGGGATAGCAGGGCTCCGTCGTCTCGTAGAGGGCGTGGCTCATCCCCATCCAGGCGCCGCCGACGATCTGCTGCTCGACCATCTTCGGATTGAGCGCGCGGCCGATCTCGTAGGCGGCCTTCAGCGAAAGCACGGCCACCTCTCCTGTCTCCGTGTCGACCTCGACCTCGGCGATCGTGCAGGCGTGCGCGTAGCAGGTCGAGGGGCGCATGTGCCCGGTTTCCGGCACCGGATAGGAGCGCTGCACCAGGAACATGCCGCGGCCGGAAACCGTCTTCCCGTGCTTGAAGTGCGCGGCAAGCGCCACCTGGAACACGGGCATGGAGCGTGCCGGCGCCCCCTTCACCTGGATGTTGCCCTTGCCGTCGGTCTCAAGGTCCGAGGCGTCGGCCTCGAGCTCCTCGGCGGCGACGTCGAGCAGCACCTGCCGCGCCTCCTTCGCCGCCATGATGATGGCGTTGCCGGTGCGGTGGGTCGAGCGGCTGGCGAAGGTGCCCATGTCATGCGGGCCGGTGTCGGTGTCGGCGGTGTCGATGATGATGGTCTCGACCGGCACGCCGAGCGTCTCGGCACAGATCTGCGTCATCACCGTCTTCAGCCCCTGGCCGAGATCGACGGAGGAGAGCGTGACGACGAAGTTCCCGGTGGTGGTCGCATGCACCAGTGCCTGGCTCGGATCGCCGCCGAGATTCATGCCGGTTGGATAGTTGACCGCCGCGACCCCGCGCCCGCGCCTCTTGCTCATGACGGCCTGCCCCTGTCGCCCGACCTTGTGGCGGACATGTTCATGTCAGGCTTCCCGCGCCATCGAGCTTGCACGCATCGCCGCTTCCGGAAGCGGCCAGCCGGCGAGCTTCGCGGCGGCCTGCATCGTCTCGACCAGCGCCGCGCCGTGCGTCGTCGCGCCGTGCGCCTTCATGTCTCCATCGCGATAGGCGTTCAGAATCCGGAGCGCGATCGGGTCCATGCCGAGGAGCCGGGCAATCTTGTCCATTTGAACTTCCAGCGCGAAGTCTCCGATCGTCACGCCGAAGCCCCGCATCGCAGAAGACGGCGTGCGGTTGGTGTAGACGCAATGCGCGTCGACGTGGACGTTCGGGATCGAGTAGGGCCCCGGCATGTGCGCGGCCGCCTTGGTCGTGCCGTAGGGGCTGTGGCGCGAATAGGCGCCGGAATCGACGTAGAGCGTGACTTTTCGCGCGACGATCCGCCCGTCCTTCATCACGCCATCCTTGATAGTGATGCGCTCTGCCGCGCGCGGAGACGAGACCTGCATCTCCTCCTCGCGGCTAAAGGAATATTTGACCGGCCTGTTGGTGAGCATCGCCGCGAGGAACGCGTTCGGCTCGACGATCACGTCGACCTTGCCGCCGAAGCCGCCGCCGACCGTGCCGCCGATCAGTCGAAGCTTCTGGAACGGCGCGGCGAGGATCAGCGCCGTATTGTCGAGCGTGAAGAACAGCGCCTGTGTGTTCGAATAGCAGACGTAGCGGCCGTTCGCGTCGGGGACGACGATGCAGCCCGTCGTCTCGACCGGAGCATGCTCGATCGGCGACGACTGGTAGCGCTCCTCAAGCACGTGGTCGGCCTCGGCGAAGGCCTTCTCCACGTCGCCGTAGCGCACGCGCCGGCAATGATGGCCCTCGTATTTGAAGAAGTTCTGGCCGTGATACTCGTTGACGAGCGGGGCGTCGGGCTTCAGCGCCTCTTCCACGTCGAAGACCGCCGGCAGCTCCTCGTACTCGATTTTGACCTTCGCCGCCGCTTCGCGCGCGGCGCTCATGCTCTCCGCGATCACCGCGACGATGGGCTCGCCCCTGTAACGGACCTTGTCGACGGCAAGGCACGGCTCGTCGTCGGGCTCGACCTGGATCAGGCAGAGGATGGTGTAGACGTTCTTCGGCACGTCCTTGTGAGTCAGCACGCGGACGACGCCGGGCGCCTTCTCCGCTTCGCTCGCGTCGACGGAGATGATCTTTGCGTGATGGTGCGGGCTCCTGACCATCGCGAGGTAGAGCATACCGGGGAAGGTGCGGTCGGCGTAGTACTGGGTGCGGCCGGTGACATGGCCGTCGATGTCGGTGCGCTTGTTGTTGACGCCGACGGCTTGGTGCCCCTCGGCGCGCTCCTCGGCGAAGAATTCCTTCACGTGTTCCATTGGGATCGGCTCCGCGACCTAAGCGTTGTCATCCCGGTTTGCCGCGCAGCGGCAAGACCGGGACCCATGAACACGGCTCATCAGAAGTGTTCCGACGCCCGCATGTAGCTTCGATGACCTGAGGTCATGGGTCCCGGACAGGCGCGTTCCGCGCCTTCCGGGATGACACACGGAGAACGGATTGGCCGCCATCTAAGCCGTCTTCCGCCCGCGCATCTCGGCGGCGGCGGTCAGGACCGCGTCGATGATCGAATTCATATCCGGTGCAGCGGCAGATGTTGCCGGAGATCGCATCGACGACATCGGCACGGCTCGGATTCGGATTGCGGTCGAGCAGCCACTTCGCGACAAGGATCATGCCGGAGGTGCAGAAGCCGCATTGAACGGCGAAGCCCTCGGAGAACGCGCGCTGCAGCGGATGCATGGTGCCGCCCTCGGCGAGCCCTTCCAGCGTCTCGACCGAACGTCCCTCGACGCGTTCGGCCGGCGTCAGGCACGAGAGCCGTAGCTCCCCGTCGACGAGCACCGTGCACGCGCCGCAGGCGCCTTGGCTGCAACCGTTCTTGGTCGCCGTCAGGCCGAGCTTGTCGCGCAGGACATCGACAAGAAGCGCGCCGGGCTCGATGAATTCCGCCTGCTCTTGGCCGTTGACGGTGAACTGGAGGGGGACGCGCGCCATGGCCATCGCTCAGCTCTTCAGAAGCCGGGCGAGATGCACCGGCAGCACGTTTGCCCGATACCAGGCGCTCGCTTGGGCGTCGGTCGGCGGCTCAGTTCCCTCGCCCGCAACTTTGACGGCCTTTTCGATCGCCGCTGCGTCGAGCGCCCTTCCTTCAAGCGCCTTCTCCACAGCGGTCGCCCGGATCGCGGTTGGCGCCATCGCGCCATAGGCGACACGCGCCCCCTTCACCTTGCCGTCGACGATCGGAAGAAGCGCGGCGATCGCAAGCACGGAAGCGCCGCGCGGATGCTTCCGCGTGACCTTGGCGAAGCGGAACGAGCCCGCCGCCGGCAACGGAAAGCAAACGCGCGTGACGATCCGCGCTCGATTCGTCGCCCGCCCCTTGAGGAACGCTTCGGCGGCGATCGTCTCGCTGTTCTTCGCGTTTTCCGTCCCGATCTCGGCTGCGAGCGCAAGAAGCGCCACCGCGAAATCGCCATAGGGCGAACGCGCGAAGAGATTGCCGCCGACGGTCGCCATCGCGCGGACCGCCGGCCCGCCGATCTCGCGCGCCACGGGATGCAGGAAGGCGAGCTTCGGCTCGGCGAGAATCGCTGCCATCGTCGTCGCAGCGCCGATCTCCACGCGCCCGCGTGTGACGCTGATTCCGTCGAGCCCGAGGCCGTCGGAAAGCACCAGCGAGCCGATCGAGAAGTTGCCGGAATTATGGGCACGAACGAGGAGCGTGCCGCCGCCGAGGAATCGCGCATTTTTGTCGGCTGCAAGCGCCGCGGCGGCCGCCTTGACCGAGCCTGCGCGTACGACCGAAAGCGGCAATTTTTTCTCCCCGGGTCCGTTTCTTCCTTTGACGGGAGGTTTGATTATCGATTATCGAGTGTCAATCCCATTTGGGCATCGAAAGGCGCTGGTTCGGACCTTTCCGAGGCTGACGCGCAACACTATGAAGGCCTGACCCCGCCGCCGGAGGCAGCTTGGACCTTTCACTCAGTTTGCCCACGGATGCGGAACGCCTCGCGCACGAGCCGATCGGCGCGCGCATCCGCAACGTGCTCCTGCGGCGAATCATCGAGGGCGAATACGCGCCGGGCACGCGCCTGATTGAGCTGCAGCTCGCGAAGGAATTCGGCTCAAGCCAGGCGCCCGTCCGCGAGGCGCTGCGTGAATTGGAGACGTCGGGGCTCGTCACTATCAAGCCGCGCCGCGGCACCTTCGTGAACGACTATCACGCGCGCGCGCAGCACGAGATCTACGAGGTGCGCGGCGCCCTCGAGGAGGCGGCCATGCGCCTCGCCATGCCGCGGCTTAGGGCTGACACGCGCACGCTTGCCGCGCACCTTGAGGGCATGCGCGAGGCGGCGCGCAACCACGATTCGGACGCCATGGCCCAGCACAGCGTTGCGTTCCATCGCACCATCCTCCGCGCCGCGGAGAACGAGCTGCTCCTCAAGATGTGGGAATCGCTCCACGTGGAGATCCACTCGCGCAAGACCGCGCTGCAGCCGAACATCGATCTGTTCGCGGTCGCCGAGAGCCATGCGCCGATCCTCGCGGCGGTGGAACGCGGCAACGTCGAAGCCGCCTGCCGGCTGTCACGCGAGCATCAGGAATATTTCGAGCGCCGGGCCTGAGCGGACCTCCGGTCGGCAGGTCTCGCCTGACCCGAAGGGCGGCAAGTTTTAGTTGTCTAACCCGGGATAATAGGGGGCGAGGCGCTCGCGCAGCTTCTCTCCCGCCAGACAGTCGACCGGCTCTTGGGCAGCGACCGGGACGATGCCTGCCGGGACATGTCCGGCGACTTCGAGCACCAGCTTTCGGCGGATCGCCAAGCTGAATTCTTCGGCTTTGTTCACCGGAAGCATGAAAGAGCCGGGCCCGCCGATGACGCACTCGGCGTAATAGCGAGCGACGTCGGGGACGGTCGGCGAGGGCGCAATCAGAACCGGAAGGCCGTTGACGACGATGCCTTGCGCCACCGCCTCGTCGCGCGCCCGCGTGACGGGTGGGCCGTAATTGTTCGGCCCGTCTCCGGACACATCGATCGTCTTGCGTTCTGCGGCGAAGCCGTTCGCGGCAAAAAGCGCGGCGCTGAAACGAAGCGCGGCGGAGATCGACGTGCCCCTCGTGAGAACGAGCGGCTGCTCCGACAAGGCGGCGGCAAAAGCTTCGGCACTCGCGGGCCCATCGATCAGCCGCCACGGCACGATGATCTTCTGCCAGCTTTCGCTCGACCATTCGACATAGGTGACGGCGATCCGCCGATGCTCGCCGGCGAGCACAGCGCGAACGAAATCGGGATGCGCGATCGCTTGCCGGTAGCCGTCGCGCTGCAGCCGGAATTCCTCGCGATCCATCGACGCGGACACGTCGACCGCGATCACCAGCTCCAGGTCGACGGGGATCTGCCCGCCGGACCCCTGCGCATGCGCGCTCGTCGCCCAAAGCGCGAGCGCCACGACAATCGTAGCCAAACCGTATCCCCGCATCTTTATCGCGTCCCCAAGAAAACGCGGCCACTCTATCAGCCTTCACGGCCTGGAACAGAATGCGTCCGCCGACCGGTCACTGTCTGTTGCATTGCAACATCGCCGCGCTAAGGTGAGCGCGACTGTGCCGCGGGAGCGTTTTTGCCTGAAATCCGCACGATTCTCGTCGCGAACCGCTCGGAGATCGCCATCCGGGTCTTTCGCGCTGCAAACGAGCTCGGACTGAAGACGGTCGGCGTATTCTCCGAGGAGGACAAGCTCGCCCTCCACCGCTTCAAGGCGGACGAGGCCTATCTCATCGGCCGCGGGCCGCATCTTGAAAAGCCGCTCGGGCCGATCGAGGCTTACCTTTCGATCTCCGAAATCCTGCGCGTCGCGGAGCGGTCCGGCGCCGACGCCATCCATCCCGGCTACGGGCTCCTCTCCGAAAGCCCGGAATTCGCCGATGCCTGTGCCGCAGCCGGCGTTACCTTCATCGGCCCCTCCCCCGACACCATGCGCCGGCTCGGCAACAAGGTCGCCGCGCGCAATCTCGCCACGCATGCCGGCGTGCCGGTCATGCCGGCGACCGATCCCCTCCCCGAGGACAAGGACACCTGGAAAAAGCTCGCCGAGGAGATCGGCTATCCGCTGATGCTGAAGGCGTCGTGGGGCGGCGGCGGGCGCGGCATGCGCGTCATCCGCGACGAGGCGGCGCTGATCCGCGACGTGACGGAGGCGAAGCGCGAAGCGAAAGCCGCCTTCGGCAAGGACGAGGTCTATCTGGAGAAGCTCGTCGAGCGCGCCCGCCACATCGAGGTGCAGGTGCTCGGCGACACCTTCGGCAACCGCGTGCATCTCTTCGAGCGCGACTGCTCCATCCAGCGCCGGCACCAGAAGGTCGTGGAGCGCGCGCCCGCGCCTTATCTGACCCACGATCAGCGCGAGGAGCTTTGCAACTACGCGCTTCGCATCGCCGACACTGCCGACTATGTCTGCGCCGGCACGGTAGAATTCCTGCAGGACGCTTCGACCGGGCGCTTCTACTTCATCGAGGTCAATCCGCGCATCCAAGTCGAGCACACCGTCACCGAGGAGGTGACGGGGATCGACATCGTCAAGGCGCAAATCCGCATGATCGAGGGAAAGCGGATCGGCGAGCCGGAGTCCGGCGTGCCGCCGCAGGAGGAGATCTGGCTCAACGGCCACGCGCTCCAGTGCCGCATCACTACCGAGGACCCGGAGCAGAATTTCATCCCCGATTACGGCCGCATCACCGCCTATCGCGGCGCGACCGGCTTCGGCATCCGCCTCGACGGCGGCACCGCCTATTCCGGCGCCGTCATCACCCGCTTCTACGATCCACTGCTTGAGAAGGTCACCGCCTGGGCGCCTTCGCCGGAAGAAGCCATCGCACGCATGGACCGCGCGCTTCGCGAATTCCGTATCCGCGGCGTCGCCACCAACCTCGCCTTCCTCGAAAACGTCATCGGCCACCCGAGTTTCCGTGACGCGAGCTACACGACGCGCTTCATCGACGAGACGCCTGAGCTGATTGCCTCCGTCCGCAGACGCGATCGCGCGACAAAGCTTCTGAACTATATCGCCGACGTGACGGTGAACGGCCATCCGGAGACGCGCGGCCGCGCCAGGCCCGATCCGCACGCGCCGAAGCCGGTCGCGCCCGTCTTCGGCGACGAGATCGCAGAGGGCACCAAGACCCGCCTCGACCGGCACGGACCCGCGGCTTTCGCGCGCTGGATGCGAGAGGAGGCGCGCACGCTCATCACCGACACGACGATGCGCGACGCGCACCAATCGCTGCTGGCGACGCGCATGCGCAGCTACGACATCCTCGCCGCCGCCCCGGCTTATTCCGCCGCGCTGCCGCAGCTCTTCTCGCTTGAATGCTGGGGCGGCGCGACCTTCGACGTCGCCATGCGTTTTCTCACGGAAGACCCGTGGGAGCGGCTCTCCGGCATCCGCAGCCAAGTGCCGAACATCCTGCTGCAAATGCTGCTGCGCGGCGCGAACGGCGTCGGCTACACCAATTATCCCGACAACGTCGTCAGCTTCTTCGTTCGCCAGGCGGCGGAAGCCGGTATCGATCTCTTCCGCGTCTTCGACTGCCTGAACTGGGTCGAGAACATGCGCGTCGCCATGGACGCGGTGCTGGAATCGGAGAAGCTCTGCGAGGCGGCGATCTGCTACACCGGCGACGTCCTCGATCCGAAGCGCGCAAAGTACGACCTTGCCTACTATGTCGGGCTCGCGCGCGAGCTGGAGAAGGCGGGCGCGCACATCATCGCGGTCAAGGACATGGCCGGCGTGATGAAGCCCGCCGCCGCGCGCGCTCTCTTCAAGGCGCTCCGCGAGGAGGTCGCAGCGCCGCTTGCATTTCCATACGCACGACACGTCCGGGCTCGCTGCAGCGACAATCCTTGCCGCCGTCGAGGCGGGAGTCGACGCGGTCGACGCGGCGATGGATTCGCTCTCCGGGCTCACCTCGCAGCCCTGCCTCGGCTCGCTCGTCGCCGCCCTCGATCAAACGGAGCGCGCGACCGGGCTCGATCTCGATGCGATCCGCAGAATCTCGCTTTATTGGGAGGCGGTGCGCTTCCAATACGCCGCCTTCGAGAGCGACCTGCGCTCCGGCGCTTCCGAGGTCTATCTGCACGAGATGCCGGGCGGACAGTTCACGAATCTGAAGGAGCAGGCGCGCTCGCTTGGCCTTGAGACCCGCTGGCACGAAGTGGCGCGCGCCTATCACGACGCCAATTTGATCTTCGGCGACATCGTCAAAGTCACGCCGTCGTCCAAGACTGTCGGCGACATGGCCTTGATGATGGTCACGCAGGACCTGTCTGCAGCCGACGTCCTCGACCCCGCGCGGGAAATCGCGTTTCCCAATTCCGTCGTGCAGATGATGAAGGGCGAGCTCGGTCAGCCGCCCGGCGGTTGGCCGGAAGCGATCCAGACGAAGGTGCTGAAGGGCGCGAGCCCGATCAGCGTCCGCCCGGGCTCGCTGCTTCCTCCCGCCGACCTCGATGCCGAGCGCGAGCGCCGCGGCAGAGAAGATCGGCGAGCCCGCCGGCGATGCCGCCCTCGCCTCTTATCTCATGTATCCGAAGGTCTTCTCCGATTTCGCTGCGGCGCAGGAGAGCTACGGCCCGACCGAGGTCCTGCCGACGCCGACCTATTTCTACGGCCTCCCCGCCGGCGACGAGATCGCGATCGAGCTTGAGAAAGGCAAGACGCTCGTCGTCCGCTGCCAGGCGATCGGCGAGACCGACGAGGAAGGCCAGGTCCGCGTCTTCTTCGAGCTGAACGGCCAGCCGCGCATCGCCAAGGTGCCCGACCGCGCGCACGGCGCCGGCGGGAAGCGCCCGCCGACCGAAGGCCGAGCTCGGCAACGCGGCGCATGTCGCCGCTCCGATGCCGGGCGTCATCTCCGGCGTTTCGGTCGCGGTCGGCCAGGAGATCGCCGCCGGCGACGTGCTTCTCTCCATCGAGGCGATGAAGATGGAGACCGCGCTCCACGCCGACCGCGACGGCAAGATCGTAGAGGTTCTGGTCAAGGCCGGCGACCAGATCGACGCCAAGGATCTTTTGCTCAGGTTCGAGTAACGTCCGCAAAGCGCGGTTCAAGACTCAGCTCGCGAACATCGCCTCGAGCTTGTCGAGGCAGCCGCCCCAGCCTTGCAGGTGCATGTCGCGCACGGCCTCGGCTGCGAAGCGCTCATGCGTCAGCACAAGCTCGGTGCCATCGGGATGCGGCAGGAACTCGACCCGCACCAGCGTCGGCTCGTGCGGGAGCGTGCTGACCGTCCACGTATAGACGAGCTCCTCCGGCTTGCGCACGCGCTCGAAGCGTCCCGATATCCACGTGATCGAACCGTCGCTCTCCTTGTTCGCCAGGCGATACTCGCCGCCCACGCGAAGATCGACATGCGCCTCTGGGCAAGACACCGGACCGGGCCCCCACCATTGCTTCAGCATCTCCGGCTCGGTCCACGCGGCGAAGACCGTTTCGCGCGGCGCACGAATGATGCGGCTCAGCGTAAGCATGGTCGGCTGCATGTCAGTCCTTCGGCGTCTCGACGAACTTGGCCAGACGATCGAGCTGTCGCGTCCAGAAGCGGCGGTAGCCTCTGAGCCACGCGTCGGCCGAGGCCAGCGGCGCCGCATCGAGCATACACGATTGCACGTGTCCCTCGCGCGCGCGCCGGATCAGCCCTGCGCGCTCCAGCACGAAGAGATGCTTGGAGACCGCGGCGACGGACATCCGATGAGGCTCCGCAAGCTCGGTGACGCGCGCCGGTCCCGCTGCAAGGCTCTGCAGCAGCGCCCGCCGCGTCCGGTTCGCGAGCGCATGAAAAACGGCGTCCAGGCTTTCGTCTTCGGCGAGGCGTGTCATCGCCCTAAACCAAACGGTTGACGGCTCGGTTGCGGCCCTCTAGAGATTTGTCAACCGACTGGTTGACAGACATACGAGCCTGCCGGGACGGTGTCAAATCGGAGGACGCGCGTGAGCATCCATCAGGAAGTGACGATCGAAGCGAGCCCGGCCGCGGTTTACGGCGTGCTCACGACATCGAACGATTTCGCCAAGATGACCGGCGGCCGCGCCGCCGATATCTCCAAGGACGTCGGCGGCCGCGTCAGCCTCTTCGGCGGCGACATCGAAGCGCGGAACGTCGAGCTGTCGCCCGGAAAGCGCGTGGTGCAGGCTTGGCGGTCGAAGGCCTGGCCGGACGGCGTCTACTCAATCGTGAAGTTCGAGCTGGTGCCGGCCGGAAAGGGAACGAAGCTCGTCTTCGACCAGGCGGGGCATCCGGAGGAAGCGCAGGCCATGCTCGAAGGCGGCTGGCACAAGATGTATTGGGAGCCGATGCAGGCGATGCTTGCCGGCAAGTAGGCGGAGACACGCTCCGCCGCAATGGCGATGAGGAGGCTAAACGGCAGCGCCGCGGACGTGTTATCGATGGCCATCGGTTGCTTCACGGCGGAGACTGCACCATGGCCCTCACATCGCCGAGCGCATTTCAGCGCCAAAGAGATCAAGGGCTTTCACGCGATCGCGCATTCGATCCGGCACGGACCGCGCTCCTCATCGTCGACGTGCAGAATGCCACGTTCAATGACGCGAAGGCGGCGCTTCACCCGGAATTCTTCGCCGCCGCCCGCGACGTCGTGATCCCGAACCTCGTGAAGCTTGTCGCGGCGTTCCGGCGGCACGGCGCGGAAGTGATCTACACAATCATCGAGAACCTCACGCGCGACGGCCGCGACCGCAGCCTTGACTACAAGCTCTCGGAGTTCTTCATTGCCAAGGGCTCGGAGGAGGCGCGTGTCGTCGCCGCCATCGCGCCGGCCGATGACGAGATCGTCATCCCGAAAACCTCGTCGAGCCTCTTCAACTCCACCAACCTCGACTATCTGCTGCGCAATATCGGCATCGAAGATCTCGTGGTGACGGGCTTTCTGACCGATCAGTGCGTCGACCACACGGTGAAGGACGCCGCCGACCGCGGCTACTACGTCACCTGTATCAGCGACGCCTGCATGGCCGACACGCATGCGCGCCACGCGGCCGCGCTTGCAATGTTCGCCGGTTACTGCCGTACGATGATCACCGCCGAATGGCTACGCGCGATGGACGAGAGCGCGCCTAGTAGGTCTCGGCGTAGAGAGCGCAGCGCTCCAACTCCGGCAGCCCGGCGACCAATTCGATCTCCGCACGCTTATGGCGGAGGTAGGCGTCGAGATAGATCGGGCCGAACCAGTCCTTCGCCTCCGGCGTCGCCTCCAGATTGTCGAGCGCCTCGCCGAGCGATTGGGGAAGTAAACGGAGCCCCGCCGCCCTGCGCTCGCTCTCGTTCATTCCCGCGACGTTCGCCGGCGCCGCGAGCGCAAGCTCCTTGCGAATGCCGTCGACGCCGGCTTGGATGAGCGCGCCGAGCGCGAGATACGGGCTCGCCGCGGCGTCCGCCGTGCGGAATTCGACGTTGAACTGCGATGCCGCATCGAGGCCCGGGAGATCGAGCACCGGACAGATTCTGAGGCAGGCCTCGCGGTCGCGGTCGGCGAGGTAGACCCAAGTCGGGGCCCAACGGTTCGGCCGGAGGCGAATGTAGGAGACCGGCGAAGGCGCGGTGACCGCGACGATCGCCGGAAGATGCTGGAGCACGCCCGCCATGAAGCTCTGCGCAACGGGCGTGAGCCCGAAGGCGCCGGCGGGATCGTGCATCGCGAGCCGCCCTGCCTCATCTTTGAAGCTGAAATGGATATGGACGCCGTTTCCGGTGCCGTTCGGATCGAGGATCGGCGAAAAGATCGCGCGATGGCCGAGCCGGAAGGCCGCGGCGCGCGCCATCTCGCGCACCTTCACCGCGTCGTCTGCCGCCTTCATCCCGAGCGCCGGCGCCGAGGTCACCTCGTACTGGCGTTTGGCGTATTCGGGAAGGAAGCTGTCGGGCTCGACGTTCGCCTTCCGCATTGCGGCAACCAGGGTCTCGCCGAATGCGCCCTGCTGCCGCCAAGCGTCGAAGCTGTAGGGCGAGCCGATCGCATCCTCGACACCGGTGTAGACGAACTCGTGCTCGAACGACGCGAAGAGACTGAGGCCGGCGGCGTCCTTCAGCGCCGCCAGCGCGCGCCGCAGAAAGTCGCGCGGGCAGCATTCCCAGGGTGCGCCGTCTGTGTGGCGGATGTCCCCGAGGAAAAAATGTTCCGCGGCGCTGCCGTCCTCGAAATCGACGTTAAGCTCTGTCGCGGGATCAGGCACCAGGATGAGATCGCCGCTCGCTCCGAACGGCGTATTGCCGATCGGCCCGAGCGCCGTGATCATCGTGTTGGTCGGGACCCAGCCGACGCCCTTCACGAGACGCGACGGAAGCTCGCTGGCCGGAAATCCCTTGCCGCGAACGCGCCCTGCGATCTCGCAGGTGGAGACGAAGATCAGCTTCTCGCGAAGCATTCCCTGCTCACGGTCCCTTGGATGGGCCGAAGCGCGCGACAAGCTCCGCCATCGCATCGGCATCCGCCTCGGCCGCATCACGCAGGCCGGCGACGACGCCTTCGCGATCCGCCGCCGGCCGGTTCTGGCTCACCTTCCACTTCCCCTCAATGCGGCTGATCGGAATTTCGATTCCAACGATACCTTTCATTTGGGAGGCGACGAAAGTCTCCGGCGCATCGCTCACGGCCCAGGGTTCCGCCCGCGCACCTTCATTCACGGCCGTCAGCGCCCTGATCTGCGCCGCGAGCCAATCGCGGTCCTCGATCGCGCGCATCTGCCCGCGCGCCTGCACCGTCGCATAGTTCCAGGTCGGCACGACCTTCCCGTGCTCGCGCTTCGCGGCGTACCAGGACGGCGTGATGTAGCGCTCGACACCTTGGAAGATGACGAGCGCCTCGATCGCCGGGTCGAAGTCGCGCCATTGCGGGTTGGCGCGGGCGACGTGCCCCTTGAGCGTGCCAAGCGGCGAAGCCGCCGTGTCGAGCACGAACGGGATGAGATTGGCGGAGAGGCCGGTTGCACCGCAGGTGACGAGCGCGCCGAGCGGATGCGCGCGGATCAGCGCGTGCTGGACCTCCAGGCGATCCTCGCGATGGTGCGGCGGCTGATACATCGGCTTCTCTCGCGCCGCGGCCGGCGCCCGCCGGGCGGCAGGGCATCCCGCGGCCGATTAGTTTGGAACAAAACTAAGTTGCGACACCCAGGTTTTCATTGCATGTTGGCGCGGCGGCGGTCCAGAAGCTTCGATGCGCCCGCAAGGCGCCCGCGGTCACGCCGCCGTCCGACAATCTGCCAGGGGCTCAATGGACCGACGTTCTGACCCGGACGAGAATGCGCCCGAGCCGCGGGGCGTGCCGGCGTCGACGCCGATGGAGGTCCAGCTCGGCGTGCTCCACGACTATATCGGGTTCCACTTGCGGCAGGCGCAAAACGCGTCCTTCAAGGCCTTCAAGCGGCAGACCGACGAGCCGGACTTGCGGCCCGGCTGGTTCGCCGTGTTGGCGCTGATCGACGTCAATCCGGGCATCACGCCGGTTCTCCTCAGCCGCGCGAGCGGCCGCGACAAGTCGACCTTGACGCCGGTCATCCGCGACCTCACGCATCGGCACCTGATCCGGCGCACGCCGGTCGCCGGGGACAAGCGAAGCTACGCGCTGGCGTTGACGGATGCCGGCCGTGAGAAGCTCAAAACGCTTTCCGCCCACGCCGCCGTGCACGACCGCAAGCTCGACGAAATCGCCGGACCTAAGAAGGCGGAGCTGCTCGCTCTGCTTCGTCGCATCTCCGCGCTGCTCGAGTAGCGCATCCGGGCCCGGGATTTCTAATGTACACGGCCGGCACGGCATTTCTCGAAGCGCTGACCGAGGCCGGCATCGCCTACATCTTCGCCAATCTCGGCGGCGACCATCCATCACTGATCGAGGCGATGGCCGAGGCAAAGGTTTCCGGCCGCCCGGTCCCGAGTCTTATCACCTGTCCGAACGAGATGGTGGCGATGAGCGCCGCGCACGGCTTCGCGCAGGTGAGCGGCAAGCCGCAGGCCGTGCTCGTCCACGTCGAATGCGGCACGCAGGCGCTCGGCGGCGCAGTCCACAATGCCGCCAAGGGGCGTGCGCCGATCCTCGTTTTCGCCGGCGCATCGCCGTTCACGCAGGAGGGGGAGCTCCGCGGCAGCCGCAACGAGTTCATCCAGTGGCTCCAGGACGTCCGCGACCAGCGCGGCATCGTCCGCGGCTACATGAAATACGACAACGAGATCCGGACCGGCCGGAACTTGAAGCAGATCGTGCACCGCGCCCTGCAGATCGCAGAGAGCGACCCGAAGGGCCCGGTCTACCTGATGGCCGCGCGCGAGGTGCTGGAGGAAGAGATCGCCCCGCCCATCGCTATCGACACGGCGCTGTGGCGGCCAATCGCGCCGACGGCGCTTCCGCCGGGAGCCGCCGCGCCGATCGTCGCCGCGCTCGCCAAGGCGAAGCGCCCGCTCGTCGTGACCTCCTATCTCGGCCGCAATCCGGCGGCGGTTGCGCGAGCTGGTGCGATTTTGCGAGCGGCTCGGGATCGGCGTTCTCGAATCTGTTCCGAGCGCCATGAATTTTCCGCACGACAATCCGCTTTACCAGGCGAGCCAGTGGAACCAGCAGCGGCAGAACCCGCTGCTTGAGGCCGCCGACGTCGTGCTTGTGATCGATAGCGACGTCCCCTGGATTCCGTCGGTGAACCGCCCAGGCGGCGGCGCCCAGATATTCCACATCGACGTCGATCCCCTGAAAGAGAACGTGCCGCTCTGGTACTTTCCGGCGATGCAGGTATTCCGAGCGGACGCGGCAACGGCGCTCCGCCAGCTCAATGACGCGATCGACGCAGCGAAGATCGATACGGAAAGCGCGGAGAAGCGGCGCCGGCACTTCTCCGACTTGAACCGCAAGCGGGCTTGCGAGCTTGCGGCACTTGAGAAACCGAACGGCGACTTTCCGAGCCCGGAATATCTGACCGCCTGCATCCGCAAGCATGTCGACGACGACACGATCGCGTTGAACGAGGGCATCACCGCCTACCACACGATCTTCGATCATCTCGGCATGCGCCGCCCCGGCTCGATCTTCGCGAGCGGCGGCAGTTCGCTCGGCTGGAGCGGCGGAGCGGCGATCGGCGCGAAGCTCGCGGCGCCGGAGAAGACCGTGATGTCGCTGACCGGCGACGGGTCTTACATGTTCTCCATTCCATCCACCGTGCACTGGATGGCGCGGCAGTACGGCACGCCCTTCCTGCAGGTCGTCTACAACAATCGCGGCTGGAAGGCCCCGAAGTTCTCCACGCTTGCGATCCATCCGGACGGCTATGCGAGCCGCGCCAACGACATCGGCGTCGCATTCGACCCGCCGCCCGATTATGCCGGGATCGCCGCTGCTGCGGGCGGCGCTTTCGCGCGCAAAGTCGAGCGCGCGGAGGACGTGGAGGACGCACTCGCCGCGGCGATGCATGCGGTCAAGAACGAGAAGCGCGCCGCCGTTCTCGACGTGTGGCTGCCGCATCTCTGAGCGCTGGACAAAGCGGCTCGTTGCAGTCGCCCAGTCAGGCGGTGCCCGCGAGATACGCCTCTTGCAGCACGCCGGGATTTGCCTTGAGCTCCGCCGCGCTTCCCTCGAAGCGGATTTGCCCACGATTGATGACATAGGCGCGGTCAGCAAGCTCGAGCGCGACATGCGTGAACTGCTCGATCAAAAGCACGCCAATTCCTTCTTTCGCGATCTCCTTGAGAACGCCCATCAGCCGCCTGACGACAATCGGTGCGAGCCCGAGCGACATTTCGTCGGCGAGCAGGAATTTCGGCCGCGCGATCAGCGCCTGCGCGAGCGCCAGCATCTGCTGCTCGCCACCCGACAGGCTGCCGGCGGCGCGCGCCGCGAGCGCACTAAGCTCGGGGAAGATCGCGTAAGCGCGCGCCGCGCTCCCCGCGCGCTCGGCGGAAGAGTGCATGGCGGCCGCGACCTCGACGTTCTCCCTGACCGTCAAGCGCGTCAGCACCTGATGGCCCTCCGGAACGGCGGCAATCCCGGCACGGCGTATTTGATGCGGCGGCCGCCCGCTCACCTCCCGTCCGCCGATGCTGACGGCGCCCGAGACGATCGGCAGCACTCCGGCAAGCGCCAGCACGAGGCTGCTTTTCCCTGCCCCGTTCGGGCCAAGCAGCGCCACGGTCTGCCCCGGTTCGACCCGGATCGACACGGAATCGACGACGCGCCTCGTTCCGCGCATCACGCAGACGTCACGGAGTTCGAGAGCGTCGCTCACGCAACCTCCTCGCTGCCGAGATAGGCGGCCTTGACGTGCGGATTCTTCAAGACGTCGGCGGTCACGCCCGACGCGATCAACTCGCCGAAATCGAGCACCACTGTCGAATGGCACATCGAAGCGATCAGCGCGACGTCGTGGTCGATCAGGAGTGTCATCGCCCCGAATTTCTCGTGGATGCCGAGCACGGCCTTGCGCAGCCGCTCCACCTCGTGCGGGCGCAAGCCTGCGCCGGGCTCGTCGAGGAGCACGACCCTGGGCGCACCGACAAGCGTCTTGGCGATCTCCACGAGCCGCCGTTCGAAGCCGTTCAACGCGCCGCCCATCGCGTTCCACTTGTCGATCAAGCCGACATAGCGAAGCGCCTCGGCGATCTCGGCGCGCTTCTCCTCACGCGGCAGCGGCAACGGGTCGAGCATGACGCGCACGTTGTCGGCGACGGAAAGATCGTCGACGACCTGCTCGGTCTGGAACGAGCGGCGCAGCCCCCAGCGCGCGCGGGCATGCGGTGCCAAGCGCAAGAAGATCGGTGCCGAAGGCACGGATGGTCCCCGATTGCGGCGACACGAAACCGCTGAACACGTTGAGAAGCGTGGTCTTGCCGGCGCCGTTCGGGCCGATGATCCCGACGATCGGATCGGCGAGATCGGCGCTGAGCTTATTCAGCGCCTTGACCCCACCGAAAGCGACGGAGAGATCGCGGATCTCGATCATTTCGCCCTCACGCGCCGCCGCAAGCGTGCCGAGCAGATCGGCGAGCTGGCCGGCGATCCCGGTCGGCGCGGTCACGATGGCGTGCAGCAGCCCAACGCCGAAGATGACGAAGGCGAGGTCGCCGTCGATGCCAATGTCGTTCAGGAAGGCAGGGACGGCGCGATAGAGAATCCCGGCGATGATCTGGCCAGCGAAACTATAGGCACCGCCGACAACGGTCAGCGCGAAGAGCAGGATCGACTCGCTTGCCGGAAACGTGGTCGCGTCAAGCACGCCGATCGTTCCGGCGAGGAGCCCGCCTGCGATCCCCGCGACGAAGCCGGCGAGCGCAAAGCCCCAGGCTTTGTAGAAGGCGACGTTGACGCCGGCCGCCATCGCGCAGGCCTCGCTCTTGCGGATCAGCGCCCAGGCGCGCCCCGGCCGCGAGCGGCGGTTCAGCTCAACCAGCAGAAAGGTCAGGATCGCAACGACCGAGACGTAGCGAAGCATCGCGGCGTCGGACTGCGCGAAATGCGGGCGCGGCATGAAGATGCTGTTGACCGCGATGCCGAGAACGCCCGTGCCGCCATTCGGGAACTGCGTCCCGGTCACCAGAATCTGGAAGCCGGCCGCCGCCATCAGCGTGATCAGCGCCAGGAAGAGCCCGCGCATGCGAAGCGCCGGCAGGCCGATGACGGTCCCGACGATTGCCGCGGCAACGGCGGCTACCAGCACGTTCACCTCGAAGGGCAGGCCGGTCGCATGCCACATTCTGAGCGTCACCCAGCCGCCGACTCCGACCAGCGCCACCTGCGCCAGCGACACGAGGCCGAGGCGCGCATAGAGGACCGCCGTCCCGGTCGCAGCGATGGTGAAGATCACCGACGAGATCATCACTCGGAGCCAGAGCGCATTCAGGAACGCCGGCGCGACGACGACGAGCACGATCACCGCAAGCCAAAGGGCGAGCGTCCGCGGGTTTGTCAGCGTCGGCGCAAAACGGCCGCGCCCGGCGGGCGACCCAACGGAATTCTCCGCGGCGGTCCCCGTCTCCACGTCAGTCATGCCCGGAGAAGGTCAGCCGCCGATTGCGCTGCAGCCAGAGAAGCAGCAGCGCCGCGACGATGAACGGCGCCGCGGTGCGATAGGGCGCAATCGGCTTCACGAGCGTCGTCATCGATTCCACGACGCCGATGAAGAGCCCGCCGAAAAGCGTCATCGGCAGCGATTCAAGCCGTCCGACGATCGCCGCGGCGATGGCCGGGATGACGAGGAAAGTCAGCGCGCCCGGATTGGGCCGCACCAGATCGCCGAACATGATGCCGCAGAATCCGGAAAGAAGTCCGCTGATCAGCCAGGCAAAGGTTTCCACGCGTATGATCGGTACGCCGAGGATCGCGGAAAGGTCGCGCTTGTCCGCGAGCGCCCGCATCAGAAGCCCGATGCCGGTCTTCTTCAGAAAGACCGCTATGCCGATCGTCACCGCGACCGCTGCGACGAACACCAGCGCACGCGTTCCGGTGATCCTGACGCCGAGCAGCCTGAAGCCCGAGGCGTCGGCGAATAGTGTCAGCCGCCGCGGCGCCTCGACCCAGAGATAGTTGGCGACGCCGAGGATGATGAGCGCAAAGCCGAGGGTCGCGACCGCCTTGACCACCGGCTCGCGATAGGAAAGGCGCGGCGCCACCAAAAGCCCGTAGGCAAGCGAAAGAAAAGTGGCGGCGCTGAGCGCCGCTGCCCAGATGAGCGGCTCGGCGTAACCCCATTGCTGGAGCTGCCAAGCCACCATGGCGCCCATGGCGCCGATCGCGCCATAGGCAAGATTGAGAACGCCGGTCGACCGGTAGAGAACGACAAGCCCGATTCCGGAGAGGGCGTAGATTGCCCCGACCGCGAGCCCGGTGACGAAGAAGAGGCTATAGACTCCCATCGATCCCGAAGACTACTCGGTCAGGTGCTGGTCCGCCTCCAGTTTTCTGATCTTGTCGAAATAAGACCCCGACACGTCGAAGCAACCGGTTTCCGGCTTGAAGCCGTCCTTGTCGATGCGGACGACAACCGAGGCGTGGTTCGGCTGGTGGAAGTCGGCGTCGCCGAAATACCAGGGGCCGCAGAGAAGATCGGTGCGGTAGCCCTTCACCGCCTTCAGCGCCGTGGTGACGCTCGCGCGGTCGAGCTTCGTCGGGTCCATCTTCATCAGCGTGTCGACGAAGATGTTGGCGGAGACGAAGCCTGCCTGCGAGAAGGTGTCGCGCGGATCCTCCGGCCGGGCGTACTGGTCCATCACCTTGAGCCAGCGCTGCGCGTCGGGGCCGCCGCCGTCCCACGGCGTCAGCTCGATGGCGACGTGCACCTTGCCGCTCCAGTAGTCGCCGAGCGCCTCCGGCATGCCCTGCTTGTAGAGCGGGGTCGGCGAGATCCAGGTGTACCTGATCGCGCAGATCCTGGTCCTGTGCGGCCTTCAGGAACGCCTCGGCGAGGCCAGCCGGCAGACTCATCAGGATCGTGTCGGCACCGCTCGCAACCGCCTCAAGCAGCGACGCGTTCGGATCGGGCGCGCCCGGGTCCATGAGCACGGAGACGCCCTCCAGCCCCTTCTCCTTCAGCCAGTCATTGGTGAGGTTGCACGACCACACGCCGTTTGAGGGAATGTTGAGGCCGACGCAGGCGACCTTCTTCGAGCCGAGATTCTCCACCGCGTATTGCACGGCCGAGATGTTGCTCGGCACCGGGCCCTGGTTGGTGGAGGCGATGTTCCGTGCCTCGAAGCATTCGCGCACGGCGCAAGCCGACGCGACGACCGCGACGTTTTGATCTTCATAGAGCTTGGCGTTGACCGTCATCTCCACGAAGCTGCCATTGCCGACGAGCGCGACGACGCCCTCGTCCTTCACGAGCTTCGAGGCGACCTGCGCGGCGACCTCCGGCTTCCACTGGTCGTCCTCGACCATGAACTGTATCGGCCGGCCGTTGATGCCGCCGTTCTCGTTGACGCAGTTGAAGTAGGCGCGCGCGGCGTCCGCGCCGGCGCTGAAATCGTCCGGGCCGGTCTGGCCGACCACGGAGCCGACGAGGATCGGATCGCCCGTCGCCTTCTCACCGTTGCCGAGCCCGCAAAGCGGCCTGTCCTGCGCGGAAGCCAACTGGCCGCCGCCGACGGCGATCGCCGCCGCAAGCAACAACGTCTCTAACCCGCCGGACTTCAAAATCCTCATGATGGCCCTCCCTTTGCCAGCAGAACCGCCCGCCTTTCCCGCGGGGACCGCTCCACCGCCTGAGGCCGCGTTTTCCGCGTGGGAACCGTAGGCGGTTCCGAGGCGGTGGCGGCGCTTTGCTCTTCGCTTCAGGCGCTTGTATCGTAGCGCCGAAGTGGTTTGATAGCAAACCAAATGGCGGCGGTGGCACGGAAACGAACCGGCCGGTTGCCGGCGCGCGCGACGCGGGAGGATGCCATTGCGGCTAGAGGACAAGACCTGCATCGTGACCGGCGGGGCGGGCAGCCTCGGCATGGCGACGGCGCGCCTCATGCTCGAGGAGGGCGCCCACGTGATGCTGGTCGATCGCGCCGAGCTCGCGTTGAAGCGGGCGGCGGACGCCCTCGCCCTCCCGTCTGACCGCGTCGCGACGTTTGCCGCCGACGTGAGCCGGCCCGAGGACGTCGAGCGCTTCGTCGCGGCAACGGTCGAGCGCTTCGGCGCAATCGACGTGCTTTTCTCGAACGCAGGGAATTTCGGCACGGTCGCGCCGATCGAATCCTATCCCGTCGACGTCTTCGACGACGTCTATGCCGTGCATGTCCGCGGCGCGTTCCTCGCCTGCAAATATGCGGTGCCCAGGATGAACGACGGCGGCGCGATCGTGATCACGTCGAGCGTCGCTGCGACGCGCGGCGACCCCGGCGTCTACGCCTACATCACCGCCAAGCATGCGCAGGTCGGGCTGATGCGCTGCCTCGCCAAGGAGCTGGCGCCGCGGAGAATCCGCGTGAACACCATCCATCCCGGTCCGATCGACAATCAGTTCCAGCACAATGTCGAGGCAGGGCTGACGCAGGCGATCGGACGCGACAGCGGGGAATTCTTCAACGAACAGATACCGCTCGGCCGCCACGCCAAGGTCGAGGAGATCGCGCGCTCGGTCCTCTATCTCGTGTCGGACGACGCGAGCTTCGTGACGGGGGCGATGTTGATGGTCGACGGCGGCATGAGCGTCTGACCGAGCGAAAAGCGCGCGTCAGCCGTTTCCCGGCAAAGCGTGGAGCGCATAAGATCGATCAATCGGTGGCGCGGCCGATTTCGGCACCGGGCCGACGGAATGTTGATGGACACACAGGTCACAATTATCGGTGCCGGCCCGTCGGGGCTGCTCCTCTCCCGGCTTCTCCATCGGGCCGGCATCGACAATGTCGTGCTGGAGCGGCGGAGCGCCGAATACGTGCTTTCGCGCATCCGCGCCGGCGTGCTGGAACGCGGCACGGTGGACCTCCTGGACGAGGCCGGCGTCGGCGAGCGCTGTCATCGCGAGGGCCTCGTGCATGCCGGAATCGGCATCGCCTTCGAAGCGGCCCGTCACCGCATCGACCTTCAGGCGCTGACCGGAAGTGCGGTCACGGTCTACGGCCAGACCGAGGTCACGCGCGATCTGATGCACGCGCTCGAGGCCGACGGCGCTTCACCGCGTTACGAAGCCGAAGTCGTCGGCATCGAGGGATTCGACGGCGACAACCCGATCGTGCACTACCGCGAGGGCGGCGAAGAGAAATCGCTTGCGGCGGAATTCGTCGCCGGCTGCGACGGCTATCACGGCGCAAGCCGCAAGGCCGTGCCGGAGCGCTCGTTCCGAACTTTCGAACGCGTCTATCCGTTCGGATGGCTCGGCGTCCTATCCGAGACCGCGCCGGTCTCCGACGAGCTGATCTACGCCAACCACGAGCGCGGCTTCGCGCTCTGCTCGATGCGAACGCATCATCTCTCCCGCTACTACGTGCAATGCTCGCTCGACGACAGCGTCGAGGATTGGCCCGACGAAAGCTTCTGGGACGAGCTCCGCCGTCGAATCGATCCGCCCGCGGCGGAAGCGCTTCAGACCGGCCCATCGATCGAGAAAAGCATCGCGCCGCTACGCAGCTTCGTCGCCGAGCCGCTGCGCTTCGGCCGCCTCTTCCTTGCCGGGGACGCCGCCCACATCGTGCCGCCGACGGGCGCCAAGGGCCTGAACCTCGCCGCCTCCGACATCCGCTACCTCGCGCATGCTTTGATCGAGCACTATCAGGAGCGCTCGTCGTCCGCGCTCGACGCCTATTCCGCGACATGCCTCCGCCGCGTCTGGAAGGCGGAACGCTTCTCCTGGTGGATGACGTCGCTTCTTCACCTCTTTCCCGACACCGGCCCTTTCGGCAGAAAGATTCAGCTCGCCGAACTCGACTATCTCGTCGGCTCCAAAGCCGCGCAGACCGCGCTGGCGGAGAATTATGTGGGGCTCAGGTTCGAGTAGCCCCCGTCTTCTCGTCGAGGGGTGCGATCTGCCTCACACCTTTCGCTGGGCTGCATTCCAGTGGCGCTCGAGATTGGCGATGAGCGCCGGGCTGAAGTGGCAGTAGGCCTGCTCGCGTGCGTAGACGGAGGCATAGCAGCGGAAGAGATCAAGGGACTCCTCGCCGACGCGGAAGGCGCGCCGGTTGCCGATCATGCTCACCGCTCCGGCGTTGCTGAGGCCCTCGACGACGCGTGCGATCGCCGCGTCCATCTCCGCCGCCGGCACGATCTCGTCGCAGATCATCCTCCCTTCCGGACTGTCGCAGGGAAGCCGCCGCTCGGACTGGATCGCCTGCCGTGCGATCCGGTCGCCGACGAAGCGGGGCAGCCGCAGGTTGGCGAAACCGGGGATGATCCCCTCCTTGCGCGCCGGCAGCGTCATGTAGGTGTCGGCTGCCGCGAGCACGTAATCGGCGACGAGCAGCAGCTGGCAATGACCGCCGATCGCGAAGGCGTCGACCGCGGCGACCCAAGGCTTTTCAGCCGCGCGGCCGGTGACGTCGTCGGGAAGCGCGTCCGGCGTCGCCACGCCGCGGAAAAGCTTGTGGACGTAGCCCATGTCGCGCTCGAGGAACCAGAGATACGGGATCTCGCCGCGATAAAGACGGGTCAGGTTGATACCGGCGCCGAAGACGTGGCGGCCCGCGTATTTCGGATTCTCGACGACGCCGCCGCGCATGACGGCGATCGCGCTTTCCGGATCGAGCGTCGCAACGTCGACCGCGACTTCGGTCAGATCGAGCGTGTCTTCGTCCTCCGCGTTCAGGAAACGCGGGTTGTTCGAGGTGAGATGGACCGCCTGCCCGACACGCTTCAGTCTAACGGGGCCGAGATCGACCTCGCCGTTCTTCATCAATTCCTTGAGCGCGGTGGCGCTCTCCGGCCGCGGCAAGAGCATCGCGTGGCAGAGATGCTCGCCGCATGCTTTGTCGGCAAGAACGTGCGCCAGGAAGATCCCCTGGTCGACCTCGACGCCGTCCTTTTCCCCCTGCTTCAGCACCGCTTCGGCGGCGACCTCCGCCGAAGATGGAACAAGGCCGGGGACCTGATCGGCCGCCTCGAAGACCAGCTCCTCAAGCCTCAGGAAGTGGGAGCGGCCGGCGGTGAGACGATCGTAGAGCGTGACCGCATGCGCCTTCAGGAAGGCCTCGCGGCTCGCGCGCGCAGCAAAGAGAAGAGCTTCGGCAGCAGCCGCCTCGGCGGCATTGCGCTTCCGCTTCTGCGGAAGTGTCGCAATCAGCGCCTTGGAGATCGCCCAGAAGTTCGAATGCACCTCGCAGTCTTTGGCAAAGTTGCCGGAGACGGTCGGCAGTGCCGCTTCCCATTCCGCCACAGCCGACGCCACGAAACCCGCAGCGTGGAGACGTTCGCCGGTCGGAAGGGTCTTCACTTTGTTGAGGGATGCCATTTTCGAAACCGTCTCAGCCTTTCAGACGATGATCCAGCACGCGCTTCGCCTTGCCCTGTGACCGCTCGATCGTTCCAGGCGCCTCGATCGCGACCGAGGCGGATATCCCGAATCGATCCTTGATCCGCCGTTCCGTCACCTGCTGGACGGCGCGCCGCTCTTCCTCTCCGAGTCCTCCCTCGGGCCGGAACTCGATACGGATCAAGAGCTCGTCGAGGCGGTGCGGCCGGCTGACCTCGATCAGGTAATTGGGAGAGAGCCGTCGATCTTCGCAAATCAGCGTCTCAATCTGCAAAGGGAAGACATTGACGCCGCGGACGATCAACATGTCATCGCTTCGGCCGGCGATCCGCTCGATCCGCCGCATGGCGCCGTCGCGCGGCAAAACGAAACGCGTCAGATCACGCGTGCGGTAGCGCACGACCGGCATTCCCATCTTCGTCAGCGTCGTCAGCACCAGCTCGCCTTTCTCGCCCTCCGGCAGCACGGCGCCGGTTTCCGGATCGATGATCTCCGGCAGGAAATGATCTTCCCACAGCGTGAGCGTGCCGCGGCCTTCCGGAGTCTCCTGCGCGACGCCCGGACCCATCACTTCCGAGAGCCCGTAGGAATCGTAGCGCCTTCGCGCCAAGCCGTGCCTCGATCTCGGCGCGGAGCGACTCCGACGCGGGCTCGGCGCCGAAGATCGCGAGACGCAGCCCGGTGTCGCGGATGCCCTGCCGTGCGAGCTCGTCGGCGATGACCAGCATGTAAGAGGGCGTCGCGAGCAGAACCGCCGGGCGGAGGTCGCGGATCAGCTGGACCTGACGTTCCGTCGCGCCGCCGCTGACCGGCAGCACGGTTGCGCCGAGCCGCTCCGCTCCGCCGTGCCAGCCGAGCCCACCAGTGAAGAGCCCGTAACCGAAAGCGTTGTGCACGAGATCGCCGGGCTTGCCGCCGACGGCGGCAAGCGAGCGCGCCATCAGGCCCGCCCAGGTGTCGAGGTCCGCCGCCGTGTAGCCGACCATCGTCGGCGACCCCGTCGTGCCGCTCGACACGTGAATGCGTGCGATCTTCTGGGGCGCCTCAGCAAACATTCCGAACGGATAGCCGTGGCGCAAGTCCGGCTTCGTCGTAAACGGAAAGCGCGCGATATCCTCGACCGACTTGAGATCGTCCGGATGCACCCCCGCATCCTGGAACAGGTGCCGGTAGTGCGGAACTTTGTCGAACGCGCGCCGGAGCGTCGCCCTGAGGCGCGTCAGCTGCAGCTCGCGCAGCTCTTCAATGCCGGCCGGCGGCGCGAATGACGCGTCGGGCGAAAGTTGCATCGCTCCCCTATATCGCACGCTCTTCGTTGGCGCAGCCCGCCGCAGGCACGTCCGGCGAGCGCCCCGCTCGCGAGACGCGGCGGCGCGACTTAGTTTGTATCAAAACTACCTAGACATGCGCAGCGGAATTCCCGAAGATCGTTGCAAAGAGCATGCGGCGCTGCGAAGTGTCCAAGTGCCAGATCAACACGACAAGACGACCGGAGGTAAACGCCATGCTCTCGCGAAGGAGATTTCTGACTTCCGCCACGGCGCTCGTCGCCGCACCCGTTGTTCTGCGGCGCGCCTGGGCGGCGAATCCCGAATTCACACTGAAACTGCATCATCTGCTTGGGCCGAAATCGCCGGCGCAGGTGTATGATGCTGCAACCCTTCGCCGACCGCATTCTCAAGGATTCGGACGGCCGCGTGAAGATCGACATCTACCCCGCAATGTCCCTCGGCGGTGCGCCGCCGCAGCTCTTCCGCCAGGCCGTCGATGGCGTCGTCGACATCGTCTGGACGGTCAACGGATATACACCTGGGCTCTTCCCGCGTTCCGAGGTGTTCGAGCTGCCGGACATCTTCAACGGCAACGTCGGCGCGACCAACCTCGCCATGCGCGACATGTTCGATCAGTACCTCGCCGAAGAGTACAAGGACGTCCACGTGCTCTGGCTGCATGTCCATGCCGGGCAGGCCATCCAGATGGTCGACAAGCTCGTGCGCAAGCCCGAAGACTTCAAGGACCTGAAGATTCGCGTGCCCGGCCCGACCGGAACCGACGTCATCAAGACGCTCGGCGCAACGCCGGTCGATATGCCGGTCCCCGATTTGCCGCAGGCCCTGACCACGCACGTGGTCGACGGCGCGTTGATCCCTTGGGAAATCGCGCCTGCCCTGAAGCTCCAGGGCGTCACCAAGTACGACATCGAAGGCAAGGACAAGTGGCGCCTCGGCACCACCACCTTCCAGGTATCGATGAACAAGGGGACGTGGGACAAGCTGCCCGACGACCTCAAGGCCGTGTTCAACAATGCCACCGACGCCGCCTGGTGGAAGCAGGTCGGCCAGATCTGGCGCGACGACGACGACAATGCGCTCAAGATCCTCATCGACGCGGGCAACGAATATGTCGAGCTCACGCAGGAGGAGACCGACGCTTTCAAGAAGGCACTCGCGCCGGTCGTCGATCACTGGGTTGCCGATCGCGCTTCCAAGATCGACTCGAAGGGACTGGTTGACGCTGCCAAGGCTGCCATAGCAAAAAACAGCGCATGAGCTTCACCTTTCATGAGGAGGACAAGGGCGGGGTCATGGGACCCCGCCCTTCGTTCGAGTGGCAGCCGCGCTGGCTCAACGTCCTAAGAGCGGTGATCCGCTACTGGGCGCTGCTTGGCGGCTTCATCCTGGCGGCGCTGATGCTGATGACCGCGGCAAGCGCGGCCTCCAACCTCTTCTTCGACAAGCCGTTCCAGGGCGATTACGAGATGATGAAGCATTTCGTCGCCGTCGCCATCTTCTGCTTTCTTCCTTATTGCCAGCTCACGGGCGCCAACGTGACGGTGGACATTTTCACCGAAGGCATGAGCGCGCGCGCGAAATCGCTGATGCTCGCCTTCTCCTCGCTCTTTGCCATGGTGTTTGCACTGGTCCTGCTGCGGCAGATGTCGCTCGGCCTGATCGGCTATCTCCACTTTCGCGAGACGACAGCCGCCCTGCACATTCCGCTGTGGACGGCGTTTCCGCCGGCCCTGGTCTCACTTGTTCTGCTCCTCGTCGCCGCAATCGTCACCGCGATCGAAAGCTTGCATGACGCGCGCCGGCCACCGCCGGCACCGCCTGTCGAATAGGAAACGCACGGGGGCATGGAAACCAGCTTTCTGACCGGGCTGATCGGGCTCCTCGCTCTGCTCGCACTGATCGCCGTTCGCGTTCCCATCGCCTACACGATGATCCTGGTCGGCGCCGTCGGCACGAGCATCGAATCCGGGCCGACCGTCGTGCTCTTCCAGCTGAAGGACCTCGCCTACTCGCAGTTCTCGAACTACGACCTCTCCGTCCTGCCGATGTTCATTCTGATGGGCAGCCTGGCGTCGCGCTGCGGCTTGAGCCAGGACATGTTCCGCGGCGCCGACGCCTGGCTCGGGCGCTTTCGCGGCGGTGTCGCCATGGCCGCCGTCGCGGCCTGCGGCGGCTTCGGCGCGGTGTGCGGCTCGTCGACCGCGACGGCTTCGACCATGGGGATCGTCGCGCTCCCCGAGCTCAGGCGCTACAAATATTCGCCGGCGCTCGCGACCGGCACGATCGCCGCCGGCGGCACCCTCGGCATCCTGATCCCGCCCTCGGTGGTGCTGATCGTCTACGCCATCATCGTCGAGACCAACATCGTCACCCTGTTCGAGGCGGCGCTTCTGCCCGGCATTCTCGCCGTCTTCATGTTCCTCATCACGGTTGCGATCTATGTCCGGCTGGTTCCGGGCGCCGGGCCGAAAGGCGCGACCGTCACGCGCGAGGAGTTCATCTCCGCCACGGTCTCGGTCATCCCGATTGTCGTCATTTTCACCGTGGTCATCGGCGGCATCTATGGCGGGCTCTACAATCCGACCCCGGCCGGCGCCATCGGCGTCTTCCTGGTCGCCGTCTACGGGCTGATCCGCCGTCGCCTGTCGTTCCACGACACCGTCGACGCACTGCTCGAGACGGCGCGCACCACTGGCATGATCTACCTGATCCTGCTCGGCGCCGCGCTGCTGTCGATCTTCATGGCGCGGGCCGGCGTACCGCAAGCCGCCGCGGAGCTGCTTCAGAACAGCGGCCTGCCGCCATTCGCGATCATGGTCGTGATCATCCTGATCTTCATCGTTCTTGGCATGCTCATGGACAGCCTCTCCATGATCATCCTGGCGATCCCGTTTTTCTGGCCGATGGTATCCGGTCTCGATTTCGGCCTGCCGCTCGACGACGTGAAGATCTGGTTCGGCATCATCGCCCTCGTCGTGGTCGAGCTCGGGCTGATCACGCCGCCCGTCGGCCTTAACGTGTTCATCATCAATTCGCTCGCGCCGGACGTGCCCATGCGCGAGACCTTCAAGGGCGTGATCCCGTTCTTCGTCTCCGAGATCGTGCGCATAACCCTGCTCGTCGCCTTTCCGTCGATCACGCTGCTCTTGCCGCACCTCCTCTCTTGAGTCTCAGCGCGGAGCGCCGTCCCCTTGCGGCAGATCAAAGGCGGGAGTGCGCACGGTCCCGCGCGCGCGTGGCGACCCTCTCGCTCTTCGGCGCCGGCGGCTGCAGCAGCCAGTTGAACGCCGCGACCGCGAGCAGACCGCCGAGCAGCTCGGCAATGATGAAGGCGGGGACGTCCTGCGGCCGAATGCCGGAGAACGTGTCGGTAAAGGCGCGCGCAATCGCAACCGCCGGGTTGGCGAACGACGTGGAGGCCGTGAACCAGTAGGCGGCCGTGATGTAGAGGCCGACGAGCCACGGTATCGCCTCAGCGCGGAAACGGAGCCCCCCGAGGATCACGCCGACGAGCCCGAACGCGGCGACCACCTCCGCGAACCATTCTCCCGGCCCTGTCCGCACATGCGCTGAAGCTTCAAAGAGCGGCAGCTCGAACATGAAATGCGCGGCGAGCGTGCCAAGGAGGCCGCCAGCAATCTGCGCGGCAACGTAGGCCGCGCCGTCGGCGGACGTGATGCCGCCTTTGAGCCGCATCGCGAAGGTCACTGCCGGGTTGAAGTGCGCACCGGAGACCGGGCCGAGCACGGTGATAAGCACGACCAGGATGGCGCCCGTCGGCAGCGTGTTGCCGAGGAGCGCGAGCGCCGTGTCGTGCGTCAGCCGCTCCGCCATCACGCCCGAGCCGACGACGGTACAGACCAGGAAGGCGGTGCCGATCGCCTCGGCGGCAAGCCGGCGCGGAAGGCTGAACGTTTCGGCGGCCGTGTCCGTCACGCCCGCTCCTTGGCGGGAGCCTTGTCGCGCTGGCCGATCTCGTCGAGCCGCTTCTGCAGTGCCAGCCCGTCGAGACTCGTCAGCGGCAGGCTGGTGAAGATCGAGATGCGGTTGGTGAGCATGCGGCAAGCGTCGGCGAAGGCGGCGCGCTTCACTGCCTCCGTCCCTTCGGCGGCGGCCGGATCGGGGACGCCCCAGTGCGCCGTCATCGGCTGGCCCGGCCAGATCGGGCAGGTCTCGTTCGCCGCGTCGTCGCAAACGGTGAACACGAAATCCATCGCCGGCGCGCCGGGAGCCGCGAACTCGTCCCAACTCTTCGATCGCAAGCCCTCCGTGCTGTAGTGCAGGTTGCGCAGGAGATCGATCGCGTAGGGGTGCACCTTGCCTTTCGGATGCGAGCCGGCGGAATAGGCCTTGAACCGTCCCTGGCCGTAGCGGTTCAGGATCGATTCGGCGAGAATCGAGCGTGCGGAATTCCCGGTGCAAAGGAACAGCACGTTGTAGGCGTGCTCATTCATGGACGACCTCCTTCGTCGGCGTGCGGTCGGCGCGAGCTCGCTGATGAGCGGAGCGCAGGCCTCCGGCCGACCGCCGCAGCAATTGTTGATGAGATAGGCGGTAAGCTCGCCGAACCCGTCGAGACGGGCGCGGTAGTTGATCACCCGGCTCTGACGCTCCGGCGCGACGAGCCCGGCGCGGGCCAGCACCGCCAGATGCGTGGACATCGTGTTGTGCGGCACCGCCAGCCGCCGTGCCACTTCGCCGGCCGGCAGCCCCTCCGGCTCGTGCTCGGCGAGCAGTCGGAACGCGTCGAGCCGCGTCGACTGCGCGAGCGCCGCGAGCGCCAGGATGGCCTGTTCTTTTTCCATATGTCGAGAATGCTCGACATATGGAAAAGAATCAAGCGGTGCCCGCAGCTGTTTGAAGCGGGCGAATGGCGTGTGCGTGCAGAGATTCTGGCGCAGCAGGCGAAACGTGGACCAGCTCAATGCTTCCCGTTTTGGGGAATAAGGGCGATCGCCCGGGCCTCCTCCGGCGTGGCGATGTCGCGGCCGAGGTCGCGC